>NZ_JADPKY010000078.1 GCF_023074185.1 Bradyrhizobium sp. 132 | reverse complement strand
TCCCGGGAGAGCACGGCATACGCCGTAAAGCCACTGCGCAGGGAAGGCCGAGTGATTTGGCTACACCTGTATGCTGCTGTGCGGTTTCCTTGCGCTACACTTTCGCGCAGCGGACCGCGGGTGCCAGCCGGCACCCGGCCTTCCCTGCGCCCTCCTGGACCAGAGGGTGGAGCGACGAAGCAAAGCTCGGGCGAAATGCGCCGCGAGGACGCGAAGGCGTGTCTGCGAGTTCGAAGGCGTGTCTGCGAGTTCAATGTGCATTGGAGGATGGCGATGCCGCCCCTTGCTCGCAATGACGATGCGGTGCGCCCTATAATGTCTGCAGCAAAGCGTTGGCTATTTTGATATCCGCAGTCTCCGATCCCTCGACAAAACCTTCGAGCGCCGATTGAAGCAATCGTTTCGCTTCCTCGCGCCGGTCGCGTTCGGCAAGGAATCCGGCAAGATCGATCGCGGCCCGCAGCTCCCAGGCTTTGGCGCCTTTGCGACGACTCAATTCCAGTGATTGCACGAAGTGGGCTTCTGCCTGATCGGCATCGGGCTGCGGGCGGGCCAGGAGAACCCTGCCCTTCATGCGCAGCAGCTCGGGCATGTACAGATGATCGCCGCTCTGATCGACGAGGCTGATCGCATCGTCGAGCAGGCGCGCACCTTGTTCGACTTGCTCGAGCGCCAGAAGACCGTTCACAAGCGCGATGTTGAACGTCGTGGTGAGCAGCTCGTAGCCGGCACCGTGGAGCTCGCGCAGGCACGCCTCGATCGTCTCGACGCCGCTAGCTGCGTCGCCGCGCCGGATCGCCAGCTCGCCTTTGACGCCGCGGCCGACCGCAAGATAAGGGCCCATCGAGCGCGATTCGGCATGGGCGATGAAGCGGTCGATGTTCTCTTCCGCGCCATCGAGATCTCCGCTCCAGAGATCAATCGAGACCGCCCAGATCAACGCGATGCAGAGCGTGATCGGGTGGTCCATCTGCGCGGCTTCGATGACCGTCTGCCGGGCCAGTTGCAACGCATCGGCGGGGCGGCCCTGCAACCAAAACTCTCGCGCGAGCGAGATGCCGGCCCGGTTGCGGTGATCGAAGCCATAGACGGTGCTGATCCGTTCCGTGCCCGGCCCGTGCCAAGCGGCCTTCAGCATGGTCAACGCGTCGCGATGCTCGCCGGCCAGATGCAAGGAGACACCCAGCAGCGAATGGGCGAGGGCGAGCGAGGCGGCTTCGCCGAGTGTCTCGGCGACCGTGAGGCTTTGCTGCGCATAGCCGAGCGCGGTGTCGAACTGTCCCATCCGCTCGTGGAAGATATGCACGCGGCCGAGCAGCTGGAGCTGGTTCGGCGCGTCGCCGCGGGCCTCGGCGATCGCAAGGCTCCGGCTCAAGGCGGCACGCGCCGCTTCGCTGCCGCCGCGCGTGAACATCAAGGTCAGTCCGAGCGCGGCCTGGATGTGCATTTCCTCGGCACTGCCACGCGAGGACGGATCGATTGCAAGCAGCGCCCGTTCAGACCAGCGCCGGCATTCGATCAGCAGCGACATGGCGAGAAAGATGGGAGCCGCCGCAGCAGCGAGTGTAACGCCGATGCCGGCATGGCCGTTCACGCCAAAACACCAGTCCAGCGCGGCGCGGACGTTGTGAAGCGCGGAGAAATGGATCGCGCGCTCGTCGGCGCTCGGCACCGTGGCCCATGTCCTACCGGCCTGCTCCAGCCATCGCCGGTAGTAGGTTGCGTGGCGGGCGGCGAGCGATGCGTCATCAGGCCCGACATCGCGCAGATAGGCGCGCGTCGTGTCGAGCAGACGATAGCGCATCATGGCGCCGATCGGCCGCGGCGCGACCATTGACTTGGCCACGAGGCCGTCGATGGCGTCGAACAGGCGGGAGCGGTCGACCCGTTGGTCCGGCACGATCTCCAGTGCGGCGTCGATGGTGAAGTGACCGGCGAAGACCGCGAGCCGGCGCAGCACCAGGCGCTCGATGTCGGACAGGAGCCCATAGCTCCAGGCCAGCGTCGCCTGCAATGTCTTCTGTCGTGGCGGCGCCGTGCGCTGGCCCTGCCAGAGCAGATTGAGGCGCTCGTCGAGCAGCGTCGCGGTCTGCTCCAGGCCGTAGGCTTCGACCCGGCCGGCGGCGAGTTCGATCGCCAGCGCCATGCCGTCGAGCTTGCGGCAGATGCCGGCGACGATTGCGGCGTTGGCATCGTCGAGCGCAATCTGCGCGCCGCCGGCCGTGGCACGTTCGAGGAAGAGCTGAAGCGCGGGATAGGTCTGCGCCGCGGCCGCCGTCAGTCCGGGATTGTCGGGCGGAACGGCAAGCGGGGCCAATCGATAGACCTGCTCGCCCTCGACGCGCAGCGCTTCGCGGCTCGTCGCCAGGATATGGATATGCGGTGCGGCGTGGAAGATCTCGGCGGCCAGCGGCGCTGCGGCTGCGACGACGTGTTCGCAATTGTCGAGGATCAGCAGCATCCGCTTGTCCCGGAGATGGGCGAGCAGCGCGGGCAGGGGATCGTCGGTTTGCGCCGGCAGGCCGAGCATCAGCAGGATCGAGGTGATCACGAGATCGGGATCGCTCAGTGCGGCAAGATCAACAAAGTGCGCGGCGTCGGAGAATGTTTCGAGCAGGTCGTGAGCGATCGCAACCGCAACGGCAGTCTTGCCGACGCCGCCCGGGCCGACAATCGTGACGAAGCGCGAGCCGATCAGCCTGTCGGAGACGGCGGCGACTTCATCGTCGCGCCCGACCATCCGTTGCAGCCGGTTCGGCAGTTTGACCGGCGGCAATTCCGTTCGCCGTGCGGCGCGCCGCTGTGCCGGGAGTTCCACCCGCGAGATCGGCGCTACGAAGCAATAGCCGCGGCCGGAGAGTGTGGCGATGTAGCGGGTGCCGTCCTTGCCGTCGCCAAGGACCTTGCGAAGCGCCGCGACGTGAAAGCGCAGATTGGCTTCCTCGACCGTGATGCCGGGCCACACCAGCGCCATCAGATCAAACTTGCTGACGACCTCGTTCGGCCGCGACATCAGCGCGATCAGCGTGTCGAAGGCCTTTGCACCGAGCGGCAGCGCGACGCCATCGCGCATCACGAGTCTTTCATGCGGCGTCACGGTGAATGGTCCAAACGACAGGGTTCCCGTTGCGGTGCCGGCCGGCTCGGTCATGGCGGAATCCTGATCCTTCGAATGAACCGGATAGCCAGATGATCGCGATCCGGCAAGGCCGTCCCTGCATCGGCATCAGACCGCGGATGCAGGCCTTGCGAGGGGTGCGAGCCGAGACCTCACAACTTCTCACAAGTCCAAACGGGTGTCCTGAGGCCGCCGCTGCTAGTCAGTTGTGCGACGGCAAGGAGACCTCGATGACCCAAGCGGCAAAATTGCTCTACACGGCCCGGACCCACACCAGCGGCGGGCGACAGGACGGCATGTCGCGCAGTTCCGACGGCCGCCTGGACGTCAAGCTGTCGCCGCCGGGCGGCGCGGGCAGCGGCACCAATCCCGAGCAATTGTTCGCGGCCGGCTGGTCGGCCTGCTTCGAGGGCGCGATGGAGATCGCGGCCCGCAAGCGGAAGATCCAGCTTCCAAGGAAATGCGCGATCGACGCGGAGATCGACCTCGTGCTGGAGGAGGGCGCCTATTCGCTCAGGGCACGCCTCGATGTCAGCCTTCCCGGTCTCGATCGCGAGATCGCGCGCGGCCTCATCGATGAGGCGCACCAGACCTGCCCCTATTCCAAGGCCGTTCGCGGCAACATCGACGTCACGGTCGCGCTGATCTGACGCACCAACACCAACCAACCATCAACAAGGTAGCAACATCATGAAACAGATCATTGACCAGCACCGGCGCCAGTTTTTCGGCGTCGCCGCGGGAACCGTCGCCGCCGGCCTTGGCGTGATCGGCCTCGCCCGCGCCGAATCGGAAGCGCCGCGCTCCTCCGCGACGAATGCGTCGTTCGGCGCGATCAAGCAGATCGATGCCGGCGTCCTCAACGTCGGCTACGCGGAGGCCGGTCCTGCGAACGGTCCCGTCGCGATCCTGCTGCACGGCTGGCCTTACGACATTCACGCCTTCGTCGATGTCGCGCCGATCCTGGCAAAGGCCGGCTATCGCGTCATCATCCCTTATCTGCGCGGTTACGGCTCGACGCACTTCCTCTCTGGCGAGACGCCCCGCAATGGCGAGCCCGCCGCCATGGCCGTCGACATCATTGCGCTGATGGACAAGCTCGACATCAAGAAGGCGGTCGTCGCCGGTTTCGACTGGGGCGCGCGCACCGCCGATATCATCGCCGCGCTGTGGCCGGAGCGTTGCCGCGCGCTGGTGTCGGTCAGCGGCTATCTGATCTCCAGCCAGGCCGCGGGCAACGCGCCGCTGCCGCCGTCGGCCGAGCTGCAATGGTGGTACCAGTTCTATTTCGCGACCGAGCGCGGCCGCGCCGGATACGAGAAGTACACGCATGATTTCGCAAAACTGATCTGGAAGCTCGCTTCGCCGCAGTGGAAGTTCGACGACGCCACCTTCGACCGCAGCGCGGCCGCGCTCGACAACAAGGATCATGTCGCGATCACGATCCACAATTACCGCTGGCGGCTCGGGCTCGCCCAGGGCGAAGCGAAATACGAGCAACTCGAAAAGAAGCTCGCGGCGGCTCCCGTCATTGATGTGCCGACGATCACGATGGAAGGCGATGCCAACGGCGCGCCGCATCCCGACGCGAGCGCCTATGCCAAGAGATTCTCCGGTCGGTACGACTATCGTCTGGTCACCGGCGGCATCGGCCACAATCTGCCGCAGGAAGCTCCACAAGCCTTTGCCAAGGCCGTCATCGATGCCGACGGCGGCGCCTGAGGATTTTGCTCGACACCTCGGTCCAGCGCGGCTGGGCCGAGGTCTCACACGTGATCTCAGCTTGATGAAGCGTCATGACGATGAAATCTGAAAAGACCAAATTTCCGTCCTACACGACAATGATCGTGCTGGCTGTGCTCCTCCTTGTCGTTGTCCTGACATGCGTGCCGTATCTGGTCACGATCGCTTTCGCGGAGGAACAGGCGGATGCCTCGCCGATCTTCGCTGTCCCGCCCGGCTACAAGCAGTGGCAGCTGATCGCGCCGGCCGAGGAGGCGGCTCCCTTGGACGAGCTGCGTGCCATCGTCGGCAACAAGACTGCGATCGACGCTTATCAAGACAACAAGCTTCCGTTCCCGGACGGCACCATTCTGGTCAAACGCGCCTGGAAGCGGAAACAGTCGCCCGAATTTTCGTCCGCGAGGATTCCCGGAGAGCCCACCACCGTCCAGGTGATGGTGAAGGATTCCAGAAAATATGCCTCGACCGGCGGCTGGGGTTTTGGCCGCTTCGTCAACGGCAAGCCGGTCGACGAGGCCCAGCATCGCACCTGCTTTGCCTGCCACGAAGCCCGCGTCAGGAGCCGCGATTACGTCTTCACGCGGCTCGCGCCGTGAGTGCGGCGTGTCACTCCGCCGCGACCATCTGCTGGGTGCGCCACTGGCCGAGCAGGGCGCGCAGCGATGCCGGCTTCACCGGCTTGTTGAGCACCGCGACCTTTTCCTCGCGCGCAGCCATTTGCACGGCGGGGCTGCGGTCGGCGGTGATCAGGATTGCGGGGATGCCGTCGCCGAAGCGGCGGCGGATGTCGCGGATCGCGGCGATGCCGTTGCCGCGGTCGAGATGATAATCGACCAGCAGGCCGGTGACGCGGCCGCCGGCAGTTTCGATCGCGGCGATCGCGCCTTCGGGATCGGCGACCGCGATCACCTCGGCGTCCCACGCCTTCAGCAGCGTGCGCATGCCGTCGAGGATCGCCGCGTCGTTCTCGATGCAGACAATGAGGGCGCCCGAGATCGGCGCGCGCGCCAGCGGCGTCGCGCTCGTCACCGCGGCGGTGTGGGTGATCGCCTTCGCCGTCGGCACCGTCACGGAAAACACCGAACCGCCGCCGACATTGGAGTCGATGGCGATGCCGTGATTGAGCACCCGTGCCAACCGCTCGACGATCGACAGCCCGAGCCCGAGGCCGCGCGCGATCCGCGCGCCTTGCTCGAGGCGGTGGAACTCCTTGAAGATCTCGCTGCGCTTGACCGGCGGGATGCCGACGCCGGTGTCGTAGACGCAGATCTTGAGCGAGGGGCCTTGGCGGCGGCAGCCGACCAGCACGCGGCCGCGCGGTGTGTATTTGATCGCGTTGGAGATCAGGTTCTGAAGCAGGCGCCGCAGCAGCAAGCGGTCAGACTCGACCGGCAGCGAGCAGGGCACGAAGGCGAGCTCCAAATTCTTGGCGCGTGCGATCGGCGCAAATTCGATCTCCAGCGAACGCATCAGATCGGCCATCTTGAAGCTCGAGATCGAGGTCGTCATCGCGCCGGCATCGAGCCGGGAGATGTCGAGCAGCGCGCCGAGGATCTCCTCGATCGCCTGCAGCGATTCGTCGATGTTCTCGACCAGCCGCGTCTCCTCGCCGCTGTGCTGGCGCTCGACCAGGCTCGTGACATAGAGCCGCGCCGCGTTCAGCGGTTGGAGAATGTCGTGGCTGGCGGCGGCAAGGAACCGCGTCTTGGAGATGCTGGCGTCTTCGGCCGCGCTCTTGGCCTGAGCCAGCTCGGAATTCAGCCGGGTCAGCTCCTCGGTACGGTCGCGCACCCGCTTTTCCAGCGTTGCATTGGCGCGCTCCAGCGCTGCGGCCGCCTCGAAGGTGGGGGTGACGTCGGTGAAGGTGATGACGAAGCCGCCGCCGGGCATGCGGTTGGTCAAAATCTCGATCACCATGTGGCGATCGGGCAGGCGCTCCAGATAAGGCTCGCTGTCGGTGGTGTAAGCTGCGAGCCGGCGTTCCAGCATGGCCTCGCGCTCGACCGGATCGTTCGGCTCGCTCACGCCCATGAATTCGAGGATTTCACGCAACGGCGTGCCGAACTGGATGAAATGCGGGGGAACGTTGAGGAGATCGCCGAACTGCCGGTTGGAGCAGATCAGTTGCAGATCGGCATCGAACACCGCGATGCCCTGACGCACATGGTTGAGCGCGGTCTGGAGGATCTCGCGGTTGAAATGCAGCGCCGCATGGGAATCGTCGAGCAGCTTGAGTGCAGCCTTGGCGGAGACCGTCCGCTTGCGCAGCAGCAGCGACATCACGAGCCGCGAGGAGGCTGCGCCGATCGAGGAGGCGATCAGGTGCTCGGCGTGCTGCAACAGCTCGAAATCGGCGGGTGCCCCGTGCTCCAGCCGCACATTGCGCCGCGCGGTGAATGCCTCGAACGAATGCCGCGCGCGGTCCGGCCCGAGATATTGCGCCACCGTGGTCTGGATGTCCTGCACCGTGACGGTGGTGCGCCAGCGGCGGAAGTTCGGCGAGATCGGCGCCAGCGTGTTGGGCACGAACAGATCGGCCTGCACCAGCTCGATCGAAGACGGCCGGCGCGCCAGCGACAGCAGCACATAGGTGAGGATGTTGAGCGACAGCGACCAGATGACGCCGTGCATCAGTGGCGGCAGGTCGGCGCCGAACAGCGCCTGCGGCCGCAGCGCCTCGATCCCGAACGGTCCGTGCTGGAGCAGCAGGATGCCCGAAGTCGAGGAATCCATGAAGCTCGGGATGAACAGCGTGTAGAGCCACACCGCGAATCCGACCAGCATGCCGCCGATGGCGCCGCGCGCGGTCGCGCGCCGCCACAGCAGCCCGCCGAAGAAGCTTGGTGCAAGCTGGGCGATGGCGGCAAAAGACAGCAGGCCGATTGCCGCGAGCTGGGTGTTGCCGAGCGCGCGGTAGTAGAAGTAGGCCATCACCATGATGGCGAAGATCGCGAGCCGGCGCGAGCGCAACAGGAAGTCGCTGAAATCGGCGCCGCCGGTGCGTCCTTCCGGCCGTCGTTGCAGCACCAGCGGCATCACGAGGTCGTTCGAGACCATGATGGAGAGCGCGACGCATTCGACGATTACCATCGCGGTCGCCGCCGACAGGCCGCCGACGAAGACGGCGACGCTGAGCAGATTCGCGCCGCCTTCCATCGGCAGCGCCAGCACGTACATGTCAGGATCGGCGGTGCCGAACGGGAAGCTGATGAGGCCGGCGAGCGCGATCGGGATCACGAACAGATTGATGGCGACGAGGTAGAGCGGAAACAACCAGCGCGCGCGGCCGACCTCGGCGTCCGAGGAATTCTCCACCACGCTGACGTGGAACTGGCGCGGCAGCAGCATGATCGCGCACAGCGACAGCAGCGTCATGGTCAGGAAGTTGCCGATCGACGGCGAATAGTTGATGGCGCGCACCGCCTCCGGGGTCTTCATGGCGCGCTCGATCAGTTCGTGCGGCGAGAACATCCAGAACGTGACGAAGATGCCGGCGGTGAGGAAGGCGACCAGCTTGATGATGGATTCGGTTGCGACCGCCAGCATCAGGCCGTGCTGATGCTCGGTGGCGTCGGTCTGCCGCGTGCCGAACAGCACCGCGAAGGCCGCCATCGCCAGCGTCACCATCAGCGCCATGTCGCCGACGATGGGGATGTGAGAGAAGGCCTGGTCTTCGCCCAGGATGGTTTCGAGCGAGGAGGCGACCGCCTTGAGCTGGAGCGCGATATAGGGCACCGAGCCGATGATCGCGATCAGCGCGACGGTCGCCGCCACCGCCTGGCTCTTGCCATAGCGCGCGCCGATGAAGTCGGCGATCGAGGTGATGTTGTGGGCTTTCGCGAGCTGGATCACGCGGCGGAGTACGCCGGCTCCGAGCCCGATCATCAGGATCGGGCCGACATAGATCGCGAGGAAGTCGGTGGACGTGCGGGTGGCGAAGCCGACCGAGCCGAAGAAGGTCCAGGAGGTGCAGTAGATCGCCAGCGACAGCGGATAGATCAGCCCGGAGGCGCGGCCGCGCCCGGCCGGCGAGCGGCGGTCGCCATGGCTCGCCACCAGGAACAGAAAGCCGATATAGCCGAAGGCGGCGGCGATCACGCCCCAGTCGTGCAGCATGGCGAGCGTGCTTCTCCCTGGGCGCGCTGGCAGCGCCCGATCTCATTTTCCCTGTAAATCTAGCGCGTTGGGCGGCGGCAGGCGACAGCGAAATGCCGTGCGGGCGCGGGAACTGGGGTTGTCGTTAAGGTGCCCGGCAGGCCATCAGCCCCAATGTCGTCCTGGCTTCCGTCAGGACGACGGAAAACGCCTACTCCGCCGCCAGCGACTTCTCGCGCAGCGGCAGCCCGAGGCGGTCCCATACCTGCAGCAGGGCTTCGGCGAGCTGATCGATCAGGCCGTCGTCGTGATAGGGCGAGGGCGTGATGCGCAGGCGCTCGGTGCCCTTGGCGACCGTCGGATAGTTGATCGGCTGGATGTAGATGCCGTGCTGTTCGAGCAAGAGGTCGGAAGCCTGCTTGCACTTCTCGGCATCGCCGATGAACAGCGGCACGATGTGGGTGTCGCTCGACATCACCGGCAGGCCGGCGGCGTTGAGGATCGCCTTGACCCGGGCGGCGCGGTCCTGGTGGCGCTCGCGCTCCCAGTTCGACGTCTTCAGATGCTTGATCGCAGCGGTGGCGGCCGAGCAGATCGCCGGCGGCAGCGCGGTGGTGAAGATGAAGCCCGGCGCATAGGAGCGCACGGCGTCGATGATCTGTCCGTTGGCGGCGATGTAACCGCCGAGGCAGCCGAACGCCTTGGCGAGCGTGCCTTCGAGAATGTCGATGCGATGCATCACGCCGTCGCGCTCGGCGATGCCGCCGCCGCGCGGGCCGTACATGCCGACGGCGTGGACTTCGTCGACATAGGTCATCGCGCCGTACTTCTCGGCGAGATCGCAGATTTTTGCCAGCGGAGCGATATCGCCGTCCATCGAATAAAGGCTCTCGCAGGCGATCAGCTTGGGCCGGCTCGGGCCCGCAGCCTTCAACAGCGCTTCGAGATCGGCGAGATCGTTGTGGCGGAACACGACCCGCTCGCAGCCGGACTGGCGGATGCCCTCGATCATCGAATTGTGGTTGAGCTCGTCCGAGAGAATGAGACAGTTCGGAATGAGCTTCGCGATGGTCGCGATGCCGGTCTGGTTCGAGACGTAGCCGGACGTGAAGAGCAGCGAGGCGTCCTTGCCATGCAGATCGGCGAGCTCGGCCTCGAGCTGCACCAGCGGATGATGCGTGCCGGCGATGTTGCGGGTGCCGCCGGCGCCGGTGCCGACGCGCGTCGCGGTCTCGACCATGGCGCCGACCACCTTCGGGTGCTGGCCCATGCCGAGATAATCGTTGGAGCACCAGATCACGACGTCGCGCTTGCCCTTGGGTGAGTGCCAGAGCGCATGCGGGAACCGGCCGGCGATGCGCTCGAGATCGGCGAACACGCGGTAGCGCCGCTCAGTGTGGAGGCGATCAAGGGCGGAATTGAAAAACTGGCTGTAATCCATCGTCAAACCTGCAACGGAACTGACCAAAGGGCGGCATCTTCTTAGAGCTATTCCAGCTCTAATGTCTATGCGCTATCCCACATTTGGACCTGCGGGGCATTTGGGCAAAATGCCCTATCGTGCGATTTGAAACTTGATCCGATCAAGTTCGCGCGAGATGCAATGTTGCTCTGCACCATCAGTTGAATTGAAGTCAGCGCTCAACTCGTTCTGAATTGAAGCACGCCGTCTTTCGTCTCCGCCGTCAGCCGGCCCTCGACGATCATGTAGTTGACATGGGCGACCAACTCGCCGGCGGCAAAACCCATCTGGTGTTCGTCGAGCACGTGCTTGTTGAACACGACGGGCACCAAGGCGCGCGAGGTCTGCGGCACCTCGCGGCAGGCTTCCGCGATCAGGCGGCAGCGCTCCTCGTGGTGATCGGCCAGCTGCTTGATGCGGGGCTTCAGCCCGTAGAACGGCACGCCATGGCCCGGCAGCACCAGCACGTCATAGGGCAGCGTCGTGGTGAGGCTGGCGAGCGAGGCCAGATACTCGCCGAGCGAGTTCTGGTCGGGTTCGACCGCCCACACGCTGACGTTCGGCGAGATCTTGCTCAGCACCTGGTCGGCCGAGAGGAACAGCTTGTCGTCGGCGCAATACAGCATCACCTGGTCGAGCGCGTGACCGCCGCCGGTGATCACCTTGAAGCGGCGCGTGCCGATCACGACGTCGTCGCCATGCGAGATGCGGCGGTAGGACGGCGGCAGCACCGAGACGCGCTTGAGATAATCCTGGCCGCGGCCGAGCAGTTTTTCGGTGAGCGACTCGTCCATGCCGTGGCGGCGGAAGAACAGCCGTTGCGCCTGCTGGCGCTCCTCCGTGCCGCGGTTCTGGTGATAGACCGATTGCAGATATTCGACCTGCGACATCACCAGCGGGCAGTTGAATCGCTCGACGATCCACCCGGCCAGACCGACATGATCGGGATGGGAATGGGTCACGATCAGGCGCGTGATGTTGACGCCCTTCAGCGGCCCGTCGAACAGCTTGGTCCAGGCCTCGATCGTCTCCTCGTTGCCGAAGCCGGTGTCGACGATGGCATAGCCGTCGCCGTCGGCGAGCAGGTAGATGTTCACGTGGTTGAGGCGGAACGGCAGTTTCAGCCGCGCCCACAATACGCCCGGCTTCACCTCGACGACCTCTTCGGGGCCGGGATGCTGTTCCCATGGATAGCGCAGGGCCTCGGCGGAGGACTGCACGGTGTCGGTTTTTGCGTTCATTCTACCGGCTTAAACCCACTGGCTGCGGCGCGCCAGCCGAAAAAAGCCGCGCGGCGGCCGTCGCATGGCCGTCATACCGCAAGGGTTTTTCCGTGACCCGGATGGAGCCACGACAGGCCGGCGGCGGCTTACGCCGCCCGTATGTTGTTGAGGAACGCGTCGATCTCTCCGCGCAGCATGTCGGCTTCGCGGCGGAGCGCGTCGGAGGCGCCCAGCACTTCGTTCGCTGCTGCGCCGGCTTCCGCCGAAGCCGTGGAGACGCCGACGATGTTGCTGGAGACCTCGCTGGTGCCGCCGGCCGCATGCTGGATGTTGCGGGCGATCTCGCGGGTCGCCGCGCCCTGCTCCTCGACCGCGGCGGCGATCGTCGTGGTGACGTCGTTGATCTCTCCGATGATCCGGCCGATGCCCTGGATCGCGCCGACTGCCGAGGTGGTGACCTGCTGCATGCTGGCGATCTGGGTGCGGATCTCTTCCGTTGCCTTGGCAGTCTGGCTCGCGAGGCTCTTCACCTCGGAGGCGACCACCGCGAAGCCGCGGCCGGCCTCGCCCGCGCGCGCGGCCTCGATGGTGGCGTTGAGGGCGAGCAGATTGGTCTGCGAGGCGATGGTCTGGATCAAATCGACCACGACGTTGATGCGGCTCGCGCTGTCGGCAAGGCTCTGCACCGTGGCGTCCGTCGAACCGGCTTCGTCGACGGCCTTCCTGGCGATCTCGGCGGAGGTGATCACCTGCTTGCTGATCTCCTGGATCGAGGACGACAGCTGTTCGGTGCCTGATGACACGGTCTGCACGTTGACCGAGGTTTCCTCCGCGGCAGATGCCACCGCGTTCACCAGCGCGTTGGACTGGTCGGCGGTGTTCGACATGCTCTGCGCGGTCGTCTGCATCGAATTGGCCGACTGCGCGAGATTGTCGAGCGCGGAGCGCACCGTGCCCTCGAACTCGGCGATCTTCGCCTCCATGCGCTCGGCGCGCTCGGCCTTGGCGAGCCGATCCTTGTCCTGCTCGCCGGCGAGGGTCCGGGCTTCGATCATGCTGTCGCGGAACACCTGAAGCGTATCCGTCATCGTGCCGATCTCGTCATTCTGCTTCGCGCGCGCGATCTCGGTGTCGAGATCGCCGGCCGAGAGCAGCTGCATGGCGTGCTGGAGGCCTGTGATCCGGCGCAGGATGTTGCGGCCGACGTAGAGCCAGACGAACAACGCCGAGCCGACCAGCATCAGCGCGCCGAGCGCCAGCATCGCGGTCGTCGCCAGCGAGATCTCCTGCCGCGCCTGGAAGGTCGACGCGTTGGTCTCCTTCTGCACGCCCTCGACGAGCTGCTGCACGCTGATGCCGAGGCCGACATTGAGCTTGCGGGTCTCGTCTAGAATGGTCTGGCCGTAGTCGATGGCGTCGAGCTCTTTCTGGCGGATCTTGAACACGCCGGTCTTGCCCTCGCCGAAGGCGAACAGCTTTTGTACGGTGTCGCGCACCGCCTGCATCGAGGTCATGTTCGGCAGGTCCTCGAGGTTCGACTTGACGCGGTCGCGCGTCGCCTTGAACTCCTTCTCGATCGCCTCCAGCGTGTCGCTATTGTTGGCCGACAGCGCCGCCATCATGTCGGCGGCCATCAGATTCCCGTTGGCGGAGATGGTCGCGACCTGGGAGACGGTGCGGGCGGCTTCGGTGGCATCATCGGCGGAAACTTCCGCCGCGCCGAGAATCGCGTTCAGGCGCGTTTGCGCGTCCAGCATGGCAGGACCGGCCGCACCGACGAAGGTGAGCTGCGCCTTGCGCAGCGCTTCATACTGCTTGTCGTGCAGCGCGCCGGTATCGAGCCGCTCGCGCGCGGCCGACACCAGGCTCTGGGTCGCCTCGTCGATGCTCTTGGCGGTGTCGCGCAGTGCGGTCGCGATCTGCTTGTCGGCGCCGAGCTCGATGATCTCGCCAAGCTTGGCCATGGCGAGCTGCTGAATCTCCTGCACCTTCTTGGTGCGTTCGTTCAGCGCCTCGTCGGACGGCGATGCCAGGAGGCCGGGCCCCTGCGCCGCGAGCGTTGCGCTTTGCGATGCGAGTTGAAGGCTCGCGGAGAGGCGCGGAATGTCGCGGCCGCTCAGGTCCATCATGGTGCTGCCGAGATGGTTGAAGACGAAGCCGGCGCCTGCGGCGATCAGGAGGCCCATGCCTGCGATCACTGCGAAGGCCGTGAACAGGCTGCCGCGCACGCCCCATTTCGGCATCCTGAAGCGGGGCTTGAAACGGCCAAGGACAGGGCCAAGAATGCCACCAAGACGGATCGCCATCGAAATTCCCCCACCCATGATCTTATGTTTTCGCCGCGGAGTATCCTTGGAGCGGGTTAAAAATTCGCAAGTTGCTCAATTGGTTGCGCGCGTTCCGCACAGCGAAAAAAAAGGGCCGGCAACAATGCCGGCCCTTCATCACGATAAGGTCTTGGTAACCGTTCAGTAGCGCGCGACCGCCGAGTTGGCCCAGTTGAAGCGGTAATTGACGCCCGCCTTGATGGTGTGGTCGTCGGTGGTGAAGTTGCCGGAGCCCGCCAGCGGACCTCCGATGAAGTGCGCGTCGCCGAAATTGTAGTACTGGTACTCGGCCTTGGCCGACCAGTTCGGGGCGAACATGTATTCGAGGCCGGCGCCGACGGTGTAGCCGTTGCGGTGATCGCCAGCGATGACGAAGGGCGCCGGGGTGCCGCCGACAGTGACCTTCTCGTTGTTGTCGGAGTAGGCGTAGCCGCCCTTCACATAGAGCAGGCCCGGACCCCAGGTGTAGCCGACGCGGCCGGTGATCGAGCCGAGGCCGCGCTGGTCGTTGGTGTAGGCGACGCCGCCCGGGAACACCGCGCCGACGCTACCGGAGAGCCAGGAATACTGGCCTTCGACACCGACCAGGAAATTCGGGTGGAACTGCCAGTCCGCACCGGCCTGCAAGCCGCCGAGGAAACGGCCGTTACCGTTGTTGCCGGTGGAGAGGCCGTTGAAATTGTTGTCGCTGGAGAATGCGCCACCGAGATGCGCACCGATGTAGAAACCGGTCCAGTTGTAGATCGGCGCGGCATAGGCCGGCGCGGGCGCCTTGTAATAATTGCGGTTACCGAGATCGGCACCGATCGCCGGCGCAGCAGCGCCCACCATGAGCAGCGCAACGGTCGCAAACAGAATCTTCTTCATAGTCCAAACTCCAACACTTCGGTCCCCGGCAGGCGCGCTTTCCGCGCCGTCGTTGGTTTTGCAGATAGCTCGCTTTTGACGAAAATGCTGTCACATGCATGGCACAGCGGCAGCCAACCTAACTTATTGGCCTGTAAATGATTTTCGTGCTTAATGCCGGCTTAAGAAGTGGTGAAGGAAGACTTAATCCAGCGCTGTTCCGGTAACTTGCGCGCGTGTCTCATTAACCAAGACGGCGCCGCGCCTCATCGCGCATCTGTTCGCGGAATGCAGCGCGCTTTGCGGGCCGGTCTTGCTCGCGCACGTCATGGCGATCGAAGACGTCGAACTTCTCCAGAATCGGATGGCGCTCGCTCGCCATCGCGAGCACGCGCAGCACCTTGGTTGCCGATGGTGTCGGGCCGCTCACCTCCCAGCGTCGGATGGTGTCGACGCCGCCCTGCTCCGGCAATCCGCAAAGCCGGGCCATGTCGGCCGCGGTGAGCTTGCGCTCAAGCGCCTCGGAGAGGTCGTTGCGGAGTTGCTTCAGTTCGGGGCCGGTCATGTCACCTCAATGCGCGAAGTCGTTGAGGTCAATGCACTAGCGCTGATTCGGGTCCATCCGAAGGCGAGGCAGTCCGCCCCTGATGTCATCCATGTGACCTCGCCAGCGCGACGCAATCGACCTCGATGTCAAACGGCCCGGGCCGGGCGTAGATTTCGTTGAACGTGGCGAAATGCGCGGGATCCGGCGTGCAATAGACATTGCACTTCCTCTTCGCGTTCGGCGCGGTGCTGGCACCGAAATCCGCTAGCAGGCGAATCTTCTGCCGTCCATGCCTGGACTGGAGCGAGCTTGCGCAGGACGTTCGGCATTGATCTGAGCGGAAACGGCAGTCGCGCTCCGGCACCTTCGCCCGCGCACGGAGTTATGAACGGGAGCCTATGGAAATCGTCCATTGAGTGAACAAATGGCACAAGGGGCCGGCAGCGTATGAAGGGATCAGCCATGACAAGCATCAAACCCGCCCTTGCGGCACTCGTCGCGATCGGGCTGCTTGCCGCGCCGCTTGCGGCTGAAGCCAAAAAGCACCGCTCGAGCCGATCTTACAGTACCGGCGTGGTGGCTCCGACCTATGGGAGCGCCGGATCGCCGGCGGCACAGCCCAGGACCTATGGGTCGACCGGGCAGTCGGTCGGGACGGTCACGGCGCCGTCAATCGGCACGTATAATACGCCATCGGTCGGCGTCACCAACACGGTCCCGACCTGGAACAACACCAACCCGCCCCTCAGATAGGGAACGTCCAATACCGGTCACCGTGTGCCGGTCGCGAGGCCAGAGAGAAGATAGAGCGCGACCAGCAATGTCGCGACCGACAGCATCGTCGTGACCGAGACCGTGGCAGCGACCAGCTTTTCCTCGACCTTGTGTTCGTGCGCCAGCACATACACGGTCTTCGCCGTCGGTACTGCCGCGCAGATGACGGCGGCGACCGTGTCGAGCGGGCTGAGGCTCAAAACCACACAGAGTCCGTAGACGATCAGCGGCATCACCACCAGTTTCACGGCGGCGAGCGCGAACGATGCCTTCAGGTTCGACCGCAGTCCCTCGACCGACAGACCTAGTCCGATGGCAAACAGCGCGCAGGGCGTGAGCGCGGCGGCAATCATGTTCAGATAGGCGATGGCCGGCGCTGGAATTGGCAGGCCGGTGATCGCCCATGCGAGACCAATGAGGGTCGACAGGACCATCGGATTGAGCAGGATTTGCTTCACCAGTCCGGCGGAATGTGCGGGGCCGCGCGCGTCCCTCTCCAGCAGGACGACGGTGAGCGGAAACATCACGCCGGCCACGAACACCGTCGCCACCGCTGCGGGCAGGACGGCGGGCTGGCCGTAGATCGCGTGCAGGATCGGCAGGGCCACGAAGCCGGTATTGGTCATCGCCGCGGCCATGCCATGGATGGTGCTGCTGGCGAGATCGCGCTTGCCACCCGTGCGGACCACCAGGAACACCAGCGCAAAGCAGATCAGGGACCCGCCGCCGAACGCGAGCAGGAAGCGCCATTCCAGCAGATTGCGTGCCGGCTCCTGGGCGATCGTCACGATCAGTAGCGCCGGCATCGCGACGTTGTAGGCGAAATGCACCAGGGCATCGGCAAGCGAGCGGGAGAGATAGCCGAGTTCTCCGGCGAGCCAGCCGGTGACGATGATCGCGAAAACAGGAAGAACGAGGCTTGCGACCTCCATCCGGCTTCCCCTTGGCCAGGCAGATAAATGCCATCCTAGCTTGGAGATGCGCCGCCGTCACGGTTCAACCGGACCGCGGCGTTCGATCCGGTCCCTGCGATCTCAGGCGCCCCTGCGGCCCTGTTGGCCGATCACGCAGCGCCATCCGGCGAGGCGCTCGGCCGGATGCTGGTTCATCCATTCGGCGAGCTGCGGTGCGCCCATCAGGCAGGACTGCATCGAGACCTCGGCGAAATCGGACGTGGTGACGGTTTGCTCATGACAATTCGCCGGAGAGGCGAGGTTGCAGAGCACGGCGATGATCTTGATCACGCGAAATTGCCTCCGTCGCTGCGACGCGCAGTACCTCCGCTCGACTGGTCGCTGACCGGATCAGCCGGCGGGAAGATGCTGTCGTAGATCGCGCGTGCTTCTCGAATGAGGCGCTCTCGCTCGCGCTCCGATTTCGAGACAAACTGAATGACTTCGCCCATGATCGCTCCAAAACTTGGTCGGTACGTCATCATTAGATGACGTGTGTCATGTCATGCATGTAGGACGCCGCTTGCCGCTTTGAAGCCGGAGCAACGCTGATGGAGCAATAACAAGCGCGTGACTGCCCTGTTCCTAGGACGATCCGGCCGAGTATCGGCGCCAGAGCGGAATACCGCTCGTCTCACGCCGCCGGCGTGCGCTCCTCGCGTCCCGGTACCGCCGCCAGCAGCTCGCGCGTATAGGCATGCTCGGGCGCGGCGAACAGCTGCGCGGTCGTTTTCAACTCGACGATGGCGCCGCGCTGCATCACCGCGATCCGGTCACAGATTTGGGCTGCGACGCGCAGATCGTGGGTGATGAACAGCATCGAGAGGCCGAGGCGTGCCTTGAGGTCTTCGAGCAACTTCAAGACCTGCGCCTGCACGGAGACGTCGAGCGCGGAGACGGCTTCGTCGGCGACGATGATCTCAGGCTCGAGCGCGAGCGCGCGCGCAATGCCGATGCGCTGGCGCTGGCCGCCGGAGAATTCATGCGGATAGCGCTCGAGCGCGCCGGCATCGAGGCCGACCATCCTGAGCAGATCGCGGGCGCGGTCGAATGCCACTTTCGGATCGGTGCCCGCCGCGATAGGACCGTCGGCGATGATGTGACCGACCTTGCGGCGCGGATTGAGCGAGGCGAACGGATCCTGAAAGATCATCTGGATGCGATGTCGCTCGGCGCGCAGCGCTTTGCCCGAGAGTGAGGTGAGATCGGTCTCGCCGATCCGTACCGTGCCGCGGTCGGCTTCGATCAGCCGCATCGCGAGCCGCGCCACCGACGATTTGCCGGAGCCGGATTCGCCGACGAGACCGAGCGTCTCGCCCTTGAGGATGTTGAAATTGACCGCGCGCGCGGCATCGACGCGGCGGTCTTCGCGAAACCAGCCGCCCGAGGTGACGTAAGTCTTGTCCAGTCCGATCACCTCGACCGCTCTGGCCTGATCGTCCAGCGGCGCGCGCGCCGGCGGATCCATCGACGGCACGGCGGCGAGCAGCGCCTTGGTGTAGTCGTGCTGCGGCGCGTTGAAAACGGTTGCAGCGGGACCTTCCTCCACGACCTTGCCGTGGCGGAGCACGACGACCTGATCCGCGATGTCGGAGACCACGCCGAAATCATGGGTGATGAACATCACCGCCATGTTGCGGTTGCGCTGGAGGTTGCGGATCAGCTTCAGGATCTGTGCCTGCGTCGTGACGTCGAGCGCCGTGGTCGGCTCGTCGGCGACCAGCACCGCCGGTTCGAGCGCCAGCGCCATCGCGATCATGGCGCGCTGGCGCTGGCCGCCGGAGAGCTGGTGCGGATAGGCGCGCACGATGCGCTCGGGGTCGGGCAGGCCGACCTCCCGCGCCAGCGCCAGTGCCCTTGCGCGCCGCTCCCTCGGGGTGAGCAGGCCGTGCGCCTCGAACATCTCCGCCATCTCGTCGCCGATCCGCATCAACGGATTGAGCGCGGTCATCGGCTCCTGAAAGATCATCGCGAGCCGGCGGCCGCGCAGATCGCGCCAGCCGTCGTCATCCAGCTTGAGCAGGTCGCGGCCTTCGAACTGGATCTCGCCGGAGGTGACGGAGACCGTGTCCGGCAACAGACCCATCAGCGCATGCGCGCACATCGATTTGCCGGAGCCCGACTCGCCGACGACGCAGACGATCTTGCCGGGCCGCAGGTCGAGCGAGACGCCGTCGACAGCGAAGGGACGCTCGGCGCCCTTGGGCAGCGCGATCCGCAGATTCTTGATGGAGACGGCGGGCGGTGCGGTCATCTCTAGCGTCCCTCCCGCGACAAGCGCGGATTGAGCGCGTCGTTGAGGCCTTCGCCGATCAAATTGAGGCCGAGCACCGAGATCAGGATCGCGACGCCGGGAAACACGGTGATCCACCAGGCCTGGCGGATCACGGTGCGGCCGGCACCGACCATGTAGCCCCAGGAGATCAGATTGGGATCGCCAAGGCCGAGGAACGACAGCGAGGATTCCAGGAGGATCGCGGTCGCCACCATCAGCGAGGCCAGCACAATCACCGGCGACAGCGTGTTCGGCAGGATTTCGCGCAGGATGATCCAGGTGTTGCTCTGGCCAGTCACCACGGCGGCCTGGACGTACTCCCGCGTGCGCAGCGACAGCACCTCGCCGCGGACGAGACGCGCGACCGGCGGCCAGCTCACCAATGCGATCGAGGCGACGATCGAATAGATCGAGGGCTGCAGGATCGCGACCAGCACGATCGCGAGCGCAAAGCTCGGAATGGTCTGGAAGAATTCGGTGAAGCGCATCAAGGCGTCGTCGACCTTGCCGCCGAAATAGCCGGCCATGGCGCCGATCGGCAGGCCGACGACCAGAGCCACCAGTGTGGAGACAAGGCCCACAAGCAGCGAGACGCGAGCGCCAAAGATCATGCCGGCGAACACGTCGCGGCCGAGCGCGTCGGTGCCGAGCGGCACGGTCGAGAGCGTGAACGGCGGCAGGAACGGCCGCTGCACCATGCGCCAGGGCGAGTTCGGGAACAGCATCGGACCGAACACCGCGAGTGCGATCGCAAGAAGCAGGATGATGAGCCCGATGACGCCGCTCGGGCTCCTCAGCATCGATTTCCAGAACTGTTTCATGCGGTGAATTCGATGCGCGGGTCGACCAGGCGATAGACCAGGTCGGTGATGAGATTGAATGTCAGGACCATGGCGGAGCAGATCACGAAGACACCAAGCAGTAGATTGTAGTCCCGCTGCAGCAGGGCGTCGTACATCAGCCGTCCGATGCCCGGCCAGGCGAACACGGTCTCGGTGATGACGGCGCCGCCGATCAGCGTGCCGGAATGGACGCCGGCGAGCGTCACGACGGGCAGCAGCGCGTTGCGGAGCACGTGGCGGCGCTGGATCACGGCATCGGACAGGCCTTTCGCACGCGCGGTCTTGACGAAGTCGAGCCGCTTCACCTCCAGCATCGAGGCGCGCGTCATGCGGGTGTAGGTCGCCATGAAGAACAGGCCGAGCGTCATCGCCGGCATGATCAGGTGCCTTGCGACATCGACCACATGGGCAAGACCGGTGAAATTGGCGCCGACGGTCTCGTAGCCGAAGCTCGGCAGCCAATCGACAGCGACCGAGAACAACAGGATGCCCATCAGCGCCACCCAGAAAAGCGGCATGGCGTAGAAGATCAGCGCGAAGATCGTGATGGCGGTGTCGAGCCACGTCCCCGCGAAGCGCGCCGCGAAGGTGCCGAACAGGATGCCGAGCATCAGCGAGATCGCGAACGCGGTCAGCGTCAGCAACAGCGTCGCCGGCAGCCGCTCCAGGATCAACTTCGACACTGGTGCCTGCTGGCGGAAGGAGAAGCCGAGGTCGAGCGTCACGACGCCCTTGACGTAGACGAAGAGCTGCTCGGGCAGCGGCTTGTCGAGGCCGAACTTCTGCCTGAGCTGCTGGACGAAGATCTGGTCACTTGCACCGGCCTCGCCGGCCATCACGACCGCGGGGTCGCCGGGCGCAAGCCGGATCAGGAAGAAATTGAGGACGACGATCGCGAGCAGGACGATCACGCCCTTCAGGACACGCTGAGCGATGAAAGAGAGCATTGTTAGATGGCGATCAGATCAGGTTGAACGCAGCGGCAACAGCGGTGCGCCCCCTCTCCCGCTCGCGGGAGAGGGTAGGGGAGAGGGTATTTCCGCAGAGGGATTGCCAAGTGGAGAGAACCCTCACCCGCTACGCTCTTCGAGCGTAGCGACCTCTCCCGCAAGCGGGAGAGGTAAGGGGAGTTCGGAGCGCGTCTCCTCACTTGTCGAGCCACGCGTCCTTGAAGCCATCATTGACCCCGATGCCCGTGGTGATCAGGTTCTTGACCTTGCAGCGCATAATGGTCGGGAATTGCAGCTCGAGCATCCAGGCCACCGGCACGTCTTCGACCAGGATCTTCTGCGCCTTCTCGTAGATCTCCTTGCGCTTGGAGTCGGGCGTCGCCACCGCGCCGTCGGCGAACAGCTTGTCGATTTCCGGGTTGGAGTAGCCCTCGACGTTGTTGAACACCTGGCCCTTGGCGATGGCGCTTGAGACGTAGTTTCGGCCGACGCCGAGCGCGGGATCGCCATATTGGTAGAGATAGGTGAAGGCGATGTCGTAGTCCCAGTCGCCGATCTTCTGGTTGCCGCCGGCGACGTCGGTGGCGATAGTCTCGATGTTCATGCCGACGTCCTGGAGGTTCTGCTTCACGGCTTCACCCCAGCGCTGCCAGGTCTCGCCATAGGCGAGCGGCAGAAGGCGGATCTTCTCGCCCTTGTAGCCGGCTTCCTTCAGCAGCGCCTTGGCCTTGGCGGGATCGTAGGGGTACTTCGGCACGTCGTCGGTGTAATATTTGATGGTCGAGGCCGATGGGCCGGTCGCAACCTTGCCGAGCCCGTTCCAGATCACGTCCTTGGCGAACTCGCGGTCGATCGCATACATGATCGCCTGCCGCACCCGCTTGTCCGCGAGCGGACCCTGGCGGTTGTTGAGCCACAGCCAGGCCAGCGGCGAGAAGAACTCCCAGCCGGCGCCGGTGACGCAGGTGTCCTTCAGCTTGGAGAGACGGGGCACGTCGAAATTCTCGACCGAGCCGCCGGGCAGTACGTCGACCTTGCCGGTCTCGTACGCCACGGAGCGCGCCGCGGCATCGGGAATGATCTGCCAGTAGATATCGTCGAGATAGGGTTTGCCCTTCTCGTAATAGTTCGGGTTCTTGACCAGGCGGATGAAAGAGCCCTTCTGCCATTCCTTGAACATGAAGGGGCCGGTGCCGACAGGGGCGTTGTTGTAGGGATTGGTCTTCCAGTCGGTGCCTTCATAGAGATGCTTCGGTACCATCGGCATCGAGCCGACCTCGAAGATGCCGAGGAACGGACCGAACGGCTGCTTCAGTGTGAACACCACCGTGGTGTCGTCGGGTGCCTCGACCTTGTCGACCTGCGCGAGGTTGTTGCGGGCGCGCGCATGAGTCTGCTTCAGCATCTCGACCGAGAACAGCACGTCGGCGGCGGTGAAGGGCTTGCCGTCATGCCAGGTCACGCCCTTCCTCAGCTTGAAGGTGTAGGTTTTTGCGTCTTCGCTGACGCTCCAGCTCTCGGCGAGCTCCGGCTGCGGTTCGAGCTTGGGGCTGTAGCGAAGCAGGCCTTCGAAAATGTTGCCCGCCACCATCTGCACCGGGCCGTTCTGGACCATCGCCATCATCAGGCCGGGCGGCTCGGGCTGGATCACGACATTGATCGCGCCCCCTGTTTTCGGCTCTTGCGCCAGCGCCGGGGCCGTGAGGCCGCAGGCCAGGAGGAGTCCAAGCAACACTCGTTTCGACATGTCGTATCTTTCTCAAGCGAGACCAGCCGCGAACGCTTCGCACGTCGTGGCGCGCTAAGCTGCGGCCGGCCCATCCCAGTCCCCATCCGCTATCGAGGCTCACATAGTCCCATTCGGCGCCGCAAGATGAAAGTCTCGACAGTGTTCGCACAAAAAATGTACAGCGCGTCCCGTGATGGCCTTTGGCGGCCAAGCCGGCGCCGCAGCGCCGCCCGATCCGGGCGGGACCCGGCTGGTCGAGGACGGCCGCGCCCGCATCCGGCTCGAGCGCTGCGGGCCGTCGCGCGAGCGCATCTGCGCCTCAGGCCAGGGCCAGACCTTCACCAAAATGCCCGAGGCGCTCCCGGGCCACGAGATTGCGCGGCTCTCGACGTCGTCGTCCATCTGCGCCGGAAGCCCGACGTAGACCCGGCATGCGGATCGTCTAACGCAAGCCCGCTCGCCGGAATCCCTCCATATAGTGCTCGCGATCGGCCTCGTTGGCCCACGGCAATTGCGTCGCGATCCAATGCAGCGAGATGCCGGGCTGGGTGCGGCGGAGCTCGCTCAGCGCCATCTCCGCAAGCACGCCGTCGCCGGTCATGCCGGCAGAAACCGCGAGCACGCGGTAGGCGCCGGTGAGGTCGCCGCGGTGGCGGATCGCCTCGCGCGCGAGCGCGATGGCCTCGCCATAGCGCCGCTCCGTGAAGCGGGCATAGCCGGCGATGCCGTGATAGATCGCCAGGGACGGATCACGCGGCGAGAGCCGCATTGCCCTCTGCGCTGCCTCGAACGATTCCTTCGGCCGCCCGGCATAGGACAGCGCCAGCGCGTAATAGCTCTGCGCCAGCGAGAAGTTCGGATTGAGCGCGAGCGCCTGCTCGAACTCGGACAGTGCGTCCGCAAGTCTTCGTGTCGAGAAGCAGACACTGCCGAGCGCGGCATGCGCCCAGGCATCCTCATGGTCGCCGCGCACCGCGGCGAGCGCGGCGGCCTCCGCCGCCGGCGCCACCACGGCAAGCTCGGTCCAGCCGAGATGCACGCCGAACATGTGGTTCGCCGCGAGCACCGACAGCGCCTGGCCGTAGTTCGGGTCGATCTCGACCGCACGCTCCAGCAGCGTCCGCGCGGTCTCGTGATCCCGCCGCGTCACGCGCCAGTAATGCGACAGCGCCCGCATCAGCAGGTCCCAGGCGTCCAGGCTCGCAGGGGGCTTGCGATGGGCGCGAAAACTTTCCGCTGCGTGAATCTGCGGCTCGATCGCCGCGGCGATCGCGTTGGTGATCTCGTCTTGCACGGCGAACACATCGACCAGCTCGCGGTCGTAGCGCTCGGCCCAGAGATGGCTGCCGGTTGTGGCGTCGTTGAGCTGCGCGGTGATGCGCACCCGGTTGTCCGCCTTGCGCACGCTGCCTTCGACGATGTAGCGGACGCCGAGCTCCTGGGCGATCTGCCGGATGTGGACCGCGCGTCCCTTGTAGGTGAAGGACGAGTTGCGGGCGATCACCAGGAACCAGCGTTGCTTCGACAACGCGGTGAGGATGTCCTCGCTGATCCCGTCGCCGAAATAGTCCTGTGCGGGATCGCCGCTCATGTTCTCGAAAGCGAGCACTGCAATCGCCGGACGCTCCGTCTGGGCACGCGGCAGGGCAGCGACGGGCTCAGCGGACGGCGGGGCGACTGCCAATTCTTCCCGGACTTCGCCGACGAAACGAAAGCCCTTGCGCGGAATGGTCTTGATCAGCCGCTGGCTCGCACCGTCGTCACCGAGCGCCTTGCGCGCGGCGTTGATCCGGCTGTTCAGGGCGGAGTCCGAAATGATCCGATCGCTCCAGATCTGGCTGATCAGGTCATCCTTGCTGACCACACGGGTGCGCTGCGCCACCAGATAGAGCAGGAGATCGAACACCTGCGGCTGCAACGGAACGGCGGCTCCGCTGCAGGTCAGTTCCCGCAGGTCGCCGTCGAGCAGGTTGTTTTCAAAGCGAAATCGCACGTTTCTGTCGTCTCAAGCAAAAATCAAAGTCGTCTCAGGCGAAAATCAACCGTCCGCAAAAGTCTTCGGCACTCCGATGCGGCATGGTGCAGCGACCAATGAAGTGCCGGCGTTTTGGCACAACGGAGCTGTTTATGACCCAAATTGATCATCAAGTTCATCCCGTCGGCCCGGTTGCGGGCTCACGCATTTTCAGGTTCATCGCTTTTCTGTACGGAATTGCGGCGTATCTCGTGTTTTTCGTCACCATTCTCTACGCCATCGGCTTCGTCATGGGGCTGGTGGTGCCGAAGACCATCGATACCGGGACCGACACGCCCGCGGCCGAGGCCGTCATCATCAATCTGCTCCTGATGGCCCTGTTTGCGGTCCAGCACAGCGTGATGGCGCGGCAGCAATTCAAGGCATGGTGGACGCAGTACGTCCCCAAGCCGGTCGAGCGCAGCACCTATGTGCTGTTTGCGAGCCTGTCATTGCTGCTCCTGTTCTGGCAGTGGCGTCCGCTGCCCACGGTCATATGGGACGTCGCGAACCCGGATCTTGCTGTGACGATCGTCACGCTGTCGCTGGCGGGCTGGGTCCTGGTGTTCACCTCGACCTTCATCATCAATCACTTCGAGTTGTTCGGATTGCATCAGGTGACCAATCATCTCGTCGGCAGGGAGGCGTCGCCGGCGCGCTTCAAGACGCCGCTGCTCTACAAGTTCGTTCGCCATCCGATCTATCTCGGCTTCATCATCGCGTTCTGGGCGGCGCCGGTCATGACCGCGGGCCATCTGCTGTTCGCCGCCGTGACCACGCTCTACATCTTCGTCGGCATTGCGCTGGAGGAGCACGACCTCGTCGATCTCTTCGGCGACGAGTATCGGCAGTACAAACAACGTGTGTCGATGCTTATTCCCTGGCGCAAGTCAGTATAGTTGGCGCGCATTTCCGCCGCGTCGGCCGAACGGAGGATGCGCGGCGGCGCCGAGGCGCGTAACGGAGCTTGCCGACCCGGCCTTCAACGTTTCTCGGGGTGAATCCCCCCCACCCCGATGCTATCAGTGCGAGCAAAGCTCGTCGCGGCCCCGCATCCGTTCTGCCGAGTTACCGGCAAACAGGAGCGGGGAGAGGAATTTAAACCTTCATCAACGGAGACGACCAAATGAAACATGTCGGAAGCTGCTTCTGCGGCGCGGTTACAATCGAGGTCACGGACGCGCCGGAGGCGATGGGTTATTGCCATTGCCGCTCCTGCCGCTCGTGGTCGGGCGGACCGGTGAACGCCTTCAGCCTGTGGAAGCCCGAAGCCGTGCGCATCACCGAAGGCGCACAGAACGTCGAGACCTTTACCAAGACACCGCTCAGCCAGCGCAAATATTGCCGGAAGTGCGGCGGCCATCTCATGACCAACCATCCGCCGCTCGGCCTGGTCGATGTCTTCACCGCCACCATCCCTACGCTGGCATTCGCGCCCGGCGTTCACGTCAATTACGCCGAGACGGTGCTGCCGATGCGCGACGGCCTGCCCAAGCTGAAGGATTTTCCGGCCGAGTTCGGCGGCAGCGGCGAGATGATGCAGGAGTAGCGGTGCCCTTCTCCTCTCCTCTCCTCGCGAGCGGGAGAGGAGAGGTTAGCTACCTCATCCCTGCGCGCCGCAATCCTTCGAGGTAATGCTCGCGATCCACTTCCCGCAGCATCGGCAGCTCGCGCGTGACCCAGGCGAGCGAGATGCCGGGTTGGGCGCGGCGCAGGCCTTCCAGTGCGGAAGCCGCGAGCGCGGGATCCCCTGACATTCCGGCGGCGGCCGTCAGCACGCGATGCGCGCCGACGAAATCGGCGCGCTGCCGCATCGATTCGCGCGCCATCTGCGTGGCGCCTTCGTAGTCGTGGCCGATGAAACGGGCATAGGCGGCAACGCCGCAATAGATCGCCGCGAGCGGATCGCGCGGGCTGAGCCGCAGCGCGCGGCGCGCGGCGGCATCGCCGTCCTGCCATCGTCCCGCGTAGCACAGCGTCACGCCGTGGAAGGCGTGCGCCATCGCAAAGTTCGGATTGAGCTCCAGCGTCAGCTCGAATTCCGCCAGCGCGTCGTCGAAACGGCGGCGGAATAGATAAGTATAAGCGAGGCCGTGATGGGCCCAGGCATCCTCACGATCGGCCTCCACCGCCGCGAGCGCCGCGCGCTCGGCGACCGGCACGGTCGCGGCCATGCCGGCCCAGCCCATATGCGCGCCGAAGATGTGGCTGGTCGCGAGCAGGCCGAGCGCCTTGCCATAGGCGGGATCGAGCGCGACGGCCTTTTCGAGCAGTTCTTGCGCGGCGGCATTGTCCTCGCGGGTGATGCGCCAGTAATGCGACAAGGCGCGCATCACGAGGTCCCAGGCATCCAGGCTTCCCGGCGGCTTCTGCTGGGCGCGAAAACTTTCGGCGGTATAGAGCTGCGGCTCGATCGCGGCGACGATCGCCTCGGTGATCTCGTCCTGCACGGCGAAGATGTCGGCAAGCTCGCGATCGTATCGTTCGGCCCAGAGATGGCTGCCGGTCGAGACGTCGTTGAGCTGCGCGGAGATGCGCACGCGATCGCCGCTCCGCCGCACGCTGCCTTCGAGCACGTAGCGCACGCCGAGATCTCGCGCGACCTCGTGCATGTGCACGGCGCGGCCCTTGTAGACGAAGGAGGAGTTGCGCGCGACGACGAAGAACCAGCGCAGCTTCGACAGCGCTGTGATGATGTCCTCGCTGATCCCGTCGGAGAAATAATCCTGCTCGCGGTCGCCGCTCATGTTGGTGAAGGGCAGCACCGCGATCGCCGGCCGGTCCGGTAGTGCGAGCGGGGCCTGCAGAACCTTCGCGCCGAAACCGGGTTCCGGAGCGGTCGCCCCACGCTTGGTCTCGACATCGCCGACGAAACGAAAACCCTTGCGTGAGATGGTACGGATCAGTGCCTGGCTCGCGCCGCTGTCGCCGACCGCCTTGCGTGCCGCATTGATCCGGCTGGTCAGAGTGGATTCGGAGACGCTGCGCCCGTGCCAGATCTTGTCGATAAGCTCGTCCTTGCTGACCACCCGGTCGCGGTTCTCCATGAGGTGGACGACGAGATCGAAGACCTGCGGCTCCACGGCAACTGGAACCTGCTCGCGGCTCAGTTCGCGCAAGTCGGTATCGAGCAGATGATCCCGGAACAGAAACTGCACGTCGAAGACTCAGACCTTACAATGACATCGGCAATAATAAAATCAAAACGGATTTGACTGAAGTCTGTGAGTCCGCCGAGGGGCCTGCCCGGTTCACCACGATCGCGTGATGGCTGCCATGCGGTTTATGAGGAGGAATGCAACTTCAACGAGAATGTGGCGATTAAAGCCGGATGGTCGCGACCGGATGCACCGGGCTACGCCCGCCCCGGAATGACGGGAGTAGGGGGCTTTGTCCATTGCCGAACAGCTCCGTCTGCGTAAGCTGCCTCACACAGAACACAAACCACGAAGAAACGCTCATGCCCGCTTTTCCCGCCTCGACCACCGTGCTCGATTCCATCTTGTTCCGCGATGCCTTCGGTACGCCGCAGATGCGGGAGGTGTTTTCCGACGTTGCGACGGTCGCGCGCTATGCCGAGGTCGAAGTGGCGCTGGCGAAGGCGGAAGCGAAGTGCGGGGTGATCCCGCAGGATGCCGCCGATCAGATCGCGGCGCAGACCGATGTTGCCGCACTCGATTTCGACCTGTTGCGGCAGGAGACCGATGTCGTCGGCTATCCGATCTTGCCCCTGGTGCATCAGATGGTGAAGCAATGCGGCGAGGCCGGCCGCTATGTGCATTGGGGTGCGACCACGCAGGACATCATGGACACCGCCGTGGTGCTGCAACTGCGCGCCGGGCTTGAGATCGTCGAACAGGACGTCGCCGCCCTGCGCAAGATCCTCGCTGACATCTCGAAGCGCTACCGCGACACGCCGATGGCGGGCCGCACCCATCTCCAGCACGCACTGCCGGTCACCTTCGGCTACAAGACCGCGATCTGGCTTGCGATGTTCGACCGCCACGCCGAACGTCTGGCACAATTGAAGCCGCGCGTCCTGGTCGGCCAGTTCGCCGGCGCGGCCGGCACGCTGGCCTCGCTCGGCGACAAGGGCTTTGAGGTGCAGGAAGCGCTCTGCGCCGAGCTGAAGCTCGGCGTTCCCGCCTCGACCTGGCACGTCGCACGCGACGGCTTTGCCGAGACCGTGAACTTTCTCGCACTCGTCACCGGCTCGCTCGGCAAGATCGCGCTCGACATCATGATCATGGCCTCGACCGAATTCGGCGAGGTTTACGAGCCCTTCGTCAAGGGGCGCGGCGCTTCTTCGACCATGCCGCAGAAGCGCAACCCGATCTCCTCGGAACTGATGCTCGCTGCGTCCAAGGCGGTGCGCCAGCACGCCGGCCTCATGCTGGATGCCATGGTGCAGGATTTCGAGCGCGCCACCGGGCCGTGGCACGCCGAATGGATGGCGATCCCGGAAAGCTTCGTGCTGACCGCCGGCGCCTTGTACCAGGCGAAGTTCGCGCTCGCCGGCCTCATCGTGGACGAAAGCAAGATGAACGAGAATCTCGGCGTCAGCCGCGGTCTGATCGTGGCCGAAGCGGTCATGATGGGGCTCGCGCCGCAGATCGGGCGGCAGGAGGCGCATGACGTGGTCTATGACGCCTGCCGGCTCGCCAATGAGAACGGCCTGACGCTGGCGGACGCGCTCTCGTCCGACGCCCGTGTCGCTGCCAGAATCGACCGTGCCACGATCGAGGCGCTCACATCACCGAAAAATTACCTCGGCCTTGCTCCCGCCATGGTCGACCGGGTGCTGAAATCGGCAACGCGTTGAAAACCAAAATGCATGAAACTGCGTATCTTTGGCGTGTCGCAAGGCACTCGCACACTTGTGTCTCGCAATGCTAGACTTAGATTGAGTGAGAGACGTTCGGCAGAGGATCTGGCATGACTGATCAACGCATCACCTCCTCTCCCATCGATCCCGTGAAGCTCGACCGGCTGGCCGAGGTGGCGGTGAAGGTGGGCCTGGGCTTGCGGCCGGGCCAGGATGTGCTCTTGACGGCGCCCGCGATCGCGTTGCCGCTGGTGCGGCGGATCGCCGTGCATGCCTACAAAGCCGGCGCCGGCATTGTGACGCCGATACTCTCCGACGAAGAGATGACGCTGGCGCGCTACCGCCACGGCCACGACAACAGCTTCGATCGCGCCGCCAACTGGCTCTATGATGGCATGGCGAAGGCATTCTCCAATAACACGGCGCGGCTCGCCATCGTCGGCGACAATCCGATGCTGCTGTCGGACGAAGATCCGTCCAAGGTGGCGCGCGCCAGCAAGGCCAATTCGATGGCCTATCAGCCGGCGCTGGAGAAAATCGTCAATTTCGACACCAACTGGAACATCATCGCCTATCCCAGCCCGTCCTGGGCGAAGCAGGTGTTTCCGAACGATCCCGAAGACGTTGCGATCGGCAAGCTGGCGGATGCGATCTTTGCCGCTTCGCGCGTCGACCGCGAGGACGCGATGGGCAATTGGGCGAGCCACAATGCGGTGCTGCGTGAACGCACCAACTGGCTCAATGGCCAGCATTTTCGCGCGCTGCAATATTCAGGTCCCGGCACCGACCTCACCATCGGGCTTGCCGACGGACACGAGTGGGAGGGCGGCGCCTCGCTGTCCAAGAACGGAATCAGCTGCAACGCCAACATTCCGACTGAAGAGGTTTTCACCACGCCGCATTGCCGGCGGGTCTACGGCCATGTCGTGAGCTCGAAGCCGCTGTCCTACCAGGGCACGCTGATCGACAACATCGCGGTGCGCTTCGAGGACGGCAGGATCGTCGACGCAAAAGCCTCGCGCGGCGCGGAGGTGCTGAACAAGGTGCTGGACACCGACGAGGGCGCGCGCCGTCTCGGCGAAGTCGCGCTGGTGCCGCATTCGTCGCCGATCTCGCAGAGCGGGCTGTTGTTCTACAACACGCTGTTCGACGAGAATGCGGCCTCGCACATCGCGCTCGGCCAATGCTATTCGAAGTGCTTCGTCAACGGCGCGCAGCTCACGCCGCAGCAAATCGCCGCGCAGGGCGGCAACCAGAGCCTGATCCATATCGACTGGATGATCGGCTCGGCCGAGACCGACATCGACGGCATTCTCGCCGACGGAAGCAAGGTGCCGGTGTTTCGCAAGGGCGAATGGGCGAAGTAACGCGTCTTGCGGCCCATCCTTCGAGACGCCCGCCTTTGGCGGGCTCCTCAGGATGAGGTCTTGCTTCGTTGCGACATCTTAGACCCTCATGGTGAGGAGCGCCGCGTTACGGCGCGTCTCGAACCATGCAGGCCGGACAAGTACCCTCAAGCCTCTCTCACGCCGCCGCGTTGCGCAGCATCGGGCTGTTGTCGATGCTGAAGCGGTTGAACAGCGGCGTGAACGGGCTGCCGTCGGTGGCCCGGACGATGGCGTCGGAAGCCGCCACCGCGTCGTAGAGCGCACCGACCGGATCGCTCGAGTCGGGCAGGTCGAGGCCCCTGCGGATTTCCTCGCGGGCCTCGTTGACGTCGTCCTGGTCGTCGAGCGTCGCCTCCAGCTCATCGGCCGCACGCCGCATCTCCGGGAGATCGCCGCCGGCGGAAAATTTGAGGATGTCGAGCCAATAGGGGCGCGCGATGACGAGCTGCACGAAAGCCTCGAAACTCTCCGCGATAATTCCCGCGCGGCATTCCGATGAGACGTAGAGCACATTCTGCGACGGCAGCAGCACGAACGCGCCGCCGGAGCCGTCACTGCCGATCTGCCGGGGGCTGTCGATGCCGTCGACGGTGAACCAGGGCTCCTCGTCGGTTGTGAAGGAGACGTCGAGGCTGCCGAGCCAGGCGACGGCTTCGCCTTGGGCTATCAGGACCTCCGGGGTGAGGGGCATCGGCATGGCTCCTTCGATTGTCACGTTCGCGCACTTTGTCGCACCCCGGAAAAAGTGGGTTCATGTGCACGAAAATGCAGGGGAATCGCGACGTTAACCGCTTCGGGTCTGCAACTTGCGGCTGATTGTCGAGGCCCGCGTAAGAAAGAATTAAAAGCCGGCTATTAGCGTTCCAACATCTTTTGAAACAATCCGGGCCGAGCCCCGGCCGGTCATATTTTATCCCAGAGGAAAAGATGTCGCGCTCATTGATTGAAATCGGTAGTTGCAGTGTGGACCTCGAGCTGCGGCCGATCGAGCCGTCCTGGATCATCGAGGGCAATCCGGTGTCGCGCTCGCGCGTCCTGTCCACCAGCTCCGATGGTACCGCTTCGACCATCATCTGGGCTTGCACCGAAGGGCGCTTCAACTGGTACTACGATATCGACGAGACGATCATGATCATGGAAGGATCGATCGTGCTCGAAAGCGACGGCATGCCGCCGAAGCGCTACGGCCCAGGCGACGTCATTTTCTTCCGCGACGGCGCGCATGCCAAGTGGCACGTCGAAGGCCACGTCAAGAAGATCGCCTTCTGCCGCAAGACCAATCCCGCGATGATCGGTTTCCTGATCCGCGTCGTCAACAGGCTCAAGCGGATGTTCGTCTCCGCCGGCGAGCGCCGCCCCGCCTCGCTGATGGGCGCCGGTTAGAGCTCAAACAGTTTCAAGGACGCTTCCCAGCGGCTACGACGGAAGAGGGGTCGGGATCAACATCCCGGCCCCTCTTTCCGTCATGACACAAACCTTTTCAAGGCAAGTCGAGCCGGTAGAAGTCGCTCGCGGTCTGCGAGAACAGCGCCGTCTTCTCGGTCTCGCTCAAGGGCGCGGCGATGCGCTTGAAGGCGTTGAAGATCACCTGGTAGCTGCACTGGCCTTTGTCCGGCGGGAAATTGCTCTCGAACATTGCGCGCTTCACCCCGAATGACTCGATGCAAGTCTCGACATAGGGCCGCCATGCCGCGGCAAGCTCCTCGGACGACGGTGGCTTGTCGCGTAAATGGAAGTCGTGGCCGAGCAAACACATTGCGAGCCCGCCGAGCTTCACCACCACGTTCTCGCATTTCGCGATCTCCCGGATCGAGGCGCGCCACTGCGGAAACACCTCCTCGCGCCGCCCGCCAAAGCGGCCGATTCCGGCCGGACCGCCGCAATGATCGAGCACGATCCTGGTGTCGGGGAAGGCGCGGGCAAGTTCGGTCAGCTCGCCGATCTGCGGATGAAACAGCCAGGCATCGAAGCTGAGGTTCAGCGGCGCGAGGCAGGCAAAGCCTTTGCGGAACGTCGGGTCCTGCAACAATCCCTTCGGCCGGTTCGCATACATGCCGGCGACGGCGGGGTCTTCGTCCCAGGCCGAGGAATGCCGGATGCCGCGGAAGCGACCGTTGCCCGCGGCGATCTCGGCCTCCAGCACCGGCTTTGCGGCGTCGCCGAGCAGAAGATTGGCGTGACTGACGATGCCGGCGCAGATCGCGGCCTTGCCGTAACCGCCGCTCGCGCTCATCGCGGCCACGCCGTTGGCGAACTCGACCTCGCCGACGGGCCGGAATGCTTCCGGCCCGTGCGCGCGATACATCGAGCGGCAGTCGACATAGACGGTGGCGATGATGTTGTGGCCGGAGGCGACATCGGCTGCCATCTCCTCGATCAGATAGCGGTGCCCACGATTCCAGAGATGGTGATGGGGATCGACGATCGGCCGTAAGGGATCGATGATCTCCTCCTGATGCAGCGCGAGCCAGTCCTCGCGCGGCTCGACGAATAGCCCGCTCGTGTTGGCGGGCAGACTGCTTGCAGCCATCGGCGTTCGCTCCCCTGATGTATGCTTCTTGTTCTGGGAGCCTAGCACCTCGTCCTCGCACGTAGCAGCGCGCGTTGCGCAACCGCACCCGTCATCGCGGGCACAGCGGCGCTGTCGTCAGCCCTTGCGCCGCTTCGCCCTCACATCGACCACCAGCCGCCAGTCGGTTGCGGTGGCCGGCTTGACCTCGCCGAGCCAGTGGAAGAAATCCTCGGTGATCTCCGTAAAACTCCAGCGCGTCAGGTCGCCGGCTTCGGTCGTGCCTTCCTGCACGATGTCCTCGCCGCGCGGACGGCCGATCTGTTGGCGGAACACGCTACGGCCGGGATCGAACCAGGAAATCCGCCATGCGTCGATGGTCGGATCGTAGACCCGCAGCGTGGTGCCGTACCAATTGCCGGCGATCGGCAAGGCCGGGCTGCCTGTCGGGCGCGGGATGATCCAGACGTCCTGCACGGCGCGGCCCTCCAGCACCCAGCCGAAATGGATTTCGCCGGGCGCGGTGTGTTTCGTTCCGTGGGGGCCATGGGCGCTGATCTCGGCGTCCCAATCGCCGACGAAGCGGCCATAAAGCTGGAGCGCCGCCGCGTGCTCGGGGTTCGGTCCGTCCGCATGCAATAATCTCGCAAAGTCTGTCATGTCGATCTCCTCTGCTCAGGAGACCAGCACGGCCGGCCGATGGCCGGCTTGGAGAAAATTGCGCGTCAGACGCCGTCGAGGATAATCACCGTCGGCTTCGACGGCAGCGCATCCCGCGACATCCGGAAACTTCGCTCCATGCGCCGGTCGATCTCGAACTGTTGGCCGATGAGGCGCATAAACTCGTCGAGCGGGGTCGCGAAGCGGTGCATCGGCAGCACCACCGAGGCGCGCAGCCGCTTGGTGATCTCGGAGACGCCGTCGAGCGACATAGTGTAGGTGCCGTCGATCGGCACCATTACGATGTCGAGCCGCCCGATCTGGGCAAAATGGCTGTCGTCGAGCTTGTGGTGGAGATGGCCGAGATGGCCGATGCAGAGGCCCGCGACCTCGAAGATGAAGATCGAATTGCCGTCGCGGATCATGTCGGCGCCGGAATCGTCGCCGAAATAGCGGCGGATGTCGGTGGTGACATTGCGGATGAAGGTGTCGCCGATGCGCTCCGAAACCAGCGCCGGCTTGCCGTCCTCGCCCCAGCCATGCAGCACATGAGGAATGCGCCTATCGGGATATAGAGAATAATGCGTGCTGTGGGCCCGGTTCATGGTGGCGACATCGGGCGCCGTCCCACCTGATAGGCGCCGCTATAATCGGTGGCGATGCGCAAGCCGCCGGGCGTGTCGATGAAATAGGTGGAATGGCCGGCATAGGTGATCTGGACTTCAGCCGAGGCCGCGGCCTGCCGCAACGCGACAGGCGTCACGCGGGGGGCCGCATTCGCCATCGCCAGGCATTCGCTGCGCTGAGGCTGCTGGGCGAAGGCAGGTGTTACCAGCCAACCGAGAAGCGCACAGACCGTCAGCAATAGTCGAGACATCAGGAACCGTCCGCCGCTTATCGACGATCTGATGAGTGTATCTACGAATTATCCTCGCGTCATGTGGTGCTGGCGAGCCGCGCCATTCCGCCGCTCGCTTCGATCAGTTTCACGGCTTTTTTGTCGAACGACACGAAAGTATCGGCCCCAAGCCAGTTGCCTTCGTGGGCGATGACGCCATCGGCAAAATCGCCCCCGGCGTCGAGGAGCGCTAATCCAGCCTCAGCTACGGGCCGGTTGACGACTACATTGGAGGCATTGATCAAGTGCCGGATCGAAGCCGCGATATTTCCAGCAGAGGTTTTGTAGCCTCGTGAGAGGACCCAAGCTAACTCGCATAATGCGGGGATCGAGATGGCTATTAGGTCCGCGTTCTCCAGAAGGGCTTCGCCCAACTTGCCCTGTTCGGCATCATCTCCGACCAACACCCGCACCAAGACGTTGGTGTCGGGTGTTATCTTCATCGCTTGCCGGCCCAGCCGTCAGCAATGACCGCGTTCATCTCCTCGATCGAGAGCGATCGACCGTTCGTCTTTCCTTTCAGGAAGCCGAAGGCATTCGAGATCTTCCCGGTGGGCCGAACTGCTTTCACCTCAACTCGCCCCCCAGGAAGCTTTTCTATCGAAATCTTGTCGCCCGGATGCACACCAAGGTGCTCCAGGAGGTCTTTCCGCAACGTGACCTGTCCCTTTACCGTGACGGTAAGCGTGCCCATGGGGGATCCTCGCTCGCTGATAAGCTTAAGTAAGGCAATATCGCCTTACTTTCAAGTGAGCGCTAGGTAGGCCAAGCCGGCTCTACTCCCGCCTTGGGCTGAACTTCCAGGTGATGGCGACCAGGCTAGCGGTGATCAGGCCGCTGACGAGACCGGCGATGGGCAGCGCGAGCAGCAGCGCTGCGCTGGCAGCCCAGCCGATCGAGGAGAACGCCTCGGCGAAGGTCGCAAGCCGGGAGGAAGTCTGGCGGCGGCGGAATTGGCTGCGCCGGGCCTGCACCCGGAACCAGAGCTGGATCGCGGTCGCGGACGCCGCGCTGACGATGACCGCGCCGGCGCTGACCGCGGCCTGGAATGGCGAGATGAAAGCGAGCGCGGCGATCAGCGGGCAGAAGATGACGGCAATCGCGATCAGCACCACTTCGATCTTGGCGCGGATGACGCTGGACGAAGTTAGCGGCGCGGTCGCGACCAGATCAGGCGCGTCCTCGCCCGAGATCGTCAGCCAGGCGAGCCCGCCGGCGAGTTGTCCCGCCGCCATGACGATGACGGGCGTGATCAGCGTCAGCGCCGCGGAGCTGTCGGCAAAGCTGCGCCAGAGCAGCAGCGCCGGCGGCACCAGATAGAGCAGCTGCATCAGGGTCTGCGAGATCAGCCAGGGATCGCGCCACAGCAGCGAAAACTCCTTGCGCCGCAGCGCGTGCTGCCGCGACCCGCCGCGGAACGGGCGCTCCTTCGCGCTTGTGCGGCCGGACGCGCCATAGGCGGCGGCATCGATCGCGGTGTCTGCAAAGCGGCCCGAGAAGATCGCCATGACGCTCCCGAGCAGCACGAGGCCGAGCGCCAGAAGCAGCAGCAGCGCTTCGCTGTCGCCTATGGCCGCGCGCGCCGGCCACCACCAGATGCTGTCGACGTCGGGGGCATGGTCAGCCACGCTACCCGAGGTCAGGATGGTGAAGCGCGACAGCGTGCCGTAGGACATGATTGCCGCGACCTGGAGCGCGATCACGAAGCCGGCGCCGATGATCGCGGCGAGGATCTGCGCGACGAACCGTGTCCGCGCCGGGCCGATCAGGCGGAACAGCAGGATGGTGACGGCAATCGCGATCGCCGCAGCCGACAGGCCCATGGCGACGACGAGGCCGAACGCCGCAAGCCAGCGTGCGCCGCCCCCGAACACCAGCACGTCGATGAAGGGCGTCGAGAACAGCAGCGCTATCACCGTGACGGTGAGTGCGATCGCGGCGATGCGCACCGAGAACAGATTGGCCAGCGTCGCGGGCGAGGACATGATGAGGTCGAGATCGGCGCGGGCGTAAAACACCCGCGTCACCGATTCGATCGCCTGTGACAGCATCAGCGTCCAGGCGAGAAAGATGGTCGCCGAAATCACGATCAGCGAGGATTTGTCGAGCGGCAGTTCCAGGTCCGCGAAGCGGCCGATCACCGCCCAGGCCGGCACGTGCAGCAGCGCCGCGAACAACAGCAGGCCGATCACCGCGACACGCGCCCGTTTGCGCCGCCCGCCGGTCATCATGGCGAACCATTCGCGCCAGGCGAGCCGGAGCTCGTGGCGGGCAAACCAGGAGAGCGCGGTGGCCGAACTCATGCGGCTTCCTGCAGCGTCACCAGCGCGATGAAGAGATCTTCCAGGCTGGTATCGGCGTGGCCGTTCTGCTGGCGCAGCTCGGTCAGCGTGCCCTCCGCGACCAGGCGCCCGGCTGCGATCACGCCGATGCGGTCGGCCATGCGTTCGGCGACCTCGAGGATATGCGTGGTCATGATGACGGTGCAGCCGCTGCGCACGCGATCGCTCAGCAATCCCTTCACGTGGCGGGCGGAGACGGCGTCCAGTCCCGTCAGCGGCTCGTCGAGAATGATGAGGCGGGGATCGTGCACCAGTGCGCCGGCGAGAGCGACCTTCTGGCGCATGCCCTTGGAAAAGCCCTCGCAGCGTTCGTGCCGGTGCGGCTCGAGCCCGAGCGAGGCGAGCAGCCCCTCGGCGATCGGTTCCGAGACCGACGGTGCGATGCCCCACAGACCGGCGACGAATTCGAGATATTCGAGCGGGGTGAGCTTGTCGTAGATCATGGGCTCGTCGGAGACCCACGCCATCACCTGCTTGGCGGCGACGGGGTTTTGGAGCGCATCGATGCCGAAGATCGAGACCGCGCCGGCATCGGGCCGCAGCAAGCCGGCAATCATGCGCAAAGTGGTGGTCTTGCCGGCGCCGTTGGGGCCGACCAGCGCATAGAATTCGCCGGCATGGATGGTGAGATCGAGGCTATCGACCGCCAGGCGGTCAAAACGCTTCGTTAACCCCAGGACTTCGAGCGCCGAGTCGTCCGGCTTCATGGGCCACACCTTGCGGTTTTGCATCGCCCGCGACCATGATCCGAAGATGTTTCGGCACCGTGAATCGCGCTGCCGCAAATTCCGTCATCCGGATTGGACTAAAGGCAAGTCACCGTTTGTTGACAGCGCTTGGCGGTTCAGGCTGAATTGGCCAAGGGACGAATGGCGCGAAAACGACTGCGTAGCGACTGAACACAAGATGCGGCAAGGCGGTCAGGAAGAACCGCCGGTTGTATCGGGAGGATGCGCGGCGATGCTGGATTTCGTTCAGCAGCTGGTCAGCGGTGTTGCGCTCGGCTGCGTCTACGGCCTGATCGCGCTCGGTTTCGTGCTCGTCTACAAGGCCACCGAGGTCGTCAATTTCGCCCAGGGCGATTTGATGATGCTGGGCGGCTTCTTTGCCTTCACCTTCATCGGCATGTTGGGCCTGAACTACTGGGTCGGCTTTGCCGGCGCGGTGGCGGCGATGGCGCTGTTCGGTATGCTGGCCGAGCGCGTGGTGGTGCGGCCGATCCTCGGCTATCCGCAATTCTCCATCATCATGGCCACCATCGGGCTCGGCTATTTCCTGCGCTCGGTCGCCGGCATGATCTGGGGCACCGACGATTTCAAGATCGACACGCCGTTCAGCCAGGGCGTGCTGCGGATCGGCGCGCTGGTGCTGGCCTACGACAAGCTCTCGGTGATCGCGGCCACCGTCATCCTCTGCACGTTGCTCTGGCTGTTCTTCAACAAGACCATGCTCGGCACCGCGATGCGCGCCAGTTCCGAGAACATGCTGGCAGCCTATTACATGGGCATCCCGGTCAAGCGCGTGGTGTCGATCGTCTGGGCGATCAGCGCTGCGGTTGCGACCTGCGCCGGCGTGCTGCTGGCGCCGATCACCTTCATCCATTCCAATGTCGGTCTGGTGCTTGGCCTGAAGGCGTTCCCGGCCGCCGTGCTCGGCGGGTTCGGCTCGATCCCCGGCGCCGTCGTCGGCGGCGTCCTGATCGGCGTCATCGAGAGCATGGCCGGCTTCTATCTGGTCGAGGGCTGGAAGGACGTCGCGCCCTACATCGTGCTGCTCGCCGTGCTCCTGCTGAAGCCCGAAGGCCTGTTCGGCCGTCACGTCCGCAAGAAGGTCTGAACGCCATGCGCTTCCTGTTCAAGACCGACTATGAAGACGACATCAAGCTGTTCCCGCATTCGGGCTATTTCGTCTCATACGGTCTCCTGCTGGCCGTGCTGCTGATCGCGCCCTATGTGCTCTCCAGCTATCTGATGAGCCAACTCGTCTTCGTCTGCATCTATGCGACCGTCGGTGTGGCGCTGCTGATTTTGACGGGCTTCACCGGGCAGGCCTCGCTCGGCCATGCGGCGTTTCTCGCGATCGGCGCGTATACGGCGGCGTACTTGCAGAAATATGGAGTGCCGTTCCCGGTCTATTTCCTCGCGGCCGGGCTCCTGACCGGTCTGATCGGTGCGCTGGTCGGCTTCCCCGCGCTGCGGCTGCAAGGCATTTATCTCGTCATCGCCACCATCTCCTTCGCCTTCATCGTCGAAGAGATCCTGGCGCGCTGGGAGAGCGTCACCAACGGCAACGAGGGCATGCGGATCAAGGCGGTGGCGCTGTTCGGCGTCACAGTCTCGCGCGACAGCCCGACCTTCTATTTCCTCTGCCTTGCCCTGCTGGTGCTGACCATCGTCGGCACGCTCAATTTGCTGCGTTCGCCGACCGGGCGCGCCTTCGTCGCGATCCGCGACAGCGAGACCGCGGCGCGGAGCATGGGCGTCAATGTCGCGCTGTACAAAGTCAAATCCTTTGCGATCTCGGCGGCGATCACCGGCTTCGCCGGCGTGCTGTTCGCGCACAAGCTCTCCTTCATCTCACCGGAGATGTTCACGCTGCAGCTCTCGATCGAGTTCATCATCGTGATCCTGATCGGCGGCACCTTCAGCCTGCACGGCGCGGTGTTGGGGGCGATCTTCATCGTGATGATCGATCCGTTCCTGACCTACCTCAAGGACGACATGCCCGGCATCATCGCCGGCATTGCCGCGATGTTCGGAGCAGGCACGCAAGGCGCGGCCAACATTCAGTCCAAGGTCGCGGCCTTCGCCTCGCTCAATGGCCTGAAAGGCGCGATCTACGGCATCATTATCGTATTGTTCGTGCTGTTCGAGCCGCTCGGGCTCTACGGCCGCTGGCTGAAGATAAAACTCTTCTTCCAGCTGTTCCCACTCTACAAGCGCGCCACCTTCAAGCGGCAGAAGATCTATGTGAAGTCGGAGCGCAACCGATGAGCTATTTTCGCGCAGAGAATCTGTCGCTGCATTTCGGCGGGCTGAAGGCGGTCGATGCGGTGTCGTTCGCGGTGGAGAGGGGCGAGATCCTCTCGATCATCGGACCCAACGGCGCCGGCAAGAGCTCGATCTTCAATTTGATCTCGCGGATCTACCGGCCGACCTCGGGCCGCATCTTCTTCGAGGACCAGGACATCACCGAGCAGCCGCCCTACGACATCGCAAGGCTCGGCATCGCCCGCACTTTCCAGAACATCGAGCTGTTCGAGAATGCCACCGTGCTGTCGAACCTTTTGGTCGGCCGCCACCGGCATTCAACCACGCAGCTCTGGCAGGAGCTGTTGTTCCTGCCAAGCGTGCGCGCGGGCGAGAAGCTGCATCGCCGCCGGGTCGAGCAGGTGATCGAGTTCCTCGATCTCGAGCCTTATCGCGACAAGCTGATCTCCGGCCTTCCCTATGGCGTGCGCAAGGTGATCGAGCTTGCGCGTGCGCTGTGCTCGGAGCCCAAGCTGATCCTGCTCGACGAGCCGTCCTCGGGCCTCAACGTCGAGGAGACCGACGGCATGTCGTTCTGGATCCGCGACCTGAAGAACGATCTCGGCGTCACCGTGCTCATGGTCGAGCACGACATGTCGCTGGTCAACCGCGTCTCCGACCGCGTCATTGCGCTGAACTACGGCCGGGTGCTGGCCACGGGCTCCCCCGCCGAAGTGCAGCAGCACCCTGACGTCGTCGCCGCGTATTTGGGAGCCTGACGCATGGACGCCGCCGTCACGCCCGATATCATCTTGAAGCTCTCCAACATCGAGAGCTATTACGGGCCGATCATGGCGATCCGCGGCATCTCGTTGGAGGTGCCGCGCGGCCGTATCGTCACCCTGCTGGGCGCCAACGGCGCTGGCAAGACCACGGTGCTGAAGACCATCTCCGGCATTCTCGATCCGCAGAAGGGCGCCATCGAGTTCATGGGCAGGCCGATCCAACGCATGGAGGCGGACAGAATCGTGCGGCTCGGCCTCAGCCACGTGCCGGAGGGACGCGAGGTGTTTCCGTTCCTCTCCGTGCGCGAGAATCTGATGATGGGCGCCTATCCGCGTAGGGATCGTGAGGGCGTTGCGGAAGATCTGGAGCGTGTCTACGGCTATTTCCCGCGTTTGAAGGAGCGCATCAACCAACCGGCCGGACAGCTCTCCGGCGGCGAACAGCAGATGCTCGCGATCGGCCGCGCGCTGATGAACCGGCCGACGCTGCTGCTGCTCGACGAGCCCTCGCTCGGCCTGTCGCCGCTGCTCGTGAAGGAGATCTTCTCCATCATCCGCCGGGTCAACGAGGAGCAGGGCATGTCGATCCTGCTGGTCGAGCAGAACGCCAAGGTTGCGCTGGAGACGGCGCACTACGGCTATGTGCTGGAGATCGGCCGGATCGTGATGAACGACACCTGCGACCGCTTGATGCATTCCCAGGACATCCAGGAATTCTACCTTGGCGCCAAGGAAGCGGGCGCGCGAGGCGAGCGGCGCTGGAAAAAGAAGAAGACTTGGCGTTAAAGCAGGCGTTAGAGCAAGACTTGGTGTTAGAGCAAGACTTGGCGTTAGATCAGGATACCCGCCCGTAACAATAGACCGCCGGCAAGGCAGGCAGCGGAGGGGAGCGCGACAAGGAGGAGACGTGCATGGCCCGACAGGCGGTGCTGACGGTCGCTGACACCATCGCGAAAAGCTTTTTGCGCGCCGCGGAGACGCGGGGCGATAGGCCGGCTATACGCGAGAAGAAATTCGGGATCTGGCAGCCGACGAGCTGGCGCGAATGGTTGGAGATCTCGAAGGAGATCGCCTACGCGCTGCACGCCATCGACTTCACGCCTGGCGACGTCGCCTCCATCATCGCCAACGCCGTGCCGGAATGGGTCCATGCCGACATGGGCATTCTATGCGCCGGCGGCGTCTCCTCCGGAATCTATCCGACCGACGCGTCGTCCCAGGTCGAATACCTCGTCAATGATTCCCGGACCAAAGTGATTTTCGCCGAGGACGAGGAGCAGCTCGACAAGGTGCTGGCCTGCCGCGCGCGCTGTCCGTCTCTGCAAAAGGTCATCGTGTTCGACATGGAGGGCCTCAGCGGGTTCTCCGACGACATGGTGATGTCGCTCGACGAGTTTCGCGCGCTCGGGCGCAACTACATGGCGGGCCGCGAGGCGCTGTGGCAGGAGATGGTCGACAGCCGCAACGCGGGCGATCTCGCGGTTCTCGTCTATACATCGGGCACCACGGGGCCGCCCAAAGGCGCCATGCACGCCAACCGCAGCGTCACGCATCAGATGCGGCACGCCAACGATTTCATCCCGGCGCGGGAGGACGACGATCGGCTGATCTTTCTGCCGCTCTGCCACGTCGCCGAACGGATCGGCGGCTATTACATCTCGGTCGCGCTCGGCTCGGTGATGAACTTTGCCGAAAGTCCGGAGACCGTGCCTGACAATCTGCGCGAGGTGCAGCCGACCATCTTCCTCGCGGTGCCGCGCATCTGGGAAAAATTCTATTCCGCCATCACCATCGCGCTAAAGGATGCGACGCCGTTCCAGCAATGGGTCTACCGCCGCGCCATCGGCATCGGCTATCGCATGGTCGATTGCAGGATCGAAGGAAAGGCGCCGCCGCTGTCGTTGCGCATCGCCAACGGCATCGCTTACCGGCTCGCATTCCGCAACATCCGCCGCATGATCGGGCTCGACCGTTGCCGCGTCGCCTTCACCGGCGCGGCGCCGATCGCACCGGATCTGATCCGCTGGTATCTCGCGCTCGGAATCGACATCCACGAGCTCTACGGGCAGACCGAGAATTGCGGCGTCGCGACCATGATGCCGGCGGAGCGGATCAAGCTTGGCTCGGTCGGCAAGGCTGTGTCGTGGGGTGAGGTCGCGCTGTCGCCCGACGGCGAGATCTTGATCAAGGGCGACTTCCTGTTCATGGGCTATCTGAACCAGCCGGAGAGGACAGCCGAGACCATCGACCATCGCGGCTGGCTGCATACCGGCGACGTCGGCACCATCGACAATGAAGGCTTCGTCCGCATCACCGACCGGATGAAGGACATCATCATCACCTCCGGCGGCAAGAACATCACGCCTTCCGAGATCGAGAACCAGTTGAAATTTTCGCCCTACATCTCGGATTCCGTGGTGATCGGCGACAAGCGGCCGTACCTCACCTGCCTCGTGATGATCGACCAGGAGAATGTCGAGAAATTCGCCCAGGACCACGACATCCCATTCACCAATTATGCTAGCCTGTGCCGCGCGACGGAGATCCAGGACCTGATCTGGCGTGAGATCGAAGCGGTCAACGCCAATTTCGCCCGCGTCGAAACCATCAAGAAATTCTATCTGATCGAACGCCAGCTCACTCCGGAGGACGAGGAGCTGACGCCGACCATGAAGCTGAAGCGCGGCTTCGTGAACAAGCGCTATGCCGCCGATATCGAGGCGATGTATCTCGCGCGGGCGGTGGCTTGAACAATCTCGTTCGAAAAACAGCGAAGGAGTGATGGCCCCCACCCTTCGCATCATGCGGGCCCCAAGGAGAGGAGACGTCAATGTCGAGATCGTCGAGAGCGTTCGGCTTTGCGGTAGGCGCGGTGGTGCTCACCAGTCTGCCCGCCGCAGCGCAGACCAAGGTCACCAATGAAGGCATCTCGGCCTCCGAGATCGTCATCGGGACCCATCAGGATCTTTCAGGGCCGATCAAGGTCTGGGGCGTGCCGGTCTCCAACGGCATGAAGATGGCCGTCGAGGAAATCAACGCGGCCGGTGGCGTCCAGGGACGCAAGATCAGGATGATCCTTGAAGACAACGGCTACGATCCGAAGAAGGGCGTGCTGGCCTCGCAGAAGATGGTCGAGCGCGACAAGATCTTCGTCATGATCGGCTCGATGGGATCGGCGCCGACGCTGGCCGCGCAGGACATCCTGTTCGATGCCGGCGTGCTCCAGCTCTTCCCGCTGACCGCCGCCGAGTTCACCTTCAAGTTCGACCCGGCCAAGCCGCAGGAGCGGCTGAAGTTCAACAACCTCTTGCCCTACGTCGAGAGCACGCGCGCCGCGCTGAAGTACATGGTGGAGTGGAAGAATTTTGGGAAGCCCTGCATCATGCATCAGGACGACGAGTACGGAAAGAACGTTCTCGACGGGTTCACCCAGCAATTGACGGCCATGAAGCTGCAGCCGGCGTCGGTGACGAGCTACAAGCGCGGCGCCTCCGACTTCAGCGCGCAGATCGCCAAGATGAAGTCGGACGGCTGCGACCTCGTCGTGCTCGGCACCGTGATCCGCGAAACCATCGGCGCGATGACGGAGGCGAAGAAGCTCGGCTGGGACGTCACCTTCCTGGGGGCGACGCCGACCAACGTGCTGGAAGTGCCGGCACTCGGCAAGGACGCCGTCGAGGGCCTCTATGCAGCGTCAGGCTTCGAGATTCCCTACGAGGACACCGCCAAGGGCAAGGTCCACGACTGGCTCGTCAACTACAAGAAGATGTTCAACACCGATGCCAACACCCAGGCGATCATCGGCTACAACGCGGTGACGACGTTTGCGTTCTACGCCAACAAGGCGGGCAAGGATCTGACCGGCCAGAAGATGCTGGACGCGCTGGAATCGGGCGACAAGTTCCTCGACATCTTCAACTCGCCGCCGACCAAGTTCTCCAAGACCGACCACCTCGCCAACACCATCACCCAGGTGCAGCAGGTCAAGGGCGGCCGCTGGGTCCTGGTGAAGGACAATCTGATGTTTTGATCGGATCGCTCTTGCGGCGCTAACGGTGCACCCTCGTCCCTTGCGGGAGAGGGTGGATCGCCGCGAAGCGGCGAGCCGGGTGAGAGGTTCCCTCCTCGCGAACAGTCTTGCCCTCATCCGGCACCATAGCCGATGCGAAGCGTCGGCGTTCTTTAAGGACGATTCACGATCCCCCACCCGCGGTGCCGGAATTCACCGGGGCCAGTTCGTCTTCCCGGCAGCGCCAGCCGTCGGCGGCTTTCACAAACGCAAAAGTGCGCTGGATCCTGAGGCGGCGTGTGACGTTGAAGGCGTCTGAGGAGCGCTCCTTGTTGCCGCCGCCAGGCTGTGGACGACCCGTCCTGGCGTCCCAGCAGGTGCCCGTGCAGGCGGACGCGACCTTGCTGCACATGGTGAAGGGCGCCAGCACAACCATCTCGATCTCGCCCGTGACCTGCGCCTCCTGCTCGGTCACCTGGCTGTCGAGCGCGTAGACGCGGTTGATGCGGAGGAAGTTGCCGCAGGAATTGGCCGCGTGGATTCGCGCGGCGCAGAAGTCGACGGCGTCGGTGTCGGGCAAGCGGGCTACGACCTGTCGGCCGAACACCTTTTTCGGATCGCCTTTCGCCGCGCCAATCTCGCCGGCCTTGTGCTTGAGATAGCCGGCGAGACAGTCCTCCGCCGACTCGAGCTCCCCGAGCGGCACGTTCTCCTTGCCGACCAGATTGCATTTGCGATCGCGCTCCCGCGTCCACCGGCCATATTCGGCGAAGGCAAAGCGTGCCGCTGTCGGATCGAGCTTGCCGATCAGTCTGAGCACCTGGCTGTTCAATTCGGTCTCGGCAAGCGCCAGCGACGGGTCCGCACAGACCAGCGCACCCGCTGCGGTGTTGGCCGCGAGACAGTCGAAATCCGGATCGCGCACGATCGCTGCGCGCTCCTCGGTCACCTTGAGGAGGCATGCCTTCACCCGGTCGAAATCGTCGGTGCGGATTGCGGTCTGACCGACGATGCCGCAACCGAGATTGCGCTGGCGGATCCAGATCGCGTTCTCCTCGATTCCAGGCAGGCGATCGGGCAGGCGGGCAAGCCGCGCCTCGATTCCCGTGCTCAGCTTCTCTGCGGCGGCGGCAAGCTCGGCATCACCGCAGAACAATTGATTACCGGGATCGCGAATCTGCTGGCAGTTGTTGCTGGCGAACAGCGGCAGCCTGTCGGCGACGGAGCGGTCGGAGGTGCCTGATTGCGCGAAACCGGGTGCCGCCGGCAAAGCCAGCAGCGCAAGCAAGGTCAGCACGATGAACCGCATTCCAGTCGCCCCCGCATAGCCGCGGCCATGCTAGCGTCCCGGATCGCGCGGCGAAATGGCTTTGTGGCGGGGTGGTTGGGCTCGTAGCCGGGATTTCGCTGCGTTCCGTCCGGGCTACAACATCACTCAATGCGCCTCGGCGGCGATCATCGAGAACCGCACGGGTTCGTCGACATATTTCATCACGGCCGACTGGTAGAGCACGAACAGCGGCTGGTAGCTCCGTGCAGCGTCGTCCTCGACCATTGCCATGCGGCGGTTGTCGAGCATCAGCCAATGGCCGTCGAGCCGTGCGGCGGCAACCGCATGCTCTTCGCTGGCCCTGACGTCGCGCACCACGACAATGCGAAGGTCTTCGGCGGCAACGCCCGCGAGCCGCAGGGCGGCGAGCTTGGCAATGGCATAGTCCTCGCAATCGCCGGCGCCGCGCGCGAAGGTCGCGAGCGGCGAGCTCCAGACGTCCTCAGAACCGTCATTGGCGGCACGGATAGCCAGGTTGATGGCGCGATTGGTTTCGCCCAGCAGAGCGCGGCCGTCACGGCTGCGGGCCTGGTCGACGATGGCGATCAGTTTCAGCGCGGCGGGCGAAGCGCAATTGTCCCGGTCGCCGTCGCACAGCGCGAGCTGCACCATGTCGTCATCGAGCCTGGACTTCAGCGCGAACCATTTCTGTTGCAGGCCGCCGGCGGAGGTGGCGAAGGCGAACACGCCGAACGGCTCGGCGGATTTGCGCACGAGGACACCGGCTCCCGGCGACAGCAGCGTGCCGGCGCGAAGCTCGGCGGCCGATCCGAGCAGGATCAATCCGCACAGCACAATAATTGCGCGCCAAGCGCGCGAGCGAGCAGCGGTCTCCATCTGACATCCCCTTCCGGCTTCGCCAGGTCCCCCTCGACCTGGTCGTGCGGGCTTTGTTGCTTTCGCGGAGATAGTGCGAGACGGGCTGTTTTGTTCTGCTTAACGCGCCCGGCTGAGGTCCCACAACCGGGTAACAGGCTGAAATCGGTCTGGCCCAATTGCATAAAATTTTACGAATCGGGGACTAGGTAAGAGGCCGCCTGCCGCGAAATCGGACGAATTGCAGGTACTGGTTGTGCCGCGGCCGATTCCGCGCCCTATGGCTAACGACCCGCTATTTCACGGGTTCTGTTAATTGGGTCACAGATTTGGCTCCGTATTTGCCGCAGTATGTTGCGGGGCACCACGAAGGCTAGATGACACAAGTATTCGTTGTAAAATTTATACGAGCGAATACAGGAGGGTACCGAAAATGGGCTCGGATAAGCAATCATATACTTACAGATATTTCGATAAATACGCTGCTTCCTCTAAGGTGGCGGGGCCTGGCAGGGGCGTCGACCGCTGGGTGATGCGAAATCACACAAGCAATAGATGGTTTCGCTAGGGACTTGGTAATGATAAGCAAGCTTAGGCGATCGATACTTACTTAGATTTTAACCCTTTTTTTGGTGCCCGGTTGAATTACGCTGGCATATTTAACGCCGCGATTTCCTTGGATGGCGGGGGTTCCCACTCGCCCTCCGACGTCCATGTCGATTCCTTTACGGGCAAGCCTTTTATCGCGAAGGCGCAGGGTCACGTGCCTGATGGTGCGTTCGTTGTTCCCGATCCAAACCTGATCTTCAACGGCGAGTACAAGCGCGCAGGCAGCGATCTCGTGCTGTCCCACGACGGTCACGAGTTTATCGTTCACGATTATTTCAGGGGCGACAAGCGCGCGGCGCTCTCGTCGCCGGATGGCGCACACCTCAGCGGCGACATCGTCAACGCGCTCACGGGCCACGTCCAATATGCGCAGGCCGCGTCCGGCATTGCCGCCGCCCAGGTCATCGGCCACGTCACCAAGCTGTCCGGCAGCGCGACCGCGGTCCGCAACGGCGTCTCCATCATCCTGAACAACGGCGACAACGTCGAAAAGGGCGACGTGGTCTCGACCGGCGGCGACTCGACGCTCGGCATCACCTTCATCGACGGCACGGTGTTCGGCCTGTCCTCCAATGCGCGGATGGTGCTGAACGAGATGGTCTACGACCCCAACGGGTCGAACAATTCCTCGCTGCTCAGTCTGGTCGCAGGCACCATCACCTTCGTTGCCGGCGAGACCGCCAAGCATGGCGACATGAAGATCGACACCCCGGTCGCCACCATGGGCATCCGCGGCACGGCGGTGCTGAGCCAGATCCACTTCGTCGTTCCCGCCGGGGGCGGTGAACCGCAGCCGGAGGCGAGTTTCCAGGTGCTGGTCGAGCCGAACGGCACGACCGGCTCCTACATCCTGTTCGACAAGGTCACGCTGCTGCCGATCGCGACGGTCAACCAGGCCGGCCAGATGATCCAGATCAGCGGCGGCAACGTCTCGATCAGCAATGCGCTGATGTCGCCGGACGTCCAGAAGCTGATCACGGACGTGTTCACGCTGAAGTTCACCGACAACAACACCAACACCAAGCTGACCACGAACTTCACCGACTCGATCACACAGACCAGCTACGATATCTTGCTCAAGACGCCAACCGGCGCCACCGCGATTGCGACCTTCGCGAACCTCAATCCGCAGGGACCGCAGGGCCCCGGCACATCCACGTCGACCAGCAACCGTATTCCCGGCCCGCCCGACGCGCGCACCCTCGATCTCAACGGCAATGTGACGTCGGAATTCGCGCTGACCGAGCGCGCGAACACGACTGGCGACACGACGCATTCCGACACGATCTCCGGCCTGATCACCTTCCTCGACCAGAACCTGGGTGACCGGCCGACGGTGAGCGTGAGCCTCGGCGACGCGCCCAACTACGTCTACAAGGACGCCGGACTGCACGATGTCACCGGATCGCTCACCTCGCTCCAGAAGCAGGACATCGCGGCGACGCTGATCAACATCGACGTGGTCGCCAAGGGCGGCAACACCAACACCGGCTCGGCGGTCTGGACCTACACGATCCCCGACCACGTCTTCGACTTCCTCGCGGCTGGCGAAACGCTGACGCTGACCTACACGGTCCGCATCGCCAACAATTTCACGGTGAGCCCGGACACCGCCACCAGAACGATCACCATCACGATCACCGGCACCAACGACAAGCCGGTGATCACGAGCAGCGTTCCGACCATCACCTTCGAAGGCGGCACCAGCGTGGCGGGTGGCCCGCTCACCAGCGAGGTGCCGACCTCGGGCACGCTGACCTTCAAGGATGTCGACCTCACCGACACCCACACGGTTGCGGTCAAGCTGACAAGCGCGACGCTGCCTGACGGCACCGTGCCGCCGGGCCCGCTGGCGCTGTTCCAGAGCGCGATGTCGGCCGCGATCGCGGCCGGCGCCGACAGCAAGGGCAGCGGTACCGGCACCATCAACTGGTCGCTGGCCGACCTGCCCGTCTATCTCGCCGACTTCATCCCGAAGGGCGAGGTGCTGACGCTGGTCTACACCGTGACGCTCACGGACGCGCAAGGCGCCACCTCGCAGCAGACCATCACCGTCACGATCACCGGCACGGACGCTGCCGCCGTGGTGTGGATCGCGACCGACAAGGCCGGCGCTCCCTCCGGCGGGTTCTGGAAGGACGCCGCAAACTGGGAAACAGGCACCGTCCCGACCATCGACGACGACGTCATCGTCATCACCGATCAGCTGCACGGGCTGACGCCGTCCTATCCGGTGACGATCGACACTGCGGCCTATGCCAAGTCGATCACGATGAACGATTTCGGCGGCCCGCCGCCGGAGGTGATCAACAAGAGCTTGCTGACGATATCAGGCGCGCTCAACATGAGCGCCGACTCGATCTTCACGAACTCGGCGGCCGGCGTGATGTCGGTCGGCGGCAAGGCCGAGATCCTCGGCACGAGCGTGCTCACCAATGCGGGCTATCTGACGCTCGCGGGCGGCGGCGATTTCGCCAAAGGCACCACGATCACCAATTTGGGCATGATCGAGCTGTCGGGCGGCACGCTGAAGACGCTCGCCTTGATCCACAATGCCGGCGGCATGCTGAAGGCCGATGCCGGTACGACGCTGATCGTCGATACCGCGACAATCGACGGCGGCACCGTCGCCATTCTGGGGACGCTGGAGCTCGACGGCATCAGCCTGATCGAGAACGGCACGCTGAACAATTCCGGTGCGGTCAACGTCAAGGGCGCGGCGAAGTTCGCCCATGAGACCCTCTCCAACACCTCCAGCGGAACGATCAAGGTGCTGGCGAATGGCTGGCTGACCATCGACCAGGGCTCAGGCGTCACCAACACCGGCAACGTCACGGTCGATGCCACCGGCAAGCTGACGGTCAACGGGACCACGATTAGCGGTGCCGGCACGGTGACCGACGACGGCGAGATCGACCTGACCGGTAATGCCGTGCTGAGCGGCGGCGTGCTGATGAATAACGCCGTCTTCAAGGTCAGCGGCACCGGCAACGCGCTGGATGGCGAGACCGTCACCAATGCCGGCACCATCGAAGTGCTGGCCAATGGCGTGCTCGCGATCGATCACGGCTCGACGGTGAACAATTCGAGCGGCAGCGTCATTGTCGACGCGACTGCCGCGCTGACGCTCGACCACGCCACGATCAGCGGTGGTGCCATCAACGGCGGCGGCACCATTCACGTCACCGGCGCCAGCAAGATCGACGGCGGGGCTACGCTGAGCGTTAGCGCGGTCACCGCCGATGCCAAGCTGACGCTGGACGGCGTCACGGTGTCGGGTTCGACGATCACCGACAATTCCAGCATCGAGCTCGACAACACCGTCAAGCTCAAGGACGCCGCCAAAATCCAGGGCGGCGCGATCACCAACAACGGCACGCTCGAGATCGCCGGCGCCGCGACGCTGCTCAACGATGTCCTCACCAACACCGGTCACATCGTCAAGGTCAACGATGGCCAGACGCTGACACTGTCCGGCACCGAGATCACCGGCGGCACCATCGACAATTACAGCGTGCTGGGCGGCACGATCGGCGTCACCGGTGACAGCAAGATCGACGGCAATGCGACCTTGAACAAGGGCGCCGTCGCGATCGAGACCGGCGTCGCGCTGACGCTCGACGACGCGATCGTTGCGGGCACCGCGATCACCAATGGCGGCACCATCAAGGTCGATACCAGCAAGAAGCTGACGCTGGCAGGTGCGAGCCTGACCGGCGGCACGCTCACCGTCGCTGGTACGCTCGCATCCTCCGGCATCACGAGCATCACCGACGCCAACATCTCGAACGGCTATCTGCTCGAATCGACCCTCGGCGGTTTGCTGACGCTGGTGGCGACGACTCCCGCCGCAGCCATCACGAACAGCGGCATCATTCGGGCCAACGGCGCCAAGCTCGATATCGACCACGAGACCGTCGCCAACACCGGCACGTTGGCTGCCATCAACACCGGCACGCTGAAGCTGATCTCGGCGACAGTGACCAATACTGGCAGTGGCGCGGTGTCGGTCGAGTCCGGCTCGACGCTCGATCTCGTCGGCGCGATCATCGACGGCGGCACCGTAACAATCGCAGGCACGCTGGAATCGACCGGCGCGAGCGCGATCAACGACGCCGACATCACCAACACCGGCAGCATCACCGTCAGCGGTGGTACGCTGACGATTGATCCCGGCACGGTTCACGCCATCACCAATCACGGCCTGATCGAGGCGACGGGCGGCGGCACGCTGAAGCTGACGACCGCCACGATCGCCAACACCGGCGCGTCGATCACGGTCGACTGCACCTCGAAGCTCTACCTGACCGACGTCACGATCAACGGCGGCAGCCTGAGCAATGCCGGCAATCTCTACAGCGCTGGGCTCGATACGGTCACAGGCTGCGTCACCAATACCGGCATCATCGAGGTCCAGAGCGGCACGCTCGACCTTGCGGGCGGCATCGCCGGTTCAGGCAAGGTGATCGTCGATGTCGGCGCGACGTTGGAGTTTTCGGGCGCGACCGGTTCGATCCACATCGTCAATTCCGGCTCGATCGTGGGCACCGGTGGCAATGCGGCGATCCACATCCAACAGGATACGACCGGTTCGGTGATCGACAATTCCGGCACCATCGGGCCGGCCGCCGCCTTGAGCGCAACCGATGCGATCGTCGAGACCGGTGGCAGCCTCACGATCAACAACACCGGCCACATCAACGGCAACATCTCGGTCGCCAGCGCGACCTTCAATAACGACTCCGGCGGCACCTGGACCGTCGCCGGCACGAGCGTTTTCGGCAATGCGTCGTCGATCGTCAATGACGGTGTCATCGATCTCCTCAACGGCGCCTCGATCTCCCTGAGTGGGCCCGGCCTCGTCAATCACAACCACATCGACAGCTGGGGCACGGCGTCGATCTCGGGCACCATCGCCAATACCGGCAGCATCGAGGTCCATGATGGCGAGCTGTCGCTGTTCGGATCGCTGTCGGGCACGGGCTCGGTCACCGTCGATGCCGGTGCGCTGTTGAAGCTCGAAGGCACGGTCGCGCAAACGATCAACCTCGCGGGCGACGGCGCCGCGCTTGAGATCGATACGTCGACGTTCGGCGGATCGATCGCAGAGCTGTCCGCGAACGACACGATCGACCTGTCGACCATTGTTTATGATGACGGCACGTCGGCGACCTATAACGCCGCGACCGGCGAGCTCGTCGTGAGCGACGCCTACCACCATACGATTACGTTGCAGCTCACCGGCGCTGATTACAGCGGTGCACATTTCGCCGGCAGTAGTGACGGCCATGGCGGCACACTGATCACGTTCAACGCGGACGACTATAAGCCGGCTTTCACCGCGGCCGGGGCGACGTTGACCGCAACCGTGCCCGAGCTTGAGAACACCACCAGCTCCTCGACGCTTGACCCGACGCCCACTGCCGCGACCGGCTCGATCGATTTCAAGGACGTCGATCTCACCGATCGGCCGACCGCTTGCATCACGGGTCAGACGGTGAGCTGGACAGGCGCCGATCACATTACCAACCTCTCAGGGTTCCTCACGACGGACCAGATCAACGCGCTCGAGCACGCGCTGTCGCTCCAGAGCACCGGTAAAAACAACGGTGAGGTCGGCTGGAGCTACTCGATTGCCGACGGCACGCTGGATTTCCTCGGTCAGGACCAGACCGTGAAGGTGATGTCCACCGTCATGCTCGACGACGGTCACAACAAGACCGACACGGCACAGGTCACCGTGACGATCACCGGTGCGAACGACGCGCCCGCGCTCAATATCGACCAGGCCAGCGTCACGCAAGTGGGCGATCAGGTGACAGTCCATGGCCTGTCGGTCGCTGATCCCGATACCAACGACGCTTTCACGATCGCCGCCACCGCGGCATCGTGTGCCAGTGTGACCCCCTCATCGGGATGCGGCTCTCTGGCCATCATCAATTCGGCGCTCCAGACGTTGACCTACACCGAGGCAAGCAGCGGCGGGCCTGCGACGGACGAGATTGCGGTCAATGTGACCGACGCGCACGGCGCCAGCGACACGGTCAATTTGATCTTCAATCTGACGGAAACCGCGGTCAGCCTCACCGGCACTTCAGATAAGGACGTATTCTTCGGGACCGTCTATCAGGACCAGTTCGTGTTCGCGACCAAATCGAACCACGATACGATCGTGAACTTCACGTCCGGCACGGACCATATCGACCTGTCGTTCGTCGGAACCTCCAACGTTTCCGACTGGATGGCTCACCATGTGGCCGCGTCAGGGGCAGACACCCTGATCACGATCGATGCAGCCGACACCATCCTCGTGAAAGGCGTCAGCCTCCAGACGAACGATTTCATCCTTCACGTCACCTAGCGCGCCGCCCCTCCCCGAAAACTGTGTTTCTTTCCGCCTTGGCCGCGGCAAAAAATCCATAATCCTCCACCGCCAGGGAATAGCCAATCGCGGTCCCGCGCTCCATGATCGGGACGCACGGCATGATGCTGCGAGGCAGGAAGTCCGATCGACATGAAACGTCTCAAAATCCTGCGGCGGTGGTTTACGCGGAAGTTCGGGTTTGCGCGGCTGATGTGCCTTGGGCTGCTGGTCGTGTTTGCCGGCGCTCGGCTCTGGGATCCGCCGCCGATCCAGGAATTGCGGCTGCGCACATTCGACATGTTTCAGTTGATCGATCCGCGCCACAAGACGGCGCGGCCGGTCACCATCGTCGACATCGACGACAAGAGCCTCGCCAAGCTCGGGCAGTGGCCGTGGCCGCGGACGCGGATCGCCGATTTGATCCAGAACCTCACCAATAACGGCGCGGTCGCGATCGGCTTCGACGTGGTGTTCTCGGAGGCCGACCGGCTCAACCCGGATATCGTCGCGAGCCAGATGCGCGATCTGGACGATGCCACCCGCGCCAAGCTGCGCGAGCTGCCGAGCAACGACCAGATCCTGTCCGAAGCGATCAAGCGCTCGCGCGTGGTGCTGGGCGAGACCGGGCAGCACGCCATATCCTCCGAGGTCGACAAGTCGCTGCCCTTCACCGGCGTCGCGACGGTCGGTGAGGAGGGCGCCGAACGCTTCCTGTTCGAATTCCCGGGCCTCCTGCGCAACGTGCCCGTCATCGAGAAGGTCGCTGCCGGCCGCGGCCTGTTCTCGATCAGGACCGAGCGCGACGGCCTGATCCGCCGCGTGCCGATGATCATGCGCGCCCAGGGCATGATCATGCCCTCACTCAGCCTCGAGATTTTGCGCGTCGTCACGGGCACGCCGACGCTGCTTGTCAGGACCGACAAGACCGGTGTGCGGGCCGTGCGTCTCAAGGGCGTGGAGATTCCGACCGACAGGAACGGCCAGCTGTGGGTGCACTATGCCCGCCAGGATCCCTCGATCTACGTCTCGGCCGCCGACGTGCTCGACAACACGGTGCCGCCGGGCAAGTTCTCAGGCAAGCTGGTGCTGGTCGGCACTTCCGCGGTCGGACTGAACGACATCAAGACCACGCCGGTGTCCTCGACCATGCCGGGCGTCGAGATCCATGCGCAGGTGCTCGAAAACGTGCTGAGCGGTGCGGTGATCTCGCAGCCGAACTATGCGCTTGGCGTCGAGCTGCTCGCGGCGCTCGTGATCGGAATTCTGGTCATCATCTTCACGCCGAATCTCGGACCGGTACGCCTCGTACTTGCGGGTGCGACGTTTGCCGCGATCCTGATCGGCGTGTCCTGGTTCTTCTATGCGCAATATCGCTATCTTATCGACTTCACCTATCCGCTGCTCTCGACCACGGCGATCTATTTGACGCTGATCTTCGCCAGCTTCGTGCGTGAACAGCGGCAGCGCGTGCAGATCCGCGGCATGTTCGCGCAATACATGTCGCCGGTTCTGGTCGAGCAGCTCGCCCAGTCGCCGGAAAAGCTCGTGCTGGGCGGCGAGGAGCGCGAGATGACGATCATGTTCTCCGACGTGCGCGGCTTCACCACCATATCGGAAACCTACAAGCACGATCCGCAGGGGCTCATCGCGCTCATGAACCGCTTCCTGACGCCGCTGACCGACGTGATCATCGATCAGAAGGGCTATATCGACAAATATATGGGCGACGCCATCATGGCGTTCTGGAACGCGCCGCTCGACGATGCCGCGCATGAGGTCAACGCCTGCGAGGCCGCGATCCAGATGCTCGAGAAGATCGACGCGGTGAACAAGGACCGCGAGCAGGAAGCCGCCGATGGCGGCCACGTCTACATCCCGCTCAATGTCGGTATCGGTCTCAACACCGGCATCGGCGTGGTCGGCAACATGGGCTCCGACCTGAAGAAGAACTATTCGGTGCTCGGCGACAGCGTGAACCTGGCCTCGCGCCTGGAAGGTCAGTCGAAAGAGTACGGCTTTCCCATCATCGTCGGCTCGAGGACCGCGCTCGCCGCCAAGGACAAGTTCGCAATCCTCGAGCTCGACTTCATCATGGTCAAGGGCAAGACCGAGCCGGAAGTGATCTACGCCATCGCCGGCCGCGGCGACGTGTTGCATTCTGGACCGTTCCAGCGCCTGCGCAACGTCACCATCGAGATGCTTGCCTGCTATCGCGGCCGCGACTGGCAGGGCGCGCTGGATGCGATCGAGCGCGGTCGTCGCAGCGAGGATGCCGACACGCTGGAAAAGCTGTTCGGGCTGTACGAAGGCCGCATCAAGGATTTCCAGATCAACCCGCCGGCGGAGGGCTGGACCGGGGCGTATGCGCTGCTGACGAAGTAAGGGGGCGAGAGGCTCTCGCTGCCGCCTCAACAAGAGGTGTCGTCCTGGCGTTCGCCAGGACGACGGCAGAGAGTTGAGCTGCCGCCTCACTCCACCCCGATCGTCGTCAGATCCTGGAACCAGTGCTGCGCTTGCACGAACTGCTTGATCTTAGGCGACAGTGCATGCGGGTTGGTGTCGTGGACCACCCACACCAGCGTGGCGTCGTCGACGATCAGCGCATGCGCCTGGGCCAGCAGTTCGTCCTGCTTGGTGGCATCGAAGGTCTGCTTGGCCTCGTCGATCAGCGCGTCGACCTTCGGGTTCTTGTAGCCGCCCCAGTTGACGCCGACCGGCGCGATCTGGCTCGAATGGAAGAAGCGGACGATGGCGTAAAGGGGATCCGAGGTGACGTAGGCGATGTTGTTGGCGGTGACGCCGGCGTTGATCTCGTCGGCCGCGCCCTTGCGCCAATGCGTATAGAGCGTCTCGAGCTCGACCACCTTGAAATCGATGTCGATGCCGATCTCCTTGAAGCTCTGCTGCAAAAACTCGTTCATCGGCAGCGACAGCATCTGGCCGGTGCCGCCTTGTGCGATGATGAAGGTGGCCTTCAGCGGCTTCGCCTTGGAGTAGCCGGCTTCCTCGACCAGCTTCTTCGCCGCGGCGACATCGTATTTCAGCTCGAAGCTCGGCTTGCCGAACCACGGGCTGGATGGATCGACCTGGCCCTTGGCGGGTTTTGCGAGGCCGTTCATCAGGCCGACCACTGCCTCACGATCGATCGCGAGATTGAGCGCCTTGCGCAGGCGGATGTCGGTCCAGGGCGAGCCCGGCAGCACGCTCAGATGATAATTCCAGACATGCGGCGTGATGTTATCGACGAGCTTCATGCCGGCCGCCTTGAGCTGCGGCACGGCGTCCGGCGCCGGCGTCTCGATCAGGTCCACCTGGCCGGCGAGCAGCGCGTTGGTGCGCGTCAGCGCCTCCGGCATCGGCACCAGCACGAGCTTGTCGACCTTGGGAATGCGCTTCTTGTTCCAATAATCCGGATTCTTCGTGAGCTCGGCGAGCTCGCGCGGCACCAGTTTCGTCAGTTTGAATGGGCCGGTCCCGGAGGGCTGGCTCGCGAACTTGTCCCAATCCTTGCCGAGCTTGTCGTATTGCGCGGGGCTCGACACAAGAAACCAGAGCATCTGGTAGGGAAAGAAGGAATCGACCGTCTTGGTGGTGATCTCCACCGTGGAATCGTCGATCTTGGCGTAGCTTGCGACCGAGGGCAGGCGGGTCTTCACCTGCGCGCTCTGCCGCTTGTCGAATTGCGGCGCCTTGTCGTTGAGCACCTTGTCCAGATTCCAGATCACCGCATCGGCATCGAACTCGCTGCCGTCGTGAAACTTCACGCCCTTGCGCAAGGTGAAGCGCCACTTGGTCTTGTTCTCGTCGTCGACTTTCCACTCTGTGGCCAGCCCTGGCACCAGCTTGCCGGGCCGGTCGGCGACTTCCATCTCCCAGGCCACCAAGGGGTCGTAGATCGTGTAGGCCGTGAACTGATAGGCGCCAGCACCGCGGTCGGGCTGGCCTGTCGTCAGCGGAATATCCGCCATGGAGATGCCGTAGCGCACCACCGTTTCGGCACGCGCCGAAATTGCGGAAAACGCCAGCGCAAGCACGGCGAGACAGGTCGGCAGTCGGATACGCATGGCCCATAGCTCCCAGGGAGAAATCGGGGCCAAACTTGCAATCTTGATGCCAGAATAGGCAGCGGGCTGCCCTCGCCGACGTCCGATCACAAGGACTTGTCGTCGCAGGGACAATTCGCAGAATAAGTTTCCCCATTGGCACAGCCATTGCATACGATTGCATCAAAATTGATCATCGAAAGACGAAGAGGATTGAGTCGATGCTTATCAAGAAGACTACGCGCGCGGCACTGATTGCGGCGCTGGCCCTGACGAGTGCGGCAGCGTGGCCGCGCGTGGCCAGTGCCGACACCGTGCTGCGCATCGGCATGACGGCTGCCGATATTCCGCGCACGCTGGGCCAGCCCGATCAGGGTTTTGAAGGCAACCGCTTCACCGGCCTCACCATGTATGACGCGCTCACAGGCTGGGACTTGTCCTCCGCCGACAAGGCGAGCGTGGTGATCCCCGGCCTTGCCACCGAGTGGAAGGTCGACGACGCCGACAAGACCAAATGGACATTCAAGCTGCGCCCCGGCGTCACCTTCCATGACGGCTCGCCGTTCAACTCCGATGCCGTGGTGTGGAACGTCGAGAAGGTGCTGAAGCAGGACGCGCCGCAATTCGACGCCAGCCAGGTCGGCGTTACGGCGTCGCGCATGCCGACGCTGGCGTCCGCGAAGAAGATCGACGACATGACGGTCGAGCTCACCACCAAGGAGCCCGACAGCTTCCTGCCGATCAACCTCACCAACCTGTTCATGGCGAGCCCGGCGAAGTGGCAGCATTTTTATGACAAGGCGGAAGGCGCCGACGCCAAGGCGAAGTCGCAGGCCGCATGGACCGCCTTTGCCAAGGACGCCGCGGGCACTGGCCCGTGGAAGATGGCGGCCTTCACCCCGCGCGAGCGGCTCGAACTGGTCAAGAACGCGAGCTATTGGGACAAGGCGCGCGTGCCCAAGGTCGACAAGATGGTGCTGTTGCCGATGCCGGAAGCGAATGCACGCACTGCGGCGCTGCTCTCCGGACAGGTCGATTGGATCGAGGCGCCGGCGCCGGACGCGCTGCCTGAATTGAAGCAGCGCGGCTTTAAGCTCTACGCCAACGAGCAGCCGCATGTCTGGCCGTGGCAGTTCTCGCGCGTCGAAGGCTCGCCCTGGAACGATATCCGCGTGCGCAAGGCTGCAAACCTCTGCATCGACCGCGAAGGTCTCAAGGATGGTCTGCTTGCAGGGTTGATGGTGCCCGCGACAGGCACTTTTGAGCCCGGCCATCCTTGGCGCGGAAAGCCGACCTTCGAGATCAAGTATGACAAGGCTGCCGCGCAGAAGCTGATGCAGGAGGCAGGCTTCGGTCCGAACAAGAAGCTGACGGTCAAGACCCAGACCTCGGCGTCCGGCTCGGGCCAGATGCAGCCGCTGCCGATGAACGAATATATCCAGCAGGCACTGGCCGAATGCTATTTCGACGTGCAGCTCGACGTCATCGAATGGAATACGCTGTTCACCAACTGGCGCCGCGGCGCCAAGGATCCCAGCGCCAATAGCTCGAATGCCACCAACGTCACCTATGCGGCGATGGATCCGTTCTTCGCCCTGGTGCGCTTCCTGCAATCGGGCATGGCGCCGCCGGTCTCGAACAATTGGGGCTTTATCAACAATCCCAAGTTTGATGAACTGGTGAAGAAGGCGCGGCAAACCTTCGATCCCGCCGCGCGTGACGCCGCGCTCGCCGAACTGCACGCGGCCTCTGTCGACGACGCCGCCTTCCTCTACGTCGCCCACGACGTCGGGCCCCGCGCCATCAGCCCGAAGGTGACAGGCGTCGTGCAGCCGAAGAGCTGGTTCATCGACTTCTCGTTGGTGTCGATTCAGTAGTGAGCGGCTAGCAACGTACTCGCTGTACCCTCTCCCCTTGCGGGAGAGGGTGGCCTCGCTTTAGCGAAGCCGGGTGAGGGGTCTCTCTCCGCGAATGCGGACCTCTCAACGCAGTATCATCCGCGGAAACAATCCCTCATCCGGCGCCGTAGCCGAAGCTCCGCTTCGGCGTCGTCTAAAACAAACGGCCTGAGGCGGCCTATGCCACCTTCTTCCACAAGGGGAGAAGGGAAGAAGGAATCCAACGTGCTCGCCTATATCGCCAGACGCATCGTCTATGTCGTCCCGATCGTCATCAGCGTCGCGCTGGTGTGCTTTCTGCTTGTGCACATCACGCCGGGCGATCCGCTCGTCGCGGTGCTGCCGGCCGATGCGTCGCAGGAGCTTGCCGCACAACTCCGCGCCGCCTACGGTTTTGACCGCCCGCTGCCAGTGCAGTTCGGCCTGTGGCTGATGCGCGCGCTGCATGGCGATCTCGGCAATTCCATCGCCAGCGGGCGTCCCGTGCTTGCCGAGGTCATGCGCGCGGTCAGCAACACCGTCACGCTGGCGGTTGCGGCCGCCATCATCGGCTTCACCATGGGCATCCTGCTCGGCCTGATCGCCGGCTATTTCCACGAGACCTGGGTCGACAAGCTGGCGACGTCCTTTGCCATCGCAGGGGTTTCGGTGCCGCATTATTGGCTCGGCATGGTGCTCGTCATCATCTTTTCGGTCCAGCTGAACTGGCTGCCCGCGGTCGGCGCCGGGCCCGGCGGCTCCACCGCCTGGGCCTGGGACTGGGGGCATCTCAAATATCTCGTGTTGCCGGCGATAACGACCTCGGTGATCCCGATGGGCATCGTCACCCGCACGGTGCGCGCGCTGACCGGCGATATTCTCAGCCAGGATTTTGTCGAGGCGCTGCGTGCAAAAGGCCTGCATGAGCGCGGTGTGTTCCGCCACGTCATCAAGAACGCCGCGCCCACCGCGCTCGCGGTGATGGGGCTTCAACTGGGTTACATGCTCGGCGGCTCGATCCTGATCGAGACCGTGTTCTCCTGGCCGGGCTCGGGCTTCCTGCTCAACTCCGCGATCTTCCAGCGCGACCTGCCGCTGCTGCAGGGCACGATCCTGATCCTGGCGCTGTTCTTCGTCTTTCTCAATCTGCTGGTCGACATCGCGCAAGCCGCGATCGATCCGCGCATCAAGCGGGGCTAGCGATGAGCGAGCTTCCTTTGTCCGTCACAAGCAATGCGGCGCTTCAGGCCGCGCCCGCGACCAGGGCGCGCGGCTATTGGGCGACCGTCGGCCGCCGCATCCGGCGCGACAAGGTCAGCATGGTCTGCGCGCTGGTGCTGCTGTTGATCTTCCTGTCTGCGATCGTTGCGCCGTGGCTCGGTCTGGAAGATCCCTACAAGGGCTCGATGATCCGGCGCCTGCGCCACATCGGGACATCAGGCTACCCGCTCGGCACCGACGAGCTCGGTCGCGACATGCTGGCGCGGCTGATCTATGGCGGGCGGCTGTCGCTCCTCATCGGCATTTTGCCGGTGATCCTCGCCTTCTGCATCGGCACCTCGCTTGGCCTCGTCGCCGGCTATGTCGGCGGCAAGCTCAACACCGCGATCATGCGCACGATCGACGTGTTCTACGCGTTTCCGTCCGTGCTGCTGGCGATTGCGATCTCCGGCGCACTCGGAGCCGGCATCCTCAATTCCATCGTGTCGTTGACCGTCGTGTTCGTGCCGCAGATCACCCGCGTCGCCGAAAGCGTCACGACAGGCGTGCGCAACATGGACTTCGTCGACGCCGCGCGTGCCTCCGGTGCCGGTCCATTCACCATCATGCGCGTGCATATCCTCGGCAATGTGCTCGGTTCGATCTTCGTCTATGCCACCAGCCTGATTTCGGTTTCGATGATCCTGGCGGCAGGCCTCTCATTCCTCGGCCTCGGCACCAAGCCGCCGGAGCCGGAATGGGGCCTGATGCTGAACACCTTGCGCACCGCGATCTACGTCAACCCCTGGGTCGCCGCGCTCCCCGGTGCGATGATCTTCGCGGTCTCGATCTGCTTCAACCTGCTCTCGGACGGCCTGCGTAGCGCCATGGACATCAGGAACTAGCCATGGGCGAAACCAACGCTTCCGTCGTGATGCTGGAACCGGTCGGGGACCGCGGCGGCGTCGCGCAGCCGCTGCTTCAGGTCAATGGACTGACCAAGCACTTCCCGGTACGTGGCGGATTGTTCGCCGCAAAGCGCACCGTGCGCGCGGTGGACAACGTGTCCTTCTCCGTCGCCAAGGGCGAGACCGTCGGCATCGTCGGTGAATCCGGCTGCGGCAAGTCGACCACCGCGCGGCTGCTCATGCACCTGATGCCGCGCGATACCGGCGACATCATCTATGACGGCATGGGTGTCGGGCAGTCGCTCAGCTTGCGCGAACTGCGCCGCGGCATGCAGATGGTGTTCCAGGATTCCTACGCCTCGCTCAATCCGCGCCTGACCATCGAGGAATCGATCGCCTTCGGCCCGAAGGTGCACGGCATGGCGGACGGCGCGGCGCGTGCGTTGGCGCGCGAGCTGCTGGGCAAGGTGGGGCTGGTCCCTGCAAACTTCGCCAATCGCTACCCGCACGAGATCTCCGGCGGCCAGCGCCAGCGCATCAACATCGCACGTGCGCTGGCGCTGTCGCCGCGGCTGGTGATCCTCGATGAAGCGGTCTCCGCGCTCGACAAGTCCGTCGAGGCGCAGGTGCTCAATTTGCTCGCCGATCTCAAGAGCGAGTTTGGGCTGACCTATCTCTTCATCAGCCACGACCTCAACGTCGTCCGCTACATCAGCGATCGCGTGCTGGTGATGTATCTCGGCGAGGTCGTCGAGCTCGGTCCGGTCGACCGGGTGTGGGACAGGCCCGCGCATCCCTATACGCGTGCGCTGCTGGCCGCGATGCCGTCCTCCGATCCTGATAGCCGAACCGAGACGCCGCCGATCACGGGCGATCCGCCCAATCCGATCGATCCGCCGTCGGGCTGCCGCTTCCATACCCGTTGCCCGTTTGCGGAGCCGCTCTGCGCAAATGCGACACCAAAGCTCACCGCGCTCGATACAATGGGCCACGAGGCCGCGTGCTACATGGCGATCCCGGGTTCAGGCCATAGCCGCTCGCCGAAGGAGGAAACCGCATGACGAGACCGACGACAAAAGAGATCAAGGCGACGGCGCAGGTCGCGGGCGTTCCCGTCGACGACGAGATCGCGACGCGCATCTCCAATTCCATCGGACCTGCCTTTGAAGGCTTCGCGGCCGTCGCCGGCACGTTGCCGTTCGATCTTGAGCCCGCGCTGTACCCAATCGCGCAGACGCAGAAGGTGTCGAAATGAGTACCGAGCCTGCATTGATGACGCTCGCCGAGGTCGCGCGTGCGATCGCGATGAAGCAGGTGTCCTCGCATGAGGTCACGCGCGCGCTGTTGCACCGCATCGCGCAATGGCAGCCGCATCTCAACGCCTTCATGTCGATCGAATCGGAGGCCGCGCTGAAGGCCGCCGACGCTGCCGACGCCGAACTCGCCAGAGGCGAAGTCCGCGGGCCGCTGCATGGCGTGCCGCTCTCGCACAAGGACATGTATTACGACGCCGGCCACGTCGCGACCTGCGGCTCGCTGATCCGTCGCGATTTCGTACCGACGGTGACCTCTACCGCCTTGCAGCGCCTGAAGGACGCCGGCCAGGTCCGCCTTGGCACGCTGCATCTGGCGGAGTTCGCCTATGGGCCGACCGGCCACAATGCCCATTACGGTCCGGTGCGCAATCCCTGGAACGTCGCGCATATCACCGGTGGCTCCTCGTCGGGCTCCGGCTCGGCGGTCGCGGCGCGGCTAACCTATGCGGCGCTGGGCTCCGACACCGGCGGCTCGATCCGCATGCCCGCGCATTTCTGCGGCGTCACCGGGCTGAAGACCACCGTGGGCCGCGTCAGCCGCGCCGGCGCGATGCCGCTGTCGCAGTCGCTCGACACGGTCGGCCCGCTTGCCCGCACCGCGGAGGACTGCGCGCTGCTGCTGGCATTGATGGCCGGCCCTGATCCCCAGGATTCGACCTGCAGCCACGAGCCGCTTTCCGACTATGTCGGCGCGACCAAGGGCTCGCTGAAAGGTCTCAAAATCGGCGTCCCTTCGTCCTTCTATGTCGACGATCTCGACAGCGAGGTCGCGCGCGTGCTCGACGAGACCATCGCCGTTCTCAAGCGCGAGGGCGCCGACATCGTCACAGTCGAGCTGCCGGACCAGCGGCAATTGTCCGCGGCAAGCCAGCTCGTTCTCGCGGCCGAAGCGGCCGCGTTCCACAAGCGCTGGATGATCGAGCGTGCCCAGGATTACGGCCCGCAGGTTCTGATGCGGCTTCAGAACGGACTTGCCGTTCCCGCCATCACCTATCTCGAGGCGATGCGCTGGCGCGGCCCGGCGCTCGCCGCGCACAATGCGGCGGCCGCAGGCGTTGACGCGATTATCGCACCGGCTTCTCCCGTGCCGGCGCCGACGATCGAGGAGAGCGACGTCGGCGGCGGACCGAACGCGCCGGCGCTGTTGCAGCGGCTGACGCTGTTCACCCGTCCGGTGAACTTTCTCGGCCTGCCGTCGCTCACCGTGCCCTCAGGCTTCACCAAGAGCGGTCTTCCGATTGGCATGCAGCTGATCGGCCGCTCCTTCGACGAGGCGACCTTGCTCACCATCGGCGCGGCATTCCAGCGCGTCACCGACTATCACGATAGGCTGCCGAAACTTCCGTCATGACAAAGCTCGTCGAGATCTCAGGCCTCAACATTCGCTTCACCGGGGAGCGCACGGTCTATGCCGTGAACGATCTCAGTCTCTCGCTCGGCGATGGCGAGGTGCTGGGCCTGCTCGGCGAGTCCGGTTCGGGCAAGAGCGTGACCTTGCGCGCGCTGATGCGGCTGTTGCCGAAGAAGCGCACGCAGATCACGGGCAAGGTCAACGTCATGGGCCGCGACGTGCTCGCCATGAACGACGAGCAGCTGTCGTCGTTCCGCGGCCAGACCGTGTCGATGATCTTCCAGGAGCCCGCGCTCGCGCTCGATCCGGTCTACACCATCGGCGCGCAGATCGCCGAAAACGTCGTGCGGCACGAGGGCAAAAGCTATGCGGAGGGACGCGCGAGAGCACTCGACATGCTCGAGGTCGTGCGCATTCCTTCCGCCAAGCGTCGTCTCGATGCCTATCCGCACGAGATGTCCGGCGGCATGCGACAGCGCGCGATGATCGCGCTGGCGCTCGCCTGCCGGCCGAAGATCCTGCTGGCGGACGAGCCGACCACGGCGCTCGACGCCACCGTGCAGATCCAGATCCTGCTGCTGCTACGCGAGCTGCAGCGTGAATTCGGCATGTCCGTCATCTTCGTCACCCACGACATCGGCGTCGCCATCGAGATCTGCGACCGCGTCGCGGTGATGTATGCCGGCCAGATCGTGGAGCAGGGCACGCTTCGCGACATCGTCCGTTCGCCGGTACATCCCTATGCCAAGGGACTGCTCGCCTCCACCATCCACGGCGCCAAGCGGGGGCAGCGGCTTGAAACCATCCCCGGCACGCCGCCCTCGCTGGCTGAAAAGCCCAACACCTGCTCTTTCGCCCCCCGCTGCGCCGTGGCCCAGCCTCGCTGCCTGGAGCAACTGCCCGCGAATGTGGAAGTGGGAGCGGGCAGGGCGGCTAGGTGTGTGCTGGCGGAGCCGGTCACCGCGCTGTCCTAATATTTGGACCAGGGAACGGGGAACAACATTCACACCTCATTCATTCCGGTTCCGGTTCCATGGGGCCGTTCACGGAGAGGGACCTCGCTTATGCACATTTCCAACGAAGGCCTGCTTGTCATCCTGTTCGTCGGCCTGATTGCCGGTTGGCTGGCCGGCAAGGTGGTGCGCGGAACCGGGTTCGGCATCATCGGCGACATCGTGGTCGGCATCGCCGGCGCGCTGGTCGCAAGCTTCCTGTTCCCGAAGCTCGGCATTCACATCGGCACCGGGCTGATATCCGAAATCGTCTATTCCGCGATCGGCGCGGTCATCCTGCTGCTGGTGGTGCGGCTGGTACGCGGCGGCGGCCGGTTCTAATGGCGCCCGAGTTCAATTGATCGAACTTTTGACCTGTCCCCGCCCGGGGAGAGGTGACATGTCTGCAAGAAAAAGCCGCAAGAACGTGAGATTCCGGACTTGCGTGCGAGGCTGGTCGGGGGTGATGTGGACCAAAGGGGTCCCGGATTATTCGGCTGCGTTGGGCGAGGAGCGCAAACGCGATATTAATCCGGGTCAATTACTCCTGAATTCGCCTTTGAAATCAGGGGCTTTGGCTCCCACCCGAAAGAGATCAGACTGATGGCAGCCGTTCCCGGCCTCCGCCGTTCAGAGCTCGGTGACGCGCTGCGCACTTGTCGCGCGGCGTTCGTCGGCGTCGGCTTGATGAGCTGCATGATCAACCTGCTCTATCTGACCGGGTCTATCTTCATGCTGGAGGTCTACGACCGGGTGCTGCCGAGCCGCAGCATTCCGACGCTGGTCGGCCTGATCGTCCTCGCCAGCTTCCTCTACATGGCGCAGGGCGTGCTCGACATGATCCGCAACCGGATCCTGGGGCGGGTCGGAACCGCGCTGGACGAAGCCCTGAACAAGCGGGTGTTCGACACCATCGTGCGCCTGCCGCTGCTGGTTGGCAGCCGCAACGAGGGTCTTCAGCCGCTGCGCGATCTCGACAATGTCCGCTCCTTCCTCGGCGGCATGGGACCGAGCGCGTTCTTCGACCTGCCCTGGCTGCCGCTCTATCTCGCCATCTGCTTCGCCTTCCACGTCATGATCGGCGTCACCGCGCTGGTCGGCGCCGTCATCCTGGTCGGGTTGACGCTGGTCACCGAGTTCATGTCGCGCCAGCCGGCGAAGGACGCGATGGGCCTTGCCGCCCAGCGCAACGATCTCGCCCAGGCCAGCCGCCGCAATGCCGAAGTCATGGTGTCGATGGGTATGGCCGGCCGGATGAACGCGCGCTGGAGCGAGGCCAACGAAAAATATCTCGACGGCAACCAGCGTGCGAGCGACGTCGCCGGCGGTCTCGGCGCGGTCGCAAAAGTGCTGCGCATGATGCTGCAATCGGCCGTGCTCGCCGTCGGCGCCTATCTCGTCATCCATCAGGAGGCGACCGCCGGCATCATCATCGCCGGCTCGATCCTCTCGGCCCGTGCGCTCGCGCCGGTCGACCTCGCGATCGCGCACTGGAAATCCTTTGTCGCGGCACGGCAGAGCTGGCACCGCCTGACCCGACTTCTGGAGCAGATGCCGGCGCAGACGATGCCGACCCAGCTGCAGGCGCCGACCAGCCGCCTCTCGGTCGAAGGCATCGCCATGGTGCCGCCAGGCGACCAGCGCCTCATCGTGCAGGACGTCACCTTTGCGCTCGAAGCCGGCAACGGCCTCGGCGTGATCGGACCAAGCGGCTCCGGCAAGTCGTCGCTGATCCGCGCGCTGGTCGGCGTCTGGCAACCGGTCCGCGGCAAGGTGCGGCTCGACGGCGCGGCGCTCGACCAATGGTCGTCGGACATGCTTGGCCGCCATATCGGCTATCTGCCGCAGGACGTCGAATTGTTCGGCGGCACCATCGCGCAGAACATCAGCCGCTTCGATCCCGAGGCCACGTCTGACGGCATCATCGCCGCCGCCAAGGAAGCCGGCGTGCACGAGATGATCATCAAGATGCGCGAGGGCTACAACACCCAGGTCGGCGAGCAGGGCACGGCGCTCTCCGCGGGCCAGGCGCAGCGCGTGGCACTGGCGCGCGCGCTCTATGGCAACCCGTTCCTGATCGTGCTCGACGAGCCCAATTCCAATCTCGATACCGAAGGCGACGAAGCGCTGACCCGCGCCATCCGCGCGGCGCGCGAGCGCGGCGCCATCGTCGTCGTGGTGGCACATCGCCCGATCGGCGTGGAAGCGGTCGATCAGATACTGGTGCTGCGCGACGGCCGCATGCAGGCCTTCGGGCCGAAGGAGCAGGTGCTCGCCCAGGTGCTCCAGCCGCGTGTGACGCCGCCGGCGCCGATCAAGATCGTCAGCGAAGGCGGAGCCAAGGCATGAGCACGATGGCGCTCGGCGGGGCGAAGCCCGCCGCGAAGCGGACCGTACGGCAGTCGATCCGGTTTCACCTGATGCTCGGGCTTGGGATCGTGCTGGTGCTCCTGGTCGGGCTCGGCGGCTGGGGATCGACCGTGCAGATCTCGGGCGCGCTGATCGCGCCCGGCCAGATCGTGGTCGAATCCAACGTCAAGAAGGTGCAGCATCCGACCGGCGGCGTGGTCGGCGAGGTGCGCGCCCGCGACGGCGACGTGGTCAAGGCAGGTGACATCGTGGTGCGGCTCGACGACACCGTCACCAAGGCGAACCTCGCCATCGTCACCAAGAATCTCGACGCCGCGCAGGCGCGCACGGCGCGGCTTCAGGCCGAGCAGCGCGGGATCGACAAGCTGGAGTTTCCGCAAGTCCTGCTCGAGCGCGGCAACGATCCCGATGTCAAGAACCTGCTCTCCGCCGAGACCAAGCTGTTCGACGTCCGTGTCAACGGCCGCGCCGGCCAGAAGGCGCAGCTTCGCGAGCGCGTCCAGCAACTCAACGAGGAGATCGAGGGGCTCTCCGCGCAGGAGAGAGCCAAGGACAAGGAAATCTCGCTGGTGCAGCAGGAGCTCGTCGGTGTCCGCGATCTCTATGACAAGCACCTGGTGCAGATCTCCCGCCTGACCACGCTCGAACGCGATTCCGCCCGACTCAACGGCGAGCGCGCGCAATACATTGCCTCGCGCGCGCAGGCCAAGGGCAAGATCACCGAGACCGAGCTCCAGATCATCCAGGTCGACAAGGACATGGTGAGCGAGGTCTCGAAGGATTTGCGCGAGACCAACGACAAGATCGGCGAAATGATCGAGCGCAAGGTCGCGGCCGAAGATCAGCTTCGCCGCGTTGACATCCGCGCGCCGCAGGACGGCATGGTGCTGCAATCGACGGTGCACACCGTCGGCGGCGTCGTCACCGCCGGTGACGCACTCATGCTGATCGTGCCGCAGGCCGATGATCTCCAGGTCGAGGCCAAGGTCAATCCGGTCGATATCGACAAGCTCCAGATCGGCCAGAAGACGCTGCTGCGTCTGTCCGCCTTCAACCAGCGCACCACGCCCGAGCTCAACGGCGTCGTCAGCCGCGTCTCGCCCGACGTCACCACCGATCAGCGCACCGGCCAGAGCTACTACACCATCCGCGTCTCGTTGCCAGCGGAAGAGGTCGCCAAACTCGGCGACTCCAAGCTGATCCCCGGTATGCCGGCGGAGGCCTTCGTCCAGACCGGTGACCGCACCATGCTGTCCTATCTGATGAAGCCGCTGCACGACCAGTTCATGCGGGCGTTCCGGGAGAAGTGACGCGCGAAAGCGCGTCATCCCATTCGTCATTGCGAGCGCAGCGAAGCAATCCAGTCTGCCTTCGCAGCGAAATTTCTGGATTGCTTCGCTACGCTCGCAATGACGGCGAGCCTTCGTTCTTGCTATAGTTCGATTCAGCCCCAGCAACCCGGCGTCGAACAATGCAATCCATCCAATCCCCACCGTCCATCGCCACCGAATCCTTCTCCGACGCTGGTCTCGCCGTCGCCCGCCTCGAAGAGATCTACGAGCGCAACACAAAGTTCCTGCGCGACCGGTTCGAGGCTTACGTCAACGGCGAGGCGATCACGACGCGGGTGCGGGCCTTCTATCCCTTCGTCCGCGTCACCACTGCGACGCATGCGCGGCTGGATTCGCGGCTCGCCTACGGCTTCGTCGCCCGGCCCGGTGTGCACGAGACCAGCGTCACGCGTCCGGATCTGTTTCGGACCTATCTCACCGAGCAGATCGGATTGTTGATTCAGAACCACGGCGTCCCGGCCGAAATCGGCGAATCCGGCGAACCGATTCCCGTTCACTTCGCCTACCGCCGCGACATCAACATCGAGGCGGCCATCACCACCAGCGAGAACTTCGCCGTCGCGGGATCGCTGCGCGATGCGTTCGACGTGCCTGATTTGGCCACCATGGACGATGCCATCGCCGACGGCACTTTCGAGCTCCAGCCCGGCGCGCCCGAGCCGCTATCGCTTTTTCGGGCGGCCCGCGTCGACTACTCGTTGCGCCGGCTCTACCACTACACCGGCACGGACCCCGAATATTTCCAGAACTTCGTGATCTTCACCAACTACCAGTTCTATGTCGATGCCTTCGCGCAGCTCTGCCAGCAGCGGCTTCAGTCCGGCGAAGCCGGCTTCGAGGCATTCGTCGCTCCCGGCAATGTACTCACGCGCAGCGGCGGCGCGATGACGGGCGTTGCGCCCGCCCGCACGCCGCAGATGCCGGCCTTTCACCTGGTCGAGCCCGGCTATCGCGGCATCACCCTGATCAACATCGGCACCGGCCCGTCCAACGCGCGCAACGTCACCGACCACGTGGCCGTGCTGCGGCCCCATGCCTGGCTGATGCTCGGCCATTGCGCGGGCCTGCGCAACACGCAGCGGCTCGGCGACTACGTCCTTGCGCATGGTTACGTGCGTGAGGACCATGTGCTCGACCGCGAGCTGCCGCTGTGGGTGCCGATCCCGGCGCTGGCGGAGATGCAGGTCGCACTCGAAGAGGCCGTCGAGGACGTCACGGGCCTCGAAGGTTTCGAGCTGAAGCGTCTGATGCGCACGGGTACCGTCGCGAGCGTGGACAATCGCAACTGGGAGATCTCCGGCCCGGCGGTGATCCGCCGTCTGTCGCAATCGCGCGCAGTTGCACTCGACATGGAATCGGCCGCGATTGCCGCCAACGGCTACCGTTTCCGCGTCCCCTACGGCACGCTGCTATGCGTCTCCGACAAGCCCTTGCACGGCGAGATCAAGCTCGCGGGCATGGCCAGCGAATTCTACCGCCGCCGCGTCGGCCAGCATCTCGATATCGGCCTGAAGGCGCTGGAACGGCTCAAGCAGCAGGAATCGGAGCGGTTGCATTCGCGAAAGCTCCGCAGTTTCGCCGAAGTCGCGTTCCAGTAGCGCGTCCCTCCCACTTGCCGGCAGGATCTGGCAGCAAGGCTGTCGCACGCACGACACTGACGTCTCCGTGAGAACGCGAGCATTCCGGAATACCGCCGTCGGAGCAGGGTTATCCACGTCGTCTGGGTTGCGTTGTCAGAAACAGGAGGCAGCAATGATCACAGCGATGATCAAATTTTTCGTGCCGGGAATGCTCGCAGCGACGTTGTTCGCTTCGCCAGGGCTGGCCGCGGGAGGCGGTGGCGGCGGTGGCGGTGGCGCCAGTTCCACCGATCCCTATGCGGGCGCCTATTCGGACCAGAAAGCGCAGCCAGCCTACCCGAAACGTTCCAACCCCAAGGCAACCCAGAAAGGCAAGAAGCCGAACAACCAGTCGCGCATCGGCGACCCCGCATTCGCGGCCGGCTATCGTGTGGCCTATGACACGATCTACGAGCGCAACGACTACGCGGCTGCGATCGAGCAGTTGAAAGCGTTGGACCATGACGATCGTCCGAACGTCGCCAACCTCATCGGCTACTCCTATCGCAAGCTCGGCGACTACAAGCAGTCGCAGATCTGGTACGAGCGCGCGCTGAAGGCCGATCCGAATCACGTGCTGACCTGGCAGTATTATGGGCTCTGGCAGCTCGAGCAGGGCAACCGCGAGCAGGCGATGTATCACCTAAGTCGTATCGCCACGATCTGCGGCCGCGATTGCGAAGAGTACAAGTCTCTGGCGATTGCGCTGGACAAACCTACTGGCACTGCTCTCGTTTACTGAGACCGTAGGGCGGGGCTAGCGAAGCGTAACCCGCCAATTCCGACGACAGCTCGGGACAAGGAGTGGGCTGCGCCTTCGGCTAACGCACCCCACGCATGGTGACAAGGCGTCAGATTTTCAGCATTGTCCGGCGCGGGGGCTCGACCGGGACGACTTGATGCCACTCATGCGCGACAGGATCATTGGCCATGATCTCGAACGGCTGGCCTTTCTCTTCACCATGCTGAACGACGGCGAGGTCGTGCAGTGCCAGATCAGCGACGCCGCGATGGACGAGCTTGCGGGCATGCAGGGTACCGAAAGCAGCGCGCGGCAGGCGCAGTTCATGTCGCTGCGCGAGACCATCGAGCGGCTCGCGTCAGACCTCTACGACGAGGCGCCGAGGGTCAGGGGCCATGTCGTGCGGATTTTTACGCGACATCTGCAGCGATAATGCCACTCCAGCCTCCGCCGTCATGCCCCAAGCTTGATCGCTGCAATTCGTCGCGCTTGGTTTCTCTAAAGCATTCGCTAACCAAACAATCTTTTCGCAGCAATCCTAAGACATGCAAAGCCAGACATTATCCAGCCATGAATTGGTTACTCGTACAGGTTAGGTCACGAACCTGGAGCCCAGAGGCTTGCTTCGACCTTGAAGAAGTCACTATGGACGCGCCCGAAGCTTGGAGTGCCTCTGTGTTTGACCGAGCGCAAAGGAAAGCCGACCACGTCCGGAACTCCGGTATCCAACGGTTCCCGATTTCATGGCGGCCGCCAGAGGGCGCCGATGGTCGCGCACAAACCCCGCACGAGTGATCCCGTGACAAAAGAGATTGTTGGAAATGACGCGAGCCGCGAGTCCGGTCGCTACGTCAATCCGGACAAGACGCTGCCAAAGAGTTGGCGGCTTGCAATCGCCATAGCGGTCGGGTGCGGATTTGTGGGCCTTGTGCTCCGCTACCTCGCCCGGGAGCACGCGACCGACGACACCATTCGGTATGTGATCCCCTGGTATGTCTTTGCTCGAGATCACGGCGTTGGTGGGCTGGCCGAAGCTTTTACCAACTATACCCCGTTTTTCAGCTATCTCCTGTTGATTGCCGCTCGATTTGATGGCCTAGGCGAGCCACTTTCCCTCCTGAAGATGATCTCGGCAGTATTCGAGTTTGGCTGCGCGATCGCTGTGGCCCAGATCGTCTGGCAAGCTACAAAGGTGCCATTGCGCGCGTCCCTGGGCTTCTGTGCCGTTTGGCTTGCACCGACGGTGATCTTCAACGGGGCAGTATGGGGGCAGACTGATTCGATCTGGACCTTCTTCACGCTGGTTTCCGTGGCGCTGTTCATGCGGGACCGAAATGGCGTCGTGTCATTTGCGTTGGCCTTTTCGGTGAAGGCCCAGGCCGCATTCCTGGGGCCCTTCGTGCTCGGCATGATTTTGCGCCGCAAGATACACGTGGCGTGGCTCGCCACTATTCCCGGGATCTATGTGGTCCTCGCCATTCCGGTTCTCGTCGCCGGCAGATCCTTGGCCTCTGTGTTCGAGGTCTATCTAGACCAGGCCAACACCTTTCACCGTCTCACCATGAATGCAGCGAACATCTGGGTGTTGGCTGGGGCAACGCCGTACGCGATCGGAGTCGCGGCCGGTCTGGCGCTCGCAGCGGCGAGCGGGCTCGCCTTGTCGATTTTCATCGCGCGCTCCAAGCAAGCGGGGCCGGAGTTTATTCTGCTCGCCGCGTGTGTATCGCTCATGCTCATGCCGTATCTCCTCCCGAAGATGCACGAGCGCTACTTCTACGCGTTCGAACTAGCGTCCATCGCGCTCGCCTGCCTCAATCCGCGCTATTTGCCCTTCGCGGCGATTGCTCAAGTCGACGGCGTGTTATCCTATCTCGCGTTCGAAAGCGGGATCGTCCTGGGCCTGCTGCCGGCGGCACTCTGCAACACCGTTCTCGTGTTCTACCTCGTGCTTGATCTTTGGCGCGGCGAACGTGGATTTCGCTTTCCGAGGTTTGCCTGGCTCGGCTTCATCGTGTCGATTGCGGGATTGCTCTCCAATCTGGTCTTCAAAGGTGCCAGTTGGAACGTGTCCCCCGTGTACCTGCTCACCGCTAGTCTCGCCACGGTTATGACGCTGCTGCTCCTGAAAGAGTCGCGTCGCAGCTCGGCCGACAGCCCGGACCGGTTGCCTTGACTTCAACTCTCGCCCGGTCAAGCCGGGGGGCTGATAGCTGTTTCGGAGCAACACGGGAGCGCCGGCAATCAGCTGTCGAATATGATGACGCTGCGCAGCGTCTTGCCGGCTTTCATGTTGGCAAAACCTTCGTTGATCTCGGAGAGCTTCAGCTTGGCCGAAATCCAGTCTTCCAGATGCAGCCGTCCGCGCAGGTAGAAATCCACCAGCCGCGGCATGTCGACGCGAAAGTGGTTCGAGCCCATCGAGGAGCCCTGGATCCTGCGCTCGCGCAGGAAGTCGAAGCCGTGCAGCTCGATCTTCTGGCCGAACGGAATCATGCCGACGATGGTGGCCGTGCCGCCCGAGGCGAGCATGCCGAAAGCCTGCTCGGCGGTCTCCTTGCGGCCGAGCACCTCGAAGGAATGATGCACGCCGCCATTGGTGAGATCGCGCACCTGCTTCACGACGTCGCCGTCGGCAGGGTTGATGATGTCGGTAGCGCCCAGCTTGGTCGCGAGCTGCAGCTTTGCCGGATTCGTGTCGATGGCAATGATGCGGCCGGCACCCGCGATCTGCGCGCCGTTGATCGCAGCCATGCCGACACCGCCGCAGCCGATCACGGCCACGGTCTCGCCGGCCGTCACCTTCGCCGTGTTCACGACCGCGCCATAGCCGGTGATGACGCCGCAGCCGATCAGCGCGGCGAGATCGAGCGGCATCTCCTTGCGGATTTTGACGATCGCGTTCTCATGCACCAGCATCTGCTCGGCGAAGGAGGAAAGATTGAGGAACTGATGCAGCTTCTCCGAGCGGGCCCACTGCATCCGATTGGAGGCACCCGGCAGCAATTTCACCGTGGTGTCGGTGCAGAGCACCGTGCGGCCCGTGGTGCAATTGTCGCAGGTACCGCAGAACACCGACAAACAGGTGACCACGTGATCGCCGGGCTTCACATAAGTCACGTCGGAGCCGACCTGCTCGACGACACCGGCGGACTCGTGCCCGAGCACCGCGGGCAGCGGATGCGGATAGAGCCCCTCCATGAAGTGCAGATCGGAGTGGCAGAGACCCGCCACCGACGTGCGGATCAGGACCTCGCGCGGCCCGGGCTTCGGCAGGCTGACATCCTCGATGACCAGGGGTTTGTTGACTTCATGGAGGACGGCGGCCTTCATCGAGCACTCCCTATCGCTTTTTTTGCTTTGAACGCCGGTGCAGCCTACGCTGCCAGAACCAGTTCGCCAACCTCGCTCATATCAGCTGCGCGCTCGCCGAGCAGCAGCGCGGCGATCTTCTGCTGCACGGCATTTTCCGTCAGCCGGAACGGATCGCTCGGGGACACCCGGTGATCGATCACCAGCCGCGACATCAGCAGCCTTCGCGCATCGCCGCGCATGTCGTGAATGCGGTGCGCCTCCCAGGCGAGTGCGAGGGCACTGGCGACATGATAGAGCAGGCTAGTGGCGCGGCGCGCATCGGCCTCGTTGTCGGCCCTGCCCGCGACCTCGCGCGCGAAGCCGACTGCGCGATCGGTGAGAATATGCAGCCGGTCGCGCCAGGCCTGCGGCACCGAGGGGCTGTCATCGAGCCGGGCGTGCAGATCGGCGGCGAGCGCAGATTCGGCGCCGTGGCGTCCGACCGCGCGCCTCAGCGCATCAATCGCGACGATGTTGCCGGTGCCTTCCCAGACCGAGCCGAGATGCGCGTCGCGCAGCAGCCGCGCGGTCGCGAATTCCTCGATGTAGCCGATGCCGCCGCGCATCTCGAGCGCATCGCCGCAGACCTTTCGCGCATCACGCGTGGCGCGGAATTTCAGTGTCGGGGTCAGAATGCGAAGCAGCGCAGCGGCATCCTGGCTGCCGGCCTCGGCGCGATCGAGCGCGTCGGCGGTGAGAAAGCTCATCGACAGTGCTTGCTCGACCGGCAGCATGATCTTCAGCATCTGGCGCCGGCCCAGCGGCAGGTCGATGATGCGATTGCCGAACACCACGCGGTTCTTCGCCACCGTCATCGCGTCGTGATAGGCCCGGCGCATCAGCGCCGTGGATTTCACGCCATTTGAAAGACGCGACGAGTTCACCATCTCGGCCATCTGCACGAAGCCGCGGTCGAGCTTGCCGACCGCATAGGCGATCGCGCCTTCGAGCTTGATCTCGCCTGACGCCATCGAGCGCGTGCCGAGCTTGTCCTTCAGGCGCACGATCCGGTAGTGGTTCTGCGAGCCGTCGTCGAGGAAGCGCGGCATCAGGAACAGGCCGACGCCGCGCGTTCCGGGGCCGGCGCCTTCGGGGCGCGCCAGCAGCATCACGATTTTAGCGTCGGCGTTCGAGCAGAACCATTTCTCTCCGGTGAGGCGCCAATGGTCGCCCTCCTGCACGGCCGTCGTGGTGAGCGTGCCGACGTCGGAGCCACCTTCCTTCTCGGTCATGAACTGGCCGCCTTGGGTCAGCTTGCTCATGTCGGTCTGGGTCAGGCCATCGAGATATTTCGCCTTCAGCGCATCACTGCCGAAATTCGCAAGAAGTTTCGCGCAGCCGTCGGTGACGTTGATCGGGCAGCCCATGCCGAATTCGGTCTGGTTGAACAGGAAAGTGAAGGCGTGTTTCGCTACGACCGGATATTTGTCCGGCCAGCCCATGATGCCCTTGCGGATCGATAGCGCGTGGATGCCGAACTCGCCGAAGGCCGCGTCCTCCAACTCGCGATAGGCCGGGTGGTATTCGATCCACTGCACGTCGCGGCCGAACTTGTCGCGCTGGTGCAACACCGGCGTGTGCCAGTCGGCGAGCCGCGCGCAGTCGTCGAGGGGGCCGCCGGCGAGTCCACCGAGGCGATCGAGATGCGGCTCGATGTGGCGGAACAGCTTCTCCGGCAGATGGATGCGCAGGAGATCCGTCAACGCCTGATCGGCGCGGTAGAAATTCATGCCAGTGGTATCGGGAGCCAGCAGTCCGGATGGTGCGGCCGCGACCTGTTTTGCCTGCGCGGGGGCCGGCTTGTGCATGATCGTCCTCTTCGTTTCCGCCTTACGGACATCTTACGCCGATTTGGCGCTTGCCGCTTGAGATGATGTCGATCATGCTCCAGTCGCGAAAGCGGAGAAAGCCGCAAATCGTCAGGGAGGCATGATCGCCGTGAGGGAGCAATTCGCTCTGCGGAATTGTGATCGTCCCGGCTGGTTGTCCGCACGGACCGTGCATAGATCAGCGGCTTCCCGTCTGCGAGAGATCACGCCATGGAACACCCGAAATACAAGATCGCCCTCATCGTCGGCGCCGGCGAAGGCCTGAGCGCCTCGCTGGCGCGGCTATTGTCTGCCCAGGGCATCCGCGTCGCGCTGGCCGCGCGAAAAATCGAGAAACTTGGCGCGCTCTGCAGCGAGACCGGCGCCAAGGCCTATGCCTGCAACGCCACCGAGCCCGAGGAGGTCGAGCGCTTGTTTGGCCTCGTCGAACGCGAGATCGGCACGCCCGACGTGGTCGTCTACAACGCCAGCGGTCGCGCGCGCGGGCCGTTCGTCGATCTCGTCCCGGCCGACGTGGCGCAGGCGATCGCGGTCAGCGCCTATGGCGGCTTCCTGGTGGCGCAGCAGGCGGCAAAACGCATGCTGCCCAGCAAGCACGGCGCGATCCTGTTCACCGGCGCTTCGGCAAGCGTCAAGGGCTATGCGCAGTCGGCCCCGTTCGCGATGGGCAAGTTCGCGCTGCGCGGCCTCGCGCAGAGCATGGCACGCGAACTGTCGCCGCAAGGCATCCACATCGCGCATTTTGTCATCGACGGCGGCATCCGCAGCGCCGCGCGCACGGAGCCCGAAGACAAGCCGGGTTCGATGCTCGATCCCGATGCCATCGCGGAGAGCTACTGGAACGTGTTGCAGCAGCCGCGCAGCGCCTGGAGCTGGGAGCTCGAGTTGCGGCCCTGGGTGGAGAAGTTTTGAGGGCGATAACGTCACAACGCCGTCATTGCGAGCGAAGCGAAGCAATCCAGAATGCTTCCGCGGAAAAAGGCTGGATTGTTTCCTCGCTTCGCTCCTCGCAATGACGAAAAAGAGGGAGCGACATGACCACGGAAACCACCATCGACACCGGCACCAATGAACTCCTCTGCGTGATCCGTGATCGCGTCGCATTGATCACGCTGAACCGGCCCGAGGCGCGCAACTCGCTGTCAGACGCGCTGACGCCGGCGCTGCGCACGATGATCCGCAGCTGCGGCGAGAATCCCGATGTCGGCGCGCTGCTGCTCACCGGCGCCGGCGAAGCTTTTTGCGCCGGCGGCAACGTCAAGGGCATGGGCGCGCATCGCGACCCGAAGAAGCTGGAGGTGTCGCTGGAAGACCGCGTGGCCGATCTCCAGGAGCGGCAGCGGCTGCTCACCGGCGCGCTGGTGTCGGTGCGCAAGCCGACCATCGCGGCGCTCCCCGGTCCGGCGGTCGGCGCGGGGCTGGCCATCGCCATGGCCTGCGACATCCGCATCGCCGCGCAATCGGCCTTCGTGGCCACCGGCTATGCCCGCATCGCGCTCAGCGGCGATTACGGTATCGCGTGGCTGTTGACGCGGCTCGTCGGCACGGCGCGGGCGCGCGAGTTGCTGTTCACCGGCGATCGCGTGGACGCAGCGCGTTGTGAGGCGATCGGGCTCGTCAACCGCGTGGTGCCCGACGACAAATTGCAGGCAGAGGCCTTCGCACTGGCGAAATCCCTCGCTGAAGGCCCGCGCCTCGCGCTTCGCTACATGAAGGACAACCTCGACGAGGCCCTGCAGTTCGACTTCGAAACCGCGCGCGATCATGAGGCTGAACGGCTGATCCGCCTGACCACGACCGCCGATCACAAGGAGGCGGTGCAGGCGTTTATCGAGAAGCGCAAGGCGGTGTTCAGGGGGAAGTAGGGCTTCCGAAAGTGGTTGACCGTCACCCTGAGGTGCCGGAGCGAAGCGGAGGCCTCGAAGGGCGACGGCCCCGCTGTTGCCGCGGCGAAAATAAAAACCAGCCGGGCCGTCCATCCTTCGAGGCCCGTTCTGCGGAAGACCGCAGAACGAGCGCCTCAGGATGACGGTTTATGAATGGGATAAAAAAATGCCCGGCTCTGGTTTTCGCCAGGCCGGGCTCGAGTGGTGTCAGGCCGAGGCTGAGGGGCTTTCGGCCCGACGGGAAAGGGTGATGAGGCGCCAGCTCGCGCAGGGAATGTCCTTTGGTGCGACGCTGATCTCCTTGTCGAAGCGGACGAGTTTCCAGTCATCAGGATGATTGACGAAGGCAAAGCCGGATTTGCGCGCGAGCGAAATCATGGCCTCGTTGGAGCGGAGCGTGTCGCCGAGCATGCGCTCGGCACCGAGCGCAGCCGCGCGGCACTCGAGATTCTTCATGAGCACGGTGGCGATGCCGTGGCCCTGCCAGTGATCGTCGACCGACAGGCCGAATTCAACCGTCGCGGTTTCGGCATGCAGCGCGTAGCGCGCTTCGGCGACGATGGTCTCGAAGCCGTCGACCATCATGGTCGCGACCACCGTAAAACGATCGCGCTCGCCGACCTGAAGGAAGTCGTGAAGCAGGCTTTTCGGCAGCTCGCTGATCCCGCCGAAGAAACGGTTGTAGCGGGAGCGGGTCGAGAGCGAGCGGACATAGTGCTGGAGCTCGTCGGTGTCGCGCGGTTCGACGAAGCGAACGCTCACCGGCTCACCGTGCCGGGTGCGCAGCGAGTCCGAATATTGCTTCAAATCTTCCAGGCGGAGGGTGCTCATGACACATGCCCACAAGGGACGTCAAGGAAGAAGGGACCGCCGGCGCCCCTGTGATCAGGCGGCGCCGGCCTGGCGGCCAATCAGGCCCGCCAGAAGGGTTTGTCGGCCTCAAAGGCCACATCGCTCCAGGACAGTCCGACGTCCTGGAGGTCACGCGCGGACCAGTTGGTCAGCTCACGCCGGGTCCGGTAGCGCTCGTGCCAGACGTGAAGGGTCTCGCCAATCTGGTGGATCAGGCCGGGCGCATGATGATTTGTCATCGAATTCTGGGTCAAAGTAGACATTTTCAGCTCCTGGAGCTAAGTTGACCGCTTATATCTGCTTCCTACTGCGCTGCGACAAACGACAATTTGTACTCTTTCGCATGAAATAACGTCATGTATCCTGCTGCCAGATGACTGCCAGATTGCCTTCCCTGAACGGATTGCGGGCCTTTGAAGCCGCCGCGCGCCATCTCAGTTTCACGCTGGCCGCTTCCGAGCTGAATGTGACCCAGACTGCGATCAGCCATCAGATCCGCAGGCTGGAGGAGGAGCTCGGCATCCGCCTGTTCGTCCGGCAGAACCGCGCGCTGGCGCTGACACCGGAGGCGCGCGACTATCTGCCGGGCGTCCGCGCCGCCTTCAACGACCTCCGCCTTGCCACCGATCGGCTGCTGCGCAAGGACGACGACAAGGTGCTGACCGTCTCGACGCTGGCCTCGCTCGCCGCAAAATGGCTGCTGCCGCGGCTCACTGATTTCCAGGAGCACCATCCCGGCATCGACGTCCGCATCACCACCTCGACCAGCCTGGTCGATTTTCAGCGCGACAATGTCGACGCCGCGATCCGCTACGGGCGCGGCCAGTGGCCGGGCTTGCGCGCCGACTGGCTGATGGCGGACGAGCTGTTTCCGGTGTGCAGCCCATCTTTGTTGCACGGGGGCAAGCCGCTGCGCTCTCCGGAGGACCTCAAGAGCCATATGCTGCTGCACACCTCCAACGCCAATAGCGACGACTGGCGGCTGTGGTTGACGGCGGCGGGTCTGCCGGCCGACATCGCCAGGCAGCCCGGCATCACCTTCGACATGATCTTCATGACCATCCAGGCCGCGATCGACGGCATCGGCGTGGCGATGGGGCGGACCTCCTACGTCCGGGACGACATCGCCAAGGGCCGGCTCGTCGTTCCGTTCAAGATCGCGCTGCCGGCCGACGCCGGTTTCTACCTGGTCGCGCCGGAGGGCCGCCGCGAGGCCCCGAAGCTCGCCGCATTCCGCGAATGGATGATTGCTGCAACGCAAAATATAGCCTGAAAATCATCGGCTCCGCCGGCGAATTGAGTTGACGCGCCGCGGCCAGCGCGAGAGGGGTAGGGCAGATTGTCGCAGCAACTATCCGTCGCCTGCCGTGAAGTGAGTTCCGGTCCGGCTACGTCTTCCAGGGGAGTGACGCCATGGCTGGACCAGCAGCATCAACCAATCCGCCCGAGATCAAGTCGCGCATCGGCGCAATCCTGCGTGCAACGAGCGGCAATTTCCTCGAGCAGTTCGACTTCTTCCTGTTCGGCTTCTATGCGCAAGATATCGCAAAGGCGTTTTTCGCCGCCGCGGACGAGACCGCGGCGCTACTCAATGCCTACGGCGTGTTTTGGCTCGGTGCTCTGATGCGTCCGGTCGGCGCGATCGTACTAGGTGCCTATATCGACCGCATCGGCCGTCGCCAAGGGCTGATCGTCACGCTCGCGCTGATGGCGCTCGGTACCGTGGTGATCGCCTTCTGCCCGTCCTACGCCGCAATCGGCGTTGCCGCCCCGGTTATCGTCCTGATTGGCCGGTTGATACAGGGGTTCTCCGCCGGCGTGGAGCTGGGCGGCGTCTCTGTTTATCTTTCCGAGATCGCGACGCCCGGCAATCGCGGCTTTTACACCTCGTTCCAATCTTCCAGTCAGCAGGTCGCGATCTTTGTGGCTGCGGTCATCGGCTTTATCCTGAGGGAAGTCATGCCCAGCGACACGTTCTTGGACTCCCTCGGCGGAATCGCGAAGTGGCGCATCCCGTTCCTTATCGGCTGCATCATCATCCCCGTCATTTTCATGTTGCGGCGCTCGCTTGAGGAAACGCCGGCCTTCCTGGCCATGAAGAGACATCCGACCGCAAGCGAGGTGTTCGCTTCGGCGCTCGCGAACTGGCGCATTGTCGTCCTCGGCATGATGATCGCGGTCCTGACCACGACGACTTTCTATTTCATCACGGTGTATGCCCCCGGCTTTGGCAAGCAGCTCAACCTTTCGCCCACGGGGACATTGCTCGTGACCCTTTTCGTTGCGGTGACCAACTTCATCTGGAATCCGGTCGGCGGTGCGGTATCCGATCGCATCGGCCGCAAGCCGGTGCTGCTGACGATCGCAGGCCTATCGCTAGTCACCGCTTACCCGGCGCTGTCCTGGCTCGCGGCAGAGCCCACTCTCGGAAAGCTGCTGGCGGTGCAGATGATGTTCTCGTTCTACTTTGGCGTTTACAGCGGCACGATGCTGGGATGTCTGGTCGAGATCGTCCCGGCGCATGTCCGTACCACCTGTTTCTCGATCGCTTTCGCGATGGCTGCAGGCATCTTCGGCACGTCCACCCCCATTGTCGCTACCAAACTGATCAGCATGACCAATGGCGACAAGGCTTCGCCGGCGTACTGGCTCATGTTCGGCGCGGCGCTCGGCATCATCGCCGCGCTCGTCGTTTATCGCGGCGGCGGCAAGACGGTGCCGACATATGATGCGGTGGCGGAGCCGGTTGCCGGACACTGAATGTCATTCCGGGGCCGCCCTTCGGGCGCCCCGGAATGACGGCGGGAGCTTACAACTCCACCACCACGTAATCGCTCTCGACCTTTACCGGGATCGTCTCGGCGACATACGGCCCCTTGACCACGCTCGCACCCGGCTCGACATGGGCCGGATAGGCCTTCACGCGGAAGCGGCGGGGGTCGCAGTAGGACTGGCCGGTGCGGATGTCGAACTCCCAGCCGTGCCAGGGGCAGCGGATGATCTCGCCGAGTTTGGTATACTCGATCTCGCCGGGGTCACTGGATTGCGCGAGCCCGATCAGCGGTCCCTCGCACAGCGCCGCGCCCTGATGCGGGCAGCGGTTCATCAGGCCGAAATATTCGCCCTTGATGTTGAAGACCGCGATCGGCCGCCCGTCGATCTCCAGAAATTTTCGCGTGCCGGGCGGCAGTTCATCCACCGCGGCAATGACGTGTCTTGCCATCAGGGCATGCCGTACAGCTTCTTCGCATTGCCCAGATAGAACGCCTCGCGATCGGCCTCGCCGACGCCCGCCGGCAAGACGCGCGACGGCTCGTCATAGTCCCAATGCGGGTAGTCGGTCGCGAACAGCAGCCGGTCCCAGCCGATCCACTTGATGACGTCGAACAGATCCTCGCGCCGCTCCGGATCCTCCATCGGCTGCGTCGTGTACCACACCCGCTCGCGGATATATTCCGACGGCGGCCGTTTGACGTGCGGCACCTCGCTCCTGAGCCGCTGCCAGACCTTGTCGAGCCGCCACGCCAGTGACGGCGCCCAGCCGAAGCCGGCTTCGATCATCACCATCTTCAATTTCGGGAAGCGCTCGAACACGCCCTCCAGCACCAGACTCGCAAGCGCCGATTGCTGGCACTGCGAGTGCCCCACCATCTCCTCGATGTAGTAGCTCGGCCAGCCCGACGGCGTGATCGGGTTGCCGCCGAAGCCGAAGGCGTGGACGCCGACGGGAAGGCCGGCCTCTTCCGCGGCCTGATAGATCGGCCAGTAGCGGCGCTGTCCGAGTGGCTCGACATTGCGGCTGAGCAAAAGCACCTGCACGAAATTCTTGTCGCCGGCGCGCTCGCGGATTTCGGCCGCGGCCGACGGGCCGTCCTCGTTGCCGACGACGATGGACGCCTTCAGCCGCTTGTCCTTGCTGGTCCATTTGTCGATCTGCCAGTCGTTGATCGCCGAGCACAGCGCCGCCGAGAGCTCGTGATTGCGGATGCCCTGCCCGGTGTTGAGCGGATTGAGCACGCCGAGCTGCACGTTGTTGGGATCGAGCAACTGCTTCCGCATGAAGGAGAGCGAAGAGCCCTGCGGCCCGCCTTCCGGCGGATAGGCGTCGCGGCGCGAGGCGTTGGGCTGAGCCTTCGGATAGGGCGGGCCCTCCATCATGCCCTGATACGCATGGACGCCGTAGACTTCGAGATGATGCTGCCAGCGTTTGGCGAGGTAGGGATAGAGCTCGGCGCGGGTCGCGCGTGCCGGATGGATGTCGCAGTCCGCGATCGCGGTTTTGACGGTCAGTGGGGAAGCGGCTTCGGAGCTTTCGCGGAACTGAATATTCATCGCCTTGCCTCCTTTGGCAGCGGGCTAAGTCAGGCGGGGATAGGTTGCATGCGGATTGTCGCTCATGATCTTGCGCACGAGATCGGGGGTTAGACCTGCGGGCAGCGCGTCCTGGCCGTCGAACTGCCAGTGCGGGTAGTCCGTGGAGAATAGAACCAATTCATCCGACTGCATATGATCAAACAGGCGAATTAATGTCGCCTCATCCGGCGGCGCATCGAACGGCTGTAACGAGAAGCGGATGTTGCTGCGCACAATGTCCAGCGGCGCGCGATCGACCCACGGCGTCTCCATCCGCACGCCGCGCCAGAACTTGTGAAGGCGCCAGAGAAAGGGGGAGATCCAGGAGACGCCGGATTCCAGCATCACCATCTTCAAGCGCGGATATCTGGCGAACACGCCCTCGACGATCAGGCTGGTGAGCTGGGTCTGGAACGCCTGGGCCTGACCGACATAGTCCTCGATGTGATAGGAACCCCACCCCACAGCCGTCGGCGGATTGTGATAGGCGGAACCGGCATGCACGCCGATCGGCAGCTCCAGCCGTTCCGCCGCCTCGTAGATCGGCCACAGCGCGCGCTTGCCGAGGGGCGTGTCGCCCATCACCAGCATCAGCACCTGCACGAAGCGGCGGTCCTGCGCGCAGCGCTCGATCTCGGCGACGGCCTTCTCGATGCTTTGCGTGGGGATCACGATCGAGCCGCGCAGCCGCGGATCGCGATCGAGCCATTCTTTCGCGAGCCACTCGTTCAGCGCGCGGCAGAAGGCGGCCTGCAGATCCTCCGAAAACACCATCTGCACGCCATAAAGCGGATTGCAGATGGCGTGCGAGAGCTGGAAGGGATCGAGCACATGGCGCTGCATGTCCGCCAGGCTCTCGCCCGGCTTGCCGCTTTCAGGGCGCCAGTCGGGCCGCGCCGTGATCGGCGAGTTCTGCGGATAGGACTGCGAGATGAGATCGACCATGCCGCGCGTCGTCACCTGATCGCGCCAATAGTCATTCAGGTACGGCAGCAGGCTGGTCAGATGCGGCACGGCCGGATGCACATCGCAATCCACCCCGCCGGCGATCAGGGACGCCATGACGTCTCCCTTTTACGTTTCCTCTTGACGTTCCGCTTGCGCAGCGCTTAGCCGCGCCGTCTTGCGCCTGCCATTCAAGCAGGCCTGCCCGTCGTCCGCAACTCGGCCAATGGCGCTGTCATATGCTAGGAAGGCACAGCTCGGTTGCGAGGATCAGAGGTGCAGGACATGAAAGAGCTCGTCTGTATTGCGGAACAGGTCGCGGCGAAACTGATCGCGCGCAAACAGACCATTGCCGTGGCCGAATCCTCCACCGGCGGCCTGATCGCGGCCAGCCTGCTCGCGATGCCCGGCGCGTCCGCCTACTTCCTCGGCGGCGCCGTGGTCTACACCCGCGACGCCAGGCGCGTGCTGATGGATATTTCGGACGGAGGAATGAAGGGCTTTCGCTCCTCGTCGGAGCCCTACGCGCAACTGTTGGCCGAGCAGATGCGCGGCCGCTTCAACTGCGACTGGGGCCTGTCCGAGACCGGCGCCGCCGGTCCCACCGGCAACCGCTACGGCGATGCGGCAGGCCACAGCTGCATGGCGGTTGCCGGTCCCGCCGCAGAGGTGATGACGCTGGAGACAGGCAGCAACGACCGCTTCGCCAACATGCAGACGTTCGCGGCGACAGCGTTGAATTTGCTGTTGAAGAACTTGGACCGGTGACCTCCGGGCGCGCGAAGCATCGAGCCGGAATCTGGCAGCTGTTCTGCACCGTCATTGCGAGGAGCTCTTGCGACGAAGCAATCCAGTGTCCCTCCGCGGATGGATTTCTGGATTGCTTCGCTTCGCTCGCAATGACGAGCACTTAATCATCAAACCTCTTCGGCGGCACGAACCCGCCGAACTCGCGTTCGATCAGCGCGGCGAGCTTCAGCGGCGTGCGGTCCTCGAGGAATGGCCCGATGATTTGAACGCCGACCGGTAGGCCGTCCTTCGACAGACCGAGCGGAATAGCCGTTGCAGGCAGGCCCGTCAGTGTGGCGATGCCGGGCCAGGCGAGCTGGTCCGGATAGGCAAAGTCCTTGCCGTCGATGTTGATCCGGCGCGCCTCCTGCTGCGGCGAATGATCATGCGGGTAAGCGGGGGTAGGCATGATCGGGCAGATCACCGTATCGAATGTCCTGAACAAATGCCGCCATTGCGCGCGCAGGCCGGCGCGAGCGCCCTCGTCGAACACCCAGGCCTGATGTGTGCTGGTCATGCCACGCAGCCGCTCGGCAGACAGGCCTTTGTCTTCTGGTGAGAGCTGCGCTGCCCCGGCACGCGCGCCGGCGAGAATGTCCGGCGGAAGGAAGGCGCCCAGAAAGCCCATCAGCATGCGCATGTAGAGGCGAGAGGACTCCGTGAAGTCGGGAAACAGCGGGCTTTCGCGGGTGATGCTCGCACCTGCGCCCGCCAATTGTTCCGCCAGCTTCTCGATCGCGCTGCGGATGTCGGCATTCGCAGGCAGCAACGGGTGGCTGTCGATCACCAGCACGCGGAAATCCTTTAGCGCGTCGTGTCGCGCCTCCGGCAGCGCGAGCTTGTATCCGATGCCCAGGTCCAGCGGATCGGGGCCTGCCATCACGTCGAGGAGCAGGGGCAGATCGGCTGCGCTCCGCGCCATCGGACCGATCACCGCCATATCGCGCTCCATCGGGATCGCTGGAAACGGCGGCGGCGTGTGGCCACGCGTCGGACAGAGATTGTAGGTCGGCTTGTGCGCATAGACCCCGCAATGGAAGGCGGGCACGCGCAGCGAGCCGCCGATGTCGGACCCGAGCGAGAGCGGTCCGTAGCCTGCCGCGAGCGCCGCAGACGAGCCGCCCGACGAGCCACCGGGCGTGCGGCCGAGATCGAACGGATTGTTCGTCGTGCCGTAAATATCGTTGTAGCTCTGCCAATCCCCGAGCCCAACGGGAACGTTGGTCTTGCCGAGGATAACGCCGCCAGCGTTCTTCACCCGGGTGATCGACAGCGCGTCCTCCGCCGGCTTGAAATCCTTCTGCGGCGTCCAGCCCCAGGTCGTGGGCAGGCCGGCGACGTTGTAGGATTCCTTCACCGTGATGGGGAGGCCAAGCAGCGGCTTCCGCTCGCCGCGCGCCAATGCGGCGTCCGCCTCGCGCGCGGCGCCAAGCGCGCGATCAAAATCCCGGACGCAGATCGCATTGACCTTGCCGTCGTGGCGTTCGATGCGGTCGATCGCATCCTGCGTGAGCTCGACCGACGAGACCTTCTTCGCGGTCAATGCGGCCGACAGCTCGACCGCACTCTTGAAACTCCAATCCGACTTGGCCACGGCGCTTCTCCTGCTCTTATTGCCGGAGGGATGATGCGCAGTTTGGCCGAATGCTGCAACGGCTGTTTGACGGTGATTGATATGCCGCTACAGAGCGTGAGGAGCCTACGCCGCTCCGATCAATACGCCCACCGCCAGCACGATGGCGCCGCCGAGCACGATCTGGAACACGGCCTGGAGGAACGGCGTGTCCATGTAGCGTGAGCGGATAAAGGCGATCGCCCACAATTCGAAGAACACGACGACGCCGGCGATTCCCGTCGCGATCCAGAATGCGTTCGGCCAGCTGTCCGGGACGAGATAAGGCAGGGTGTGGCCGAGGCCGCCGAGCGTCGTCATCGCGCCGCAGGTGATGCCGCGCAGCCATGGCGAGCCGCGCCCCGAGAGCGATCCGTCGTCGGACAGCGCTTCGGCGAATCCCATGCTGATGCCGGCGCCGATCGAAGCCGCGAGGCCCACCAGAAACGTTTGCCAGTTCTGATGCGTGGCGAAGGCCGCCGCGAACAGCGGCGCCAGCGTCGAGACCGATCCGTCCATCAGGCCGGCGAGGCCGGGCTGCACATATTGCAGGACGAACGTCCGCCGCCGCGTGCGATCCTCCTCGGCGCGCACGTCCGGCTTGAGGATCTCGTCGGTGAGCGCGGCGGCGCGATTCTCGTGATGCTTCTCCTCCTCGGCGAGGTCGCCGAGCAGGCGGCGCACGCCGACATCCTCGGCCTGCTCGGCGGCGCGCGCGTAGAAGCGCTCGGCTTCGAACTCCATCGTCTCGACCTCTTTGCGGATCGTGTCGAGCGTCAGGTTCTTGGTCAGCCAGATCGGGCGCCGGCGCAAAAAGCCTTTGACGTCCTCGCGGCGGATTGGCGGCAGATGCTGACCGAAGCGCTCTTCGTAGAGTTTGAGCAGACGACGCCGGTGGCCGCGTTCCTCCTCGGCCATCTCCTCGAATATCTTGGCCGTGTCCGGATAGCGCTCCCTGAGATCCTCGGCGAAGGTCATGTAGATGCGGCTGTCTTCCTCCTCGGAGGAAATCGCGACCGCGAGCACCTCGCGTTCGGTCAGATCGGCAAAGGTCTTCACGGTAGCCCTGTCTCGATAGTTTAGAATTATTCTAAACTATATAAGGCGTCAGGGTTCCCGGGTCAAATCAGGCCGGGCGGCTCTTCGCCAGGAAATCGAGCAGCAGACGGCTCACCTCGGCAGGCTGCTCCTGTTGCACCCAATGTCCGGCGCCATCGACGAGGTGGCAGCCGAGCAGCTTCGTGCAAGTCCGCGCCTGCATCGCTTCAAACACGCCGGGACGCTGATAGGTGCCCCAATCCTGCTTGCCCGAGATGAAGCAGGAGGGGACGTCGATGCTGCGGCCGGCCAACAATTGCAGCTGGCTGTTGAATGCGCCAGATGTGCCACAGCGATACCATTGCAGGCCGCCCTGGAATCCGGTGCGGCCATATTCGGCGCTGTAGTAGGCGAGCTCGCGGTCGGGCAGCCATTGATTGGCAGCGATCGTAGCCGGCGAGGGCATCTCCTTCGCCACCGTCTCGGCCATGGTCTCGTTCAGGTCCATCACATAATAGGTCGGCAGCTTCGCCAGCTCGTTCGCCGACCAGGATTTCAGCGGATACGGCTTGTTGCCGGTCCAGTCCGCGCTTTTGTGATGATAATAGGCGCGCAGAACATCATGCACGCCCTGCGGCGCGCGGTGCATGTCGGCATTCGCCGCGCGCGTCGCATAGTACCATTGATAATGCTTGCGCGGACGCGGCAGCGCGGCGAGCTCGCGATGCACGGGATCTTCGACCGGTGGCTTTGCCGGCGTGTCGATCGTGTCGAACGGCAGCGGCGGCGCTCCGCCGAACGGCGCACTCATCATCGCCACCGAACGAAACACGTCGGGCCGCATCAGGGCGCACCACGCAGCGACCGGGCTGCCGAAATCATGTCCGATCACGTCGACCTGCCTGTAGCCGAACGCCGACACCAGCCCCAGCGCGTCACGCACCAGGTTGAAGAGCGAAAAGGGCGCGAGATCGCTATCGTACTCCGCGCTCCACCCCGTCGTCCGGCCGTAGCCGCGCTGGTCCGGGGCGATCACGTGATAGCCCGCCGAGCCAAGCGCCGGCATCACCTTGCGCCAGGAGAAGGCAAGCTCGGGAAAGCCGTGCAGCAGCAGGATGCAAGGCCGCCCCTTGGTCTCGAAGCCTGCCTCCAGCACATGCATGCGCAGGCCGTTGATGTCGTCGACATAGCGTGAGCGGATGCCGGCGGGCAGGGGAATATCGGGGAGCGCTGTCATCGTGTCTCTCCACTCGGTGGAATCGCTACACCGCCGCGCAGACGAACCCGTTGCCCTTGCGCCGGATCTTGCCCACCGACGGCGACGGGAAATGCGCGGTGCAGCACAGCGTGTCTGTGTCGCAATAGCGTTCCAGGAAGCTGCGGCGCGTCGTTGCCGCCTGCGTCTGATCGACGTCGAATTTCACCGACATCTCCGGATAGAGCGTCTGGATCGGCGAATGCATGAGATCGCCGCTGAACACCGCGTCGTCCTTGCCGCGACCGAAGGTGAACGCGACATGGCCGGGCGTGTGGCCCGGCGTCGGCAGGATGCGGACGTGGTCGCCGATCTGGTGATCATTGCCGACGATCTCGTGCCGCTTGGCCTCCACCACCGGCAATACACTATCCACGAAGGGCGGCACCGGCCCCTTCGCATTCTGTTCAGTCCAGTAGTCGAACTCCTGCCTGGCGAACACGTAGCGCGCCTTCGGGAAGGTCGGCACCCAGCGGCCGTTCTCGAGCCGCGTGTTCCAGCCGACGTGATCGACATGCAGATGCGTGCACATCACGAAGTCGATGTCGTCAACGGAAAAGCCGGCGCCGGCGAGTCCGCGCAGATAGGTGTCGTCCGTCTTGATGTTCCATTTCGGCCGCTGCGGCCGGGGCTTGTCGTTGCCGATGCAGCTGTCGACCAGAATGGTGTGATGCGGCGTCTTGATGACATAGGACTGAAAGCAGAGGATCAGCGTATCCTGTTCGTCCAACGCATTTGCCTGACGCATCCATGCGCGATTCTCGGACAGCACCTCCGGCGTGAGACCGGGCATGAGGTCTAGCGCCGGCAGGAAGGTCGTCTCCTGCTCGACGACGCGATGGATGGTGAGATCGCCGACCGAGTATTTGAGGCTCATGAGGATTCCCGAGATTTAAGCCGCCGGCGGCACCGAGGTCTTCACGGAGGGCCGTTCCAGCACCTTCTGATGGAAAGCGTCGAGCTTCGGATAGGCCTTGCGCCAGCCGCAATCGGCGAAGCGGAAGTCGGCATAGCCGAGCACGCAGACGAGGCCGATCTGCGAGATGTCGAACGGGCCGTTCAGGACATCAGGCATCTTCTCGAAGCGCGCCATGCCGGTCCAGGCCCGATTCCAATGGTCGTCCGACCAAGCCTGCCATTGCAGGCCCTGCGGCCGCACCATCTTCTCGTAGCGGCACAGCAGCATGGAATCGAGCATGCCGTTGAGCAGGGAATGATTGGTCTTGGCCTGCCAGCGCCGCGGACCGTAGTCGGGGATCAGGCTGCCGCCGACCATCTCGTTGAGATATTCGACGATGACGTAGGAGTCCAAAATGACATCGCCGTCGTTGGTGATCAGCACCGGCAGCTTCTTCAGCGGCGTGATCCGCGAGTAGTCCTCGTTGGGCGTGCCCGGCGCGACGGCTGCCGGCGTGAACTCGATCTTGTCGATCAGCCCGAGCTCGATCGCGGCAATGCGCACCTTGCGGGCAAAGGGCGAGGCGGGAGAGAAGGTGAGCTTCATGGGAAATAACCGCTATCCAGACATACAAACCTCATCCTGAGGAGCGCGCCGTTTGGCGCGTGTCTCGAAGGATGGGCGAGGGAGGCGCTCTCTCGTCACCCGGCGCGAACGTCGGGCGACTGTGTTTGTGTCCATCCTTCGAGACGCGCGCTGTGCGCGCTCCTCAGGATGAGGACGGAGCCTTTACGCCGCGACGATCTCCTGGCGCTGCTCGCCGAGGCCCTCGATGCCGAGCGTGATGACGTCGCCGACGTTGAGGAAGGTCGGCGGCTTCATGCCCAAGCCGACGCCGGGCGGGGTGCCCGTGGTGATGATGTCGCCGGGCAGCAGCGTCATGAACTGCGAGACATAGGAGATGCACTTGGCCATCGAGAAGATCATGGTCTTGGTCGAGCCGGACTGGCGGCGCTGGCCGTTGACGTCGAGCCACATCGACAGGTTCTGCACGTCCTTGATCTCGTCCTTGGTGGCGAGCCACGGGCCGACCGGGCCGAACGTGTCGTGCGACTTGCCCTTGGTCCACTGGCCCAGGCGCTCGATCTGGAAGGCGCGCTCGGAGACGTCGTTGCAGACGCAGTAGCCGGCGACGTGGTTGAGCGCATCGGCTTCCGAGACGTATTTTGCGCGAGTGCCGATGATCGCGGCGATCTCGACCTCCCAGTCAAGCTTGGTCGAGCCGCGCGGCTTCTCGACCGCGTCGTTCGGGCCGGACAGCGAGGTGTTCGCCTTCATGAAAATGATCGGCTCGCTCGGGATCTCAGCGCCGGTCTCTTTGGCATGATCGCTGTAGTTGAGGCCGATCGCCACGAATTTCGAGATGCCGGTAACAGGCGCGCCGAACCGCGGCTTGCCGGAGACGGCGGGCAGCGAGGCGGGATCGAGCGCCGACAGCTTCTTCAGGCTGTCGGGCGAATAGGCCTCGCCGGTCAGGTCTTTCACATGCGCCGACAGGTCGCGCAACTGGCCGGATTTGTCGATCAGGCCGGGCTTTTCCGCACCCTTCTCGCCATAACGAACAAGTTTCATTCTCGTTTCTCCCTGGAATGGACCGATCGGTTGAACAGCTTCATGGAACAGGGCGGCGGGAAATTCAACCGCCGACTGACGCCCGTTGCCGCATTGCTCCCCCTCATCCTGAGGGCCCGCCAAAAGGTGGGCGTCTCGAAGGATGGCCGAGGGCGAGAGCCGGGCCTTCATGGTTCGAGACGCGCGTTCCGCGCTCCTCACCATGAGGAGCAACTTCCTCATCCCAGCGCGTCGAACCTGAACGCGTCCCCATCCCGCTTGATGTGCCCGGCCGAAAAATGCCCGCCGATCACCAGCGTCGGGGTATCGGCAAAGCGGCCGAACAATTCGCGGCGCGTCACCGCCGATTGGCCCTGATCGGAATCCGCGGTCGAGGACCAGCCGAGATGCGCCATCTGGCACGGATGATGGGCGACGTCACCCGTCAACAGTCCTTGCTCACCGTCCGACTGGATCAAAATGCTCATATGCCCGGGGCTGTGGCCCGGGGTCGGGATCATGCTGATCTCGTCGCTTAGCCGGTGGTCGCCCGGGATCAACTCGGCCCGGCCGGCATCGACGATCGGCTTCACGGAATCGCCAAATACGGCCTGCTTGTCCGGCTCGGTGGAGTGATCGCGCCAATGCTCGTATTCGGTCTTGCCGAAGACATAGCGCGCCTTGGGGAAGGTCGGCATCCATTTGCCGTCGACCAGTTTCGTATTCCACCCGACGTGATCGACATGAAGATGTGTGCACAGCACGGTGTCGATGCTCTCGGGCGGAAAGCCCGCCGCAATCATCGTCTCAAGGAATGGCGCGGTGCGGTGGTTCCAGGTCGGGACGTTGCGGCCCTGCTTGTCGTTGCCGAGGCCGGTGTCGACCACGATGCGGCGCGTCGGCGTCTCCACCACCAGCGAATGGATCGACATTTTCAGCCGGCCTTCTTCAGTGGCGAAATGCGGGATCAGCCAGGACAGCTTCTGGATTTCTGCATTGCTCGCCAAGGGCAGAATGAAGCGGGTCGAGCCGACCGTCTCCAATTCCACGACCTTGGTGATTTTGACCCTGCCGACTTTCCACTGCATCCGGCGCATCCCGACGTTCTTGCTTTGGCACGGAACATGCGCAGTTTCGCCGTCAGGCGCAATGGATCATCTGACGTGATGCGGCGTTATCGCGGGAACCCAGGGAAAGCCAAAGGGCCAGCCATGCCAGAGCCAGACATGCCAGAGCTTGCAATCTCCGCCGAGAAGGTCGCCTTCATCATCGAAAAGGCGCGCGAATTCGACGTCAAGGAAGGAAATTCCGATCCAGATTCCGGCTCGAACGCGACGGATGACGATGCGGTCGACATCCTCGAGGATGACGGCTCCGATCCGGTCGTCAACGAACTCGGAAGTTTCATCGTTGCCCTGAACGAGGACGAGCAGATCGATCTCGTCACGCTGACCTGGCTCGGCCGCGGCGACGGCACGGTCGACGAATGGAACGATTTGCGCGCACGCGCCGTGCAGGCGCGCGCCGAGTATCACAGCCCCCGGCGCGAAACGGCGCATTATCTGCTCGGTGAGCCGATGCTGGGCGATCTGCTTGCCGACGGGCTCGACGAATTCGGCATCGACTGGACCGACGGAACCCCAGTCGCCGATTCCTCCAGTTCGAGCCAGCGGGACGAAGACGAACCCACCAAGCAACAGCGGTGATCCTGGCCGATACTAGCGCGCGCAGTCGACGACCACGGTGCCGAGCTTGTCGCCTTTCTCGACGGCGACATGGGCCTGCGCCGTCTCCGACAACGCAAACTGCGCCGCGACCTTGTGGATTCGCGGCCCCGCCGCCAGCCATTTCGAGACGTCGGCCTGCGCCGCCGCAAGCAGCGCCGGCGGCAGCGCGAACAAGACGAGCGAGCGGAGCGTGACGCACTTCTCCATCAGCTCTCGCATCGGCACAGTCGGCGTGCGGTTGCCGTTCGTGGCGTAGACCGCGATTGTCGAATTGATTGCCATCAACTTCAGGGTCGTCGCGATGTTGCCGCCGAAATCGACATCGACCACGTGGTCGACCCCGCGTTCGCCGGTGAAGGCCATCGCCTTGGCAACGACATCTTCGTCCCTGTAATTGACCACGAGATCGGCACCGGCTTGTCGCGCCTGCTCGCCCTTCATCGCCGAGCTGACGGTCGCGATCACCTGCGCGCCGCCCCATTTCGCGAGTTGCACTGCGTAATGCCCTACTGCACCCGCGCCGCCGGTGACCAGCACGGACTTGCCGACGATCGGTCCGTCCGCAAACAGGGAGCACCACGCTGTCATTGCGGGAATGCCCAGCGTCGCGCCTTCCGCAAAAGAGAGATTGTCCGGCAGCGGCGTCACCAGATGCTCGGCAAGCGCGATATGTTCGGCCGCCGTGCCAAAGGCGCGGCCGTTGCGCTGGCCGTTGAACAACCAGACCCTGTCGCCGATCTTGAACCGCGTCGCGCCATCGCCGATCTGGTCGATAAACCCCGCGCCATCGCTGTTCGGAATGACACGCGAAAATTCCTTCGCGCGATAGCTGCCGCCGCGCCGGCCGACATCGGCCGGGTTGACGCCGGAGGCTTCCAGGCGAATACGAACTTCGCCTGGGCCTGCGACCGGCGTCGTCATCTCACCATAGGTGAGGACGTCCGCCGCCGGTCCTGTCTCTTCGTACCAGACTGCCCTCACAGCGTTCCGGGGAAGGCACCGCCGTCGAGCAAAAGGTTCTGACCGGTGATGAAGCCGGCCCTGCTGCCGCACAGGAATGCGCAGGCGTAGCCGAACTCGTCGGGATCGCCGAAGCGGCCCGCGGGATTGAGCTTGGCGCGCTCCGCCAGAACCTGATCCGGCGTGATGCCGCGCTTCTCGGATTCCCCCTTCGCGGTGCTGCGCAGGCGGTCGGTCTCGAACGGGCCCGGCAACAGGCCGTTGATGGTGACGTTATTGATCACGGTCTTGCGCGACAGGCCGGCGATGAAGCCGGTGAGGCCGGCGCGCGCGCCGTTGGAGAGACCGAGAATGTCGATCGGCGCCTTCACCGCGGCCGAGGTGATGTTGACGATGCGGCCGAACCTGCGCGCCATCATGCCGTCGACCGTCGACTTGATCAGCTCGATCGGGGTCAGCATGTTGGCGTCGATCGCCTTGATCCAGTCGTCGCGGGTCCAGTTGCGGAAATCGCCGGGCGGCGGTCCGCCAGCATTGTTGATCAGGATGTCGGGCTCGGGGCAGGCCTTGAGCACGGCCTCGCGGCCGGCCGGCGTCGTGATGTCGCCGACGATCTCGGTGACAGTCACATCAGGACAGGCCTTGCGGATGTCGTCGGCCGTCTTTTTCAAAGCTTCGGCGCCGCGCGCGGTCAGTGTGACGTGAACGCCGGCTTCCGCCAGCGAGATGGCGCAGGCGCGTCCGAGGCCTTTGCTGGATGCGCAGACGATGGCGCGGCGACCTTTGATCCCAAGATCCACTGTTTCACTCCCGTAATGTCATGCAGGTTTTTAGAGCCGCTATTCTAGCCAACCTTGGCGCCGCTGATAAGGGACGGGCTCGCATCAAAATGCATGCGGTCCTGCGCGGCGATGCAAATGCGCCTGATCAGATGCGCCGCTCCTGCTTGAGACGGTCGATCGCGGAGGTCGCCTCCGGCGGCAGCGACTTGAAGCCCATCTGCCCCGCGGCCGAGAACAGCGGCCGTAGATGCGAGCCGGCGAGAAAGGGCGGCTGGCGGTTGGCCGGCACGATCTGGTCGAACACCAGCACCAGCGTGGTGGCGACGAGGCCGACCCTGATGGCGCCGAGCGCGGCGCCCCCGAGCCGGTCGCCGATGCCGGCCTCGCGTATCGTGTCGCTCAGCGCCAGCCGGCCGAGATATCCAAACAGCATGCCGACCACCACGAAGATGCCGAAGAACCAGATCCAGTTCTGAAGCAGCGGCGAATTCGGATTGCCCGCGACCTGCGGGACGATCAGCGGCATCAGCGCGACGGCGATGGGGGCGGCGAGGAGATAGGCGAGGATCGTCATGGCGCTGCCGAGCAGGCCGGTCCTGAAACCGAAGCCGATCGCGATTGCGAGCGCGGCATAGACGGCGAGATCGAAACTGTTCATGCGCGGGAGCCTGCCATGGAACGAGTGAACGCAGAACCGATCATTCCGGTTTCAGATCGTTAAAATCGTCTGTATTGATGGCTGCAAAGCTCAGGGATCGCGCCCCAAGAAAACGTCAAGGAACTCGTCATGTCAGACCTATTCGACGTCAGTCGAGAAACCATCCTCGTGACAGGCGCGAGCCAGGGCCTGGGGCGGCAATTTGCCCGGGTGTTGGCAGCGCATGGCGCGGCCGTCGCGCTCGCGGCGCGGCAGACCGACAAGCTGAAGAGCCTGGAAGAAGAGATCCGCGGCAAGGGCGGCCGTGCCGCCGCCGTCGCGCTCGACGTCACCGACACCGCCTCGATCGCCAGGGCCGTCGATGCCACGGAAGCCGCGCTGGGTCCGGTCACGGTGCTGATCAACAATGCCGGCATCGCCATCGAAAAGCTCGCGACCGAGCAGACCGAGGCCGATTGGGACGCGGTGATCGGCGCCAATCTCAAGGGCGCCTATTTCCTTGCGACCGAAATCGCGCGGCGGATGATCGCGCGCAAGCAGGAAGGCAACATCGTCAACATCGCCTCCGTGCTCGGCACCGGCGTTTTGAAGGCGGTGTCGCCTTACGCGATTTCCAAGGCCGGCATCATCCAGGCGACCAAGGCGATGGCGCTGGAGCTTGCGGGGCAAAACATCCGCATCAACGCGCTGGCGCCCGGCTACATCGACACCGAGATGAACCACGCATTCTGGTCGACGCCGCCAGGCGAGCGCCTGACCAAGCGCATCCCCCAGCGCCGCATCGGTGCCGAGTCCGATCTCGACGGCGCGATTTTGCTGCTGGCCTCGAAGGCCTCGCGGTACATGACGGGGAGCGTTATCACCGTCGACGGTGGTTTCCTGCTCAATTGAGCTACCGCATCTCCGCCCTGATCATGTCCGCCGCCTTCTCTCCGATCATGATTGTCGGCGCATTGGTGTTGCCGCCGATCAGCGTTGGCATGATCGAGGCGTCGACGACGCGCAGACCCTCGACGCCATGCACCTTCAATGCCGGATCGACCACGGCCATCGCATCCGTCCCCATCCTGCAGGTGCCGACGGGGTGATAGACGGTGTCGACGCGCTCGCGCAGGATGGTGCGGATGTGGTCGTCGGTGCGCACTTCAGACGTGAACATGTCCTTCTTCTGCAACGCGCGCATTGCGGGCGTCTCCATCAGCCGTCGCGTGGTCTTGAAGCCCGCGACCATCGTCTCGAGATCCTCCGCCTCACCCAGAAAATTCGGATCGATCATCGGCGCTGCCAGCGGATCGGCGCTTTTCAGCCAGACGCTGCCACGGCTCTTCGGTCGCAACAGGCAGACATGGCATGAGAAGCCCGCCTCCTTGTGCTTCTTGCGGCCATGGTCGTCGAGCATCGCGATGATGAAGTGCAGCTGGATGTCGGGCACATCGAGGTCGGCTCGGGTCTTCAGGAAGCCGCCACACTCGGCGAAATTGGTGGTCATCAGGCCGCGCCGCTCCCGGCGGTATCGCTGGATGGCGCGGAGCAGGGATGGCAGCCGGCTGATCGATGAGTGGACGAAGTGCGGATAGTCGGAGGCGTAGACGAACACGAAGTCCGGATGATCCTGCAGATTGCGTCCTACGCCCGGCAGGTGATGCACGACGCCGATACCGTGCGTTCGAAGCGCCTCGCCATCGCCTATGCCCGACAGCATCAGCAATTGCGGTGACTGGAAGGCGCCGGAGGCGAGGATCACCTCGCGGCGGGCGCGCAGCTGCTTTGTCTGCTTGCCCTGTATATATTCGATGCCGACCGCGCGCCCGCCCTCGAACAGGATGCGCGTGGCATGCGCCTGCGTCTCGACACGCAGATTCGCGCGCTTGCCCATGTAGGGATGCACATAGGCGCGTGCTGCGCTCCAGCGCTCGCCATTATGCTGCGTCACCTGGTAGCTGCCGAGCCCTTCGTGGTCGTCTTCATTGAAGTCCTCGCGGATGCGGAACTGCGCCTCGCGGGTGGCCTGATGGAAGACGTCATGGATCGGATTGTCCGAGCGCAGCCTGTTGACATGCAGCGGGCCGCCCTTGCCATGATACGCGCCGTCGAAATCGGTGTTGTTCTCCGAGCGCTTGAAATAGGGCAGCACGTCCGCGTACGACCAGCCGGCATTGCCGAGCGAGGCCCAGTGGTCGTAGTCCCATTTGTTGCCGCGGATGTAGACCATGGCATTCATCGCCGAGGAACCGCCGAGCCCCTTGCCGCGCGGTTGGTAGCCGATACGGCCGTTCAATCCCTTCTGCGGCACGGTATCGAAGGCCCAGTTCGCTGCCTTGTATGGCAAAGCGAGCCCGAACGGCGTGGTGATCCGCCAATTGTCGTTCGGACCGCCGGCGTCGAGCAGCGCCACGGATGTCCCCGCATCCTCCGACAGCCGCCCCGCCACCGCACAGCCGCCGGAGCCCGCGCCCACGACGACGAAATCGAATGTGTCGCTCACTGATGTTTTCCCCCTGCGTATTTTCTTCTCGTCATTGCGAGCGAAGCGAAGCAATCCAGACTGTCCATTCCTCATCCTGAGGAGCGCGACTTCGCGCGTCTCGAAGGATGAAGGCCCGGCTGGTGGCCTCGCCCTTCGAGACGCGCGCGAAATGCGCGCTCCTCAGGGTGAGGGTCTAGGTTCGCTGCGCTCGCAATGACGGGTGTTGTGCTTAAGACATGAACCGCATTATCTTCTCCAGCCGCGCGATCTTGCCGCCGTAGGGCGGATAGAGGTCGGCGAGGCGGTTGAATTTTGAGCGATAGAACACCGGCTTCAGCTTGCTGAACGTGCGAAAGCCCCATTCGCCGTGATAGACGCCGGTGCCGGATGCGCCGACGCCGCCCATCGGCTGGTTGATTTGCGCGAAGTGAAACAGGCAGTCGTTGATCGTGACGCCGCCGGAGACGGTGCGCGCCAGCACCTCGTCGCGGGCAATGCGGTCCTTGCCGAACCAGTACAGCGCCAGCGGCCGGTCGCGGGCGTTGACGAAGGCGATGGCGTCGGCCGGTTCGCGATAGCCGAGCACCGGCAGCACCGGGCCGAAAATCTCCTCCTGCATCGCCGCCATGTCTTCGGTCGCGCCGACGATCAGCGTCGGCGGGAATTTGCGGTGCGCTTTCCAGTTGGGATCGTCGGCCTTCGCCGGCTGCGAAATCTTTGCGCCGCGGCTTGCCGCATCGGCGACGAGATTTTCCAGCCGCGCATAATGCCGGTCGGAGATCACGGAGGTGTAGTCCTTGTTGGCGGGATCGGTGCCGAACATGCGCCGCATCTGCGCCCGCACTTTTTCGGCGAAGGCCTGCAACGAGCGCTCGGGCACCAGCACATAATCCGGCGCGATGCAGGTCTGCCCGGCATTGAGCAGCTTGCCGTAGGCGATGCGCTCGGCCGCCTCTTCGAGATCGGCGGAGGCGTCGATGATCGCGGGCGATTTGCCGCCGAGCTCGAGCGTGACGGGTGTCAGATTGCGTCCCGCGGCCTCCGCGACCAGCCGCCCGACCCGGGTCGAGCCGGTGAACACGAGATGGTCGAACGGCAGGTATGCGAAGGCCTTTGCGACCTCGTCCTCGATGCCGGTGACGAGCACTTCCGCGGCATCGAATTTTTGCGCGATCGTCTCCTTCAGCAGGCCTGCGAAGCGCGGCACCAGCTCGCTCGGCTTGATGATGACACGGTTGCCGGCGGCGAGCGCGCCGATCGCAGGCGCGAGCGTCAGTTGGAGCGGATAATTCCAGGGCGCGATGATGCCGACAACGCCGAGCGGCTGCGGCATCAGCCGGTTGCGCGCGGGCAAAAATTGCAGCGCGGTGGCGATGCGCTGCGGCGCCATCCAGCTCTTCAGATGCTTGGTGGCATGCCGGATCTCGGAGAACACCATCATCGTTTCGGCGATGGTGGTCTCGACCGCCGAGCGGTGGCCGAAATCGGCCGAGATCGCCTGCCGGAAGCGCTCCTCGTTGTCGGCGACCACGGCACGCAGCCGCGCCAGCCGGTCGAGCCGCCCGGCAAGGTCAGGCGCCGGCTCGGCCCGCGACCGCGCGACCATGGCATGGAAGGCGTCCTCCAGCGCTCGAAGCGGCGCGCTCGGCAGGGATTTGTCCAAGGATTTGTCCAAGGATCGGTCCAAGGCGTTCTCCCTCTTAAGTGGCGTTGGCCCCTTGGTTTTGTTGCCGCAAGCTGGCCCTTTGTGGAACTTCTGGCAAGACTTGGCTTTTGGCGGGTTTTGACCTGTCATAAAGTCGAAAAAATCGTCCCGCAGCCCTTTCCAAAGGCACCCCGGGTTGGTACATACCGCCCGCACCCAACGGGCTTTGCCCGGGGTCGCCTTCCAAGGAAGCCTTTGGGACGGACGAAGCAAGCCACGCGAGCAGCGTCGGCCCTTCATCCACCGTCCCGGCATTTCGCGAAGGCAAAGCAACGGTTAACGCGGGGTGGAGCAGCCCGGTAGCTCGTCAGGCTCATAACCTGAAGGTCATAGGTTCAAATCCTATCCCCGCAACCAAATACTAACCCGCTATCCCAATGGGATAGCGGGTTTTTTGTTGCCTTGAATTCCTTCGGGCTATTCACCGCGTCGTCACCCTGAAAAAATTGCGCGTTGAGCGGAAGTAAATATTGCCGGCAGTTGACGCGCAGCAATGCGGGTGATCTCCCTGTTGCGACCGAAGCGGCAGCAAGCGGCACGGTAAGGGGACGTAAGTGGGGGCATCATATCCAACAAAAATTCTGCTCGCTTTCCGTAGCGGCGGGATTTGCGCGTTTCCGGGTTGCGCCAAGCCTCTCGTTTATACTGCCATCGTGGGCGATGACACGGCTGTAGGCGAAGCGGCACATATCGCGGGCGAGAAGCCGGCTGCCGCTCGCTACGACGCCACCATGACCGACGCACAGCGAGATCACGTCGATAATCTCATCTACATGTGCGAGGGCGATCATACGGTCATCGATAAGGTGCCGGCTGACTGGCCCACGGCAAATCTCTTAGCCCTCAAGGCTACGCATGAAGAGAAGGCGAGCGCCGCCATAGCAGAGGCATTTTCTGACGTTGCCTTTCCCGAGTTGCAGCACGCGGTGGCGTGGGTGTCCAGCCAACCGCCGGCCACTGTCTCGGGGCCAAACTTCGATCTCCTGCCGCCGGAAGAAAAGATCAAGAAGAATGACCTGTCTAACGGCTCCCGCCACACGATCGCGGCCGGCTTGTCATCTCGCACAACTGTCGCCGATTTCGTCGCGGCTGAAACACAGCTAGATCCGGACTTTCCCGATAAGCTCAAGAGCGGCTTTCTCGCAGAATATTTTCGCCTTCGGCATCAGGGCCACAAAGGCAACGAGCTTTTCGAGCTTATGTGTGCATTCTCCCAGCGCGGACTTAAGAGCCAGGGCGATCGAACGGCCGGGCTTGCCGTCCTCATCTACTTGTTCGAGATTTGCGACGTGTTCGAAAAATGATCCTTCCCACGAAACATATCTCGGAAAACGAGACGATCCTCGGGGTCGGCGCCACAATCCTTCAGCACTTGGACAGCCCTATTACTGTGTCTGGATTATGGGAACGCACCAAGGTTGAAAAAAATGTCGGCACCTTCGAGCGTTTCGTTCTTGCGGCAGATCTTCTATTCATCATCGGCGCAATCGAACTTAGAGACGGGCTTTTTGTCCGAGTGCAATCTTGATCCACGGTGTTTACGCAAATCATAAAGGTTTTCGGTCGGTCGAGTTTGAGGCCGGCTTAAATTTGATCGTGGCCGATCGTTCGCAGGCAGCGGGTGATAAGGACACAACCAATGGCCTCGGAAAATCAGCGCTGATCGATATTGTCGATTACTGCCTTGGCAGCGGTCCTAGGCCCAAGGAGGGCCTTCGGGTTGAGCCTTTGAAGGATTGGGCCTTTACGCTCGATATCACTCTTGGCGGCGCCAAGGTGCGCGTGACCAGACATACAATTGAGCCCGGCTTTGTCGAGGTTGAAGGCGACGTAAGTACATGGCCTGCAATCCGGGCGACGAACAAAGCGGGGCAAGTAGGTTTCGACATAAAACAATGGCGCTCTCTGCTCGGATGGGCGCTGTTCGGGGTCGGCGACAAGGCGAACGTGACGACATATGCGCCGTCGGCGCGATCGTTGCTCGCGTACTTCGTCCGCAACCATCCGCCGGCCTATCTGTCGCCGTTCACTCACTTCGAGAAGCAAAAGACCTGGGACGCACAGCTTCACAATGCTTTCCTATTGGGCCTCGATTGGGAGAAGGCCGCCAAGTGGCAGGTGTTGAAGGATCAAAAAAACGCGCTCGATGCGCTTAAGAAAGCAATCAAGACAGGCGCAATTGACGGCGAGTTGTCCTCGATCGGCGAGTTGGAGGCGCAAAGGATACAGCTAGAAGGACGACTGACCCAAGAAAATGAAGCGCTCGCGAATTTTCAGGTTCTTCCGCAATATCGACAAACGGAACAGGAAGCCAATCGGCTGACTGCGCAGATTCACGCGCTTGTAAATTCCAACATGACGGCAGGGCGACGGATCGATCGATATTCTGATAACCTGCAAGACGAAGGGGCTGCCACGCCCGATCGTCTGGAAGCACTTTATTCAGAAGCGCGGGTTGTGCTTCCCGAAGCGGTGAAAAAGACCCTTGAGCAAGCCCGGTCCTTTAACAGCGAGATCGTAAAAAACAGACGCCATTTTCTCGCAAACGAAGTCGCTGAATTGCAGGCACGCATCGCCTCACAAGAGGAGGAGTTGGAGCAACTTTCGAGCGATCGTGCGATCTTGCTGAACCTCCTCAAAGGGCATGGTGCGCTCGAAGAACTTACGGCTTTGCAAGAAATGCATGCGACCACCCGCACGCATTTCGAAGCCCTTATTGCTCGCATCAACCAACTCCGGCAGATGGCGACGCGCCTCGATCAGATAAAGGTCGCAACTGTCGATTTGAAGCGATCAGCTGAACTCGATTACGATGAGCGCCGTGCTGTATGGTCGAAGGCTTTACGCCTTTTTGCCGATAATTCAGAGCACCTTTACAAGACCCCCGGCCGCCTGCTGATAGACATCGATGATACCGGCTATCGATACGACGTTGAAATAGATGGCGGAACAAGCGAAGGCATCAGCAAGATGAAGATCTTTTGCTATGATCTGATGCTTGTCGCTTTTGCTCGCGGGCGCGGGCTCGGCATAGACTTTCTCATTCACGACAGCACGATTTTTGATGGTGTCGATCCTCGGCAGCGAGCACACGCTATCGAACTCGCGGTGCAGATGAGCGAGAAATACGGCTTTCAATACATCCTCACACTCAATTCGGATGCGCTGCCAACGGACGATTTCAGCGCCGAGTTTGAGGCCCACGATTATATCCGTCTTGTGCTGACTGACACTGATCCGTCAGGAAGCCTTTTGGGTTTCCGGTACAAAGCGAAGTAGCCCTAAACGGAAAAACCCCCTGTCGTTTGGAACCGAGGAGTTACGGTGACAGTGCACTTTAATGCTAATGCGCCGTCAGAGTTGATTGCACCGTAATCGCTTGTCGGTGACTGTAATCCCCGACCAAGAGTAGGCGAACGCCCTCAGTCCGGATAGCTCAGGATCATCTTGAGTAACTTCGGAAACCGCGCATTGATGTCGTCCTCGCGCAGGACATTGCGGTGCTGGACGCCTTGCTTGGACGTCCGGATCAGGCCGGCCTCCCGCAGGATCCGGAAATGGTTCGACAGGGTCGACTTCGCCATGTCGGGGCAAGGCGCCGCCTCGGTGCACGACATGCAATCGCTCTGCGCGGCCAAGCTCTTGACGATTCGCAGCCGCATAGGATCCGCAAGCGCGCCTAGCACCCCGGCCAGTGTGATCTCGCCCCGCGATGGGTGAACGAACTGCACCATGCCTAAAATATAGCACCTCCCTTGAACTCATTCAATAGTTCACTAGTATTGAACTATTGAATATCGGCGTCGTGCCGGATCATGGAGATATATGATGACCAAGAGACTCGAAGGAAAAGTTGCGCTCGTGACCGGCGCATCCAAAGGCATCGGTGCCGAAATCTCCGCCCGGCTTGCGGCCGAGGGTGCGGCGGTCGCCGTCAATTACAGCTCCAGCAAGCAGGCCGCCGACCGCGTCGTCGCCGCCATCCTCGCCAAGGGCGGCAAAGCGGTCGCCGTCCACGGCAATTTGGCCGACGCCAAGGACGTGAAAAGTGTGGTCGCGGAAACCGTGAAGGCGTTCGGTGCGATCGATATCCTCGTCAACAACGCGGGCGTTTACGAGTTCGCACCGCTCGAGGCCATCACGCCTGAGCATTTCCACAAGCATTTCGACCTCAATGTGCTTGGCCTGCTGCTGGTCTCGGGTGAAGCGTCGAAGCACTTCAACCCCAATGGCGGAAGCATTATCAATATCAGCTCCGGCGTATCGACCATCGCGCCGGCGAACACCGCCGTCTATACCGCGACGAAAGCATCGGTGGACGCGATCTCCTCCGTGCTGTCGAAGGAGCTGGCGCCGCGCAAGATCCGCGTCAATGCCGTCAATCCGGGCATGATCGCCACCGAAGGCGTCGTGTCGGCCGGCCTGCACGAGGGCGACATGCGCAACTGGATCGAATCCACAACCCCGCTTGGCCGCATCGGCAAGGTCGAGGAGATCGCCGCCGCGGTGGCCTTCTTCGCTTCGGACGAAGCCTCTTACATCACGGGCGAGACACTTCACGTCACCGGCGGCCTTCGCTGAATTTGTCGGTTTACATGAGGAAATGGCCCGTCTCGCGCGGGCCATTTTTTTGCGCGGAGCTCAAGGCAGCTCAGAACTGCGTAATTGCCTTCCCGTCGGCCCCGACCAGGCCCGATGGCCGCCTCGGCGAGCGGGCGTAGAATCATCACCTCCCGCGTGCCTGTGGGGCGCGCGGGAGGTGATGACAGCCATTCTGTCGCGTCGAATGCGTCCGATGATCAGGGTCTGTGCGGACAAACCATCGTCAGATAGAGCAGCGTCGGCGCCTTGTCCTCGCCATCGCGATACTCCCACTCCAGCCGGATCTCATGCCGGTGCGCATAGGCGTCGCTCGCCTTGTGCGTGACGATCTTCGTCTTCATCGGGATCGGCGGCTCGGAGTTGAAGCATTTCCGGACGCAGGCATCGAGCAGATCGCATCGCGTCAAGGGGATCACGCCCGGCTCGTCGCTGGACAAGGGGATCGTGTTAGGCTGGGTGCTGAGGTCGACGCGAGCCCGGCCCTTTTCCTTGTGCCAGTACGCAGCGCTTCCCTCTGGCCATCTGTCTGGCGGCGTCAAGATCAGGTGGTATTGGCCGTATTCCAGCGTCGGCAGGTGGATGTCCGGGGACGCCTTGAGGATGTCCACGCTCCGCTGCATGTTTTCCAGCGGGAAATAATTCTCGTTCATCAAATCTTTGAATGAAGCCCCGGTATATGTTCTTGAGCCCATCGCCTTTTCCTTCAATATGTTCTTGGCTTTATGTTCTTGGCTTTGCGAAAATACGTACAACTCCAGCGACGCCGGTCAGCTTGGCCAATCCTCGCGCCGTCGAAATATGTGCCCCATCTTTGTTGGGATTTGCTTACGCTACCACTCAGGACTGAGTTTCGTCCAGATCGCCAACCGCACCGTGCCCCGCTAACGGTGAGGAGCAAGCGCGATTGCTAAGCTGTTTTCGACAGGTATTCTTATCGAGAGTTGCTCGCGGATTCTGGTCGACAGAATGGCCGCGACCTCTGAGGCGCAGGAATGAATTGCTTCACGTGTCAGTCTGCAATCGGTCCGGACGATAGCTGGTGCTCCAGATGCGGGGCCGCAGTGCGTCAGCGGGTCGATCCCGACAGCGAACGTCGGTTTGTGACGATTCTTCGTGCCGATGTCATAGACTCGACAGGTCTTGTTGCCGAATTGGAGCCGGAGGAGGCTGTCTCGCGCCTCGAGCCGGCACTGGCGGCCATGAGGGCCGCGGTACGCCAGTTTGGCGGCATCGTCAGCAAGGAGCTGGGAGACGGGCTGGCTGCAGTCTTTGGCGCTCCGATCGCCGACGACAACCATGCGCCCCTTGCCTGCCATGCGGCGATCGAGCTGGTCCGGCGCGTCGGCAGTTTGGGGGATCCCGGGCTCCAGGTCCGGGTCGGTCTGCACTCCGGCCATGTCGTTGCCTACATGGTCGCCAGCGAATTTTCGAAGGTCTACGAGATCGGCGGCGCCGCCCAGCATCTGGCCGCGCGGCTGGAGACGGCAGCCGAGGCGAACCAGATCTACGTGTCCGAAGCCTGCCAGAAGCTTGCGGACGGGCATGTCCGCTTTGATTTTCTTGGCCGCAAGACCCTGCGCGGCTTCAACGAAGCTCTGCCGGTCTATCGGATCATTGGAGCGAGCGATCTTTCGAGCTGGCGGGTGCGACGCGCTCGTAGCGTCTCCCGATTTGTCGATCGGACGACGGAGCGGGCGCTGCTATGGCGCGCTGCGGAGAAGGTTGTCACTAGCGGGCAGACTGTTCTGCTGATGGGTGATGCGGGCATTGGAAAGTCGCGGCTTGCGCACGAATTTGCGCAGGGACTCAGGGCTGACGGCTGGCGGTTGCTCGACGTCGAGTGCAGCCCAAATCTTCAGGGCGCGCCATTTAGCACCCTGAAGCGACTGGTGCTTTCTCTCCTGGAGGCAGTCTCCAAGGACTCAGACCGCCTGGCAGACCCTCGAAGGGAATTGTCGCCGGTCCATCAGTTTGCAATCGACGCGGTGCTGGATTTGCCCATTTCCGATCCGCGTTGGAGCGAATTGGAGCCCTACGCGCGGGGACGGGCGATTTCGGAGGCAAGCTGCGCAATCCTGGAAGGCGTAGCCCGCCATAACGGCACCGTTCTTCTCATCGAGGATCTGCACTGGGTTGATCGAGCCAGCGACACGGTTATTGCCGCCATAGCGTCGCTGCAGGTGCCGAATCTGTTCGTTTTCCTCACGAGCAGGCCGAACGGAATGCCGGAATGGATCGCGCGTTGTCATGCAGAAGTGATCGCGATGCGGCCATTGGATGATGAATCCGGAATGGCCATGTTGGCCGACATGCTCGGCACGTCCGTGACGAATGCAGGCTTGAAGAACCGGATCATCTCTCACACGGCCAACGTTCCGCTGTTCATCGAGGAGGTCTGCCGTGGTCTGAAGGATAACGGCACACTTCGCGGCCAGTGGGGTGATCTGGCCCTGGTGCGTCCTATAGAAGAGCTGGGTATCCCCACAAGTATCCAAGGTGTGATTGCGGCGCGACTCGATCGGGTGTCGAGGCAGGAGCGCCTGGTTTTGCAGGTCGCTGCCGCATTGGGGCCGCGATCGAGCGAAGCCGTCGTGCGGAGAGTCTCGGACTTGCCCGAAGACGCCCTGCGGGACTGCCTTGCAGCGCTCGATCGGGCCGAGCTGCTGGTCAAGATCGATAGCGACATCGCGGACTCGCTTGAGTTTCGACACGAGATGGTTCGCCAGGTGACCTACGAGTCGATGGTCGAAAAGGTCCGCGAGAGCGTACATGCGCGCGTTCTTGCGGCATTCGAGAGCGACGAAATATTGAGAGATGATCCTGACGCTCTCTGTTACCACGCGATGCGTGCCAAGGACTGGCCCAAGGCGTTCGACTACGGAAGAAGCGCCGCACAGAAGTGTCTTTTGCGCTCGGCATATGCAGACGCGGTCGACTACTTCCGGACCGCGATGAGTTCACTCGATAAGACGCCAATAACGAGTTCGAGGGAGACGAATGCCATTGATCTCCGGATGGAGGCGCGCATGGCGTTCATCTGGTCCGGTCGGGTTGCCGAGTGGGTCGATCTGGGAAAGGAAGCTGACCAACGGGCCAGCGAGATCGATGATGTCGGCAGAAGGGTTGCCGCCAAGACGGTCATGGCGGGTGGGCAGAACTTCTATGGGACGCCTACGGAGGCCGTTACTCTTGGCGAGGAGGTCGTTGGTCTTGCCGAAGAGTCCGGCAACCCGGGTTGGCGCAACCTTGCGCAATACAATCTCGGGCAGGCCTATTTTCTTGCCGGGCGCTATCGCGAGGCGGAGCGGACTATCGCGCGAGCCCGTGCCCATCTCATGGGGCCGGAAGCGAGTGCGCCCTTCGGAACTCCCCCCAAATACACACTCCTTCTCTGCTGCATGATGAAGAGCTTCACCCACACCGTCATGGGCGAGCTCGATGCCGCCGAGCAGCTCCAGCGCGAGGCCGCAGCGATCGCGGAGGAGACGGCCCGGCCCTACGACCGGGTCGCCGCCGCCTATAGCGGCGGGTGGCTGAAGCTTGGCCAAAACGAGCCGGCCGCGGCCGCGGCTATTCTCGAAGACGGTTTTGTCCTTGCGCAAAAGCACGGCATCCGGCTGTTCGTGCCGGTGCTCGGCTGTCACCTCGGCATGGCCTATCTGGAGCAGGGGCTGTTCGACCGGGCACGCGGCATGCTGACCGAAGCGCGCGAGGAGGCGAAGGCGGTCGGCTATACCTCGGCGGTGCTGCGTAGCTCGATCTACCTTGCGCTCGCCACCCACCGCCTCGGCGACATCCAGGCCGCGCAGAACATGCTGCGCGAGGCGCGCAACACGGCGCGGCAGCAGGGGTTTTCCGGCTTGGAAGCCGAGGCCCTGTTCGGCGAGGCCGTGGTGACGCCGCCGTCGACTGCAGAGGCCCGTGCGGCCATCCTTGCGGCCCTGCGCGCGACGATCGCGATCGTCACTGAGAGCGGCGCGCTGCCGCTCCAGCACAAGGCCGAGGCGATGCTGAACGAGATGGTGGCGCGGGACGACGAGCTGACCTGAACTCTGCTCCCGGTTGGATCGGCCGCCGCAGCCGAAATCTGCCCGACGCGTCAAATAAATTCGGCAGGCGACGCGAGGGTTTAGCTACTGTGCATGGGGTTGTTTTCGCCTTTTTTTGAAGGGTCTCCCATTGTGCAACGCAGAGACGGCATGCTTGTGCGGCTCGCTTTGATGAAAGCCTCTTGCGCGCACAGCAAGGTCGGCTACCGTCGGTCCTAGCCGCAGGGGCAGGCGACATTTCGATTCAAGTTTTTTAGCATCCGATTTTCCGGCGCCGCGACGGCGCGACGCCCACTGAACGAGGCGGGGCCATGATCACACGGGACCAGTCAGCGCTGCTTGCGCCGGTCGAACGCGATTTGCGGCTCGATCTCTTCCGCGGCATCGGATTGTGGATGATCTTCCTCGACCACATCCCGCACGACGTCGTGGCTTGGCTGACCTTGCGCAATTACGGCTTCAGCGACGCCGCGGAGTTTTTCGTCTTCATCTCCGGCTATCTGGTCGGCTGGATCTACGGCCCGATCGTCGCAGGCGGCTGGTTTCTCGCGGCGCTGAAGCGGCTGTGGCGGCGCGCGGCCGAGATGTATGTCGCTCACATCATGCTGTTCCTGCTGTTCACGGCGCAGATCGCCCGCACCGCGCGCCGCTTCGACAATCCGATGTACGAGCACGAGTTCAACGTGTTCAATTTCCTGTCGCATCCGGACGAGCTGATCGGCCAGGCGATCCTCTTGAAATACAAGCCGGTCAATCTCGACGTGCTGCCGCTCTACATCACGCTGGTGTTCGTCGCGCCCTTCATCGTCTGGTGCCTGGTGCGCCGGCCGAACCTGACACTCGCGACGTCGGTGGTGCTTTATGCGCTGTCGCGCTGGTTCGACTGGAACGTCGCCTCCTATCCGCCCGGCACGACCTGGTACTTCAACCCGTTCTGCTGGCAGCTGATGTTCGTGTTTGCGGCCTGGTGCGGCATCGGCCAGATCGACAAGGTCGCGACATGGGTGTGGTCGAAAGCGGCGATGGGGCTGGCCGTGGCCTGGCTCGCCTTCGCGCTGCTGATCGTGATGACCTGGCATGTCCCTGCGCTCGAAGCCCTGGTCCCGAAATGGATGATCAAGGCGATCTACCCGATCGACAAGACCGATCTCGACATGCTGCGCTTCACGCATTTCCTGGCGCTGGCGATGTGGGTGACGCAATTCGTCTCGCGCAAATGGCGGGCGCTGCACGGGCCCTGGCTGAGGCCCGTCATCCTGTGTGGCCGGCATTCGCTGCCGATCTTCTGCCTGGGCGTATTCCTGTCGTTCTCGGCGCACTGGATCCTGACGCAATACACCAAGGGCGTCTGGGAGCAGCTCGCGGTCTCCGCCGTCGGCATCATCATCATGATCGCAGCCGCCTGGCTGCTCGACCGGGCCAGACGAGTGCCGAACCTGTTCGTGAAGGTGACGGAGGTCGAGGAGGCCGACGCCACATTGCAGACCGCGCCGGCGGCAACTGCCGGTCGTTGAGCATCGCCAGCCTGCATCTCGTGGAGAGGTTCATGTCCAGACGTTTGTTGACGATCGCCGGCGCCCTCCTGCTCCTGATCAGTGACGCCGCGGCCCAAGCACCCTCGCCGGAGGCGATGAGCGCGGCGCGCAAGCTCGTGGTCACCTTGAAGATCGCGGATCAATATCGCGCGCTGTTGCCGCAGCTTCTGCTCAAGCTCCGGCCCGTGGTCGCGCAGGACAGGCCGGAGATCGAGCGCGACTATGACGCGATGACGGCACCCGGCTCCGAGATCTACACCCCGGCGCTGACCTCGATGGTCGACCAGGTCGCCGCCCTCTATGCCCAAGGCTTCAGCATCGACGAGCTGCGCCAGATCGAGGCCTTCTATGCCCAGCCGGCCGGGAAGAAGTTTCTGGAGAAGTCCGATGCGCTGGCGCAGGCAAGCGCGCAGATCGGCCAGGCCGTCAGCCAGAAGGCTGCCGACGAGTTAAAGCAGCGCCTGATCGAGGCGCTGCGCCAGAAGGGGCACAAGCTGTAGACAGCTCTCTCAGTGGATAGCCGCGTACATGATCCTCTCCTCAGTCGCGTCCTGCGCGGAGAATTCCTCCACAACCTTGCCCTGGCGTGAGACCAGGATCCGGTCGGAAAGGGCCATGATCTCGGGCAGATAGGACGAGATGACCACGACCGCCTTGCCCTCGTCGGCAAGCTGGTTGATCAGCTCGTGGATCTCGACGATGGCGCCGACGTCGACGCCGCGCGTCGGCTCGTCGAAGATGATCAGGTCCGGCTCCTGCACCAGCGATTTTGCGATCACGACCTTCTGCTGATTGCCGCCGGAGAGCTCGACCACCTTGCCGTGGTCGCCGATGGCGCGCACCCCAAGTTTCTTGATCCAGCGCTTGCCGACCGTCTCGGTTTCCCGCCGCGACAGCATCATGCGGCCCTTGGGGAATTTCGACAGCAGGCCGAGATAAATGTTGCGCGCGATCGAGGACGTCTCGAAGAAACCCTCGACCTTGCGATCCTCCGTGACATAGGCGATGCCGGCCTTGACCGCCGGCGCCGGTACCCGGTAGCGCACCGGCTTGTCGTGCAGCAGGATTTCTCCGCCGTGGAAGAAGTCGCGCTTGAGCACGCCGGAGACGATCTTGAAGGTTTCGGTGCGCCCCGCGCCGACCAGGCCGAACACGCCGGTGATCTGTCCCGCGAACACCGACAGTGAATTGTTCTTCACCATCGGCGCCATCTTCAAGTTCTGCACCGTGAGCACGCGCGCACCGGCCGGCCGCACGTTACTTTTCCTTGCGCCGTAGAGCGTGTTGGAAAGGTCGCGTCCGACCATGGCCTGCACGATTGCGGCACGGTCGAATTTTGCGGCGTCGTCGGTCACGACATGCTTGCCGTCGCGCAGTACCGTGATGCGGTCGGCGAGCAGCAGGGCCTCTTCGAGGGCGTGCGAGATGAAGACGATCGAGACGCCGCGCTTCTTGAGATCACGGACGAGGTCGAAGAAGTATTTCTTCTCTTCCGGCGTCAGCGATGCGGTCGGCTCGTCGAAGATGATGACCTTGGCGCGGTGCAGAACCGCGCGCGCGATCTCCACCATTTGCTTCTTGGCAGCTCCAAGGCCGCTCACGGTCGCAGTCGGCGTGACGTCGAAATTGAGCGATTGCAAGAACTGTTGTGCGGCGATGTAGATGCCGCGCAGGCGGTTGTAAAACTGCTCCTGCCCAAGAAACAGGTTCTGCGCGACCGTCATAGTCGGCACCAGGCTGTTCTCCTGGAACACCATGGCGATGCCTAGATTGCGCGCCTCCAGCGGCGTCCTCGGTGCGACGTCGACGCCGTCAACCGTCATGGCGCCTGAGGTCAGCGTCACCACGCCCGCCATCACCTTGGTCAGGGTCGACTTGCCGGCGCCGTTCTCGCCGACCAGTGCGTGAATCTCGCCGCGGCGGAGGTCGAAGTCGACCCCGTTGATGGCGGGCACGCCGGCGTAGAGTTTTGTGGCCTTGCGCAGCGAGAGCATGATGTCGCTCATGAACCAAACTCCTCGGCAAGGCCGGCGAGGGGCAATCTCAGGACGCGGCCCGGCCCCTTGGCGATCAGGACGAGATCGTCGCCCATCTCGATCGCCGCAACGACGCCGTGATTGACGCCGTCGACCCGGCTGTGCAGCGAGTAAAGCGGCTGGCCGTCGGCGTCGAGCCGGATGACTAGCCCATAGGAGCGCGGCGGCGCCCACGGCTTGATCACGCCCATGGTCTTGATATGCGCGCCCTGCATCGGCTCCTTGAACGAGAGGCCGGAGCGCAGGCGCGGCGCGACCCAGTACTCTGGATCGATTTCGGCCATCATCCGTCGCCGGTAGGCCGGCTCGCGCAGCACGAACTCGATGAGCTGGGTGCGCGCGGTGAAGGCCGTCAGCCAGTAGCCGCCGCCCGAGGCCTTCGCCAGCCGCGATGGATAGACGGGAAGGTGAGCAAGCATTGTCTGCGGTGCAGCGCCCGGCGCCACCAGGACGAGGCGGTGACGCCAGCTCTCGCTGACCAGCACGCCATGGCCATGCGCGCAAGCGCCGAAGGCATGGCCGAGCCCTTGCGCCAGCGGCGTCACGGCTTTGCTGCCGGGATCCAGCCTGAACACGCGGCCGCTCCGGTTGAGCTCCATCAGGTCGCGCGCCCAGTCGTCGACGCCGCATGTTGTGGAGCCGTCAGTCGCAATGAGCGTATTGTCGTCCGCGAGCGCGAGCGCGTTGATGGCGTTGAACGCGCTATCGGCAAACGTCGTGCCTGGCTGCTCGGCCGCAGCGTTTGCGTAGAGATGCACCTCGCGCCCTCCGAGCGCGACTGCGAGGCCGCCGCCGGGAAGAGTACACAGGGCCGAGATAGGCCGATCGAAGCTACGGACCTCTAATGCCGAGACGCCATCCAGGCGCATCAAGCGCGGACCATCCGCAATGAAAAGCTTGCTTCCATCGGTGGCGATGTCCTCGGGCGCTTCGCAGGTCAGCAAGATCTCCGCCGATTCCAGCTTCTGGTTGGGCTTCAATGCGCCGTCAAAGGACGGCACGGTGATGGTGGCGTCGCCCCGCCCGAGAAAGCGGTTGGCGAACTCCCTGACAGCCGCGATCACGATTGCTTTCCCCACCTCTTGTCGTATTGGACGAAGTTCGGATCGGCGTTGTCGAGCTTGTAGCGGCCGATCCGGTTGTTGAGGATGCCGCCCAGATAGAGATAGCCGCGATGCTCGCGCATCGAGGTGATCATCGGATGGTTTTCGCCGCGCAGATCCCAGAGCGATTCGACGATCTTGCCCTGCTCGTTGAACTTGACCACGCAGCCTGTGTTGATGTTGGGGAACAGCCACTCATCCACGGGCACGCGTTTGGCCATGCGTCGCCGGAAGCCAGGCATTTTCCAGGCGAGGTCGAGCGAGGGGCTGCGCATGCCGACCAGCGCCAGCCAGTAATTGCCATCCGAGGCCAGGTTGATGTTGTCAGGGTAGCCCGGCAAATTGTCCATCACCACCTCGATGGCATCCTTCTTCGGTCCCGCGAACCAATAGCGCTTGATCGAGCAGCCGAACGTTTCGGCAAACAGGATCGACTGGCCGTCGCTGGCGACGCAGATGCCGTTCGGGAATTTGAGGCCGCGCAGCTCCGTGCGTGTCGTGCCGGTCTTGGTGTCGTAGGAAATGATGCGTCCGTTGCCGCGCGCCTCGAGGCCGTCGATCGGCCATTCGTCCATCTCGTAGCGCACAGTCGCCTCCGAGAAGAAGATGAGGCCGTCGTCGGTGATGTCGAGATCGTCGGCGAGCCGCAGGCGGCTGTCGTCGTTGACCGAGCGCATGCTGCGGTTGGTCTCGTCGGTCACCTTTTCCACCGTTCCGTCGGGCCTGACGCGATAGAGTCCCATGCCACCGATGCAGATGTAGAGGTTGTCCTCGCGGTCGAAGGCCATGCCGAGCGGCTGGCCGCCGATATGGGCGAACACCTCCATCTTCTGATAGTCCGGTGCGAGAAAGCGGATGATGTCACCGTGGCGCGAACCCGCATAGAGATTGTCGTGGCGATCGAGGATGACGTCTTCGGGTGCCTCGATCCGTCCGAGGCCGATCAGCTCGACGTTACGCAGCTTGTCGTTCTGCTCGAACGGGCCGCCTTGCCCGATTTCGGTCGGTGGGGGCGGTGGCAGCGCGTGATAAGTGGGCGCGACATAGACTTTGCTGATGATGCGTGTGCGGTTCTTCTGCCAGCGGATATCGACCATGGCAGCGACAAGCAGGATACCGGCGAGCGCCATCCGGTTGACGCCGCCGCGCGCGTTCATGGTCGTCAGGCCGTTGGTGATCAGGAGTACGATCAGCACCCCGACGGCTGATTTAGCCACCGAGCCCTTGCCGCCGCCGAGCGTGATGCCGCCCAGCACCGTTGCGGTCACCACGATCACCTCAAGTCCGACGCCGATGTCGCCGCCGACGGTGCCGAGCCGGGACGCGAAGAACAGCGCGCCGATGCTGGTCAGCACACCGCTCGCGACGTAGCAGAGCGCAATGGTGCGGCGGACGGGAATGCCGGAATTGTAAGCCGAACGGCGCGAGCCGCCGATCGCGGTGATGTGCCAGCCCGGACGCAACCGCGTCATGAAGATATGACCGAAGATGGCGATCACGATATAGACGAGCGCCACGGTCGGAAAGCCGAAGACACTGCCGCCGCCGATGAAATCCCAGGACGGAATGTCGGGAAGGGACGACGCGATCGCGTTGGAATAGCGCTGGATCAGGAGATCGTAGGCCGAGCGGTAGATGATCAGCGTGATCAGCGTGGTGATGAAGGCCCGTAGCCGCAGATATCCGATCAGCACACCATTGACGGCACCAAGCAGCGCGCCGCAGAGCAGCGTCGCGGCGACCACCGCCGGCACCGGCCAGCCCAATACGTCGAGCAGATAGAGGGCGCAGAAATCTGTTAGCGCGAAGATTGAACCGACGGAAAGATCGATTCCGCCGACGATGACCACCAGCGCCAGCCCGAGCGCGATGAAGCCGATCTCTCCGGCCTGGCGCGCGGTGTCGGCGAGGCTCGCCGGCGACAGGAAATTGTCGATGGATCGGCTGAGCGCGAGGCCAATGATCAGGAGAAGGATCACCGGGATGGCTGTCTCGGTCCATCGCTTGGACAGAATTTCACCGAGCAGATGATCAGGCCAGTAGCGGTAACGTAGGCTCGTCAGGGTATCGCGCATCGGCATTCCAGGACCTTGCAAATTTCGAGCGACGTCCCGGGCGCGAAGCGGCCCGGGACGCTTGGGTCTGGTGTCGTGGGATTATTTCTTGAGGTCGCTGAGATTCCAGCAGGCCATCTGGCTATCGGCGTTCTCCTTGGTGATCGGAATCAACGTCGTGTATTCTGAGCCCTTGATCGAGCCGGGCTTGACGCCCGAGGACAGCAGCCATTTGATCGTGCCGGCCATCTGCGCGGCCTGGGTTGGTACGTCGTAGCTCATGTCGAGGTCGAACGCGCCTGATTTCACCAGCTCGCACGCGCCCTTGCGCTCGCCGCCGCCCGAGGTGGCGACGAACACCTTTCCGGTGAGGCCTGCTTCCTTGACGGCCGCCGCGGTGCCGATATCCATGCCGTCCCAGAAGCCGACGATGCCGCAGAGATCGGGATTCTGCTTCAGCACCGTTTGCGTGATCGCCTTGGCCTTGGCCGCGTCCCAATCGGCGGCTTGGCTGGACACCACCTTGACCTCGGGATGCTTGGCGAGCACGTTCTCGACGCCTTTCAGCGTATAGGCGCTCGCTGCCGCCGACAGCGCCCCCTGGATGATCGCAACCTTGTTCGACTTGCCCTCGCAGGCCTTGACCACGGCTTCGGTCTGGCGTTCGCCGATCTCGACCCAGTTGGCGCCGACGAAGGCCGAGCTCCGGTAGGCCGAGCCCATGTTGATCTGGATGACGTAGATGCCTTCGTTCTCGGCGCGCTGCAGCAGCTTGGCGTAGGTCTGCACGTCCGGATTTTGGACCACGATCACCGCCGGCTTCTCCGAGATCAGCGACGTGACGGCCTGCGCACCGGCATTGGTATTCCAGTTGGCATCGCGGATCACGAACTTGACGCCGAACGGTTCGAGCTCCTTCTTCAGGCCGGCATACCAGCCTTCGGTGAGGTCGAAGTTCATGGCAACCGGAACATAGGCTACGGTCTTGCCGGCCAGGGCTTCCTTGAACGGCTTCTGGAACGGCTCGTCCAGGCCCTGTTGGGCCAGGGCCGGTACGGTCATTGCCGCGAGACCCAGTGCGGCCACGGTCGCCTTTGTCGGGCTGCCGAAATGTTTCATTGCTTCCTCCTCGGTTATAGTTGTCGTTCTCGTTGTCGTTCTCGTTGGGTCGTTCAGATGTCGCCTTGCTGTGCCGTTTCTTCGTTGCGCGGATTCAAGAAAGAGTCCGTGATGACGGCGAGCAGCAGGACCACGCCCTTGATGAGATTCTGTCCGGCGTAGGAAATGTCCATGATGGTCATGCCGTTGAGCATCGTGCCGATCACGAGCGTGCCGATCACGACGTTCAGCACGCCGCCGCGGCCGCCGGATAGCCCGATGCCGCCAAGCACGACGACCAGGATGACGTCGTAGATGAGCGTCGAGTTGAAGATGCGGGTCGGCATTGAATTAACGGATGCGGCCATTACCAGACCGGCAAAGCAGCCGATCAGGGCGGCGACGACATATTGCAGCACGATGATCGGCCGGGAGGGAATGCCGGTGACACGCGCGGCGTAAGGGTTATCGCCGATTGCATAGATATAGGCTCCCCAGCGCGTCTGGCGCAGCAGGAAAGAGACTGCGATACAGGCGAGCGCGAACATCACGATTGATGTTGGAATGCCGAGGATGGTGCCTTGTCCGAGCCGCTCGAAGCCGTCCATGCCGGGGCTCCACTGCACGACGTCGAGCTGAAACAATGCGGTCTGCCCGAGCCCGGCGAGCAGCAGGCCGGTTGCGAGTGTCGCAAATAGCGAGGGGACCTCCGCATAGGCAATCAGCCAGCCGTTGATGAGGCCGAAGGCAATCGTGAGCAGCACTGCGGCCAGCAGCGAGGCCGGCAGCGAATGACCGTTCTGCACCATCTGCAGCACCAGCCCCGGCGGCACCGCGAGGGCTGCGATCAGCGAGATGTCGATGCCGCGTCCGATCACGACGATCGCCATGGCAAGGCCGAGTATGCCGAGCACCGCCACGTTCTGGAGCAGCGTCAGCATGTTGTCGGCGGTCAGAAAGCCGCGCAGGAAGATCGAAAAAACGAGGAACAGCAGCGCGAAGACGGCGAAGACGATCTCTTGCTGATTGAACCGAAAGCGTTTCATCCCCGTTTTGCCTTTCTTCGACTTCGGCCTCTGTGGGTCCGTCAGGACGATCGGGTCTCTATGCGATAGGTTTGTGGAAGCGTCGCCAGGCTTTCGGCAAGTACCTTAGCCCGTTCCTGATCATTGGAGTCCACCGAGATGTGGACGAGTGTGTTCAGCCTGGCGTCCCTCTCGACGAGAATGTTTGCCGCGGTGTCCGGGCTGAAGATGCGGTCGAGCTCGGTCCTGACCTTCTCCCGTACGGCGAGGTCACGAAGCATGGGCTTGAAGATCTTCCCGACGGCGGTGACTGGCAGCGCTTCGAGCAGCACGACCCGCTTCGGCCGCGCAGGAGGTTCATTGACGTTGCGTTCGAGATGCTCGCGCAGCTGCGGCAGATCGATCGTCTGCCCCGGAGACGGCACCACGAAGAGAATCGGGACCTCGCCGGCATAGGCGTCCGGCATGCCGACGGCCGAGCTTATCTGCACGCCGGGGAAGGCGGCGTTCGCGACATCCTCGATTGCGGCAGGGTCGATGTTGTGACCGCTGCGCACGATCAGGTCTTTCTCGCGGCCGGTCAGCACCAGGCGCTGATCCGGGGTTAGATATCCGACATCGCCGGTGACGATCCATTGGTCGTCGGTCAGCACGCCTTTGTTGTGCCGGGGGTCGATGTATCCGGGAAACACCTGCGGTCCGCTGACGAGGACGAGGCCGCTGGTGAGCGGCGGGCAGTCTTGCTTCAGGTCGGCATCGGCCAGAGAAACGATTCTGGTCCTCGCAAATGGCGCCCTGAATCCTACGCTGCCCTGTATGGGTGTCCCGCGGCCGGGATTGAACGCGATCGCTGCTGCGGTTTCCGTCATGCCATAGGTCTCGAACAAGGTAATCCCGGTTCGCGCCTGAAACCTCTCGCTGATGGCCTTCGGAGCCACGGCCCCGCCGGTGAGGGCCATTCGAACCGAGCTGATATCGGAGGATCCGATCGGCACCTCGGCAAGCGCGGCAATCGACGTCGGCACGCCGCTGACGATGGTTGCGCGGAAGCGCTCCACGGTGTGCCAATAATCGCGGATCGCATCCGGACTTCTGAGAGCGTACGGCGAGGGAATGATGACATGGCCGCCGGCTGCGAGAATGGACAGACCGAGTGTCATCGTGCCGCCGACGTGAAACAGCGGAAAGCCATTCACGGCGGCATCTAGCTCGTCCAATCCGTGAACCTGCGCAAAGCTCCAGGCGGCATGGATCTGGTTTCCATGCGTCAGGCGCACGAGCTTCGGTCTTCCGGTCGTTCCGCCGGTGTGGAAGAGTGCGCATACGGCTTGGCGGTCTGTCGACGGCTGGAATTCGAGAATGTCCGGCGCACCTGCGATCGCCTCATCGAAGCTCAGAAAGTGGCCAATCGAGCGGCTATCCTTGCCAAGCACGAAAATCGTTCTGAGTGACGGGACGCGCTTCGCGACGTTAGTTGCTTTGGTCCAGATCGCGCGATCGGCCGCTTCGGAAGCAACGACCAGCACGGTTGCGTTCTGTGCCTCGAGCAGGTCGGCAATCGCATCTTCGTTCAGGAGAAAATTGATCGAGCTGGCGACGCCCGCGATTTGGGCGCCAAGCAGCGCCGGGAATAGCTGCGGAAGGATCGGACAGAGAAACGCGATCGTTCCGCCATTCCGGTTGATCCCGTGCGACCGGAACAGGTTTGCCGCGCGGGCGATTTCCGCGAGCAACTGCCGATGCGTCAGCGTGACGTCGCCCGGTTCGCGCGAGCCTTTGGTCAAAACCGTTAGCGCAGGCCGATCAGGATGCAGGCGCGCCGTTGCTTCGAAGAGATGATGGAGATTGCGGGCAGGAACGAGAGAATCGTAAGACCGCCGCTCCAGCGCTTCGATATCGGCGATGGCCTTGATCGGTTGCGTGAACCGCGTCGTGATCGGCAACGCGCTGCTCACGGGCACCGCCATTCAAGCGGCACGGCAGATTGTGCAGCGGTTGATCTGACCTGATGCAAGCGAACGTTTCCCGCCTATTTCGTTGTCCGTTTTTTGTTCTTCATAGGCCACATGCCCGGAGGCGGCTTGCTCCGGAGCGCAAAGCTTTTGCTTCTCCGCGCAAACCGGTCTTGCGCGCAGACGGCGGCCATCTAGAATCTCTTTGCCTGGCCGACTTGTGCGATGCACAAACGACGTTCATCCTGGCCTCGCAATGGATGGGCCGACGATGAACCTCGTATTTTCGACAGACGATCTGGAGCCGTCCAAGCGCTACGCTGCGTGGCAAGGCGCTATTTGCGATGTCTACGTCCATGTCGACGTAAATGCCGAGGAGCGATCCGACTACCACGGCTTCATTCGCGAGGCGCGGTTCGGCGCAGTTACGATGACAGACGTACTGCTGTCCGAACAGCGCATATCCCGACGCGAGCGGCATATCGCGAAGCTCGACAAGGATTGCTACTACGTCGAGTTCGTCCAGCAGGGCCGGGTCAACGTCCTCCAGGCCGGCCAGACCCTGCTCTCGAATCCCGGTATGGGCGCGATCTTCTCGGCCTCGGAGGCCTATGATCTGGAGTGCATCGGCAAGGTGCGATCGCTCTACCTCGAGATTCCGCGCCAGGAATTCTCGGCGCGCTTCAGCGACGGACGCCTGCCTGTCGTCACGACGATGGCGACGAGCCGGGGCCTCGGACGGATTGCCGCCGAGTTCTGCGCCACGCTCGCGGCGCAAGGAGGTCCGCTGGATGAGACCGTAAGGACCCGGCTCGGCGGTGAGCTGATGGACGTGCTGGCGCTCGCGCTCGACATGGGCGACCGGGACGAATTCTCGGAGGATGCCGGCGCGCAGCAGGCCCGTCTGCGCTCGGTCAAAGCCTGGATCGAGACGCACCTCACGGACGCGGACCTGTCGCTCGAGAAGGTCGCAAAGAACAACGGCGTCTCGCTCAGGCATCTGCATTATCTCTTCCGGCTCACCGATGTCTCGGTGTCCGAATGGATTTTGGATCGCCGGCTGCAGCGCTGTTACGACGTCCTGACCCGTCCCGAGTTGCGCTCCCTGTCGATCACCGAAGTTGCCTATCAGTTGGGATTCAGCAGCTCGTCGTACTTCAGCACGGTCTTTCGTAGGAAGTTCGGGCACAGCCCATCCGACTTGCGACGGCGCTAAAGGACCTGCACCGCGCGAGGCGATGCAGGTCGGTCGTTGCGAAAGCATTACTTCACCAGCGGGCAACCGCCGTCCTTGAGTGGACGGAAGGCCTGGTCGGCAGGCACCTCGGCGAGCAGCTTGTAATAGTCCCAAGGCCCTTTCGATTCCTCGGGCTTCTTCACCTGGAACAGGTACATGCTGTGCACCATGCGGCCGTCCTCGCGTAAGACGCCGTTGTCCGTGAAGGCGTCCTTCACCGGCAGCTCGCGCATCTTGGCCATCACCGTCTTGGTGTCCTTTGTGCCTGCGGCCTGCACCGCCTTCAGGTAATGCAGCGTCGCGCTGTAGGTCGCTGCCTGGTTCATCGTCGGCATGCGCTTGACGCGCTCCATGAAGCGCTTGCCGAAGGCGCGGGTCTTGTCGTTGAGGTCCCAGTAATAGGCCTCGGTGATGATCAGTCCCTGCGCGAGCTTTAGCCCTAAGCTGTGCACGTCGGAGATGAACATCACGATCGCAGCCAGGTTCTGGCCGCCGGCGACGATGCCGAATTCACCGGCCTGCTTGATTGCGTTGATGGTGTCGCCGCCGCCGTTCGCCAGCCCGATGATCTTGGCCTTGGAGGCCTGGGCTTGGAGCAGGAAGGATGAGAAGTCCGCGGTGTTGAGCGGATGCTTGACGCTGCCGAGCACCTTGCCGCCGGCGGCCCTCACGACGTCGCCGGTGTCGCGTTCGATCGAATGGCCGAATACATAGTCGGCGGTGAGGAAGAACCAGCTGTCGCCGCCGTTCTTGACGATGGCGCTGCCGACCGTGTGCGCGTTGGAATAAGTGTCGTAGGTCCAGTGCGCAGTGTAGGGCGAGCAGGACTTTCCGGTAATGTCGGAGCTCGCGGCATCCGTCACGATCATGATCTTCTCGTATTGCTTCGACAGCTCCATCACCGCGAGCGCAGTGGCCGATGTCGGCAGGTCGATGATCATGTCGACGCCTTCGGTCTCCCACCATTTTCGCGCGATGGTCGAGGCGACGTCGGGCTTGTTCAGCACATCGGCAGAGACCATGTCGATCGGCTTGCCGAACATCTGCCCGCCAAAATCCTCGATCGCCATTTTGGTGGCCTCGACATTCCCCTGGCCTCCGATGTCGGAATAGACCGAGGAGAAGTCGGAGAGCACGCCGATCTTGAGCGGCGCCTGCTGGGCGGAGGTGGGGGTGATCAGGGCAGCCGACAGCAAGCCGGCCGCAGACACGAATGCTGCGATAGGTCTCATGGATACGTTTCCTCTTGAGCGGGACTATGCTGTCCCTTTGTCCGACAAAGTTAGAGGCGGGTTCCTCAGGAGTCAATTTGTTGCATCGTCGGCGCGAATGACGCAGTTTGACGCGCCCACCGCCGTTCCTATAGTTTGTCCGACAAACGCCATTGGAGCCAGATTTGCCTCTCGCGCCGCTCTTCCGTCCGATCGATGTCGCGCCCGCCTATCAGAAGGTCGCCGACGCCATCGAGCGCGAGATCGTCAATGGCCGCATCAAGCCGGGCGATCCCATCGGCACCGAGCACGATCTGGTGCGCCAGTTCGGCGTCAACCGTTCGACCATTCGCGAAGGCATTCGCGTGCTGGAGGAGGGCGGGCTGATCAGCCGCGATTCCTCGCGACGGCTGCATGCCTGCCTGCCACGCTACACCAAGCTCGCGAGCCGTCTCAGTCGCGCGCTTGTGCTGCACGAGGTCACTTTCCGCGAGCTCTACGAGGCCTCGATGACGCTCGAAGTGGCGAGCATCGAAGGCGCGGTGGAGCGGGCGACGGAGGAGAACCTCGCAGAGCTCGCCGATAACCTCGTGCGCAGCGAGGCCGTGGTCGGCGATCCCGCGATGCTTGCCGAATGCGATGCCGAATTCCACGTGCTGGTTGCCAAGGCCTCGCAGAACCGCGTGCTCCAGCTCGCGCGTGAGCCGGCCGCGCAATTGTTCTATCCGACCACCGAGATGATCGTCGCTGGTGTGGCCGAAGGTGGCCCGCGCCTCGTCGCCGCGCATCGCCATCTCATCGAGGCGATCCAGCGCCGCGACCGCGAGGCGGGCGTGCTCTGGACGCGCCGGCACTTGCAGGATTGGCGGCGCGGTTTCGAGAAGATCGCTTCGCTCGACCGTTCCGTCGAGCATATGTACATGGAGCACGCGCAAGCGGTCCGACGCAGATAGCGCATAATCCGGAAAAGTGTGGAGCGGTTTTCCGGGAGGATCATGCGCAAGAAAAGACAAGCCGCAAGACTTCAAGCAAAATCCAGCAAAAAAAGACATCACACGGAGGGACACATGACCGGCGACATCGTAGCCACCATCTCGAAGGCCCGCGAGCATTCCATCGGCGATCTTCTGCGCCGTTCGGCGGGCCGCGAGCCGGACAGGCTTGCGGTGAGCTGTGGCAATGTGAGCTGGACGTTTGCCGAGATGGACGCGATCTGCAACCGGCTCAGCCGCGGTCTGCTCGGCCTCGGCGTCAAGAAGGGCGACCGCCTCGCCGTGCTGTCGCGCAATTCGCACGCCTTTGCGGCGCTCCGGTTCGCGGTGGCCCGGATCGGCGCGGTGCTGGTGCCGATCAACTTCATGCTCAATCCGGACGAGATCAACTTCATCCTGAAGGGCTCCGGCGCAAAGGTGCTCGCGGCCGGTCCTGATTTCGTCGAGCCCGCGCGCGCCGCAAGCGCCAGGGATTGTGCGGTCGAGAAGACGATCTGGCTGCCGGGCGAGGATCCGGCCACGGCGCCCGCGGGCCTCACCACCTTCGACGATCTCCTCAGCCCCGACGCTTCGTTCCTGGAGGCGTCCGTCGACAGCCGCGATCTCGCTCAGATCGTCTACACCAGCGGCACGGAGTCCCTGCCCAAGGGCGCGATGCTGACCCATGATGCCGTGATGTGGCAATATGTCAGCTGCATCATCGACGGCGGCATGAGCGTGGAGGACAAATTCCTGCACGCGCTGCCGCTCTATCACTGCGCGCAGCTTGACGTGTTCCTGGGGCCGCAAATTTATCTCGGCGCCTCCGGCGTGATCACGGGCAAGCCGACCGCCGACAACATTCTGTCGTTGATCCAGGCGCACAAGATCACGTCCTTCTTCGCGCCGCCGACGATCTGGATCGCGATGCTGCGCTCGCCGAACTTCGACAAGGCCGACCTGTCGACGCTTCAGAAGGGCTATTACGGCGCCTCGATCATGCCGGTGGAGGTGTTGCTCGAGCTCCAGCGCCGCCTGCCCAACGTCAAGTTCTGGAATTTCTACGGCCAGACCGAGATAGCGCCGCTCGCGACCGTGCTGGGTCCTGCGGACCAGCTGCGCAAGGCGGGCTCGGCCGGCAAGCCCGTGCTCAATGTCGAGACGCGAGTCGTCACCACGTCGATGGAGGACGTCAAGATCGGCGAGGTCGGCGAGATCGTGCACCGCTCGCCGCATCTGCTCTCCGGCTATTACAACGACCCCGTCAAGACGGCGGCGGCGTTCTCCGGCGGCTGGTTTCACTCGGGCGACCTCGCCATCGTCGATGAAGAAGGCCACATCACCGTGGTGGATCGCGTCAAGGACATGATCAAGACCGGCGGCGAGAACGTCGCCAGCCGCGAGGTCGAGGAGATGGTCTATCGCATCCCCGCGGTGTCCGAAGTCGCCGTCGTCGGCTTGCCCGATCCGCGCTGGATCGAGGCGGTGACTGCCATCGTCGTGGTCAAGAGCGGCGAGAAGCTCGACGAAGATTCCGTCATCAAGCACTGCGCCGGCCAGATGGCGCATTTCAAGGTGCCCAAGCGCGTCATCTTCGTCGATGCCTTGCCCAAGAACCCGAGCGGCAAGCTACTCAAGCGCGAGCTGCGCCAGCGCTTCGTCGGGGGCGAGACGCTCGACAAGGCGATCCAAACAAATTTTGGCACCTGAGGCGGAGGGATCGCCATGAAAGCCTGGCAAGTTGCGCGTGACTGGTCGATCGAGGGCCTGCAGCTGGCCGATCTGCCCGAGCCCACACCTGGCGCGGGGCAGGTCGCGGTGCGCATGCGGGCGGCATCTGTGAATTATCGCGACCTGCTCACGGTGCAGGGGAAGGGCGGCGTCACCAGATTGCCGCTGATCCCGTTCTCGGATGGCGCCGGCGAAGTGATCGCCGTCGGTGATGGCGTTGTCCGCGTCGCGGTGGGTGATCGCGTCTGTCCGATGTTCTTCCAATCCTGGATCGACGGGAAGGTGTCGGCCACCAGCCGTCGCTATGCGCTCGGCGGCACGCGGCCCGGCGTGCTTCAGCAGGTCATGGTGCTCGACGCCGAGGGCGTCACCCATATCCCGTTGCATCTGTCTTTCCGGGAAGCGGCGACGCTGCCCTGTGCCGGGCTCACGGCGTGGCGCGCGCTGTTCGAGGAGGCCAAGGTGCAGCCCGGTGACACGGTGCTGGTGCAGGGTACCGGCGGCGTGTCGATCTTTGCGCTGCAATTCGCAAAGCTCGCCGGTGCGAGCGTGATCGTGACCTCGTCAAGCGACGAGAAGCTCGAACGTGCCAAGGCGCTCGGGGCGGATCACACCATCAACTATCGTTCGGTGCCCGAATGGGGCAAGGCGGCTTCGGAGTGGACCGGTGGCGGCGTCGATCATGTCGTCGAGGTCGGTGGCAAGGATACTTTTGCGCAATCGCTCGAGGCGGCGCGGGTCGGGGGCAACATCCTGGTGATCGGCGTGCTCACAGGCTTCTCCCAGCAGATCGCGATTCCGAGCCTGTTTTCCAAGAACCTGCACGTCATTGGTCTGTCTGTCGGCAGCCGCCGCATGTTCGAAGGTATGAGTGCTGCGATCGGTCGCAATGGCATGAAGCCCGTGATCGACCGCGTGTTCGGCTTCGACGCCGTGCCCGACGCGCTGCGGCTGATGCAGCAGGGTGGCCATTTCGGCAAGATCGTGGTGGAGTTCTCTTAGGAATGCGCTGGGGCGTCGGAGCGAGCGCTCGTCCCGCAATGACGCTCTCAATACTTCTTCACGGCCGCGCCGAACGCCAGCCACAGCGCCATCGACGCGAGCCCGAAGCCGCCGAGCAGCAGGAAGGTCGGGCCATAGCCGATCCATTGCGCGATCCAGCCGCCGAGGGCGGGACTGAGGCTCGCGCCGACGCCCTGCACGGTGATGACGGCGCCTTGGCCGAGATTGATGCGGCCGGTGCCGTTGAGCGAGCGCGCGACCATGCCGGGGACGGCAACCGTCTGGAGCCCGGTGCCGATACCGTCGAGCACCTGCATCGGCACGACGCCCCACCATCCCGTAACGAAGAAGGCGAGCACGCCGCGGATCGGCAGGAACATGAAGGAGACGAGAATGACGGGCCAGTAATTGCGCTTGCTCGCGACCTTCATGGCGATTAGCGAGGTGACGATCATCACGCCCTGTGCGATCACCACGGTGGTGGCGACGAAGCTCGGGCCGTTGGCCTGTCCGTCGGCCACCGCCGCAAGACTGTAAAGCGGAACGATCGCAGCATTGCCGAGATGGAAGAGGGCGAGAGCCAGCGCAAGGACGAGCAGCGCCTTGTGCTTGAGCAGGATCGTGAGCGCATCCGGTTGGCTGTCGGGGTCATCCTCCTTGCTGCCGCGCGCGGCGCGGTCGTCGATCGTCTTGGCCGGTATCATCAGCACGCAGGCGATCGCGATGGCGCCGAACGCGGCGGCCAGCACGAACACCGAGACGTAGCCGAATTGATAGCCGAGATAGCCCGACAGCGCCGCGCCGACCATGTTGCCGGCATGGTTGAACGCCTGGTTGCGGCCGTTCAGTGCATTGAATCCCCTCTGTTTCGCGATGCCGAGCGTGATACCTGTGACGGCCGGCACGATCGCGGCGCTCGCCAGCGATTGTGCGACCTGCGAGAACGTCACCGCCCAGAAATTCTGCGAGATCAGGATGATCGCGGACGCAAGCACCACGCAGATGCCGGGGATGACCACCCACAGGCGCTTGTTGCGGCTGGAATCGATGAACCCGCCAATCGGCGTCGTGACCAGCATGCCTGCGACATTGCCGATCGTCATCGCGGTGCCGATCAGCCCGCTCGCCCAGCCGCGCTCCTGAAGGAACACACCGACGAACGGCCCGATGCCCGACTGCATGTCGGCCATGAAGAAGTTGACTGCGAACAGCGGCCAGAGGCGGGACGGGGCGGGGCGCGATGTCATCGAGACGCTGAACGTATTGCTGCCAACCGACTATGGTCTCGTGCAAGACTGACGGCCGGCCAATTGCGCCGGGGCGGACCAGAAAGTAACCTGCGCTCAGCGCGTTGGTTCCGGCCGCGCCTGCGATTGAGGACGGGAATGTTGCCTCGCGCCGTTCCGGTCTCGTTCTGGATCATGATCATGCCCCTCTGGACCTGCGAAACCTGCGGCGCGCAATTCCCGGACGGCGAAAATCCGCCCCCGTCCTGTCCGATTTGCGAGGACGAACGGCAATTCGTCGGCTGGAAGGGGCAAACTTTCCTCACGCGCGAGGCGCTCGGAGAACGTCACCGCCTGGTCTGGCGCGAGGATCTCGGCCTGACCGGCATCGCGCTCGAGCCAAGCTTTGCCATCGGCCAGCGCGCGCTGCTGGTGCCGCTCGCGGGCGGCTGCCTGATGTGGGACTGCGTACCGCTGGCGACGCCGGAGGCGATCGCGCATGTGCGGTCACTCGGCGGGCTGAAGGCGATTGCGATCTCGCATCCGCATTACTATGGCGCGCTGGCCGACTGGAGCGAGGCGTTCGGCGGGGTGCCGGTCTATTTGCACGCCGATGATCGCCAATGGGTGACGCGTCCACATTCATCGATCGTGCACTGGACCGGTGAAAGCCATCGTATCTCCGACGATGTGCTGCTCCAGCGCACCGGCGGTCATTTCGCCGGTGCCACCATGCTGCACCATGCGCGCGGTGCGGGCGGCAGGGGTGCGCTGCTCACCGGCGATATCGCGCAGGTGACGATGGATCGCCGCTTCGTCAGCTTCATGTACTCCTATCCGAACTACATGCCACTCAATGCCGCGGCGGTAAGACGGATTGCGGCTGCGGTCGAGCCGCTGGCGTTCGATCGCATCTACGGTGCGTGGTGGGGCCGCAACATCGCCGCAGGCGCCAAGGTCGCATTCGCGGCGTCTGTCGCGCGCTATCTGGCGGCCATCGCCTGAGCCGCCGCGCGATCGGATTCACCTTGCCGGTCCATAATAAATGGACTATAAGTACAGTTATTAAGTGTGGCGCAACGATGCGTCTGCGGGAACGGCATGATCGATGCATCGCCGTTTTGGCGGCGCGCTTGGCGCGCGAGCGGGAGTTGGACGCATGACGGCGGACCGCGACTACGAGATCTTCGAGGCTGGCGACGTCACGCTCCAGTCCGGCGCCGTCTTCCCTTTGCTCCAGCTCGCCTACAAGACCTACGGCCGGCTTAGCCCCGCCAAAGACAACGTCATTCTCTATCCGACCTCGTTCAGCGCGCAGCACACCGACACCGAGTGGCTGATCGGCCCTGACGGCGTGCTCGACCCCACACGTTATTTCATCGTCATCCCGAACCTGTTCGGTAACGGCCTGTCGTCCTCGCCGTCGAATACGGCGGCGTCGTTCCCGATCATGACCTATCACGATGCCATCGCGGTTCAGCACCGGTTGCTCACCGAGCGGTTCGGCATCTCCAAGCTTGCCCTGGTCTATGGCTGGTCGATGGGCGGCATGCAGGCCTATCACTGGGCGGCGCTGCATCCCGATATGGTCGAGCGCGCGGCTGTTGTCTGCGGCAGTGCCCGCTGCGCGCCCTATAATTACGTCTTCCTGGAAAGCGTGAAGGCCGCGCTGACCGCCGATCCGGCCTTCCGCGACGGTCGCTTCGTCGAGAAGCCTGTCGCGGGCTATCGCGCCATGGGGCGCGTCTACGCGGGTTGGGCGATGTCGCACGGTTTCTATCGCGACGAGATCTGGCGCGAAGCGGGCTTCGCCTCGCTGGACGATTATCTCGTCCGCGCATGGGACCCGGCGTTTGCCCGGCGCGACGCCAACGATCTCCTGGCCCAGATCGGCATCTGGCAGAACGGCGACGTCAGCCGCTGCACCGCATTCGACGGCGATTTCGATCGCGCGCTCGGTGCGGTCAAGGCGCACATGCTGCTGATGCCGGGCGCGGTCGATCGCTATTTCGACGTCCGCGACAACGAGGACGAACTCGGCCGGCTGGTCAATGCGAAATCAGCGGCGCTGCATCCGATCCCGTCGCTGCACGGCCATCGCGCCGGCAACCCCGTCAACAATCCGCGCGATCAGGCCTTCATCAAGGCCGAGATTGCAACACTCCTCGGCAAGTAGGGCAGGCATCCGATCATGAGCGACGCAGCCGTTTCAGAGTCCGGCCATCGCCTGAAGCCGCTGTCACCGGCGATGCTGCGCGAATTGTCGTCGCGCTCCAATTTCCAGGGCGCAGCGCGCAGCCTCTGCCATTACGGCCTGATCACGCTGGTCGGCGCGCTGATATGGAAGGTTACCGCGACATACGGCGTCCTCTGGGCGCTCCCACTGGTGGTCGTGCAGGGCTATTTCGTCGCCTTCCTGTTCATGGCGGTGCATGAGACCGCGCACAAGACCGCGTTCAGAAGCCGCGGCCTCAACCTCGCGGTCGGCTATCTCTCAGGCTTCATCATCGGATTGCCTTACGAATATTACTGCCTGTTCCACTGGGACCATCACCGCTACACCCAGGATCCGGACAAGGATCCCGAGCTGGTCGTCGGCGTGAAGCCGAAGTCCGACACGCAGCTCGCGCTCGCCTATAGCGGCCTGCTTCAGGTCGTCGGCCGCGTTTGGCTGATGTTCGGCCATGCCGTCACCGGCAAGGTCGTCGTGCCCTGGATCCCCGAGAACAGGCGCGCCATCATCGTGACCGAGGCGCGTGCCTATGTCGCACTCTATGCGCTGCTGCTCGTGCTGTCGCTCTGGTTCTCGTCGGCACTGCTGCTCTGGGTCTGGATCGTTCCGCTGATGATCGGGCAACTCTTCCTGCGGCCGTATCTCTATGCCGAGCACACCGGCTGCGAGCGCACCCGCAGCGCTTTCCAGAATACCCGCACCACCTATACCGGCGCGATTGTCAAATGGTTCACGTGGAATATGCCCTATCACGTCGAGCACCACGCCTATCCCTCGATTCCCTTTCACGCGCTGCCGAAGCTGAACGGGATCGTCGACGGCGAAATCCTCTATCGTGGCCGCGGGTACATCAGAACGACGCGCGAGACCTGGGCCTGGTTTCGCCGGCAGCGGCAGGCCGGCTAGCGCAAACGCAAAGCTCCGGTCGCGCCGCGACCGGAGCTTTGTCGTGGAGGCGATCAATCAATAGGCGCCGTAGGCGCAGACATTCACCATGCGGACGCGCAGGCCGTGGCGGGTCTGGATGACGCGCTGCTGGTAGCAATTGTTGACGCCGGTGTTGACATAGATGCCGCCAAAGCCCCAGCCGGGACCCCAGTGATGATGGAAGCCATGGGCCGACGCGGCGGTCGGCGCGAGAGCGGCAACGCCGAGCGAGCCGGCAGCGATCAGACCAAGTGCAAGCTTACGAAACATTTTCATTCTCCAGTGTGGCGCAAGGGCCGATGTTGTGTCCCTGCATCTCGGTCGAGCCGAAACGCGAATGCGTTCATGCCGCGAGCGGAGAATCGTGTTTCAGGAGTGTTTCGTCGGTCGCGGCGGGCTACGCCGCCGTCATGTTTTCCGCGCCGCGCGATAGCGCGCAGCCATCGCCTGCGTCAGCTCCGCCATCTTCTCGCGCAGATCGGCCGGCTCCAGCACTTCGGCCTCGGGCCCGAGCCGCAACAATTCGGCCGCAGCGTGCCATGACGTCTTTCCGGTCGGCACTCTGGCAATGCGCCAGCCGTCTGCATCGGCGGTGTCTTCAAGCTGCGTACGCGCCCTGACGTAAGGCTGGCTCAGCGCGTCGAGCAGCTTGACGCCGAAGGGCGATAGCCGGACGACCGCGACATTGGGATGCATCTCGGCCTCGAGGCGCAGCGTTGCATCCCGCCAATAGGCCGCGAGATCGAAATCGGCGGGACGCTCGCAGTGATCGTCGAGCGCCGTGCAGTCGAGCACGCGCGCGACGCGATAGGTGCGCACGCTGCCGTCGACCAGACCTGCGAGATACCAGCTGCCACCCTTCAGCACGAGGCCGAGCGGCGCGACGCGGCGCTGCTTCTCGGCGCGCCAGCTCTGGTAGCGGATTTTTATCAGCGTCCCGCGCAGAGCCGCGCCGGCGATGGTGCGCAGATGCTTTGGCTCTTCCGCCTCGCCGAACCAGCCCGGCGCGTCGAGATGAAAGCGCTCCTGCATCCGGCTGGCATCCTCGCGCAAATTGGCGGGCAGCGCTGCCATCAGCTTGTTCTGCGCGGCGATCATCGCGGCATCGAGCCCGAGCGCCGCGGCCGGGCCCGGCAATCCGGTCAGGAACAGCGCTCCCGCCTCGCTCTGCGACAAGCCGTTCAGCCGCACGCGATAGCCGTCGAGGAGGCGATAGCCGCCCTCCGCGCCGCGGTCGGCATAAACGGGGACGCCGGAGGCCGAGAGCGCGTCGATGTCGCGATAGATCGTGCGCACCGAGACTTCGCAGGCCTCCGCGAGATCGGGCGCAGTGACCTGCCCCTTGGCCTGGAGCGTGGTGAGGATTGACAGCATCCGGCTCGCGCGCATGATCCCTTAAACCATACCTGACACAAGATGTCAGGTATGGTCCGCTACAAGGCCATCGCCAGCCGGCCAGATGGAGACCTGCCATGACCGATTCGAACCGCATCACGCTGTATTATTCGCCGCAAAGCCGCGCCACCGGCACGCGCGTGCTGCTGGAGGAGCTGGGGGCGCCCTACGATCTCCATCTCCTCAACATGAAGGCCGGCGAGCAGCGCAAGTCGGCCTATCTCGCCATCAATCCGCTCGGCAAGGTGCCGGCGATCGGCCACGGCGGGCAGCTCGTGACCGAGCAGGTCGCGATCACCATCTATCTCGCCGATCTGTTTCCGCAGGCAGGGCTCACGCCCGCGCTGAACGATCCGCTGCGCGGCCCTTATCTGCGCTGGATCGCCTACTACGGCGCTTCGTTCGAGCCGGCCCTGATCGACAAGTTCATGCAGCGCGAGCCGGCGCCGATCACGCAGTCGCCCTATGCCGATTATGACACCATGCTGGGTGCGCTCGAGGCGCAGCTGTCGAACGGGCCGTATCTGCTCGGCGAACGCATGACGGCCGCAGATGTCTTGTGGGGTGTCGCGTTCAGCTGGACCATGATGTTCGGCATCGTGCCGAAGAAGGACGTGTTCGTCCGCTATGCCGAACGCATGACCTCGCGGCCTGCGTTCCAGCGCATCACTGCGGCCGATGCCGAGATGGCGGCGCAGCATGCCGCGGCGGCTGCTGGGGGATGAGTGATCCAGGGTTGCGGATGACGACGCAGATGCACACGACCAACTGCTTCAACACCTTCATCCGGGTTGCCGAAGACTGTCTCGCGCGTACTGGCGAGGAGCCGCCGCTGCGCGCGGGAAAGCCGACGGTGGCGTGCCTGCAATATCTGATGATCGCCAAGGCACCCTATAAATACACGTCCGACGACGTGATCTTCGCGACGTCTGCGCCGGGACGCGAGCTCGCTGTGAAGGCGACGCAAACGGAGAAGCATGCGGCCCGTGAAGCGTTCTTCTCCCGGGGGCAGGCGTGCATGAGGGCGTCGAGCCTGGGCAAGCGCTTCGGCTGGGGCGTTCATGCCGATAGCGAGGGCCGGATCGCGATCTACGCCATCGACAGCAAACGCTACCAGGAGCTTGTCCGCGATCCCAAGCTCACGCAGGTGCGCGCGATGCGGTCGAAGCGGGCGTAATCAGAATTCTGGCGGTCGCTTCTCCGCGAACGCCTTGATGCCTTCCTTGATCTCGTCACCGCGCATGCTGTCGCGGTGGCGCTGATCGGCGGCTTGCTCATCCAATTCGCCGCGGGCGAATTCGTTGATCGCGCGCTTCATGCCGCGCATCGCCAGCGGCGCGTTGCCGGCAAGGATGCTGGCGAGCTTGTCGACCTCTTCATCCAAAAATTCCACCGCTACCATCGCGGTGAGATAGCCGATCCGCAGCATCTCCGGCGCGCTGATCTTCTGCGCGGTCAGGAACAGTCTTTTCGCATTGTCGAGGCCGAGCCGCGTCACGTAGCGTTTGATGCCGCTCCTGTAATAATGCAGCCCGAGCCGTGCCGCCGGCATGAACATCTCGGCGGTGTCGACGCCGATGCGGAAATCGCAGGCAAGCGCGAGGTCGGTCGAGCCGCCATAGACGCCGCCGTTGAGCCGGCAGATCGAGGGCACGCCGAGGTCCTCCAGCAGGTTGACGACCATCTCGAAGGCGGAGCCCGCGCTCTGCTGCTCGTTCGCGCTGACCGCGCGCTCGGCGACCGAGTTGAGATCATAGCCCGCGGAAAAGGCGCGCCCGGTGCCGGTCAGCACCAGCACGCGGATATCGGGATCGGCCTCGATCCGGTCGAACAATTTCACCAGCTCGCCGAGATCCTCGGCCTGGAGCCGGTTGAGATGTTTGGGCCGGTTGAGACGGATGGTGGCGCGTGCGCCCATGATTTCGAGCACGGGGCCAGAGGCCGCGTCGGTGATGTCCGACATTCTTGTCTCCTGTTATTTGTTTTCGAGCGCGCGGCGCTTTGCTTCCGTGTCGATGGTCTCGGCGAGATCTGGGTGCCGGGCCATCAGCACGCGAAAGTCGACGAGGTCGAGCACCAGGAGCCGCGACACCTTGGTGGTCGAGACGTTGGCGCCGCGCAAATTGTTGCCGAGCAGCGCCATCTCGCCGAAGAAGGCGCCGTCGCCGAGCTGCACCTTCTTGCCGGGCAGGTCGACCTCGACCTCGCCGGCGGCGATGAAATACATGCAGTCGCCCTGCGTACCCTTGCGGATGATCATGGTGCGCGCCGGCAGCTCCATGGTCCGCAGCATGTGGGTGACGTCGGCGATGGCCGCCGGTCCGAGCGCTGCGAAGAACGGTACCTTGCTGACGGATTCCCAGGTCTTGAGGAAATTGTCGCGCCGGGTCTCTGCGGCAAAGCCGGTGGCCAAAATACCGGTCCAGAGACCGAACACGCCGAGGCCGGAGATCATCACCAGCGCGGCCACCATGCGGCCAAGCGGCGTCACCGGCACGACGTCACCATAGCCGGTCGTCGTCAGAGTTGCGACAGCCCACCACAGCGCGGCCGGCACGCTGCCGAAAGTCTGGGGCTGCACGTCCCGCTCCAGGAAATATTCGGCGACCGAGGCCAGGAAGACCACCATCAGGAAAATCACGAGCACGCTGACCAGCGGCCCCGATTCCAGCACCAGCACGCGGCGGAGCTGCCGCAGGCCGGGAATGCCCGGCACCACCTTCAACACCCAGAGCACGCTGAGCAGCCACGCCGTCATCGGCTCGAGCCCGACAATCAGCGCGGCCGGCACGGCGAGAGCCCCGAGCGCGTCGACCAGCCCGGCGGAAGAGGACATGTAGAGTGCGAGGCGCCCCTGTCGCGCCATATGGCGCAGCCGGACCACCCATTCGAACACGAAGTAGACGAGGCAGGTCCAAAGCAGGGCATCGACCCAGCGATGCGCCGTCTCATAGGCCGGATTGACCGTCAGCAGCACCATGCCGAGCACGCCGACGCCGACCGCCACATAGGCTGCCCTGGTCATGTTGCGGCCGGCCGTGGCGGCCGCGAACTGGGCCAGAGCGGAGATCAGCGGCTTGGACATGCGGAAAGGCGGCTCGGTTTGTGCGTTGCGGTCCCGGCTGGAACCTCGGTGCCAAAGTGCCTGCCCGGGCCGAGGCCGTCAACGAGAGCGGCCTGCCGTTCCGCGAGCCGTTACCTGAAATGCGGCGGTTCGTCGTAGCCGCGACGGCTGCTGAAGAACAGCAGCACCATCAAGCCTACGCCGACAACAACGGAAAACCCGGCCCCCAGCGCCAGCGCCACATAGCCTTCTGTCGGGATCGGCTCGCCCCCGACCGTCATCGCGGAATAAGCGAAATAACCAACTGCCGTCAGCATTCCCAGCAGGAAGATGATGAGGAGTGCACGCATGCGCGGTCTCCGGTTGTATCCGGGAGGCAACGGTTGTGGACGGAGACGGTTCCCGGACCCCCGGTCGTGCGTAGGGGAATGACGTCTCAGCGGCCCCTGAGCGAGCGCCTCGTCCTTCGAGACGACCGCTTCGCGGCCTCCTCAGGATGAGGCTCAGCTGCATCCATCTGCGTTGAAATGTGCTGCCGCATACTCATCCTCGTCCTGAGGGCCCGCCGCAGGCGGGCGTCTCGAAGGATGGCCGCGGGCGAGCTTCCACAGGTCAGGCACTCTGAGCTGTCTTCACCACCACGATGTTGCTCTCGTCGTGCTGGGGAAGGGCCCCATCCTGAGTGGCCTTCTCGCCCTCGCCGGCATGGCGCTTGAGGTAATCGCGACGCATGCCGATCTCGTCGCGGACGAATTCGTAGCCGAGCTTGAAGGTGTCGAGTCCGTCGGTGCTGATCGTACCGTCCCGCAAGCCGATCACCGCGCCGCGCAAGATGCCTTCCAGCTCGTCCTGGAGACATTCGAGCTGGTCCAGCGAATGGGCGTGCTCGATCCGCTCGCCGATGTCGAGGATGGCGGTCGAGAGTTCGCTGGCCTTCTCCGGCGCGATCCGGGTGATCTTGGCGTAGATCGCGGCGAAGATCGAGCCGATGACGCTGAGCGCGGCAGCGCCCAGATACATCAGGTCGCTGTACTTATCCATGAACGATTTGGTGTCGTCGTTGATGTAGTCGGCTGCGCCTTGATGCGCCATCACGAAGGCGTCCTTCTCGACGGAGGCGGGCTCGATTCGGCTGGCAAAGCCGCTGTCGAGCCCGAGTGCGGACTTGTTCTCGTAGACGGTGCGCGCCAGCTCGCCCGCGGCGGCCGGCGACATCTTTGATTGCGTCACCAGCAGCCATTCGAGCCCGATCGTGTCGAGATCGTCGTCGGGAATTTCCGGCGATGCAGACAGCGTGCCCGCCGTCAGCGTCTCGCTGGAAATGCCGGGGATCTTGCGCGCCAGCGCCTTCGCCTCGTCAATCGCGTTCAGTGTGAAGCCGCCGCGCTTGGCGACCTGCTCATAGGCCTTGTCCCGCACCGCCTTCGAGGCGTGGACGATGGCGACGACCGCACCAAAGCCGCTTGCGGGGGCGAACAGCTTGTCGAGCGTTGCGCCCTGCGGCGCCATCTGGATCTTCGCCGCGTCCGGACCATCGGGAACGTCGAGGATGCCGCGGACGAAGGCGAGCGAGGCTACGTTGTCGGCGAGGACGGCGACCTTCTTCTTCTTCAACTCGGCGAGCGACTTTATCTTCTTGTTGCCGGGCCCGAGCAGCAGCACGAGATCGTGCTCGAGGATCGCGAGCGTGCGTGCCCGCAGCGGCACCTTGGCGTCGGTGCGCAGCACGGCGAGGTCGGCCTGCTTGCGGTCGAACTGGGCGATCGCCTTGGCGTTGTCGGCGTTGTTGACGATCTTGATCCGGAAGCGCGAGGTGTTGTTCTTCAGGACAGCGGCAAGCTTGGCCGCGAACAGCGCCTCGTCGCTGTTGGGGGCGCCGACGGCAAAGATCAGCGTCTCCGAATTGTGCACCAGCGCGCGGCCGCCCCAGACGGTGGCAAGCGACAACAGCAGGGTCAGCACGACGTAGAGGAAGACCTGCTGCTGATTGGTCTTGATCACCTTGGGTCGCCGGGGCGGTGGCTCGATCGGCGACGAGGTAGGGCCCTCAGTACTCATGGCAGCACTCTGGCCTTATTCTTCCAACGGCGGCCGGCTCGCGGAAGTGGATCGCTGCGGACGCCCCGTAATTCGTAAACGTCTGAAAAAGGAACGATATTCTACTGACAATGATAGCGCGCAGGTCGCGGAAAGCAAATTTCGAGCCGAAGGTAACCTTACTCAACTCGGCCGCGGCCATTGGTCATCCTATCACCAGTTTGCCACAGTTGGCGATTTTCCGGTTCCCCCGGCTGCATTCCGCCGCGGGAAATGTCATAAATCGCAAGTCCCGGCGAATTGACCGGTCCAGGAAGAGGTTGCGCTGCACGCTCCAATTCTTCTTCTCACGTCAATGAGGGCGTCAGCTTTGTCGTTTCCATCCCTGTCATCGGCGGTTCCGGTCGAAGCGCTCATTGGCTGGATGTTGCTGCTCACCTTCAAGCACATCATCGCCGATTTCGTTCTGCAGACCGCCTGGATGGCGCAAGGCAAGGACCAGAAGCACGGCTGGGCCCTGCCGCTCCTGGTGCATTGCCTGATTCACCTTGCGGTTGCGCTGCCGCTGATCCTGATCGTGGCGCCGAAATTCTGGTTTGTGGCGTTGATCGACTTCGTGATCCACATCACGATCGACCGCGCCAAGGGCCTCGTCTCGGCCAATTTCGGTGTCGACCTTGCGCATCCCTGGTTCTGGACCCTGATCGGTGTCGACCAGGCCCTGCACCATTTGACCGGCTTCGGCCTGTCGATCTTCATGGCGGCGAACTGAGGCCGGCGGCCCTCTGGAGTGGCTGTCGGGCCTGCATGGTTCGAGACGGCGCTTCGCGCCTCCTCATCATGAGGGGTGAGAATCTTTCAGCAGAAACCGGCCTCATCCTGAGGACCCGCCGGAGGCGGGCGTCTCGAAGGATGTCCACGGAGAAAACCCTTTCCGGCCCTCTGATACGCGGTCAGGGCGCAAGGACCCCGGGTGACTACCGGGCAGCGTGGTTAACCTTTCATTAGAGAATTGCACTGCATCTTCCCCCACGAGGGAGAACTGCAATGTTTTCAAGCCGCGACGCCTTTGAAAGCGATTTCTGCCCGGTCCGCGACGAACTCCTTGGCGAGATGTATCGCGCCAATGCGAGCGGTCTGCCGAGGCTGGTTGAGACTGTTACCCCTGAGGTCCGCGCCATGCTGGCGTTGTTCTGCTATCGCCGCAGCCATCTGCATTCGCTGGCAGTCGCGATCGCAGGCAGCTGCAACGAGCGCGACCTGATCGAGAGCGGCGGCCGCGTCGGCTCGACGCTCTACGCGCTGGCGCGCGAAGGCGCGGCGAAATCCTCGCCGTCGTCGGGTGGCCGCAAGCCGATCACGCTGTCGACCAAGCCGCTCTCGGTGCTCGCACCGCTGGACGATGAGATCGACGACGAGATCAGCGAAGCCGTTCCGGCCTAAGCCTCATTTGCTGGCGCATGATCTTGACGGACAACCGCTGCACACTTTTCCGGATCATGCGTTTGCGATAATCGGCAGCCCGAATTTCCGCCGCGCCATCGCGCATTCGGCGTCGCCCGGCATGCATGTGCGGCAGACCTCCGGCCGCACCTGGTAGATGCCGCATGCGGTCTGCTTTCCGATCTCTCCCTGCAACGCCGAACAGCGATCGCCCTCGCAGCGCATGCCGGACTGGCGGTCGTTGACCAGCGTTTCGGGAATCGCGGCAAGCTCCTCGTCGCTCTCGATCGAGAAGCGCGGCCAGTTCGCCGAATAGCCGCAGCAGGCGCCGCAACTCTGGCAGCAGTTCGACAGGTCGATGGGGGAGTTCTCGTCCATCGTCGTCACGTGTCCTTTGGCGGACCCCAGACCAGGCTCTGCCGCCATTTCGCGCGCAGCACGTCGCGCCGCTCCGGATATCTGTCCTCGAGATAGCTCGCATCCACCACGCGGTCGGTGCGGAAGCTGCGGAAGTCGCCGCGTAGCTCGCACCAAGCCGCGAGCAGGCGCACGGCTTCGAGATAGCCGACCGAAATCGGCCAGATCATGCGCTCGCTGGCGCGGCCCTGCTCGTCACGATAGCGCAGCATGATCTTCCTGCCTTCGTGGATCTGGGTGCGCGTGCGCACCATGTCCAGGCGGTCCGGCTCCCTGTTCCAGCTCGGCCGTGCGCGGCTTGCCGGCTCCAGCACAAAGGGACGCAGGCGCTCAGGGACGGTGTCCGCGATCTTGGCCATCAAATCTTCAGCCGCGCGCGCCAGCGCGGGATCGGCATGGCCGGCGACCCATTGCGCGCCCAGCACCGCCGCCTCGATCTCCTCGGGTGTCAGCATCAAAGGCGGGAGGTCAAAACCCTTTTCCAGGATGTAGCCCATGCCGGCTTCTCCGCGGATCGGCACGCGCTGGCCGATCAGCGTCGCGATATCGCGATAGATCGTGCGCTTCGATGTCTCGAGCTCGGACGCGATGGCGTCCGCAGTCAGCGGCTTACGCGTGCGCCTCAGCACCTGGATGATTTGAAACAGCCGGTCGGCGCGTCTCATGAGGGGTCTCTTGTGCTTGTTTTTTCAGAAGGCGGCGCGCGGCTGCTGACAGGATGTTGGCAGCAGGGGAGTTCTATACCGGGACAACGCGTCGACTGAAGAGGATTTGTCCATGATCATTCCAACCCATTTCGGCCCGGCCGCTGCGCTGTGGCGGACCCAGCCTTCGCAGGCCCGGCCCTGGAGAGTCCAGCCTTGGCAAATCCGAGCCTGGTACGCATGGGCGTCCAGCCGCCTTGTATCGCTTGATCTCATGGTCATCGATCTCCGCCTTGCGCTCGCGACCGTGGTGGCTCGCTCGTTGGTCCAGGCTGCGGACGCGCTGGTCCGTCATGTCATGGCCCGCGCCTGGCGAGGAGCCCGTTTCGCCGAAGATATCACGGCTGCTGCCACCATGGTGGCAGCAGCCGGCGGTTAAGTTCCCTCAACTCTTTCGGTCGCTTCAGGAGAGCCTTCATGATCACGCTTTACGGCTTTGGCACCGGCTTCGGCCTGCCGGAAATCAGCCCCTTCGTCACCAAGACGGAGGTGCAGCTCAAGATGGCGGGACTGCCCTACCGGAAGGAGCGGGCGATGCCGCCCGCCTCTCCCAAGGGGCAGCTGCCTTTCATCGACGATGGCGGCGAGGCTGTGGCGGATTCCACCTTCATCCGCGCCCATATCGAGCGCCGCTATGGCTTCGATTTCGACGCCGGCCTGTCGCTTGCCGAGCGCGCACAGGCCTGGGCATTCGAGCGCATGATCGAGCATCACGTTTATTTTGCGCTCGTCGGGGCGCGCTGGGTCGATCCGGTCAACTTCGCCAAGGGGCCTGCGCATTTCTTCGACGGCGCGCCGGAGCACGCTCGCGAGAAGCTACGCGAGGACGCGCAATTCCGTGTCGCCGAGAACTATCTGCTCTCCGGCCTCGGCCGCCACGCGCCCGATGAGGACGTCGATCTCGCCGTGCGCTCGCTGTTTGCGCTCTCGGTGCAGCTCGGCGACAAGTCCTATCTGATGGGCAACAAGCCCAGCGGCGTCGATGCCACTGCCTTCGGCGCGCTGGCCGGCATCCTGACGCCGTTCTTCGAATCCGGACTGCGCCGTCGCGCCGAAGGATTTCCGAATCTCACCGCCTATGTCGACCGGATGATGGACAATTACTATCCGGAATTCGCCTGGACCCCGCTGCGTCAGGCGGCCTGAGGCCGCTCAAGGATCGCAAATGAAAAGAGCCGGCCCATTGGACCGGCTCTCGTTGTCTCGAAACTATCGTCGCGCTACTTCACCAGCGTGTACTTGCCGTTCTTCACCGTCAGCAGGATGCGCGAGCGGTCGTCGAGGCCGTAGCGGTCCTTTTCGGTGAAATTGTAGACGCCCTGGCTTGCAGCAATTTCCTTCTCCGACAGCAGTGCCTGGCGGATTGCTTCGCGGAATTCCGGCGTGCCGGGCTTGGCCGTCTTCAGCGCCGTCGGGATCACGCGCTTCAGGATCTCGAAAGCATCGTAGGAATGGCCGGCGAACTGGCTGCGGCTGTTCGGGCCGTACTTGCCTTCGTAGGCCGAGTTGAGCGCTAGGCCCGGCTTCTTGGTCGCGGCTTCATCCGGCTGATCTTCCGGGTCCATCACCGGGCCCGAAGCCATCAGCACGCCTTCCGCGGCCTTGCCCGCGATACGGATGAAATCCATGCTGGCCGCGCCGTGGGTCTGGTAGATCAGACCCTGATAGCCGCGCTCGCGCAGCTCGGTCTGCGGCAGTGCGGCCGCGGTGCCGGAGGCGCCGACCAGGATCGCGTCGGGATTGGCGGCGACGAGCTTCAGCACCTGTCCGGTCACCGAGGTGTCGGGCCGTGCAAAGCGCTCTTCGTCCGCAAGGGTCATGCCCATCGGCACGCCCTGGGCCTTGAAGTCGTTGAACCAGAGGTCGCCGTAGGAGTCGGAATAGCCGATATAGCCGACCGTCTTCACGCCCTTCGACTTCATATGCTGGTAGAGCACCTTGCCCATGATCGGAATCGGCTGCGGCATCGCCACGGACCACTTCATGCGCTCTGGTGTGATCGGGAAAGGTGCGAGGCCGAAATGCGGGATGCCGGCTTCGTTGGCGACGTTGGAGACCGCGATGGTCGGCGGCGTCAGCGCCGAGCCCATGATGATGTCGGCCTTGGATTCCGTGACGAAGCGGCGGGCGTTGGTGGTCGCGGTGGTGGGATCGCCGCCGTCGTCGAGCACGATCACCTTCAGCGGCACGCCGCCGATTTCCTTCGGCACGAACTCCAGCGCGTTGCGTTCGGGAATGCCCAGCGCCGCGCCCGGGCCGGTGGTGGTCGTGGTGATGCCGATGGTGATCTCGGTGGTCTGGGCCAGTGCGGGCAGGGCCGGCAGCGCAAGCGCGGCCGCGGTGACGGCAGCGGTCAGGTAAAAGCGTTTCATCTATTCCTCCCTTTATGTGTTTCTTTGAAAGCAGAAATCGGGGGGTAATTCAGCCCCCTCTTTGGGTGATGTGGCGATTTAGCTCCCGACCTAACTCCCCGTGAATTTGGCTAGCATTTCCGCAGGGAACGGTGCCGATTTCAGTTTGTCGGGGTTAACGGGGTCGCGGCCGACCAGGACGCGGGTCTCAAAACCCTCGATCGCCAACGCCTCGCCCTTGTAGACGCTGTGCTTCACCTCGAAGCTCGAGCGCTTGATGCTCTCGATCTTCGTTTCGATGGTGATCCAGTCGCCATAAGTGGATGGAATGTAGAACTTGGCGCGCGTGTCGACCATGGGAATACCCACCAGGCCGTATTTTTTGACCAAATCCTGCTTGGAGAAGCCGGCGACCTCGAACAGGGTCGACGTCGAATCGTCGAACATCGCGAAATAGCGCGGGTAATAGACGATGTTGGCGGGGTCGCAGTCGCCCCACTGGATCTGTACGTCGCGCCGGTTCACGAACATATGTCGCGCCCTATTTCGGCGCCATGCGCAGCGAGCCGTCGAGGCGCACCACTTCGCCGTTCAGGTAGGAGTTCTCGACCATGTGCAGGGCGAGTGCCGCGAACTCGTCGGCGTGGCCGAGCCGGCGCGGGAAGGGGATCGCGGCGGCGAGTGAGTCCTGGGCTTCCTGCGGCAGGTTGGCGAGCAGCGGGGTCAGGAACAGGCCGGGCGCAATCGTCAGCACGCGGACGCCGAACTGCGCCATCTCGCGCGCGATCGGCAGCGTCATACCGACGATGCCGCCCTTCGAGGCCGAATAGGCCGACTGCCCGATCTGGCCGTCATAGGCCGCAACGGACGCCGTGTTGATGATGACGCCGCGCTCGCCGGTTGCCTGCGGCTCGAGCTTGGACATCTCGGTTGCGGCAAGACGCAGCATGTTGAAGGTGCCGATCAGATTGACCTTGATCACCTTGTCGAAATCGGCGAGCGCCATCGGGCCGTCGCGGCCGACGACGCGCTTGGCAACGCCGATGCCGGCGCAATTGACCAGCACGCGCGCGGGTCCATGGGCCTTGGTCGCCTGCGCGATCGCAGCTTCCGCGGAGGCGGCATCAGAGACGTCGCAAGCCACGGCCACGCCCTTGATCTCGGCGGCGACAGTCTCGGCGAGCTTGGCATTGAGATCGAACACCGCGACCTTGGCGCCCTGCGCAGCCAGCTTTCGCGCGGTCGCCGCGCCAAGTCCCGACGCGCCGCCGGTGACGATGACAGCCTGATCCTTCAACAACATGGCGTTCTCCCTCTAGCGATGACTTCTTAGCCGACCGATATCACACGGTCCGATGGATTGGCAGCGTAGAGCTCTTCGATCAGGAGGCTGCGATGCTCGAGCACCGCGCGCTGGTTGATAGAGCCCTTGTCGGTGACTTCGCCCTTGTTGATCGAGAGTGGCGTGTCGATGAGGATCGCGCGTGTGATCCGCGTCGAGGAGCCGGTGGCTTCGCCGAGAAAACGGGTCAGCCGTTCGCGGAGAGCTTCGCGCACCAGCCGGTCGCGGCTCGCGACGACGAGATCGTCGGCCGGCAGCGTCGGGTTGATCAGCCGGCAGCCGTCGAGATCGAGCACGACCAGTGCGGAGACCTCGTCGCGGTTGATGCCGGCGATGATGACGTCGCGCACCAGCGGCGCACAGGCGGCAACCAAGCGCGCGCGCAAGGGGCCGACACTGACCCAGGTGCCGCTGCCGAGCTTGAAATCCTCACCGATGCGGCCATCGAAATCGAAGCCGGCGTTGAAATCATCGGGATCGACAGGCTTGAGCGCATCGCCGAGCTTGTAGAAGCCCTCTTCGTCGAACGATTTTGCGGTGATGTCGAGCTGGCGCCAGTAGCCGGGCATCACATTCGGCCCCTTGCAACGAACTTCCATCTTGCCGTTGTTCGGCACCAGCTTGGCGTCGTTGCCAGATACGGGAAGCCCGACATGGCCGGAGCGGCTGGTGCGCGGGTTGACCGACATGAAGAACGGCGCGGTCTCGGTGGCACCCAAGCCGGTCAGCATCGGCACGCGGTAGCCTTTTTCCTTCACGGCGAGCTCGTCGAGGCTGTTCCAGACGAACGGCGACAGCGCCGCGCCCGAGAAGAACATCGCATGCAGACGGTCGAAGAATTTTGCGCGCAGGCCCTGGTCGTCGCGCAGATAAGGCAGCAGCGACTCATAACCCTTGGGGACGTTGAAATAGACCGTCGGCGAAATCTCCTGGAGATTGCGCACGGTCTCCTCGATGCCTCCGGGCACCGGCTTGCCGGCGTCGAGATACATCGAGCCGCCGTTGTAGAGCGTCAGTCCGATATTGTGGTTGCCGCCAAAAGTGTGATTCCAGGGCAGCCAGTCGATGATGACGGGCGGCTCGTCCTTAAGGAAGGCGAGCGTCTCGCGCAGCATCACCTGGTTGGCGCAGATCATGCGCTGGGTGTTGATGACCGCCTTGGGGTTGCCGGTCGAGCCCGAGGTCAGCAGGAATTTCGCGATCGTATCGGGGCCGATCTTGTCGTGGACCTCGTCCAGATCGGCGCGGATCGGCGTTGCCATGAGATCGGCGAGCAAGGTCACGTCGCGGCCCGGGACGTGGCCGTAAGACGCGGCGATTTCGGTGCCGAGCGAGACATTGGCGGCGAGCGCGTCGGCGAATTTGTCGGCGTCTTCGGCAAAGACGAGGCCGGGCGTCAGCAGCTTCATCAAATAGGACAGCTTGCCGTAATCCTTCGACACCAGCGAATAGGCCGGCGACACCGGGCAGAACGGAATGCCGGCATAGAACGCGCCGAACGCGAGCAATGCGTGGTCGATCGAATTGCCGGAGAGGATGACGACCGGCCGCTCCGCCGACAGGCCGCGCGCAATCAGGCCTGAGGCGATGTGCCGGCTCGCGGCGAGCAGCTCGGCGTAGCTGATCTTGCGCCAGCCGCGGCCGCCTTCACGCTCGGCCATGAAGACGCGGTCGGGTGTGGTCGTCGCCCAATGATGCAGGCGGTCGGTGATACGAACCGGATAGTCGCCGAGCGGCTGTGTTGGCCGCAGATAAATCGTGCCGTCGTCGCGCCGCTCGATGTTGACGACGGGATCGCCGAACGAAATGGGCCGCAGCGGGGAAGTGCTCGCGCCGCGCTCCATGCTGGACGAGGACGGCTGCGCGCTCATGATTTCGGCTTCACCTTTGCGGTCTTGTGCTCGAGGAATTCGCGGATCCTGCGTTTTGCCTCTTTGTCGCTCTGCGCCACCGTTGCCATCAGCGACTCCATCAGGAGGCCGGCCTGCGGATTGGCTTCCGCGATCATCGGCAGTGCCTGCAGCACGGCGAAATTCGTCAGCGGCGCGTTGGAGGCGACCTTGGTCGCAAGCTCCAGCGCCTTGCCGAGGCCGTTGCCGGCTTCCGTGACATATTGCGCAAAGCCGTAGGAGGCGCCTTCGGTCGCGGTATAGACGCGCCCCGTCAGCATCATGTCCATCATCCTGGCGACGCCGATCAGCCGCGGCAGCCGCACGGAGCCGCCGCCGCCGACGAAGATGCCGCGCTGCCCCTCCGGCAGGGCGAAATAGGTCGAGGGCTCGGCGACGCGAATATGCGCCGCACAGGCGAGCTCCAGCCCGCCGCCGATCACCGCGCCCCTGAGCGCCGCGATCACGGGCACGCGGCTGTACTGAATGCGGTCGAACACCCGGTGCCACATCTGCGAATGCAGCAGGCCGCCGGTGGCGTCATGGTCGGTCAGCTCGGAGAGATCGAGACCGCTGGAGAAATGGTCGCCGATGCCGTGGATGACGACCGCGCCGATATCCTCGGGCAGGGACGCAAAACACTCGCCGATTTCCAGGATGATGCCGTCGTTGAGCGCATTGCGCTTGGCCGGCCGGTTCAGGCCGACGGTCAAAACCCGGTCCGCCCGCTCGATCCTCAATAGCCCGGAGCCGCCCGCGTCAGCGGTTTCGGCGTTTCCCTGTGTCATTTGCGTCCTTGTCAGAATAGTTATGTTCTATAACGAATTCGGGAGGAGTCAATACGGGAAGCTCTCCCCAAGGGCTGTGTGAAAGGGCGCCTTATAAGGGGGCGAGGTTCAGAAGCGTCTCAGGCCGCTTCAGTCATCAGCTTCTTCGCGGCCTGAGCAAGCAGGCCCGATCGCGTATAGCCGTGGGCCTCGGCATACTTGTCGATCTGCTCCAGGACATCTCCGGGCAGAGTGACATTGACGCGCACGACCTTTGGCTGGTCATCCTTCACCGACACCAGAATGGCGACACCGGAGCGGTTCTCGGGATCCGACATGATGTCTTCGAGCAACGAAGGCTCGGGAATAGCCACTCCGTCCTCCGCCATGCCCTCGAGGTGAAACGCCAGCGCTTCCTCGGCCATGTCGCGCGCCTCGTCGAGCGTGGTCCCCGCAGTCACGACGCCGGGCAGGTCCGGAAACGACACGCCGAAATCGCTGTCGGCATCCTTATGGATAAGACCAATGTAGTGACGCATGGCGCTTACCTCAGCTTCAGTCCTGATTGCTGTTCAATACTCTTCAACGTTCCGAGCGCGATGTCTCGCTTCGGATGAGGGACCGTGACGCGGCCCTTTTTCGACGGATGTCTGAACTGGACGTGGCTGCCCTTTTGAGCCACCTGCACCCACCCATCCTTGTGAAGGGCCGAGATAATGTCTCGACTACTCATGGTGTGTATTTATACACACTAAACAGGCGGTGGTCAACGTTGACTTACATCACCTGATGCACGTCGATCACGACGCGATCCGCATGCCGTGCCGCTGAACCCACAAAAATGTGCTCCATCAGCCAGCGGTACTTCTCATGCCCCGTCTCGAATTTCGGCACGGTGCGGAAATAGATCAGTTTTGGATCGACCGGTTCGCCGCGCTTGAGCTTTTGCAACAGCTCGACCGGGCCGAAGCGCATGCCCTTGTTCTCGACATAGACGATGGCGCCGTCGTCGGTTTCGAAGGCGTACTTCGCTTCGAGATCGATCAGCTCATTCGGGCGGATGGTCTGGAAGTCCGCCCCGAACGGCAACACGCGACCGGTGACCGCGCCCGTCACCTCGCCGCCGAGGATCGGGATGATGCGGCGAACGCCGATGCCGGTCTCGCCGGCGGTGACGACGTCGCCGATTTTTGCGGTGATGGTGAAGACGTATTTGGTTTCCAGCGCCGGTGTGGTCATCGCTTCGCCTTTCAATGCGCCATCATCCGTGTCGGCAGCCATGTCGCCAGCAGCGGGAACGCGATCAGGATCACCAGGCGCACGAGGTCTGTCGCCACGAACGGGATCACGCCCTTGAAGATGGTGGAGAAGGAGACGTCCTTCACCACGCTTTTGATGACAAAGACGTTCATGCCCACCGGGGGATGGATCAGGCCGAGCTCGACGGTCATCACGATGATGACGCCGAACCAGATCGGGTCGAAACCGAGATGCATGATCACGGGGAAGATGATCGGCACGGTGAGGATGATCATCGCCATGGCGTCCATCAGGCAGCCGAGCACGAGATACATCACCATGATCAGCGCCAGCACGCCGTAGGGGCCGAGGCCGAGGCCGGTGAGGAATTCCGTCACCTTCTGCGGGGTCTGCGTTACCGTGAGGAAATAACCGAAGATCAAGGCGCCGATCAGCACGGTGAACACCGCGGCCGCCGTGCGGGTGGCCTGGAGCAGCGACGCCAAAATCTTCTCGCGGTCGAGGCGGCCGGTCGCCACGCCGATGATGAAGGCGCCGGCAGCGCCGACGCCGCCGGCTTCGGTCGGGGTGAAGCGCGGCAAATAGGGCAGGCCGTAGAGGCCGCCGATCACGAACACGAACAGCAGCACCGGCGCCCAGATGTCCTTCAGGCCGGCAAAGCGCTCGCGCCACGGCAGCACCTTGCCCTTGGGCAGGAAGTCGGGCCGGAAATACCCGATCAGAAAGATCGTGATCATGTACATGGTCATCGCCAGGATGCCCGGGATGATGCCGGCGATGAAGAGTTTCCCGATGTCCTGCTCGGTGATGATGCCGTAGACCGCGAGCACAGTGGAGGGCGGCAGCATCGCGCCCAGCGTGCCGCCGGCCGCGATCACGCCGGTAGCAAAGGACTGCGGATAGCCGAAGCGGCGCATCTCCGGGTAGGCGACGGCGGAGAAGGTCGCGGCGGTCGCGACCGACGAGCCGCAGATCGCGGCAAAACCGCCGCAGGCGCCGACGGTGGCGATGCCGAGCCCGCCGCGCAGATGCCCGACAAAACCGTTGGCGGCGCGGAACAGCTCGCGGCTCATGCCGGAATTGCTGACGAAGGAACCCATCAGCAAAAACATCGGGATGACGCCGAAGGTGTAGTCGGTGACCGTGCGCATCGAGGTCTGGCCGACCAGTTTCAGCGCCGGCGTGGCGCCGACGAGATAGGTGAAGCCGGAGACGCCGACGAGGCCCATGGCCATGCCGACGGGCACGCGCAGCAGCATCAGTGCGAAAAGGGAAACAAAGCCGATAACGGCGACGGCATCGGTGCTCATGATTATTCCGTCGCCTTCAGCTTGGGGTCGTGCATCTCTTCGGGATGGAAGATCAGCCGGTAAGTGCGGATCGCGATTAGCAGCACGGCCGAGACGTCGCCGATCCAGGCGATCGCGAAGAACGGCCAGGTCGGCATGTGCATGTCGAAGGTCTGGACGTTGTCGTTGTAGGTGCCGCGGACCTTGTCGAACAGCGTCCAGGTCTGCACCGTGACGACGAACAGCAGCACCAGGGTTGCGAACACGTCGATCCAGCGCTGGTAGCGCGGTCCGACATTGCCCCAGACCAAATCGACCGTGATGTGGGTGCCGCGATAGGATGTCGCCGCGATGCCCCAGAAGATGAGGATGCCGAGCAGCATGCGGCCGATGTCGAAACTGTCGGGAATCGCATAGTTGAGCGTGTTGCGCAGCAGCACCGACAGGAAGATGTCGAGCGCGACGATGCCGACGAAGGCCGCTGCGATCCATTCGATCGAATCGATAACGCGATCCATCCAGCTGCGCTTCATGGGGTGGTCCTGTTCAAAAGCTTGACGAGTTCGAGGTGCGCCCGCGATCAAGCTGCGCTCCCTCTCCCGCTTGCGGGGGAGGGTCGGGGTGGGGGTCTCTCCGCAGGCGATAATCCCGATGTGGAGAGAGCCCCCACCCGGCGCTTCGCGCCGACCTCCCCCGCAAGCGGGAGAGGTACAGGGAGTGCGCAGCCGCAGCCCAGCTTCACTCCGCCAGCGCGTTGTACTTCTTCAGCGATGCCTTCAGATCCGCGAGCGCAGCATCCGGATCGGCGCCGGCTTTCTTCGCGCCGTCGGACCAGGTCTTGACCAGCGGCTCGGCGGCCTTCTTCCAAGCGGCGGTCTGCTCGGGTGTCAGCTTGTAGACCTCGTGACCGGATTCCGCCTTGACCTTGTCGATGCCGGCATCCTCGAACTTGCCCCAGTGCTCGCCGACCACGCCTGCCATCTCGATCGTGCAATTCTTGTCGATCGCGGCCTTCTGCTTGTCGGACATCGCATTGTACTTGTCCTTGTTCATCACGAACACGAAGGTCGTGGTGTAGAGCGGCGCCTCCATGTCGTACTTGGTCACCTTGTCGATGCCGAACAGCACCAGCGAGCCCCAGGGGAAGGTGACGCCGTCGGCGACGCCGCGCTCGATGATGTCGCGCACTTCGGGCGCGGAGGACTGCACGTTGGTGCCGCCGAGCGAGGTGACGAAGTTCGCCATGGTGGCGTGGGCCGGGCGGATCTTCAGGCCCTTCACGTCCTCCGGCATCACGATCTTCTTGGTGCGGGAGTGGAAGGAGGAGGGCGAGTGGACGAAAGCGAGACAGTACTTGACGTCCTTCATCTCCTTCTCGGCGTATTTGCGATACCAGGCGTCGAGCCCCATCGAGCCGCCTTTGGCATCCGAGATCAGGAACGGCAGTTCGCCGGCCCCGATGATCGGGAAGCGGCCGGGCTGGTAGCCGGGATTGACGTAGGTGACGTCGGCGATGCCGTCGCGGGCCATATCGTAATGGTCGAACGCCTTGCCCATCTGCTGGGCCGGAAACACCTTGCCCTTGATGGTGCCGCCGGAATCCTTCTCGACCGCAGCGGCCCAATCCTCCAGCGATTTCTGCAGCGGGTGCGAGGCCGGCACCCAGTGCGAGATCTTCAGGTCGAAGGTCTTGTCCTGCGCGAGCGCAGGGCTCACGCTTGCTGCCAGCAGCAACGCCAGACAGGCTTTCCTCATCACGTGTCTCTCCCTCTTGTGACGGCGGGCTTCGATGGCCCGGTCTCGTTAATTAACATGTTATCTAATTAGCCGGCGCATTCAAGCCGGAACTGGCGCGGCGTGCCGCCGCGCACTCCCCTTTTGCCCAACCGTTATATGATATAATTATCGTGCGCGGACGGCTGCGACAAGCGAGCCGCGACGAAAACCTACAGGATCGGGAGGAGCAAGTATTGCGGACAAAAGTCGCAATCATCGGTGCAGGGCCGGCTGGATTGTTGCTTGGGCAACTTCTGCGCGGTTACGGCATCGACAACGTCATCCTGGAGCGCCAGAGCCCGGACTATGTGCTCGGCCGCATCCGCGCCGGCCTCCTGGAGGAGGGAACAGTCGCGCTGCTCGACCAGATCGGCGCCGGCGCGCGGGCGCATGCCGAAGGTCTGCTGCATGAAGGGATCGAGCTGGCCTTTTCCGGCCGCCGACACCGTATCGACATGAAGGCCGCGACCGGCAAGACGGTCACGATCTACGGCCAGACCGAGGTCACGCTCGACCTGATGAATGCGCGCAAGGCCGCCGGTCTCACCTCGGTTTACGAGGTCAAGGACGTGCAGCCGCATGATTTCGACGGCGGTCGCCCGCGCGTGACCTACGTCAAGGATGGCGTCACCCACTCGATCGATTGCGACTTCATCGCCGGCTGCGACGGCTTTCACGGCGTCAGCCGCGCCAGCGTTCCGGCCTCGGCGATCGAGGAGTTCGAACGGATCTATCCATTCGGCTGGCTCGGGATCCTCTCCGATACCCCGCCGGTCAGCCACGAGCTGATCTATTCGAACCACGCCCGCGGCTTTGCGCTGTGCACCATGCGTTCGGCCAAACGCAGCCGTTACTATGTGCAATGCGCGCTCGACGACCATGTCGACCAATGGCCCGACGACCGCTTCTGGGACGAGCTCAAGAGCCGGCTCGACCAGGAGGCTGCGGACAGCCTGGTCACGGGACCCTCGATCGAGAAGAGCATTGCGCCCTTGCGCAGCTTCGTGGCCGAGCCGATGCGCTTCGGCCGGATGTTCCTGTGCGGTGACGCCGCCCATATCGTGCCACCGACCGGGGCCAAGGGGCTGAACCTCGCGGCCAGCGACGCCCATTATCTGTCGAGCGCGCTTCGCGAATTCTACGACGAGAAATCCAGCGCCGGGATCGACGCCTATTCCGCCAAGGCGCTGGCGCGGGTCTGGAAGGCCGTGCGCTTCTCCTGGTGGATGACCTCGATGCTGCACAAATTCCCCGACACCGGCACCATCGGCGCCCGCATCCAGCTCGCCGAGCTCGACTACGTCACGCAGTCGCATGCCGCGATGACCTCGCTGTCGGAGAATTACGTGGGGCTGCCGTTTTGAAAATAGCTGTCATGCCCCCGCGAAGGGGCATCCAGTACGCCGCGGCCAGTCCGTATCACGTCACCGCCTCTGGAATACTGGATCACCCGCTTTCGCGAGTGATGACAGTGGTTGTGGGGCGACAGTGCCGCTCGTTTCAAACACTCGCGCAAATTCCGTTTAAAACTTTGTAGGCGGTGAAACTGGCATCCACATCGCGTTCAATGGCGGCAGCCAACGACGCGAGCCAGACATGACCAGCACCGACATTCCCGCCGGCTTCGAGCCGCATTTCCGAAAAGCGCCCCTCACCGACCCGTGGGAGCCGCTTTATTCCAGAAAGACCGATAAGGGCGTCACCGTGGGATTGCGGCTGGCGACACCGCACACCAACGCGCGCGGGCTGATCCATGGCGGATTGATTGCGGCGCTGGCCGATGCCGCCATGGGTTACAGCTGCGCGCAAGCGACGGGCTGGACGACGTCGCTCGTCACCATCTCGCTGTCGGTCGACTACGTCGGTGCCGGCGAAATCGGTCAATGGCTCGCGGTCGAGGGTGAGGCGATCAAGACCGGCAGCACGATCTGTTTCGCGCAGAGCCTGGTCAAGGCCGACGACGCCGTGATCGCCCGCGCCAGCGGCACCTTTCGCGTCGTGCCGAAGAAGGGGTGACGTCTCCGTGCCCCGAACGCGGTGCAGCGCGCCGCGTTTGCGGCATGGTGCGCTGCAGAGCCGGGGCCCATCCATCCGCGGCTCACGCTCTGGCCCTCTGGGTCCCGGCTCTGCACAGCAACGCTACGCGTTGCAGCGCGTCCGGGACACAGGCACCGTCACCCAAATCTCCACTCCGCCGTCTCCACCACGAGATCGACGAATGCGCGCACCTTGGCTGAGAGCAGGCGCGAGGTCGGGTAGACGAGGTCGGGTAGACGATGTGGATCGGCAGTGCCGGCTGCTCGTATTTCGCCAGCACGATCTTTAGCCGCCCGCGACGCAAGCCCTCGGCGGCCTGATAAGCCAGCACCCGCGTCACGCCACCGTCGGCCTCGGCATATTGCAGGGCGGCGTCGGCGCTGTTGCTGGCGAAGCGCGGTTCCGGCGTCACCTCGATGTCGCGGCCGTCCAGTACGAAGCGCCAGCTGGCGGATGGACCGAACGCGATGGTCTGGTGCGTGAGCAGTGCCTCCGGCGTCTTCGGCTCGCCATGGCGCTTCAGGTAGCCCGGCGTCGCCACCACGATCCGCCGCATCTCGCCGACCTGGCGCGCGACCAGTGACGAGTCGGCGAGATGCCCGATCCGCACCGCGACGTCGACGGCATCTTCCACGAGATTGACGAGGTTGTCCGACAGCCGCAATTCGCAGGCGACCTCGGGATAACGCTTGAGGTAGGCGGTCATGACAGACCCGACATGGAGACGGCCGAAGCCGACCGGCGCCGACACCACCAGACGTCCGCTCGGCCGGTTGCGCTCCTCCCGCGCCGAGCCGTCGGCCTCCTCGACGTCGGCGAGGATGCGACGCGCGCGTTCCAGATAGCGCGTGCCGACGTCGGTCAGCCCCACCTGCCGGGTGGTCCGCTGCAGCAGCCGCGCGCCGAGATGTTCCTCCAGCGCCGCGATTAGCCGCGTCACCGCCGAGGGCGACAGCCGCAGTTTTCGTGCCGCCGGCGCAAAGCCGCGCAAATCGGCGACGGTGACAAAGACATGCATGGCTTCAAGGCGGTCCATCTCATTATTGCATATATTGCAACGATTAAGTGTCAAGCGGACAGATTGTTTGGGCAGCCGGAAGGTCCATTTTAGGTCCCGAAGACGCAGAGATGCGCCGGGATTTCAGGAGCTGTTCCGATGACGGCAACTCACACCTACGCCAGCGACGTGGCATTCACGCCGGCGGTGAAATCGATCCAGACCCGAAAAGGATCGCGCGAAGGCTATGCTCATGCCGAGCAGCGCGGTTGGCGCACCGAGGTCGACGAGAACCTCGCGGCGTTCATCGCTGATGCCAACAGCTTTTATTTCGCCACTGCCTCGGCCGATGGCCAGCCCTACATTCAGCACCGCGGCGGCCCGAAGGGCTTTTTGAAGGTGCTGGACAAGCAGACGCTCGCGTTCGCCGACTACGCCGGCAATCGGCAGTACATCACGCAGGGAAACGTGTCCGAAAATCCCAGGGCCTACATCTTTGTGATGGACTACGCCCATCGCCGCCGGGTGAAGATCTGGGGTGAGGCGCGCGTGGTCGAGGACGACGCCGCGCTGACGCAGTCCCTGATGCCGAAAGGCTACCGCGCGCGGCCGGAGCAGGTGATCCTGTTCAAGATCGAAGCGTGGGACACGAACTGCCCGCAGCACATCCCGCAGAAGTTCGACGCCGGCGATGTTGCGGCTGCGCTGGCGGCAAGGGATGCAAGGATCGCGGAGTTGGAGGCGGAGGTGGCAGCCCTGAAGGGGGAGAAGGTGAGCTGAAAAATGATGCTTCTTACCCTCTCCTTGTGGGAGAGGGTGGCTCGCCGCAAAGCGGCGAGACGGGTGAGGGGTCTCTCTCCGCATGCAACGGTCCCACGTTGTAATTCGCGGAGAGAACCCCTCATCCGGCGCTGCGCGCCACCTTCTACCACAAGGGGAGAAGGGAAGTAGGGCCGCGAAATCAGATCACGCTCGCGCCTTCGTGCTGGAAGCCGAGATAGCTCGCCGCCACCCGCTCGTTTGCGGCGATGTCGCTGGCCTTACCGCTGAGCACGAATTCGCCGAGCTCCATCACGTAGGCCTGATCCGCGATCTTCAATGCGGCCTGCGCGTTCTGCTCGACCAGCAGCACGGAGACGCCGGCGGCACGCAGTTCGGTGACGATGCGGAAGATGTCGGCGACGATGATCGGAGCGAGGCCGAGGCTCGGCTCGTCCAGCATCAAGAGCTTGGGCTCGCCCATCAGCGCGCGGCCCATCGCGAGCATCTGCTGCTCGCCGCCGGAGAGCGTGCCGGCGAACTGCTTGCGCCGCTCTTTCAGCCGCGGAAACAGCGTGTAGACCCGCTCCATCGAGGCTTTCGCCTTGCTTCTCTCGATCCTGAAGGCGCCGAGTTCGAGATTGTCCTCGACATTCATGGTCACGAACAGTTCGCGATGCTCGGGAACGAGACCGAGCCCCATCGCGACGCGATCCTCGATGTCGAGCCGGGAGAGGTCCTGGCCGGCAAAGGCGACGCGGCCCTTCAGCGGAAAAACGCCCATGATGGCCGAGAGCAGCGTGGTCTTGCCGGCGCCGTTGGCGCCGACGATGGTGACGATCTGGTTTTGGCCGACCTCGAGCGAGACCGAACGCACCGCCTCGACCTTGCCATAGGACACATGGGCGTCGGTGACGGACAACAGCGCGCTCATGCCGCCACTCCGAGATAGGCCTTGATCACTTCGGGATTGGTCTTGATCGTGGCCGGCGTTCCTTCCGCGATCTTGGTGCCGAAATCGAGCACCACGATGCGGTCGGCGAGGTTCATGACGAAGCCCATGTCGTGCTCGACAAGCAGCACGCTCATGCCGCCGTCGCGCAGCTCCCGCAGCAGCGTCGCGAGCCGCTGCTTCTCCATGTGGCGCAGGCCGGCGGCCGGCTCGTCGAGCAGCAGCAGCATCGGATCGACGCACAGCGCACGGGCGATCTCGACGATCCGTTGCTGTCCCAGCGAAAGCGCGCCTGCGAACTGATGCATCTGCTCGCCAAGTCCGACGCGCTCGATCTGGCGGGCGGCTTCCGCGAGCAGCTTGGCCTCGTCGGCACGGTCCAGCCGCAGCATCGAGGAGATCGGCCCGGAATGGCCGCGCAGATGCGCGCCGATCGCGACGTTCTCCAGCACGGTCATGTCAGGCACCAGCTTGACGTGCTGGAAGGTGCGGGAGATGCCGAGCTTGACGATCTCCTGAGGCGGCGCCTTGTCGACCTTGTTGCCGAGCACGGAGATCGAGCCCGAGGTGGCCGACAGCACGCCGGTGATCAGGTTGAACGTCGTGCTCTTGCCGGCGCCGTTCGGGCCGATCAGCGCAACGATCTCGCGGGCCTGGACGTCGAAGGAGACGCTGTTTACCGCGACCACGCCGCCGAATTGCTTTCGCGCCTTCTCGACCTGGAGCAGGACGCCGGATTGGCCGGCCGAACGGGCGCGCTGCGCCAGTTTCAGGGAGGTGTCCGGCTTTTTGCCACGGGTGCGCTCGGGCAGGAACGACATCAGCCAGGGCCAGACGCCGCCGGGTGCGAGCTGGAGCAGCGCCACCAGCATAATGCCGAACACGATGGTTTCGACCTGGCCGGAGCCCGGCAGGATCAGCGGCAGGTAACTCTGGAGCACTTCCTTCAGGACCACGACGAGCGCCGCGCCGAGGACGCCGCCCCAGACATAGCCGGCGCCGCCGACCACGGCGATGAAGAGATATTCGATGCCGGCCTGCGCGCCGAACGGCGTGGGGTTCACCGCGCGCTGAAGATGAGCGTAGAGCCAGCCGGAGAGGCCGGCGAGCACGGCGGCATGGATGAACACCAGCATCTTGGCCCGCGGCGTGTGCACGCCGAATGCTTCGGCCGCGACATGGCCGCGCCGGAGCGCGCGGATGGCGCGGCCGGTGCGGGAGTCCAGCAGGTTCATCGTGAGCAGCGCCGAGACGATCACGGCCACCCAGATCGCGTAATAGATCGAGCCGGGCGAGAGCATCTTGAACGAGCCGATCGACAGCGGCGGGATCGCCGAGATGCCGTCGTTCCTTCCTAAAAATTCCAGCTTGCTGAAGAGATAGAACAAGCCGAGTCCCCAGGCGAGCGTGCCGAGCGGCAGATAGTGGCCGGAGAGACGGACCGTGACGAGGCCGAGCAGCACCGCCAGCAACCCGCTGACCAGCAGCGACAGCGGCAGCGTCAGCCAGGGCGACATCCCGTAGGCCGTCGACAGCACCGCGGTGGTGTAGGCGCCGAAGCCGACGAAGGCCGCTTGTCCAAACGAGGTCAGGCCGCCGACGCCGGTCAGCAGCACGAGGCCCATCGCGACGAGGGCGGTGAGGCCGATATTGTCGAGCAGCACGATCCAGAACGGGGGCATGCCCGGAACGAACGGGATCGCCGCCATGAGAAGCGCGAAGATGAGGATGGGGAGCCGGCTCTGCATCTTGGCGTCAGTCCTTCTCTTCCTCGACCGCGGGGGCAGCGAGCGAGCGCAGCAGCAGCACGGGGATCAAGAGCATGAAAACAATCACCTCCTTGTAGTTGGAGGCATAGAAGGACGAGAACGCCTCGACGATGCCGACGAACAGCGCTGCGACGGCGGTGAGGGGATAGCTGACGAGACCGCCGATGATCGCGGCGACAAAGCCCTTCAGGCCGATCAGGAAGCCCGAGTCGTAATAGAGCGTCGTGATCGGCACGATCATGATGCCCGACAATGCGCCGATGACGGACGCCAGCAGGAAGGCGATCTGCCCGGACAGCGTCGTGCGGATGCCGACGAGCCGGGCACCCAGCCGGTTCACGGCGGTCGCGCGCAGCGCTTTGCCGTAAAGTGTCAGCCCGAAGAACAGCCACAGCCCGACGATGAAGGCGATGGTGATGCCGTAGACCGTGATGCTCTGGCCGGTGAAGCGCAGCGCGCCGGCGGTGAAAGAGCCGGACAGTACGGCAGGTCCGCGCTGGCCCTCGGCGCCGAAGAACAAAAGGCCCAATCCCTGAAGCGCGAGGTGGACGCCCACCGAGGCGATCAGCAGCACCAGCACGGAGGTGTGCGCCAGCGGTTGGAATGCGATGCGGTAGAGAAACAGGCCGATCATCGCCACGATCACCAGCGACAGCGCGATGCAGACCGCAACCGGCGGCTTCTGAGCGGCGTAGTGGACCGTCAGCGCCAGCACGATGGCCGGCAGCACGACGTTGGTGAGGACGCTGCGCAGGACCAGGCGTCCGTGCAGCGCCTTGCGCGCGGCGAACAGGTCGAACGCGAAGGCGCCGATGCCCAGGGCGAGCGCGAGTTTCGCCGTACCCGGCATCTGGCCCGCAGCCAGCGAGGCATAGGTCAGCGCACCATAGGTGACGAATTCGCCTTGTGGGATGAGGATCACGCGGGTGACGGCGAACACCAGCACCAGCGCGAGGCCGAGCAGCGCGTAGATTGCGCCGTTGGTGATGCCGTCCTGCAGCAGGAACAGCATGATGGTGGTATTCAAGACCGGACGCTCCCCCTCAAAGATTAAGGACCGGTCCCCTGATAGTCGTGGACGGTCCGCTCACAGCCATTGAAAAAAGCTGACGATATTTGATATGGTCCATAACAATTATCAAATATAACTTCAAGGGTGGCGGGACGACCCTCCCGAACTTAGCGGGATTACGAGCATGAGGCGATGACCGTTTCGAAAACCTCCGAAAAGTCCTCTGAAAAGCCCGCCGATCCGGCCAAGGTCCGCAAAGACGCGGCCGAGGTGCAAGGTCAGGGGCCCGGCGAAGCCCTCCAGCTCGGCGAGCTCTCGGAGCAGCTCGGCTATGTGCTGAAGCGGGCGCAGCTTAAGGTGTTCGAGAACTTCCTGCGCTGCATGGCCTCGCTTCAGCTCACGCCCGCGCAGTTCTCCGTTCTGCTGCTGGTCGAGAAAAATCCGGGCCGTAACCAGACCGAGATCGCCTCCACCCTCGGCATCCTGCGCCCGAATTTCGTCGCCATGCTCGACAATCTCGAGAGCCGCGACCTTTGCGCGCGGATCCGCTCCACCAACGACCGCCGCTCGCACATCCTGGTGCTGACCGACAAGGGCAAGGCGGTGCTGGCCCGCGCCAAGAAGCTCGTCGCCACCAAGCACGAGGCCCGGCTGAACGAGCTGCTCGGCCCCTCCAACCGCGAAGCGCTGCTCGGGATGCTCTCGAAGATCGCCAACGAGTTTTGAGGGGGCGGTCGGCTCAGCTGTCATCGCCCGCGAAGGCGGGCGATCCAGTATTCCAGAGGCAGTAGTGGGTGATGGAGAAGTCGCGGCGTACTGGATTTCCTGCCTTCGCGGGGAATGACGCCGTGATTGGGGCAGGCGCCTCAGTCGACCAGAATCACCCTTATGTCGTTCACATTGGTCAGCGTCGGCCCCGGCAGCAGCAGGTCGCCCGTCGCCTCGAAGAACGTCGTCGCGTCGTTGCTGGCGAGATACGCCTGCGGCTGCAGCCCCTGCGCCTTCATCTTCGCGAACGTCGCCGCGTCGATCAGCGCGCCGGCGGGATCGGTGGAATTGCCGGCACCGCCATCGGCGCCGTCGGTGTCGCCGGCGAGCGCGGAGATGTTTGGCGTGTCCTTCAACAGGTCGGCGAGCGCCAGCGCGTATTCCTGGTTCGGGCCGCCGCGCCCTTGGCCGCGCACGGTGACCGTGAGCTCGCCGCCGGAGAGGATCGCGACGCGCTTGCCTTGCGCGCGGGCCTGAAGCGCCAGCCTGGCGTGATCGGCGGCAACCTCGCGGGCCTCGCCTTCCAGATCGGCGCCGAGATCGATGGTCTCGTAACCGGCCTCGTGCGCGAGTTTCACCGCGGCATCGAGCGATTGCTTCGGACGTGCGATCAATTCGAAATGCGCGCGTGCGAAGGCGGCGTCACCCGGTTTGCAGCTCTCGTTGGCGGGGGCGTCCAGCGCGCGGCGGACGGCATCGTCGATGTCGAGCTTGTACCTGGTCACGATCGCGCGCGCATCAGCGAGCGTGGTCGGATCGGGCACGGTGGGGCCGGAGGCGATCGCGGAGGGCTCGTCATGCGGCACGTCGGAGATCGCGAGCGTGACGATCTCGGAGGCATCTTTGCCGGCGCGCGCCAGCCGCCCGCCCTTGATCCGCGACAGATGCTTGCGCACGATATTCATCTCGCCGATCGGTGCGCCCGAGCGGAGCAGCGCCTTGTTGACCGCCTGCTTCTGCGCGAAGCTGATGCCGTCGACAGGCGCGATCCAGTTCGCCGAGCCGCCGCCGGTGAGCAGCACCAGGAGAAGGTCATCGGGTCCGGCCTCGCCTGCGAGCGCGAGGGTATCGGCCGCGCCCTTCAGGCCGGCCTCGTCAGGCACGGGATGGCCGGCCTCGACCACGCGGATGCGGCGGGTCGGCACGTCGTAGCCGTGGCGCGTGGTGGCGATGCCGACGAGGCGCTCCGGTGCGAGCCCGAGCGTGTCGAGATAATGCCGCTCTGCCGCCGCGGCCATCGCGGCCGCGCCTTTGCCGGCGGCGAGGCAGATCACGCGTCCCCTCGGTGCGGGCCGCAAGTGAGGCGCCAGCACCGTGTTGGGATGGGCGGCGGCAACGGCGGCGTCGTAGAGCGCGCGGAGCAGGGGGCGTCGGTCGGTCATGACGAAAGGCCTTGAGCGGACAGGAAAGACTGGCGGCAAACGCGCCGTTCACCTGCCTACCGCATCAGGCGCGAAAGCGTAAGCGGGCTTTGTCGTCATTCGATTGTGCAATCGCGTGATCATAATCGGCGCGCAAGCAAAAACCCCCTGCGAGAGTTCGCAGGAGGCTTGTTGTCGTGTCGGGGCTAGCCGCCGACGTCGGCGCTGATCACGTCGCCGAACAGCTCCCACTTGTCGCCCTTGAACTTCTCGAGCCGGAGCTGGCTGATCGGCGCAAAGTCGGTCGGGGACGTGTTGATCTGGATTCCCGGCAGCAGCGCCTCCGTGCGGAAGTTCTTCATGCCAGCGGCCTGCTTCATGATGTTCTCGCGCGTGAGATTATCACCGCACTGCTTCAAGACGTGGACCAGCGTCTGTGCCACGGCATAGCCGACGATGGTGCCCTTATCGAGCTTGTCGCCGTCGGGGAAGTATTTGGTCATGAACGCAAGAAAGTCCTTCATGCCGGGATCGTTGGCCCATTCGGGATCCGACACGTCCTTCAGATAATCGGCCGAGATAATATCCTGGCCGTTCTCGAAGCCGGCAGGCTTCATCACGCTGCCGACGGAGGCAGAGACGTTGTTGAGGAAGTGCAGCGGCTTCCAGCCGATCTCGGCGTTCTTCTTGATCGCCTGGGCTGCGAATTTCGGCGTCGTGATGTTCATGAAGACGTCGGCGCCGGTCGATTTCAGCTTGACGATGTGGTTGTCGATGCTCGGCTCCGAAGTCTCATAGCTTTCTTCGATGACGATCATCGAGGCGGCCTTGGCGCCGAGGCCGTCCTTCAGGCCCTTGAGATAGTCCTTGCCGTAATCGTCGTTCTGGAACAGCACGGCGATCTTGGCGTCGGGCTTGTTCTTGAGCAGCCACTTCGCGTAGATCTGCGTCTCGCTCTGGTAGTTGGGCTGCCAGCCCATCGTCCACGGGAAGTTCTGCGGATCGTTCCACTTGGTGGCGCCGGTCGCGACGAAGAGCTGCGGCACCTTCTTCGAGTTCATGTATTTGTGGATCGCCGAGTTCGGCGGTGTGCCGAGCGAGTTGAAGATGAGCAGCACCTCGTCGCTCTCGACCAGCTTGCGCGCCTGCTCCACCGTCTTCGGCGGCGAATAGGCGTCGTCGTAAGAGATGAAGTTGATCTTGCGGCCGTTGATGCCGCCTTCGTCGTTGATCTTCTTGAAATAGGCGGCTTCGGTCCGCCCGATGATGCCGTAGGCGGAGGCCGGTCCGCTGTAGGGCATGATGTTGCCGACCTTGATCTCGGTATCGGTCGCGCCGGTATCGTATTTCTTCTGGGCCGATGCAGTGGAGGCCGAGGCCGCAATGAGCGCAAGCGCCAGTGACGCGGCCGCAAGTTTGCCGGTGACAGCGGGCATTCCTATCTCCCTATTTTCTTGGTGTGTGTGCGTTCCTTTTCTTGCGTTGCTTGTTTTTGGTGACGCGGCCGCAATTCAATACGATTTACCTGATGCCTTCAACAGAAAGCCCCTGCGACGGCGTCGCAGGGGCTGCTTCTTTAGTAGTCAGAGGCGGCCGCGGGATCGTGTGCGCTGCGAAAAATTGCGACCGCCGCTGATTGATTAATTTGAATAGCGCGATTTTGAGTTGATCGGCCTCAATGGCCAGGATCGCTCGAGATGATGTCGCCGAACAGCTCCCATTTCTTGCCCTTGAATCGCATCATCTGGAGCTGCTCGATCGGGGCGAAATTGTCCGGCGCGGTGTTGATCTTGATGCCGGGCAAGAGCGTATCGGGCTCGAAATCCTTCAGGCTGGCGGCCTGCTTCATGACGTTTTCGCGGGTAAGGTCATCGCCGCACATCTGCAGCACCTTCACCATGGTCTGCGCGGCGGCATAGCCGAACACCACGCCGGCATCGAGCTTGTTGGCCGTGGGAGCATATTGCGCGAGGAAGTTATAGAACTTCTTCATGCCGTCATCGGCGTTCCATTGCGGGTCGGAGCCGTCCTTGGTGTAGCTCGCCGACAGGATGCCTTGCGAGATCTCGAGCCCCGCCAGCTCGAGCACGCCGCCGACCGAGGCCGAGACGTTGGAGATGATGTGGACCGGGTGCCAGTTGATCTCGGCCGCTTTCTTGATCGCCTGGGCGGCAAATTTCGGCGTGGTGATGCTGATGAGGATGTCGGCGCCGGCGGCCTTCAACTTCACGACGTGCTCGTCGATGGCCGGTTCGGACGTGTCGTAGCCTTCCTCCAGCACGATCATCGAGGCCTTGGGCCCAAGGCCGTCCTTCAGCCCCTTCAGATAGTCCTTGCCGAAATCGTCGTTCTGGTAGAGCACGCCGATCCTGCCGTCCGGCTTCTCCTTCATGATGTACTTGGCGTAGATGTGCGCCTCGCTCGCATAGCTCGGCTGCCAACCCATGGTCCAGGGATACTGCCTGGGATCGTTCCACTTCGAAGCGCCGCTCGCCACGAACAATTGCGGCACCTTCTTCTCGTTCATGTATTTGCGGATGGCGCCGTTGGTGGAGGTGCCGAGCGAGCCGAAGATCAGCAGCACCCCGTCGCTCTCGACCAGCTTGCGCGCCTGCTCCACCGTCTTCGGCGGCGAATAACCGTCGTCATAGGAGATGAACTTGATCTTGCGGCCGTGGATGCCGCCCTCGGCATTGATCTTGTTGAAATAGGCTTCCTCGGCCTTGCCGATCGCCGCGTAGGCGGAGGCCGGGCCGCTATAGGGCATGATGTTGCCGATCTTGATCTCGGTATCGGAAGCGCCGCTGTCGTATTTTTTCTGCGCCAGTGCAGGGCCGCTCATCGCAGTGCACAATATGAATGCGGCCAACAGGGCCGCAACCTGAAATCGAACAGCAGTCATTTCTCTCCCACCCCGGCTGGATCGGCGCCGCATTGAACAAGATTGACGCTCGACGTCAACAAAAAGCCCCCGCGATTGCTCGCGGGGGCTTCTCGAGGCGTTGGATTATTGCGTCAGACTATCACTCCGTGGCGACGTCGCCGCTGATGATCTCGCCGAAGAGTTCCCACTTCTCGCCTTTGAAGCGCTGCATCTGGAGCTGCGCGATCGGGGCGAAGTCGGTGGCGCTGGTGTTGATCTTGACGCCGGGCAGCAGCGTGTCCGGAGCAAAATCCTTCAATGAGGCCGCCTGCTTCATGATGTTGGCCCGGGTCAAATCGTCGCCGCACATTTCTAGGACCTTGGCCAGCGTCGACGCCGCGCCGTAGCCATAGACCATGCTGGTGTCGGATTTGTCGGCACCCGGCATGTACTTGTCGACGAACTCGTTCCACTTCTTCATGCCGGGGTCGTTGGCCCACTGCGGGTCCGTCGAGTCCTTGGCGTAGGCGGCCGAGAGCACGTTCTGCGCAGCCTCGAAGCCGGCCGGCTTCATCACGCTGCCGACCGAGATCGACACGTTGGTGAGGATCTGGAGCGGCTTCCAGCTTAGCTCGGCTGTCTTCTTGATGGTTTGGGCAGCGAATTTCGGCGTCGTGTAGATCAACAGCACGTCGGGATTGGCAGCCTTGATCTTGACGATGTGGCCGTCGATCGACGGCTCGGAGACCTCGTAGCTCTCTTCCATGATGATCATGGACGCGCCCTTGGCGCCCAGGCCGTCCTTGGTGCCCTTGAGGTAGTCTTTGCCGAAATCGTCATTCTGGTAGAGGATCGCGATCTTGGCGTCCGGCTTTTCCTTCAACAGCCATTTCGCGTAGATCTGCGCTTCGCTCTGGTAGGAGGGTTGCCAGCCCATGGTCCAGGGGAAGTTTTTCGCGTCGTTCCACTTGGTGGCGCCGGTGGCGACGAACAGCTGCGGGATCTTCTTGGCGTTGAGGTACTTCTGGATCGCGCTGTTCGAGGGCGTGCCGAGCGGGTTGAACACGGCCAGCACCTCGTCGCTCTCGACCAGCTTGCGGACCTGCTCGACGGCCTTGGGCGGCGAATAGCCGTCGTCATAGGTGACGAAGGTGATCTTGCGGCCGTTGATGCCGCCCTTGTCGTTGATCATCTTGAAATAGGCTTCTTCGGTCTTGCCGATGATGCCATAGGCCGACGCCGGGCCGCTGTACGGCATGATGTTGCCGATCTTGATCTCGGTATCGGACGCGCCGGTGTCGTATTTCTTCTGCGCGAGTGCTGCGCCGGAGGTGAGAGTGATGACCGCCGTTGCCGTGACCAGCGCAGCGGTTCGCAGTGTTCTTTCAAAAAGCAATTCGGGTCTCCTTGGCTAAATCAACGGGTTTTCAGTTCTTTCTGAGCCGGCCGACGAGTTGCTGGCCCAGGATCGCGATCTGCCTTGCGCCGTGCGGCACCAGGTAGATGACGAGGAACAACAGTACGCCGAATACCGCGCCGGACAGGCCTTTGGAGATGCCCTCCGCCATGTTCGGCACGAAGATGATGAAGGCTGCGCCGACGAACGAGCCGGGCAGCCAGCCGACGCCGCCGACGACCATGCCGAGGAACAGCGAGATCGCCAGCGTGATGGTGTAGCTGTCGGGCGCGACGAACTGCACGGCGATGGCGCCAAGCGAGCCGGCAACGCCGGTGATGCCGGCGGACACGCCGAAGGCCAGCGTCTTATAGAGCGCGACGTTGACGCCCATCGAGGAGGCCGCGATCTCGTTGTCGCGGATCGCCATGAAGGCGCGGCCCGAGCGGGAGCGCAGCAGGTTCACCGAGAAGATGTAGATCGCGAGCACGACGGCGAGTGAGAAGTAGTATAGCCACATGTCCTGCGACATCGGCAGCCCGAACGGCGCGTCCGGCTTGGTGACGACGAGGCCCTGCACGCCGCCGGTCCAGTGCTCGAGGAAGTTCAGCTTCAGCAGCTGCGGCATCGCGGTGGCAAGCGCAAAGGTCGCGAGCGCGAGATAGACGCCCGACAGCCGCAGCGCCGGCTTGCCGAACAGGTAGCCGAATCCGAAGCAGACTGCGGCGGAAATCGGAATTGTCAGCGCATAGTTGACGTTGAAGTACTCCATCAGCACCGCCGACGTATAAGCGCCCACGGCGTAGAAGGCGCTCTGGCCGAGCGAGAACTGGCCGGAGCCGCCCGTCAGGATGTTCAAGGCCAGCACCGCCAGCCCGTAGATCAGGAGCATCGTCATCTGGAAGATGATGAAGTTCTTGACGAACACCGGCACGATCAACAGCACCGCCAGCACCAACAGGGAGGTGCCCGTGCCCAGCGTCATCGCCCGCTTCGGAACCGCATCGATCGCCGGGGCTTCCGTTACGACATCTTCTGCAGCGCTCATATCAAACTCGCTTGACGATGTGCCGGCCGAACAGGCCAGCGGGTTTGACGACCAGGACGGAGATGATCAGCGCGAGCGCGATCGGGAGCTTCAGCTCGTTGCCGACGCCGGGAATGTAGGTGCCGGCGAGGTTTTCGAAGACACCGACCAGGAAGCCGCCGACCACGGCGCCGAACGGGCTGGTCAGTCCGCCGAGCACCGCCGCGGCGAAGCCGTAGATCAGCACGCCGCCCATCATGTTGGGCTCGAGGAACACGACCGGTGCGATCAGCATGCCGGCGATTGCACCGATCGCGGAGGCCATGCCCCAGCCCAACGCGATCATCCAACTCGTGTTGATGCCGACCAGCCGGGCCGATTCAGGCACGGAGGCGGCGGCGCGCATGGCGAGGCCGATCTTGGTATACTGGAAGAAGAAGTAGAGGCCGAGCAGCAGCAGCACGGTAACGCCGATCATGCCGGCCTGGTGGGTCGAGATCAGCTGGCTGCCGAGGAACGGCGAGGAACCGAACGGGGTCGGATACTGCTTGATGGTGAAGTCCCAGATCAGGCCAGCCGAGGAGTTGATGATCGCGAACAGCGCGATGAAGCCGGCGACGTTGGTCAGCACCGGCGCCTTGGCGAGCGGCTTGAAAAGAATGCGCTCGATCGCGATGCCGCCGACGAAGGATAATGCCAGCGTGATCACGAAGGCGGCCCAATAGGGGATGCCCCATTGCATCAGCTGCCAGGAGATGAAGGTCGAGAACATCGCCATCTCGCCCTGCGCGAAGTTGAGATGGTCGATCGCCTGGTAGATCATGACCACGGCGAGCGCCATGCAGGCGTAGATCGCGCCTGTGGCGATGCCGGCCAGCACTTGGTTGGTGAACAGCTCCATCGTGCCGGTTCCTCAGTAGCCCAGATAGGATTTGCGGATTTCTTCGTTGTTCGCGATGTCCTTGGCATTGCCCGACATCACGATGCGTCCGGTCTCGATCACATAGGCTTGGTCGGCGAGCTCGAGCGCGAGCTGGGCGTTCTGCTCCACCACCAGGATCGACACCTTGTCCTCGCGGTTGATCTTGCCGAGGATGCCGAACAGGTCGCGCACGACGAGCGGCGCCAGGCCGAATGACGGCTCGTCCAGCAGCATCAGCCGCGGCCGCAGCATCAGGGCGCGGGCGACCGCGAGCATCTGTTGCTCGCCGCCCGAAAGCGTGCCGGCCTGCTGGGTGTGCCGCTGCTTCAGCACCGGGAAATGCGCATACATCCGCTCGATGTCGGAGACGATGCCGGCGCTGTCCTTGCGGGTGATGGCTCCGAGCTGGAGGTTCTCCTCCACCGTCATGGTGGTGAAGGTGCCGCGGCCCTGCGGCACATGCGCGATACCGAACCGCACGATGCTCTCGGTGGAGCGGTTGTTCAGCGGCTTGCCGTCGAACTCGATGCCGCCGGTGGAGCGCACCATGTTGCAGATCGCGCGCAGCGTCGTGGTCTTGCCGGCGCCGTTCGCCCCTAACAGCGTCGTCAGCGATCCCTCGCTGAGCGAGAAGGACAGGCCGTGAAGCGCCTGGACCTGGCCGTAATAGGCGCGCAGGTCCTTGACGTTGAGCAGCGTCGTCATTGGTCCTTGCTCCCGAGATAGGCCTTGATGACGTCGGGATCCGCCTGCACCTGGGCCGGCGTGCCTTCCGCGAGCTTCTTGCCGAAATTCAGCGCGACGACGTGGTCGGCGATCGACATCACGAGGCCCATGTGGTGCTCCACCAGCAGCACGGTCATGTGGCGCTCGTCGCGGATGCGGCGAATGAGGTCGCCGAGAACGTGGACTTCCTCGTGGTTGAGGCCGCCGGCGGGCTCGTCGAGCAGCAGGATCTTCGGATCGGCAGCAAGCGCGCGCGCCAGCTCGACGCGTTTTTGCGTGCCGAAGGGCAGGCCGGACACGACGGTGTGGGCGACATCCTCGAGGTTCAGATAGGCGAGGATCTCGTGCACCTTCTTGTTGACGTCGGCTTCGCTGCGGCGAATCCAGGCGAGACGGAGCGAGTCACTGATGATGTCGCTGGAGGTGCGGGCATGGGTGCCGACGCGGACATTGTCCATCACCGAGAGGTTCGGAAACAGCGCCACGTTCTGGAAGGTGCGGCCGATGCCGATCTCCGCGATCCGGTGCGGCGGCCGCTTCAGGATGCTCGCGCCCTCCATCAGGATGTCGCCGGACGACGGCTGATAGAGCCGGGAGAGGCAGTTGAAGAGCGTGGTCTTGCCGGCGCCGTTGGGGCCGATCAAGCCGAGTATCTGGCCCTTGTGCATGTCGAAGGACACGCCGTTGAGCGCGACAATGCCGCCGAACACGACGCTGACGTCGCGAACCGCGAGCAGGGGCGATGTCCCCTGCGCGAGCTGTGCCTGCGTCATCTCGTCTCGCCCACGCTGTTGAGTGGACGAAGGGGCGATACGAACCGCTCCTGATGATCACAAAGGTTATCTGATCCCCTCGACCACACGCGCAACTTTTCCTCCTGATTTCAGCTTTTTGCTGACGTCTTTTTTGGAATGCGGCATCAGACCCCCGAGCGCCGCTTCGATGTTCCTTACCATCGCAAGCAGACGCGGTCCAATGTCGTTGATCAAACGCTCTTCCGTGAAGCGGAATGCGGGCGCGCCGCAATTGAATGCGTAGGGACCGGTTCCGTCATTGAGCTTGAGCGCGACGCCGGCGGCGCCGATGTCGTCATGCCAGTCGCCGACCGAAGTCGCAAAACCGTGCTTTGCGATTGTTTCGCCGGAACGTTCCAGTCCGTCGCGCATCTTGGGCCAGCGGCTGCCGTAATGCTCGCGCAGATCGCGCAACAATTCGGCACGCTCGTCGTCGTTCAGCGCCCAGAAATAGGCGCGGCCCATCGCGGTGGTTGCAATCGGCACGCGGGAGCCGACGTCAAGTTGAACGCCGACCGTCTCGCTGCCGCGGCTCTGCCCGAAATAGATCATGCTTTGGCGGTCGCGGCCACCGATCGCGACGGCTCCCCCGGTCGCGCGCATCATTTCCTCGCGGAACGGTTCGGACAAATGCCGAACGCCGAGATTGGATAGCGCCGCGTAGCCGAGCGCCATCGCAGCCGGCGCAAGCTGATACTTCTCGAAGCGGGGAACCGGCGTCAGATAACCGAGCTTCGTCAACGTATAGGTCAGCCGCGAAACGGTCGGTTTGGGCAGGTTGGTGCGGGCCGCGATTTCCTGATTGCCAAGAAGTCCGTCGCTGGGCTGGAATGCGCGCAATACGTCTAGTCCGCGGGAAAGCGCGACGACGAAATTCCGATCGGTCGCGGTCTTCTTTCCTGTACGCTTCATCCCTGATCTGCTTCTTGCGCGGAGTCGTTGACAAGCCACGTGCTTCAAAATAACCCTGCCGTCAAGATGCGGAATTAAATTCCGCGATGCGAAATCAAACAAAGTTACCCCAGCAAGGAGGGACACCGTGAGCGAAGTGGTCAAGCTTGAGCGTCATGACGAAGTCGGGATCGTCACGGTCGACAGCCCTCCGGTCAATGCGCTGAGTGCCGCGGTTCGCGGCGGTATTTTGGAGTGCATCAAGGCCGCGATCGCCGATCCCGCGATCAAGGGCATCGTGCTGACCTGCGCCGGCCGCACCTTCATTGCCGGCGCCGACATCACCGAATTCGGCAAGCCGCCGAAGCCGCCCGCCCTCAACGACGTGCTTTCCGAGATCGAGAACTCGCCGAAGCCGGTCGTTGCCGCGATCCACGGCACCGCACTCGGCGGCGGCCTCGAGGTCGCGCTCGCCTGTCATTTTCGCGTCGCCGTGAAAGAAGCCAAGCTCGGCCTGCCCGAGGTGAAGCTCGGCCTGCTGCCGGGCGCAGGCGGCACCCAGCGCCTGCCGCGCGCGGTCGGACCGGAGCTTGCGGTCAAGATGATCGTCGGCGGTGATCCGATCGGTGCGGCGGAAGCGCTGAAAAACGGCCTGATCGAAGAGATCGTCGAGGGCCCGGCTGCCGGAGGCGAAGCCTTCGTGCGAAAGCTGCTGGCCGAAAAGCGCCCGCTGCGCCGCCTGCGTGACGACGATTCCAAGATCGCTGCGGCCAAGGCCGATCGCTCGATCTTCACCAATGCGGTCGCCGCCATGACCAAGAAGTCGCGCGGCCTGGAAGCGCCGTTCGCGGCGGCCGACGCCGTCGGCTACGCCATTGACCTACCGTTCGACGAAGGTCTGAAGAAGGAGCGAGAGGGCTTCCTGAAGCTCGTCGCCAGCGATCAGTCCAAGGCGCAGCGCTATGCCTTCTTCGCCGAGCGCGAGGCCAGCAAGATCGCGGGCGTGCCTGAAGGCACCAAGTCGCGGCCCGTGAACCGCGTCGCCATCCTCGGCGCGGGCACCATGGGCGGTGGCATCGCGATGTCGTTTGCCAATGCCGGCGTGCCCGTCACCCTGATCGAGACCGGCGAAGAGCAGCTCAAGCGCGGCCTTGGCATCATGCAGAAGAACTGGGAAGCGACCGCGGCGCGCGGCGGCATCCCGGCGGATGCGCCCGCCAAGCGCATGGCGCTGATCAACGGCGTCGTCGGCATCGAGAACGTCGGCGACGCCGACCTGGTCATCGAAGCCGTGTTCGAGACCATGGCGGTGAAGAAGGAAGTGTTCGGCAAGCTCGACCAATACGTCAAGCCGGGTGCCGTGCTCGCCTCCAATACCTCCTACCTGAACATCGACGAGATCGCGCAGTCGACCAAGCGTCCGCAGGACGTGCTCGGCATGCACTTCTTCTCGCCCGCCAACGTCATGAAACTGTGCGAGATCGTGCGCGCCGACAAGACCGCGCCGGACGCCCTTGTGACGGCTGTCTCGATCGCGCGCAAAATTGCGAAAGTGCCGGCCGTGGTCGGCGTCTGCGACGGCTTTGTCGGCAACCGCATGCTCGCCCAGCGCGGCAAGCAGTCGGAGAAGCTGTTGTTCGAAGGTGCCTTGCCGCAGCAGGTCGACGCCGTGGTGACGAAGTTCGGCATGCCGATGGGCCCGTTCGCGATGGGCGACCTCGCCGGCCTCGATATCGGCTGGCGCTCGCGCAAGGACCGCGGCATCAAGTCCGAGATCGCGGACGCGCTCTGCGAAGCCGGTCGCTTCGGCCAGAAGACCGGCAAGGGCTATTACAAGTACGAAGCCGGCTCTCGCTCGGCGCTGCCCGATCCCGAAGTTGAGAAGCTGATCGACGAGACGTTGGTCCGTTTGGGCCGCAAGAAGCGAATCGTTAGCGACGACGAGATCCTCGAGCGCATGATGTACCCGATGATCAACGAGGGCGCGAAGATCCTGGAAGAAGGCATTGCCGCGCGTCCCTCCGATATCGACGTGGTCTGGCTCTACGGCTATGGCTGGCCGATCTACCGCGGTGGTCCGATGTTCTGGGCCGACACCGTCGGCCTCAAGCACATCGCCGATCGTCTCTCCTTCTATGCCAGGGAGACCAACGACCCCAGCCTCGAGCCCGCGCCGCTGCTGAAGAAGCTCGCGGCCGAAGGCAAGACCTTCGCCTCGCTGGCGGCGGCGTCGAAAGCGGCTTGATCGGATTGGCCGTGGCCGCGATGATTTGCTCCGGGCGACGCCCTCTCCGTTCCCTCGCCCCTTGCGGGGGACAGTCAGGCAGGGAGCCCCGGGCGAGGTCAATGTGCGTGGCTACCCCGCTCCCCAACCCTTCCCCGCAACGGGGAAGGGAGCCCGTTCCATCCGTGCCCGCCTTACGTGGAACCGCTGCTCAGGCAGTGCAAAGTAACGAAGTGAAATGACCCATCCCGGCGAACAGTTTTATCCCGAAGGCGTGCGTTGGGACGACACCATCGTCCAGGGCTCGCTGCCTGACCTGCTGGCAAAAGCCGCCGCCGAGTATGGCCCGCGCACCGCGCTGGAATTCCGGGAGCGTCCGATCAGTTACACCGAACTCGCTGGAATGGCCGAGCTTGCCGCCGCGGCGTTCCTGCGCGCCGGATGCGGCAAGAACACCTCCATCGCGCTGTTCCTCGGCAACTCGCCCGATCACCCCGTCAATTTCTTCGGCGCGCTGAAAGCCGGCGCGCGCGTTGCGCATCTCTCCCCGCTCGACGGCGAGATTGCGCTGACTCACAAGGTTTCCGATTCCGGCTCGCGCCTGCTCGTCACGTCCAACCTCGCGGCGCTGCTGCCCACCGCGCTGAAGTTCCTGGAGAAGGGGTTGATCGATCGCCTGGTCGTCTGCGAGGACGACAATTGGGGCAAGGTCGGCACGCCGCAGGCCGCGATCCCCGTTGATCCCCGCATCGTCACCTTCAAGACCTTCGTCGAGGGCGCGACCGCGCCGGCGCAGTGGCCGTCCGTGACGGCCGACGACGTCGCGCTGCTGCAATATACCGGTGGCACCACCGGCTTGCCCAAGGGCGCGATGCTCACCCATGGCAATCTGACTTCCGCGGTGTCGATCTACGACGTCTGGGGCAAGCGGTCGCGCGCGACGCGCGGCGATGCCATCGAGCGCGTGATCTGCGTGCTGCCGCTGTTCCACATCTACGCGCTCACCGTCGTGCTGTTATCCTCGCTCAGCCGCGGCAATCTGATCTCGCTGCATCAGCGTTTTGACGTCCAAGCAGTAATGCGCGACATCGAAATCAAGCGCGCGACCTATTTCCCGGGCGTGCCGACGATGTGGATCGCGATCGCAGCCCTTCCCGATCTCGACAAGCGAGATTTTTCCTCGCTGGCGACGATCGGCTCCGGGGGCGCGCCGCTTCCGGTGGAGATCGCAAATTTCTTCGAGCGCAAGGTCGGCAAGAAGCTTCGCAGCGGCTGGGGCATGACCGAGACCTGCTCGCCCGGCACCGGCCATCCGCCCACAGGTCCCGACAAGCCCGGCTCGATCGGCCTGATGCTGCCCGGCATCGAGCTCGACGTCGTCTCGCTCGACAATTCCACGAACGTGCTGCCGCCGGGCGAAGTCGGCGAGATCCGCATCAGGGGCCCGAACGTCACCCAGGGCTACTGGAACAAGCCGAAGGAATCCGCGGAGTCCTTTGCCGACGGCCGCTTTCTCATCGGCTATGTCGACACGGACGGCTATTTCTTCCTGGTCGACCGCAAGAAGGACATGATCATCTCCGGCGGCTTCAACGTCTATCCGCAGATGATCGAGCAGGCGATCTACACCATTGCCGGCGTGCACGAGGTGATCGTGCTCGGCATTCCCGACCAGTACCGCGGCGAGGCCGCAAAGGCCTTCATCAAGCTGAAGCCGGACGCAAAGCCGTTCTCGCTCGACGATCTGCGCGCGCAGCTCACCGGCAAGCTCGGCAAGCACGAATTGCCGGCCGAGGTCGAATTCGTCGACGATCTGCCGCGCACGCCGGTCGGAAAGCTGTCGCGCCACGAGTTGCGTCAGCAGCAGAAACCATCACAATCCGCCCAACTTGCCACCCAATCTGTATCAGGAGGTCGCTCTTGACCGACGCCGTCATCGTTTCCACCGCCCGCACCCCGATCGGCAAGGCCTATCGCGGCGCGCTCAACGCGACCGAGGGTGCGACCCTGCTCGGCCATGCCATTGGCGAAGCCGTCGCGCGCGCCAAGATCGACCCGAAGGAGCTCGAGGACGTCGTGATGGGAGTGGCGCTGCAGCAGGGAACGACCGGAGGCAATATCGCGCGCAAGGCGCTGCTCCGCGCCGGTTTGCCCGTCACCGTTGGCGGCACCACCATCGACCGGCAATGCGCCTCGGGCCTCCAGGCGATCGCGCTCGCCGCGCGCTCGGTGATTTTTGACGGCGTCGAGATCGCGGTCGGCGGCGGCGGCGAGTCCATCTCGCTGGTGCAGAACGACAAGATGAACAGCTTCCACGCCCAGGACCCGGCGCTGCTCGAGATCAAGGGCGAGGTCTACATGCCGATGATCGACACGGCCGAAATCGTCGCCAAGCGCTACGGCATCTCGCGCGAGAAGCAGGACGAATATTCACTGGAAAGCCAGCGCCGCACTGCGGCCGCGCAACAGGGCGGTAAGTTCAAGGACGAACTCGCGCCGATCACCACCAAAATGGCCGTGACCGACAAGGCGACCGGCGCAGTCTCGTTCAAGGACGTGACGCTGTCGCAAGACGAGGGTCCGCGGCCCGAGACCACCGCCGAAGGCCTCGCCGGCCTCAAGGCCGTGCGCGGTGAAGGTTTTTCGGTCACGGCCGGCAATGCCAGCCAGCTCTCGGACGGCGCCAGCGCCTCCGTCATCATGAGCGACAAGGAAGCGTCGAAGCGCGGCCTCAAGCCGCTCGGCATCTTCCGCGGCTTCGTCTCCGCCGGCTGCGAGCCGGACGAAATGGGCATCGGCCCGGTGTACGCGGTGCCGCGGCTGCTCAAGCGTCACGGCCTCACGGTCGACGACATCGGCCTGTGGGAGCTCAACGAAGCGTTCGCGGTGCAGGTGCTGTATTGCCGCGACAAGCTCGGCATCGACCCTGACAAGATCAACGTCGACGGCGGCGCGATCGCGGTCGGCCACCCCTACGGCATGTCGGGCGCGCGCCTCACCGGCCACGCCCTGATCGAAGGCCGCCGCCGCAAGGCGAAGTACGCGGTCGTCACCATGTGCGTTGGCGGCGGCATGGGCGCAGCGGGCTTGTTTGAGATTTTGCAGTAATTCACAGGAGGATCCGATGGATCTCGCATTCACGAAAGAAGAGCAGGCGTTTCGCGAGGAAGTGCGGGAGTTCTTCCGCGGTAACGTGCCGCCGGATACCCGGCGCAAGCTGGTCGAGGGCCGCCATCTCTCGAAGGACGAGATGGTGACGTGGTGGCGCATCCTCAACAAGAAGGGCTGGGGCACCAGCCACTGGCCCAAGCAATATGGTGGTACCGGCTGGACCTCCGTGCAGCACTACATCTTCAACGAGGAGCTGCAGTCCTATCCGGCGCCGCAGCCGCTCGCCTTCGGCGTCAGCATGGTCGGCCCTGTGATCTACACCTTCGGCAACGAAGAGCAGAAGAAGCAGTATTTGCCGCGCATTGCCAATGTCGACGACTGGTGGTGCCAGGGTTTTTCGGAGCCCGGTTCTGGATCTGACCTCGCTTCGCTGAAGACAAAAGCCGAGCGCAAAGGCGACAAGTGGATCATCAACGGCCAGAAAACCTGGACCACGCTCGCCCAGCACGCCGACATGATCTTCTGCCTCTGCCGCACCGACGCGACCGCGAAGAAGCAGATGGGCATCTCCTTCATCGTCTTCGACATGAAGTCGAAGGGCGTCACCGTGCGTCCGATCCAGACCATCGACGGCGGCGTCGAGGTCAACGAAGTGTTCTTCGACGACGTCGAGGTTCCCTACGAGAACCTGATCGGCGAGGAGAACAAGGGGTGGGACTACGCAAAATTCCTGCTCGGCAATGAGCGCACCGGCATCGCGCGGGTCGGCGTCTCCAAGGAGCGGCTGCGCCGCATCCGCGACTTGGCCTCCAAGGTCGAATCCGGCGGCAAGCCGATCATCCAGGACGCGGCCTTCCGTGAGAAGCTCGCGGCCTGTGAGATCGAGCTCAAGGCGCTCGAGCTCACGCAGTTGCGCGTCGTCGCCGACGAAGGCAAGCACGGCAAGGGCAAGCCCAATCCGGCGTCCTCGGTCCTGAAGATCAAGGGCTCCGAGATCCAGCAGACCACCACCGAGCTGCTGATGGAAGTGATCGGCCCGTTCGCCGCGCCCTACGACGTGCACGGCGACGACGGCTCGAACGAAGCCATGGATTGGACCGCCCAGATCGCGCCGAGCTATTTCAACAACCGCAAGGTCTCGATCTACGGCGGCTCCAACGAGATCCAGCGCAACATCATCGCCAAGGCGGTGCTGGGGCTTTGATCGTACACTATTAACACGCACTCACCGTCATGGCCGGGCTTGACCCGGCCATCCACGCCTAGCGGCCGAAAGAACGTGGATGCCCGGCACAAGGCCGGCATGACGAAATCGATACCGGGAGAGCAAAGAACATGGATTTTGATCTGAACGAGGAGCAACGGCTTCTCAAGGAAAGCATCGACGGCCTCTTGACCGATTCCTACGATTTCGAGAGCCGCAAGAAGTACATGAAGGAGAAGGGCGGCTGGAGCAAAGCCGTCTGGGGCAAGCTCGCGGAGCAGGGCCTGCTCGGTCTGCCTTTCGGGGAGGCCGATGGCGGCTTCGGCGGCGGCGGCGTCGAGACCATGATCGTGATGGAAGCGCTCGGCAAGGCATTGGTGCTCGAGCCTTATCTCGCAACCGTCGTGATCGGCGGCGGCTTCCTGCGCCATGCCGGCTCCGATGCGCAGAAGGCTGCGCATGTGCCCGGCATCGTCGACGGCAGCGAGACGCTGGCGTTTGCCCAGCTCGAGAAGAATTCGCGCTACGATCTCTTCGACGTCTCCACGACGGCGAAGAAGAAGGGCGACGGTTGGGTCATCGACGGCGAAAAATTCGTCGTGCTCAACGGCGAGAACGCAGATACCCTCATCGTGACCGCGCGCACCAAGGGCGAGCGCCGCGACAAGAGCGGCATCGGCGTGTTCCTGGTCCCGGCGAGCGCCAAGGGCGTGACCAAGAAGTCGTACCCGACCCAGGACGGCATGCACGCCGCCGACATCACCTTCACCGGTGTCGAGGTCGGGGCTGATGCGGCGCTTGGCAATCCCGACGATTCGCTCGCGCTGATCGAGCGTGTCGTGGACGAAGCCCGCGTCGCGCTCTGCGCCGAGGCGGTCGGCCTGATGGACGAGTCGCTGAAGACCACGGTCGAGTACATCAAGACGCGCAAGCAATTCGGCGTCGCGATCGGCTCGTTCCAGTCGCTCCAGCACCGCGCCTCCGACATGTTCGTCGCCGCCGAGCAGGCAAGATCGATGTCGATGTTCGCGACCATGGCGGCCGATTTCGAGGACGCCAAGGAACGCTCCAACGCCATCGCCGCCGCCAAGGTGCAGATCGGCAAGTCGCTGAAGTACGTCGGGCAGCAGGCGATCCAGCTCCACGGCGGCATCGGCATGACCATGGAAGCGAAGATCGGTCATTACTTCAAGCGCCTGACAATGATCGAGAACTCGTTCGGCGACACCGACTACCACCAGCGCCGCGTCGCGGATGGTGGCGGGTTGATCTAAGCGCCACGCCGTCATTGCGAGGAGCTCTTGCGACGAAGCAATCCAGGCTTTCTCCGTGGAAAGATTCCGGATTGCTTCGCTGCGCTCGCAATGACGAAGCAAACGGAATCAACGGAGCAGCGACAATGAAAAACACCCCGTTCGATCTCACCGGCAAGGTCGCCGTGGTCACCGGCTCCAGCCGCGGCATCGGTCGCTCCTCCGCCGAGCTGCTCGCAAAGCTCGGCGCAAAAGTCGTGGTCTCCTCGCGCAAGGCCGACGCCTGCAAGGAGGTCGCCGACGGCATCAATGCGGCCGGCGGCGATGCAACCGTCATCCCCTGCAACATCGCGCGCAAGCAAGAGGTCGAGGCGCTGATCGCGGGCGCCACGAAACATTACGGCAAGATCGACATCCTCGTCTGCAACGCCGCGGTGAATCCGTATTACGGCCCGCTGCTCGACATCACCGACGAGGCCTTCGACAAGATCATGGGCTCGAACGTCAAGAGCAACATCTGGCTCTCCGCGCTGGCGATCCCGCAAATGGCCGAGCGTGGAGGCGGCTCCGTCGTCATCGTCTCCTCGATCGGCGGCTTGCGCGGCTCGACCGTGATCGGTGCCTACGGCATCTCCAAGGCCGCCGACTTCGCGCTGTGTCGTTCGCTCGCCGGCGAATGGGGTCCGAAAGGCGTCCGCGTCAACTGCATCGCGCCCGGCCTGGTCAAGACCGACTTCGCCCGCGCGCTGTGGGAAGACGAAGCGAATCTAAAACGCCGCACCGCCACCACCCCGCTTCGCCGCATCGGCGAACCCGACGAAATCGCGGGCGCAGTCGCCTACCTCGCCTCGGATGCGTCGAGCTTCATGACCGGCCAGACCATTGTCATCGACGGCGGCGTGACGACGGCGGCGGTGTAAAGCGGTCTGCTCCCTCGCCCCGCTCTTGCGGGGAGAGCGTCGGGGTGAGCGGCTGTCTCCAGGAATACGGCTGGCGATGAGTTCGGGCCCCCACGCCCGGAATTCAAGCTGCGCTTGAATTCCGACCTCTCCCCGCAAGCTGACCGCAAGCTGGGCGAGGTGAAGACGATTCCGGCAGCCTTGACCTTCCCGTCCTAATCCGCTCCCTTTGGCGCGACATATGACCCGTCACCGGGAAACACCAAGGTAGCTCCCATGTCTTTCGTCCTCGCCATCGACCAGGGCACCACCTCCTCGCGTGCGATCGTCTTTCGCGGCGACATCTCGATCGCCGCCCGTGCACAGCAGGAGTTTCCGCAGCATTTTCCGGCCTCGGGCTGGGTCGAGCACGAGCCGGAAGACATCTGGACCTCGACCGTGACGGTCTGCCGCGATGCGATCGCGCAGGCCGGCATCACCGCAAAAGACATCGCCGCGATCGGCATCACCAACCAGCGCGAGACCACCGTGGTGTGGGACCGCGCCACCGGCCAGGCCGTGCATCGTGCCATCGTCTGGCAGGACCGGCGCACCGCGGACATCTGCGCCAAGCTGAAATCAGACGGCCGCGAGCCTGTAATCTCGCAGAAGACCGGCCTCATTATCGATCCCTATTTCTCCGGCACCAAGGTCGCCTGGATTCTCGACCACGTCCCCGGCGCACGGGCGCGCGCCGCGCGCGGCGAATTGATGTTCGGCACCGTGGACTGCTACCTGCTCTGGCGCCTCACCGGCGGCAAGGTGCACGCCACCGACGCTACCAACGCCTCGCGTACGCTGCTGTTCAACATCCACACCGGCCAGTGGGACGACGAGCTGCTGGAGATCATCGGCGTGCCGCGCTCGATGCTGCCCGAGGTGAAAGATTCCTCCGCCCGCTTCGGCGAGACCGTGCCCGATCTGTTCGGCGGCGCTATCGCGATCTCAGGCATCGCCGGCGACCAGCAGGCCGCGACCATCGGCCAGGCCTGCTTCCGACCGGGCATGATGAAGTCCACTTACGGCACTGGCTGCTTCGCCCTGCTCAACACCGGCACCACGCCGGTGGCCTCGAAGAACAAGCTGCTCACCACCATCGCCTATCAGCTCGGCGGCAAACGCACCTACGCGCTCGAAGGCTCGATCTTCGTCGCGGGCTCGGCGGTGCAGTGGCTGCGTGATGGCCTCGGCATCATCAAGCACGCCGCCGAGACCGGACCTCTTGCCGATCAGTCGGACTCAATGCAGAGCGTCTATCTCGTGCCGGCCTTCGTCGGCATGGGCGCGCCCTATTGGAATCCGCGCGTGCGCGGCGCGCTGTTCGGCCTCACCCGCAACACCGGCCCGGCCGAGCTCGCCCACGCCGCGCTGGAAAGCGTCTGCTACCAGACTTTTGACCTTTGGGCCGCGATGCGCGCCGACTGGCCGAGCTCGGAAACGGCAAGCGTCGTGCTCCGCGTCGACGGCGGCATGACCGCGTCGGACTGGACCATGCAGCGCCTCGCCGACCTGCTCGACGCACCGGTCGACCGACCCGTGATCCAGGAGACCACGGCGCTCGGCGCCGCCTATCTCGCCGGCCTCCAGGCCGGCGTCTATCCCGAGCCGACCAAATTCGCCGACAACTGGCGGCTGGAGCATCGCTTCAAGCCGAACATGAGCCAGGCGACAAGGGAGCGCAAGCTCGCGGGTTGGGCGCGCGCGGTGAAGGGCGTGCTGGCGAGCGACGAGGGGGACTGAGTGATCCTCCCCGACGGCTATTCCGATGTGCCCAACGGGAAGACGGCTGCCGTTCGTCACCCATCTGGAGATGACCGCGCCGGCGCGGGAGGACGCACTGACCGTTATCGGTGAAAAATTGGCAGGCGATGTTTTTCGACGGGGTCGAGAACCCGATCGGGCGGTCCTGCGCGTGAGCAGTGGTGGCGGCGAGCACGGAGACTCCAAGGACTAACATCGCAAATCGCGTCATCATGCATGCACCTGCGCCCAGCTCTGTCATGCCCGGACTTGATCCCGGCATCCATCGCTTCCTAATCTGGGGAAAGATGGATTGCGGGGCCTTCGCCGCGTCGAAGGGGCTTCGGCCTCCCAGGCGGGTCAAGCCCGGCAATGACGAAAGGTCCCGCCATGTTCCTGATCGGCCAATACGACTCCCCCTTCGTCCGCCGCGTCGCGATTGCGCTCCGGCTTTACGGGCTCGCCTTCGAGCACAAGCCGTGGTCGACCTTCGGCGATGCCGACAAGATCGCGCCGTATAATCCGCTGCGCCGCGTGCCGACGCTGGTGCTCGACGACGGCGAGGTGCTGATCGAGAGCACGATCATTCTCGATTATCTCGACGAGCTGGTGGGACTCGAGAAAGCGATGCTGCCGCGGGATGGCGCTGATCGGCGCAAGCACCTGCGCATCTGCGCGCTCGCCTCCGGCCTGGGCGACAAGGCGGTCAGCCTGCTCTATGAGCGCGTACTACGGAAGGAGCAGCTCACGCTGTGGGTCGAGCGCTGCCAGGCGCAGATCGCGGACGTGCTCGGCGTGCTGGAGGCCGAACGCGCCAAGGTGACCACGCCGAACTGGCTGGGTGATCGCATCGGTCATGCCGACGTTGCGGTGGCCTGCGTCGTCCGCTTCACCCGCGAGGCGCACCCGCAGCTGTTCGACGTCGCGCGCTATCCGGCGCTGTCGGCGCATGCCGACGCTTGCGAGGCGCTGGCGCCGTTCCGGGAGATCGTGCAGCCGCTGGCGCCGCCGAAGGGGTGAGCCTTTTTCAATCTCTCTCCGCGGGCGGCAGGGCAATTGCATTTGGCGTGCATGATGCGGCAGCATCAGCAGCGGGCTCCCTCTCCCGCTTGCGGGCAGGGCAAGTGCATATGAAGAAGCATATGCCTGGAAGCTCGACTGCGGCCATCCTTCGAGACGCCCGCCTGCGGCGGGCCCTCAGGATGAGGGATGAGTATGCGGCAACATTTCAACGCAGAGGGATGCAGCTGAGCCTCATCCTGAGGAGGCCGCGAAGCGGTCGTCTCGAAGGACGAGGCGCTCGCTCAGGCGCCGCTGAGACGTCATGTGCGATTGCCCCGCCGCTAGCGGGACGAGGCGAAGGGAGAGGCGCCGCTACGCAAATCCAATTTTGATCAGGATTGTCAGGAAAAGGCCTCCGACGAGCGCGCAGACGGCGGCACCGATCAGCGACCCCAGCGCACCTTCCCGGCTTGCGGGCTCGAGCACGGCTTGTCCCGGCTGGTCCGGATCGTAATAGACCTTCACACTCTGCCCGGGACGATATTTCGCCGCGGCCTCTGCGGCGACCTCGCGCAGCCCGGAGATCATGGTGCCGTTCCAATCGACTTCGGTGCCGATGAAGTCGCGCTTGCCGACCCTGTAGGCGTAGCGCAGGTCGACCTGATAGCGGTGTACAAGCTTTGAAGTCGTCGGTCTGTTGTCGTGGTCGGTCTTCTCCTCGATGATTTCCTCGATCACGTCGCAGCGCGTGACCCTGCCCGACGCGGTCGGCCAGCGCAGGCTGGCGCTCGCCAGCCGGCGCGTCCTGACATACTCGGCGACGCAGAACACGCCGCCCACGAGCACGATGATCGGCAGCGCGAACGCGAACAGCGGAACGCCATTGTCGGCGTAGAGCACGTGGCCTGCGAACGAATGCGCGGTCAGGGTGGCGGCGATGACGCCGAACACCATCGTGAACGCCACCAGTGCCGCGACGTTCTGCGCGGCAGCAGGCTCCAGCAGCGCCTCGGTCGGCTGCTTCGGATCGACATGGACGTCGACATGGGCGCCGACCGGATAGCGTCCGGTCAGTTTTGCGGCCAGGACCCTCGTCGTGATGGCGGGGCCGCCGACAAAGATCTTGTCGCTTTCCAGCTCCTGGCCGCCGGCCTGATAGCGATAGCGGATGATGGGCTTGGCGTCGTTCCGATCGTCCGAGGCGTGCGCCGCCGGCTGGTCGACCCGGGAGACCGTGATGATGCCCTCAACCCTGTCCCAGCTCCGCGCGGCCTGCATCCGGCCCCGCATGCGGACCAGATTGAACAGCGTCAATCCAAACAGCAGCACTGCGATGCCGGCGGCAATCTGCGTCCACATCAATTGTTGGGCGTTCAGCATCCGATTCCCCTGCTCTTCGGCGGCGACCGCCATTGGTCGCAGCGAGCGCGCGTTGCGTTCACGGCAGGGTGCGGCGCCGATCCTACTTCCGCGTACAGGGCTTGATCTCGCCCGTCGCGGACTTCAGGACGATCGGATTTGGCGACAATCTTATGCCGAAGAACAGTTGAGAGCCGGACACCTTGTCGTCCGCCCCCTCGTGTACGTCCAGATCGAGCTTCGCGGCGATCTCGGATGTCAGCTTGGCCTTCTCCTCCATCGAAATCGCGTTGCGATATTTGATCTCGTAGACGACATCGGCCTCCAGCACGGACCGCGTCTGGCACACGACGGCGCCGCTCGAAACGTTCTGGGTGATCGCGTCCTCGCATTCGGCCTTCAGCAATGCGTTCCGGGTCGATATCAGCGACTCGTCGGAAATCAGCAGAATGTTGGCATTCTCGAGCTTGAGGTTGACCGCCTCGACCTGCTGCATCCCGGCGACGGCCGACAGCTTGTCCCTGACCTGGGCCGACACGTCGAGCTTCTTCTCGAGCGACTGCTTCAGGTCCCGGTCAACGGTCCGCGATCTCTGGATCTTGCCGGTCAGCAGTGTAGGGTCGACGTCGCAGGTCGGATGCAGCTCCAGCCGGCCGTTGCTCAGATACTCGATCGTGTTGATCGTGCCGGGGCCGCCAAAAGTGCTTGGCGGTACCACTTCGAAATATCCGGTCTCGGAGAGGATGGCCGTGATCGTCTGCTTCTTTCGCGGGAACCCGGCGTAGACCGAGACCATCACGAGGGCAATCGCGACAAAAACTCCGCTACCAAGCCAAAGCCATTTGCGGCTTGCTACTTGCCTGGGCAGCACAACTGACTTCGCTCGCCGCATGGCACGTAGCCTTTCGGACAGTCCGCCGAGGCAATCGTGGGCAGCACGACAAGAACGATCGCGGCGACGAACAGTGCAATGAACTGCTTCATGTGTTCGATCCCGAGCAAACCATCGGTTTGAAGGTAGCAGACCGGTAGGCTATCGAATCTAGGTTGAGTGGACAAGTGAACGACTTCACACTGTCTGGTTCCCGCGCGAAAAAAGCCGGAGAGGCGAGATCGTGCAGCCGCCAACGCCACAGAGGCGTGAGGGCCCGCAACGCGGAGTGCGAAACTGGCGCGGTTGGCGATGATGGAATGCTACAGGTGTTTTGCCCGACGGAGCAACAGTGCTTGCGGTCGCGATCTTGGCCGCGGCCGACGATCTCGTCCCCGCCCGCCGCTCCGGAGGGAAAAAAATGTTCAGGCTTTTCAACCCCATCGCTACTGTGCATGGGGTTGTTTTTTCAGTTTTTGAGTTGAGGGGCGCGCCTACCCCGCGCCCGCGCGCTTCTTCTGCCAGACGAGATGCACCGCGCAGGTGCAGCCGGGCGGGTGCGAGGCGAGGTCTTTTGACGTCTCGTCGTTTGCGGGTGTCGCCGCAAACGTCTTGTCGGTGCCCTCCCGCGACGGGATGTAGTTCAGCACCGGCGCGAGCCAGCGCTCGGTCTCGGCGACGCTCATGCCCTTGCGTACGGCATAGTCCTCGACCTGGTCCCGCTCGATCTTGCCGACGCCGAAATAATAGCTCTCGGGGTTCGCGAAATAGAGCCCGGACACGGAAGAGCCCGGCCACATCGCAAAGCTCTCGGTCAGCGTCACACCGGCGGTGTTTTCTGCGTCGAGCAGCTCGAACAGCGTCGCCTTCTCGGTGTGATCGGGCTGCGCGGGATAGCCGGGCGCGGGGCGGATGCCCTGGTACTTTTCGAGGATCAGCTCGTCGGTCGAGAGCGCCTCGTCCGGGGCATAGGCCCAGAACTCGCGGCGCACGCGCGCATGCATGCGCTCGGCGAAGGCTTCCGCAAGGCGATCGGCCAGCGCCTTGCACAGGATCGATGAGTAGTCGTCGTTCGCCATCTTGAAGCGGTCGGCAATCACATCCTCCCCGATCCCCGCAGTGACGACGAAGCTGCCGACATAATCGGGCACACCGGTGCCGACCGGTGCGATGAAGTCGGACAGCGCCGCGTTGAAACGGCCCTCGCGCTTCTCGAGCTGCTGACGCAGCGTGTGCAGCGTCGCGATCGACTTGGTGCGGCTCTCGTCGGCGTAGAGCACGATGTCGTCGCCCTGCGCGTTCGCCGGCCAGAAGCCGACGGTCGCGCGCGCCCGGAACCATTTCTCCTTGACGATGGTGTCGAGCATTTTTCGCGCGTCATCGTAAAGCGAACGCGCGACTTCGCCGACCTTGGCATCATCGAGAATCGCCGGGAAGCGGCCCGCGAGCTCCCAGGTCTGGAAGAACGGCGTCCAGTCGATATAGGGCACGAGCTCGGCGAGATCGTAGTCGTCGAAGCTTCTGGTGCCGAGGAAGGTCGGCTTCACGGGCTTGTTCGCTGCGAAATCGACCGGCACGCGGTTCTTGCGTGCCACCTCCAGCTTCAGCCGCTTCTTGTCGGCCTGCGCGCGCATATGCGCGTCCGAGATTTTTGCGTACTCGGCACGCACCTCGGCGGCATAGGCCTCGCGCTTCTCGGGCGAGAGCAGCGCGGAGGCGACGCCGACGGCGCGGCTGGCGTCGTTGACATGCACCACGGGGCCGGCGCGATAGCTCGGGTCGATCTTCACGGCCGTATGCACACGGCTTGTCGTCGCGCCGCCGATCAGCAGCGGCAGCTTGAGGCCTTCGCGCTGCAATTCGCCGGCGAAGAACGCCATCTCGTCGAGCGAGGGCGTGATCAGACCGGACAGGCCGACGATGTCGGCCTTCTCCGCCTTCACGATCTCGACGATCTTGGCGGCAGGCACCATCACGCCGAGGTCGATGACCTCGTAATTGTTGCACTGGAGCACGATGCCGACGATGTTCTTGCCGATGTCGTGGACGTCGCCCTTGACGGTCGCGAGCACGATCTTGCCGGCGGAGGATTTTGCATCGCTGTCGATGCCGTTGGCGCGATTGCGCGCCTTCTCCTCTTCCATGAACGGCATCAGCCAGGCCACAGCCTGCTTCATCACGCGTGCGGATTTCACCACCTGCGGCAAAAACATCTTGCCGTCGCCAAAGAGGTCGCCGACCACGTTCATGCCGGCCATCAGCGGTCCCTCGATCACGTCGAGCGGCCGCGTCGAGGCCTTGCGGGCCTCTTCGGTATCCTGCTCGATGAATTCGGTGATGCCGTGCACCAGCGAATGCGACAGCCGCTTCGCTACCGGCCATTCGCGCCAGGCGAGATCGGCTTCCTTGGTCTGGGTCTTGTTGCCGCGGAATTTTTCCGCGAGCGCCAGCAGACGCTCGGACGCGCCCGGATCGCGATTGAGGATGACGTCCTCGCAGACCTGGCGCAATTCGGCATCGATGTCGTCATAGACGATCATCTGCCCGGCATTGACGATGCCCATGTCCATGCCGGCCTTGATGGCGTGATACAGGAACACCGAGTGCATGGCCTCGCGCACCGGCTCGTTGCCGCGGAACGAGAACGACAAATTGGAGACGCCGCCCGAGATGTGCGCGCCCGGCAGATTCTTGCGGATCCAGCGCGTCGCCTCGATGAAGTCGACGCCGTAATTGTTGTGCTCCTCGATGCCGGTCGCGATCGCGAAAATGTTGGGATCGAAGATGATGTCTTCCGGCGGCAGGCCGACGCGGTTGACCAGGATGTCGTAGGCGCGCTTGCAGATCTCGGTCTTGCGCGCGAACGTGTCGGCCTGGCCGACCTCGTCGAACGCCATCACCACGACGGCCGCGCCGTGGCGGCGGGCGATCTTGGCCTCGTGAATGAATTTCTCCTCGCCTTCCTTCATCGAGATCGAATTGACGATCGGCTTGCCCTGCACGCATTTCAGACCGGCCTCGATCACCGAGAATTTCGAGGAATCGACCATCACGGGGACGCGGGCGATGTCGGGTTCGGCGGCGACGAGGTTGAGGAAGGTCACCATGGCCGCTTCGGAGTCGAGCAGGCCCTCGTCCATGTTGACGTCGATGATCTGCGCGCCGTTCTCGACCTGGTCGCGCGCGACCTGCAGCGCGGCGGTGTAGTCGCCGGCGGTGACCAGCTTGCGGAAGCGGGCGGAGCCGGTGACGTTGGTGCGCTCGCCGACGTTCACGAAGGGAATCGCGTCGGTCAGGATGAACGGCTCGAGGCCGGAGAGCCGCAAGCGAGGCTCGATCTCCGGCACGATGCGCGGCTTGTGCGGCGCGACCGCAGCGGCGATCGCCGCGATATGATCCGGCGTGGTGCCGCAGCAGCCGCCGACGATGTTGACCAGACCATCACGTGCGAACTCGCCGATCAGGCGCGCCATGTATTCCGGCGTTTCGTCATACTGGCCGAACTCGTTGGGCAGGCCGGCGTTGGGATAAGCACAAACAAGCGTGTCGGCGACGCGGCCGATATCGGCGATGTGCGCGCGCAGATCTTCCGCGCCGAGCGCGCAGTTGAAGCCGATGGTGACGGGCTTTGCGTGCTGCACCGAATGCCAGAATGCCTCCGGCAGCTGGCCCGACAGCAGGCGGCCGGACTTGTCGGTGATGGTGCCCGACACCATCACGGGCATGTCGATGCCGCGCTCCTCGGTGATCTCGGCGATCGCGTAGAGCGCCGCCTTGGCGTTCAGCGTGTCGAAGATGGTCTCGACCAGCAGCAGATCGACGCCGCCGTCGAGCATGCCGTTGATCTGCTCGCCATAGGATTTGCGCAGATCGTCGAACGTGACGGCGCGGTAGCCGGGATTGGAGACGTCGGGCGAGATCGAGGCGGTGCGGTTGGTCGGTCCGATCGCGCCGGCGACGAAGCGCGGCTTGCCGTCCTCGGCCTCGACGCGGCGTGCCGCGTTGCCGGCGAGGCGGGCGCCTCCGCGCGCCATCTCGTAGACGATGTCGGTGAGGTCGTAATCGGCCTGCGCGATCGAGGTCGTGGAGAAGGTGTTGGTGGCGACGATGTCGGCACCGGCGCGCAAATACGCCGCGTGGATGTCCTCGATCGCCTGCGGCTGGGTCAGGATCAAGAGATCGTTGTTGCCGCGCAAATCGCGATGAAAATTCTTGAAGCGCTCGCCGCGGAAGGCGGCCTCGTCGAACTGGAGGTTCTGGATCATCGTGCCCATGGCGCCGTCAAGCACGAGAATACGCTCGCGCGCGGCGTTCAAAAGGGCAGTTCGCTTGGAAGAGGTGGATACGGTCATGTTGTCTTAAGCCGCCTTCTGCGCGCTCTTGGCGCGGATGCCGAGCAAATGGCTGATCGCGAACACGAGATCGGCGCGGTTCATGGTGTAGAAATGGAAGGTGTCGACGCCGTGCTTGGCGAGCTTCTGCACCTGGCCGGCCGCGACGGTGGCTGCCACCAGCTTGCGGGTCTCGGCGTCGTCATCGAGGCCCTCGAACTTCGCGGCGAACCAGTCCGGCACGGAGGTGCCGGCGCGGGTGACGAAGGCTCTCGCCTGCTTGAAATTGTGCATGGGCATGATGCCCGGCACAATCGGGATGTTGATGCCGCGGGCGCGGACGCGGTCGAGATAGCGGAAGTAGAGATCGTTATCGAAGAACACCTGCGTGATCGCGCGGGTCGCACCCGCATCGACCTTGGCCTTCAGCGTGTCGATATCGTCGTCGAAGTCGCGCGCCTCGGGGTGCTTCTCGGGGTAGGCCGAGACCGAGACCTCGATGTCGGCGTGACGCTTCTTGATGCCGGCGACGAGCGCATCGGACGTCTGGTAGCCGTCGGGATGGCTGGAATAGGGCGTGCCGATGCCGCCTGCGGGATCGCCGCGCAGGCCGACGATGTGGCGGACGCCGACCTCGTGATAGCGGTCGACGATCTCGTCGATCTCGCCGCGCGAGGCGCCGACGCAGGTCAGATGCGCGGCCGGCAGCAGCGCGGTTTCCTTCAGGATACGCGAGATGGTCGAGTGGGTGCGCTCACGGGTCGAGCCACCGGCGCCATAGGTCACCGAGACGAATTTCGGGTCGAGCGGGGCCAGCCGGTTGATGGTGTCCCAGAGATTGCGCTCCATATCTTCGGTCTTGGGCGGAAAGAACTCGAAGGAGATCGCAGGCCGCTTCAGGTGCCCGTCGTGCCCGTCGGTGTGGGCAGCCGTCGTCACGTCAGTCATGGGCACCACTCACTCCAGATTATTCACCAGGTTTTGGCGCCGGTCAGCCCTAGCCTGGGATGTCCAAGATAGGACAAAGGCAGTCTGATCGACAGCCCATCGTGGATGGGAAATGGCCCACTTCATGTGTATTAGGCTGAGTTTTTCTACCTTATGGTCGAATAGTGGGAATTATGCTCATGGTAAAATACATCGATATATCAATATTTTGATGCAAGTTAAGGGCAGTTCGGTGGTTGGCTTGATCTGTGGGCAGCCTGAATTCGAAATGATATGCAGGCCGTTCGTCCCAACTACCCGCTTCCGCGTCCCGGCCCGCGGCCTGCACGTCAGACCTGCGCGGCCTGCCCATTGCCGCCGCGCCGCTCTCCACTAGGTTAGCGCGCCATGATCCCGCTCTCAGTCCTCGACCTTTCCGTCGTCACAACAGGCACAAAGCCCGCCGCGGCGTTGCGCAACAGCATCGATCTGGCGCGCCATGTCGATGGGCTCGGCTATGTCCGCTATTGGCTCGCCGAGCATCACAACCTCGCCTCCGTCGCGAGCCCGGCGCCCGACGTGATGATCGGGCAGATCGCGGCGGTGACGAAGCACATCCGGGTCGGCTCCGGCGGCGTGATGCTGCCCAACCACGCGCCGCTGGTCGTGGCCGAGCGCTTCAAGATGCTGGAGGCGCTGTTTCCCGGCCGCATCGATCTCGGCCTCGGCCGCGCCCCCGGCACCGACGGCGCCACGGCCTATGCGCTGCGTAGCCGGCTCGATCGCCGCGAAGGCGACGATTTCCTCGAGCGGCTGCACGAATTGATCCTGTGGCAGACCCGGGAATTCCCCTCGGGCCATCCCTACCACAACGTCGTCGCGATGCCCGACGATACGCCGTTGCCGCCGATCTGGCTGCTCGGCTCCAGCGATTATTCCTCAGAGCTCGCCGCGCAGGTCGGCATGGGCTTCGCCTTCGCCCATCATTTTGCGTCCCACGATGCGATCGATGCCATGGTGCACTACCGCAATCGTTTTCAGCCCTCGGCCTGGAGCGCGAGCCCGCGCGCGATCCTCGCAGTCGCCGTCATCGCGGCCGACACGGATGAGGAGGCCGAAAAGCTCGCCACGTCTTTCGATCTCAACCGCCTGCGCCGCGACCGCGGTCAATATCTTCCGCTACCAAGCGTCGAGGAAGCACTGGCCTATCCCTATACCGACTCCGAGCTCACCTCGATGCGGCGCAACCGCTCCCGTCTGTTCGTCGGCAGCCCTGCTACCGTGCAAAAGACGCTGCGGCCGCTGATCGATTCGAGCAAGCCGGACGAGTTGATGGTGATCACCGCCGTGTACGACCACGACGCGCGCAAGAAGTCGTATTCGCTGCTGGCGGAGGCGTTTGGACTTAAGGCGGCCGGATAAAGCTCTCGTGCCCCGGACGCAGCGCAGCGCCCTTCGGCGGTGCGCTGCAGAGCCGGGGCCCATCGCGCCCGCTTCGCAGCCTCTGGATCCCGGCTCGCGCTTCGCGCGTCCGGGACACGAAACTATTCCATCGTTGCCCGGAAAGGATGCCCCGGATACACGCCGACGATGCGAAATTCGCGCGAGAAGAATTTCAGCTCCTCGATCGCAAACGCAAGGCCCTTGTCGTCAGGGTGGCCGTCGACGTCGGCGTAAAACTGGGTGGCGAAGAAATTGCCGTCGACCATGTAGCTCTCGAGCTTGGTCATGTTGACGCCGTTGGTGGCAAAACCGCCGAGCGCCTTGTAAAGGGCGGCCGGCAAATTGCGCACCCGGAACACAAAAGTGGTAACCAGCGGGCCGGAGTTTTGGGCGGCCCATTTCGGCTCGCGCGCGAGCACCACGAAGCGCGTGGTGTTGTGGGCCTCGTCCTCGATGTCCTCAGCCAGAATGTCGAGGCCGTAGATCTTTGCGGCGAGGCGCGAGGCGATTGCGGCGACGGTCTTGTCGTTGCGCTCGGAGATGTCGCGGGCGCTGCCGGCGGTATCGGCGTGCACGATCCCCTTGATGCCAAGCTTGCGGATGATGCGCCGGCATTGGCCGAGCGCGTGCACATGGCTCTCGACGCTCTTGATGTCGGCAAGCTTGGTTCCCTTCACCGCCATCAGCTGATGACGGACGGGCAGAAACCATTCGCCGATGATGAAGAGGCCCGAGGCCGGCAGCAAATGATGGATGTCGGCGACACGGCCCGCGACCGAATTCTCGATCGGGATCATGCCGAGATCGGCCTCGCCCGACGAGATCGCCGACAGCGCGTCCTCGAAGGTGGCACAAGGCATCGGCTCTGCGTCGGGATAGGCCTCGACGATGGCGATGTGGGAATTGGCCCCAGGCTCGCCCTGGAATGCGATTTTCAGCTTGCTCATGCTCGGCCTTGTAACAGCGGCTCAGGATTTGGAAAGGATGCTGCGCGCGGTTTCCAGGTCCGCCGGCGTGTCCACCCCGCGGGGCACGGTATCGACAATGGTGAAGTCGATGCGCATTCCGGCCTCAAGCGCCCGAAGCTGCTCGAGCTTCTCCTGCAATTCCAGCGGCGAAGGCGGAAGCCGGACGTAGCGCTCCAGCGCGGCGCGGCGATAGGCGTACAGGCCGATATGGTGGTAACGCGGTCCGTCGCCGGTCGGAGCGGTGGCGCGGGTGAAATAAAGTGCGCGCATCCGCCTGCCGCCGAGCGAGGTTCCGATCGCCTTCACGACGCTCGGCGCGAGGTCCTCCTCCTCGGTGTGGATCTGCGAGGCCAGCGTGGCGATGTCCACGACGGGGTCTTGCAGCGGCGGCATCACCTCGCGGATGTTGTCGATCGTGATGGTCGGAAAATCGCCCTGGAGATTGACCACGATCTCGGCCTTGCCGTCCGGATCGAGCTTCTGCATGGCCTCGTGGATGCGGTCGGAGCCGGAGGGGTGCTCCGGGCGGGTCATCACGGCCTCGCCGCCATGGGCGGTCACCACGGAAGCGATCTCCGCTGTGTCGGTTGCGACCGCGACCCGTCCTATCCCGGCGGCCTCGGCACGGCGCATCACATGCACGATCATCGGCTGCCCCGCGATATCGGCGAGCGGCTTGCCGGGCAGGCGGGTGGCGGCCATGCGGGCTGGAATCAGCACCAGGATGCGGGGATTGATCATCGGTTCAAGGGCCTGGAAACGGGGCGTTTTCCGCGCCGAGAAATGGGGTGGGGACGGGCCTGAAGCCCGCTCGCTTATACGGGTTGCCAGACCCCGGGCAAACCGATATCTCAATGGCAAAACTCGGGGAAACAATTGGGAACGTTTGATTCTCCCGAGGCTCGTCCTGGCGGCCGCCTGGCCGCCAATTCTTCTTGCGGTGTGGGGCCTGGCCGGAAATGGACTCTTTCGAACTCAACAAAATTCTCGGTGCCGTGCTCGGCACCTGTCTCATCCTGCTGGTGACGAGCTTCACCGCGAGTGCGCTGTTCTCGCCCAAGATGCCGGAAAAGCCGGGCTTTGAGATCGCCGTGAAGGAAGACGCCGGCCACGGCAAGGAAGGCGCCGCCGCCGCTGCCCCCTCCGAGCCGATCGAAAAGCTGCTCCAGACCGCCTCGGTCGAGAAGGGCGCCTCCGCCGCCAAGAAGTGCGGCGCCTGCCATACCTTCGAGAAGGGCGGCCCGAACCGCGTCGGTCCGAATCTCTTTGGCATCGTCGGCGAGCCCAGGGGTGAAGGACGCGGGTTCAATTTCTCGGCCGCCATGAAGGCCAAGGGCGGCACCTGGACGTTCGACGACCTCAACAAGTTCATCGCCAACCCGAAGGGCTTCATCCCGGGCACCGCGATGGGCTTCGCCGGCATTCCGAAGGATTCCGAGCGCGCCGACGTCATTGCCTATCTGAATTCGCTGTCGGACCATCCGCAACCGTTGCCGACCGCCTCGAAGTAAGGCGTCAAAAAATCCTTCTTAAACCATGCGGCCAGGCTGGAAAGCCTGGCCGTTTCCGTGTCCGGGCCTCGCGGCAACGTTATCGGGGCGTTTGGCCGCATCGGATGGCCGTCCGGCCTTCCAAGATGAGGAAAAAGCAACATATTCCGTCGAAACCTTGCCTATATTGGGACCTTAAAGGAGTAGCCTCCTTCAAGACAGGAATGTTGATTTGGCCATTACCCGACGCGATCTCCTGCTCACCGGCACTGCTGCCGCCGCCCTCCCCGCCCTCGGTTCCGTAGCGGGCATTCCCGTCATTGGCGTGGCGCACGCGCAATCTGCCAGTGAGCTTCCTTGGCGTCACGCGCTGTCGCTGTTCGGACAGGTCAAGTACCCCGCGGAATTCAAGCGCTTCGACTACGTCAATCCGGAAGCGCCCAAAGGCGGCGTCGCGCGCCAGATCGCCGTCGGCACATTCGACAATTTCAACATCGTCGTCTCCGGTGTGAAGGGGCAGGTCGCCGGCGCTGTTGCGTTCATTTACGAATCCCTCACGACGCCCTCGCTCGACGAAGTCTCGACCGAATACGGCGCGCTGGCCGAGGCCGTCAGCCACCCGGACGATTTTTCCTTCGTCACCTATCGTTTGCGGTCCGACGCCAAATGGCATGACGGCAAGCCTGTGACCGCGGACGACGTGATCTTCTCGCTCGATTCCTTCAAGAAGCATCACCCGCAATACTCGGCTTATTACAGCCATGTGACGAAGGCCGAGAAGGTCGGCGAGCGCGAGGTGAAGTTCGTGTTCGACGCGCCGGGCAACCGCGAACTCCCGCAGATCGTCGGGCAGCTCACGGTCTTGCCGAAGCACTGGTGGGAGGGGACCGACGCGCAGGGTCGCAAGCGCGACGTTTCCGCCACTACGCTCGAAGTGCCGCTCGGTTCGGGCCCCTACAGGATCAAGGAATTCGTTGCCGGACGGTCGATCGCGCTGGAGCGCGTCAAGGATTATTGGGGGCGCGATCTCGCCGCCAATGTGGGCCGCAATAATTTCGACGAGATGCGCTACGAGTATTTCCGGGACGCCACCGTGGCGATCGAGGCTTTCAAGGCCGATCAGGTCGATTGGCGTACCGAGAACAGCGCGAAGAACTGGGCAACAGCCTACGACTTCCCGGCCGTCGCTGAAAAGCGCGTGATCCTCGAGGAGTTCGCCAATCGCAGCTCGGGCGTCATGCAGGCCTTCGTGCCGAACCTGCGCCGCGCCAAGTTTAGCGACCCCCGCGTGCGTCGTGCGCTCAACTATGCGTTCGACTTCGAGGAGATGAACAAGCAGATCTTCTACGGTCAGTACAAGCGCATCAGCAGTTATTTCGACGGCATCGACGACCTCATGGCGACCGGCCTGCCGCAGGGCAAGGAGCTCGAAATCCTCGAGACCGTCCGCGCCGAGGTCCCGCCCGAAGTCTTCACCACGGCCTACACCAACCCGGTCGGCGGCAGTCCGGAAGCCGTGCGCGAGAATCTGCGCGAGGCGCTGCGCCTGTTCAAGGAAGCCGGCTACGAGGTGCGCGACCGCAAGCTGATCGATGTCAAGACCGGCGCTCAGTTCTCGCTTGAGCTGCTGAACTCGGATCCGAGCTTCGAGCGGATCACGCTGTTCTACAAGCCGTCGCTGGAACGGCTCGGCATCGCGGTCAGCGTGCGCACGGTCGATCCGACCCAATACGAGAACAGGACCAGAGAGTGGGATTTCGACGTCGTCACCAACTCCTGGGGCGAGTCGCAGTCGCCGGGTAACGAGCAGCGCGAATTCTGGTCATCCAAGTCGGCTGATATCGCCGGGTCGCGCAACATTACCGGCATCAAGAATCCGGCAGTCGACAAGCTGATCGAGCGGGTGATCTACGCCACGGGTCGCGACGATCTCGTCGCGGCCACCAAGGCGCTCGATCGCGTGCTGCTGTGGAATCACTACGTCGTGCCGCAATGGACCTATTCGAAAGTCCGCACCGCGCGCTGGGACCGCTTCGGCCGGCCGGCGGAGCTGCCCAGATACGGTCAGTCCGGCTTCCCGTTCATCTGGTGGTACGACGCGGACAAGGCGGCGCGGATCGCAAAGAAGTCGTGAGGGGCATTTCTCGCATGGCGCAGCTTTCACGCCGGCATCTGCTGGCCTTGGGTGCAGGCGGCGCGTTCAGCGCCTCCTGGCTCCGGGGCGCGACAGCGTCCGAGATGCCCGCCGAGGTCCATGGCATCTCGGCATTCGGCGACCTCAAATACCCCGCCGACTTCCACCATTTCGACTATGCCAATCTCGATGCGCCGAAAGGCGGCACGTTCTCCCTCATTCCGTCGGTGCGCGCGTATAACCAGTCCTACCAGACCTTCAACTCGCTCAACGCCTTCATTCTGAAGGGTGACGGCGCGCAAGGCATGGACATGACGTTTGCGCCGCTGATGGTGCGCGCAAACGACGAGCCGGACGCGATGTACGGGCTTGCCGCCAAGTCTGTAAATATATCGGCAGACAAACTGGTCTATCGCTTCACGATGCGGCCTGAGGCGAAATTCCACGACGGCACCAAGCTTACCGCGCACGACGCGGCGTTTTCCTTGACGGCGCTGAAGACCAAGGGGCATCCGCTGATCATTGTGCAGATGCGCGACATGGTTAGCGCGGAAGCGATCGACGCCACGACGCTTGTCGTGACCTTCGCCAAGGGACGCGCGCGTGACGTCCCGCTCTATTTGGCGAGCCTGCCGATCTTCTCGAAAGCGTATTATGCCTCTCGCGCCTTCGACGAAACGTCGCTTGAGACGCCATTGGGCTCGGGTCCGTACAAGGTCGGGAAGTTCGAGGTCAATCGCTACATCGAGTTCGAGCGGGTAAAGGACTGGTGGGCCGTCGATCTGCCATCTTGTCGCGGCAGCTACAATTTCGACGTGGTGCGCTATGAGTTTTATCGCGACCGCGACGTCGCCTTCGAGGGATTTACCGGCAAGAACTATCTCTACCGCGAGGAGTTCACGTCCCGCATCTGGGCCACGCGCTATGACTTCGCTGCCGTGAAGGATGGCCGCGTCAAGCTCGAGATCGTGCCCGATGACACGCCGTCCGGTGCGCAAGGCTGGTTCATCAACACGCGGCGCGACAAATTCAAAGACCCTCGCGTGCGCGAGGCCCTGATCGATGCTTTCGACTTCGAATGGACCAACAAGACCATCATGTACGGCGCTTATGCCCGTACGGTGTCGCCGTTCCAGAATTCGGACCTCATGGCAAGCGACGGACCTCCTCCGCCGGACGAGCTGAAGCTGCTGGAGCCGTTTCGCGGCCAGATTCCCGACGAAGTGTTCGCCGCGCCCTTTACGCCGCCGGTCTCCGACGGCTCCGGGCAAGATCGCAGTCTGTTGCGCAAGGCGCAGCAACTGCTCAGCGACGCCGGCCTGCCGATCAAGGACGGCAAGCGAACGCTGCCGAACGGAGAGGTGTTCAGGATCGAGTTTCTGTTGGACGAGCCTTCCTTCCAGCCGCACCATGCGCCCTACATCAAGAATCTCGCGACGCTCGGCATTGAAGCGAGCGTGCGCCTCGTCGATGCCGTGCAACACAAGGCGCGCCAGGAGGATTTCGACTTCGACATCACGATCCAGCGCTTCAGCATGTCGGCGACACCGGGTGATGCCATGCGCGCTTTCTTTTCCTCGCAGGTCGCGGCAACCAAGGGATCGTACAATCTGGCGGGGATCGCCAACCCGGCCATCGACGCGATGGTCGAGAAAATCATGGCGGCTGACAGCCGCGCAGAATTGACCGTGGCCTGCCGCGCCTTCGATCGCCTGTTTCGAGCCGGCCGCTATTGGGTGCCGCAATGGTGTAACAAGACGCACCGGCTTGCTTATTGGGACCAATTCGGCCATCCGCAGAAGCTGCCGCGTTATGCCAACGGCGTCGGTGCCCCCGATATCTGGTGGCACGATGGCGGCAAGGCCGCCAAGCTCGAACAGGCGAAATAGCCATGAGCGCCTATATCGCCCGCCGCATCCTGCTGATGATCCCGACCTTGCTCGGGATCCTCTTCGTCTCCTTCATCGTCGTGCAGTTCGCGCCGGGCGGCCCGGTCGAGCGCGTGATCGCCCAGCTCTCGGGCGCCGACACCGGCGGCAGCTCGCGCATTTCGGGCGGCAGCGACTTTGCACAGCGCGCCCCGGGGCAGTTAGGGGCCGGCGGCGATGCCATCAACTCGAAATATCGCGGCGCGCAAGGCCTCGATCCCGATTTCATCAAGAAGCTGGAGGTGCAGTTCGGCTTCGACAAGCCGGCGCCCGAGCGGTTCGCGCTGATGGTGTGGAATTTCGCCCGCTTCGATTTCGGCAAGAGCTACTTCCGCGATGTCAGCGTGATCCAGTTGATCAAGGAGAAGCTGCCGGTCTCGATCTCGCTCGGCATCTGGCTGACACTGCTGACCTACCTGATCTCGATTCCGCTCGGCATCCGCAAGGCGGTCAGGGACGGAACGCGCTTCGACACCTGGACGTCGAGCGTGCTCGTGCTCGGCTATGCGATTCCCGGCTTCCTGTTCGCGATCCTCCTGATCATCCTGTTTGCCGGGGGCTCGTTCTTCAACTGGTTCCCGCTGCGCGGACTGACCTCCGACGGCTGGTCGCAATTTCCCTGGTACTGGAAGATCATCGATTACTTCTGGCATTTGACGCTGCCGCTCATCGCCATGGGGCTCGGTGCATTCACCACCATGACGTTCCTGACCAAGAACTCGTTTCTGGACGAGATCCGCAAGCAATACGTGATGACCGCGCGCGCGAAGGGCTGCAGCGAGAATCGGGTGCTCTACGGCCACGTCTTCCGGAACGCGATGCTGATCGTCATCGCGGGTTTTCCCAGCACCTTCATTCACGCCTTCTTCTCGGGCTCGCTTTTGATCGAGACCATCTTCTCGCTGGACGGACTGGGACTGCTCAGTTTCGAGAGCGTTCTCAACCGCGATTACCCCGTGGTGTTCGGCACGCTCTTCATCTTTTCGCTCATCGGCCTCGTCATCAACCTCATCTCTGACCTGACCTATATGTGGATCGATCCGCGGATCGATTTCGAGGCGCGGGAGGTCTGATGACGCTGGCCGCCCCCACCACGCCGATCGAAACCACTGCGAAGTCGCCGCTCGGCAATGCCGTGCCGATCACGCGCAAACCGTTCGTGCCGTCGCCGCTCAACAGGCGGCGCTGGCAGAATTTCAAGGCGAACCGGCGCGGCTACTGGTCGTTCTGGCTCTTCATGATCCTGTTTGTGGTGTCGCTGTTCGCCGAGCTGATCGCCAATGACCGGCCGTTCATGATCAAATATGATGGCCGCCTCTACTGGCCATCCGTCATCACCTATTCGGAAACCACTTTCGGCGGCGACTTCGAAACGGCGGCCGATTATCGCGATCCCTATTTGCAGAAGCTGATCAGGGACAAGGGCGGCAGCATCGTCTGGCCGCTGATCCGCTACTCCTACGACACCCACAATCTCGATCTGCCGACGCCGGCACCGTCGCCGCCAACCTGGATGCTGACGGAAGCGCAGTGCAAGCCGGTGGTCGAGAAGAAGGGCCTCAAGAGCTGCCGCGACCTGGAATACAACTGGCTCGGCACCGACGATCAGGGCCGCGACGTGGTGGCGCGGCTGATCTACGGCTTCCGCATCTCGGTGCTGTTCGGCCTCTGCCTGACCATCGTCTCCTCCGTCGTCGGCATCGCGGCCGGCGCGGTGCAGGGCTATTTCGGCGGCTGGATCGACCTGCTGTTCCAGCGTTTCATCGAGATATGGACTGCGATCCCTTCGCTCTATCTGCTGCTGATCCTGTCGTCGGTGCTCGTGCCCGGTTTCTTCGTGCTGCTCGGCATCCTGCTGTTGTTTTCCTGGGTGTCGCTGGTGGGACTCGTGCGCGCGGAATTTCTGCGCGGGCGCAATTTCGAGTACATCCAGGCGGCGCGGGCGCTCGGCGTGTCGAACGCCGTAATCATGTTCAGGCATCTATTGCCGAACGCGATGGTCGCGACGATGACGTTCCTGCCATTCATCGTGTCGAGTTCGGTGATGACACTCACGGCCCTCGACTTCCTCGGCTTCGGGTTGCCGCCCGGCTCGCCGTCGCTCGGCGAGCTGCTGTCGCAGGGCAAGTCCAACGTGCAGGCGCCCTGGCTCGGTTTCTCCGGCTTCTTCTCGGTCGCGATCATGCTGTCGCTCTTGATCTTCATTGGCGAGGCCGTGCGCGACGCCTTCGATCCGCGCAAGACGTTCAGGTAAACCAATGGACGCGATCAACCAGCCCCTGCTTGCCGTGCGCGACCTCTCGGTGGCCTTCCACCAGGGCGGCGCCACCACGCTCGCGGTCGACAAGGTCTCGTTCCAGATCAAGCGCGGCGAGTGCGTCGCACTGGTCGGCGAGTCCGGCTCCGGCAAGTCGGTCAGCGCGCTCTCGATCCTTAAGCTGTTGCCCTATCCGAACGCCTCGCATCCCTCGGGCAGCATCCGCTTCAAGGGACGCGAGCTGATCGACCAGTCGGAGCGGGAAATGCGCGGGATTCGCGGCAGCGACATCTCCATCATCTTCCAGGAGCCGATGACCTCGCTCAATCCGCTGCACACGATCGAGTCGCAGATCGGCGAGATCATCCAGCTCCATAACCCGACCAGCAATGCCGAGGTGCGCACGCGGACGTTGGAGCTGTTGACGCAGGTCGGCATTCCCGAGCCTGAAACGCGACTGAAGAGCTATCCGCACCAGCTCTCCGGCGGCCAGCGCCAGCGCGTGATGATCGCGATGGCGCTCGCCAACGAGCCGGACCTCCTGATCGCGGACGAGCCGACCACGGCGCTCGACGTCACCGTGCAGGCGCAGATCCTGACGCTGCTCGCAGAGATCCGCGGTCGGCTCGGCATGAGCCTGCTCTTCATCACCCACGATCTCGGCATCGTGCGCCGCATCGCCGACCAGGTCTGCGTCATGAAGGGCGGCGAGATTGTCGAGCAGGGGCCGGTCGAGCAGGTCTTCAAAAGCCCGAAGCATCCCTATACGCGCGACCTGCTTGCCGCCGAACCGAAGCCGGATCCAGCGCCGCCGCAGCCAGATGCGCCGGTGGTGATGTCGGCCGACGACCTGAAAGTCTGGTTTCCGATCAAGCGCGGGTTGATGCGCAAGACGGTCGGTCACATCAAGGCGGTCGACGGCGTCAGCATCGCCGTGCGCAAGGGCGAGACGCTCGGCGTTGTCGGCGAGTCCGGCTCGGGCAAGACCACGCTGGGACTGGCATTGATGCGGCTGATCTCCTCGAACGGACGCATCGTGTTCCTGGGAAAAGATATCCAGGGTCTGCGCTTCAAGGAGATGCGGCCCATCCGGCGCGACATGCAGATCGTGTTTCAGGATCCGTTCGGCTCGCTCAGCCCGCGTATGTCGGTTGCCGACATCGTCGCCGAAGGTCTCTCCGTGCATCAGCCGAAGCTCTCGCACGAGGAGCGTGAGGTGCGCGTCGTCAAGGCGCTCGAGGACGTCGGGCTGGAGGCAGACACTCGCCACCGCTATCCCCATGAATTCTCCGGCGGCCAGCGCCAGCGCATCTCGATCGCGCGCGCCGTGGTGCTGGAGCCGGATTTCGTCGTGCTGGACGAGCCGACCAGCGCGCTCGACATGCTGATTCAGGCGCAGATGGTCGATCTGCTGCGTGAGTTGCAGCGCAGGCGCGATCTCACCTACATGTTCATCTCGCACGATCTACGCGTCGTTGCCTCGCTCGCCAGCCATCTGATCGTGATGCGTGGCGGCAAGGTGGTCGAGGAAGGCCAGGCTTCTGAACTTTTCAAGAACCCGAAAACGGATTACACCCGCGCGCTGTTTGCGGCGGCGTTCCGGCTGGAAACGGCGGGGAACGGGTCGACGGCGACATAGCGTCCGTCAGAGCCGCTTGATCGCGGTGATCTCGCTGCCGGCTTGCTTGATCCTTGCGATTGCCGGCTCGATCGGCTCGATCACCGTTGCCATGTGATGCGCATTGGCGTGGACCATGGTGGCGCCATCGCGGACGATGGCGACATGACCCTTCCAGAAGATGAGATCACCGCGTTGCAGCTTGCTCAGCTCATGCGGCTCCAGCGCGCGGCCGATCCCGGCCTGCTGCATGTCGCTGTCGCGCGGGCAGCCGATGCCCGCCGATGTCAGCGAGACCTGGACGAGACCGGAGCAATCGATGCCAAAACTGCTTTTGCCGCCCCAGAGATAGGGCGTGCCGACGAAACGCTCGGCGACTGTGACGAAATCTGGCTCGCGATGACCAAGCGGGGCGAGATGGGCCTTGGGCAGATATTGTCCGTCGCGCGTCACAGCGAAGCTGCCGTCCTCGCGCGCGACCGCGATCTTCGATCCCATCACCAGCGTGTCTGCCGGGGACAGCTTGATCGAGGGACCGGGGAAGGCAAAGGTTCGTAGCGCGCCGACCATGTGGGTCGGGGCGGACGAGGGCTTCATGAGCGCTGCATCCGGCAGCCAGCCGACATAGCCATCACCGGAAAGCTGACCCCAGGCCCAGCCTTCGCCATCGCGATCGTAGACCGTGACGCGTTCGCCGCGTAGCGCTTGTGTCATCAGCATCGCGTTCGACGACGGTTGCTCGCGCACGGGGGCGATCGCCTCGACTATCTCGTATTCCTCGCCCGTGACGAAGCGATCGGCCTTCACCTTGCCTTCGAGATATTTCGCGGCGAGGTCGCCCCGCATTGGTGTCAGTCGCGGATCATGCATAACGCTCGCTCAGCAATGTGTAGATCGCGCGCGCGGCCTGGCATTCGCCGCCCTCGGGGCGCGCGGGCTTCGCCGACGGCGTCCAACCGTAGATGTCCACATGCAGCCAGCTCCTGGCCTGCTCGACGAACCGTTGCAGGAACAGCGCGCAAATGATCGAGCCGGCAAAGCCGCCGGACGGTGCGTTGGTGATGGTGGCCGTCTTGGAGTCCAGCCACGCATCGTAAGGCGGCCACAGCGGCATGCGCCACAACGGATCGTTCTCCTTCACCGCACATCGCGCGACGTCGGCGGCAAGCGTCTCATCATTGGTGTAAAAGGGCGGTAAATCAGGCCCCAGCGCGACGCGTGCCGCTCCCGTCAACGTGCCGAGATCGATCAGCAGGTCCGGCTTTTCTTCGTCGGCCAGCGCCAGCGCGTCGGCGAGCACGAGGCGGCCCTCTGCGTCGGTATTGCCGATCTCGACCGTGATGCCCTTGCGCGAGGTGAAGATGTCGAGCGGGCGGAAGGCGTTGCTCGAGACCGCGTTCTCCACGGCCGGAATCAGCACGCGCAGCCGGACCTTGAGCTTCGCATCCATCACCATGCGCGCCAGCGCCAGCACGTTGGCGGCGCCGCCCATGTCCTTCTTCATGATCAGCATGCCGCTCGATGGCTTCAAATCGAGCCCGCCGGTGTCGAAGCAGACGCCCTTGCCGACCAGCGTCACCTTGGGATGAGCCGGGTCGCCCCAGCCGATGTCGATCAGCCGTGGCGCGCGGTCCGAGGCCATGCCGACGGCGTGGATGAGCGGAAAATTCGTCTTCAAGTCCTCACCGATGGTGCAGGCAAAGTCTGCACCGAATTCGGCGGCGAGATCTTGCGCGGCTGTGGCCAGCTCCTCCGGCCCCATGTCATTGGCCGGCGTGTTGATGAGGTCGCGCGCCAGCGTCGCAGCGTCCGCCATGCGGTTGATCTCGGCCGCGTCGACGCCGTCGGGCGGCACGAGGCGGACCTCGGGGCGGTCCGCCTTGCGGTACCGGGCGAAGCGATAACTGCCGAGCGCGAAGGCGACTGCGGCGAGCCGTGCATCGTGCGGTGCATTGGCGAAGCGATAGATGCCCGGCGGCAACAGGCCGGGCAGGGCGCCCGGCCGGAACAGGTCGGGCGCTCTTGCACCTTCGTCCTCGAGGCCGAACAGCACTTGCGCGATCGTGCCGTCGGGCGCTGGCAGCGCGAGGTAGCCGCCCGGCTTTGCGGTAAAAGCGCTCGCGGTGGCGAACCGGCGTTGCGCCGGCGGCAGCGTCTCGGCGACCTGATCCCAGCTCGACTTGGTGACGAAGGTGATCGGGATGGCGGAGGGCGACGTCTCGAAGACAGAAGGCATTTGGCGGGTCCGGATCGTCAGATCGAGCGGGTCATACGAACGGACGAGATTTCGCAGAGTTTCGCCGCCGCTGCAATCAGCTTTGCGCTCACCATTCGGCGATCCGCTACTCGCAGCAGGAGGGCCATGCTACGTTCCGGCAACGGCCGTCAAGTGAAGAGATATCCGGCGGCCGACGACCAAGCCGGCCGGGAGGAATGCAATGGAATTTGTGTGGAGCGTGGTCACATTCATCGGCCAGGCCGTCGAGGCGATTTTCGGCTATGTCGAGCATCATCATTGGATCTTCGCGTTCCTTGCCGGCGGTTACATCTTCTATCTCCACGACCGCTCCGTTCACGCGCGGTTCGATGCGCTCGACAAGCGCATCGACGAAATCCGCAAGCGGATGGCCATCGAATATTGATCGGGCGAGCGAAGCCATCAGCGGGCTCGTATCTCATGCGGAGAACTGCCGTTCACGCGAGCGTGGCCGCAAGGGCTTTACTAGCGCTGCGGTTGTGGCATTATCGATAAATATTTTAGATTGTGTCGTGCGATTCTGCACCTAGCGAGAGTTTATTCTCACCTGGCTCATCACGGCCCGGGTTGAAACCGGACTGAACCTGATCGGCGAAGGCATTTCTCTTATCTTTTGGGCGGCGCAGCATTTGTAAACAAGCGGCGCAAGATGGATAGATCGTTTGTTATTGTACACATCTCCGACCTGCATCTGGACGGGACGGGTCGGCTGCTTGCGACGATCGAGACGCTCAATGCCGCAATTCGCGAGAGGATGGCGGACTTCGCGGACGTTCCCGATCGCATCCTGATGATCACGGGCGATCTGGTGGACGACCCGACGCCGCGTGCGCTCGACGAGGCGCTCGCCGTCATTGCGTCCTTCCGGCAGACCGGGCTGTTCACCGACATCCAGGCGATTGCCGGCAATCACGACGTGAAGCGCCCGAGCCAGCGTGCAGGCCGCCACGACGTCTATGATTACCTGCATCTGCCACGCACCTCGAAGAGCGTCTACTACCGCCAGGCCGGCCTCGATCTGGTGCTGCTCGATTCCAACCGCGCCAGCATTACGACACTCGCGAGCGGCAAATTGGACGAGGGCGCCTATAACGCCATGGTTGCGGATTCCGCGCGGCTGAGCGTCGAGCTTGCGGGCAGCCTTGGGTCGGCCGGCCGCGCCGATTATGCCGAGCCGGCGGAAAACCTCGTGCGTGTGCTGGCGCTGCACCATCATCCGCTACCGCAGGCAACCGGAGAGGGGAAGCGATTTCTCGGCGTGCCCGACGAGCCGCTGATGTATCTCGCCGCGCCCGCGACCTTCCTCGAAGCGGCGACGTCGCTCAACGTCGATCTGGTTCTGCACGGGCACCGGCATGTCGAGGGGCTGACACGTTATTCGATCCCCGATCCGCGTGCCACGTCGAGCGAGAGCGGTGAAGCATTGTGGCGCACGATCTACGTCTTGTCCTGTCCGTCATCGACCGGACGGGCCGGTGACGATGCCGGCTTCAACGTCATCCATTTCGGCCCGATGTCCCATGCCGGCCGTATGGAATATCGCTTCGCGATCGCCCGCTACTCACGCTCACGCAACGACGGAGTCTTCAGGCCGCTCGATTCGAACCTGCCGCACGGCGTCGTCAGGCTGCCGGCAGGGCGGGATTTTTTCCGTGACCCGGCCGTCCAGTCGGCCATCGAGATCGACGCATGCACGGCGCTGAAACTGGATGAGGTTACAGCATTTGCCCGCCGGCTCCTGCTGCGCCGCGCCTTCTATGCCGACGGGGAGGTGGATTGGGCCAATTTGCTCCACGTCTATCTCGTCACCTCTCACGCCTGGGCCGATCTCGAAAGCAAGTTCCCGAGGTCTGCGTGCAAGCATGACGTCGAGGCGGCGTCGGTGGTGACATCGGTGCTGCGCCGATTGGTCGAGCAATCGGCCAATGTGCTCGGCATCGACGATTTTCAGCTCGACGAGCTCCGCGCGAGGCGTCTGGTCAATCGCGACGATCTTCGCCGCGAATTGCCGAGGGTGGCGCGCCCGGGCATCGATGTCGAGGTCGAGGCGCAGCAACGACTGCAATTGCTGCGGGACCTGAACGAGCAGGCGAAGGCGCTCGGCCTCGATCCGGGTCTCGGCGGCAAGGTGCCGCCGCAGACGCCGCAGTGACAGGCGGGTCGGGGAGCGTTAACCGGCCGTTAGGGTTAACAGTCTATTGCTGGCGCGTTCGGCTCGATCAATCGGCTCGAGAGTCAAAGCGTCATGCGTCAACGGTTCAGTCTCGAACGGTTCAGTCTTGCCCGGCTTCTTGCGTCTACCTCGCTGGTCGCGGCGGTGGCCATAGGCCTCGGCGGCTGCACGGCCATGTCGAAACTCTCCGACGTCACGGGCTCGATCGGGCCGCGGGCGGAAGCCGCTCCCACCGATCCCGCGCGCGCCGCTGAAGTCTATGGCGAGCGCTACCGTGCCAATCCCAAGGACGCCGAGGCGGCGCTCGCCTACGGCCAGGCCTTGCGCGCCAACGGCCAGCGCGCCCAGGCCGCCGCCGTGCTCGAGCAGGCGACCATCGCCAATCCCGGCAACAAGGCGCTGATGGCCCAATACGGTCGCGCGCTCTCCGACAACGGAAATTTCCAGCAGGCCTTCGATGTGCTGTCGAAGGCGCATTCGCCCGACAATCCGGATTGGCGCCTGCTCTCGGTGCAGGGTACCGCGCTCGATCAGATGGGTCGTCACGAGGAAGCGCGTTCCTATTATGCGAGCGCGCTGAAGATCGCGCCGGGCGATGCCGGCGTGCTCTCCAATCTCGGCCTGTCCTACATGTTGTCAAGAGACCTGCCGAAGGCCGAAGACGCGCTGCGACAGGCCTACGCCTCGCCGCGCGCAAGCACGCGGGTGCGGCAGAATCTCGGTCTGGTCGTCGGTCTCCAGGGCCGCTTCGCCGAAGCCGAGACCATCGTGAAGGCGGACCTGCCGCCGGACCAGGCCGCGGCCAATGTCGCCTATCTCAAGGAAATGCTGACCCGCAGCGCCGCCCCGCGCGGGACCCCGAAGCGGACTCCGGTCGCCTCGCTCGGGCAGCCCGACTGATCAGACGTGATTTTCCAATGCTGAAGACAACCGCGGACCGCGCGGACCGCGCGGTCCGCGTCTTGCGTCATTGCATCGCGGAGATCTTGATGCCGGTCGGTCCGAGAATGACGACGAACAGCACAGGCAGGAAGAACAGGATCATCGGCACCGTCAGCTTCGGCGGCAGGGCGGCGGCCTTCTTCTCGGCTTCGTTCATGCGCATGTCGCGGTTTTCCTGCGCCATCACCCGCAAGGAGTGGCCGAGCGGGGTGCCGTAACGCTCCGCCTGCTGGAGCGCGAGGCATACCGACTTGACGCCCTCGAGCCCGGTGCGGCGCGCGAGGTTCTCATAGGCGACCTTGCGGTCCTGCAAATAGGACAGTTCGGCCGTGGTCAGGGTGAACTCCTCCGACAGCGCGATCGACTGGCCCACGATTTCGACCGCGACCTTCCGGAACGCCATCTCGACCGACATGCCGGATTCGATGCAGATGAGGAGCAGGTCGAGCGCATCGGGGAAGGCGCGCTTGATCGAGAGTTGTCGCTTGGAGATCGCGTTCCTCAGGAAGAGCATCGGCGCCTGAAGGCCGAGATAGGCCGCACCGACGCAGATGCCGATTTTGATCGGCATCGACTGCTCCATATGCGCGATCAGGAACACGTAGACGACCGAGCCGACGAACAACACGATCGGGGCCACCAGGCGGGCGAACAGGAAAGTGATGTAGGGCGCCTGGCCGCGATAGCCCGCCATGATGAGTTTGTCCCGCGCAGCTTCCTGCGCGAGCCATTTGGTCAGGTTGAAGTCATCGACGACTTTCGAGACGAGTTGCTTCGGCGTCTGGCGCAGCGAGACCTTTTCGCTCTTGTGAAGGCGCTCGCGCTCGCGCTGCCGGATGCGCTCACGTTCGTTCGCCACCGCCTTCATGCGCTTGGCAAGGCCTTCGCCGGCGAACAGCGGCATCACCAGCGAATAGACGGTGGCGCTGGCGGCGACGGCCGCCAGCATCATCGTCATGAAGTGGACGTCGTGAAGTTTCGAAACGAGGAACTCTACCATAAGGCACCATCAGAAGTCGAAGTTGATCATCTTCTTCATCACCATGATGCCGACCGACATCCAGACGACGCAGCCGACCAGCATGAGCTGGCCTGTGGGATGGGTCCAAAGCGTCGAGATGTATTGCGGCGTCGTGAGATAGACGAGGAACATCACGATCGGCGGCAGCGAGCCGATGATGCCGGCCGAGGCCTTGGCTTCCATCGACATCGCCTGGATCTTCTCTTTCATCTTCTTGCGGTCGCGCAGCACCTTGGAGAGGTTGCCGAGCGCTTCGGAGAGGTTTCCGCCCGACTTTTGCTGGATCGAGATGACGATGCCGAAGAAGTTGGCCTCGGGCAGCGGCATGCGATCGTAGAGCCGCGTGCAGGCCTCGCCGAGCGGCATGCCGACCGCCTGGGTCTCGATGATGGACAGAAACTCGCTGCGCAGCGGCTCGGGCGCGTCGGCGGCGACGACCTTGATCGATTCGAACAGCGGCAGGCCCGCCTTGATGCCGCGGACGATGACGTCGACGGCGTCGGGCAGCGCCTTCAGGAACTTGGCTTCGCGGCGATTCTTCAGAAAGCCCAGCCCCCAGCGCGGCAGACCGAGGCCGCCGGCAAAGGCGAGGCCGGCGGCGCCGAGCAGGCCGCCGCCGATGAACAGGGCGGCTGCGAACAGCACGCCCGCCACGACGGCGGACACGATCCAGAATTTCTGCGGCGCCCAGTCGAGGCCGGCCTGCGACAGGCGAACACTGAGCGGTACGCTCTTCTCCTGCTGGCGCCGCGCCTCGAGATCCTTGAGCGAGGTCTCGACCTGCTCGCGACGCGAGCGTTGCGTCTTCTCGGCCGCGCGGGCCGTGGGCGCCTCGGCGCGCGCGATCGAGGCGCGGCGGCTCTCCGCCTTCCGTTCCCCGGACAGCATTGGATAGAGGAAGACCCAGGCGAGGCCGCCGACGGCGGCGGTAGCGAGGAAGGCGAGGGCGAGGACCTGCATGTTCATGGCCGTGCTGACTTCCTCACGTCGGGGGCGCCACTTCTGCGGCGTCGAGTGCCGCGGCAAGGCGCTTCTCTTCGCCGTAATAGCGGGCGCGTTCCCAGAACTTCGGGCGGCCGATGCCGGTCGAGCGATGCCGGCCGATGATCTTGCCGTTGGCATCCTCGCCGACCATGTCGTAGAGGAAGACGTCCTGGGTGATGATGGTGTCGCCTTCCATGCCCATCACCTCGGTGATGTGGGTGATGCGGCGTGAGCCGTCGCGCAGACGCGCGGCCTGGACGATGACGTCGATCGAGGCGCAAATCATCTCGCGGATTGTTCGCGATGGAAGCGAAAAGCCGCCCATCGTGATCATGGATTCGCAGCGTGACAGCGCTTCGCGCGGATTGTTGGCGTGCAGCGTGCCCATCGAGCCGTCATGGCCGGTGTTCATGGCCTGAAGCAGGTCGAAAGCTTCGGGTCCACGGACCTCGCCGACGATGATGCGCTCGGGACGCATACGCAGGCAGTTGCGAACGAGCTCGCGCATGGTGACCTGGCCTTCGCCCTCGATGTTGGGCGGCCGGGTTTCCAGCCGCACCACGTGCGGCTGCTGGAGCTGGAGTTCGGCGGCGTCTTCGCAAGTAATGACGCGCTCGTCGTGCTCAATGTAGTTGGTCAGGCAGTTGAGCAGCGTGGTCTTGCCCGAGCCGGTACCGCCGGAGATCAGCACGTTACAGCGGACGCGGCCGATGATCTGGAGGATTTCAGCGCCTTCCGGCGAGATCGCGCCGAACTTGACGAGCTGATCGAGCGTCAGCTTATCCTTCTTGAATTTGCGGATGGTGAGCGTGGGGCCGTCGATCGACAGCGGCGGTACGATGGCGTTGACGCGGGAGCCGTCGGCCAGCCGCGCGTCGCAGATCGGCGAAGATTCGTCGACGCGCCGGCCGACCTGGCTGACGATCCGCTGACAGATGTTGAGCAGCTGCTGGTTGTCGCGGAAGCGGATGCCGGTGCGCTGGATCTTGCCGTTGACCTCGATGTAGACGGTATTGGCACCGTTGACCATGATGTCGGCGATGTCGTCGCGCGACAACAGCGGCTCCAGCGGACCGTAGCCGAGGACGTCATTGCAGATGTCGTCGAGCAGCTCTTCCTGCTCGGCGATCGACATCACGATGTTCTTGATCGCGATGATCTCGTTGACGATGTCGCGGATTTCCTCGCGCGCGGACTCCGAATCGAGCTTGGCGAGCTGGGCGAGGTCGATGGCTTCGATCAGCGCGCCGAAGATGGTCGCCTTGACCTCGTAGTAATTGTCCGAGCGGCGGGCTTCCATGGTCGGCGCAGGCTTCGCCGGGGCAAGCGGCGGCGAGGCGACCGCCGGCGGCGGCGGCGCGCGCGACACGGCGGGCGCCGAAGCCTGGGCAGGCTCTGACGCCACGGCGCCGGGCTTCGGGGCCCGAGTATCGGTGTCTGTTCCGCTACGCTTACCGAACACTTAACAACTCCATGCGGGGCTATTTTCCCCGCAACTTCTCAATCAGGGGTGAAAGCAAGGACGATTTTTGCTTCTTCGTCTCGCTGCGGCCGGTCAGGCGCTGGGCGATCTGAAGGAACATCTCGATTGACTTGTGGTTGGCCGAGATCTCCGCGATCATCTGGCCATTATTGGCCGCCGAGCCGAAGATCTGCGGCTCGAACGGGATCGAGACGACCGGCTGGCTCTCGATCGCCTTGGCGAACTCCGCCGCGGCGATTTCAGGCCGTTTCGGGACGCCGACCTGGTTCAGGCAGTAGAGCGGCGGTCTGTCGTTGGGCCGCGCGGCCTTCAGGAGATCGAACAGGTTCTTGGTGTTGCGTAAATTGGCGAGGTCGGGCGCTGCTACGATCAGGATGTCGTCCGCTCCGATCAAGGCGCGCTTGGTCCAGCCCGACCATTGGTGCGGGACGTCGAGCACGATGCAGGGCATGGTGGAGCGCAGCGTGTCGAACACGGCATCGAAGGCGTCGGTGCCGAAATCATAGACCCGGTCGAGCGTCGCCGGCGCCGCCAGCAGGCTGAGGTGGTCGGTGCATTTCGACAGCAGGCGGTCAATGAAGGCGGTATCGACGCGATCGGGCGAGAACACGGCGTCGGCAATGCCCTGCGGCGGGTCCTGGTTGTAGTCGAGCCCGGCGGTGCCGAAGGCGAGGTCGAGGTCGGCGACGACCGCGTCCATCGCGAGATCGCGTGCGATCGCCCAGGCAACGTTGTGAGAGATGGTCGAAGCGCCGACGCCGCCCTTGGCGCCGACCACGGCGATGATACGGCCGACCGCCTTGGCTTCCGGCGCCGAGAACAAGTTGCAGATCGAGCGCACGACGTCGATCGGGCCGACTGGCGCAAGCACGTAGTCGCTGACGCCGCGGCGCACCAGCTCGCGGTAGAGCGTGACGTCGTTGATGCGGCCGATCACGACCACGCGGGTGCCGGCGTCGCAGACGGTCGCGAGATGGTCGAGCCCGCCCAGGATGTCGCTGCGGCCGTCACTTTCGAGCACGATCACGTTCGGCGTGGGCGCCGAGCGGTAGGCTTCGACCGCAGCCGCCATACCGCCCATCTGAATCTTAAGATGGGCCTTGCCGAGACGGCGATCCTCGCCAGCCGACTGCACGGCGGCCGCCGTTTCCACGGTCTCGCAGAACGCCTGCACGGAAACGCGCGGCGCAGGCGCAATATGCTCCTCGATCGGGGGGAGAGATGCCTCAGACTGCTCTTCTTGGGGCTGGCGAGCGTAGTTGATCATCTGCCGGTGTCGCTGAGTTTGGCTTTGTCGGCGTCAGGATAGGCGACGCCCGTCGCCAATCCCTTGCGATACTTCTCGAACGCGGCAGTGCGCCGCGCCGTGTAAGACGGCGTTTCCGGCCGCGGCTGCTCGAGATCCGATGGATTGTCGACCATCGCCGCGAGGTTGCGCTGATAGGCGCAGCCATAATTGTAATAGTCCTTGTTCTCGAACCAGCTCTTGTTCTTCATTGAGGGGCCGATGTCCTCCGGCCACAGGCCGCAGGGACCTGCGACCGCGGCGATCTTGGAATAGGTGAGCCGGATCGGCGGCAGGAAACGCTTGTCTTCCGGCTGGTAAGGACGCGCGTTGACGCCGCGCGGCGGAACGCCCGCTGCCGACAGCATCGCCTGGATTTCACGCATTGTCTCCGCGACTGGACGCGCGTTGGGCGTGCCGGACGGCACGTCGATCCGGATGGCGCCGGTGCCTTCGTGCAGCCAGGCCGACGCGACGCCCATCACGTCGGCGCGCTGGGCGGCGGTCAATCCGCCGCGGGCATGGCCGACGAAAACGACGATGGAGCGGTTCTGCTCCTCGATCGCGATCGGATGGCGCTGCTTGTAGTCGTCGGGAATCGAGCCCGTGACCGCTTCGTCGTGCTGGCAGCCGCCAAGGGCGAGCGCCATGCCGACGAGCGCGCCACCGAGGCGGATGGCGCGACTGCGAAGCTGGGGTGGTCTTGTGATCTTCATGAAGTCCCCGTTCCGCCTCAGTCGGTGATGAAGCCGTAGGTGCCGCGGTAGCTTTTGGCCGGTTCGGTCCGGCCGGGCACACCGTAGATGCGGTTGATGTTGCCGAGCAGCTCGGCCTGCGGATCCGCAGGCGCGGAGAAGCCATCATCCGGCCGCGACAGGTCCTTTTGCGCAACGGCGCGAACGATATAGGGCGTCACGATCACGACCAGCTCGGTCGCGTTGTTGACGAAGTCGCGGCTGCGGAACAGCGTGCCGAGGATCGGAAGCTGCATCAGGCCCGGCAGTCCGCTGACCGCCTGCTTGGTCTGCTGCTGGATCAGGCCGGCCATCGCCATCGCGCCGCCGGAGGGAATTTCCAGCGAGGTCTCGGCGCGGCGGGTCTTGATCGAGGGCACCGTCAGCGAGTTGACCGACGTCGAGGTCACGGCCTGGGACAGCGTGATCGCATTTTCGTTTGAGAGCTCAGAGACCTCGGTCATCACCCGCAGGCTGATCTTGCCCTCGCTGAGAACGACCGGGGTGAAGTTGAGCGAGATGCCGAACTTCTTGAAGCTGATCTGGGTGGTACAGACATGCGTGGTTGGGTCGCACGCATAGCCCGCAGGCACCGGGAATTCACCGCCGGCGATGAAAGTTGCCGATTCACCGGAGATCGCGGTCAGGTTCGGTTCGGCCAGCGTCCGGATCACGCCCGCGGTTTCCATCGCACGCAGGGTGGCCTGCACCGACGGGGTCGCGCCGAACTTGGTGGTCAGGTTGTTGCCGTCGACGAGGTTGTGGCCGAGCGCCGTGAACGGATTGGCGTTGGTGAAGCTGACGACCGAGGTGCCGTAGTTGAGGTTGGCCGTGAGGTCGATGCCGAGCTGCTTGACAATGCTGCGCGCGACTTCCGCGACCGTCACCTTCAACATGACCTGGTCGCGGCCACGGACCACGATCGAGTTCACGACCTTCTCAGGGCCGCCCGCGAGGCGCGAGGCGAGATCGTTGGCCTGCTGGGCTTCGGCCGGGTTCGCCGCCGAGCCGGTCAGGATGATGCCGTCACCTAGCCCGTCGATCTGGATGTCTGAATTGGGCAGGACCTGCTTCAGCGCGGCGCGCACGCCGTTGAGGTCGCGCTTGACCGCGATGTCATAGGCCGCGATCTGCTGGCCGGCGGAATCGAAGAACACGATGTTGGTCTGGCCGATCGCGGCGCCGATGATGTAGGCGCGTTGCGCCGAGCGAACGACCGCATTGGCGATCTTGGGATCAGCGACCAGCACGTCCTTGATGTCGCGCGGCAGGTCGATCACGATCGACTTGCCGATGCCCAGCGAGAGGAAACGCGCGTTCATCTGACCGTCGGCCGCGGCCTGCGCCGCAGGGCGATAGTCGGCAGCGACCGCGGGGGTCAGCACCGGGTTGAGCGCGAGCGCAACGGCAGCCGAAAACGACAGGGCGCGGACCATTGAGGTTCGCATCGTCGTCAAATCTGCCCTGCATTCCATATCGACAGTCCTCATCGTGCCTTCGCCGTCGAGCTTGGGATGCCATAGCGAATGATGGAAACGCCGTCGCGCTTCTGCGCGGATTCATCGAGCGTGATCTCACTCATCTTGACGTCGACGATGCTGCGCAGCGCCAGCGACAGCGTGCCGCTCTGGCGCGCGGCGGAGAGTGTCGCAGTCTGCGCGGGGTTGAGCTCGAGGGTGACGGTCTTGCCGACCACCGCGTTCTGACCGTCCTTCTCCTTGGGTGCCTGGTCGATGGCCAGGACGCGGACATTGGCCAGGATGATCTCGGACGTGACGACATCGGGCGCGCCGTTGTTCTGGTCCGGGTTCTTGAGACGACGAGTCAGAAGCACGTCGACACGATCGTTGGGCAGGATGAAGCCGCCTGCGCCGGTCTCCGGCGAGATCTCGGTCGAGATTGCGCGCATGCCGGTGGGCAGGATTGCCGCCATGAAGCCGGAGCCTTCAGCCTTGACCAGCTTCTGGTCGCGCATCGGCTCACCCTGGATGAAGGGAGCGCGTGCGATCGAGCCGGTGACCTGGGTTACCGCCTCAGGGCGCTCATTGCGGCGGATAAAGGTGGCGCTGGCGGTCGCGGTTGGCCAGGTCTGCCACTGCACATCTTCCGGTTTGACGGTCTGGCCGAGGCCGATGTCGTTCTTGGCCACCAGGACGTCGACCGTCGGAAGCTGCGCGACCGGAGCCGGAGGCGGCGCAGAATTGTCCGAGCCGCTCGCCAAGTACGCGGCGACACCGCCGGCGCAAATGGCAACCGTCAGGACGACAATGCGTGCCCTATTCATACGCTTCACTTTCCACCAAACGCCGCGACGCTGCCGTCGCTGTAATCGGCAGTTGACCAGCTATTCGTCAAAGCATGGTTAATGAGGCGTATCTAAATCGCCTTGACGCCGGCTTTACCCGATGCGTTCAGTGCAATGCGAGGTGAGCGAGGTCGATCGCCTTCACCCATTCGGTCTCCGGGTAGATCATCAGCGCGCCGAGCGTGAGCGCGATGCCGTAAGGGATGCCGCTTTCCTTGTCGTGCAGCCGTGCCAGCCAGGCCTGGCCCGCCAGCCCGTATGGCAATGGCCATTGCCGGAACTGGAGCAGGAGCAACGTCAGCGCTCCGCCGAACAGCGAAGCGTAGAGCAGAAAATCCATCAATTGCGCGAAGCCGAACCAGAGCGCGACCGACGCGGCGACCTTGGCGTCGCCGCCGCCCATCCAGCCCATTGCAAAACAGGTGAAGGCCACGACCAGGAGAAGCGCGCCGGCGCCGACATGGTTCAGTATCTCGTAAGGTGCCATGCCACCGGCGAGAGCGAGCGCGAAAAAGCCGGCGACCAGCGCCAGCGACACGCGGTTCGAGATCGTCATCGTGAAGAGATCGCTCGCGGCCGCAAACGCCATCAGGGCAGGGAAGAGCAGAAGGCGCGCAAGGTCGAGGATCATGGCTGCGTCTTGAGGCCTGGGTTTTGGCGCGGAGCTGGCGTCGCCGGATGCTATCCGGCAGTGCTAAACAAACCGACAACGGCGGCCGTAGTCCCGAAGGGTGCAACCCGCCGAACGCGTGCTCACCAGAGACTGGCGATGCGCGCGGCGAGCGCGGTCGTCGCAAGCAGCAGCGCAAGGCAGATCCAATAGGCCGGCGAGCCGGTCTGCGCCGTCTCCGCCTCGTTCGCCGCGACCGCGGCATCGGTTCTGTACTTGCGCAACGCCACTGGAACTCACCGTCTTAGAAAACAAAGGCCCCGGAGGTCCGGGGCATTTGCCGTCGTTCGTCGGTCACTTACTTCAGCGAGGTGCTGATCGAGGTGAACTTGGTGTTCAGCGTGCTGCCGAGATTGTTGACGACGGTGATGATGGCCAGCGCGATGCCGGCGGCGATCAGGCCGTATTCGATGGCGGTGGCGCCGGATTCATCTTTCGCGAAACGCGCAATCAGGTTCTTCATGAACATAACTCCATCTGGGGTGGGATCGCCTCGTTCGGCGCTGTGCTTGACGCGCTGACCATGAGATCCGAGCTCTTTCGGTAGAGTTAATTCGATCGGGCAAACCCGCTTCCCGCTGGCCAGAGTGAATTTCACCTTAAGGCGGCAGCTGCAATTCGTCCCGGAAGCGGATGTGCAGCAAGCGCAGTGCCGGCTTCACCGTCCCTTAAATTTAGGAGAGTACGCGTAGGTGGGACCAGCAATTCGCAAGAGAGACGACGATGTCGAGCCTGCCCATGCAAGTCGCCCTGATGCTCGGCGAGACCATCGCGAAAGTGGTCCCCACGACCTTCGCGCTGGCGGTGGTCTTCACCGTGCTCGAGTATTTCTGGGCCTGCAATCCCGGCGTGCCGTGGTGGCGCAAGCGGGAGATCGTTACGGACATCTGCTACTGGTTCTTCGTTCCGGTGTTCGCACGCGTCATGCGGATCGGACTTCTGATCGTCGGCGCGAGCTTCGTCTTCAACATCCACGATGCCGACGAGCTCATCGCCTTTTACGACAATGGCCACGGCCCGCTGTCGCTATTACCGCTCTGGGTCCAGGCCGTGCTGTTCCTGGCCCTGTCCGACTTCATGCTGTACTGGCTGCACCGGTTGTTCCACGGCGGCGGGTTCTGGAAGTACCACGCGATCCATCACTCCTCGGAGGAGATAAGCTGGATTTCGGCGGCCCGCTTCCATCCCGTCAATCTCATGCTCGGCACGATCGGGGTCGACGTCGTGCTGCTGATGGCCGGCATTTCCCCGAACGTCATGATCTGGGTCGCCCCGTTCACGACCTTCCATTCGGCCTTCGTGCACGCCAACCTGAACTGGACCTTCGGGCCGTTCAAATATCTGCTGGCGACGCCGGTGTTCCACCGCTGGCATCACACCTCTCTCGAAGAGGGCGGCGACACCAATTTTGCCGGCACGTTCCCGATCTGGGACGTGCTGTTCGGCACCTTCCGCATGCCCGCGGGGGAACTGCCGCAGGATTACGGCAAGGACGAAGCCACCATGCCGAAGGAGATCGGAGGGCAGCTTGCCTATCCGTTCCGCCACTAGGGCCCTCGAGGGCCGCAAAACGCCAGTCCGTTCAAACAATAGTCGGCGAATTTGCGGAACGTTCACGAATTGAGGGCAGGTTAGCCGCGTCGGGCACCGGCTCCGCTGCTATCTGATCGCTTCTGCCGGTTTGTGACGTCCCGGGGGTAAGAGTATGCGTAAACAACTGCTGCGCCGTCATGCGCGCGTCTGTCTTCTGGTTGCGGCCGCGGTGCTGGCATCGCCGGCTGCCGGACTTGCCGAGCCGACCGCCGATACGATCGCCGTCAATGTCGACCAGGCCAAGCTGGTGCGGCTGCCCGGCAAGGTGGCGACCATCGTGGTCGGCAATCCCATGATCGCCGACGTCACGCTCCAGCCCGGCGGCATGATCGTCGTGACCGGAAAGGGCTATGGCGCCACCAATTTCATCGCGCTCGACCGGGGCGGCGAGATCCTGGTCGACCGCCAGATCCAGGTCGAAGGTCCGAGCGACCGGCTCGTCACCGTCTATCGCGGGATCGAGCGCGAGTCCTACAGCTGCGCGCCGCTTTGCCAGCGTCGCGTGACGCTCGGCGACAGCGACGTCTACTTCAACAACACGATGAGCCAGGCCGGTTCGTTGAGCAGCACGGCCAGCGGCAGTGCCGGTGCGGGCGCCAAGACAAACTAGCAAGACGAACTAGCAAGACCGATTGGCGGGCGTGCCCGGGCAAGATCGTCCCGCTCGGACACGCGCGTGCGAGTGAGGTCCTCTCTCCGAGCCTCGGGTCGTTCGCGGTTAACGCGCCTTTAACGGCCCGGGCCGCCGAGTGCGGATCGCCTGAACACTTAAACAATCAGTTTCCGCTACTGAATGGGGCAGATGATCGCCGCTGCTGGGGAATTTGATGCCATCGCCCGCGCCTAAGAGGTTCACGCTCCTCGCCGCATTACGCCGGTTTCGCGGCAGCCGCCGTGGCTCGGCAGCCGTCGAGTTCGCGCTCGTCGCGCCGGTTTTCTTCGCGCTGCTGTTCGCCATCATCGAGTCGGCGCTGATGTTCTTCGCGAGCCAGGTGCTCGAGACCGTCGCGCAGAATTCCGCGCGCGTGTTGCTGACCGGTCAGGCGCAATCCGGTTCAGTGACGGCCTGCGCGGTATCCGGCGTGAGCACACCCTGCTCGCAAACGACGTTCAAGACTTACGTTTGTAACCAGATCCCGGCGCTGTTCGATTGCGCCAAGCTCTACGTCGACGTCGTGAGCACGAACAGCTTCGGATCGCTGAGCCTCACCAGCTATGGCGATTCCTGCAGCTTCAACCCAACCGGCGTGCAGTACGGTGCCGGGACCGCTGGCCAGGTCGTCGTGGTGCGGCTGTTCTATCAGTGGCCGCTCTTCGTCACCGGGCTCGGCTTCAACATGGGCTGCAGCAACAAGCGGCTGCTGGTGGCGACAGCGGCCTTCAAGAATGAACCCTTCTGAGACAGATGGATCCGAGCGGACCGATGCAGATGATTGCGAATATCTGGAGAAAAGCCCGTAGCTGCGTGCGGGACTTCGTCGCCGACGGGCGCGCGGTTGCGGCGACTGAATTCGCGGTCATCGTGCCGCTGATGCTGGCGATGTTCTTCGGCACCGTCGAATTTTCATCGGCCGTGGCCATCAAAAGCAAAGTCACGATGATTGCACGGACTCTGTCCGATTTGACGTCGCAGTCAACGACGCTCGCCGATAGCAACATGCAGGACACGTTCACGGCAAGCATATCGGTGATCATGCCTTACGACGCTACGCTCGTGAAGGGCGCGATCTCGCAGATCCATATCGATAAGAACAGCATTGCCACGGTTGACTGGAGCACGGGCGGCACCATTGCGAGCGGTGCAACGCAGGCGACGCTGACGGTCTCGGCCCACAAGAAAGGCGACATTGTCACGTCGATGATCCCCCCGACGCTCTTGGTCCCGTCGACCTACCTCATTCTCAGCGAGGTGAGCTACCTTTACACACCTTCGGTGGGCTACGTGTTGAAGTCGGGCGTAACGCTGGCCGATGTCTCCTACACGCGGCCGCGCCAGGTCACCTGCGTTCCTTACAACGGTGTACCGTCGTCCTGCCTGTAATGAAAAAAAGGCCGGGCGTTCCGCCCGGCCTTTCCTTTACTTGTTCGCTTGAGCCGATCGGGCCCTAAGCGCTAGCTCAGCCGGCGGAGCGGAGGTTGTCCGCCGCCGACTTGCCGGAACGGCGGTCGGCCACGATCTCGTAGGAGATCTTCTGGCCTTCGTTCAGCGTGCCGAGGCCAGCGCGCTCGACGGCGCTGATGTGGACGAACACGTCCTGGCCGCCGTCGTCGGGCTGGATGAAGCCGAAGCCCTTGGTCGCGTTAAACCACTTCACGGTTCCCATGCTCATGGGGGTAGTCCCTTCTCAGATAACACAATGTAAGAGCCCGCTTGCGCGGACAGGTTAGATCGAATTTTGGAAGGGTCGTCAGCGTGTCTGAACCGGCTGTACCGGTGGATGCCAATGTCGTCCGGCCGAAAATCGATGAGGTGTTTTTACTGGAAACAAGGCCGCATAACAATCCTGCATGCACGTTTTTTTGATCCGCCGTGACGGTCACGGCGGATCAGCATACAGGTCGAGATTTTGGGTCCGCGCTCGCGCGCTGACCCCTGTTAGCGGCGGCGGAACTGGCCACCGCGCTGCCCGGGACGCGGAGGTCCGCCCATGCCGCTCGGGCGTTCATCCTTGTGGCGGAAAATCAGCCGGCCCTTTTCGAGGTCATAGGGCGACATCTCCACCGTCACGCGGTCGCCCGCCAGCGTCTTGATGCGGTTTTTCTTCATCTTGCCGGCGGTGTAGGCGACGATCTCGTGTCCGGCGTCGAGTTGCACGCGGTAGCGCGCGTCGGGGAGGATTTCGGTGACCAGTCCTTCGAACTGGATCAGCTCTTCCTTAGCCATGAATTTCTCCAGGTCGTGGACGGCTAGTGCGAATGGGGTTTGCGGCTCGGTTGGCCGTTCGGCCGACTCTCGCGGCGCAAAAAGGCAACGCCTTGTATCCCATCAGACGTCCCGGCGCTATGCGCGGAACGCTGTTCAGGACGGCCGTTTGGCGAAGAATGCGCCTTGCCGCCGGAGCGGGCGTGACGAGATGGCTTGGAAGCCTTCGGGCCGCTGCCGGGCCGTCCGTCGCCCTGCTTGCCGGCACTGTGGTGGCGACCGTCAGCATGCCTTTCGTCGGCACGCCGCCCGTCGCCATTCCGTGCGCCTTGCGGACGCTGGCCTGGGCGGCCGGGCCGGCCCTGACGCTGCTGGGACGGGGGAGGACCCGCATCGCGGCGGCCCGCGTCGGTGCGGTGGTCTTCGCGCGGCAGCGTCACTTTGATCAACCGCTCGATGTCGCGGAGATAGGCGAGTTCCTCGCCGCCTGCGACCAGCGAGATCGCGGTGCCCTCGGCGCCGGCGCGCGCGGTGCGGCCGATGCGGTGCACGTAGGTCTCGGGCACGTTGGGGAGGTCGAAATTGATGACGTGGGTGATGCCGTCGACGTCGATGCCGCGAGCGGCGATATCGGTGGCGACCAGCGTACGGATTTCACCGGTGCGGAACTGGGCGAGCGTCCGTTCGCGATGGTTCTGCGACTTGTTACCATGGATGGCGCTCGCGGCGATGCCCGCCTTCTCGAGTGTCTTTACGACCTTGTCGGCGCCGTGCTTGGTGCGTGTGAAGACCAGGGCCCGGTTGACCGGCTCGTCCTTCAGCAGCTTGGCCAGTAAGGCGGGCTTGGAAGAGAAGTCGACCTGGATGATGCGCTGCTGGATGCGTTCCACCGTCGAGGAGACCGGGGTGACCGCAACGCGGGCCGGGTCCCGCAGCATGGCGTCCGCCAGCTCGGCGATGTCCTTCGGCATGGTGGCCGAGAAGAACAGCGTCTGCCGCTTGATCGGCAGCTTGGCGACGATTTTGCGGATGTCGTTGATGAAGCCCATGTCGAGCATGCGGTCGGCCTCGTCGAGCACGAGGAATTCGACGCTGCCGAGCTTCAGTCCGTTGCTCTGCACGAGGTCAAGCAGGCGGCCGGGAGTGGCGACCAGCACCTCGACGCCCTGCATCAGCGAGCGGACCTGACGGCCCATCGGCACGCCGCCGATGGCAAGCGTCGAAGACAGGCGGATGTGGCGGCCATAGGCGTTGAAGCTGTCGAGGATCTGGCCGGACAGCTCGCGGGTGGGCGAGAGCACCAGGACGCGGGTCGTCTTCGGCTGCGGCTTGATGCGGTTCTCGAGCAGGCGGTGCAGGATCGGCAGCGCGAAGGCCGCGGTCTTGCCGGTTCCCGTCTGGGCGATGCCGACCACGTCGCGGCCAGTCAGCGCGATCGGGATCGTCTGGGCCTGGATGGGGGTGGGGGTGACGTAGTTCTCTTCGGTGAGGGCACGTGCGATGGGTTCGGCGAGGCCGAAATCCTGAAAGGAAGTCAAAGAGGGGTTCTTTCCATGTCGAAAGCAGGCGCCCGGCGCAGTTAGCGGGGCACGCGCAATAGGGGTGTCAAATGGGACACCTGCGTGTTTGGGGTGTCGGATGGCTTGGTGAGATGGGGCAAGCCAGACGCCCGAAAGGGCTTAAGAACACGCGGCTCGCAACGGCCTCTTGATTCGCAAGAGGCCTCGGCCACCATATGGAACATTGAGGGGGCGCTTTCAAGGCACGTGGGCCACAAATGGCGATTGCGGTGCAGAAATAGTTATGCCGGAAATTTAGCCAGAGTGCGCAGCCTGCTCAGAAAGTAACCTGCCTGCCGCTTTCGCATACATTTGAATTGCCTAAATTTTGGGCTGGCGAATAGTGGCGATACTTCGTTTTCAGGCAGTTTTACAAACAAAAACAATGACTTGATCGGTGTCCAATCCATGGCACGGTTCTTGCGAATCCGTTAATCGCAGGCGGCCGTGGGGCCGTTTCGCAGCGTTTTTCACGTCTGCGTCAGGGAGATGAGACACTCATGCATAGCAAATCCACTCACGATATAGCGGCGTCATTTAGCCGCCGTGGCGTTCTCGCCGCGACCGCCGGACTGATGCTCGGTCTGGCTTCCATTTCCAGTGCGAAGGCCGCTGACGACACCATCAAGGTCGGCGTGCTTCACTCCCTCTCCGGCACCATGGCCATCAGCGAAACCACGCTGAAGGATACCATCCTCTTTCTGATCGACGAGCAGAACAAGAAGGGCGGCGTGAACGGCAAGAAGCTCGAAGCCGTCGTCGTCGATCCCGCTTCGAACTGGCCGCTGTTCGCCGAGAAGGCGCGCGAGCTGATCACCAAGGACAAGGTTGCGGTCGTTTTCGGCTGCTGGACCTCGGTGTCGCGCAAGTCGGTGCTCCCGGTGTTCAAGGAGCTGAACAGCATCCTGTTCTACCCCGTCCAGTACGAGGGCGAGGAGAGCGAGCGCAACGTGTTCTACACCGGTGCCGCGCCGAACCAGCAGGCGATCCCCGCCGTCGACTATCTGATGAAGGACGAGAAGGTGAAGCGCTGGGTGCTCGCGGGCACCGACTATGTCTATCCGCGCACCACCAACAAGATCCTGGAAGCCTATCTGAAGTCCAAGGGTGTCGCCCAGGAAGACATCATGATCAACTACACGCCGTTCGGTCATTCCGACTGGCAGACGATCGTGGCCGACATCAAGAAGTTCGGCTCGGCCGGCAAGAAGACCGCGGTGGTCTCGACCATCAACGGCGACGCCAACGTTCCGTTCTACAAGGAGCTCGGCAACCAGGGCATCAAGGCAAAGGACATCCCGGTCGTCGCGTTCTCGGTGGGTGAGGAAGAACTCGCCGGCATCGACACCAAGCCGCTGCTCGGCCATCTCGCCGCCTGGAACTACTTCCAGTCCATCAAGTCGCCGGAGAACGAGAAGTTCATCAAGGCGTGGCAGACCTACACCAAGAATCCGAAGCGCGTGACCAACGATCCGATGGAGGCTCACGTCATCGGTTTCGACATGTGGGTCAAGGCGGTCGAGAAAGTGAAGTCGACCGATCCGGACAAGGTGATCGATGCGCTCCCGGGCATCGAAGCCAAGAACCTGACCGGCGGCACGTCCAAGATGCTTCCGAACCATCACATCACCAAGCCGGTGTTCATTGGCGAAATCAAAGCCAACGGCCAGTTCGACGTGGTGTGGAAGACCCCGGGTCTTGTCGCGGGCGACGCCTGGTCGAAGGAGCTCGACGGCTCCAAGGACCTGGTCGGCGACTGGGTCGGCAAGAAGTGCGGCAACTTCAACACCAAGACCAACAAGTGCCTCGGTTCGGGCTCCTGATCCGGATCTGACGCTCCATTGCACGATTGGAGAAGGCGGCGATCCCGCCGCCTTCTCCACCATTCTGCCGGGGTCTTTCACAGTGCCAGCCAATTTGTCCGCCCGTTTCTGTTCGCTCCTGCTCTCGTTGTTCCTGATCGCGTTCGCGCTGCCGGCCTTCGCCGGTCCGTTCGAGGATGCGGTCGCCAAATTCGCCAACGATGATTTTTCCGACACGGATGAAGCGATCGGCGCCGTCGCGAGCAGCGGCAACAAGCTGGCCTTTCCCATCATCAGCGCGCTCCAGGACGGCCGCCTCATGGCCGATCCTGATAGCAAGAAGGTTTACGTCACCGGCGCCGACGGCAAGTCGATCGACGCGGCGACCGGTGAATCCGTCGCCAGCGTTCCCGACAGCGCGAGCGCAGTGCGTCTCAACAACCGCCTGCGCCGCAGCGTCGACGCTGCGATCGGCAGCCTGACGCTGCAGTCGCCGGATGTCGGAACGCGGCTCCAGGCTGCGCAATCCGTGTTCAAGTCGCACGACGAAACCGCGCTCGAGGCGGTCGATGGTGCGCTCGCCAAGGAAACCAACAAATCCGTCAAGGCTGCGCTCGGCGACGCCCGCGCCGCCATCCTGCTGTTCAAGCCTGATACCGCCGAGGTCGAGAAGCTCGAAGCCGTCGCCACCATCAAGGCGCGCGGCGACCAGGAGGCGCTGGCGCTGCTCACCGGCATGGGCGACCAGCCGGCCTCGGTGACCAAGGCCGCCGCGAGCGCGATCGGCTCGATCCAGAGCTCGCTGGCGGTCTGGTCCACCGTGCAGAATGCTTGGTACGGCCTCTCGCTCGGCTCGGTGCTGCTGCTCGCCGCGATCGGGCTCGCCATCACCTTCGGCGTAATGGGCGTCATCAACATGGCCCATGGCGAGATGGTGATGATCGGCGCCTACGTCACCTTCGTGGTGCAGGACGTGATCCGCACCCGCTATCCCGGCCTGTTCGACTATTCGCTGCTGATCGCCGTGCCGCTCGCCTTCATCGTCGCCGGCGCCCTCGGCGTGCTGATCGAGCGCAGCATCATCCGCTTCCTCTATGGCCGTCCGCTGGAGACGCTGCTGGCGACCTGGGGCCTGTCGCTGGTGCTCCAGCAAGCGGTGCGCACCATGTTCGGTCCGACCAACCGCGAGGTCGGCAACCCCTCCTGGATGAGCGGTGCGTTCGAACTCGGCCAGATCACCATCACCTATAACCGGCTCTGGATCCTAGTCTTCACGCTTGCGGTGTTCGTCATTCTGCTCGCGATGCTGCGCTACACGGCGCTCGGGCTCGAGATGCGCGCGGTGACGCAGAACCGCCGCATGGCGGCTTCGATGGGCATCGCCACCTCGCGGGTCGACGCGCTGACCTTCGGTCTCGGCTCGGGCATCGCCGGCATCGCCGGCGTGGCGCTGTCGCAGATCGACAATGTCAGCCCCAATCTCGGCCAGAGCTACATCATCGACAGCTTCATGGTCGTGGTGTTCGGCGGTGTCGGCAATCTCTGGGGCACGCTGGTCGGCGCCTTCACGCTCGGCATCGCCAATAAGTTCCTGGAGCCGGTCGCCGGCGCCGTGCTCGGCAAGATCGCGATCCTCGTTCTCATCATCCTGTTCATTCAAAAGCGGCCGCGCGGCCTGTTCGCGCTCAAGGGCCGTGCGGTGGAAGCATGACCCCTCACATGCTGACGCGGTCGCTGGACCGCGGCGCGACGATCTTCCTTGCCGTCGTCGCGGCCTGCGGCATCCTCATCCCGCTCTCCAACCTGCTGCTGCCCGCGGGCTCGTTCCTGCAGGTGCCGACCTATCTCGTCGCGCTCTGGGGCAAATATGTCTGCTACGCAATTCTCGCGCTCTCGATCGACCTGATCTGGGGTTATTGCGGCATCCTCTCGCTCGGTCACGGCGCCTTCTTCTCGCTCGGTGGCTATGCGATGGGCATGTACCTCATGCGCCAGATCGGCAGCCGCGGCGTCTACGGCAACCCGATCCTGCCGGACTTCATGGTGTTCCTGAACTATTCGAAGCTGCCCTGGTACTGGCAAGGCTTCGACATGTTCTGGTTCGCAGCCCTGATGGTGCTGGTCGTGCCGGGACTGCTCGCCTTCTGTTTCGGCTGGCTCGCCTTCCGCTCGCGCGTCACTGGCGTGTATCTGTCGATCATCACGCAAGCGATGACCTACGCGCTGCTGCTGGCCTTCTTCCGCAACGATTTCGGCTTCGGCGGCAACAACGGTCTGACCGATTTCAAGGACATCCTGGGCTTCAACGTCCAGGCGGAAGGAACCCGCGCAGCGCTGTTCGCGCTGAGCTGCCTGGCTCTGATCGCGAGCTTCCTGATCTGCCGCTCCGTCGTGTCCTCCAAGCTCGGCAAGGTGCTGATCGCAATCCGCGACGCGGAATCGCGCAGCCGGTTCCTCGGCTACCGGGTCGAATCCTACAAGCTGTTCGTGTTCACGTTGTCGGCCTGCATGGCCGGCGTTGCCGGTGCGCTCTACGTGCCGCAGGTCGGCATCATCAACCCGTCCGAATTCGCGCCGGGCAATTCGATCGAGGCGGTGATCTGGGTCGCGGTCGGCGGCCGCGGCACGCTGGTCGGCGCGGCGCTCGGCGCCGTCGTCGTCAACTACGCCAAGACGGTCTTCACCTCGGGCATGCTCGCGCCCTACTGGCTCTTCATGCTGGGCGCGATGTTCATCCTGGTGACGCTGCTGCTGCCGAAGGGCATCGTCGGCACCTTCAATGCATGGTGGGACTCGTCGAAGGAAAAGCGCGCCGCTGCGACGACGGCGAGCGCCGCGGCCGAAGACGGCATAACCGAACCCAGGATGGCGGAGTAGCGCGATGAACGTCATGGACACCCGCGCCACTTCCGCAATGCTCTATCTCGACGGGGTGCACGTCTCTTTCGACGGCTTCCATGCCATCAATAACCTGTCGCTGACGCTCGAGCCCGGCGAGATGCGGGCGATCATCGGCCCGAACGGCGCCGGCAAGACCACGATGATGGACATCATCACCGGCAAGACCAAGCCCGACGAAGGCACGGTGCTGTTCGACGGCGTCACCGACCTGACGCGCCTGGACGAGACCCGCATCGCCGAACTCGGCATCGGCCGCAAATTCCAGAAGCCGACCGTGTTCGAGAGCCAGACCGTGCAGGACAACCTGCTGCTGGCGCTCAATGTCGACCACAGTGTCAAGGGCACGCTGTTCTGGCGTGGCAGCAAGGACGAGTCCGAGCGCATCGACAGGGTGCTGGAGACGATCCGCCTCACCGATGCCCGCAATCGTCTCGCCGGCAGCCTCAGCCACGGCCAGAAGCAGTGGCTCGAGATCGGCATGCTGCTTGCGCAGGATCCGAAGCTGCTGCTGGTCGACGAGCCGGTCGCCGGCATGACCGACGTCGAGACGCATCTCACCGCCGAACTGCTCAAGGAAATCAACAAGACCCACACAGTGATGGTGGTCGAGCACGATATGACGTTCGTGCGCGAGCTCGGCGTCAAGGTCACCTGCCTTCACGAGGGTACCGTACTCGCCGAAGGCACCATCGACCAGGTCTCGGCCAACGAGCGGGTCATCGAAGTTTATCTGGGACGCTGAACGATGCTCGAGGTCAAGGATATCAACCTGTTCTACGGTGCGGCGCAGGCCCTGCGCGGTGTGTCGATCGCGGCCGAGCCCGGCAAGGTGACCTGCGTGCTCGGACGCAACGGCGTCGGCAAGACCTCGCTCTTGCGCGCCATGGTCGGCCAGTATCCGATCTCATCGGGCGCGATCGTGCTCGACGGCAGCGACATCACGGCCCTGAAGCCCTATGAGCGCGCGCGCAAAGGCATCGGCTTCGTGCCGCAGGGCCGCGAGATATTTCCGCTTCTGACGGTCGAGGAAAATCTCAAGACCGGCTTCGGCCCGCTCAGGCGCGAGGACAGGCACATTCCGGACGACGTGTACTCGCTATTCCCGGTGCTGCAATCCATGCTCGGCCGGCGCGGTGGCGATCTCTCCGGCGGCCAGCAGCAACAGCTCGCGATCGGCCGCGCACTGGTGATGCGGCCAAAGCTGCTGCTGCTTGACGAGCCGACCGAAGGCATCCAGCCCTCGATCATCAAGGACATCGGCCGCGCCATCTCGTACCTGCGCAACCTCGGCAACATCGCCATCGTGCTGGTCGAACAATATCTCGACTTTGCCTGCGAACTCGGCGACAGTTTTGCGGTGATGGATCGCGGCGCGGTGAAGTTCACCTGCGACCGCTCCAATCTCGACCCGGCCGAAATCAGCCGCCAGATGGCGCTGTAATCCCAAAATTTCTGCCGCGGCCGGGCTGGGGAGACGGATGCGCAGCGACATTTTAACGACATCTTCGGTGTTTGAAGCCAACCGCGCCCGTGGCGTAGTGCGCTTCGACGTCCACGCGCGCGACGGCGTGACGCGGCGAGGGATATTGCATGAATCCGGCTCGCTGCGCGTCCGCTTTCCCTCTCCGGAAGGCGAGGGCCTCTCCGGCGTGTTCGTCAACACGGCCGGCGGCGTTGCCGGCGGGGACAATTTTGATATCGATATTGCCGCGGGCGAGGGTTCGCGCCTGACCTTGACCACGGCGGCGGCCGAGAAGGTCTATCGTGCCCCCGGAGCGGCGGCGCAGCTCAATATCGGCTTGAAGGTCGCCGCGGGTGCGCATATCGGATGGCTGCCGCAAGAGACGATTCTGTTCGATCGGGCCCGCGTCCATCGTAGCTTCGACATCGCTCTCGATGAGACGGCCTCGCTCCTGCTTTGCGAGATCGTCGTGTTCGGCCGCACCGCCATGGGCGAGCGGGTGGAGCAGGGCGAATTCGTCGACCGTTGGCGGCTCTCCCGCGGCGGCAAGCTCGTGTTCGCGGAAACCGTCAGGCTCGACGGCAATATCGGCGCAAAACTCGCGCGATCCGCGATGGCCAAAAGCGGCGCGGCGATCGGCACGGCGCTGATCGTGCCCGGCGACGAGGCATTGATCGAGCGCATCCGGGAAGCGTCGGACTCATTCTCCGGCGAGGTCGGAATGTCTGCCTGGAATGGCTTTGCAATGGCGCGGTTCTGTGCCCAAGATGCGGCGCGCCTGCGTGCCGACATGATGGCCGTGCTGGCGCGCAGCGGTGCGGCGCTGCCGAGGCTCTGGCTGAACTGACCGGCTGAATTGATGCGTTGAACGGAAGAGATTTCGCATGAATCTGTCTCCCCGCGAAAAGGACAAGCTTCTGATCTCGATGGCGGCCATCGTGGCCCGCCGCCGGCTGGATCGCGGCGTCAAGCTCAACCATCCCGAATCGATCGCGATCATTTCCGATTTTATCCTCGAAGGCGCACGCGATGGGCGCACCGTCGCCGAGCTGATGCAATCCGGCGCGCAGGTCCTCACCCGTGAACAGGTGATGCCCGGCATCCCCGAGATGATCCACGACATCCAGGTCGAGGCGACGTTTCCGGATGGCACCAAGCTCGTCACCGTGCACGAGCCGATCAGGTAGGAGCGAGAGCATGATCCCCGGTGAACTCTTCATCCAGGACGGCGAGATCGAGCTCAATGCCGGCCGCAAGATCGTGACGCTGACGGTTGCCAACACCGGCGACCGCCCAATCCAGGTCGGCTCGCACTACCATTTCTTCGAGACCAACCCGGCACTGAAGTTCGACCGCAAGAAGGCCCGCGGCATGCGCCTTGACATCGCCGCCGGCACGGCCGTCCGGTTCGAGCCGGGCCAGACCCGCGACGTCCAGCTCGTCGCGGTGGCCGGCAAGAAAACCATCTACGGCTTCCGCGGCGACGTGATGGGGAAGCTGTGAGCTCCACAGGAACGAGCGCGGCACGGCACGGTTAAGACGAAAACGGAGGTCTTTGCCATGCTGTCACCCGTCCGCCTCGTCTCCGAAGCCGCCGAGCTCGCCGCGCGCCGCCACAACGGGATGGCGCGCAAGGGCCGCGGTCATGAGCCTTACATCAACCACCTCGCCGAGGTCGCGAACCTGCTTGCGACCGCGACCGATGGCGCCGACGCCGAACTCGTTGCGGCCGGCTGGCTGCATGATGCGATCGAGGACACCGACACCACGCGCGAGGAGCTCGCGCAAAAATTCTCCGACCGTGTCGCGTCACTCGTCGTCGAGTGCACCGACGACATGAGTCTGCCGAAGGCCGAGCGACGGCGTCGGCAGGTGATCGAAGCACAGAAAAAGTCGGCCGGTGCCAGGCTGATCAAGATCGCCGACAAGATCAGCAACATCGGCGCGCGCATTCATTCCGATCCAGCCGCCGAAGAGCGTGACGACCTCACCGACTACGTCGGCTGGTCCGAGCAGGTGGTCGCGGGCTGCCGCGGCGACAACGCCTGGCTCGATACGACATTCGACGACATGGTGCTCACAGCGAGGGCCTCGCTGTGAGCACCGATCCGAAATTCAAACGCAAACGGGGCTTGTGATGTCCGTCAAAATAAAGCGTTCCGTCTATGCCGACATGTTCGGTCCGACCACCGGCGACAGGGTGCGGCTGGCCGACACCGACCTCGTCATCGAGGTCGAGAAGGATTTCACCACCTACGGCGAGGAGGTGAAGTTCGGCGGCGGCAAGGTGATCCGCGACGGCATGGGGCAATCACAGGTCACCAACAAGCAGGGCGCGGCTGATACCGTCATCACCAATGCGCTGATCGTCGATCACTGGGGAATCGTGAAAGCCGACGTCGCGATCAAGGACGGCATGATCGCCGGTATTGGCAAGGCCGGCAATCCCGACATCCAGCCGGGGGTCACCATCGTCATCGGTCCCGGCACCGACGTGATCGCGGGCGAGGGCAAGATCCTCACCGCCGGCGGCTTCGACAGTCACATCCATTTCATCTGTCCGCAGCAGATCGAGCACGCGCTGATGTCTGGCGTGACCTCGATGCTCGGCGGCGGCACCGGTCCCTCGCACGGCACGTTCGCCACCACCTGCACGCCGGGGCCGTGGCACATGGGGCGGATGATCCAGTCGTTCGACGCCTTTCCGGTCAATCTCGGCATCTCCGGCAAGGGTAACGCCTCGCGGCCTGCCGCGCTGGTCGAGATGATCAAGGCCGGCGCCTGTGCGCTGAAGCTGCACGAAGATTGGGGCACGACGCCGGCTGCCATCGACAATTGCCTGTCGGTGGCCGACGATTACGACATCCAGGTGATGATCCACACCGACACGCTGAACGAATCCGGCTTCGTCGAGGATACCATCAAGGCCTTCAAAGGCCGCACCATCCACGCCTTCCACACCGAGGGCGCCGGCGGCGGTCACGCCCCTGATATCATCAAGGTCGCCGGCTTGAAGAACGTGCTGCCGTCCTCGACCAATCCGACGCGCCCCTTCACGCGCAACACCATCGACGAGCATCTGGATATGCTGATGGTGTGTCACCATCTCGATCCCTCGATCGCGGAAGATCTGGCCTTCGCCGAGAGCCGTATCCGCAAGGAGACGATCGCCGCCGAAGACATCCTGCACGATCTCGGCGCGCTCTCGATGATGTCCTCGGACTCCCAGGCCATGGGCCGCCTTGGCGAAGTCATCATCCGCACCTGGCAGACCGCCGACAAGATGAAGAAGCAGCGCGGCTCGCTGCCGCAGGACAAGGGCAAGGACAACGACAATTTTCGCGTCAAGCGCTATATCGCCAAATACACCATCAATCCCGCGATCGCCCATGGCGTCTCGAAGCTGATTGGTTCGGTGGAGAAGGGCAAGCTCGCCGATCTCGTGCTGTGGTCGCCGGCCTTCTTCGGCGTCAAGCCGGACTGCATCGTCAAGGGCGGCATGATCGTCGCCGCGCCCATGGGAGATCCCAACGCCTCGATCCCGACGCCGCAGCCGGTGCACTACCAGCCGATGTTCGGTGCCTTCGGCAAGGCGCGGACCGCATCCTCCGTGGTGTTCACCTCGAAGGCCGCGATCACCGGCGGCCTCGCGCGAAAACTCGGCATCGACAAGAAGCTCTATGCGGTCCAGAACACCCGCGGAAAAATCTCGAAGAAGAGCATGATCCACAACGACGCCACGCCCAATATCGAGGTCGATCCGGAGACCTATGAGGTGCGCGCCGACGGTGAGCTTCTCACTTGCGCGCCGGCCGAAGTGCTGCCGATGGCGCAGCGATATTTCATGTACTGAAATAGCGCCTCGACACATGCCCCCGGCGCGCCCCCGGGGGAGCGGATTTACGGTGTTGCGTTCGATCCCGCCTGGTCTAATGTCCCGCCCGGTATCTTGAACTCAAAAGAAAAGCCGGGAGGATTTCTCGTGATCTACGTCGTTGCCACCCTGACCATCAAGCCCGAAACGCGCGCCGAATTCATTGCAGCTGCCACTGCCTGCATCAAGGAGACCCGGAAAGAGCCCGGCAATATCGCCTATGATTTGCACGAGAGTGTCACCGATCCCGCCAAGATGGTGTTCGTCGAACAGTGGGAGAATGCCGAGGCGCTGGTGCCGCATCGCGGCCAGGAGCACATGAAGACATTCGGCCGCGTCGCGGTGAAGTGCTTCACGGCACCGCCGAAGATCGAAGTGATCACGCCCGAGAAGGTCGACATACGCTAACAAGAACAACAGGGAATAACCCTCATGATCTATGTCATCGCCACCACGCCCATGAAGCCGGAAAACAAGGACGACTTCATCAAGGGGCACAAGGCCTGCACCGTCGAGACGCTCAAGGAGAAGGGCTGCCTCTCCTACGACGGTAGTGTCAGTGTCAATAACCCCAATCAATACGTGGTGGTCGAACGCTGGGAGACCCGCGACGATCTCACGGCGCATGCCAAGGCGCCGCACATGAAGGTGTGGCGCGAATATTCCGCGCAGATGAAGACGGCGCCGACGGTGATCGAGATCATCAGCGACGGCAAGGTCGAGAAGCTCTGAGGTAGCAGCGCATGATCCGGGCGACGCAGGTCAAGGGACAACACCGCTTCACAGAAGCGCCGGCGGATACAGTCGTGCTCGATTTCGACGATCGACACCGCCGCCGCATGGCGATGACGGGGACGCGGGGGCTCGCCTTCCTGCTCGACCTGGAGAATGCCGTTGCGCTGCGCGGCGGCGATGCGCTGGTGCTGGAGGACGGTCGGCTGGTCGAGGTGGTCGCCGCGCCCGAGTCGCTGCTGGAGATCCGCGGCCAGGATCCGCACCACCTCATCCGCGTCGGCTGGCATCTCGGCAATCGCCATCTCCCGACGCAGATCATGGCCAAGGGGCTGCGCATTCGCCGCGACCACGTCATCGAGGCCATGGTGAAGGGCCTCGGTGCGCGCGTGATCGAGATCGAGGCGCCATTCGATCCCGAAGGCGGCGCTTATGCCGATGCCGGCCACGCACATGGACACGACGACCACGCGCATGACCATGTTGCGCATGACCATGGTCACAGCCACGATCATCATCACCACGACGAGCATTGCGATCACCCCGACCATCACCACGGCCACAAGCATGCTCACGACCACAAATGAGCCGGTCGGCGCCGGCGATCTCGCGGGGCGCGAGGCGGCGGCGCTGTACCGGCTGATGACCTGGCTGTCGCCGGCGTTTCCCGTCGGCGGCTTTTCCTACTCCAGCGGCATCGAATGGGCGGTCGAAGCCGGAGACATCGCGGACACAGCGACGCTGGCGGACTGGCTCGACGCAATGCTCTGCGACGGCTCGGGCTTCTGCGATGCGACGTTTCTGGTCCACGCCTATCGCGCCACTGAAGCGGACGAGGACGCCACCTTGAGCGATGTCGCCGAGCTCGCCGCGGCCTTTGTGCCGTCGCGCGAGCGGCAGCTGGAGACGACGTCGCAGGGTCGCGCCTTCGTCGACATCGCCCGCGCCGCTTGGGATGCCGACGGGCTGGATGCCATGGTTGCGGCATGCCGAACGCCACTGGTCTATCCCGTCGCCGTCGGCGTCGTCGCTGCCGTGCATGGCGTGCCGCTGGCGCCGACCTTGCACGGCTTCCTGCATGCGCTGGTCTCGAACTGGATTTCCGCGGCCAGCCGGCTCATTCCGCTCGGCCAGACCGATAGCCAGCGCGTGCTGGTGAAGCTGGAAGCCGCGGTTGCCGCGACGGCCAATCGTGCGCTGAATGCGACGTTGGACGATCTCGGCAGCGCGACGTTTCGCGCCGACCTCGCCAGCCTGCGGCACGAAACGCAATATACGCGGCTGTTCAGATCATGATTGCGGGCCAGTACATTCCGCAATCGCCAGGACGACGATAGGAAAGAAACGATGGCTACGTCTCACGGCCCCTTGCGTGTCGGCATCGGCGGCCCGGTCGGATCGGGCAAGACCGCGCTGATGGACCTGCTCTGCAAGACCATGCGCGAGCGCTACGACATCGCGGCGATCACCAACGACATCTACACCAAATGGGATGCGGAATTCCTCGTGCGCTCGGGCTCGCTGACGCCAGATCGCATTGCAGGGGTCGAGACCGGCGGCTGCCCGCATACCGCGATCCGAGAGGATGCCTCGATGAATCTCGCCGCAGTGGCGGACATGCGCGCCAAGTTTCCCGGGCTCGATCTCGTGCTGATCGAATCCGGCGGTGATAATCTCGCTGCCACTTTTTCCCCGGAGCTCGCCGACCTCACCATTTACGTCATCGACGTCGCGGCCGGCGACAAGATCCCGTCCAAGGGCGGCCCCGGCATCACCCGGTCCGACCTCCTTGTCATCAACAAGATCGACCTGGCGCCCCATGTCGGCGCCTCGCTGGAAAAGATGGAGACGGACGCCAGGCGCATGCGCGGCGAGCGTCCGTTCGTCATGACCAACCTGAAGAAGAGCCAGGGGCTCGACCGCATCATCGGCTTCATCGAGGCCAAAGGCGGCTTGAAACGGGACAGCTGACCGACGCGACGACTTAACGCAGGCGTTTCTCTCCGTTAACGCCCAGTGGGCGGAGCCATCCGCGGAACCAATTTCGGACACGGCGATTATCTACCTCCGGTGCCCCGGGGGCCGAACCATCCCGGCCGGACCATCGGCCGAGCGGATTATGCTTTTCAGGCGACCCAAGTTGCGTACTGATGCCTCCTCCTTCATTATCTCCGCCACCGGGGTTCACCCTGTTTCGGCACATGGCCGTTCGAGCGGCGTTCATATGTTCCTTGTTTATTGCCGACCTCCCGCTTTCGCCTGAGTAGTCGCGTGGTCCGGCTGGGTTTCATCATCGGCTTCATCGCCCTGCTCGGAGCCTTGCTCTCCGGGCTTGCGGCCTATCGCGTCCACGACCAGGAGCTGGCGCTGGACCGGATCGCGCTGGCGCGCGCGATCGACGTCCATGCGAGCCTGGTCCAGGACCGGCTCACCGAGCGCGAATTGCTTGCGCGGGTCGCCTCCGGCCTGTTCCGGACGCCGTCGGTGCTCAAACCGAACATGCTCGAGCCGCTGCGCTCGGCGATCTACGCCTTCAAGACCGATTTCGTGGTGGCCGGCTGGGTCGCCCGCCTGAAGCCGGACGAGCTTGCCGCAGCGCAGACCGCCATCGCCAGCGCCGGCTTCCCCAATCCGCAGATCCGCAGCTATGACGACAAGCCGATCGATCCGGCGCGTGTCACTCAGCCGATCGACGTGCTGATGGACCTCGAACCGCGCAGCAATGAGACCAAGGCGCTGCCCGGCCGCAGCTACGACCAGGATCAGGTGCGCAGCGCCATGCTGACACGCGCCAGAGTGGAGAAGAGGTCGGTTGCCTCCGAGCCGGTTCCTCTCCTGCGCGGCGACGGACCGGTCGGCATCATCGTGGCCGCTCCGGTCATCCCCGAGGGCGCGACGGAGCCGGTGGGCTTCATCACATTTTCCTACGAGCTCGCCTCCTTGATGCTGACCAATGACGACATGTCGCTGTTCGCGGTCGCGCTGAAGGATCCGCGCAGGGAGGGTGGCGAGCTTGTCGCCAACGATCAAGGCGTGGTCTCGGCCCGCACGACGGCGGCGGATGGGCCGGCGCCATCGGCGACGCGCACGGTGAGCTTCGGCGGTCGCGACTGGCAGCTCAGCTATTACGCCAAGACGAACTCGGCGCGCCGCGCCGAGCAGACTGCGATCATCGTGGCGGCGATCGGCTTTGCGATCACCGCGATGGTGTGTGGCCTGTTCGGCTATGTCGCCTACAACAATCTGCGGCTCAGTCGGGAAATCCAGGTCAGAATCGGCTTCGAGCGCCGGCTGACGGCCGTCATCGACGAGCTCAACCACCGGGTCAAGAACATCCTGGCGGTGATCCAGTCGATCGTGACGCGCACGCTGCGCCATGGCTCCGACATCGATGTCGCGCGTGAACTCCTGATCGGCCGCATTCACGCCATGTCCAACGTCGTCTCGCTGCTCAGCGAGAGTCAGTGGCAGGGCGTCAAGCTGAAGGGCCTGTTCGAGGCGCGCGCCATCCCGCACGCCGACCGCATCGCCGTCACCGGTCCGGATATCGCAGTCAGCGCGCGCGCGGCGCAGAGCCTGTCGCTGCTGTTCTTCGAACTGGCCTCGCACTCCGACGAGGGCCTGTCGCTGGTCGGCAAGCATCCGCACATCACCGCCAATTGGACGGTGACGAGCGAGGGGACTGGCGAGGTTTTTCATTTCCGCTGGGAGGAGTTCAACACCAGCGAGGCGACGCGCCGCCCCGATTCCGATTTCGGCCTGATCCTGCTCGACCGGGTCGCGCCCGAGGCGCTCGGCGGCGCCGCCAAGCGCTATTTCACCGACGTCTCCTATGTCTACGAGCTGACCGCGCCGATGGACACGGTCGAGGACATGACCGAGCGCGACCGCACTGACAAGCTTTCAGCACCGATCCGGCCGGCGCGGTAATGCGAGGCTAGCTCTTCGGCCGCAGCACGAGGTCAACCAGATTGCGCGCGTAGGCCGGCGTGATCGGCGCGATGCCGAAGACGTAGCGGTAGAACAGGCCGCCATAGATCGCGTCGTAGAGATCCTCCGGCGGTGCTTCCGCCAGAATGCTGCCGTCGTTCTGGCCGGCGGCGATCATCTCGACCAGGGCGTCGCGGCGGAATTGCAGATAGCGGGCGTAGAACAGCTCGGCTGAGCCGGTCTTGGAAATGCATTCGGAGATCACGGCGAGCTGGACCTTGCCGAACTCGCCCTGGAGCGCTTCGGCATAGGCCGCGGCGTGGCGGCGTGCGCGCGCGGCGGCACTGCCGGAGCTTGCAGGCGGTAGCGGCAGCATCTGCGCGGCATGCTGGAGGAAGGCGTCGATCAGCAACGCCTCGCGAGACGGCCACCATTTGTAGATCGTCATCTTGGAGACGCTGGAACGCCGCGCGACCGCGTCGATGGTGGTGGCGGCAAGGCCGGTCGTGGCCATCAGCGCATAGGCGCTCTGGAGAATGGCGTTGGTGGTCTCGATCGACCTTGGCCGGCCGCGCCGGGGCGCGCTGTCGGCTCCCTCACCCCCGCCTTTCGCCATCGCCACGCCCGGCCTCCTCGCGCAATCCGCTCCCGCTCCGCATAGCGCAGCCGTGATGGTCGGCCTAGCGGAATCGGAAGGTGCCGGGCTAGGCCTGCTGGCGCAAGGCCGCGGGCAGGTCCTGCCGCTTCGACCAAGCGATGTAATACGCGACCGCGGCCATCGCCGCGAAGCCGGCCAGACTCACGGCGATCTGCATCACCACCAGATTGGCGCCGGTGATCAGGATGAGATGTCCGGCAAAGGACAGGAACACGCCGACGCAGAACACGGCGAGCCATTCCTCGCCGCATCTGATGACCGCCTGGAGCGGCCTCAATTGCAGACCGGGATGATCGGCCGGGACCAGATGGGTCGCGAGGAAAGCGAGCGCGAGGAAGTGGACCACGCGATAGGGTGCGAGGTTTTCCTTGTCGGTCGGCGTGATGTTGTCGAGCACGATATCCGGCAAGTAGACGGCCAGCGTCGGCGAGTGGCGCATCAGCGTGATCGCCATCGCGAATACGAGATAAGCGCCTGCAAGCACGCGCAGCCAGGTCAGGCCGTGCAGGGTGCGGCCCGACGTACCGGTGACGGCGAACCAGCCGCCCAGCACCATCAGCATCTGCCAGCAGAACGGGTTGAAGGTCCACTCCTGGTCCGGATAGACCCGGAAATTCCAATCGAACCAGCGCGCCGCGAAGTACAGGGCGACCGATGCCGCCAGCGTCAGGTTCGGACGCCGCAACAGCCCCCACAGCGCGAACGGAAGAAACGCCATCAGCGGGATCATCAGTTGCAGGAGATCGAGGTTCAGCGGCTCCTCCTGAAGCACCAGTCCGCGTACCAGGATGCGCAGCGGATGCTCGATGATCCCGGAAATGTTGTATTCGTGGATGATCTCGGGCGCCATCGATTGCGAGGCGACATAGGCGATGGTGTCGATGTAGATCACGAACAGAACGACATAGGCGGCGTAGAGCCGCCAAACGCGCTGGAAGATGCGCGTCGCTGCGACGACGTAACCACGCTCCAGCACCATCTTGCCATGAATGATGGCCATGCCATAGCCGGCCACGAACACGAACAGATCTGCGGCGCCGCTGAAGCCGAAGTTTCGCAGCGTCAGCAAGTTGACGACATTGTTCGGGATGTGGTCGACGAAAATCGACCAGTTGGCGATGCCGAGCGTCAAATAGAGCCGGGCGTCGTGATTGAATGCGGCGAGGTTCGCCTTGACGGACGGTTTCATCGAAAAAAATAGCTTTTGGAATCAGGGGCGCTGCTTGTAGCGGCAACCTCCTGCCTATCCGAGTAGCGATTGCGTGATGAAGGGGGCATTGGTGCCAAATGGCGCAAAATTGCGCGGCGGCGTCCGTGCCCAATTCCGATAAATGCGCTCGTGAGACTTACGACGAAATTTTCTAACCCGCTTGAGCCGTCACTCGGCAGGTTCAGCCGACGTCTCGTCGGGCACGCCGGCGCGGCTCGCCATGATTCCGAGGGCGACGCCGCCGATCGCCAGGATCGGCAACAGCCGCTTGATCCCGATGGCGCGAACGATCTGGAGTCCCGTGGCGAGCAGCATGGGGTCCGCGAGCATGCTCGCGGCCGTCGACTTCGCGGCGCGCTCGGCCGCGATATGGGCTTGCTTGCGCAACTGCCGCTTGTAGGCCCAATAGCTCACTGCAGCAGTCAGGGTCAGCAGAAAGAAAACGCCGGCACCGGCGAGGCAAGCCTGCACCGGACCATATTTTTCCAGCACCGAGATGAATGCCGCCGCGCACAGGAAGCATGTCGTGATGAAGAGCGCGAGCGCCGCGCCCGCCGCCAACGAGGTCAGCCGCACAGTCGTGCCGGTGGATGCGCTGATCCCGTCGATGATGCGCTGAAACATGGCCTTGCTCCTCAAACCCCCACGAGCCGAATCGTCACATGCCGGCACCGACGGCGCCGCAGCGCCGCCGTTTCAAAGCTCGTTCACGACCTCAGCGGCGCCAGGCGGCACCAATCAGGAAGCCGATGCCGAGCGCGATGCCGACGGTCGCGAGCGGTCGCTGCGTGATCGCGTCTTCCAGCCTCTCCTCGATCGAGCCGTAGGCATCTTGCGCTGCGCCCATCATGGCGCTGCCGCGCTCCGACATGTCGTCGAAGGTCGAATCCACGTTTTCGCGCGCTTGGCGGTAGCCGCGGCGGGCTTGCTTGCCGGCAGAATTGGCAAAGACGTTGAGCGCGTCGGTGATCTGGTCGGTGAGGGCGGCGATATCGTTTTTCACGGCTGCTACATCCTTCTCGAGGCGTTCTGCGGTGGCCTTGTCAGTCCAGTCTCTCATCCTGGCTTCGCCGTCGGACGTTGACATCGGGAGCTCCGAACTGTTGGCGGTTGAGATGGGCGGAGAACGTTTCGTCGTGACGGAAGTTCCGTCATCGAAACCTCTCAACCTTGTGGGAGCTGCGGCGAATCCGTCGGCAGCAGATGCTCCTTCAGGACCAGCGCGACGATCAGAAGCGGCGACGACAGGAACGCGCCCATCGGGCCCCACAGCCATGTCCAGAATGCCAGCGCCAGCAGCACGGCGAGCGCATTGAGCTCCAGCCGCCGGCCGATGATGGTTGGTGTGACGAAGTGCCCCTCCAGGAAGGTGAGGCCACCAAAGGCAAGCGCCGCCATCAGGCCACCTCCAATGGTCGGAAAAGTGACCAGTCCGACCACGACCAGAATGGCGAACATCGCAACCGGCCCGATGATCGGGATAAAGTTGAGGGTGGCCGCGAGGGCGCCGAGGCCGGCGGGATTGGGCATGCCGATGAGCGCGCAGACCAGGCCCGCGCCGACGCCGACGCCGACATTGATGACAGTCACGGTCAGAAGATAGTTGCCGAGATGGACCTCGATCTCGTTGAGGATACGAAGCGTGCGCAGCCGTGCGTCGTGATCGCCGAAGGTCATGATCATCGCGCGGCGCAGGTCGCGCCAGCTCGCGATGAACAGGATGAGGGTGACGAAGAACAGCAGGAATTCGGTGAAGGTTGGCGACAAAAATTCCAGCGTCGGCTGCACCCACTCGAATTTCAGCATCTGGAAGCTGTGCAAGCCGTCCGAGCCGCCGCCGACCATCGTCTGCAGCTCCTGCCACAACGCCAGCGGCCGGTCGAACACGTGCAGCTTGTCCTTCAATTGCGCGCCGAGTTCGGGCAGGCGCGAGCTCCATTCCATCAGCGGTGAGGCGATCAGCGCGACCATGAAGCCGACCACGGCGGTCACCGCGATCACGATCGACGCGGCCGCGAGCCCGCGCGGCACCTTCCGCTCCTCCAGGAAGGTTGCCGCCGGCGACAGCATCGTGCCGGTGACGAACGCCATCACGACAGGCAGGAAGAACGCCTTTCCGACGTAGAGAACGGCGATCACCGCGATCAGCAGCAGCCCCGCAAGCGCGAATGCGACGAATTCGGTGCGCCGGATCACTGGCGGAAGTTCGTCGTGGCGCTCGGGGAGCGGTGTGCCTTCGCTGTTGCCGGGAATCATACGTTCACTGGGAAGGACGCGCACAATACCTCTCCGGCACGGAAGGCTTCGGTCCGCGTGCCCTATGAAATGAGAAACGTACCAACGCGCCACCGGTTCCATCGCCGCTTCGTGAAGAGACGCTCGCTTGACTGTGACTTGGCGGCCGCATCCCGCCGCGGAACTTATAGCGGCTCGGCCGCGTTTATCGGATCAGCGCATCACCCTGATGCAGGCATCCAACGGGGCAGCACATGACCAAGTTCTCTGCAGTCCGACGCCGCTTTTCGCCGCGCCGCATCACCGCTTTCGCCTTCACAACCGCTTTGCTGGCAGTGCCGTTCGGCACCGCGAGCGCGCAGACGCTGGGTTATACGTACCCGCAGGAGCAGACCTATCCGCAGGATCAGGGTTATTCGCAGGGCTATGCCAGGCCGGGTTATGCGAGTCAGGAGTCGCAGGCCTCCGACGAGGATGCCGCACTGCCCGATCGCCTGCGCAAGCAGATCGTCAGCTTCGACCGGAGCGAGCCGGCCGGTACTATCGTCATCGATACCAACAACACCTATCTTTATTATGTGCTCGGCCAGGGCCGCGCCATCCGTTATGGCGTCGGCGTCGGCCGCGAGGGCTTCACCTGGTCGGGCGTGCAGAGCGTCAGCCGCAAAGCGGAATGGCCGGACTGGCACCCGCCGGCGGAGATGATCGCACGCCAGCCCTATCTGCCGCGCTTCGTCGCTGGCGGTCCCGGCAATCCGCTCGGCGCGCGCGCTATGTATCTCGGTTCGAGCGAATACCGCATCCACGGCACCAACGATCCCACCACGATCGGCAAGTTCGTTTCGTCCGGCTGCATCCGCCTGACCAACGAGGACGTCACCGACCTGTTTAGCCGCGTCAATGTGGGCGCCAAGGTCGTGGTGCTGCCGAAGAACGCGCCGCTGATGGCGAGAGGCGGAGATTCCGTGCGCAAGCGCCCGGCACCGACGACGTTACCTTCAGGCAGGCAGGCGCTGAACATTTCGACGTCGGCCGTGAATTAGAGTTGAGCGAGGTTACATGAAGAGACGTTCGATCGGCAAACTGGCAAGTGGCGCGGCGGCGTTCTTCGCCGTCGCCTCCTTCGGCCTCGCGCTGACGCCGTCGGCGCACGCGGAGGACTTTTTCTCGGCGCTGTTCGGCGGCTTCCGCGCGCGGCTGGCGCCGGAGATCCGCATGCCGTTCCCCGGCGATGACATGCCGCGATACGACACGCCGCGCCAGCGGGCCTCCTATGGCGGCGGCACGGCCTATTGCGTGCGCGGCTGCGACGGTCGCTATTTCCCGGCGCAGGGAAACGATGCCGAGAGCAAGGCGCAGTCCTGCAAGAGCTTCTGCCCGGCCTCGGAGACTTCGCTGGTCTATGGCGGCAATATCGACGACGCCACGACGGATAAGGGAAAATCCTATTCCGAGCTGCCGAACGCCTTCCGGTACCGCAACGAGATCGTGACGGGCTGCACCTGCAATGGCAAGGATCCGGCCGGGCTCGCTCAGGTCAAGGTCGACGACGATCCCACCTTGCGCAAGGGCGACATCGTCGCGGGCGCGGACGGCCTGGTGGTCGCCAGCCGCAATGCCAACGACCGTCGCGGCGTCGCGATGAACTTCTCTCCGCTGCCGGACTCGGTGCGCGCAAGATTCCGCCAGGTGCCGGTGGTGGCGAAGGAGTAGGGGGAGCTCTTTCCACGTCGTCCTGGCTTTCTCCAGGATGACTGTGAGCGGATAGCGCCCGCAGCCCTACGCCGCCCGGATCTTGCCCAGGAAGTCGCTGACCTGATGACCGAGCTGGCGGCTCTGCGTTTCCAGCGTTTCGGAGGCTTGCTTGACGTTCTCGGCGGCCCCGGCTGCGGTATCTGCGTCGGCCTTTACGCCGGAAATATTCTCCGAAACGTTCTTGGTGCCCTGCGCCGCGTATTGCGTGCTGCGGGTGATCTCCTGGGTCGCCGCGCCCTGCTCCTGTACGGCGGCGGCGATGGCGGTGGCGACTTCATTGACCTCGCCGATGATGCCGCCGATCGCCTGGATCGCGTTGATGGCATCGCCGGCGACCTTCTGGATGTCGGCGATCTGCTCCGAAATCTCCTCGGTCGCCTTGGCGGTCTGGCTCGCCAGTGACTTCACCTCGGATGCCACAACCGCAAACCCGCGCCCCGCTTCGCCGGCGCGCGCGGCCTCGATCGTGGCGTTCAGCGCCAGCAGATTGGTCTGTGCCGCAATGGTGTTGATGAGACCTACGACCTCGCCGATGCGTCCCGCGGATTGTGCTAGCCCCTGAACGGTGCTGTCGGTTTCGCGGGCCTGGTTGACGGCGCGGCTGGCGATGCCTGCGGCGTGCGCGGCCTGCTGGCTGATGTCGTTGATCGAGGCTGACAGCTCCTCGGCGGCGGCAGCGACGCTGTCGACGCTCATCGAGGCGTCGTTGGAGGCCTTGCCGGCGATTTGCACGCGGTCGTTGGTCTGGCGCGACACCGCGGACAGATCGCCCGAGGTCTTGCGCATTTCGCCGGAGGCTTCGCTCAATTCGCCGAGCGTCTTGCGCACCGCGCCCTCGAACTCGCCGACATAGGCCTCGACCGCGCGCTGGCGCGCGATGGCGCCCACATTGCGCTCGCGCTCGTGCGCCTCGATCTTGAGCTTCTCGTTGGCCTGCTGCTTGAAGGTCTCCAGTGCGCCGGCAAGCGCGCCGATCTCGTCCTGGCGATCGAGATAGCCGCTGTCGACCGCGAGGTCGCCGCCGGCGACCTTCAGCATGGCATTGCGGATGGTGTTGAGCGGAGTGATGACGCGGCGGCTGACCAGCATGATCGCGCCGACGGCGAGCCCCATGGCGAGCGCTAGCAGCGTGAGCTGCACGATCAGGGCGCGCTGCGCGCCACTGCGCTGCTCCAGCGTATGCGTCCTGGCGGCGTCGAGCGCGGCTTCCGCTACCGCGACCGCGCTTGCCATGCGGCCGACCGTGAGCGGGCTCCACTGGTTGGCGGTCATCTCGGGCTTCTCGCTCTTTACCAGCGCGTCCGCAAGGCGGTCGCGCAAGGCCAAATATTGCGGCTCGAAATAGGCGGTCTTGGCAGCAGCCACGGCAGAGGTCAGCGCCGGTGCCAGTTGCATGCCAAACGTCGACAATTCCAGCGCCTTCCACATCGCCGCCGTGCCGCCGACATATTGGGTGTAGTTGTAGCGGCCCTCTGGCGTGATCTTCCCCGCCGCCAGCCCGGTCGAGACGATCAGCGAGGCTTCGCCTGCAGTGTTGCGCAGCAGCCAGGCGTTCTGCTTGATCGACAGCAATTGGTCGATCGTGGCGTCCTGATGGTTGACAGTGCCGGCTAGCGTGTTCGACAGCCTGTCGAGCACATCGAGCAGGCCTTGGGTCGTCTCCATGTATTCCTTGGTCAGGCCGGCCCGGCGTTGATCCTTGGCCTTGGCGACGTCGTCCCAGAACTGCGTTTGCTCCTCGATCAGCAGCTTGTAGAGGCGAGCCAGCTCCGGCACCATCGTGCCCGATTGCGGAAAGTCGATGCTAGGCAGCAGCTTGAGCGCGCGAGCCATCGCCGGCATCTGCGCATCGCGCAGGCTCCGCAGATATTTCTCGATTTCGGGGTCCATCGGCTCGGTCGCGTTCAGCAGCCGTGACGTGGTCGACCGGTCGGTGCGCAGATTGTGCATCGCCTTGAACAAATCGGCGGAGGCGTCGGCGATCTGCGAGATGCGGTTGGCGGTCCTGAGGCGATCCCACGACTCGTAGGCAGTAAGCGAGAGCGAGATCACCACACAGACCGACGTGATCGCGATCACCGCCTTCAGCAGCGCGGATACGGTCAGACGATTCAGCATCGAAGTCCCCAATTCCCGTTGCAAAGTTCGTGACGTCGCCCCGGGCAACATCGGAAAAGAGGGGCACGCAAGAATCGGCAATCGCATGCCGTTTGCGGCTCAGGACCCAAACGGTTTCTGCATCTGAAAGGAAAAGGGTAAAGTTTTAGGCAGGCCGGCGGATCGTAGAAGTACGTATTTACTAGAAGTTGCAGAGGGTTGCGGCGATGGAACCGGTGCGGGAGTTGCGCGTTGTGAAACCGTCAGCAACTTTGCCTAAAGGGGGGTCCCAGCGATGCTGGTCGGCGTACTCGTCACCTTTCTCGTCGTCATTCTCGTGCTTTACCTCATCAACATGTTGCCGATGGATGGCCGAGCCAAGCAGATCGCGCGCGTTGTCGTCATCATCATCGGTATCGTGTCGCTGCTGAAATATCTCGCAGTGTTCTAGCGGACGGTGCTACCGCAAACAAGAAAGCCCCGGCGCGAGCCGGGGCTTTGGCATGAGACCGATCGGGCTCAGCCGTTGGCCTTGGCCTCGCGGCGGCGGGCGGTGAGAATGTATTCGGTGTAGCCGTTCGGCTGCTCGCGGCCCTTGAAGACGAGGTCGCAGGCGGCCTTGAAGGCTGTGCCGTCGAACGCCGGCGCCATCGGCTTGTAGATGGCATCGCCGGCATTCTGCTTGTCGACCACGACCGCCATGCGCTTGAGTGACTCCATCACCTGCGCTTCGGTGATGACGCCCTGGTGCAGCCAGTTGGCGAGGTGCTGGCTGGAGATGCGCAAGGTGGCGCGGTCTTCCATCAGGCCGACGTCGTGGATGTCGGGCACCTTGGAGCAGCCGACGCCCTGGTCGATCCAGCGCACGACATAGCCCAGAATACCCTGGCAGTTGTTGTCGATCTCCTGCTTGACGTCGTCGGGCGCCCAGTTCGACTTCGACACCGGAATAGTGAGGATGTCGGAGAGTTTTGCGCGCGGGCCGCCCTTGGTGAGCTCCTGCTGGCGCGCGGCGACGTTGACCTGGTGGTAGTGCAGCGCGTGCAGGGTCGCGGCGGTCGGCGAGGGCACCCAGGCGGTGGTGGCACCGGCCTGCGGATGGGCGAGCTTCTGCGCCAGCATGTCCGCCATCTTGTCCGGCGCGGCCCACATGCCCTTGCCGATCTGGGCGTGGCCGGGCAGGCCACAGGTCAGGCCCATATCCACGTTCCAGTCCTCATAGGCCTTGATCCAGGGCTGCGCCTTCATCTCGTTCTTGCGGATCATCGGACCCGCTTCCATCGAGGTGTGGATCTCGTCGCCGGTGCGGTCGAGGAAGCCGGTGTTGATGAACATGATGCGCTTGGAGGCGCGCTGGATGCAGGCCTTGAGGTTGACGGTGGTGCGCCGCTCCTCGTCCATGATGCCGACCTTGAGCGTGTTCTCGGGCAGCGACAGCATCTTCTCGACGCGGTCGAAGATCTCGCAGGTCAGCGACACCTCGTCGGGGCCGTGCATCTTCGGCTTGACGATATAGGCAGATCCCGTGCGGCTGTTCTTGACCTTGGAGTTGCCCTTGACGTCGTGAACGGCAAGAAGCCCGGACACGGCTGCATCGAGCAGGCCTTCCGGAATCTCCTCGCCCTTTTCGTCCAGCACCGCGTCGGTGAACATGTGGTGACCGCAATTGCGCATCAGCAGCAGGCTGCGGCCGTGCAGCTTGACCTCGCCCTTGCCATCCGGCGTCTTGTAGCTGCGGTCGGCATTGAGCGAGCGCGTCAGCGTCTTGCCGCCTTTCTCGAAATCGGCCGTCAGCGTGCCGTTCATCAGGCCGAGCGTGTTGCGATAGACCAGCACCTTGTCCTCGGCATCGACCGCCGCGACCGAATCCTCCATGTCGAGAATCGTGGAGACCGCGGACTCCATGATCATGTCGGCGACGCCGGCCGGATCGTCCTTGCCGATCGTGCTGCTGCGGTCGATCTTTACCTCGACATGCATGCCGTTGTTGACGAGCAGCACCGCGCTCGGTGCGGCAGCATCGCCCTGGAAGCCCGCGAATTGGGCGGCGTTCTTCAGCGCGGTCGCGTTGCCGCTCTTCAGCTTCACCGCGAGCTGGCCCGCGACGACGCTATAGGCGGTGATGTCGGTGTGGCTGCCGGTCGCCAGCGGCACGGCGGCATCGAGGAACGCTTTTGCTTTCGCGATTACCTTGTCGCCGCGCGCCTTGTTGTAGCCCTTGCCGCTCTCGGAAGGATCGTGCGGGATCGCATCGGTGCCGTAGAAGGCGTCATAGAGCGAGCCCCAGCGCGCATTCGCCGCGTTCAACGCGTAGCGTGCATTGGTCAGGGGCACGACGAGCTGCGGGCCGCAGATCTTGCCGATCTCCTCGTCCACATTGGTCGTCTCGACCTTCTGCGTCACCGGCTCAGGGACGAGATAGCCGATCTCCTTGAGGAAAGCGGTATAGGCATTGAGGTCGAACGCCTTGCCCTTGTTGGCGCGGTGCCAGTCGTCGATCTTGGCCTGCAGCGTGTCGCGCACCGCCAGCAATGCGCGGTTCTTCGGCCCCAGCTCCTTGATGATAGCGGCGAGCCCGGCCCAGAACGCATCCGGCGCGATTCCCGTCTTCGGGGCCGCTTCCTTGGCGATGAAATCGAACAGGACGGGAGCGATCTTCAATCCGTGGGCGTCGACGCGTTCCATGATGGGCTTTCTCGTTGGAAATCGATGTTTTTGGCTGCTTTTGACCAGACAGCAGCAAAATGCGCCCCAAGGGAGCAGCTTTCGGGGCCTTATTAGCCCCAAAATCGGGGCCGTGAGAAGGCCCCCGAAAAATGTCAAGGCGCGGTGGGCGGCCCACGCACCGGCATCATTCCCCGCGAAGGCGGGGAATCCAGTACGCCGCGGCCTCTGGCTGAATCACTGCTGTCGGTGGAATACTGGGTCGCCGGGGCAAGCCGGCCGACGACAGCGGAGCAGCAGCCCGGCTTCAAATATTCGCGGCGAGGTCCACGACTTCGTCGAACAGCACGCCGGTCGTCTTCAGCATCTGCTCGATCTCGTCGGCCGCCTCGGCGACCGTCCGCGTCGAGGTGTCGATCACGAGCTCGGCGGCCTGCGGCGTCTCGTAATCGTTGCCGATGCCGGTGAACGACGCGAGCGCGCCGGCGCGGGCCTTCTTGTAGTGTCCCTTGGGATCGCGCTCTTCGCACACGCCGGCCGGGGTCGCGACATGAATCTCGCGGAACGAAGTGTCGGCGATGTGGCGCGCGGCGGCGCGGTCCTCGCGGGCGGGCGAGACCGCGGCGACGATGGCGATGTGGCCGTTGCGCGCGAGATGCGTCGCCACTTCGGCGAGACGGCGGATGTTCTCGCTGCGATCGGCGGCCGAGAAGCCGAGATCGCTGTTGAGCCCGGCGCGCAGCGTGTCGCCGTCGAGCAGGATCGGCGAGCCGCCATTCGAAAACAGCCGCCGCTCCAGCGCCTTCGCCAGCGTCGACTTGCCGGACGCCGGCAGGCCCGTAAGCCAGACCACGGCGCCGTTGTGCTGATAGCGCGCAGACCGTTCGTCGGGCCGCAGCGCGGATTCCACCGGCACGATGTCCACGGGCAGGGCGCGCTGGCCGGCATCGACCGACAGCACGAGGCCGCCGCCCGCGATGCGCCCAGACACCTCGATCACGATGCGGCCGGTGCGCGGGTTCTCGGTGTAGGGGTCGGTTGCAATCGAATTCGAAAGAGAGATGTCGATCTCGCCGACATGGTTGAGGCCGATCGCTTTGTTCTCGACGCTCGACAGTTCGCCCGGATCGACGGCTTTCTCGATCGCGACGACGGTGGCGCGGCTTTCCTTGGGTCCGCAGCGCACCAGGAGCTGGTCGCCCTTGGCCAGCGGCTTGTCGTGCAGCCAGAAGATCCGCGCGCGCAACCGCCGCGTCTCACGCGGGGCGCTGTTGGCATGCGCGATGATATCGCCGCGCTCGACGAACAGCTCGCGGTCGAGCGTGATGCCGACCGACCGGCCCGCACCCTGGCGTCCCGCAACCGGCGTCACCGGCCAGCTCTCGACCGTCTTGATCCTGGCGATCTTGCCGGCCGGCATGATCACGATCTCGTCGCCGGCGATGAGGCTGCCGGATTCGATACGGCCAGCCACGATGCGGCGGTCGTCGAATTTGTAGATCGCCTGCACCGGCAGCCGCAGCGCCAGCGCCTCCAGCGGCTGGGCCGGCTCGAGCCTGTCCAGCGCCTCGACCACAGTCGGGCCCTTGTACCAGCCGATCCGGTCGGTGCGCTCGGCGACGCCGTCGCCGTCGCGGGCGGAAATCGGAATCACGGCCGTGGGCTTCACGCCGAGGCCCAGCAGATGCGCCGAGATCTCGTCGCTGATTTCGTTGAAGCGCTCGGCGGAGAAGTCGACGCGGTCCATCTTGTTGACGACGACCGCGACCTGCTTCACGCCGAGCAGATGCAAGAGATAGCCGTGTCGTCGGGTCTGATCGCGCACGCCTTCGAGCGCGTCGATGATCAGCACCGCGCCGTCGGCCTGCGAGGCGCCGGTGATCATGTTGCGCAGGAATTCGGCGTGGCCGGGCGCGTCGATCAGCACGATGTCGCGCGAATTGGTGCGGAAGCGGATCTGCGTGGTGTCGATGGTGATGCCCTGGTCGCGCTCGGTCTGGAGCGCATCGAGCAGGAATGACCATTCGAACGGCATGCCGCGCCGCGCGCTGACGGCCTTGAGCATCTCGAGCTTGCCGTCGGGCAGGCTGCCGGTCTCGTGCAGCAGGCGGCCGACCAGCGTCGACTTGCCGTGGTCGACATGGCCGACGATGACGATGCGGACTTGGGGCCGCGTGGTGCCGTTCGGCGTGGCGGGCGAAGCGGGGGTGACGATCATGTTCATACGGCGCTCGCGTCCTTGATCAGAGATAGCCGGCGACACGGAGGCGCTCGAAAGCGTCCTCGGTCTCGTGGTCGAGCGCGCGCCCGGCACGTTCCGGCACCTTGGTCTCCTCGAGCTCGACCAGGATCTCGTCGATGTTCGACGCCGTCGAAGCGACTGGATTGGTGATGTCCTGATCGCCCAGCGAGCGGTAGCGCTTGCCGTTTTGCGAGAGATAAAGCGGAATGATCGGGATGTTCTCGCGCTTGGTGTAGGCCCAGATGTCGGACTCGGTCCAATGCAGGATCGGGTGAATGCGCAGATGCGCGCCTTGCGGCGGCGAGGCGTTGAAATGATCCCAGAACTCCGGCGGCTGGTCGCGCACGTCCCAATTGCCCTCCAGGCCGCGCGGCGAGAACACGCGCTCCTTGGCGCGCGTCGCCTCCTCGTCGCGGCGGATGCCGGCAATCAGGCCGTCAAAACCGTATTTGCCGAGCGCCATCTTGAGACCCTCGGTCTTGCGCGCGGCGGAACGGGCGGCGGGGGGCAGCGTTGGGTCGACGGCATCGATGGGCGGGCAGGGCTCGACGCGCAGATCCAGCTCCCACTCCTTGCCGTAGTGATCGCGGAAGCGATACATCTCCGGAAACTTCTTGCCGGTGTCGACATGAAGGGCCGGGAACGGCAGGCGGCCGAAGAACGCCTTGCGCGCCAGCCAGATCATGACATTGGAGTCCTTGCCGAGCGACCACAGCAGGGCAATCTTCTTGAGGCGACCGAAGGCTTCGCGGAAGATATAGATACTCTGGGCTTCAAGCTGGTCGAGATGGTCCATGCTCGGGGCAAGGTCAGCAGAAAATTCTTTCGCGGGCGCGCGCACGGTGAATGCGGGGCTGCTCAGTCCGTTTGCTGCGGAATCGTCCTTGAGAAGATGCATCTCTGCCACTTTGCGTTTGGAGGCGAAAATTCTATAGTTGCGGTGCGGGAGAGAAGAAAAAATTTTCTCTTTGCGCGCTCGAAACGACACATATATAGAAAATAATTCCAGTCAACCCCGGATGTGGGGGAAGCGAGTATCGCATGCGGTTCTTGCCGGTGTTTCTCGATCTCAAGGCCGGCCCGGTGGTCCTCATCGGCGCGGGTGAGCTTTTGCGCGCCAAGTTGCGTGTGCTCGCCGCTGCCGGTGCGCGCATTCGCGTGCATATGATCGACGGCAATCAGGACTTGGGTTTGAGCCCTGCGGACGCAGTGCGTATCGAAGTTGTGGCCGGCGATCCGCTCGCCGCCGATCTCGCCGGCGTCATCGCCATCGTTTGCGCAGGCGCGGGGGATATCGGTGTGGCGATGTCGGCCCGCGCCAAGGCGCTCGGCCTGCCCGTCAACGTCATGGACGATCTCGAACATTCCAGCTTCATCTTCCCTGCGATCGTCGATCGCGGCGATGTCGTGGTCGCTGTCGGTACCGGCGGAACGTCGCCGGTCGTCGCGCGGCGCGTGCGCGAAAAGATCGAGGCGTTGCTGCCGGCGCGGATCGGCGAGCTTGCCGAGTTCATCGGCGGCTTCCGCAAATCCATCAACGAACGTATTGCCGAGTTTCCGCTGCGCCGCCGCTTCTGGGAGCGCGTCATCGACGGCCCGATCGGCGCCGCCGTTCTGGCCGGCCGCAAGGGCGAGGCTGGAGCGGCGCTGAACAGGATCACCGATCCGTCCGCGTTCGCGCGCGCCGACAAGCCGGAAGGCTCCGTCGCACTGGTCGGCGCCGGACCCGGCGATCCGGATTTGCTCACCATCAAGGCGCTGCGCGCATTGCAGGACGCCGATACCGTCTTCCATGACGAACTGGTTTCGCCCGAAATTCTCGACCGCATCCGCCGCGACACCACGCGCGTGCCGGTCGGCCGCCGCGTCGGCAAGCCCGGCATCGGGCAGGACGCGATCAACAGGCGCATGATCGAGGCCGCGCAATCCGGCCAGCGCGTGGTGCGGCTGAAGGGCGGCGATCCCTTCGTGTTCGGCCGCGGTGGCGAAGAAGTCGAAGCCCTGCGTGCAGCTGGCGTTGCCTATTCGATCATTCCCGGCATCACCGCAGGGCTCGGCGGCGCCGCCGATTTCGAGGTGCCGCTCACCTACCGTCATGAAGCGACCCGCATCACCTTCCTCACCGCGCACAAGGCGCGCGACGCGGAGACGGTGGACTGGTCGACGTTGACCGACGCAAAGATGACCGTCGTGGTCTACATGGGCATGACGGCTGCCCCCGCGATCCGCGCCGGCCTGTTTGCCGCCGGCCGTTCGCCGGAGACGCCGGTCGGCGTGTTCGCCCGCGTCACGCGTCCCGATGCGCAAGGCGCGATCGGCACGCTGCGCGACCTGCCCGAACTGGTGCGGCGGACCAACGGCGGCCCCGCCATTCTCATCATCGGCGATGTGGTCCGGCATGCCGGCTCGCTTCGCCGCCAAACCCCAAAGCAAATCATCTCTGACCTATTGGATGCAGCCGAATGACCTCCCCGCTTGAACAGAAGAAGATCAAAATCGCCGGCCCCTCGGTCGTAACCGCCAACCGTACCTGGGACGGCATCGTCGTTTACCGCACCGCCGCCATGAGCTGGTCCGCGGACCTGTCGGAAGCCGCGATCGTGCGCAACTCCGACGAGGCGAAAGCGTTGCTTGCGGAGTCTGTTGCCGATGACGTCGGCGCGATCGGTCCCTATATCGCACCAGTACAGGTCGGTGCGGACGGCAAGATCGAACCCGGAAATCTGCGCGAACAGATCCGCCGCACCGGCGTGACCATCGGACAGCCGGTACAGGTTTAAGGCGTTTTCTTATGTATGCTTACGATGAAATCGACCGCACGCTCGTCAACGAGCGCGTCTCGGAGTTCCGCGACCAGGTGAAGCGCCGCCTCTCCGGCGAGCTCACCGAGGACGAGTTCAAGATCCTGCGGCTTCAGAACGGCGTCTACCTGCAACTGCACGCCTACATGTTCCGCGTCGCGATCCCCTACGGGACGCTGGCATCGAACCAGTTGCGGGCGCTCGCTCATGTCGCGCGCAAATACGACCGCGGCTACGGCCATTTCACCACGCGGCAGAACATCCAGTTCAACTGGATCAAGCTCGCCGAATTGCCGGATGCGCTGGCTGATCTCGCCGAGGTCGGCATCCATGCGATGCAGACCTCCGGCAACAACATGCGTAACGTCACCTCGGACCAGTGGGCCGGCGTCGCGCCCGGCGAGATCGAAGACCCCCGCATCTGGTCGGAGCTGATCCGCCAGCACACCACGCTGCATCCGGAATTCTCGTTCCTGCCGCGCAAGTTCAAGATCGCAATCACCGCGTCGGACCATGACCGCGCGGCGATCAAGATCCACGATATCGGCCTGCGCCTGATCAAGAACGAGAAGGGCGAGACCGGCTTCGAGGTACTGGTCGGTGGCGGGCTCGGCCGCACGCCGTTCATCGCCAAGACCATCAAGCACTTCGTGCATGGCCGCGACATCCTCAGCTATATCGAAGCGATCCTGCGCGTCTACAATCAGTACGGCCGCCGCGACAACATCTACAAGGCGCGCATCAAGATCCTGGTGCACGAGCTCGGCATCGAGAAATTCTCGCGCGAGGTCGAGGAAGAGTGGCAGCACATCCGCAACTCCTCGCTCCAGATCGACGACGAGGTGATCGAGGACATCCGCTCGCGCTTCGCCTACCCGTCCTACGAGAAGCTGCCGCACATGCCGGACCAGCTGCGCCAAGCCGCGGCCGATCCTGATTTCGAGGCGTGGCGCAAGAACTCGGTCGCCCCGCACAAGGTCCAGGGCTATTCCATCGTCACGATCTCGCTGAAGCCGATCGGCGCGCCTCCGGGCGATGCCACCGCAGAGCAGATGGATGCACTGGCCGATCTCGCCGACAAATACTCATTCGGTGAGATTCGCGTCGGCCACGAGCAGAACCTCGCTCTGCCGCACGTTGCCCAGCGCGACCTGCCGGCCCTGTGGAAGGCGCTGGACAAGCTCGGGCTGGCGACACCGAACGTCAATCTGATCACCGACATCATCGCCTGCCCGGGGCTCGACTATTGCTCGCTGGCGAATGCGCGCTCGATCCCGATCGCGCAGGAATTGACGCGGCGCTTCGCCAATCACGAGCTCGCCAATCTGATCGGCCGTCTCCACATCAACATCTCCGGCTGCATCAATGCATGCGGCCATCACCATGTCGGCCATATCGGCATTCTCGGCGTCGAGAAGAACGGCGAGGAAGTCTACCAGATCACCATCGGCGGCCGCGCCGACGAGAGCGCCGCACTCGGCAATCTGATCGGCCCTGGCGTCAAGTTCGACGAGGTCGCCGACGTCGTCGAGGACATCGTGGAGGCCTATCTGGCGCTGCGCGAGCGGCCGGAAGAGCTGTTCATGGACACCGTAAAGCGCCTCGGCGTCGAACCCTTCAAGGAGCGCGTTTATGCCACTCGTTAACGGCGGAAAGATCGTCGACGACAGCTTCGTCAAGCTCGCCGTAGACACGCCGCTGCCCGAGGGCGGCGACATCCTGGTGCCGGCCGAGCGCTTCGTCGGCGAGGCGGATGCGTTGCTCAAGCGGACCGGCAAGATCGGCGTGATCTGGCCGAATAATCGCGACATCGCCGAGCTGGTGCCGTATCTCGGCAAGATTGCCGTCGTCGCGCTGGTGTTCCCGACCTTCCGCGACGGACGCGCCTACAGCCAGGCGCGGCTGCTGCGCGAGCGCTACAATTATCGCGGCGACCTGCGTGCCACCGGCCAGATCCTGCGCGACCAGTTCGTGTTCATGCTCCGCGCCGGCTTCGATTCCTTCGACGTCAAGAAGCAGGCCGACGCGGAAGCCTTCATGCAGACCGCGAAGCGCTATTCGGTATTCTACCAGCCGACCGGCGACGGCCGGATCACGGCACTGCACCGGCGCATGCAGCTGCGTCACTCTGAGGGTGTCGGCACGTGAACGCAATCGCGCCTCAGGTTCCGTCGATGTCCGTCTCTGCGCTGCCCTCAGCGGAGGAGCTCGATCATGCCCTACGCGATGCCTCGCCCGCTGAAATCATTGCCGCTGCGCTGAAGACGGTCGGGCGCGAGAAGCTGGCGCTGGTGTCGTCCTTCGGCACGGAATCGGCGACGCTGCTGAAAGTCATGGCTGACGTCGATCCGGCGATTCCCGTGATCTTCCTCGATACCGGCTGGCTGTTCGAGGAGACGTTGGCCTATCGCGACACGCTGATCGCGACGCTGGGCCTGACGGACGTCCGCTCGATCAAACCTGCCGAAGAGACGCTGTCGCGCGAAGATCCCGACCGCGACCTCTGGTTCTCGGATCCCGACGCTTGCTGCCGTATCCGCAAGGTCGAGCCGCTGGCGCGTGCGCTGAAACCGTTCGATGCGTGGCTCAACGGCCGCAAGCGCTTCCAGGGCAGCACGCGCGCCGACATTCCGGTGGTCGAGGACGACGGCGCGCGGTTGAAGTTCAATCCTTTCGCCAATGTCTCGCGCGAGGAACTCGAGGCGATTTTCGCCCGCGCCAAATTGCCGCGCCATCCTCTGGTGGAGTCCGGTTTCCTGTCGGTTGGGTGTATGCCTTGCACGAGCAGAACGGCTGAAGGCGAAGACGAACGCGCCGGTCGGTGGCGCGGCCGGGCCAAGACAGAATGCGGCATCCACACGATGAAGATTTCGTAGCACAGTCGCGCTGCCCGGCTACGAACAAGAAAATCCGGTTCCGTTGACTTAAGCCCGTTTGGGTCCGAGTTATGCCTGCAGGTCTTCGCTGACATCGACGTCATCGAAGTGAATGGAGATGGACATGATGCGCCGTATCGTTCCGCTCGCTGCAGGACTTCTCGTGACTGGCTTGCTGGCAAGCTCGGCCCTCGCCGCCGAAATCAATCTGCTGAACGTCTCGTATGATCCGACGCGTGAGCTCTACGTCGAGTTCAACAAGGCGTTCGCGAATGCCTATCAGAAGGAAACCGGCAAGAGCGTCGAGATCAAGCAGTCGCATGGCGGCAGCGGTTCGCAGGCGCGCGCTGTGATCGACGGATTGCAGGCCGACGTGGTGACGCTTGCGCTCGCCTACGACATCGACGCTATCGCGGGCAAAGGCCTCACGGCGGCCGACTGGCAGAAGCGGTTGCCGCAAAATTCATCGCCCTACACCTCGACCATCGTGTTTCTGGTCCGCAAGGGCAATCCCAAAGGGATCAAGGACTGGGACGATCTGCTCAAGCCGGGTGTCGCGGTGATCACGCCGAACCCGAAGACGTCGGGCGGTGCGCGCTGGAATTATCTCGCGGCTTGGGGTTTTGCGCAGAAGAAATACGGTTCAGTCGACAAAGCCAAGGACTTCATAGGCAAATTGTATCAGCAGGTGCCGGTGCTCGATACCGGCGCGCGCGGCGCGACCGTGACCTTCGTCGAACGCGGCGTCGGCGACGTGCTGCTCGCCTGGGAGAACGAGGCGTATCTGGCGCTGAAGGAGTTCGGTCCGGAGAAATTCGAGATCGTGGCGCCGCCGCTCTCGATCCTGGCGGAACCGCCGGTGACCATCGTCGACAAAGTTGCCGATAAAAAAGGCACCCGCAACGCCGCCGATGCCTACCTGCAATATTGGTACACCAAGGAAGGTCAGGAAATCGCGGCGCGCAATTTCTATCGCCCGCGCGATCCCGAGATCGCTAAAAAGCATGAAAACTCCTTCGCGAAGGTCGAGCTGTTCACGATCGACGATGTGTTCGGCGGCTGGACCAAGGCGCAGAAGGAACATTTTGCCGACGGCGGCGTCTTCGATCAGATCTACAAGAACTGATCGGGCGCTGTCGGAGGGGCTTTAGGGGTCCGGGTGAGCGCAATAGCAGCACGACGCCGGACATTGCCGGGCTTCGGTCTCACGATGGGGCTGACGCTTTCCTGGCTGTCGATCATCATCCTGATTCCGCTCGCCGGGCTGCTTCTGAAATCGCTCGAGCTCAGTCCCGAGCAGTTCTGGAACATCCTCTCCAGCCGTCGCACCCTGAATGCCTTGCGGGTTTCCTTCGGCCTCGCCTTTGCGGCGGCCTGCGTCAATCTGGTGATGGGCAGCATCATCGTCTGGGCGCTGGTGCGTTACCGCTTCCCTGGAAGGCGACTGTTCGATGCCATCGTCGACGTGCCCTTCGCGTTGCCGACGGCGGTCGCCGGCGTCGCGCTGACCGCGTTGTTCGCCGAGAAGGGTTGGCTCGGCGCGCCACTTGCGGCGGCCGGCATCAAGGTGGCGTTCACGCCGCTCGGCATCTTCGTCGCGATGATCTTCATCGGCATTCCCTTCGTGGTGCGCACGGTTCAACCGGTGCTCCAGGATCTCGATCCCGAGATCGAGGAGGCCGCGGGCAGCCTTGGCGCCAGCCGCTGGCAGACCATCATTCGCGTGATCCTGCCCTCGCTCGGGCCGGCGCTGCTCACCGGGCTCGCGCTCGCCTTCGCCCGCGCCGTCGGCGAATACGGCTCGGTGATCTTCATCGCCGGCAATCTGCCGAACGTGTCGGAGATCGCGCCGCTCCTGATCGTGATCCGCCTCTCTGAATTTCGCTATGCCGATGCGACCGCCATCGCTGTGGTCATGCTCGTCGTGTCTTTCGTCATCATCTTCGCCGTCAACCGGCTCCAGCGCTGGGCGCGGAGCCGGATCCCGGCGCGCTGAGGGCGGATCATGACGATGCAGATCGCTGATTCCGTATCACTTTCGGCCCCCGACGCCAAGGTACGCGCGCATGCGGCGGCTGCGCGGAACAGCCTTCGCACCGAACCACGCGCGGTCCGCATCGTCATCATCGCGCTGGCGATGACCTTTCTCTCTGTCTTCGTTGTGCTGCCGCTGGTGGTCGTGTTCGCGCAGGCCTTCTCGAAGGGAATCCTCGCTTATCTCGCCGCGCTGACCGACCCGGAGGCGTTGTCCGCGATCAAGCTGACACTGGTGGTAGCGGCGATCTCAGTCGGCCTCAACCTCGTGTTTGGTCTCGTCGCGGCCTGGGCCATCGCGAAGTTCGAGTTTAGGGGCAAGACCTTCCTGATCACGCTGATCGACCTGCCGTTCTCGGTGAGCCCGGTGATCTCGGGCCTCGTCTTCGTGCTCCTGTTCGGCGCGCAGGGCTATTTCGGGAGCTGGCTGCGCGATCACGACATCCAGATCCTGTTCGCCGTGCCCGGCATTGCGCTCGCGACCACCTTCGTCACCTTCCCCTTCGTCGCACGTGCGCTGATCCCGCTGATGCAGGAGCAGGGCACGCAGGAGGAGGAGGCCGCGATCTCGCTCGGCGCCTCGGGCTTGCAGACCTTCTTCCGCGTCACGCTGCCCAACATCAAATGGGGCGTGCTCTACGGCGTCCTGCTCTGCAACGCGCGCGCGATGGGCGAGTTCGGCGCGGTGTCCGTCGTCTCCGGCCATATCCGCGGCGAGACCAACACCATGCCGCTCCTGGTCGAGATCCTCTACAACGAATACCAGTTCGTCGCGGCGTTCGCGATCGCATCGCTGCTCGCAATGCTGGCGCTGATCACGCTGATCGCCAAGACCGTTCTCGAACATCATCTCGACGAAGGACACGACGCAAGTGACCATTGAAGTCAGGAATCTCGTCAAGAAGTTCGACAGCTTCAAAGCCCTCGATGGCGTCGACCTCAAGGTCGACAACGGCGAGCTGCTGGCGCTGCTCGGCCCGTCCGGTTCCGGCAAGACCACGCTGCTGCGCATCATCGCCGGCCTTGATTGGCCGGATTCAGGTGACGTCGCCTTCAACGGCGAGGACGCGCTGGCGCAGGGGGCACGCGAGCGGCACGTCGGCTTCGTATTCCAGCACTACGCGCTGTTCCGCCACATGACGGTGTTCGAGAACGTGGCCTTCGGCCTCCGCGTGCAGCCGCGCGCCATCCGCAAGGATGAGTCTACCATTCGTGCACGCGTCACGGAGCTGCTTGATCTGGTGCAGCTCGACTGGCTCGCCGACCGCTATCCGAGCCAGCTTTCGGGTGGCCAGCGCCAGCGCATCGCACTCGCCCGCGCGCTCGCTATCGAGCCGCGCATCCTGCTGCTCGACGAACCCTTCGGCGCGCTCGACGCCAAGGTGCGGAAAGAGCTGCGCAGATGGCTGCGGTCGCTGCACCACGAGATCAACGTCACATCGATCTTCGTCACCCATGACCAGGAGGAGGCGCTGGAAGTCGCCAACCGTGTCGTGGTGATGGACAAGGGCAGGATCGAGCAGATCGGTTCGCCCGACGACGTCTACGAAACTCCGGCGACGGCCTTCGTCCACGGCTTCATCGGTGAATCCATCGAGCTGCCGGTCAAGATCGAAGGTGGCGTCATCAGGCTCGGCGATCGGCCGCTGCGGCTCGCGGCAGACGGCCTTGCGCCTGGCGCGTCAAGACTGTTCGTGCGGCGACATGACATGCTGGTCGGGCCGCCCGGCAGCGGCGCTTTCGAGGGCGCGGTTCAGCACGTTCGGAATTTCGGCCCCGTGCAGCGGGCCGAGGTCGCCCTGTCAGGCGGCGAGACCATCGAGATCGACGCCCCCCGCGACAGGGAACTGCGCGCCGGCGATACGATTGGCCTGGAGCCCCGCCGCTACCGGATATTTGCGGGCGCCTGAGCCGGCTCGACGGGTCAATTTTTCTTCAATATTCACCTTTCAGCCACGGTTGATATGCAACAACGGCCCCTGATTTGGGGGCTTCTGTTCATGCGCGCCGCGGCCGCGATACTCATCACTTTGCTGCTCGCCGGCTGCGCCGGCAACGAAGCGCCGGTCCAGCAGCCGTCCATGTATGCCGATATGTCCGTCCCGGGCACCAAGCTCGATGCGCAGGCGGCTGCGATCATGATCTCGCAATACCGCCAGAATAACGGGCTCGGCACCGTCGTGATCGACCCCGATCTGATGCGGCTCGCCGAATCCCAGTCACAGGCCATGGCGGCGGCCAACAAGATGGACCATGACGTCCGCGCGCCGCTGGCCAAGCGCCTCAGCGCCGGCAGTTATCCGGCGAATGTTGCGGTTGAGAACGTCTCGGCCGGCTATCATACGCTGGCGGAAGCGTTTTCCGGCTGGCGCGACTCGCCCCCGCACCGCGCCAACATGCTCAAGAGCGGTGTCACAAAATTGGGCATAGCGGCGGGTTATGCTCCCGGCACCAAATACAAGGTGTTCTGGACCATGATCCTGGCCTCGACCGACCCCCGATAAGCCAGACTTGATCTTGGGATGCATTGACGCCGCGGCGAAACTGTCGCCACGGTGGCTCGCCTTTTGCTATTGTTCCCATATGACAGATCATAGCCCGGAAGTCGCAACAGTCCCCGCGAATGCGCAACGCGTCCTGGTCCTCCAGGGCGGCGGCGCGCTCGGCTCCTATCAGGCCGGCGCCTATCAGTCGCTCTGCCATGCCGGCTTCGAGCCGGAATGGGTGGCCGGCATCTCGATCGGCGCGATCAACGCCGCGATCATTGCCGGCAACGAAGGGCAGACGCGGGTCAAGCGGCTCAAGGAATTCTGGGAGATGGTCTCCGCGCCGGTGCCGTGGAAGCCGATCGGCAAGAGCGATCACAGCCGCGAGCTGTTCAACTCCAGCAGCGCCGCGCTCATTGCAACGTTCGGCGTGCCCGGCTTCTTCGTGCCTCGCCTGCCTCCCGCGCTGCTCTGGCCCCCCGGCAGCCCACAGGCGCAGAGCTACTACGACACCGCGCCACTGAAGAAGACACTGGAGCGCCTTGTCGATTTCGACCGCATCAATGATTTGAAGACACGGCTGTCGGTCGGTGCGGTCGGCGTCACCTCCGGCAACTTCAAGTATTTCGACAATTACGAATTCAAGAAGCGTGGCAAGAAAATCGGCCCGGAGCACATCATGGCCTCCGGCGCGTTGCCGCCGGGCTTTCCGTCCGTCGTGATCGACGGCGAGCATTATTGGGACGGCGGCATCGCCTCCAACACGCCGCTCGACTACGTGCTGGACGCCGAGGTCGACCGCGACCTCCTGATCTTCCAGATCGACCTGTTCAGCGCCCGCGGCGATCTGCCGACGTCGCTGCTCGAGGCCACCGAGCGCGAGAAGGACATCCGCTTCTCCAGCCGCACGCGGATGAACACCGACAAGAACAAGCAGGTGCACAACGCCCGCAGGGCCGTGCGCGACCTGATTTCCAAATTGCCCGATTATCTCAAGAACGACCCTTCCGTGGAATTCCTTGCCAAGGTATCGCGCGAAAGCACTGTTACTGTGGTGCACCTGATCTACCGCAGCAAGAACTACGAATCCTCGTCCAAGGATTACGATTTCTCGCATGTCGCCATGGTCGAGCATTGGGAAGCCGGCGTGCGCGACGTGCATCTGTCGATGCGCCACAAGGACTGGCTCGAGCGGCCGCAATCCGGCGAGACCATGGTGACTTACGATCTCACGGGGGACGTCACCGCCCCCCGCCAAAAAGGAGCGAATGAATATGGGTAGTCTGTCAGGCAAGAATGCCGTCGTGACCGGGTCGACCAGCGGCATCGGGCTTGCTTATGCGCGCGCCTTCGCCGCCGCCGGCGCCAATGTCGTCATCAACGGGTTCGGCTCGCCGGAGGACATCGAGAAGGAGCGCGCCAAGATCGAATCCGATTTCGGCGTCAAGGCCGTCTATTCGCCCGCCGACATGACCAAGCCGGCGGAGATCGCCGGGATGATCGCGCTCGGCGAGAAGAGTTTCGGTTCGGTCGACATCCTCGTCAACAATGCCGGCATCCAGTTCGTCTCGCCGATCGAGGAATTCCCGCCGGAGAAGTGGGACCAGATCATCGCGATCAACCTGTCCTCGGCCTTCCATGCCATTCGCGCCGCCGTGCCCGGCATGAAGAAGAAGGGCTGGGGCCGCATCATCAATACCGCTTCCGCGCACTCGCTGGTCGCCTCGCCCTTCAAGTCGGCCTATGTGTCGGCCAAGCATGGCATCGCCGGCCTGACCAAGACCGTGGCTCTGGAGGTCGCGACCAGCAAGATCACCTGCAACTGCATCAGCCCCGGCTATGTCTGGACGCCGCTGGTGGAGAAGCAGATCCCCGACACCATGAAGGCCCGCAATCTCACCCGCGAGCAGGTCATCAACGACGTGCTGCTCGATGCGCAGCCGACCAAGGAGTTCGTCACCTCCGAGCAGGTCGCGGCGCTCGCGCTGTTCCTGTGCGGCGACGATGCCGCGCAGATCACCGGCACCAACCTCTCGATCGACGGCGGCTGGACCGCGGAGTAGGGGACTACGGCTGGCGAATGGCGGAGCCGAGCTCCGCCATTTTCGTTCAGTGTGTCCAGGCCAGCGCCGTCACGAATGCCGAGGACAGGTTCAGCTCGGCGAACATGATCTTGCCGGCGACCACGAACAGCACGCTGGCAAGTGTCAGGCGCAGTACCGTCTCGGGCACGCGCGTCGCGCTGAAGCTGCCGACGATGATGCCGGGCAGCGAACCCAATAGCAGCACGCCCATCAGCGCCCAATCGACGTCGCCAAGCGCCCAGTGCCCGATTCCGGCGACCAGCGTCAGCGGGACCGCATGGGCGATGTCGGAGCCGACGATGGTCGCCATCGGCAGGCGCGGATAGAGCAGCAGCAGGACGGTGACGCCGACGGCGCCGGCGCCGACCGATGAAATCGAGACCAGCACACCGAGCACGATTCCGGTGACGACCGTCGCGATCGCAGTGGTGCGGTCATCGACCTGCTCCAGGCGCCGCCGATAACGCTCCATGATCGCCTTGCGGAAGATCAGCGAGGTCGCAGTCAGCAACAGCGCAAAGCACAACACCAGATTGACCAGGCCGCGCTCGGAATCGCTCTTGAGGTCGAGCTTCCACAGCACGAGCAGCGTCAGCGCGCTCGCCGGAAGGCTGCCGCAGGCGAGCCGCAGCACGGCCGGCCAGTGCACGCTGCGCGACCAGCCATGCACCACGCTGCCGCCGGTCTTGGTGGCGGCCGCATAGAGCAGGTCGGTGCCGACCGCGGTCGATGGATGAATGCCGAACAACAGGATCAGCAGCGGCGTCATCAACGAACCGCCGCCGACGCCGGTCATCCCGACCAGCAGGCCGACGCCGAAACCGGAGGCGACGTAGAGTGGATCGATCATGTCCAGGGAATCTTAAGTTTATCTCGTCAGTTGGGCAATATGACGTAGAATAAAATTTCCCGGAGGCGCAACCGGCTGGGAGCAATAAGAAAAATCGTGCTGCATGCCGACGATAGGTAGGCATTTCTCTTTGTTCCCGGGCCTGCTGCGAAACAGCCGTTCCCCGAGGGCAGCACGCGAGGGCAGGTGTGAAGCGCCTATTTACCGAACGCCAGCACGTGCAGGCCGAGGCGCTGTCGCACGATCCAGAACAGCAGCACCGTCTCGAAGCAGAGCGAGATCGAGGTCGCGGTGGCGGCGCCATGACCGCCGTAGCGCGGCACCAGCGCGATGCAGAGTACCAAGTTCATCACAAAGGCCAGCGCATAGGCCAGCGCGCAGATCTTCTGCTGCCCGAGCATGTTGAGCAGGCGTTCGACCGGGCCGATCGCGGAGCGCACCACGAGCCCGATCGCGGCGACGAACATGATGTCGTAGCCGACCACGAATTGCGGCCCGAACAGCCAGAGCAGCGGCTTGCCGAGCGCGAGCAGCACGATGGTCGCCGCCAGCGACGGCCAGAACGTCCAGTTGATGGCATGCGCCACGTAAGCCGACAGCCGCACCTTGTCGCCAGCTGCGTTGTATTCAGCGAAGCGATGCGCGGTGGTCGCCGACATCGCGTAGTGGATGAAGGAGACCAGCGCCAGCGTCTTCACCACGGCGAAATAGACGCCGACCTCGTCGGAGGGGCGGAACTGCTGAAGCACCAGCACGTCGGTATAGGACAAGAGCAAGTAGAAGCTTTCGACCAGCAGGATCGGAAGCGAGACGGCGAGCCAGCCGCCGATGTCATAAGCCTTGGGGCCCGGCTCGATGTGATTGGCAAGCTTGCGGTTCAGCACCATCATCTGCCCGGTCATCGCGATCCACACCGCGCCGGCGCTCGCGACCATCGCGGCGACCGCGCCGAGATGATACCCGAGCAGAAAGGCGCAGGCCGTGATGCCGATGATCAGCGCCTGGCGGATGATGAATTGCGGCATCAGGCCGAGCTGCATCCAGTCATGCGAGCGCGCGATGCCGTCCTGGGTGTTGGCGACGACGAAAGCGGGCAGCGTCATGCAGCCGATATAGAGCGGCAGCACCTCGGCCGGATCGATCCAGGGCGACAGCAATTTGACGATACCGGCAAGGCCGAGCGACGCCAGCGCGGAGACGGCAAAGGTCAGCCAGCGGCTGCCGGAGAGAAAGCCGCGCAGCAGCGCCTGCTCGCCGCTGGTGCGGTACTCCGGAATGATTTTTTGTGCGGAGGCCGAGATGCCAAAATCCATCATGCTGCCGAGCAGCAGCACCCAGGTCCAGACATAGACGTAGACGCCGTAGTCGGACGTGCCCATCCAGCGCGCGAGCAGGACCTGCGAGAAATATGCAAGGCCCGCGCTGATCACCCGGATGATGAAGATGGTGCCCGCCAGCCGCCGCGTCAGCGACGCCTCGCTCGATCCGCCCGTCAATTTTCCGCGCAGCCGCGCGATCAGGCCGGCAGGTCCGGTCGTTGCGGGTTCTGCATCCATCACGGCCAATTCGAAGGATCCCCGAGGCGCACGCGCATGCTGCGGCAGCCTTGCTGCAGTAGCCTTGGGGATTAGCAACCATTCGTTAAGATTCGGTTGGGTGTTTCCGTCGTCTCCCCGTGCGCAATTGCGCACGGGGGAGGACGACGACTACTCCAAATTCGTATTGAACTCGTACGACTTCTGCGGCCCGACCAGCGTGAACTTCAGCGCGGCGCCGTCGGGCTTGGCGCCCGGTGGCAGTCCGTCGAGCTCGAAAGAAAATCGCTTCACGCCCGGCGGGCTGGGCTCGACCGGCGCGGGGATCGGCAACGACCAATCCGGCGTCGGGCCTTCCACGAACAAATTGACGTTGCCCGCATCCGGCGTCACCACGTCGACCACCACATTCTTGGGCCCGTCACGCTTGACGTCGCGGATGGTGATCGGGTTGGGATCGCCGATATTGGCGGGCTTGGGCACGGTGTCGAGCGCCGCACGCAGATTGGCGTCCTCGGTCGACGCGACGCTGTTGAAGCCAAGCTCGGCCTTGGCCTCGACCGGAATGCAAAGCTTTTCGCACACGGCGTAATTGATCTCGGCGCGCAGCGTCACCGGCTTGTCGGCCGCCTTGGCGATGATGCGCAGCGGCAGCACGATCTGGTCGTGATAGCCGATCGAATGGCCGCCGGCGCCGTCGTCGAACTTCAGCGGCGCCGGCCACATCACCGTCACCGCTTCGACATTGTCAGACTTCGAGAAATCGAAGCGCGGCGGAACGCCGGAATCGCCCGGCATGCGCCAATAGGTTTTCCAGCCGGGCTGGATCTGGAAGGCGATACCGCCGAGCAGGACGGCGCCGCTGCGCGATCCCGCGAGCAACCGCACCGCGGAATGTCCGTCGCGCTGCCACGGCGATGCGTCGTCGGCATGGGCCGCAAGCGCCAGCGATGACACAAGCAGGGTTGTCGCGACGCCAATCGCCGCATGCAGGGGAACTCTTGTCAGCATGATACGTCTTTACAGGGTCACCCCGGGGCAAACCATTGAATTGCTTGTGATGACTTGAATCAAGTCCTGCAAGTCTTGACCCTGCAAGCCTTGATTTGACAGCGGACCGGCCCGACATCAGGATAGGAATTGAAACCGGAGTGCTTCACCGATGGCTCCCACAGGAAAGAGGATGGGCGAAAGCACCCGCAAGCCCGGCCCCGCGCTCCCCAGTTCGGCGGGTTACCTCGACGGCCGCCTCCTCATCGCGATGCCGGTGATGGGCGATGAACGCTTCGAGCGCTCCGTGATCTACCTCTGCGCTCACTCCGCCGAAGGCGCCATGGGCATCATCGTCAACCATCCGGCCGGCAGCATCGACTTCCCAGAGCTGTTGCAACAGCTCGGCATCATCAAGAAGGGCGAGCACATCAAGCTGCCGGAGAACGCCGAAAGCATGAAGGTGCTACGCGGCGGTCCGGTTGATACCGGCCGCGGCTTTGTGCTGCACTCCAGCGATTTCTACATCGAGAACGCGACGCTCCGGATCGACGACGGCGTCTGCCTCACCGCGACCGTCGACATCCTGCGCGCGATCGCCGACGGCTCCGGCCCCAAGCACGCCATCCTCGCGCTCGGCTATGCCGGCTGGGCGCCGGGCCAGCTCGAGACCGAAATCCAGAGCAATGGCTGGCTGCATTGCGATGCGGATTCGGATTTGATCTTCGGCGATGACGTCGATGAAAAATACGGCCGCGCGCTGCGCAAGATCGGCATCGATCCCGGCATGCTCTCGAACGAGGCGGGCCACGCGTAGCTGTTGGTATCGCAACACCCTCCGGTGTCGTCCCGGCGAAGGCCGGGACCCATACCCACAGGAAGTGATTGTTGAAGCGAGCTGACGCCACTAGCCTTCGTCAAACTACATTCAGTGGTTATGGATCCCGGCCTTCGCCGGGACGACGGTGGAATGTGTGGCTGTATCCCTACTCCGCCGCCTGCTGCTGCACCGTCGGCTCGGTCCCCGCCACTGTCGCGCGGCGCATGTCGCGGGGCTGGGACTGGTCGTAGCGGCGGACGCGGTGCATGGTCTGGCGGTTGTCCCACATCACGAGATCATGCAGCTTCCATTTGTGGACGTAGACGAACTCCGCGCTGGTCGCGTGCTCGTTGAGATCGCGCAGCAGTACCCGGCCCTCCGGCACGTTCATGCTGACAATCTTGCCGGCATGCGATGAGAGATAAAGCGACTTGCGACGATGCACGGGATGGGTGCGCACGAGACGTTGCAGCACCGGTTTGAACATCTTCTTCTCGTCGTCGGTGTATTCGGTGAAGCCGAGCGATCCCCGCGAATACATCAGCGAGTGCTCGCACACGAGGTCCTCGATCTCCGCCTTGGTGTCGTCGTCGAGCGCGTCATAGGCCGCGCGCATATCGGCGAATTCGGTGTTGCCGCCCTTCGGGTTGAGCACGCGGGCCGACAGCAGCGAGAATTTTGCCGGGATCGGGCGGAACGAGCTGTCGGAATGCCACAGGCAGTTGCCCAGATTGAACAGATGCGCCCGGCTGTCTTTCGCCAGCGGCTTGCCGTCCTTGCCGAGATTGGAGACGTCGTTCAGTCCGGACTGGAGCCGGTAGTCCTTCTCCTTCGTCACCGTGCCGCCGCGCGCGTCTTCGCGCTGGCCGAAATTCAGCGCAAAAGCCATCTGTTGCTCGTCGGTGATGTCCTGGTCGTGGAAGACCAGCACCGCATATTTGTCCATGGCAGCCTCGACCTCGCGCGCCTGGTCCTGTGTGAGAGGCTGTCTCAGGTCGAGGCCCGAGACCTCCCCGACAAAATGCTTCTGAAGCTGCCGGATGGCGATCGTCATGACGTTTTCTCCCGCGAACCGCGAGCGGTTGGTCCCGCTCTGTCGCTGAAAAAGCTACTCCCGTAATAGGCGTTGTCAACGCTCGGTGCGCATAGCTGCCCGTAGCCCGGATTGCGCTACGCTCCATCCGGGCCACAGCTCTTACGCGTTGCGCGCCATCAGGCCGCCGTCGACGGGGATGACCGCGCCGGTGAGGAAGGACGCTGCCGGCAGGCACAGGCTCAGCGTCATGTGCGCGACCTCTTCGGGATCGCCGTAGCGGCCCAGTGCGGTGCGGCGCTTGGCGTAGATCGTCTTGTGCTCTTCCGATATCCGGTCGGTGATGGCTGTGCGGATCGGACCCGGGCAGATGCAGTTGACGGTAATGCCTTCGCGGCCGAGCTCCACCGCCAGCGAGCGGGTGAGGCTGGCGACGCCGCCCTTCGCCGCCGAATAAGGGCTGTGCAACGCGGTGGCGCCGAGCGCCTCGGTGGAAGCGATGTTGACGATGCGCGGGCTGTTTGACTTGCGCAAGTGAGGCAGCGCGGCGCGGACGATGCGCGGATGCGCCGTCAGCATCACCGCGATGCCCCTGGCCCAGGCGTCTTCATAGGCCTCGTCGTCGATCGCGACGCGCACGGAAATGCCGGCATTGTTGACGATGATGTCGAGCCCGTCGAAATGCGCGGCGACGTCGCCAACCACGCGCTTGATCTCGGCGCCGTCGGCAACGTCGAGCTTCCAGGCTTTCGCCGATCCGCCGGCTCTCGCGATGTCCTCCGCCACGGCTTGCGCGCCTTGCTCGTCATAATCGGTGAGCGCCACGTTCGCGCCCTCAGTGGCGAACACACGCGCCGTCGCGCGCCCCATGCCGCTGGCCGCGCCGGTGACGAGAACGGTCAGACCCTTCACGGACCGGCTGAGCTGTTTGAAATCGGACATGCTGTTTCCTCGCGCCTGCTTGTTCTTGTTATGATTGACAAGGCTGGCATCGATCCGCAGACAGGTCAAACAAGCAAAGCAAAAGGGGAAGTGGCGATGACGAACGAACTCGATTTGTCAGGCAAGCAGGTGCTGGTCGTCGGCGGCTCCAGCGGCATCGGCAACGGCATCGCGCAAGCCTTTCGCGTCAGGGGCGCGCAAGTTGCGGTCTGCGGTACGCGTGCTCACGCCAAGGAATATTCGCAGGAGGAAGGCTCGGATCTCGCCGGTCTCTCCTACGCGCAGCTCGACGTCGGCAATGCCGGAGCGGTCGAAGCCTTCAAGCCGTCCTTCGACAGGCTCGACGTGCTGGTGCTCGCGCAGGGCGCGGTGCTCTATCGCCGCGGTGAGTTCGAGATGGCCGGCTTCCGCAAGGTCGTCGAGGTCAATCTGATGAGCCTGATGGCCTGCGCCACGCGGTTTCATTCCATGCTGCGGGACTCGCAAGGGTCGCTGATCATGGTGTCCTCGACCGCGGCCTATCATTCTACGATGGGCAATCCCGCTTACAACGCATCGAAGACCGGCGCGGTCGGATTGACGCGGACGCTGGGCGAGGCCTGGGCCGAGGACGGCATCCGCGTCAACGGCATCGCGCCCGGTCTCGTCGACACCAAGATGACCAAGGTGACGACCGACAATCCCAAGCGGCTCGAAGGTGCACTTTCACGCATTCCGCTGCGGCGATTGGGCACCCCGGCTGACATGGCGGGCGCGGCGCTGTTTTTGGCATCGCCGCTGTCGTCCTACATCATCGGCCAAACATTGGTCGTCGACGGCGGGCTTATTCTCTAGCGCGAAGGAACCGTGCCGCTCCTGATCGGTTACTTGGGCTGACCCCCGAGGAGGAGCATCATGGATAAGGATCGGATTGTCGGATCGGCCAAGGAATTCGCCGGACGCGCGGAAGGCGCTGTCGGTGATCTCGCAGGCGATGCGCAGACACAGGCGTCGGGCAACGCGCGGGAAGCCGCAGGCACCGTGCAAAATCTCTACGGCCAGGCCAAGGATGCCGTCCGTGACGCTGGTGAAACGGCGGCGGGTTACGCCAAGGGTGCCTACGAGAACAGCGGCGACACTTTCCGCGATGGTTCGCAGGCAATTGCCCAGAAGGTGCAGGACAACCCGCTCGGCGCGCTGCTGGTCGCCGGCGGCATCGGCTTTGCACTCGCGCTGTTGATGGCGCGGCCTTCGCGCCGCCCGCCGCCGCGCTGGCGCTATTAGGGCTCAGCTAAACGCCATCCAACGTGCCCCGGATGCAATGCGGCGTGAAGCGCCACATTGCGGCCGGGGCCTATTTTTGTGAGTCAAGGGCTGGGTCCCGGCTCTGCGCAGCAGCGTTACACGCTGCAACGCGTCCGGGACACGAGGGCTCAGCTCGGTAAACTACCGAGCCACTTCCGCTGATCGCCCGACATTGCCCGGCGGCCGCGGGATCGCGGGGTTCTGATTGGGATTGCGCGGCCCTGGCGCGGGCGTCAATTGACGCGGCGGTGCTTGCGGAGAGCCGAAGCCGAAGAAATCACGAATTGACGGCGTTGCCTGTGCCGGCTGCTGCGGCACCGACGGCTTCTTCGGCGCGAGCTTTTGCGGCGCGATCGCTGCGGCGGCTCCCGGTGAACCCGGAGCAGCATTGCCCTCGGGCGACGTCGCGGCCATCGGCGCATCGCCTTTGGCCTGCTCGCGGCCGACTTCGCGGCGCGGCCAGGCATAATCGTCGGCACGGCCCGCGGGCGCAGCCAATGGCTCGCCCTTCACCATTGTTCTCGCAGCGAGCGCATCGACGGCGGCAGGGCGCGAGCCCGGTCCGCCCAGCAATTGATCGGTCGAGATCGAGGCCGCAACCAGCGGCACGATCGGGCCGGCCAGCGGCCGCGGCGCGGGCTTGCCGGGTTCGGCACTGGTGTCGGGCGTTGCGGGTTCGCTCGGCAGCGCGATCGGGCCGGAGCGCCCGGCGAGCAGGCGCGTGATCTCGCGTTCGACATAGTGAGCGAGCTTGCGCGCGCCGGGTTTTGTGAAATAGACGCCGTCATAGCTGCGGAGCTGACGGATCTGGCCTTCGAAGTCCGGGCCCTTCTGGAGGAAGCGGCCGGCCTCGTCGACAAAGCCGTCCCAGACGTCGACGTAAGTTATGCCGGCCTTGGCCGCGCCTTCGCGATAGAGCGAATCCAGGAACAGCATGTCCGCGGTGCCCTTGGGGCCGCGGATCGCGGGCAGGCCGACCCAGAGCACCGGCACGCCCTTGCTCTTGAGCACGTTGGCGAGCTCCTCGATCTTCTTGCCGTAGAGCTCGACCCAGCGCTCGTCGCGGAATTCGTAGAGGCCGTTCGGGTTGCGTGCGGTCTTCTCGGGCGTTGCGACCGCCGGTGTGTCAGCGTTGTCGGCATCATCCTGCGGCAGGTCGGCGTCGTCCGGCTTGGCCGCGCTGTCGTTGGGCTTGGCATCGCCGGGCTTGGCCGGTGGTTTGCCACGCGCGCCCTTGTCGTTCTTCTTGTCCTTGTCCGTCGCCTTGTCCGACTTATCGGGGGCTGCTGCCTCGCGGATGGCGATGCGGTCGTTGAGGCCGAGCATGACCACGATCACATCGGGCTTTTCGGTTTCGAGGATGCCCTTCGCGGCTGCCGCCCAGTCCGAGGGCTCACCCTTGGGCTGGTACTTGATCAGGCCGGACGTGGTCTTGTGCTTGCGGATCACGCCCATGTCGGGCTGCTCGGTGTAGGCGTCTTCGAGGCCGTAGGCGAGCCAGTCGGCCATGGCGTCGCCGATCACCAGCACGTTCTTGTCAGGCGTCGTGTCGTGCTTGGCCGGCGCCGGTGCGCGCGAAAAATCCTGGCGCGGCGCCTGCTGCTGCTGTTGCTGCTGCTGGAACGGCGCGAAGAAGTCGCCGCCGAACCATCCGCCACGTTCACCGCCGCTTCGCGGTGGCGGGGCCTGGCGTTGCGGCGGGCCGCCGAAGCCAGGGAAATTGAAGAATTGCGCCGAGGCCGGCCCCGCGATCAAGACCAGAATCGCAAGCGCCGTCCCCAGCGCGATCAGCGGGCCGGTCTCGGTCAGCGCCTTGAACAGGGACTTCTTCGACATGCGATCTCGGGCACGCGCAATGGGGATCGGGAGTAGTTCAATATAATAACGGAATCAGGCGCCAAACGGGCAGATTCTCTTTTCAGATTCTCTTCAGATTCTCTTGGCCCATACACGGGGAACAGCCGCCCCCGTCAAGGCTACCTGCCAAAATCCCTGTTCAGGGTTACTTTCGGCGCGATTTTACCGCCCGCGCAGCCGGTTCAGCGCGTCGGAGGAGGCAAATCCGTCCGCGGGGACCCCGATCGAGGCCTGGAAGTTGCGCAGGGCTTCCCGGGTCTGGCCGCCGAACTGGCCGTCGGGGGTGCCCTTGTAGAAGCCGCGCTGGGCCAGCAGCTGCTGGAGTTCCAGCCGCTCGGTGCGGGACAGCTCGCGTTCCTGCCGCGGCCAGGGCTGCACGAAGGGCTGGCCGCCGCGCAGGCGGTCGGCGAAATGGCCGATCGCCATCGCATAGGCCTCGGCAGGGTTGTACTTCATGATGACCCGGAAGTTCTGCAGCATCAGGAAGCCCGGCCCCTGCGCGCCGGCGGGCGCCAGCAGATAGGCTTTCTCCGCCGGGTGCGGCAACGGCTGGTTGGCCGGGCGCTTGAGCCCGAGCTTCTCCCATTGCGCCATCGTCATCGCCTTGGCGCGATCGGCCAGCATGTAGTTGAATCCCTCCGGCACCACGACCTCGTAGCCCCAGGTCTGGCCGGCCTGCCAACCGTCCTTCTTCAGATTGTTGGCGGTCGAGGCGATCAGGTCGGAGGGATTGTCGACGACGTCGCGCCGTCCGTCACCGTCGCCGTCCACGGCAAAGCGCTTGAACGCGGTCGGCATGAATTGGGTCGGGCCGAAGGCGCCGGCCCAGGAGCCGCGCAACTGTTCGGGCCTGAGGTCGCCGCGGTTCAGGATCTCCAGTGCCGAGAGGAACTCGTCCTTGAAATAGGCCTGGCGGCGGCCGATGCAGGCGAGCGTTGCGGTCGATTGCAGCACGCTGCGGTCGCCCATCTGGGTCGAGTAGTTGGACTCGATGCCCCAGATCGACGCGATGATATAACGATCGACGCCGGTGGCCCTTTCGGTGGCGTCGAACTGCGCCTTGTATTTGGCGAGGACCTCGCGGCCCTTGGCGAGGCGGTTGTCGTTCACGAGGATGTCGAGATAGTCCCAGATCGACTTGGTGAACTCCGGCTGCGAGTCCATGAGGTCCATGATACGCAGGTCGGGCGCAAGGCCTGCCGTGAAGCGTTGGAAATTTTCCTGCGTGATGTTGCGCCGTGCAGCATCGGGCCACATGCCTGCGACGCAATTGTTGAAGTCACCCGCGGCCTTGCGGATCGCGGCGGCCGTCATCAGCGGATGACCGGAGGCGCCGTCCTCGCCGCTCCAAGGTTGAGCTCCCGTTTGAGCGCCCCCGGGGCCGGGCGTTGCTTGCGAGGGCGCCGGGTTCGGACCGGAAAAAATGCCGCCGAACAGATTTGACAGACCGTTCTGAGTCTGCGCGCCGGCGGGGAGCGGGAACAGCAGGACGGTCGCAATCATCATCGCACCGGTCACGGACCCGCCCCGTTTTGCCAGCCCTGCCATTGATTGCATCATGTCCTCACCTGTCCGGCCAAATCCGCCCTCAGGAGGCCTGGTTACGGTTGCCAACTGCTTAACAAAGGTGAAATTTTGATGGTGGCCTTTTTCTTAACTCTGTGAGGACGAGGCCCCACATCCGCCTTTGTTGGCGGCTGCAAACAAGCTAGCAAGATGCCATTGCTTCCTTCACGTGTTCCTCAGGTATTCGATCAATCCCATGAAAATCCGCAAAGCCGTATTTCCCGTTGCCGGCCTCGGCACCCGCGTCCTGCCCGCCACCAAGGCGATGCCGAAGGAAATGCTGACGATCGTCGACAAGCCGCTGATCCAGTATGTCTATGACGAGGCCAGGGAAGCCGGCATCGAGCACTTCATCTTCGTCACCGGCCGCAACAAAAGTGTCATCGAAGATCATTTCGACCGGATGTTCGAGCTCGATGCGACGCTGGCCGCGCGCGGCAAGAAGACCGAGCAGGACGTTCTGGCGCAGAACCAGCCCGAAGCCGGCGCCGTCAGCTTCACCCGCCAGCAGGCGCCGCTCGGCCTCGGTCATGCGGTCTGGTGCGCGCGGGACATCGTCGGCAACGAACCGTTCGCGGTCGTGCTGCCCGACGAACTCGTGCTCAATTCGCCCGGCTGCCTGAAGCAGATGATCGAGACCGCCAGCAAGCTCGGCGAAAAATCCAACATCATCGCGGTCGAGGCGGTGCCCGACCATCTCACCCATCAATACGGCATCTGCGGCGTCGGCAAACGCACCGGCAAGATGTTCGAGGTCGACGGCATGATCGAGAAGCCGGCCAAGGGCACCGCGCCCTCCAACCTCTCGATCACCGGCCGCTACATCCTCCAGCCGGAGATATTCAAGATCCTGGAGACCCAGGAGCGCGGCGCCGGCGGAGAGATCCAGCTCACCGACGCCATGATCGGACTCGCCAAATCGCAAAAATTCTACGGCGTCGAATTCGAGGGCGAACGCCACGATTGCGGCTCCAAGCCCGGCTTCCTCCGCGCCAACATCGCCTACGGCCTGAAGCGGCCCGAACTGCGCGATGGCCTGATCGCGGAAATGAAGAAGTATCTGGGGGAATAGACGTCGGCTGTTTCTACTCGTCACGGCAAGCGAAGCGAAGCGATCCGGAATGCTTCGTCGCAAGAGCTTCCCGCAATGACGGCGGCAAGCAGCGTAGCCCTCACGCCACCAGCGACAGCTTCGGCAAGCTCGCGACCACCGACTGGTTGCGGCCGCCGGCTTTCGCGGCATAGAGCGCCTTGTCGGCGGCGGCGACCAGGATCGGCCAGTCCATGCCGGTGGTGGGAACGAAGCTCGCGATGCCGCAGGATACCGTCGAGGCTGTCTGGTCGTCGGACCAGCCCTGCACCTTGATGCGGATCGCCTCGGCGACCTCTAAGGCGTCGGTGACCGAGGTGCCTGGCAGCAGCACGGCGAATTCCTCGCCGCCATAGCGCGCGGCGCAATCGCCGGCGCGGCTCACCGAGTCGGAAATGCAGATGGCGATGCCGACCAGCACCTGGTCGCCGGCCTGATGGCCGAACGTGTCGTTGTAGGCCTTGAAGTGATCGGCATCGATCATCAGCAGCGCGACCGGCGTCTTCTGACGCATGGCGCGGCGCCATTCGACGTCGATGACCTGGTCGAACTTGCGGCGGTTCCTCAGGCCGGTGAGCGCATCCGTCGTCGCCATCTCCTCGAGCTTGCGCTCGGCTTCGGCGCGCCGGCCGATCTCGCGCGCGAGCACCAGCGTCGAGGCCAGCATGAACAGGATCAGCGCCAGGACCACGGCGCCGATGCGGTAGGCTTCCTTCTGCCAGAGCTCGAACACGGCGTTCAGCGGCTTGCCTGCCACCACAAACAGCGGACCGCTGTCGGTGCTGCGTACATAGAGCCGCGGCGTCGGATCGACCGGGCCCTGGCCTGCATAGGAGGCGCCGGCCCGGAGATTGTCGGCGCTCCAGGTCCGGCGATCATTCAGGTTCGTGCCGATCACGTCGAGGTCGAACGGCCGCCGCATCATGATGGTGCGGTCGCGCTTGAGCACGGTGATGGTGTCATCGGGGTTGAGGTTCAGCCGCTCGAACAATTCGTGGAAATAGCTGAAGCGGATCGAGCCGGCGACGACGCCGAGAAAGCCGCCGTCAGTGTCGCTGATGCGCCGGCTCAGCACGATCGCGTAGGCGCCGCGGAACAGCATGGGACGGCTGATGTAGAGCCCGGCTCCAGGATTGTCGCGATGAATCCTGAAGTAGTCCTCCTCGCTGCGGTTCTCCGGCAGGGGATCGAGCGTGGAGGCATCGATGGTCAGCCTGCCCTCGGCATCGAACACCTGGATCGCGCCGAAGTTCCTCGCCGTGGTCGCATGGTCGAACAGGATCAGGTGCCGGATCGGCTTTGAGACCGTCGCGATCTCCGGCAGCAGCATGTTGCCGGCGACCGCCTTCAGAGACAAATCGTAGATCTCGATGTTGCGGGTGACGTCGGACTCGATGGTCGTTGCGAGGTTTTCCAGCGTCTGGCGGGCGAGCGCCTCCTCGCCGCGGCGCATGTCCAGCATGACGTTGACGCAAATGGCGGAAAAGCCGATCACCGTCACCACGGACGAGATGATCAGCAGCTTCGCCGAAAGCCGCCACGGCCGGCGGGCCATGACTTCGCGCCATCCAGACAACATCATTCGCTCCCGACATCAGTGAATGCGCCCGAAAGCTTGAGTAGTGTTTAAGCCGGGACGGCGCTGCCGTAATGAGTTAAAAATTGGTTTCCGCGGCTGACGTTTTTTGGCAAAGCGGGGCTTCGACCAGCGAAGAGGACAGCGGTGAACGATTACGACGCGTTGCGCGATTATCTGATGCGGCACAAGCAGGCGGAATTCGTGCTGACCTATGAGCAGATCGAGGAGATCATCGGCGCGGCCCTGCCGCGCGCCGCGAATCGTGCCTCATGGTGGGACAGCCTGCGCAGCCCCGACCTCAAGATGCCGCAGCGCGAAGCCTGCCTCGCCGCGGGCTTCGTGGCAATGCGAATGCCGGATGGCCAGAGCGTGCGGTTCACGAAGCGGAAGAGCGACCGGCGGCAGTAGCGCCGTGCGCTTTCTTCTCTTCTCCCCTTGCGGGAGAAGGTGGCGCGAAGCGCCGGATGAGGGGTTGCATCCGCAATTGAGATAGCAGCGTTCGGGGAGAGATACCCCTCACCCCCGCTCGCTTTACGAGCGGACCCTCTCCCACAACAAGGCTATCGAATTCACACATATTGCGGAGGAATTTGATTGCTGATTCCGTGAGTTGAGTGATGATTCGCGGGAGCGAGCGATGTCTGGGATGGATTACGGTCTGG
>NZ_JADPKY010000077.1 GCF_023074185.1 Bradyrhizobium sp. 132 | reverse complement strand
TCGACAAACAGTCGGTTGTCCTTGCCGCTGCGGCCCGGATCTCCCGGCTTGCCAAGACAATGCGGCTCCATCTTCGCCCATTGGGCGTCAGTCAAAACGTATCGGTCCATCCCAAGCTTGAATCACAACCAAGCCCCGATGAGAATCCTGAATCCCAACAGACCCTAGGTCGACAGCGACCTAGTGCAAAACGCTGCCTTCGCGCTCGGCAAGGCCGTGATCGACCGCTGCGGCGTAGGCCTTTGCAAGCTCCGTCTCGAGGTGCTCGTTGATCAGCAGCAGCGCGCGCACGGCACCGCGCAGGTCGCCGTTGCAGCTTGCCACGATCTCGTCGATCGGAGTGTCTTTGGATCTCAAGCTCATCGAAATTCTCCGGTTCAAATCAGGACAAATCCAGCCGGTCTTTCCCGCACCCCCTTGGGGTTGCGAGCAGGATCGGCGCCCACCCGCGTCTAGATGGCGGAACCGACCGTGGCGATTATATGGAAGCCGCGATGATGAGTGCATGAAGCTGTTTCGAAGCTTGCGCGCTGCGGGGAGTAGCATTGATTTCGTTGCGTTTTTCCCGCTGGAATTATGCACATATCCACAGCCCCGGCATTTCAAGTGGAGCGCCGGGTCTCCCTGCGCGAAACTGCCGCCGCCAAGCCCCGTAACTGCCCTGTGTCCTGGATCGCCCGGATTCTCTCCATGATCGTGATGTCAGTCGTGACCGCGCTGGTCCTGCTGGCGCTGGTTACGCAGGCCGGCGTCCTCGCCGTGCAACGCGCCTTTCCACCGCAAGGCCGGATGATCGAGGTCGATGGCGCTGTGCTTCACGCCGTCGATATCGGCCCGCGCGATTTCAACATGCCGATCGTGATGCTGCACGGCGCGAGCTCCAACCTGGAAGCGATGCGGCGGCCGCTCGGCGATCTCCTCGCCAAGAACCATCGCGTCATCCTGATCGACCGTCCCGGCCATGGCTGGAGCACCCGCGCGCGGCGGCAGGATTCGACGCCGGAGGTCCAGGCGCGGATGATCGATGAGGCGCTCGGCAAGCTCGGGATCGCTCGCGCGGTCTTCGTGGTGCATTCCTGGAGCGGCGCGCTCGGCGCGCGGTTGGCCCTCGATCATGCCGTCCGCGTTGCGGGCCTCGTGATGCTCGCGCCCGTCACACATCCCTGGCGCGGCGGCGTCGGCCGCTACAACGAGATCATCGCAACGCCGGTGATCGGCCCGCTGCTGGCCTACACCGTCACGCTGCCGCTGGGCTATTTCGTTGCCGAGGCCGGCGCGCGCGGCGTCTTCCTGCCACAGACGATGCCGGATGGTTTCGTGCATGACTCCGCGACGCCACTGCTGCTGCGCCCGCGCGAGTTCATCGCCAATGCCTATGATCTGGTGACGCTGAAGGAAGCGGTCGCCGCGCAAGTCGCCCGCTACGGCGAGATATCGGCGCCGGTCACGATCATCGCCGGCGAACCTGACAAGACGGTGAAGACCAACATCCACGCGCGCCCGTTCGCCGCGACTGTCCAGAATGCAAAGCTGATCGTGCTGCCTGATCTTGGCCACATGGTGCAGAACGCGGTGCCGGATCTCGTGAAGACCGAGATTGAGACGATGATCGGAAAAATCGTCCCGGCGCCGGCGGTCGCCGATTAGAGCGTTTTCGAGCGAAGTGGATACCGGTTCGCGTGAAGAAAACGCGTCAAAACAAGACGGTGGAGCTTCGGTTCTGATTCAATCAGAACCGAAGCTCCAGCGACCGTCGTTCGCGCGCTTACTGCTTGATCTTCCCGTCCTTGTCGAACTGCGACACATAGGTCCAGAGATTGTTGATCTCGGTCTGGTTCTTGATGCCGGCGAACGCCATCTTGGTACCTGGGATCTTGGCCTTGGGGTCCTTGATGTATTCCTTGAACTGGGCCTCGTTCCAGGTAATGCCCGAATTCTTGTTCGCGTCGGAGTAATTGTAGTCCGGCGCGGTACCGGACTTGCGGCCGTCGAGGCCGTTGAGTTCGGGGCCGACCTTGTTCTTGGCGCCTTCGCCGATCGCGTGGCAGGCCAGGCATTTGTTGAACGACGACTTGCCGGCCGCGGCATCCTGCGCCATCGCGGCAGGTGCGGTGGCAATCGCGGTGAGGATGGTCAGTGCGCCAAAAATCAGTTTTGTCATCGGGTGCTCTTCGTCTCTTCCCTGGGGTCTGGTTAGTTACTTGCCTGATCGGCAATCGTCGGACCTGCCGGTTTTGGCAGGCCTGCCCGGCTTGGACAAGCCGCTAAACCATGACAGGTTTCACGATTTCCTACTTGTCCCAGAGCGAACTCGCGCAAGATCGTCGATCCGACTTTCGGATGGCCTACCCAAACCACCGCGGACGTGGTTGATTTGTCGCGACAAATCGATCATGCGGCGTCAGCCGGAAGGATACGCCATGAAGGATGTGATATGGCCATCATGATGCCTGCGAGCGACCAGGCCGTGCTCGCGCGCCGCGCTGAGATCGTGGCTGCATTGCGCGCAATCGTCCCAGGCGAAGGCGTGATCGACAGCGCCGCCGAGATGCGGGCCTATGAATCCGACGGGCTGACGGCTTATCGGCAGCCGCCGATGGTCGTGGTGCTGCCCGACACGACCGAGCAGGTTTCGCTCGTCCTGAAATATTGTGCAGGGCGGGGCATCAAGGTGGTGCCGCGCGGTTCCGGCACCTCACTGTCCGGCGGCGCGCTGCCGCTGGAAGACGGCGTGCTCCTGGGTCTCGGCAAGTTCAAGCGCATCCGCGAGATCGATTTCGACAACCGCGCCGTCGTCACCGAACCCGGCGTCACCAACCTCGCGATCAGCCAGGCCGTCGCCCATGCCGGGTTCTACTACGCGCCGGATCCGTCCTCGCAGATCGCCTGCTCGATCGGCGGCAATGTCGCGGAGAATTCCGGCGGCGTGCACTGCCTGAAATACGGCATGACCACCAACAACGTGCTCGGCTGCGAGATCGTGCTGATGAGCGGCGAGATCCTGCGCATCGGCGGCAAGTCGGCGGAGAACACCGGCTATGACCTGATGGGCGTCATCACCGGCTCGGAAGGGCTGCTCGGGGTCATCACCGAGATCACGGTGCGCATCCTGCAAAAGCCGGAGACGGCGCGCGCGCTGATGGTCGGCTTCGCGCAAGTCGAGGCGGCCGGCGAATGCGTGGCGCGCATCATCGGCGCGGGCATCATTCCCGGCGGCATGGAGATGATGGACAAGCCTGCGATCCACGCCGCGGAGGCCTTCGTCCATGCCGGCTATCCGCTCGATGTCGAGGCGCTCCTCATCATCGAGCTCGACGGTCCCAGGATCGAGGTCGACGAGCTGATCACGCGCGTCGAGACGATTGCGAATGCTTGCGGCTCGACCACCTGCCAGATCTCGACCTCGGAGGCCGAGCGCAATCTGTTCTGGGCCGGCCGGAAAGCTGCGTTCCCCGCCGTCGGCCGCATCTCCCCCGACTATCTCTGCATGGACGGCACCATCCCGCGCGGTGCGCTGCCGAAGGCGCTGGCGCGCATCCGCGAGCTATCGGAAAAATATCAGCTCGGTTGCGCCAATGTGTTCCATGCCGGCGACGGCAATCTGCATCCGCTGATCCTCTATGACGCCAACAAGCCCGGCGAGATCGAGCGCGCCGAAGCCTTCGGCGCCGACATCCTGCGCGCCTGCGTCGAGTTCGGCGGCGTGCTCACCGGCGAGCACGGCGTCGGCATCGAGAAGCGCGATCTGATGCCGGAGATGTTCAGCGAGATCGACCTCAACCAGCAGCAGCGCCTGAAATGCGCCTTCGACGCGCAGGGCCTGCTCAATCCCGGAAAGGTGTTTCCGACCCTGCACCGCTGCGCCGAGCTCGGCCGCATGCATGTCCACGCCGGCAAGCTGGCGTTTCCGGACATCCCGCGGTTCTAGCGTCGCCCCGCAGCAACGCGCCAAATTTGATTTCCGCTGCAAACTTGGATACCGGCTCACTCGTGGATACGCTCAGGGTTAGAGACGCCAAAGACGTCGAAGAGGTGGTGCGCGCGGCGATTGCCAATGAGCAGCCGCTCGAGATCATCGGTCATGGCAGCAAGCGCAGCATCGGTCATGCGATGGCGACCAACGCCGTGCTCGACGTCTCCGCGCTGAATGCCATCACCGCCTACGAACCCAACGAACTCATTGTCACGCTCCAGGCCGGGGCGCCGCTGGCCGACGTGCTGTCGCTGATCGATGCCAAGAACCAGCAATTCGCCTTCGAGCCGATGAACACGGCGCCGCTGCTCGGCACGCCCGCGCTCGGCACCATTGGTGGCATGATCGCGGCTGGCCTGGCCGGTCCGCGCCGGATCAGGGCGGGCGGGGCGCGCGACCATCTGCTCGGGGCGCATGCCGTCTCCGGTTTCGGCGACAGCTTCAAGACCGGCGGCAAGGTGGTGAAGAACGTCACCGGCTACGACCTCTGCAAGCTTCTCGCCGGTTCCTGGGGCACGCTGTCGGTCATGACCGAGGTCACGCTGAAGGTGATGCCGAAGCCGGAGGCCGAGCGGACGCTGCTGCAGCGCGGGCTCGACGATGCCGCCGCCAACAAGGCGATGACCGCGGCGCTCGGCTCGCCCTTTGACGTTTCCGGTGCCGCGCACCTGCCAAAATCGGCGTTCCGGACCAGGACCGAAGGTCTCGGCGATATCGCGGGCCAGGGCGAGGCGCTGACCGTGCTGCGGCTCGAAGGCATTACTGCCTCCGCCGCCCACCGAGCTGGCTCGCTGCGCGAATTGCTGGCCCCGTTCGGAACCGCGACGCTGGTCGAGGACGTCGCGTCCGCGGCGCTATGGGCCGCGATCCGCGACGTCCTGCCGTTCGCTGCCAGTGGCGCGCTGGGGGCCTGGCCGGTCTGGCGGATCGTCTGTCCGCCGGCGTCGGGCGCAGCTCTGGGGACGCTGCTGGCGCGCGAGACCGGCGGCGACGTGATCTACGATTGGGGCGGCGGACTGATCTGGGCGGCGTTGCCACCGAAGTCGGACGCCCACGCCCCGGCCGTGCGCGAACGTACGAATGCGGTCGGCGGGCACGCCACGCTGATCCGGGCGGCTGAGGACATCAGGCGCGGTGTCGACGTGTTCCATCCGCAAGCCGTTGGCATCGTCGCGTTGAGCGAACGAGTCCGCGCGAGTTTCGATCCGAAGACCATCCTCAACCGGGGCCGGCTGACGCGGGGCGCTACGGCATGAAGACCGAATTCTCACTCGCGCAGCTCGCCGACCCCGACATCGCGGAAGCCGACAAGATCCTGCGCGCCTGCGTCCATTGCGGCTTCTGCACCGCGACCTGTCCGACCTATGTGCTGCTTGGCGACGAGCTCGATAGCCCGCGCGGCCGCATCTATCTGATCAAGGAGATGCTGGAGAAGGACCTGACGCCGACGGCTGAAGTGGTCAAGCATGTCGATCGCTGCCTGTCGTGCCTGTCCTGCATGACGACCTGCCCCTCGGGGGTCAATTACATGCACCTTGTCGACCAGGCCCGGGTCAGGATCGAGCAGCGTTATGAGCGGCCGCTGACGGAGCGGCTGCTGCGCCGGTTGCTGGCCTTCGTCCTGCCCGACCCGCGGCGTTTCCGCGTGAGCATGGTGCTGGCGCGGCTGGCCCGCCCGCTGGCCGTGCTCCTGCCGACGCCCCGGCCATCGGCCACGCCCGGCCTGATCCAACGCCTCAAGGCGATGCTGGCACTGGCGCCGAACCGGCTGCCGCCGCCGGGACCCGCCGCCGGCAGTGTGTTCGCAGCGCTCGGCAAGAAGCGTGGCCGGGTCGCGCTGCTCCAGGGCTGCGCCCAGCAAGTGCTGGCGCCGCGCATCAACCAGGCCGCCATCAATCTCCTCACGCGCCACGGCATCGAGGTCGTCCTTGTCAGGGACGAGCAGTGCTGCGGCGCGCTGACCCATCACCTTGGTAACGACCAGGACGCACTGGCCCGGGCTCGCGCCAATATCGCGGCGTGGCTTACGGAAGCGGCCGGCGAGGGGCTCGACGCCATCCTGGTGACGGCGTCCGGCTGCGGCACCGTGATCAAGGATTACGGCTATCTTCTGCGAGAGGACGCTGCGTTTGCCGCCGACGCGGCGAAGGTCTCCGCACTCGCCAAGGACATCACCGAATACGTCGCCGGCCTCGGACTCGCGGCCACCGCGCGACAAGACAACATCGTCGTCGCCTATCACTCAGCGTGTTCGTTGCAGCACGGGCAGAAAATCACGGGCCTTCCGAAAGAATTGCTTTCCAAGAATGGATTCGTGGTGAAAGATGTGCCGGAGAGCCATTTGTGTTGCGGTTCGGCGGGGACCTACAACATTCTCCAGCCCGAGCTTGCGGGCCGGTTGCGCGATCGCAAGGTCGCCAACATCGCGAGCGTCAAGCCGGACATGATTGCCACAGGCAATATCGGCTGCATGGTGCAGATTGCCAGTGGCACGTCAGTTCCGGTCGTACACACGATTGAGCTTCTCGATTGGGCTACGGGCGGATCGCGGCCGGCATTGAACGCGCAAGTTTGAGCTTTCAAAGGCCTGAGCTTTCGTCCGGAGGTGACGGCTGAAGACGCCCGATCGACCATTGTTCGGCGGCAACAGGAGGACCACGATGGCGAAAGCGAAGAAGAAGAAAAGCAAGAAGGCCAAAAAGGCCAGGAAGGCTGTAGCGGCGAAGAAGACCGCAAAGAAGGCAGCCAAGAAGTCCGCGAAGAAGTCTGCCAAGAAAGCCACCAAGAAATCAGCGAAGAAGGCCGCGTCGAAGAAGGCCGCAAAGAAGTCGGCCAAGAAGGCAGCTCAGCCGGCTGCACCTAAGAAGGCCGCCAAGAAGGCTGCCAAGAAAGCGGCACCGAAGAAGGCGAAGGCAGCTCCCGCGCCGAAGCCGTCAGCGCCAGCAACTCCGGCTCCCGAGCCTGCCGCCGAGACAAGCTGGGCGATGCCTTCGTCTTCTGCGGAAGCGACGCCGGCCGAGGGACAAGGTTAGGCCAAAGGCTGGATCCAATCCGACGACCATGATCGACAACAGGAAGGCCGCAGCGGTGATGCTGCGGCCTTTTTGCATCGGCGCGACGGCGCGCGGAGATTGTCTTGTCCGGGAGCAGCCTGATTCGTCGCGCGGACAGCACGGTACCGCGGGTCCCGTACTAACCCGGGCATGTCTGTGCGCTTTGCAATGCAAATGATGTGATCGGGAAGACACACAGGCTGACAACCTTTCGTGGAATCGTCAGAACGCCCAAAAAGTCAGCAGATGCCTGCGATATTTGCTTCACGGTTCACGTCACCCCATCCAAATTGCCGCGGTTACGAAATTTGCAATCAGGTCGTGCGTTCCGGGGGGCTTCCGGGATCCGACTAGGGTCTTAGAACTGGTGATGGGGATCGAAATGAAAAAAGTGGCTTTGTTGGCAACGGCGCTGGCAATGGTGACGGGTTCGGCTTTCGCGGCAGACATGGCGGTGAAGGCCAAGAAGGCCCCGCCGGTGGTTGCGTTTGACCCCTGGGATATCGCCTTCGGCGGCGCCATCATGAGCGACTACATCTTCCGCGGCGTCACGCAGTCGAACCACAAGCCGTCAGTCGCGGCCTATTTCGAGCCGCGCTACAACGTCAACAAGGACCTCCAGCTCTACGTCGGCGTGTCCGCCGAGAGCATCTCCTTCGCCAATCGCGCTGCTGCTGAAGTCGACATCTACGGCGGTATCCGCCCGACCTTCGGCGCCTTCGCCTTCGACATCGGTATCTGGGGCTACCTGTATCCGGGCGGCAGCTGCGCCGACAACTTCCTCACTGGCGGCATTCCCGGCGGCAACGTCTGCGCTGTCAGCACGACCACGATCTTCCTCGCCGACGGCAACGTCATGAAGAAGGACGTCAGCTTCCTCGAAGTCTACGGCAAGGTGAACTACACCATCAACGACAGCTTCACGGTCGGCGCGACCGAGTATTACTCGCCGAACTTCCTGAACTCGGGTGCCTGGGGCAACTACGCTTCGTTGACCGCCAAGTACACGGCGCCCAGCACAGCCTTCGGCGCCTCCGGTATGGGCATGTACGTGTCGGGTGAATTCGGCCGGCAGTGGTTCGGTACCTCGGACGCCTTCTACGGCACCGGTGTCGGCACCGTTTTCGCCAACGGTATCCCCTACAAGGACTACAACACCTGGAATATCGGCATCGGCTTCACCTACAAGGTGTTCACGCTGGACTTGCGTTACTCCGACACCGACCTGAACAAGGGTGACTGCAACGCCTTCACCAGCGCCTTCAACGCCACCGGCACCACCAACGTCACCGCGATCAATCCGGGCGGCGCCGGCTCCAACTGGTGCGGCGCGGCCGGCATTGCCAAGCTGTCGTTCGACCTGACGGCGATGAGCAACCTGAAGTAAGCTTCTTCCCGAAGCGACTAGATAAGGGCGGCAGGGCAACCTGCCGCCCTTTGCTTTGGGTTGGGGTCTGCGAAAGGGCGTGGCCTTCATGGTTCGAGACGCGCCGTAAGGCGGCGCTCCTCACCATGAGGGTTGGGATTTCGCCGCGGGGCAGGACCTCATCCTGAGGGCCCGCCAGAGGCGGGCGTCTCGAAGGATGGGCCGCACGGAAGCCGCCCATCGGTCCTTTGAAAGCGATAGCCCGCGGGCCATCGCCGTTGCGCCTCAGCGCGCCGCGCTCGGCTCCTTCTCGACCGGCACGCCACTGTCACCGAGAACGTGGATCGCGCCGTGCTTCACCATCGTCACCTTGCGGGTATGGAAGGCGTCGAGCGTCGAGCGGTGGCCGATGGAGACGAGGGTAGCCTGTGGCAGCTTCTCCGTCAGCAGCCGGTACAGCCGGGCCTCGGACGGTTCGTCCAGCGAGGCCGTGGCCTCGTCCAGGAACAGGTAGTCCGGCGCGTGCAGCAGCGCGCGGGCGAGCCCGAGGCGCTGCTGCTCGCCCAGCGACAGCATCCGATTCCAGTGGCCTTCCTCCTCGAGTCGCTCGGCGAGGTCGGGCAGCCCGACCGCGATCAGCGTGTCCCTGACGCGTGCGGTTTCGAATGCGCCCGGCGCGGCCGGATAGACCACGGCGTCGCGCAGCACGCCGACCGGGAAATACGGGCGCTGGGGGAGCATCATCAGCTTCGCCTTTTCCGGGACGAAGATGGTGCCTGTGCCGAACGGCCAGATGCCGGCGATGGCCCGGAACAGCGTCGACTTGCCGGAGCCTGACGGTCCGGTCACCAGCACGCGCTCCGGCGTCTGGATGGAGAAGGCGTCGGCGGCGACCAGCGGCGTGCCGCTCGGCAGGTTCACGCAGAGCTGTTCGAGTGCGATAGTGCGATTGACGCCGGCGGGCTCGATGGCAATCGCCGGCTCGTGCGGCGGCAGGTTCGCGGCCGCATCGACCGACATCTCGAAGCCGTCGAGGCGCGCGACGATCGAGCGCCATTCCGCCAGCGACCGGTACGCCGTGACGAAGAACGACAGTGCGCCCTGCACGCTTGAGAAGGCGGAGGCGGTCTGCATCATGTCGCCAAGCTGAATCTTCTTGGCGAAAAAGGCCGGCGCCACCAGCACGTAGGGAAAGATCACGGCGGCCTGCTGATAGCTCGCGGTGAACGCGGTGAGGCGCTTGGTCCGGCTCATGATGGCGTACCAATTGCCGATCACGAAGCCGAAGCGCTCCAGCAGGCGGCCGCGCTCGGCGCCTTCACCCTTGAGCAGCGCGATCTGCTCGGAGTTCTCGCGGACGCGGACGAGGTTGAAGCGGAAGTCGGCCTCATAGCGCTGCTGTTCGAAATTGAGATTGACCAGCGGCGCCCCGATCCAGTGCGTCAGCGCGGTGCCGAAGATCGCGTAAACCAGCGCGCCCCAGCACAGATAGCCGGGGATCACGAGGTCGGCGCCGAACAGGTGCAGCGGCGCAGCGTTGGACAGGCCCCAGAGGATGATCACGAAGGAGAACAGCGTCACGATCGACGAGAGTAGGCCGAGCCCGATGGTCAGGGTCTGCTCGACGAAGTTCTTGACGTCCTCGGTGATGCGCTGGTCCGGGTTGTCGGCTGCATCGCCCTTGAGCTGCATGCGGTAATGGGTGGCGCCTTGCAGCCATTCGCCCAGATAGTGCCGGGTCAGCCATTGCCGCCAGCGGATCTGGAGCCACTGGTTCAGGTACAGCTTGTAGACCGCCAGCGCGATGAAGGCGGAGGCGAGGCCGACGAAGATCCAGATCTGCGTGACGAAGGCATCCCAGTCGCTATTCTGGAGCGCACTGTAGAACCGGTTCTGCCATTGGTTTACCAGGACGTCGATCGCGACCAGCGCCAGCTCCATCGCGATGACAGCGGCGAGCAGGCCGCGGCCGGCCCATTTGTCCTCCGATCGGAAATAAGGGGCGGCGATTCGCCAGACGATCGCGAGCGTGGCGCGGATGTTCTTCACAGAGCTGGGTCTCCTGAGGGGATGTGCACAACTGCCCGGGGCCAAAGATTTGGGGCGCGACGGCGGAAATGGGCGCGCTTAGACTAAAGTCGCAGGTTCTGCAATTTGCGTTGGCTTGTCGCAGCTTGCAACCCTAGCATGGGCCTCAACGGCGCGGGGTGGGGTGCTTCGGGATTTCGCGGGCTTGTGAGCGGGAGGGGAACCGCTGCATTCGTGAGGAATTCGCGTCCAACTCGGGGGTTATCGCTTCAGCGTCGAGCAGGATCGGCTGTCCACGCGGGCCGCCTGCCGCACACATGCGTGGGGGAGGAAGACCATGTGGAATCAAGTCTATGACCCGTTGCACAGCCCTGTGCTGTCGACGATCGCGGCGGCAGTCCCTGTCGTCACACTATTGGTCCTGATCGCGAGCGGGCGCGTCCAGGCTCATATTGCGGCGATCATCGCCGTGATCGTGGCCAATCTGATCGCGATCTTCGTCTTCACCATGCCGGCCAACATGTCGATCCGCGCTTCGGTGCTGGGCATCGTCACCGGTTTCTTTCCGATCGGCTGGATCGTTCTCAACGTCATCTTCCTTTACCGGGTGACGGTGACCACCGGACGCTTCGAATTGCTCAAGCGCGCGGTCGGCGGGGTCACCGAGGATCGGCGGCTGCAATTGCTGCTGATCGCGTTCTCGTTCGGCGCCTTCTTCGAGGGTGCTTCGGGCTTCGGTACCCCGGTCGCGATCACCGGTGCCGTGCTGATCGGCCTCGGCTTCTCGCCGCTCGCGGCCTCCGGCCTGTCGCTGATCGCCAACACAGCACCGGTCGCCTTTGGCGCGCTGGGCACGCCGATCCAGGGCCTCGCTTCGGTCACCGGGCTCGATCCCTACATCCTCGGCGCGATGGTCGGACGGCAGTTGCCGATCTTCTCACTGATCGTGCCGTTCTGGGTGGTGTGGGCGTTCGCGGGCTGGAGGGGCATGAAGGACGTGTGGCCGGCGGTTCTCGTCACCGGCGTGTCGTTCGCAGTCCCGCAATTCGTGATCTCGAACTTCGTCAACCCCTGGATCGTCGACATCGGCGCGTCGCTGATCTCGATGGGCGCGCTGATCCTGTTCCTGAAGGTGTGGCAGCCCAGGCAGCTCTGGCTGTCGCCGGCGCTGCGCAGCCGTGATGAATCGACCTCCACCATGGCGGCCGCAAAACCCCTCGACAAGACGCCGCTCACCCAGAGCGAGATGTTCAGCGCGCTGCTGCCTTGGATCATCGTCTGTATCGTGATGCTGATCTGGGGCAACGGTGCCTTCAAGACCTGGGCGAACTCGATCTTCACCTGGAACTACCCCGTTCCCGAGCTGCATCAGATGATCAACAAGATGCCGCCGGTCGCACCGGGGCCGACGAAAGAGAGTGCGGTGTTCGGCTTCACCTACCTGTCCTTCACCGGCACGGGCATGCTGATCGCGGCGATCATCTCAGGCTTCCTGATGGGCGTCGGTCCTGGCCGGCTCTTGACGGAATACGGCCGCACCATCCGGCTGTGCGCGATCTCGCTGATCACGATCTCGGCGATGCTCGCGATCGGCACGCTGACGCGGCTCTCCGGCGTGGATGCGACGCTCGGCCTCGCCTTTGCTGCAACCGGCGTGCTCTATCCCTTCTTCGGCACGCTGCTCGGCTGGTTGGGCGTGGCGCTGACGGGATCGGATACCGCTTCCAACGTTCTGTTCGGAAATCTTCAGAAGATCACCTCCGAGCAGCTTGGCCTGTCGCCGATCCTGATGGCCGCGGCGAACTCGTCCGGCGGCGTGATGGGCAAGATGATCGACGCCCAGTCGATCGTGGTCGCGTCCACTGCGACGAATTGGTACGGCCACGAAGGCACGATCCTGCGCTTCGTGTTCTGGCACTCGATCGTGCTGGCCTCGTTGGTCGGCGTGTTCGTGACGTTGCAGGCCTATGTCTGGCCGTTCACGGCGATGGTGCTGAAGTAGCAGGTCACGCCCGGCGTCGATGCAAATCCCCGCGGAGATCTCTCCGCGGGGATTTTTGCATGCGGGCGAAGCTTCTCATTGCAGCTGCCGTCTTATAGAAGATCGGCAAATCAGGTCGGTCGAGAGGTGTCATGGTTTCGCTCAAGCAGATTGTGTGTGCGGCGGTTGCAACGCTCGCGATGGCCACTGTCGCGCGTGCCGATGACGGTTTCCCGTTCGGCACCGAGATGACGCTGGAGGCGTTGCCGCAGCCGGGCTCGAAGCGGATTCCGAACATTGAAATCGGCGACAATGGCGAAGTCTTGCTGGAGCTCTGGTGCAAGGGCGGCAAGGGCCAGTTCTCGGTCGCCGGCAACACCGTGATCTTCGTCCCCGGCCAGATCCAGGACCGCTCCTGTCCGCCGGCCAGGGCCCAGGCCGATGACGATCTCGTCGCGGCGCTCGGCAGCGCCGAGACCTGGAAGCGCCAGGGCGACGTGCTGACGCTCGTCGGCCCCAAGCCGCTGCGTTTCCGCGTCAACGGGAACTAGCTTTCGTGTCCCGGCCCTGCAGCGCTTTCGCGCTGCGTCCGGGGCACCCTGCCTCGCACTACTTCCACACCGACTTGTCGGCGTCCCAGCGCTGGCCTTTCAGCTCCTTGGTGAGCGCCTCGACCGAACCGTTGTCGTCGGGCTGATCGCCTTCCTCGTCGGCCGTCGCTTCGTCCGAGAGATTGAGCTTGGCGCCGCTGCTCTCATCGGTGGTCGTGGTCGCGGGACTCCCGATCCAGAGCATGAGCTTGTCGGTCGTGCCGGGCTTGTCGGGCGAGACGAGACCCGCGACCTCGATGGTGTCGGTGAGCTCGAGCGCGGGAAAATCCTGGTTCGGCCGCTTGAACACCAGCTTGAGCTTGCCGGTGGCCGGGTTGAAGCTTTGCGAGACCGGCTTTGCCGCGAGCGTCCTGCTCAGCACGCCAGCCACCGCGGCCGCGAGCTTGTCGCGGTTGAGCTTGTCGCCGTCGCGCCAGTCGGCGGCGGGGATGCGGATGGTGCGGTCCATTTCGGTCATGCCCGCGGTCCAGCCCGCGGTGATGACGCCGGGCATCGCCTTGAATTTCTCCAACAGGGCGCCTGCGCGCTCCGGATCGACCGACATGTTGATGGTCTGCTCACCTGCGCGCAGCGCGTCGCAGCCGACGGTGAGACTCGCCAGCGTCACCTCGACGTCCTGGCCCTTCAGGCTCTTCAGGAACTCCGTCGCGGCATCCAGCTTGACCTTGACCGCAATCGCTTCCGGCGAGACGTCGGTGAAATCCTTCGGCTGCGGCGTGATGCCGTCGTCGGAGGTCTGGTTGTCCAGGAATTCCTTCTCGCTGAGATCGGAATTGTCGGGAGAGGTGACCTCGGTCACGGCCTGGCCAATGCTGATCTGGCCGCGGAATTCGAACGTGTCTCCAGCCTGTTTGCGCAGCAGTTTGACGGTGACGGGCGCTTTCGCGCCGAGGCTCTGCGTCGTACCCGTCAGGTTCTGGCCGGCGACCTGGAGATTGACGACGAAGCGGTCCTTGCGGTCGGAATTCTTCGCGACCGGATAACAGACGTCGAGCACGGCTGCGGTGACGGTCTTGCCCTGGCGTGTCTCCTTCAGGATCACGTCGGCATTGCCGTCCATCAGCCCGTCGATCGAGGTGAAATAGCGCGTCTCCGCGCCGCCGGGCGCCGTGGCCTTCGGCGACAGCTTCATCTGGGCGGATGCGACCTCAGGCGAAACTGCAAGCAGAGCCGCCAATAAAACTGTCGGGCAAACCAGAAGCGCGCGCATCGACGAAATCCCCGGGCAATGGGGCATGATCCGGAAAAGTGTGAAGCGGTTTTTCCGATCAGATCATGCCCAAACAATTCGAATCGGGCGTTACCGTAGTGGGTTTTGGGCGCCGGTTGAATTGGAAAGCACAGGCCATGATCGGCAAAAAAGAAGGCCGCCCGGAGGCGGCCTTCGCAACACTGTCAGGCGAGGATCGGCCTTAGAAGCCGCCCATGCCGCCGCCCGGCATGGCGGGCGCTTCCTTCTTCGGTGACTCGGCGACCATGGCCTCGGTGGTCACCAGCAGGCCGGCGATCGAGGCGGCGTCCTGGAGCGCGGTGCGGACCACCTTGGCGGGATCGATGATGCCCTTGTCGACCATGTCGACATAGTCCTCGTTCTGGGCGTCGAAGCCGAAGGTCTCGGACTTGTTCTCCAGGATCTTGCCGACGACGATCGAGCCTTCCACGCCCGCGTTCTCGGCGATCTGGCGAAGCGGAGCTTCCAGCGCCTTCAACACGATGTTGATGCCGGCCTGCACGTCCGCATTGGCGTTGGTGAGACGGCCGACGGCTTTCTTGGCACGGAGCAGCGCGACGCCGCCGCCGGGGACGATGCCTTCCTGCACCGCGGCGCGGGTGGCGTTGAGCGCGTCCTCGACGCGGTCCTTCTTCTCCTTGACCTCGATCTCGGTGGCGCCGCCGACGCGGATCACCGCGACGCCGCCGGCGAGCTTGGCGAGGCGCTCCTGGAGCTTCTCACGGTCGTAGTCCGAGGTGGTCTCCTCGATCTGGGCCTTGATCTGGCCGACGCGGGCCTCGATCTCGGGCTTCTTGCCGCCGCCCTTGACGATGGTGGTGTTCTCCTTGTCGATCACCACCTTGCCTGCCCGACCCAGCATCTTCACCGTGACGTTCTCGAGCTTGATGCCGAGGTCTTCGGAGATGAGCTGACCGCCGGTGAGGATCGCGAGGTCCTCCAGCATGGCCTTGCGGCGATCACCGAAGCCCGGCGCCTTGACGGCGGCGACCTTCAGGCCGCCACGGAGGCGGTTGACGACCAGGGTGGCCAGCGCCTCGCCCTCGACGTCCTCGGCGATGATGACGAGCGGCTTGCCCGACTGCATCACAGCTTCCAGCACCGGCAGCATGGCCTGCAGGCCGGACAGCTTCTTCTCGTGCAGGAGGATGTAGGCGTCCTCGAGCTCGGCGGTCATTTTCTCGGGGTTGGTGACGAAGTAGGGCGACAGATAGCCGCGGTCGAACTTCATGCCCTCGACGATCTCGACTTCGGTCTCGATCGACTTGTTTTCCTCGACGGTGATGACACCCTCGTTGCCGACCTTCTGCATCGCCTGGGCGATCATCTTGCCGATGGCGGTGTCGCCATTGGACGAGATGGTGCCGACCTGGGCGACCTCGGAGGAGGCTGCGACCGGCTTGGCGCGCTTCTGGATGTCCTTGACGACAGCGGCAACCGCGATGTCGATGCCGCGCTTGAGATCCATCGGGTTCATGCCGGCAGCAACCGACTTGGCGCCTTCGCGCACGATGGCCTGGGCCAGCACGGTCGCGGTGGTGGTGCCGTCACCGGCGAGATCGTTGGTCTTGGAGGCAACCTCACGGACCATCTGGGCGCCCATGTTCTCGAACTTGTCCTCGAGCTCGATCTCCTTGGCGACGGTGACGCCGTCCTTGGTGATGCGGGGCGCGCCGAACGACTTCTCGATGAGGACGTTGCGGCCCTTCGGGCCGAGCGTCACCTTGACGGCGTTGGCGAGAATGTCGACGCCGCGCAGCATGCGATCGCGCGCGTCTCCGGAAAACTTGACGTCTTTGGCAGCCATGGTCTGTAATCCCTCTTGTTTCGTGATGTGTCTGCCGCTCGGCGTCGCAAGTCCGGAGTCCGGAGTCCGGAATCGAACCCGGCGGAATGATGGATGCCCGGATCTCAGGGACCCGGGCATGACATTCAGCGGCTGTTCAGGCTGATGGCCTTAGGCCATGACGCCCATGATGTCCGATTCCTTCATGATCAGGAGATCTTCGTTGTCGATCTTGACCTCGGTGCCCGACCACTTGCCGAACAGCACGAGGTCGCCGACCTTGAGGTCGATCGGGGTCAGCTTGCCGGCCTCGTCGCGGCCGCCGGGGCCGACGGCGACGATTTCGCCCTGGGACGGCTTTTCCTTGGCGCTGTCCGGAATGATGATGCCGCCCTTGGTCTTTTCCTCGGCGTCGATACGTTTGACCACGACACGGTCATGCAGTGGACGAAATTTGGATTTAGCCATGACGTTTCCCTTTGGAGGCTCGCTTCGGATGTAGCGGAAGTGGATGGGGCGGCGCTTCCCGTCCACCCTCTTGCCGAGGATCGGACGGTGCGCTTAGCAATCGGGCTTTCCGAGTGCTAATAGTGCGCCCGGAAATATGGCTTGGCCGCGATCCTGTCAAGCAAAGGTGGTTAAGCGATTGGTGAGGCGGATATAGGATTGTGTCTACAGAAACCTATTGGTCGCGCTGGCGTATAAAGGACGTCATTGCTCCGACAGCGGTTTTGCGCTTGGCTGCAGGCGGGATGCGGTCGACGTCTTGTTTGGGGGGCAGTTTGCTCGGGGGAATGTCATGATCAGTTCAGCTCACGCACGCACGGTTGCCAATCTGGCGGCCGCCTCTTGCCTGGCGCTGCTGCTTGGCGCCTGCGGCGGCGGCATGAGCCTGCCGTCGTTCTCGTCGTCCTCACCGCCGCCTGAGGCCGAGCCCGGGGCCGGCCCGGAAATGTCGGCGTCGATCCGCGCCGACGAGATCGTCGGCCGCTGGGGTCTCGCCTCGTTCCAGAACCCGGCCGACCGCGCCCGCACCGAGGCTGCCGCCCGGGCCCAGTGCAAAAATCCTTACGTGATCACCGCCGGCTCCTCCGGCGGCGTCATCATGCATCTCGCCGACCAGGCGACGCCGCAGGAGCTGCGGCTGAAGGGCTCGCCCAGCGGCAAGAACTATATCGGGCCGGCGGGTCCGACACCGGGCGAGCAGGACCGCGAGATCGTCTCCTTCGACGGCCGCGTCCTCATCACCCGCTTCATCGACAAGGATGCCGCCACCCGCTACGGCAACATGGTCTACGTCCGCTGCGCGCCAAGGGCGTGATCGGGGCGCCGGCCTAGCCACTCGTCATTGCGAGGAGCGAAGCGACGAAGCAATCCAGGCTCCTTCCGCGGACACAGTCTGGATTGCTTCGCTTCGCTCGCAATGACGAAAAAAACGCCGGCTTGCGCCGGCGTTTTGTTTTTCAGAGTGTCGCGTCTGCTCAGTCGAACAGCGCGTCGATGTCGTCCTGCGAGGCGTGGCCGACATCGCCGGCGAGCTTCGGGCCGTTGAGGAGTTTTTCGTCCTCGCTGCGGGTGTCGGCGGCCGGCGCGGGCACGTGGGACTTGATCGCGTCGACGCCGCCCCAGATCTCCATCATGGAGTTGATGTGCTGCTCGATGAACTTCATCGTGCTCATGACCTTGCTGATGCGCTGGCCGGTCAGGTCCTGGAAGTTACAGGCTTCGAAGATCGAGATGACGCGTTCCTGGATATCGTCGGCGAGCCGCTTCTGCTGATCGGCCGATTGCACCTTGGACATCGCGCTGGCCGCTTGGTCGATCGACTCGGCGGCTTCGAGGATCTGCTGGGTCGCCTGTTCGGTGCCGCCGACGACCGCGCCGAGCTCGCCATTGACCTTGGCCATTTCGCCGCCGTCGAAGCTCTTGCCGTGCAGCGTCGCGATCTCGCGTTTGGTACGGTCGATGGCGTCGTGGATGAGGTCGAGCTCGACCTTCAGCTTCTCGCACTGCTCGATCTGCGCCCGGTAAGTATCGAGCATGGTACGAGCTTCGGAGAGCTCGTGAGCGGTGGAGGCGTCGATCGCCGCCATGGCCGCGCTGCCGGACAAGGGCGGAGTGCCCTTCGCCATCTGTGCACGGATCGCACGCAACTCGGACATGATCTCGCTATGCATCGGCGGAGCCTCCTCAATCATTTCGGGGCTTGGCATCTCGCCGACAACAGCCTCTTCGACACGAAAACGTTTGCGGTGAATAGCCATCAAGAACTCCCCCCACCTCACTCACGCGTCGTTTTAGGCAGAAGCGATTTAACACGAAGTTCACAGCCGGAACTGTCGTGCGGTCGCGTGCGACGGCGTGAAAACCTGCAATTAACCATCCGTGCGCGCCGTTCACCGAAAATAAACGCTGATCGCCAAATTGCCCCGCCGCTCGCGACGTGGTGAATCGAAACGCCGGCTCCGTTTACCAAACGAAACGGCTTTTGCTCTTTATTGACCACGTCGAGGGCGCGGATCAGCCAGATGCGTTCGACGGCGAATGTAACTAGACGAAACAGTACAGAGTACGTCGATGTTCAAAAAAATGTCTGTCGCGCTGCTCGGCAGCGCTTGCACCTTCATGGCCGGCGCCAACAGCGCCAGCGCCTTCGATAATAGCGTGCCGAACGATCCGCCGGCGGTATTTTACCAGCCGCAGGTGCCGCCGGCGCCGGTGCGCGTCGCCTCCAACGCGAACATGGGCGGCGGCTTCATCGAGTTCATGTTCGGTGACGGGCCCGGCCGCGGTCCGGCCTATGCTCCGCAGCAGCCGATGTATCAGCAGCAGCCGGGCTATTACGACCAGCGCCGCCTGCCGCCGATGGGCGAGCCGCAGATGCAAGGCGCAGGCGTGCAGCCGGAGGCAGTCGACCCGCGGCAGCGTCAGTTCGATCCGAGATTCGAGAAGCAACTTGTTGACTATAGCGGCAACGAAAGTGTCGGCACCCTGGTGGTCGATACGCCGAACAAGTTCCTCTATCTCGTCGAGGGCAACGGCAAGGCCATGCGCTACGGCATTGGCGTCGGACGTCCCGGCTTCACCTGGTCCGGTGTGAAGTCGATCACGGCCAAGCGCGAATGGCCGGCCTGGACGCCGCCGGCGGAAATGATCGCTCGTCGCCCCGACCTGCCCAGGCACATGGAAGGCGGCCCGGAAAATCCACTCGGCGCCCGCGCGATGTATCTCGGCTCCACGCTCTACCGTATCCACGGCTCCAACGAGCCCTGGACCATCGGCACCAACGTCTCTTCCGGCTGCATCCGCATGCGCAACGAGGACGTCATCGACCTCTACGGCCGCGTCAATGTCGGCACCCGGGTCGTGGTGATGTAGGCGCATCGCGCTCGAAACTAAAACGGCCGCCTCGTGGGCGGCCGTTTCTGTTGTGTGCCGAGTATGAACGACAGCTTGGAGGTGGAAGTCCTCTATCCAGCCTGATGGCGGCGAAGGATTAGCGAAGCGCAAGGGCGTCATCGTGAGGTGGGGTCTGAAGACAGCGTGGAGCAAAGCCGCGGCCCGATGGACAAGCACCGGATAACGAGGCCTACCCGGCCGGACGAGCGAGCAACTGATCGCGAAGTCCGCAGTCATCAAGGACCGGGGTGGTAAATCCGGCGGGGGTGCGGTGAAGGCGGTCGGTCTTACCTCGGGAGGTCTGTGCTGTGTCCCGGCAACGGGACTGAGGCCGTCGCAAGGCGGCCTGACCGCAGTGCAGAAGTCAGCCGAGGGCATAGTAGGCGGCGGCGCGCTGCCGAAGGCCTGAACGGTGGAAGAGGCCAGTAGAGCGGTAATCTCGTGCGAGCCATGCGGCAGAAGAAACAGATCGAACTGAACTTGGGCACCGGAGCGAGGGGTGAAGCCCCGAAGGCCGCCGCCCAAGAGGCCGAAGCACGTGCGGCGAAAGCCAGTCTCGAACGCCCGGCGGTCGCAGGGCCGTTGATGGAAGCAGTGGTCGAGCGTGAGAATCTGAAGGAAGCGTTGGCGCGAGTGAAGCGCAATAAAGGTGCGGCAGGCATCGACGGCATGTCCGTTGATGAGCTGCCGACCTACCTGAAGGAGCACTGGCCCACGATCCGAGCCCAGTTGCTGGAGGGCACCTACAAGCCGCAACCGGTACGACGCGTCGAGATACCGAAGGCATCGGGCGGCACTCGGCCGCTCGGCATCCCCACGGTGCTCGATCGCTTCATCCAACAGGCGGTACTGCAGGTGCTGCAGGCGGATTGGGACGGAACGTTCTCCGGAACGAGCTTCGGCTTCCGGCCGAAGCACTCGGCGCATCAGGCTGTGGAACAGGCGCAGGCGTACATCGCGTCCGGGCACGGCTTTGTCGTGGACATCGACCTGGAGAAGTTCTTCGACCGGGTCAACCACGACATCCTGATGGGGCTGGTTGCCAAGCGGGTTGCTGACAAGCGCCTCCTGAAGCTGATCCGCGGCTTTCTGACCGCGGGCGTGCTGGAAGGGGGACTGGTCAGCGCGACGGAGGAAGGTACGCCGCAAGGCGGCCCGCTCTCGCCGCTGTTGTCGAACCTGATGCTGGATGTGCTGGACAAGGAGCTGGAGAAGCGCGGCCACCGCTTCGTGCGCTACGCCGATGACTGCAACATCTATGTGCGCAGTCGAAAGGCCGGCGAGCGGGTGATGGCCGGCATCGAGAAGTTCCTCGAAAAGCGCCTCAAGCTGAAGGTCAACAAGGCCAAGAGCGCGGTTGCCAAGCCGAGCGTCCGCAAGTTCCTGGGCTTCAGCTTCACAGGCGGGAAGGAGCCGCGGCGGCGTATCGCACCGCAGGCGATTACCCCGCTTCAAAGCGAGAGTCCGGGAGCTGACGCGACGCACGTGCGGACGAAGCCTCGAACAGATCGCCAAGGAGCTGTCCACTTACCTTGTCGGCTGGCGCGGATACTTCGGCTTCTGCCAAACCCCGTCGGTGTTGAGCGCACTCGATCAGTGGATCAGGCGGCGGTTGCGCGCCATCGCCTGGAAGCAGTGGAAGCGTGGTCGCACTCGCTTTGCCGAACTGCGACGCCGTGGTGTCGGCCGGGATCTGGCGGCTCAAACTGCCGGCAGCCCACATGGCCCTTGGCGGTTGGCGGCGAGCCCTGCGCTTAACATTGCCTTGCAAACTGTCTTCTTCAGGTCACTCGGCCTGGCTTCCATCGCGGCTCCGAGACCCGCATAATCCACCGAACCGCCGTATACGGACCCGTACGTACGGTGGTGTGGGAGGGGCGACGCCGCGAGGCGTCCCCCTATCCCGATTGAGGCCGGGCAGAACAGTGTCAGGCGTAATCGCTGCCGCCGTCGTCTCCGTCGCCAAAGTCGCTGTCGTCGGCAACGTCCACATTGTCGTCGTCGTAATTCTGATCGTTATTCTGATCGTTGTCGTTGTGATCGTTATTCGACGCCTGATCTGCGAAGTTTTGACGCGAATCCTCGCGATTGCCCGAGCCGATGTCGTTGAGACCGGCGTCGCGCGCGAGCGAGCCGCCGGACTGGTCGCTACCGCTCCAGGGGCTGCGGTCGCCCGTGACATTGGTGTCGCCGAAGGCCTGCTGGTGCGATCCGCCCATCATGCCGCGAATGCTGGAGAGCAGCAGCGAGCCGCCGACGACGCCGGCTGCGGCTGCCGCCGCCGTGCCGAGAAACGAGCCGCCGCCACCGCCGACTGGTGGGGCACCATAGCCCTGACCTTGACCCGGACCTTGTTGACCTGGACCTTGGCCAGAAGCCTGCCCATAAGGCGGCTGGCCATATCCCGGTTGACCCGGCTGCGTCGCCTGGCCGCTGTTCCAGACAGGGCGCGAGTCGCGCTGCGGCACGTTCGGAACCGAGCCGCGCGACGGGCCCCCGCCGAACAGCGTGTCGCGCATGGTATCCAGGAAGCCGCCGGACTGCGCCTGCTCGGGCGCCTGCCCCGCCTCCAGTTCCTGGATGCGGGCATGGGCCCGCTTCAGGGCTTCGTCCTGCAACAGCACGGTCTGCACCAGCGCATAGATGGCGCCGGGGGCCTTGCGCAGGCCGTCGGAGATTGCGGCGATCGCGTCGGGGTCGCGCGGTGCGTTTTCCAGTTTCGAAAGCCGGTCAAAAAGCTCGTCGACGAGCTGGCGTTCCTGCGGCGTCATGGTCAGTCTCCCTCGCGCAAAACAAGCACGAGGCAGATGTAGGGTTCCATTGTGGCCCCAACAGTGCCGGCCGGATTAAATTTCGGTATGCGACAAGCTGCCTCGCGGGGTCGGCCTTTTCGCCGATTTCATCCCAGCGTGACGCCGCTGTCCGTTAGCAGGCGCGCAAAGGCTTCACTGGCGAGATAACCGTGTTCGCGCTCGCGGACATCCGTCATCGGGTCGAGGCCGGTAAGGACTTCGTCGACGAAGCCGGGATGACACATGATGAGGCCGCCATCGGGCAGGCCTTCGAGAAATTGCCGCATCAATGCACCGAAATCGGCCGCCTGCGTGAAATCATAGGCGCCGGCGAAGCCGGGATTGAAGCTGAGGCCCGCACTGCCGGCGCGGCGGCGGAATTGCGCGCTGAGGATATCGAGCACCATGGCTTTTGGTGAAGCCAGCCGCTGCATAAGCGGCAGGTCCCGGCCGCCCTGGCGCACCCAGGCTTTTGGCGCGGCTTCGGCGACCGCGTCGACAAAGCCGTCGCGCACCTGCGGATAGAGCTGCACATGCTGATGGCCGTCGACGAAGTCAGGCGCGCGCCCGAACGCTTTCGCGAAGGCTGCCAGCTGCGCCTTGACCTCGTTGCGAAAGAATTCACGGTCGAGCCTTCGCGCAAGGCCCGCGCGCAGCAGCTTTGGAAACGGCAGAAACATGTCGCCGTCGAGCGGGCGGAAATGCATGGTGAGCGGCCGGAACGGCGCGGACAATGTCACGTGCAATCCGATCGCGCAGCGTGGGCTCGCCTTCGCCGCGGCCTGGAGCGCCTCGATCTCGCTGCGTTCGATCGCAGGTCCCACCATCATCACCGACGTGGCGTTGAGACGGCCGCGCTCGATCAGGTCGCGGATGGCGCGATTGACGCCCGGGCTGATGCCGTAATCGTCGGCGCAGAGCCAGATCCGCCGCGGACTCGCGGCCGCGCTCATTCGGCCGCCGTCCTCTTCGAGGCGTCGTCGGCCTTGTCGGTCTCGAAATGCTTTTCGCTGTGCTCGGCAACGAAGTAGATCGGGCGCGCCTTCAGCTCGGACAGGATCTTGCCGATATATTCGCCGACGATGCCGATCATGATGAGCTGCACGCCGCCGATTGTCATCAGGCCGATCACGAGCGAGGGATAGCCGGGCACCTGCTTGCCGGTGGTCAAGACCTCCCAAAGGATCGAGATGCCGAACAGGAAGGCGCCGCCGGCGAGGATCACGCCGAGCAGGCTGGCAAAGCGCAGCGGCGCCACCGAGAACGAGGTCACCCCTTCGATCGAAAGACCCAGCAGGTGCGCGGCGCTGAAGGTCGTCACGCCATGGGTGCGCGGCGCGGGCTCGTAATCGACGCGGATCTGGCGGAAGCCGATCCAGCTCGCGAGACCCTTGAAGAAGCGGTTGCGTTCCGGCAGCTGCCTGAGAGCCGCGACCGCCCGCGGCGACAGCAAGCGGAAGTCCCCGGCGTCCTCCGGGATCTTTTGGCGGGCACCCCAATTGATCAGCGCGTAGAAGCCGCGCCCGGCGAGCCGCCGCAGGAAGGGCTCGTTGTCGCGATGCGCCTTGGCGGTATAGACAACGTCATAGCCGTCCTCGATCCAGTGCCGCACCAGCTGCTCGACCAGCGCCGGCGGATGCTGGCCGTCGCCATCCATGAACAGCACCGCGCCGAGGCGGGCATGGTCGAGGCCGGCCATCAGCGCCGCCTCCTTGCCGAAATTGCGCGACAGCGAGACCACCTGGACGTCGACCGCGTCGGCAGGCAGCGAGTGGGCGATCGCCAGCGTCGCATCCGCGCTGCCGTCGTCGACATAGACGATTTCGCAGCCGAGCCGATAGCGTTGCCGCAGGGTCTTGGCGAGTTCGCAGATGCGCTGGTGCAAGGCGGCGAGGCCGGCCGCCTCGTTGTAGAGGGGGACGACAATCGACAGTCCCTTCGCGGCGGCGCTCGCCGCGGTGGTCGTCATGCCGGAAACGTCAGAGCCCAGCGTCATCGATCAAGGTTCCAGAGGCGTTCAAGGTCATCTCAACAGCATATGGTAGCTGCCGTTTGCTGTCGCTACGCTGAACGGACCTGAGGCTCACTGCCGCAGGAATGCCTCGAGCTTGGCGAACAGCGGGTTCTCCCGGTCGAACACGTAATCCAGCGAAACCACCGAGACGGTCTCGGCGCCATGCGCGCGCAGGAAGCTCGCGAGTGCATAGAGTTGGCCCGGCGGGCAGTGCAGCGTGAGCATGCCTGACGAGGTCGGCCCGCCGAAAGGGGCTTCGACGCCGAAGCGCTCGTGGGCCTCGGTGAGCATGGCGGCGTCGCACTGCCGGAAGCGGGTGCGGACCTCGCGGTATTTGTTGGCCCGCGCCCGCGCCGCGATGTGATCCAGGATGACGCGCGCGGTCTCCCGCGCCTGCGGTGACCAGTCGGCATCTTTCGACGCCACCAGATTGGCCTGGCTGCGCAGGATGATGCCGTCGTCGAGCACCCTGAGCCCGTTCGCGGCCAGTGTCGCGCCGGTCGTGGTGATGTCGACGATCAGCTCGGCGCTGCCGGCCGCGGGCGCGCCCTCGGTCGCGCCGGTGCTTTCGACGATGCGGTAATCCGTGATGCCCTGGCTCTGGAAGTAGGTGCGGGTGAGATTGATGAACTTGGTCGCGACCCGCATCCGCATGTGATGCTGCTCACGAAAGCCGGTGGTGACGTCGTCGAGGTCGGCCATGGTGCGGACATCGATCCACGCCTGCGGCACCGCCACGACGACGTCGGCATAACCGAAGCCGAGCCCCTCGATCAGTGCGACGCGCTCGTCGGCGTCCGCAATGTTCTCGCGCACCAGATCTTCCCCGGTAACGCCGAGATGCGCCACGCCGCGGGACAATTGTGAGGCGATCTCACTCGCCGAGAGGTAGGCGACCTCGACATGGTCGAGGCCCGCAATCGTGCCGCGATAATCGCGTGCGCCGCCGGCCTTCGACAGCTTGAGCCCTGCACGGGCGAAGAAGGCTTCGGTGTTTTCCTGAAGGCGGCCCTTGGAGGGAACGGCCAGAACGAATGGCGCGCTCATGACTTAAGCTCCCACCTTGCGGCCGATCCTGGTCAGCGCGTCCACCCAGACCGAGAAGCCGACCGCAGGGATCGGCTCGATTGAACCGAGTTGGGTCATGAGCCCGTCGTAGCGGCCGCCGGCAACCAGCGGCTCGGCGCCGTTGCCGCGGTGATGCAGCTCGAATTCGAAGCCGGTGTAATAGTCGAGACCGCGTCCGAACGCAGTCGAGAAGCGGGTCTGCTTCACGTCGATACCGCGCGCCGCCATGAAGCCGACCCGGCTTTCGAACTGGTCGATAGCGGCAGCGAGGTCCAGCTTCGCGTCAGTGGTGAGCGCGCGCAGTTCGGCGACAGCGTCGTCGGGATTACCGGTGATTCCGAGGAAGCGCTTGAGCACGGCGATGGCCTCGCGCGGCAGCGCGCCGCCCTTCAGCGTCGACTGCTCCAGGAAGCGGTCGGCGATCTCGGCCGTGGTGCGGCCGCCGACATTGGTGGTGCCGGCGATCGACATCAGATCGGTGACGAAGGCCAGCGCGGCCTTGCGGTCGGAGCCGGCCAGGGCTGCCAGCACGCCCTCATATTCGCTGCGGGTCGCAGGGGTTGCGGCCGCCAGCCGCTCCAGATCCTGCTCCAGGCTGATCTTGCGGTTGAAATCCTTGACCAGGCGGCGGCGCCAGACCGGATAGAGATCGAGCGCGTCGAGCAGCGCGTTGAACAGCGCCACGTCGCCGGTGCGGATCTCGACGTCGCGGACGCCGAAGGCCGCGGTTGCCTCCAGCGCCAACGCCAGCATCTCGGCATCGGCGGCGGCACGGTCCTGGCGGCCGAACGATTCGATGCCCGCCTGCAGGAATTCACTGGCCTGGCCGCTGCGGTAGCGGAACACCGGACCGAGATAGCTGAACCCGGCCGGCTGGCCGGCGCGGCTGGAGGCGAGGTAATCGCGCGCCACCGGAATGGTCAGGTCCGGGCGCAGGCAGAGCTCCTCACCGGACAGGTCCGTGGTCAGGTACAGGCTTTTGCGGATGTCTTCGCCGGAGAGGTCCAGGAACGGTTCGGCCGGCTGCAGGATCGCGGGCTCGGCCCTGACATAGCCGGCCTGTGCGAATGACAACAGCAGCGTGTCCGCCCAGGCGGCGGAGCCGGCAACATTTGAGGTGGCAGTCGCGGTCATCTCGGGGTCCATCGTTCCGGTGGAACCGGGCAGGGCAAGCAAGGGAAGCGAATTGCGGCAGGCCTTAGCATGGCCCGAAAGCGGTTTCGACCTCCAAAGGATCAATCGCTTAACGGTCGGCCAATGCCGGGATCAGGCAGTCCCACCGCCCCAATCGCCCAGCACCGCCTGCACCAGCGCCAGCGCCGCCACCGCGGCCGTGTCGGCCCGCATGATCCGGGGTCCCAGCGCCAGCCGCAGGATTTTCGGCTGCCGCAGCAGCAGCGCCCGCTCTTCTTCGGCAAAGCCGCCCTCGGGGCCGATCAGCACGTCGATGCCAACTCTTCCTTGGTCGTGTCCCGCCTCGCGTGCGCCTTGCAGGCTCTGAATGGGGTTTTCGAGCTCCGCCGCCTCGTCGCAGAAGATCAGCAGCCTGCCGGCGGCGCGCTGGCTGAGGAAGCGCTCCAGCGGCGCCGGCTCGGCGACAGTGGCGATGCTGAGGATGCCGCATTGCTCGGCTGCCTCGACGACATTGGCGCGCATCCGTTCGGTATTGACCCGGGAGGCCTGGGTGAACCGGGTCAGGACCGGCTGAAGCGTGGCGGCGCCCATCTCGATGGCCTTCTGCACCATGTAGTCGAGCCGGGCATGCTTGAGCGGGGCGAAGACGTAAGTGAGGTCGGGCAGCCGGTCCTGGGGCCGGGTCTGCTGGAGGATGACGAGGCCGTCCGGTCGCTTGCGGCCTTCAATGGCGGCCTGCCACTCGCCGTCGCGGCCGTTGAACGCCAAGACCTCGGCCCCGGCGGCAAGCCGCAGCACATTGCCGAGATAATTGGCCTGATCTCGGTCGAGCTCGACCCTGCCGTCCTGGGCAAGGGGGGCGTCGACGAATAGGCGGGGGCCGCGGAAATCGTGGGAGGGCATCGTTCAAAGGTCCAATTTGTGGCGGTTCTTAACCGAAAGCAGTACTTTCGGGGTAAATATTGCCAAATTGGTGCGTCGGCGCGCCGCGCTCTTGCCCTATTCGGCGGGTTGTTAAGGGCCGGCGGGAATCGTAAAATCGCGAGCGCGCTGGTTGCGCTTCAATTGGGAAGACGCCGAATCCCGCAAGCTCCTGCCGGAGAGACTGCCTTGATGATCCGTCATTTGATGGTTCCAATCACTGCCGCCATGGTCACGATGGGTGCCGCTTGTGCCTATGCGCAGGGTTTCCCGGCGCCGTTGCCCGGTCAGGCCCCAACCAGTTCCGCGTTCCCGCCCGTGAATGGCTCCGCGCCCGTCGCCTCCGTCGGCGGCGCGCCGCAATCGTCCTTCCCCGTGAACGGCGCTGCGCCCGTCGGTGGCGGCACCGGCGCTTTCAGCGCGGCTCCGCCGACACAAGGTGGTCCCGCCGAGGATTGCATGAAGGCGTTCATGCCTCTGCGTGAGGAAGCCGAAAAGCGCGGCAAGCTGATCAAGGTCGCAAGCGACCGTCACGCGCCGCCGGACGAGGCCTGCAAGCTGATCCGCAACTTCAGCCAGGCCGAATCCAAGATGGTCAAATACATCGAGGCCAACGCCGCCAAATGCGGGATCCCGCCGCAGGTCGGCGGGCAGATGAAGGATGGCCACAAGAACACTGAGGCCATGCAGGCGAAGGTCTGCAACGTCGCGCAGCAGATGCAGAACCAGCCGCGCGGTCCGGCCGGCCCGTCATTGAGCGAAGTGCTGGGCTCGTCGGCCTCGGCGCCCGAGGCCAATTCCGGCAAGAAGGGCGGCAGCACCTTCGACACACTCAACGGCAACGTCCTCACCCGATGAACGATACATCCGCCCGCGTTGCCGATTCCACCGGCAACTGGGTCGATACGCGCGCGCCGCAATGGGCGCGGCCTTATCTGCGCTTGTCCCGCTTCGATCGTCCGATCGGCTCCTGGCTTCTGTTGATGCCGTGCTGGTGGTCGGCGGCGCTCGCCGCCGGCATGGCGCATGACGTCGGCCGCCTGCCGCTCACCATCGTCCTGTTCTTCGTCGGCGCCTTCGTGATGCGGGGCGCCGGCTGTACCTGGAACGACATTACCGACCGCGATCTCGACGACAAGGTCGAGCGCACCCGCTCGCGGCCGCTGCCGTCGGGCCAGGTGAGCGCGAAACAGGCGCTGGCCTTCATGGTCGCGCAGGCGCTGATCGGGCTCGTGGTGTTGCTGCAGTTCAACCGCTTCGCGATCCTGACCGGCGTTGCCTCGCTGCTGATCGTCGCGATCTACCCGTTCATGAAGCGCATCACCTGGTGGCCGCAGACCGTGCTCGGGCTCGCCTTCTCCTGGGGCGCCCTGATGGGATTTGCCGTCACCTTCGGACGCATCGACGTCACCGCGCTCGTGCTCTATGCCGGCGCGATTTCCTGGGTGATCGGCTACGACACGATCTACGCGCACCAGGACGCCGAGGACGATGCGCTGATCGGCATCAAGTCCACCGCGCGTCTGTTCGGCGCCCATACGCACCAGGCGCTGATCTTGTTCTACGGCCTTGCGGTGATGCTGATCGGCGTGGCACTGGCGTCAGGCGATGCGCGCTGGCCGGCGTGGCTCGGACTGATGGCCTTCGCCATGCATCTGTCGTGGCAGATCGCGCGGCTGGATATCAGCGACGGCGAACTCTGCAAGCGCCTGTTCTATTCGAACCGCGACGCGGGACTTCTGCTGTTTGCGGGTTTGCTGGCCGACGCGGTGATGCGGGCGGCTTAAGTCCGCGCGATAATCTCGCGCTCATCGCGATGCACCGACAACTCCCGTGCGACACCGGTGCGCCGGCGCATCAAGAATTTCGGACGGCGGTCGCGGATCGCGTTGGCGCGGCGACGGCGCGGTGACGGCTTGCGTGCGCCTTCGTCGAGCTGCGGAAGCGCGAACAGCTCGCTCCAGATCGCCCATGCTTCGCTGAGCTCGTCGCCATCGGCGCTGACCAGCAGCGGAACGGAGAGCGAGGGATCGCGGTGCACGAGGACGAGGGACTGCGCCTCGTCATTGCCGCGTAGCGCGACGCCGGTGAAGTCGCTGACGCGGACGTTGATTGCCATCCGCATGCCGCGGACGGCACGGCGCAGCACGACGCGTTCGCGATGAAGCTCGATCTGCCGGACATATCCGTCGGCGCGCGGATCATGCGCATCGAAGCGGACCGGAAGGGAAAGGGGGTCGAGCCGCAGGGAGCGGCTCGACCCGGCGGGAGCGGTCCCGCTTGTTGCTGTTTGACGCCTCACGGCTTTAGTTCTCCCCGCCAGGATTATGTTCCCGGTCGATGTGAGGACCTTAGCGCGGGCGTTTCCGAAACCGCTTAAAAAGGCTGGTTAATCCAACCTCACCGCCGAGCATGATTGACAAGACCTTGGCGCGCATGATTGACGAGACGTTGCGCCAACTGTGCGAATCTGAACTTTCGGCGGGCTGAAAATGCTTGAAGTCCGCGCTATCAGGGCACATCTGTGGGTTCCGGTCCCGAACCCCACCCCAACAGGATTTCGTTTGTGAACCCTTCACCAAGCTCGACGCTTTCGCCCAAGGATTCGTCCACATCCGGCCGCGACCTGTTTGACCAGTCTGCGCTCTCCGATCTCGCGCAGCGGCTGGTGGAGGCTGCCAAACGCGCCGGCGCAGATGCGGCCGATGCGGTCGCGGTACGTGGCGTCTCGCAAGGCGTCGAGGTGCGCGACGGCCGCGTCGAGGAATCCGAGCGGTCCGAGGGCGACGATGTCGGCCTGCGCGTGCTGGTCGGCCGGCGCCAGGCGGTGGTCTCGACCAACGACGCCAGCGGCGATGCCGTGACCACGCTTGCCGAACGCGCCGTTGCGATGGCGCGCGTTGCGCCAGACGATAAATATGTCGGTCTTGCCGATCCCGCGCTGCTCGCGCGCGACTTCCCCGATCTCGATCTGCTCGACCCCGACGTACCCGCAACCTCGGAGCTGGAGCGCCGCGCGCTCGAAGCCGAAGCCGCGGCGCTCAGCGTGAAGGGCGTGGCCAAATCCGGCGGCGCCTCGGCCTCCGCCGGCATGGGCGGCATGGTGCTCGTCACCAGCACCGGCTTCCACGGCTCTTATCTGCGTTCCAGCCAGGGCATCTCCGCCACCGCCATCGTCGGCGAAGGCACCGGCATGGAGCGCGACTACGATTTCACCTCGGCGCCGCATGGTGCGGACCTCTTGTCACCGGAGATCATCGGCCGTTCCGCGGGCGAGCGCACCGTGGCCCGCGCCAATCCGCGCAAGGTCGAGACCTGCAAGGTGCCTGTGGTGTTCGATCTGCGCGTCTCGGGCTCGCTGGTCGGTCACGTCGTCGGTGCCATCAATGGCGCTTCGATCGCGCGCAAGACCAGCTTTCTGAAGGACAAGCTCGGCCAGCAGCTGTTCGCCAGGAACATCCGCATCATCGACGACCCCCTGCGCAAACGCGGCCTGCGCTCGCAGACGTTTGACGCCGAAGGCGTTGCGGTGAAGAAGATCGCGCTGATCGACGAAGGCGTGCTGACGACTTGGCTGCTCGACTGCGCCACCGCGCGCGAGCTCGGCCTCACCACCACCGGCCACGCCCATCGCGGCGTGTCCTCCTCGCCGTCACCCGGGCCGTACAATCTGCATCTCGAACCCGGCACGCCGACGCCGGCCGAGCTGATCGCCGATATCAAGCAGGGCTTCTACGTCACCGATTTGATCGGCTCGGGCGTCAACGGCGTCACCGGCGATTACAGCCGCGGCGCCTCCGGCTTCTGGATCGAGAACGGCGAGCTCACCTATGCCGTTAGCGAGGTGACGATCGCCGGCCATCTGTTCGAGATCTTCAAGTCGATGCAGCCGGCGAACAATCTCGAGTTCCGCTACGGCGTCAATGCGCCGACGGTGCGCATCGAAAGTTTGACGCTTGGCGGACGCTGACGCGAACTCAACAAGCGAAACCGTCCTGACGCGCGACGCCGCGCTGCTGAGAGACACGGTGCGAGAGGCGGGCGCACTCGCGCGGTCGATGTTCCGCACCGAGCTGAAGAAGTGGACCAAGGGCGCGTCCTCGCCGGTCTCGGAGGCCGACATTGCCGTCAACGATCTCCTGGAAGCGCGCCTGCGCGCAGCGACGCCCGACTATGGCTGGCTGTCGGAGGAGAGCGCCGACGACGAGGTGCGGCTGTCGCGGCGGCTGACCTGGATCGTCGATCCCATCGACGGCACCCGCAACTACCTCAACGGCCATGACGAATGGTGCGTCAGCGTCGCGCTGGTCGAGGATGCCTTGCCGGTGCTGGGTGCGGTGTTCGCGCCGACCAGCGACGAGTTCTTCTTCGCGGCGCGCGGGCAGGGCACGACGCTCAACGGCAAGGCCGTGCGGGCGACGTCCGGATCCGATCTCGACTTCTCGCGTGTCGCGGGCCCGAAGCCCTTGGTCGAGCGCCTGAAGCCGTCACTGGGCGAGATCAAGCTGCATCCGCGAATCGGTTCGCTCGCGCTGCGGCTCTGCCGGGTCGCCCATGGCGCGCTGGATGCGGCTTTTGCGGGCGGCAACAGTCATGATTGGGACCTTGCGGCGGCCGATTTGATCGTGCAGGAAGCGGATGGTAGGATGAGCGACCTCTTCGGAGATCCCATCCTCTATAACCGCCGGGAAGTCACGCACGGGGTGCTGGTGGCAGCGGGTCGCGATCGTCATGCGAACATTGTCGCGCATTTTCGAAACCGCCCCTTGCCGTGAAGCGCTTTCTCGTGCTTGTCGAACACTGCTTTGCCGGGCAGCCCGTTAGGAACAGAACCGATGCCAGATAGTGCCCCGCAACAACTGCTCCACCTCGTCGTCGGCGGCGAGCTCGTCGATCTCGAGCACAACACCTTCAAGAACCTCGACGAGGTCGAGGTCGTCGGCCTCTATCCGAACTATGCGACGGCCCACGCCGCCTGGCGGGCCAAGGCGCAGAGCACGGTCGACAACGCGCAGATGCGCTATTTCATCGTCCATCTCCATCGGCTGCTCGACCCGAATCAAGAACCGGCGCGTTGAAAAAGCTGCTTCGCAATGCGCTACGGAGCAGCTTCGTTCAGCGTGCCGTGGGAATCCTGGCGGCCGAATATCTGCGTCTGGTCTGGCGGACCAACACATTCACGTTCGATCCGCCTGACGTCTATGACCGCGTCGAGCCGCAGATCCCGGCGATCTTCGCGTTCTGGCACGGCCAGCATTTCCTCACCCCCTTCATCAAGAACAAGGACTGGTACAAGGCCAGGGTCCTGATCTCCCGTCACCGCGACGGCGAGTTCAACGCGATCGCCGCCGAGCGGCTCGGCATCGGCACCATCCGCGGGTCCGGCGATCATGGCGGCGCGTTTCACCGCAAGGGTGGGGTCGGCGCCTTCAAGGAAATGGTGCGGACGCTCCAGGACGGTTGTAATGTCGCGCTGACCGCCGATGTCCCCAAACGCTCGCGCGTGGCCGGGCTCGGCATCATCATGCTCGCACGGGAATCGGGGCGGCCGATCATGCCTTTTGCGATGGCGACCAGCCGCTTCGTCCGGCTCGAGAACTGGGACCGCACCACCATCAACCTGCCGTTCGGGCGGGGCGCATTGGTCGGCATCAAGGAAATCCACGTTCCGCCGGATGCGGACGCCGCCACCATGGAAGCGCTGCGGCTCGAGCTGGAAGAGACCTTGAACGAGGCGACCCGGCGCGCCTATGCGCAACTCGGCCGCCCGGGACCTGCAGATGCCTAAATCGCTGCCCGGCTCGCTGCCGATGACGCTGCGGATGTATCGGCGGCTGGCTCGCGGCCTGGTGCCGCTCGCGCCTGCGCTGATCAAGCGGCGCCTGAAACAGGGCAAGGAAGATCCCGCGCGCGTCGGCGAGCGGCGGGGCCTGTCCCGGGACGTGCGGCCGCACGGCCCGCTGGTCTGGATTCACGGCGCCAGCGTCGGCGAGGTCCTGGCCGCTGCCGCGCTGATCGAGCGCTTGCGCGATCTCAATTTGCGCATTCTGCTCACCTCCGGCACCGTCACCTCGGCCGCGGTGGTGGCAAAACGCTTTCCGCCGGACGTCATCCATCAATACGTGCCGTATGATTCCCCGCGTTATGTCGCGCGCTTCCTCGACCATTGGAAGCCGTCGCTGGCGCTGTTCATCGAATCCGATTTGTGGCCGAACCTGATCCTGGCGGGCGCTGCGCGACGCGTGCCGATGGTGCTGATCAACGGGCGGATGTCGCCGCGTTCCTTCCCGCGCTGGCGCCGCATGCACGGCACCATCTCGGCGCTGCTGTCGCGGTTCGACATTTGTCTGGCGCAGTCCAAGACCGATGCCGAGCGCTTTTCGACGCTCGGCGGCCGCGACGTGCTCACCACGGGCAATCTCAAGCTCGACGTTCCCGCGCCGCCGGCCGATCTCGCCAAGCTCGAACGGCTGATGGCGATGACGCGCGGGCGTCCGATCATCGTCGCCGCCTCGACCCATCCGGGCGAGGAGGAGATGCTGGTGGCGGCCCATCGCAGCCTCGCCGGTTTCTTCCCGCAGCTTTTGACCGTGATCGTGCCGCGCCATCCGGATCGCGGCTCCTCGATCGCGGGCCTGATCACGGCGTCTGGCCTGAAGCCGGCCCTGCGCTCGCGCGACGAGCTGCCGACTGCGACTACCGACGTTTATGTCGCCGACACCATGGGCGAACTCGGTCTGTTCTACCGCCTCTCGCCGATCGTGTTCATGGGCGGATCGCTGATCCGTCATGGCGGCCAGAATCCGATCGAGGCGATCAAGCTCGGCGCGGCCATCGTCCACGGTCCGCACGTCTTCAATTTCGCCGATGTCTACGAGGCGCTCGACCGCAGCGGCGGCGCGCGCCAGGCCGAGACGCAGGAATTGCTGATCAAGCAACTCGGGCAGTTGCTCGCCGATCCCACCGTGCGCGACAAGATGCATCGGTCGGGCGCCGGCGTAGTCGAGGATCTCGGCGGCGCGCTCAACCGCACCATGACCGCGCTCGAGCCCTATCTGTTGCAGTTGCGGATCGAGATGGGAGCCGCCAATGCGTGAGCCGGCCTTCTGGTACCGGCCACGTTCCCTCGAGTCGCGCGTATTATCGCCGCTGGGCGTGCTCTACGGCGCGATCACCGAACGGCGGATGCTGCGCGAGGGCGTGGACGCCGGCATCCCCGTAATCTGCGTCGGCAACTACCATGTCGGCGGCGCCGGCAAGACGCCGACCGTGCTGGCGCTGACGAAGCTCTTGCGCGAGCTCGGCGAGACGCCGGTAGTGCTCAGCCGCGGCTATGGCGGACGCCTGACGGGCCCGGTGATGGTCGACCGGATGCGTCACACCGCTTCCGACATCGGCGACGAGCCGCTGATGATGGCGCGCGACGTCCCTGTTGCAGTCGCGCGCGATCGCCTTGACGGCGTCGTGCTGGCGAAGTCGCAAGGCGCCACCGTGATCCTGATGGACGACGGTTTCCAGAACCCGCGTGTTTTGAAGGACACCTCGCTGATCGTGATCGACAGCGAACGCGGCCTCGGCAACGGCAAGGTATTTCCGGCCGGGCCCCTGCGCGCACCGCTGAAGGCGCAGCTCGCGCGCACCGATGCGCTGGTGCTGATCGGCGGTGGCCGCGCCGCCAACGATGTCGCGGCCGAGCTGGCCAAGCGCAACAAGCCGGAGCTGCGCGCGCGGCTGAAGCCGGATGCCGGGTCGGTCGCAAGACTGTTGGGCAAGCCGGTGTTTGCGTTCGCCGGCATCGGCGATCCCGAACGATTCTTCCGCACGTTACGCGCTGGCGGTATCGAGGTCGCGCGCACGCGCGCCTTCGCCGATCATCACATGTTTTCAAACGATGAGATCGCAGCCCTCGCCGCGGAGGCACAGCGCGAGCAGCAAATCCTGGTGACGACGGAAAAGGATCTCGCACGCCTGCACGGCCGCGAAAGCGTGCCCGACGGCATCGTGCCTTTCGCCGTCCAGCTCGAGTTCGATGATCCGGCCGCGCTCCGGCAGCTGATCAGCAATCATCTCTACAAGGCGCGCGAGCGGCGGTTCGGCAGACGATGATTTTGTAGGGTGGGCAAAGCGACTCCGCCACAGCCCAAAGAGCGAAGGCGAAGACGCGCCCCGTATCCATGCCGCCCCGAACGAGCGGAAGCAAAGTAACTCGGAGAAAGATCAGATTGCACGTCGCTCTCGCCTTGGTGGATTGTGGACGCCACGGTGTGATGGAAAAACAGATCACTCGGCGTGATGCGACAACTGACAGGGGCGACATGTCGCGGCTGATGAATTCTCTTCCGCACGTTCGGGAGTTGATGTAGCCTCGCATGAGAGCCGTCACCGGGACGTGCCGAACTCCCGGAAATTATCGACGGCGTTTATGCCCACGGCGGGCAGTACCTTCATCTTTTCAGATGCAGCGGCCGTAACGACCGGTTCGGAACGGCAGGGAAAGTCATTGCCAAAAACCCAGAGGAGGACATGCCATGCATTTTTGCCTCACCGGACAATACACACCACGCGCTCTCAATGCCATTTTGGAGAATCCCACGACCGATCGCCAGGAGGCGGCAAGAAAACTCGTCGAAGCGGCCGGCGGAAAGCTGATTTCGATGTTCAGCGTTGCGGCCGACGGCCCAGGCGTTTTGGTAATTTTCGATGTGCCTGATCCGAGTGCGGCTCCGGCCATTTCCGGCCTGACTGTCACGGCGGGTACCCTGCAGAACGTGAAGCTGACGCGGCTGTTCACGCAGGACGAGATCAAGCAGGTCCGCCAGAACGCGGCGAAGCTGCGTTCTTCGTATACCCCGCCCGGAAGCTGACATCCGGATCTAAAGCGAAGCCGCCGCAGTCGAACGAAGCGGCGGCAACGCTCACCTCACAGCAAGAATCATGTCTGCAAACCGATGCGAGGCGAAGGTCTTGCAGCGTCCATTGGCGGACCATGCTGTACGGCGCGTGCTGCGTCCGGCGCCATAGGTCCGACCGAACGTGCTTGCCAGCGCCTCGGTACGGCCTGCGATCGCGGTTCAGCTGTCAATCATGCTCACCACGCCCCAACGGCCATCAATCCGATAATGGTCAGGCACGAGACGCAGGCCACCATGACGGTATAGTACTCGGCTGTATTCATTGCTGCCTCCCAAACTGTTGCCAATTGCTTGGTCACTGCTATGCGGGAGAGATCGCCGGTCTCGGGGCCGCTTCAATTCGGCGCGCCGCGACCGGTCTTGCGTTGTGCGTCCGTCCTCTCATCGTCACCCTGATCCGGATGATGATGCGCTTCGAGAGCTTCAGAGCGTTCAGCTGCGATCAGAAGCTGTTTCCGCATTTCAGCGAGGCGGGCGCGGCAATATTCACGATAGAGCAGGTCTAGTATGGTGGGCATGATCAGCCCCCGTCGTTTGACTTTCGATTTACAGATATTCCAGCGCGATTTTCGAGGTGATCGTAGCCCGTCAGATGGCTCTTCGTTATGAGCCCGTTCACAGACTGCGCCAATTCCAAAGCTCAATGGCCGTTTGGTTGACTTGATTGTCTGTGCGATAAAAGAGCAGGGCTAGTTACCTAAGGTCTCACTATAGCAGCGCTCTGTTTCACCAAGACTTCGTCAAACAACCTGAGAATGCCGACCGCAACAAAGAATCCAACCACAACGCGAAATAACTAACCACGGAGTGCAAGCACTATTCGATGCAACGCGGATTGGCACGACGGAGATCATTTGCTGTGAGACGCGCACTTCAGGCGCGCGCGAACACCGTCGCGACGCCGATGCGGACCATTCTCATACCTCGCGATAAGCTGCACCTGTCGTGGTACGCCGGCAGGGCAGCTGCGCTTTGCCCATCCGACAGCAGCCTGCCATTCAGGCGCCATTCATCGCAAGCTCCTATCGTTTTCAGACGTTCAGGAGAATTCGATGAAGTTGTCGTCCGCCGCCGTCGCCGCCGGCCTTGTGTGTCTGATCATTGTGCCCGTCTTTGCACAAACCGCGCCGCCGGCCGCTCAAACCACCACTGTTCCGGTTCCCGCGACCAAGCGCGTGACGTGCCTCAGCTCGACGCAAAATATGAACGGGCAGGACAAGCGCGACCAGATGCAGCTCTGCATGGCGCAGGCGCGGGTCGATTGCCTGAAGCAGGCGATCGATCAGAAGGTCGTCGGCGAGATCAGGAAGAGCTTCATCAAGACTTGCGTGGGCGCGGATGGCACGGAGCAGCACTAGAAGCGCGCCCGCGGCCTTACGATTGCGGCTTCGGCGCGCCGGGGTAATGTCGCTCGAGCACGGCGGCGGGCGTGGCGTAGGCTTCCTGCAGGTCCACGCTCCAGTACTTCAACTCGTCGAGCGGAATGCGCGTGTCGGTGATGGCGCAGCGCACGAAGGTCCCCGGCGAGATCACACGGAAGTCGCCGTCGAGATACTGCACCTGCGCTTCGCCATGGCCCGAGGGGCCGAACTTGTTCAGCACGGTCGAAAGTCTCCGTGGAAGGCCGCTCCGTGGAAGACCCTGGAGGGCACGATGTGTCGGACGGGATGTAGCATAAATAGGGTGGCTTGTCCGCCCCGGTAAACCCACCGGTTTGTGATGTTTTGGCGCCGTTTCCGCGTGATAGTGCTTGAGCGAAGGATCCAACGGCAGAGTCCGATGCGCCTTCCGTTAACCGCCCTGTTCCTGACGTTCCTGATATCGGCCGCGCAAGCGTCGCCGGCCCCGCAGCAGGTCGAGATTCCGCTGGCGTCGGGCGTGCTGCATGCGCAGCTCTACAAGCCTGAGGGCACGGGGCCGTTTCCGGCCGTGATCGCGCTCCACGGCTGCGGCGGGCTCGGCGGCCATTCCGATTCCGTGCTGTCGCGCTATCGCGACTGGGCCGAGCGTCTGCTCAAGTCCGGCAACGCCGTGCTGCTCCCTGACAGCTACGGCTCGCGCGAGCTCGGGCCGCAATGTCGCGTCAAGGAGATGCACGTCAAGGCGCGGCGTGAGCGCGTTGCCGACATCGCGGCTTCGCGCGCCTGGCTGATGAAGCAAAGCTGGGTGGTGCGCGACCGCGTCAGCCTGATGGGTTGGGCGAATGGCGCCAGCGCGCTGCTCTGGGCCGTGCGTCCGCAGGGTGCTGCGCGCGACGCTGGTCCCGATTTCCGCGCCGCGATCGCGTTCTATCCGGACTGCAGGATTTCCGCAGGTTTGGGGTGGAGCACGCGGGTGCCGACTTTGGTGCTGATCGGCGCCAATGACGACGTGTCGTCGCCGCCGGCCTGCCGCCAGATGGTCGAGGGCGCGCATGGGCGCAGCGCGCTCGCACGCATCGTGGTCTATCCCGGCGCCTATCACGATTTCGACCGCGCCAACACGCCGCTGCACGCAGCTGCCGGCAGCACCGACGCCGCCGCACCCGAGCACGGTCATCTCGGCACCGATGCGGTAGCGCGCGCGGAGTCGCAAAACGAGGTCGCGGAGTGGCTGGCGCGGTAGTGCGAAGCGGGGCCGCCCGAAGGAACAACAGCGGACAGCCCCGCATCGACCACCGCCCTGCACGGCAATTGATGGCCGACTGTAACTCTACGGATCGCGCACGGATGCGGTTTCAACATTTGACGACGCCATCATTCGACCACGATGTCGATTAAACGCATCTTCCATGCGCAACCACTTCGTCCTGTTCTCCTCCGCACTGATTGTCTTCACCGTCGCGGTCTTCCTGTTCGAAGCCCATGCCGGCGCGCCGCAACTCGCGCCGGAACATTGCGGCTTCTGGACCACGATCGACGCGGGATTGTCCTGCCGGTAGGTAGGCACTCCGTCATTGCGAGCGGAGCGAAGCAATCCAGAGTCTTTCCGGTGAGGGATTCTGGATTGCTTCGCTCCGCTCGCAATGACGGGGATGGGGCTGCATTTGCACGCACACTCGCTGTCATCGCCCGGCTTGACCGGGCGATCCAGTACTCCGAGACGTCAGTGGCTCATCGAGAGGCTGCGGCGTACTGGATTCCCCGCCTGCGCGGGGAATGACACTGAGGGCGGAGCAGCGCCGCGCTGCTAGAACAAATTACCCTGATCCACCGGCTTGCCCATGCGCTTCGGTGCGGGTTTGGTGTCCTGCGCGGCGGGCTTCGACTGCGTTGGCGCACGCTTCGCTGCGGGAGCAGGCCGATCCGCATCCGCCGTCGCTGCCACACGGCCATCCGCAAACTCGATCTCCATCCGCGCATTCGGCCCGACGCTGTCGGCCGAGTGCAGGGGATGGCCGGCTTCATCGCGCACCAGCGCAAAGCCGCGCGCGAGCACGCCGCGATAGGACAAAGCGGAGAGCAGCTTGCCGCTGTTCTCGACGCGGGCATCCAGCCGCTGCAACAACGTGACCAGCGCGCGGCCCGCGCGCTCGGCAAGTCGATGCGTGCGCTCGCGCTGACGCGCAATCGCGTTGCGTTGCGCCTGCGCGTTGGAGATCTTTGAGGCGCGCAAGCGCACCTCCAGCCCGGCAAAGCGGTCGCGCCGCCGCCGCAGCAGCGAGCGGGTGGAGAGACCAAGCCGCTCGCCGCACACCGTGAGGCGATGATCGGCCTGCGCGATCTGGCCGTGCAGCACCCGCAATGTCAGCTTGGCGCCGGCCGCGGTGAACCTGCGGAAATGCGCGTGCGTGTTGGCCTTGAGGCAGCGGGGCAGGGACGCACCTGCCGAATCCAGCCGCTGCCGCGGGATCGCCAACAGGTCGCCGGCCGCCGGCAGGGCGCGCGCGGCGGCACGCAGTTCGCTGCGGCGGCTCTCATGGGCGCGCTGCCAATAGGCGCGGGTGCGTCGCCCGAGATCGGCGACCTCGACAAAGAGATCGCTGCGCACCGGCACGGCCATCTCGGCCGCCGCCGTCGGCGTCGGCGCGCGCTTGTCGGCGACGAAATCGATCAGCGTGATGTCGGTCTCATGCCCCACCGCCGAGATCAGCGGGATCATGCTCTCGGCCGCGGCGCGGACCACGATCTCCTCGTTGAACGACCACAAATCCTCCAGCGAGCCGCCGCCGCGCGCGACGATCAGCACGTCGGGCCGCGGAATCTTGCCGCCCGGGGCAATCGCGTTGAAGCCGCGGATCGCGGCCGCGACCTGCTCGGCCGAGCCTTCGCCCTGCACCTTGACCGGCCACACCAGCACGTGGCGGGGAAAGCGGTCCTCCAGCCGGTGCAGGATGTCGCGGATGACGGCGCCGGTCGGCGAGGTCACGACTCCGATCACCTCCGGCAGCCAGGGCAGCAGCTGTTTTCGCGCTTCGTCGAACAGGCCTTCGGCGGCGAGCTTCCTCTTGCGCTCCTCCATCAGCGCCATCAGGGCGCCGATGCCGGCCGGCTCCAGCGCCTCGATCACGATCTGGTATTTCGAAGAGCCCGGATAGGTGGTCAGCTTGCCGGTGGCGATGACCTCGAGCCCCTCCTGGGGCTTGAAGCGCATCCGCCCGTGCACGCCCTTCCAGATCACCGCCTCGATCTTGGCGCTCTCGTCCTTGAGCGCGAAATAGCAATGGCCGGAGGAATGAGCTCCGCGGAAGCCGGAGATCTCGCCGCGGACCCGGACATGGCCATAGGTGTCCTCGACCGTCCGTTTCAGGGACTGCGAGAGCTCGGAAACGGTGAATTCGGGGGTGTTGAGCAGAGGCTCTGCAGGCGGCATCGGCAAACGATTCGGCGTTTTGGGATCGGACCCGACGTTAAGGATTTTCGCCGCGTCGCGCCAATCTGGGGATTGATTGAGAGAGTACTCTGTATTATAGAGTTCTCTATATTTAATCAGTTTGAGGGAGTAGATCATGGCAATCCGACTGCTACGCGGCGTTTTGAACGGACTGAAATGGGCCGTCTGTGCGGTCGGCGGTGTCGCGCTGATCCTGACCGCGATGATCGCAACGCCGCTGGAGCGGCCGCCGGAGATGCGATCGGTCTCGGACTCCGCCAAGGGCATCGATTGGTCCACGCTGCCGGCCCTGGAGCGTTTTCAGGCCCGCGACGGCACCTGGATCGGTTTCCGCCACTACGTTGCCAGCGGCGCCGCGACGGGCCGTGGCGCGATCTTCATCCACGGCTCCTCCGGCTCCAGCGGCACCATCAATCATGCCCTGACCCATGCGATCGCCTCGCGCGGGGTGGAGACCTGGGCGCTCGACATTCGCGGCCATGGCGGCTCCGGCTCGCGCGGCGACATCGGCTATGTCGGCCAGCTCGAAGACGACCTCGTCGACTTCGTCGCTCAAATCCGCAAGACCGCGCCGGATCTCCCGCTCACCCTGATCGGCCATTCCGCCGGTGCCGGCTTCTCGCTGCGCGTCGCCGCGACGCCGATCATGCAGGACATGTTCGTGCGCACGGTGCTGCTCGCACCCTATCTCGGCTACGACGCACCGACCAACAAGCCGCATTCCGGCGGCTGGGCCAATTTCGACCTGCCGCGTTTCTTGGGGCTCGCCGCGCTCCGCAAGCTCGGCATCGACTGCTGTTCGCAGCTTCCGGTGCTCGCTCTCGCCGTGCCGGCGAGTTCGGCAAGGTATCTCGTCTTCACCTATTCCGACCGCCTGACGCGCAATTTCGCGACGCGCGGCTATCGCATCGATCTCCCGGCGACGACCCATCCGATCACGGTCTTTGGCGGCGCCGAGGACGAGATGATGATCTCGGACAAATACGCGGAGACCGTGCAGGCCATCAAACCGTCGGTCGACGTCAAGATCATCGACGGCATCAACCACATGGGAATCGTCACCAACCCGAAGGCGATTTCGGTCATCGCCGAGGATTTGGCAACGCGCGGGGCGGGGCAGTCGTGATGCGCCCCGTTGACGGCAAGGCAATCGTAGATGGGAGCGGTTTCCCCGTGGCCATCCATCGAGACGCCCGCCTGCGTCGGGCCCTCAGGATGAGGGCGGAGTTTGCGGCAGCCGCTTTAACGGGTCCTGGTGCAGCTGAGCCTCATCCTGAGGAGACCGCTGGAAGCGGTCGTCTCGAAGCCTCATCCTGAGGAGACCGCGTAGCGGTCGTCTCGAAGGACGAGGCGCGCGCTCAGGTGTCACCGAGCGTCATACGAGATAGCCCAGGGACAGAAAGGGACGACATGATCGACAGCAAGGAGGCGTCCGCAGCGCTGGCCGATATCGACGACATCGTCCAGCGCGTGAAGCAATCGCAGCTCTACGAGCTGGCGGGCCTCGCAGTCGTCTGGTGGGGCATATTGGTGTTCGCGGGCAATCTCGTGACCTGGCTTTGGCCGATCTATGCGATCTACGCCTGGGTTGCCGTGGATGTTGTCGGCGTCGTCGGTCTGGTTGCACTCCGCCTAGTCAATCCGCCGCGGCACTCCCATGGTCGCGGCTTCGAGATCAGACTGCTTCTGCTGTTCGTGCTGTTCTTTGCCTTCGGTTATCTCTGCACCAGCGTGATCGGTCATTTCGGTCCGCGCCAGCTGGGTACGTTCTGGCCGCTTTACTTCATGCTGTTCTACATGATGGCGGGACTCTGGTTCGGCTATGCCTTCATTGCGATCGGTCTTGGAATTGCCGCGCTGACGCTGATCGGATTCTTCTGGATCGGCGAGGCGTTCCCGCTCTGGATGGCGTTCGTCAACGGCGGTGGCCTGATCCTCGGCGGGCTCTGGATGCGGCGGATCTGATGGCCGAGCTCGACGAAATCATTCACCAGCCGCTGCGGCTGAAGATCATGGCGGCCCTGAACGCGCTGCCAGCCGCCGCAGGATTGGAGTTTTCCCGGCTGAAGAAGCTCACCGGCGCGACCGACGGCAATCTCGGTGCCCATATCGAGACGCTGGCCAAGGCGGGCTACGTTTCGGTGGACAAGGCGTTCGTCGGCAAGAAGCCGCAGACGACGGTGACCGCGACCGCGGCCGGACGCGGCGCGTTTGCGCGGCATGTGGCGACTCTGCAGGAGATCATTGCGGGGAAGCAGGTTTAGGCCCCGTCATTCCGGCGTGGAGCGACGTTTGCTGCAGATCGCGGTGCAGATTGCTGTGCCCTCGCCCCTTGTGGGAGAGGGCATCTCCGCTGGTAGACACGGGCACACTCGGGTGAGGGGTCTGTCTCCGCAAATATTTGTGCGTGGGGATGGAAACCCCTCATCCGGCGCTTCGCGCGAGAAAAACCCTCTCGATACCAGCGCTCACCATGACGCCGTTTTACTCCAGTGGGGGAAGTCGCCAAGCATTGGGTCTAGGTTGCGGACCAGCGCATTCCCAATGCGCAAGCCGCAAGCCCGCTACTAGTCTGGACGGCCGCGGACGGAAGAGAAAAAACCGCTGATCAGACCAACCACTTGAACGATCATCCACTTTCCGCAGCGATGGTCTACCAAAGTCTCTTCCCGTCATGTTGTCGCGCTATCGCGCGGGGTTTTGACAGCGCACTCAGATACTTATCGGCATAGTAGTTTTCGGTCGCCTACATCAGCGGTTTTTTTGCAAGAGCGCTGATGACATTGCCTCCTGCTTAAGGTCTTACAATCGCTCGGGATCTTTCTTGAGCGCCGAATAATCTTGGCACAACGTGCCGACGCTGACCCAATGGCGACATCGGTTCGGATCGTCTGAGCCAAGTAGCACGGAGCTAATGTGGTGGACCAATTTCAACGACTCGAAATACACTTCTTCGGAGCAGTTATCCGTGCCGACGGAGTGGTCGGCATAGCTGCGGCGGTTGTGATTATCACCATCATTCTGTTGATGTACTTGCACGCCGAGGGGCTGTGACGGACAATGGCGCTAACGCTCAAGCAACTAATAGATTCCTATCGAAGTGATTTGGACTCGCCTTTCCAAAAACTTCGCTATCAGGTGCGCATCAAGCAGGGCCGCACGTTCGATCGGATAAGTGAAAAATACGGCCACCATCAGGTCCGAGGCATCAAGGCGCCAACGCTGCTTTACTGGTACAAAGTTTCGGGTTCTGGCGGTAGAACTGCCGCTGCGAATGAAATGATCGCGCGGCTTCGGGCTCTATTTAAATTTGGCTTTACGCTGCTCGAAGATCCAGAGTGCAAGCGTCTTGCGGAACTCCTTCGCGAGAGCCGGTTTGGCACTCAGGGACCACGTCTCGTGCAACTAACTGCCGAGCACGTCCAAGCAATCCGTCGCACTGCTCGCGAACACTTTGGTTGGTATTCGATAGCTCTCGTCCAAGCGTTTCAATTCGAATTGAGGCTTGGCCAAAAGGATGTAATCGGTGAGTGGGTTCCTATTGACGAGCCGGGAAGCTCCGATTTCGAAATCCATGGTCGGAAGTGGCTTCGTGGCCTACGTTGGTCCGACATCGATAAAAATTTGATCTTGCGACACACGACAGGGTCAAGCGGCCGCCCGATCCAAGTCGATCTGAAGAAGGCCCCGATGGTGCTAGCGGAGGTCAAGGCAATTGGCCTGGACATTTTGGCCCTTCCATCATCCGGCCCAATCATCATAAACGATGTTACCGGCTTACCTTGGTCCACGACCGAATTCCGCAGAAAGTGGAGATTGGTGGCTAAGCAAGCCGGGGTACCTGATGTGGTAAAGAACAGGGACAGCGTTCCAACGGGGACAATAGTGGGCGGACCGGATCAGGCTCCAGTGTCGCAGCGGATTACGCTTGCGCGCATTGGTCAAAGTTTGAGAAGGGGCCGTCGCTAGAAGGGTAGCTTCGAGGGCGTGTGTCCTTGCTCCTCAAATGACTAGGGGCGTGCCTGATGCGCAAAGAACACCGCCAACCGGCTTCGGCATCGGTCTAAGCCGTGGCTGGCGCGCTGCTCACGGAAGTGCTTCACGCGTCATGGCCAGAACCTATAGCCGTAGAATTCGAAGATCTGCCTTTGCTTGGTGTCCAGCTTCGCTTTCCACGTGGGCGTTGGCTGAAGAGCCACGCCATAGCCCATGGATGACCCGCTCTCCATTGCCATGATCGGCTCCAGCAGTCTTGCAAATTCGTTATTCCACTTCGTTGGCGGAAGCGTATCCACAGCTTGATAGAAAGCGCTCGTTACAACATCCGCAAGCTGCGCGCCCGGACTTGCTGAGTGCGATACTGGTTGGGCAAGCCGCCAATCCAAAACTTCCCACATAATTCGTCGCTTCGTAAGGACGAGAGCCCCGGCTCTTGCCTGCATCTTCAGAAGCTCATGATAGGCTGCTGTTTGAGCATAAGAATGAATACTGCGTTCGCTGTACAGGATCTTCACGAAACGATCCTTTGCCTGCTCTTTGGCTGCATGGTGGTAGCAGAAGTCAGTTACCCGTTCCAAAAGTAGGCGCAGACAATAGTTGTAGAACCATTGCTGGGCTCCAGCGCGCTCGGCTCGCTCATTTCGGTGACCCCGCATGTTCTTCTTGTTCGACGCAAGAACAAAGCCACGCAAAGGGAGCTGAGCGATCTCGCCCAAAGCAATCCGTTTCTGAGAGGCGGACAAGTGCCTGTAGTGAAGGTCGGCGCGGTTGCTCCCAGCCTTTGACAAGATCGCTCGAACCCAGTTGTTCACTTCGGGCTCGTACTTAACTTTGATTAGCACCGCGCCAAGGCAAAGCCATTCCGTCGCGCCCACATCGTCAATCGGGCGTACTTTCTTCAGTCCGGCGTCGCCCGCCTCGTCAATGTAAGCGACGTAGTAAGGCTCTGGGATTTGAGTCGCCATAGCGCGCAACTATGGCGTGCTCGGAAATGCTAGATCAATCCGTGTGGACCCGGTGGAGCGCTGTTATAAATAGGTGAGCCGTGGAAAGCCCTTAGGGACACCATAGGGACGCCCAACGATGTAAGTCATTGAAGTATCAGAAAGTATATGAGCAGCCTTATCCCACAAGGGGAGATGGACAGCAGGAGCACGCGCGCCCCGGAATGACGGGGAGTTCGGGGCAACACCCCTTGAGACCCGCCGTGATTCGTGCGACCTCGCGTCCAGCAGACCTCTCCTTTTCGAGCCCTCGATGCACATTCTCTTGCTCGGTTCCGGCGGCCGCGAACATGCCCTGGCGTGGAAGATCGCAGCCTCTCCCCTGGTGACCAAATTCTGGTGCGCGCCGGGCAATGCCGGGATTGCGCGCGAGGCGGAATGCGTGGCGCTCGACGTCGCCGACCATGCCGCCGTGATCGACTTCTGCAAAAAGAATGCGGTCGAGCTCGTGGTGGTCGGCCCGGAGACGCCGCTGGCGGCCGGGATCGTCGATGACCTCACCGCCGCTGGCATCAAGGCATTCGGCCCGAGCAAGATCCCCGCCCAGCTCGAAAGCTCGAAGGGCTTTACCAAGGCGCTCTGTACCGAATTCGGCATTCCGACCGGCGCCTACCAGCGCTTCACCAACGCGGCCGATGCGCGTGCTTACGTCCAGAGCCAGGGCGCGCCGATCGTGGTCAAGGCCGACGGCCTTGCCGCCGGCAAGGGCGTCGTCGTCGCCAAGACCGTGCGCGAGGCCGAGGACGCCATCGCCATGATGTTCGAGGGCGCGTTTGGCGATGCCGGCGCTGAGGTCGTGATCGAGGAATTTCTGCCGGGCCGCGAGATCAGCTTCTTCGCGCTGTGCGACGGCGAGACCGCCATTCCGCTGGCGTCCGCGCAGGACCACAAGCGCGTGTTCGACCATGATCTCGGCCCGAACACCGGCGGCATGGGCGCCTATTCGCCGACGCCGCTGGTGACGCCGGCGATCCATGACGCGATCATGGCCAAGATCATCCTGCCGACGGTCGCCGGCATGAAGCAGCGCGGCACGCCGTTCCGCGGCATCCTCTACGCCGGGATCATGCTGACGACGCAGGGCCCAAAGCTGTTCGAGTTCAACGTCCGCTTCGGCGATCCCGAGTGCCAGGTGCTGATGCTGCGGATGATGTCGGACATCGTGCCGGCGTTCCTGGCGTCATGCGACGGGCAGCTGAAGCATTTCGATCTGCGCTGGCATCCGGATTCCGCGCTCACGGTGGTGATGGCGGCGAAGGGATATCCCGGCGACTATCAGAAAGGCACGCGCATCGAGGGGCTCGATGATGCCGCGAAGGTCGAGACCGCCGAGATCTTCCACGCCGGGACGGTCGAGAAGGACGGCGCCATCCTCGCCAATGGCGGCCGCGTGCTCAATGTCTGCGCGCGCGGCAAGACCGTGACGGAAGCGCAAGCCCGCGCCTATCAGGCGGTCGACCGCATCAACTGGCCGGAAGGCTTCTGCCGCCGTGACATCGGCTGGCAGGCGGTGGAAGCAGAGAAGGCCAAGGGCTGACAGCGGTTTTTCGCACGCGCGCGCAATTTCCGGCCGCGCCCGTCGGCACTCCAAAATTGTGCAGGCAGGTGTTGAACTTAGCTACTGTGCATGGGGTTGTTTTCGAGATTTTTGTTTTGGGGCCCCCAAGTCTTGGGCACTTCAAGACCGAGCAGATCCAGCGCTGACCAGATAAGGATGCACAAGATGTCCGATCTCGCCGACCTCTACCCCGGCTTTGCCTCCGAATGGATCAACACCTCCTTCGGCCGCATCTTCGCCCGCATCGGCGGCAAGGGACCGCCGCTGTTGCTGCTGCACGGCTTCTCCGAGACCAACGTGATGTGGCACCGCGTCGCGCCGCAGCTTAGCGACCAGTTCACGCTGATCATCGCCGATCTGCCCGGCTATGGCTGGTCCGACATGCCCGAGAGCGATGCGCTGCACATGCCCTACAGCAAGCGCGCGATGGCCAAGGCCATGGTCGAGGCGATGGAGAGCCTTGGCCACGTGCACTTCGCGCTCGCCGGCCATGATCGCGGCGGCCGCGTCTCCTATCGCCTTGCGCTCGATCATCCCGGCCGGCTGTCGCGCCTCGCCGTGCTCGATATCCTGCCGACCTATAATTACTGGGAGCGGATGAACCGCGCCTATGCGCTGAAGATCTACCACTGGACTTTTCTGGCGCAGCCCGCACCGTTGCCGGAAACGCTGATTTCGAGCAATGGCGAGTTCTTTCTGCGCTTCAAGATGGCGAGCCAGACCAGGTCGAAGACGCTCGACGCCATCGACGAGCGCGCGCTCGAACACTACATCGCCCCGTTCCGCGATCCCGCCCGCGTGCATGCGATGTGCGAGGATTATCGCGCCGGCGCCTATTTCGATTACGATCCCGACAAGGCGGATTTCGACGCCGGCAACAAGATCACCATTCCGATGCTGGCGCTGTGGGGCAACGCCGGCATCGCCCAGGCCGCGGCCACCCCGCTCGACATCTGGAAGCAATGGGCGACGAACGTCGTGGGCATGCCGGTGGATTCGGGACACTTTCTCACCGAGGAGAACCCCGACGTCACCGCCAAGGCGCTGCGCGAGTTCTTTGCGGCGCCTTAGCGCCGTTCCCGGAAGAAGTCCTTGAGCAGCCGCGCCGACTCGCTTTCGCCGACCCCGGAATAGACATCCGGGACGTGATGGCAGGTCGGCGAGGTGAAGAACCTCACGCCGGACTCGACCGCGCCGCCCTTGGGATCGGCGGCGCCGTAATAGAGCCGCCTCACCCTTGCAAAGGAGATCGCGCCCGCACACATGGTGCAGGGCTCCAGCGTCACGTAGAGGTCGCAGTCGACCAGGCGCTCGCTGCCGATCTTTTTGGCGGCTTCGCGGAGCGCAATGATCTCGGCATGAGCCGTAGGGTCGTAGTCGGTCAGGGTCCGGTTCGCCGCGGTGGCGATGACCTCGAAGTTGCGGACCACGACGCATCCGATCGGAACTTCGCCCGACTTTCCGGCGTTTTCGGCCGTTCTGAGCGCCAAATCCATGAAAGAGGGGGCTTTCAAGCCTCGTATCATCCCGAGAAACCTGCTAGTAGCTGCGCCTTCAGCAGAAGTGCTTACCGAATTTGCCTGAGCATGCGGCTCGAAACGAGCGCGCACAATGCTTTCTGGCCACCCCCTGAGTGAGATTATTCATGCCTCGCGACAGCGACAAAGACAATGATTCCCGCGGCCGGCGCGACCGTGGCCCGGCCAAGGGCGGCCGTTCCGGCAAGGCTCGGGGCCCCGAGAAGAAGTTCGCCAAGCGGGGATTTGAGGGCAAGGGCGACAGCCGCCCGCCCCGCGGCGACAGTGACAGCCGACCGGTCCGCCGCCGCGAAGACGGTGACGCGCCGCGCCGCGATTTCAGCGACCGCCCGAGGTTCAAGCGCGAAGACTGGCCGCGCGGCGAGGATCGGGGCGAGCGCAGCTTCAAGCCGCGTGGCGACCGTCCCTTCAAGCCGCGTGAAGACCGTCCGTTTTCCGATCGTCCGTCGCGCGACGGCGAGAAGCGCTCGTTCAAGCCCCGTGGCGACCGCCCATTTTCTGATCGCCCCTCGCGCGATGGCGAGAAGCGGCCGTTCAAGCCGCGCGGTGATCGCCCGTCCTATGGGCGTGATGACCGTCCGCCGCGCAGGGATCGCGACGATTCCCGTCCGGCCGGCCGGACCGGTGACACGAAATTTGGCGACAAGCGACCTTACGCGCCGCGCGGCGATCGTCCGGAGCGCAAGTTCGACGGCGAGCGGAAGTTTTCGCGCGGCGCACCGGACCGTGGCGAGCGCAGCGATTCAAAGCCTTGGCAGAAGCGCGATGCGGCTCCCCGCGGGGACCGGCCGCCGCGCAAGGACTTTAGCAAGGGCCCGCGCAAGGATTTTGGCGGCAGCGACCGTGGTCAGGACAAGCCCTGGCAGAAGCGCGACGATCGGCAAGGCGGCGGCGACGACCGTCCGCGCTTCTCGCGTTCGCGCGACGATCGTCCATCGGGTGATCGTCCGTTCCGTGAGCGGCCCAAATTCGATCGCCCGCGCGATGACCGTCCAAAATTCGACCGGCCCCGCCGTGACAGCGACGGCGAGCGTGGGGGGCGCGGCGGCGATCGCCCGAAATTCGATCGTCCGCGCGAGCGCTCCGACTGGCACGAGCATCCGCGCAGCGACAGTGATCGTCCGCGCCGCGAAAACGAGGACGACAGCAGGATCTTCGAGAAACGTCCGGCCTTCGGCGGTCGCGGCGCCTATCGCGGCCGTGATCGGGACTTCGAAGGCCGCCCGCGCCGGGACGAAGCACCGAAGCCCAAGAAGGCCGGCGAGCGTATCGCCAAGGTGCTGTCGCGTGCGGGCCTCGCCTCGCGCCGCGATGCCGAGGAGATGGTCACGCAGGGCCGCGTCGCCGTCAACGGCCGTGTCATCAATTCGCCGGCGCTCGACATCACCTCGAACGATGTCGTCACCATCGACGGCAAGCCGATGCCGGAGCGCGAGCGCACGCGGCTGTTCCTCTATCACAAGCCGCGCGGGCTGATGACGACGCATGACGACCCCGAGGGGCGTCCGACCGTGTTCGACAATTTGCCCGAAGGCCTGCCGCGGCTGATTTCGATCGGCCGGCTCGACTTCAACACCGAGGGCCTGCTGCTGCTCACCAATGATGGTGGGCTCGCGCGCACGCTCGAGCTGCCGGACACCGGCTGGCTGCGCCGCTATCGCGTCCGCGCCCATGGCGACGTCACGCAGGCGCAGCTCGATGAGCTGAAGAACGGCATTGAGGTTGAGGGCGTCAAATACGGTCCGATCGACGCCACGCTGGAGCGTGACCAGGGCGCCAATGTCTGGCTGGTTTTCGCGATCCGCGAGGGCAAGAACCGCGAAGTGCGCAATGTCTGCGCCCATCTCGGGCTCGAGGTGAACCGGCTGATCCGGGTGTCCTACGGACCGTTCCAGCTCGGCGAGGTCCCCGAAGGCCAGGTCGAGGAGATCAAGTCGCGCGTGCTGCGCGACCAGCTCGGCGACAAGATCATCGACAAGTCGGGTGCCCAGTTCGACGTGCCGCAGAAATCTGCCGCGCCTGAGGGAGACGACGCGCCGCGCGAGAAGAAGCCTGCCGCCAAGCGCGGCGTGATCAACGACCGCAAGGGCCGCCGCGTGCTGGTGCAACGCACCGGCAGCGAGGAGGCGCGCGAGCGCAATGAGTCCGAGGTCAGTGGCTACGGCCCGCCGCGCCGTCCCAAGCGCGGCTATCACGGCAAGCGCGATCTGGCGCCGAAGGAGGACTAGCGTTGCGCGTCGTCGGCGGTCGATTGAAGGGGCGCAATTTGGCCTCACCGTCCTCGCGCGACATCCGCCCCACGGCGGACCGCTTGCGCGAGTCCGTGTTCAACATCCTCGTGCACGCCTATGGCGATCCGATCTCGGACGCGCGCGTGCTCGATCTCTTCGCCGGCACCGGCGCGCTCGGCATCGAAGCGACGTCACGCGGCGCGAAGTTCACGCTGTTCGTCGACAACGGCGCGGAAGCGCGCGCCCTGCTCCGCAACAATGTCGAGTCGCTGGGCCTCGGCGGCGTCACCAAGGTCTATCGCCGCGATGCGACCGATCTCGGGCCTGCACATCCGGTCGAGCCGTTCTCGCTGGTGTTCCTCGATCCGCCCTACGGCAACGGTCTTGCGGAGAAGGCGCTCGAGAGCCTGCGTGATGGCGGCTGGCTCACGCCAGGCGCGCTGCTCGTGGTGGAAGAGGCGAAGGCTGCGCAGTTCGCGACGCCTGAGGGTTACGAGGAATTGGAGCGGCGGGCGTATGACGACACGGAGTTCGTGTTTCTGAAGGCGCCGTAGCCTACGAAGTCACCGCCGCCCGAACAGCTTCTCCACATCCGACAGCTTCAGCTCGACATAGGTCGGGCGGCCGTGGTTGCACTGGCCGGAGTTCGGGGTGTCCTCCATCTCGCGGAGCAGGGCGTTCATCTCCTCCGGCCGCAGCCTGCGGCCGGCGCGCACCGAGCCGTGGCAGGCCATGGTTGCGGCGACGTGCATCAGGCGGCGCTCGAGCGGCAGCGCCTCGTCCCACTCGGCCATGTGCTCGGAAAGATCGCGCAACAGCCCGCCCGCGTTGGTCTTGCCGAGCAGTGACGGCGTCTCGCGCACCGCGACCGCGCCGGGGCCGAAGGATTCGATCGCAAGGCCAAACGACGTCAGCTCTTCGCTGCGCTCGAGCAGGCGCTCTACCGTGGCCTCGTCCATCTCGACGATCTCGGGGATCAGCAGGATCTGCCGCTGCACGCCATTGGCGGCGAGCGAAGCCTTCAGCCGCTCGTAGACGATGCGTTCATGCGCGGCGTGCTGGTCGACGATGATCAACCCGTCGCGGGTCTGCGAGACGATATAGGTCTCGTGGATCTGGGTGCGTGCCGCGCCGAGCGGACGGTCGACAAAGTCGCCGACAGGCTGGCTCTCGATCCGCACGTCGGCGCTCGGCGCGCCGACGTCGAATGCGGCCTGCGCACGCTCGGCGAAGGCGGGCGCGGCGGCACCGTCGAAAGACGGCATCGGGGCGGATGGCGACTGGCGCCAGTCCCAGCTTGCCGGGCGCGGCGTGAATGCGGGGCGGAACGAAGATAGTGCGCTCTCGCCGCCGTTTGCGGCCGTACGCCGGCCCTCCCGCGCGAGCCCTTCCTTCAATCCGTGCACGATCAGCGCGCGCACGAGGCCTGCGTTGCGAAACCGCACCTCGGTCTTGGCCGGATGGACGTTGGCGTCGACCTCGCGCGGATCGAGCGTGACGAACAGTGCCAGCACCGGATGGCGGTCGCGCGGCAGATAATCGGCATAGGCCCCCCGCACCGCGCCGAGGATCAGCTTGTCGCGCACCGGGCGGCCGTTGACGAAGAGATATTGCCCGAGCGCGTTGGCTTTGGTTAGCGCGGGCGCCGCGGCATAGCCGGCGACCACGACGCCCTCGCGCTCGGCATGGACCTCGATGGCATGGCTGCGGAACTCCGCCCCCAAGATGTCGCCGAGACGGGTCAGGCGACCGGCGACGCCGGGTAGCGCCGCAGCCCAGGTCACCGGCGCGCGCTCTTCGCCCGCCAGCGTGAAGGCGATTTCGGGCCGCGCCATCGCCAACCGCCGCACCACCTCGCGGATCGCTTCCGCCTCGGTGCGGTCGGTCTTCAAAAACTTCAGCCGCGCCGGCGTCGCGTAGAAGAGGTCGTTGACCTCGACCCGCGTGCCATGCGCCAACGCCGCCGGCATGATCCCGGATTTCTCGCCGCCCTCGACATTGAGCGCCCAGGCGTGCGGCTCGCCGGCATGCCGCGTGGTGATGGAGAGCCGCGCGACCGAGCCGATCGAGGGCAGCGCCTCGCCGCGGAATCCAAGCGTGCGGATCTGCAGCAGGTCCTCGTCGTCGAGCTTGGAGGTGGCGTGACGCTCGACCGCCAGCGACAGGTCCTTGGCGGTCATGCCGCCGCCGTCGTCGGTGATGCCGATCCGCCGGCGCCCGCCGCCATCGGTGAAGACGTCGATCCGGCTCGCGCCGGCATCGATGGCGTTTTCGACCAGTTCCTTGACCACGCTCGCGGGACGTTCGACCACCTCGCCGGCGGCGATGCGGTTGACGACCTGTTCTGGCAATTGGCGGACGGGCATGAACTCGATCTTGGGCTTGCGATCTGGATTCGCTGACAGCGCTATAGGCCGTGTTGCGTCAAAAGCATGTGTTGGGCAACAGGAACGTGGCGGGCTGGGGAAAAGGGCCGTCTATCGCATTGAAGAGATTGGACGTTCGAGAAAATCGCGCACCCCGGATGGATTGATCTCCGGGTGCTGGTCCCGATTGTGGGGTACCGGGCTGCGGTGTAGCATCGTGAAAAAACGGCAACAGGACGGGAGGACGCCATGTGCCATCTCTTCGCGCACCAGCCCCAACGCGACTACGAATCCCAGACCCGTTCGTTACGGATCGGTGGGCATTGCACCTCGATCCGTCTGGAAATGGCATTCTGGGACACGCTGGACGAGATCGCGGCCAAGGAGAACATGAGCGTCGGCAAGTTTCTGACGACGCTCTACACCGAGGTGCTCGACCACCACGGCGAGGTCAATAATTTCGCCTCGTTGCTGCGCTGCTCCTGCCTGATCTATCGCTCCCGAAGCATAGCGTCGGTGCAGGAATTCAAGGCCACGGTGACGCCCATCCTCGATGCAGCCGAATAGCGACTATAAGATCCCTCCGCCGTCATTGCGAGGAGCCCTTGCGACGAAGATTCCATGGGGAGTGGATAGCGACCAAGTCTGAGGCCAGACTGAGGTTGCAATACCACCCAACCTGGAGACGACGATGTTGCTCGATCATCCTT
>NZ_JADPKY010000051.1 GCF_023074185.1 Bradyrhizobium sp. 132 | reverse complement strand
GGCAAGCCGGGACCAAAAACCATGCGCTTGGGGCTCGAAGCCCTCCAGCGCATCAAATTTGGCGCCTCACTGCGAATGGCCGATGTGTGAATCCGATAGCACAACAAGGGGAGAGGGAAAGAAGAGCTAGCTCGCCGCTTCCAGCCGCACTTCCGTGAGCAGCCGCATCGCGGCGTCGGCGTCCATGGGCTCGCCGAAGGCGAAGCCCTGCGCGTATTCGCAGCCCATCTGGTAGAGCTCGACCGCGTCGGAATCGGTCTCGGCGCCTTCGGCGACCACGTCCATGCCGAGGTCGTGCGCGAGCGCGATGATCGACTTCAGGATCACCGGCCGGGTGCCGCGATTGGTGGTGCGCACGAACGACTGGTCGATCTTGATGGTGTCGAACGGGAAGCGCTGAAGATAGGCCAGCGACGAATGGCCGGTGCCGAAATCGTCGAGTGACAGCCCGGTGCCGAGCTCGCGGATCCGCGTCAGCATCTGCGCCGCGTGCTCCGGATTCTCCATCACCATCGATTCCGTCAATTCCAGCTTGAGCGTGCCGCGGGCGACCGACGAGCGCGACAGCACGGTGCGGATGTCGTGGATGAGGTCGTGGCGCAGCAATTGCCGCGAGGAGACGTTGACGCTGGCGAAGATCGGCTCGCGCGAGCGCATCGCACGCTGCCAGATCGAGAGCTGCTTGGCGGTCTGGTCGAGCACGAACATGCCGAGGTCGATGATGAGACCGGTCTCTTCCGCGATGGCGATGAATTCCGACGGCGCCATGCGCCCGAGCTTCGGATGATCCCAGCGCACCAGCGCCTCGAAACCGGCGATCGAACGATCTTCCAGCCGCACGATCGGCTGGTACAGGATCGTGAGCTCCTGCCGCTCGATGGCGCGGCGCAGCTCGCTCTCCAGCGTCAGCCGGTCGGTTTTTCGCGCGCGCATCGCGGGCTTGTAGACGTCGATGCGGTCGCCGCCGATGCGCTTGGAATGATACATCGCAAGCTCGGCGTCCTTGATGATCTCGTCCGTGAGCTGCACTTGCGGATCGGACAAGGCGAGACCGATCGAGGCGGTGAGAAAAATCTCACGTTCGTTGAAGGCGATCGGCGCGCGGATGGTCTTGCGGATGGTCTCGGCGAAAGCGGTGATGCGCGCAGGGTCTTGCTCCGATAGCAGGATCAGGCCGAACTGATCGCCGGCAAGCCGCGCCAGCGTGTCCTGCGGTTTCAGGATGCGGGTGAGGCGGCGGGCGAGCGTCAGCAGGATCGAGTCGCCGACCGCGATGCCGACGGAATCGTTGACTTGCTTGAAGCGGTCGAGATCGATCACCATCAGCGTCGGCCGCAGCGTCGGCATGGTCTTGGCGAAATGCGCGACCGCGCCGAGCCGGTCCATGAACAGTTTGCGGTTGGGCAGGCCGGTGAGGTTGTCATGCACGGAATCGTGCAGCAGGCGCTCTTCGGCATTGCGCAGTTCGGTGACGTCGGTGAGGGTGCCGACGACGCGCGAGACCTCGCCGTCGGAGCCGACCACCGGGCGCGCCTTCAGCGCAAACCACATGAAGTGACCGTCCGGCGTGCGCAGACGGAAATCCTGCACCAGGCGGCCGCGGCGCTGATCCAGCACGCTGTCGAGCGCGGCGCGGAAGCGGTCCTGGTCGAGCGGGTGCAGCACTTCCAGCCAGGACGCGGCCGGGCCTTCCAGCGTGCCGCGTTTGAGACCGAGCAGGGCTTCGGTCTCCGGGCTGGTGAACACCTTGTCGGCGGAAACGTCCCAGTCCCAGATCAGATCGCCGGAGCCGGCCAGTGCCAGCGCGCGCCGCTCGATGTCGGAGACCACCCCGGTGGTGGCGCCGCCGCCCGCGAACGCGTGCTGCATCACCGTGAAGCCGATCAGCATCACGATCAGCACGAGACCGCCGAGCAGCGCCGGGCCGACGATGTCGTTGGTGACGGAGCCCGCGACCGCCATGCCGGCCGCGATCACCCAGATCACCAGCAGGAACCAGGTCGGGATCAACAGCACCGCGCGGTCGAAGCCGTGGGTGGAGAGATAGACGATCAGCGCGAAGCCGGCGAAGGCGATCAGCACCAGCGAGATGCGCGCGATGCCGGAGGCGACCGCAGGGTCGAACAGAGCGAGCGCAACCAGCGAGCCCAGGAACGCGAGCCAGCCGACCGTAATGTGCGAATAGCGCACGTGCCATCGACTGAGGTTGAGATAGGCGAACAGGAACACCAGCAGCGTTGCCGCCAAAATCGCCTCACCCGCCGCGCGCCAGATGCGTTCGGCGTTGTTCGACATGTCGAGCACCTTGCCCCAGAAGCCGAAATCGACGCCGATATAGACCAGCACCGCCCAGGCCAGCGCCGCGGCGGCCGGGAACATGATGCTGCCCTTGACCACGAACAGGATGGTCAGCACCAGCGCGAGCAAGCCGGAGATGCCGATCACGATGCCCTGGTACAGCGTGAAGGAGTTGACCTTGTCCTTGTAGGCTTCCGGCTCCCACAGATAGAGCTGCGGCAGCTTGTCGGTGCGCAGCTCCGCGACGAAGGTGACGACGGCGCCGGGGTCGAGGGTGACGCGGAAGACGTCGGCGGTCGGGCTCTCCTGCCGCTCCGGCCGGTCGCCGGTCGAGGGGGTGATGGTTGCGATGCGCGACAGCCCGAGGTCGGGCCACAACAGCCCCGAGGAGACGATGCGGTAATGCGGGGCGACGATCAGGCGGTCGAGCTGGTCGTCGGTGTTGTTGGCGAGCGCGAACACCACCCAGTTCTGGCCGCCTTCGCGGGCGCGCACCTCGATGCGGCGGACGATGCCGTCGGTTCCGGGCGCGGTAGAGACCTGAATGCGGTCGGCGTCGCTGCGCTGATGCTCGAGCACGCCGGTGAGGTCGATCGCGGGCGCGTCACCGCGGACGCTGACAGCGTCCAGCGCGCGCGCCGGGAACGCGCAGACGAGAATCATGAGGCCCAGCGCTATGGGCGCGAGGCGCCTGATCAGACGCAAGGTCAGTTCTCCGCGTTCGACGCAAACTCTTCAGTGCAGGCTCTTCGGTGCACGGCGTTTTCCGAACGGAACAAGATAGTTCGGTGCGTCGCGATAGATGCCACGAAAGCGAGGAAAATCAAAGGGTTTCCGGCCCGCCTGTGGGTCGCTGGCCTAGACCTCCAACACAATTTTGCCAATATGTGCCGAGGTTTCCATCCGCCGGTGTGCATCGGATGCCTTTTCCAGCGGGAAAGTGCTGTCCATCAGCGGCTTGACCCGGCCTTCGCGCAAAAGCGGCATCACTTTCGCCTCGATCGCGGCCACCATCGCCGCCTTGTCCGCATTACTACGGGGGCGCAGCGTCGAGCCGGTATGGGTGAGGCGCTTGACCATCACCTTGGCGATGTTGACGGTGACCTTGGGCCCGTTGAGGGTCGCGATCTGCACGATGCGTCCGTCGACCGCGGCGGCATCATAATTGCGGTCGACATAGTCGCCGGCGACCATGTCGAGGATCAGATTGGCGCCGGTATTGTTCGTCTCCGCCTTGACCACGGCGACGAAGTCTTCGTCCTTGTAGTTGATGGCCCGATCCGCGCCGAGCTTGAGGCAGGCGTCGATCTTGTCCTGCGATCCCACGGTGACGATCACCTTCGCGCCGAACGCTTTCGCGAGTTGGATCGCCATGGTGCCGATGCCGGACGAGCCGCCATGGATCAGCAGCGTCTCCCCGGTCTTGAGGCCGCCGCGCTCGAACACATTGTGCCAGACCGTCATCAGGGTTTCCGGCAGCGCGCCGGCTTCCTTCATCGACAGCGACGGCGGCACGCTCATCGCCTGGGCGTCCTGGGCGATGCAGTACTGCGCATAACCGCCACCGGCGACCAGCGACATCACCTTGTCGCCGATCTTGTGCCGCTTGGCATTGCTGCCGACGGCGACCACTTCGCCCGCGATCTCGAGGCCGGGCAGGTCGCTCGCGCCGGGCGGCGGCGGATAGGCGCCGGAGCGCTGCGCGACGTCGGGCCGGTTGACGCCCGCGGCCTGCACCTTGACCAGGATCTCGTCGGGGCCAGGCTGCGGCAGCGCTCGCTGTTCCGGCACCAGCACTTCCGGTCCGCCGGGTTTGGAGATGGCGACCACCGTCATTTGCGCGGGCAGCTTGTCCATGATGTGTCCTTGAGCAAAGGTGCGGGATGGAAACGAGGCCATTGCTTAGCCAGCGCGGTCCACGCTGGCAACCTCGGCTTGGCTCGCCGTGTGAACGCAGGAGGAACAAGGATGGCGATGGAAGACGACGACCGTCCGCGCAAGAAGATCAGCCACGAGATCGGACAGGATCTCTCACTGTTGTCGGTCGAGGAACTGACCGAGCGCATCGCGCTGCTCAAGGGCGAGATCACAAGGCTTGAGGAAGCCGCCACCAAGAAGCGCGCCTCGCGCGATGCGGCGAATAGCGTTTTCAAGTCGTAGAGCCCGACGCTGGAGCGGGGTGGCCCCACACGATAGTCCTCATCCTGAGGAGACCGCGCAGCGGTCGTCTCGAAGGATGGCCGCGGGCGAGAGCGGGGCCTTCATGGTTCGAGACGCGCGCGATGCGCGCTCCTCACCATGAGGGAATAGTCTTTGTCCCTGCCGCTGAGCCTGGATTGTTCCGCAGCGCCCTCGGCCACTGACCGACATGGCTAATGAACTCTCAAAATAATCGCTCGTTTACTCCACATTAAGCTTTCGAGTTTATGACTGGAACTGTCCTTGTTTGGACACCGAGTGGCTCCTGTCCACTCTGTTTGACGCCTCCCTGTTATCAACTTTCAAGCCGCCGGTTTTCCGGCGGCTCTTTTTTTGCTTTGAAAGCGTTTTCGAACGAAGTGGGTACCGGTTCGCGTGAAGAAAACGCGTCAAAAAAGAGACTGGTTTCGGTTGAATTCCGAGGAAAGACCCGCGGAAACCATATCCGCGCTTGCCGCTGGACTCGGCGTCCCGCCCGCGCAATGATTTATTCATCATAAGCCGGCGCCAAGCCGGGCAGTCAGACAGTTGCGTAAGGGGCGTTAACCATGGAACGTTTGCAAGCCGACGGCGCTCTCGTTCAACTCAGCGAGCGGTTCACCAATTCTGCGGCGTTCGGCGTCCTGTTCCGCGAGGGTATGGATCTGGTCGAGGAGACCGCCGCCTATCTCGACGGCGCCGGCCGCACCGAGGCCAAGGCGCTCGATCGCGCCGTCAGCCTCACCTACGCGACCGAGAGCATGCGCCTCACCACCCGCCTGATGCAGCTCGCCTCGTGGCTGCTGCTGCACCGCGCGGTCAAGGAAGGCGAGATGACGCTCGGCCAGGCCAGCCGCGAGAAGACGAAGGTCAAGCTCTCGGCCGCCGATCCCGGCCCCACCGATACCGTCGAGAAGCTGCCCTCGCAGCTCCAGGACCTGATCCATCGCTCGATGAGCCTCCAGACCCGCGTGCGCCGCCTGGACACCACCATCCACACCCCGCCGGTCGATCATCCCTCGATCGGCAACCCGCTGGTGCCGCATCTCAACGCGCTGAAAGCGGCGTTCGAGCGGTAAGATCCGGCTGGCAGCTACGCGACAGACCCCCACAAACAAAAACGCCCCCGGCTCTCCGGGGGCGTTTTTCATCTCCAGCCTCGAGGGCCGGATCAATCCTTCTTGAGGAAGCCCGAAAACTTCTTCTGGAAGCGCGAGACGCGGCCGCCGCGATCCATCAGCTGGGCGTTGCCGCCGGTCCAGGCCGGATGCGACTTGGGGTCGATGTCGAGGTTCAGCGTGTCGCCTTCCTTGCCCCAGGTCGAGCGGGTCTGATACTCGGTTCCGTCGGTCATCACGACCTTAATCGTATGATAATCCGGATGAATTTCGGCTTTCATGGCAATTCCTAGGGCGCCCCGGCGCCTCGCTTGAGTGGCTATCGAATGACGGATTTGGCCGGGTCTATACCCCACGAGCCCCTGTAAAACAAGCCGCCGGACGGCCTTGGGACCGTTTTGGGAGCGCCTTCGCGGTGCCTGAAGGACCGGGCGGTCCTCCCAAGGGACATCCCGGATTTGCCACTCCCGCTCGCCAGGCCTATTTGGAGCGTACTCCTCTCTTTTTGGTCAGATCTCATGAGCGCAGTAGAACGGCTTGAAACCGGGCCCGCAGAAGCCCCGTCGATCGAAGCCGAATTGATGGAGGCGCCGGCGAAGAGCCGCGCGAAGCTGCGGCCGCTGCTGGCGCTCGCGCCCTATGTGGCCCGCTACCGCGGCCGGGCGGCGCTCGCTTTCGTCGCGCTGACGGTTGCGGCGTTGACCACGCTGCTGGTGCCGGTGGCCGTGCGCCGGATGATCGATTTCGGCCTGACGCCCGAGGGCATCGCGCTGATCAACAGCTACTTCTCGGTGATGATCGCGGTGGTCGCCGTGCTCGCGCTCGCAAGCGCCGCGCGCTACTACCTCGTGATGACGATCGGCGAGCGCATCGTCACCGATCTCAGGCGCGACGTCTTCGCCCATCTCTTGTCGCTCTCGCCGGCCTTCTTCGATTCCGCGCGCAGTGGCGAGCTGGTGTCGCGTCTCACGGCGGATACCACCCAGATCAAATCCGCCGTCGGTGCTTCCGTCTCGATCGCGCTGCGCAATCTGATGATGTTCTTCGGCGCCGCCGCGATGATGGTGTTCACCAGCCCGCGCTTGTCCGGCTTCGTGCTGCTTGCCATTCCCCTGATCGTGCTGCCGCTGGTCGCCTTCGGGCGCTGGGTACGGCGTCTGTCGCGCAATGCGCAGGACACGCTGGCCGAGGCATCTGCCTATGCGGGCGAGCTGATCGGTGCGATCCGTACCGTGCAGGCCTATACCAGCGAAGGGTTGGCTGCGAAGCGCTTCGGCGGCGAGGTCGAGCAGGCCTATGAAGCCGCGCGCACCTCGACCCAGGCCCGCGCCGTGCTGACCGCCATCATCATCTTCATCGTGTTCGCAAGCGTGGTCGCGATCCTCTGGATCGGCTCGCACGACGTGCTGACCGGCGCCATCTCGCCGGGCCGGCTCGGCCAGTTCGTGCTCTATGCGGCGTTCGCAGCGGCGGGCCTCGGCCAGCTCAGCGAGGTCTGGGGCGAGGTTTCGGCAGCGTCCGGCGCTGCCGAGCGGCTGTTCGAGATCCTGCATGTGCAGCCTGACATCAAGGCGCCCGCGGCGCCGCGCGCGCTGCCGGTGCCGGCACGCGGCGAAGTCGGTTTCGACCAGGTCAGCTTCGCCTATCCGGCGCGGCGCGACGTCAATGTGCTCGATGCCGTGTCGTTCACCGTGCGCCCCGGCGAGAAGGTCGCGATCGTCGGTCCCTCCGGTGCCGGCAAGAGCACGATCTTTCATCTGCTGCTGCGCTTCTACGATCCGCGGAGCGGCGCGATCTCGCTCGACGGCGTGCCGGTCAAATCCGCCGATCCGCGCGATTTCCGCTCCCGTATCGCGCTGGTGCCGCAGGAATCGAACGTGTTCGCGACAAGCGCCCGCGACAACATCCGCTTCGGCCGGCCCGATGCGACCGACGCCGAGGTCGAGCGCGCCGCCGAGCTCGCGCACGCCGCCGAGTTCATCCGCCGCCTGCCCGAAGGTTTCGAGACGCCGCTCGGCGAGCGCGGCGTGACGCTATCAGGCGGCCAGCGTCAGCGCATCGCGATCGCCCGCGCGATCCTGCGCGATGCGCCGCTCCTGCTGCTCGACGAAGCCACCTCCGCGCTCGACGCCGAAAGCGAGACGCTGGTGCAGACCGCGCTGGAAGAGCTGATGCGCCACCGCACCACGCTCGTCATCGCGCATCGCCTCGCCACCGTGCTGTCCTGCGACCGCATCCTGGTGATGGACCAGGGCAAGATCGTCGAGCAGGGCACGCATGCCGAGCTCGTCGCTGCGAACGGGCTCTATGCGAGGCTGGCGAGATTGCAGTTCGAGGGGGCGTGAGGCGGAGTAGGTCGGGCTGCCGCTTCATTCACGGTGTCATCGCCCGCGCACCGCTGAAGTCCGTAAGGGCTTATCGGAGATCAGCGCCGGACCGCAAGATCACCGCATGTGGAGCCAAAGCTGACCTGGGCGCATGAACTTGCTTCTCCAAACCGAGCGCTCGTCCAAGCTTTCCTTCCAAGTCATCTGAGAACTTCAGCCTCGGATCGCACCAGAGCTTTGGCTGAAGGCGGCATGACCGTTACGGCTGAATTTATTTGGATTCGGTTTTTGTTTGGACGTTCTGAGCGGCTCCGTCCACCGGATTCCACTGCACCCGACCATCCAAAGCGGAGAGGTTTAGACCACCGCCCGTCCCGAAGAGAACCATGTGACCCGAGCTGGCGGCATCGACGGCGAGCGTCGCACGGGGAAGTTTTGCAGCATTGAACATCGTCAAGGACGCATCCTGATGATCGTTCAGAGACAGCACTGCCCGCTGACCTTGCTCCGTGTCGAGGAGCGACACCGAAGGTGCGCCATCCTGGCGAAGCCCGATGCTGAGACGCACCTTCTGGCGGCTATCGAACAGCGAAATATGCGGCGTTCCGTCGGAAGTGGATGAGATCAAGGCTACGATTTTGCCGGTGTCATTGCGCAAGGCTATTGTTTCAACAGACAGGGTCTTGGCCTTGACTGTACCGGCATTAACGGTCGCGTGCCATTGGGATGCGATGATCGCCGCAGCCGCCATGATTGTAGCCCCTAGAACGCTCCATCTCATAGCCTTCAGCGATCGCTCCTGCCGCTGGATATGCGATGCCAGATTTTCAAGCGTGGGTTCGACCTTGAGCATAACGGCTCCTTTGCATCCGAGTAGGCTTCAAATCCGAACGTGCGCTGGGTGCGAATTTTGCGCACCCAGCAGTGGATGCCGGCAACACACCGTCGAGACAGTCACCTCAGCGGCCGCCCGGAAGGTAGTTGCGCTTACACCGGAGTATCGGCGGCTGGATCTGGCAGGCTGCGCTATTTCTCGACCACACCCTTGCTGGCCGTCCCGATCATTTGCACTTCGGCGAGAGCGCCGGCACGTTCGGCCAGAACCAGTTCTTCCAGCTGCCGTCCTCTTCGACGCAGGCCGATGGCGCGGGGCCGTTCGTCGGAGCAGGAAGACTTGTCGTCTTGACCGGCGTGGCGAAGCGCTGATCGACATAATTCGTCGAGACATATCCGGCGACGATGACGCCGAGCAGGACCGAACACCCCTTGGCCAGATCGCTCAGTTTCATCGGTCATCTCCATCCGCTTGCCAGCGCAACTTCCGGGCACAACGAATAGGTGACGTCCCGGGATCCCGAGGTGGCGGGCGTCACGCCCGCCATGACATCTTCAGCACCGGCCGGCCCGAGGTCGGGTTCACCTCGTCGCCGGCATGGGCAAAGCCGTTGCGTTCGTAGAAGCGGATGGCGCGGGTGTTGTCCTTGTTGACGAGGAGCGTCACGCCCGCCGGCGACAGGCGCTTGGCCTCATCCACCAGCAGCCTTGCGGCGTCCGAGCCCCAGTGACCGGGATCGACCACGAGCTGGTCGAGGTAGCCGTCGCCGTCGATGGTGACGAAGCCGGTCAGCGCGCCATCCTGCTCCGCCACCACGATCGAGGCTTTCGGCACCAGATCCTTGCGCCAGCGCTCGCGCCACCATTCCAGGCGGGCGGCGAAGTTGATCTGCGGATAGGCCTGCTGCCAGGTGCGATGCCAGAGCTCGATCGAGGCTGCCTCGTCCTCGGGACGGTAAGGGCGGAGGTGGACGGCGCTCACTACCGCTCCGTCAGCTTCAGCTCGATGCGGCGGTTGCGCTTATAGGCTTCTTCCGTGTTGGCGGTGTCGAGCGGCTGGAATTCGCCGAAGCCGGCGGCGACCAGGCGCTGGGCGGGCACGCCGAGCGAGATCAGATACTGCACCACGGAGATGGAGCGGGCGGCCGAGAGGTCCCAGTTCGACTTGAAGTTCGGCCCGTTGACCGGACGCACGTCGGTATGGCCGTCGACGCGCAGCACCCAGGGGATCTCGTTCGGGATCTTCTTGTCGAGGTCGATCAGCGCGGTCGCCAGGGTGTCGAGCTCGGCGCGGCCTTCAGGCAACAGCACCGCCTGTCCGGTGTCGAAGAACACTTCGGACTGGAACACGAAGCGGTCGCCGACGATGCGGATGTCGGGGCGGTTGCCGAGGATGGCGCGCAGGCGGCCGAAGAATTCCGAGCGGTAGCGCGACAATTCCTGCACGCGCTGCGCCAGGGCAACATTCAGGCGAGACCCCAGATCGGCAATTCGATTTTGCGATTCCTTGTCGCGCTTCTCGGAGACGTCGAGCGCTTCTTCCAGCGCGGCCAATTGCCGCCGCAGCGCGCTGATCTGCTGGTTCAGCACCTCGATCTGCGCCAGCGCCCGCGCCGAAACCGCCTTCTCCGAGTCCAGCGCCTTGCCGAGTTCGGAGGACTTGCCTTGCGCGTCGTTGCCGGCGGCGGCTAAGCCCTCATAGAGGCCCTTGATGCGGTCGCGCTCGGACTCGGCCGAAGCAAGGCCGGCTTTCAGTGACGAGACCTGGTCGTCGAGCGTGAGCTTGCCGAGCTTTTCCAGCGACAGCAGCTCGTTGAGCTGCGCGATCTTGGCGTTGAGCAGCTCCAGCGCCTTGTCCTTGCCGGTGACCTCCTGCGACAGGAAGAATTGCACGACCAGGAATACCGACAGCAGGAACACAATCGACAGCACCAGCGTCGACAGCGCGTCGACGAAGCCGGGCCAATAGTTGAAAGAGGTGTCGCCGCGACGGCCGCGCGCCAGAGCCATGTTGCTAGCCCTTCTCGGGTTGACGTGCGATGCGCTCCAGCAGGCGCCGGATCTCGCGGTTCTGCTCGCCCTGGCCGTCGGCCCATTCGCGGATCATCTGCTGCTCGGTCCGCATATGCGAGACCAGCGCCTGGATGGCTTCGGCAAGGCCTGCCATTGACGCGGTGGTGCTGCGGCTGGCCGTGCCCTCCTCGAGCACGATGCGCAGCCGCTCGACCGCGGCCTGAAGTTCGCCGCTGGCAACACCGCCGCCACCGGAGGCCGCCGCGACCTCACCGCTTCCGTACTCGCGCACGGTGGTGGCGAGCCAGTCTTCGAGGTCGGTGTAGAAGCGGTTCTGCGCCTGGCTCGATTGCAGGTCGAGAAAGCCGAGGATCAGCGAGCCGGCGAGGCCGAACAGCGAGCTCGAGAACGAGATGCCCATGCCGCCGAGCGGCGCGGCGAGACCCTCCTTCAGCGTGTCGAACAGGGCGCCGGAATCGCCACCGACCTTGAGCCCGTCGATCACCTTGCCGACCGAGCCGACCGTCTCGATCAGGCCCCAGAAGGTGCCGAGCAGGCCGAGGAACACGAGAAGGCCGGTCATGTAGCGGGAGATGTCGCGGGCCTCGTCGAGGCGGGTCGCGATCGAATCGAGCAGGTGCCGCATGGTGGTCTGGGTGATCGACATCCGCCCGGAGCGCTCGCCGCCGAGGATCATCGCCATCGGCGCCAGCAGCTTGGGGTGGCGGGCGGGCGCCAGGCCGGGATCGGCGATGCGGAAATTATTGACCCAGGAGACTTCAGGATAGAGCCGGATCACCTGGCGGAAGGCCAGGATGATGCCGATGAACATCACGCCGCCGATCAGCGCATTGAGCCCGGGATTGGCGAAGAAGGCCTGGATGATCTGCTTGTAGAGCACCACGCCGACCAGGGTGCAGAGCACCAGGAAGACCAGCATCCGCACCAGGAAAACGCTGGGCGAGGAGAGCTTGGTGTATTCGATGTCGATGGGAGAGCGAGGCGAGGCGCCTGACGGCATGGTCGGTGTCATCCGTTACGAAACTTGCTTGCGGGCGCACTATGGCACAGCGCCAGCCCAAAAAAAGCGCCGGATGCGGCGATTTCGGGGAGGGTTGTGGAACCCAATGCCGAAACGGGGCTTTGATACCCGCGTATCTTGCAGAACTTCGGTATTCCACAGGCTTAGCTCGGATTTTGGCCCCTGCCGCCCAGAGACGGAGTGATCGCATGAGCGTCGTTTCCGCGATCATCGGGACTGCCGAACGGGTGCCGCTGCCCGATGTCGTGATCCGCGCGGCGATCCAGCGCCTGTGTTCGCGCACGGCGACGCGCCTGTCCTCGCTGGGCGCGGCCGACGATGCCGCTTTCGCAGGAAGGATGATGCTGCGGCCGATCGCCGAGGACGCGGATGCTGGGCATGACGAGATGCCCGCTTCGTTCTTTGCGAAGGTGCTCGGTCCCAACCGCAAATACTCGTCCTGCTTCTACAAGACCGGCGCGACCACCTTGCGGGAGGCCGAGGAGGAGGCGCTGCGCCAGACCGTCGAGCATGCCGCTCTCGCCGACGGTCAGACCATCCTCGAACTCGGCTGCGGCGGGGGTTCGCTGTCGTTGTGGATGGCGCGTCAGTTTCCGCACGCGAAGGTGACGGCGGTGTCGAGCTCGCAGGCGCAGCGCGCCTATGTCGAGGAAGAGGCGCGGCTGCGCGGTCTCCTCAACCTGTGCGTGGTCACTGCGGACATGAATGTGTTCGCGCCCGACGGGCAATTCGACCGCATCGTCTCGGTCGAGACGTTCGAGCACGTGATGAACTGGCGCAAGCTGATGACGCGCCTGCGCGCGTGGCTCGCGCCGGAGGGGCGGTTCTTCATGCACATCGTCGCCCATCGCTCCGGCTCTCACCTGTTCGACCGGGCCAATCGCGAAGACTGGATCGCGCAGCATGTCTTCACGGGCGGGCTGATGCCGAGCCATCACCTCGTCAGGCAATTCGGCGACATCTTCACGATCGAGAAGGAATGGTGCTGGAGCGGCACGCATTATCAGCGCACCGCCAGCGACTGGCTCGCCAATTTCGACGCGCATCGCGGTTCCATCGAGACGGCCTTGCGCAACATCCATGGCGAGGAGACCGGCCTGTGGCTGCGACGCTGGCGCTGGCTCTTCCTTGCGACGTCGGGCCTGTTCGGCTACGCCGATGGAACCGAGTGGGGTGTCAGCCACTACCGGATGAAGGCCGCCGGGTAATTGCGATCTTCTGTCGCAGCACGCCGCGATGGAACCCGATTCACAATCGGGTGAGGCGTGAAAAACGCCCTGACCTCAGCATGATAGGCCGTGTGACATTGAGCCGCCGCAACGTGCGTTGCGTCGCAGCAAGTCCCCTCTATGTTGACGACATCGGCCGCGCGGAATCACCCAGAACAGGCCCCGCGGAGCGTGATCGGTTTCAACAATATCGGGGCACCCCACTTCATGTCAGGACTTCGCGCGCGATCGGCATGCGTTGCAATGATGCTCGCGGCCTTTACGCCGCTGTTGGCAGGCTGCGACGAATCCAGTTCTGCCATATCAGCCGCCCAGCCCAACGACCCCGACGTCAGCATTGTCATCGTCAAGCCGCAGCCGCGCGCCGTGGTGCGCGAACTGCCGGGCCGCATTGCGCCGACGCGCGTGTCCGACGTGCGGCCGCGCGTCTCCGGCATCGTGGTCGAGCGCCTGTTTCGACAGGGCAGCGAGGTGAAGGCGGGCGATGCACTGTACCGCATCGATCCGCGTCCGTTCGAGGTCGAAGTGATGGCCAACGACGCCGCGCTCGCCAAGGCCGAGGCTGCGTTGATGCAGACCCAGCAGCAGGCGCGCCGCATCGCCACGCTCACCGCCCAGCGCGCCGCGCCCGAAGCCGAGAACGAGAAGGCGATCGCGGCCGAGCGCCAGGCCCATGCCGAGGTCGAGGGTCGCAAGGCCGACCTCGCGCGCGCAAAGCTCAATCTCGACTATGCCACCGTGCGCGCGCCGATCGACGGCGTCGTCGGTGCTGCCCTGGTCAGCGAGGGCGCGCTCGCGGTCCAGAACGAGACCAACCTTGCCACGATCCAGCAGCTCGATCCGATCTATGCCGACTTCACCCAGTCGGTGAACGAGCTCAACCAGCTCCGCCGCGCCTTCGAGAGCGGCGACCTCGAGCGCATCGCGCCTGATGCGGCCAAGGTGCATCTCGTGCTCGACGACAACACCCTCTACTCGCTCGACGGCAAGTTGCTGTTCTCGGACGCCAAGGTCGATGCCAACACCGGTCAGGTGACCTTGCGCGGTGAGTTCCGCAATCCCAAGCGCGAGCTGTTGCCGGGCATGTATGTCCGGGTCCGCATCGACCAGGGCCTCGATAGCGACGCGATCGCGGTGCCGCAACAGGCGATCCAGCGCAACGGCGGCGGCGGCAGCGAGGTGTTCGTCGTCAAGGACGACAACCACATCGCGGTGCAGCCGGTGCGTACCGGCTCGGCACAGGACGGAATCTGGTTCGTTACCGACGGCCTGAAGGCCGGCGACAAGGTCGTGGTCGAAGGTTTCCAGAAATTCGCCGCCGGCGACAGGGTCAAGCCGCAATCCTGGTCGGAAGCGGATGCAACCGCGGACAATCGGCACGCCCAGAAGCTCACGCGGTAATAGGCCATGGCGAGTTTCTTCATCGACAGGCCGATCTTCGCCTGGGTGGTCGCGCTGTTCATCTGTCTGGTCGGCGCAATTTCGATTCCGCTGTTGCCGATCGCGCAGTATCCGATCATCGCCCCGCCCTCGATCTCGATCTCGACCAGCTATCCCGGCGCCTCGCCCGAAAACCTCTACAACAGCGTCACGCGGCTGATCGAGGAGGAGCTCAACGGCGCTTCCGGCATCCTCAATTTCGAATCCACCAGCGACTCGCTCGGCCAGGTCGAGATCATCGCCAATTTCCAGCCGGGCACCGACACCAGCGCCGCCTCGGTCGAGGTGCAGAACCGCATCAAGCGCGTCGAGGCGCGGCTGCCGCGTGCGGTGATGCAGCAAGGCATCCTGATCGAGGAAGCATCCAGCGCGGTGCTCCAGATCATCACGCTGAACTCGACCGACGGCAGCCTCGACGAGGTGGGCCTGGGCGACTTCATGATCCGCAACGTGCTCGGCGAGATCCGCCGCATCCCCGGCGTCGGCCGCGCCACGCTTTACTCGACCGAGCGTTCTTTGCGCGTCTGGGTCGATCCGGCAAAGCTGGTCGGCTATGGGCTGACCGCGGACGACGTCAACAAGGCGATCACCGCGCAGAACGCGCAGGTGGCATCGGGCAGCATCGGCGCCGAGCCGTCGACGTCGAGCCAGCGCACCTCCGCGCTGGTGCTGGTCAAGGGCCAGCTCTCGTCACCGGACGAATTCGGTTCCATCATCCTGCGCGCCAATGCCGATGGCTCGACCGTGCGTCTGCGCGACGTCGCGCGCATCGAGGTCGGTGGTCTCAGCTATCAGTTCAACACGCGTCTCGACGGCAAGCCGACCGCCGGTCTCTCGGTGCTGATGTCGCCGACCGGCAATGCGCTGGCGACTGCGAGCGCCGTCGAAGAGAAGATGAAGGAGCTGTCGCGCTTCTTCCCGGCCAATATCTCCTACGAGATTCCCTACAACATCACGCCGGTGGTCGAGGCCTCGATCAAGAAGGTGCTGACAACGCTGGTCGAAGCCATCGTGCTGGTGTTCGTGGTGATGTTCGTGTTCCTGCAGAACATCCGCTACACCATCATTCCGACCATCGTGGTGCCGGTGGCGTTGCTGGGCGCCTGTACCACGCTGCTGCTCGCCGGCTACTCCATCAACATGCTCTCGATGTTCGGCATGGTGCTCGCGGTCGGCATCCTCGTCGACGACGCCATCGTCGTGGTCGAGAACGTCGAGCGCATCATGGCCGAGGAAGGGTTGCCGCCGAAGGAGGCGACGCGGAAAGCGATGTCGCAGATCACCGGCGCCATCATCGGCATCACGCTGGTGCTGATGGCGGTGTTCGTGCCGATGGCGTTTTTCCCGGGCTCGGTCGGCATCATCTACCGCCAGTTCTCCGTGACCATGGTCGCCGCGATCGGCTTCTCCGCCTTCCTGGCGCTGTCGCTGACGCCGGCGCTGTGCGCGACCTTGCTCAAGCCCGTCGCGGCCGGCCACGGTCATGCCAAGAAGGGCGTGTTCGGCTGGTTCAACCGCATGCTCGACGGCAGCAAGGAGGGCTATTCGCGCACTGTCGGCTTCTCGCTGAAGCGCACCGGCCGCTTGATGCTGGTTTACGTCGCGCTGCTCGCCGGCCTGTCATGGGCCTTCGTCAACCTGCCCGGCGGCTTCCTGCCCGTCGACGACCAGGGCTTCGTCACCACCGACGTGCAGACACCGTCGGATTCGTCCTATGCCCGCACCGAGGCGGTGATCGAGAAGGTCGAGAAATATCTGGCGGAGCGGCCGGGCGTCGACAACGTCACCTTCCTCACCGGCTTCAGCTTCTCCGGCCAGGGCATGAACACCGCGCAGGCCTTCATTACCCTGAAGGACTGGTCGGAGCGCGGGCCGAAGGATTCGGCAGCGGCGATCGTCGCGGACATCAACCGCGATCTGTCGTCGTCAATCCGCGACGCGAAGATCGCCGCGCTGCAGCCACCGCCGATCGACAATCTCGGCAACTCCTCGGGCTTCTCGTTCCGCCTTCAGGACCGTGGCCAGAAGGGCTATCCGGCCCTGATGCGTGCCGCCGACCAGTTGATCGCGGAGGCCAATGCCAGTTCCGTGCTGCAGAAGGTCTATGTCGAGGGCCTGCCCGAGGCCGGCGTGGTCAATCTCGTGGTCGACCGCGAAAAAGCCGGCGCCTTCGGCGTCACCTTCGAGGACATCAACAACACGATCTCGACCAATCTCGGCTCGAACTACATCAACGACTTCCCGAACCGCGGCCGCATGCAGCGCGTCGTGGTGCAGGCCGATGCCCGCGACCGCATGCGGACCGAGGACATCCTCAACTACAATGTCAAGAACAGCCGCGGCCAGCTCGTGCCGTTCTCGTCCTTTACCACCGTGGAATGGGCACGCGGACCAACCCAGATCGCCGGCTTCAATTATTATCCGGCGGTGCGCATCTCGGGCGAGGCCAAGCCCGGCTTCACCTCGGGCGACGCCATCGCCGAGATGGAGCGGCTTTCCGGCAAGCTGCCGCGCGGCTTCGGCTATGAATGGACCGGACAATCGCTGCAGGAAAAGCTGTCCGGCTCGCAGGCGCCGTTCCTGCTGGCGCTGTCGGTGTTCGTGGTGTTCCTGTGCCTGGCCGCGCTGTACGAGAGCTGGACCATTCCGCTCGCGGTGCTGCTCACCGTGCCGCTCGGTATCGTCGGCGCCGTGATCGCGGCGATGCTGCGCGGCCTGCCGAACGACGTCTATTTCACCGTCGGCCTGATCACCATCATCGGACTAGCGGCAAAGGACGCGATCCTGATCATCGAATTCGCCAAGGATCTGCGGAAGGAAGGCAAGCCGCTGGTGGACGCCACCATCGAGGCCTGCCGCCTGCGCTTCCGCCCGATCCTGATGACCGGCCTCGCTTTCATCTGCGGCGTGCTGCCGATGGCCATCGCCCACGGCGCCGGCGGCGCCAGCCAGCAATCGCTCGGCTCCATCGTGATGGGCGGCATGATTGCGGTGGTGATCTTGGCCCTGCTGATGGTGCCGGTGTTCTTCGTCTCCGTGCAGCGCGTGCTGGGCGGGGATCGGGAGAAGGTGGCGGAGGAGGCCGAGATGTATGGGCCGCCCGCGCCGGCAAGGGCCGGCCACTGAACGCCAGATCGGTTTGCCTTCGGCTTGCTTTCTTGGGAGCATCAATCCAGACTGCATCCCTGGATTGAAAAAACCGTCATTCGCGCTGCACCGCGAATGCACGGTAGCCTGCCGATTGAGAGCATGCGATGCGTCCGATTGAAATTGCGATCTCGAACTATCGCTCCATTCGGCGGCTCTCCATACCCATCCACCCCTTATCCGTGTTTGTGGGCGAGAATGGTGTCGGCAAATCCAATCTCTACAAGTCCTTGTCGCTGTTGCGCGACGCGGCGACCGGTCAAATCACCCGCACGATCGCCGATGAAGGCGGATTGAATTCGGTCTGCTGGTCCGGCATTCGCAAGCGAGGCGAAGACGGGCGGCTGCGCCTCTCGGCCACATTCGACAGCATGAGGTATTCCATCGAGCTGGGGTTTCCAAGCCCGGCTCAGGCCGCGTTTTCCGGCGAGCCGATGATCAAGGCCGAAGGTATCGAGGCGACGCACGGCAAACGAACGGTCAAGCTGATGGAGCGGATTAATTCGCTCATCAGCGTCCGCGGCGAGAGCGGCGCCTGGAACGCTCACAAGGATGCGGTGCTGCCGTCAGAGACCGCGCTTGCGGCTTTTTCCAATGGCAAGCAATGCCCGGAAATCGACCTGATCAGAAATGCGATGCTGGGCTGGCGATTCTATCATGACTTTCGCACTGATCCGGCGTCACCGATACGAAAGCCTTGTCTGGCGATCGCAACGCCCTCACTCAGCGCCGATGGAACCGATTTGGCTGCCGCCCTCGCGACTCTCTATGTCATTCGGGAAGACGCCAACGACCTGCAGGACGCAATCCAGGATGCATTCCCGGGCGCCGAACTCCGCGCGTGGGAGGAAAACGGCTTCTGTCAATTTGATCTGCAATTGGCGGATATGCCGCGGCCGTTCAGGGCTCATGAACTATCCGATGGCACGCTGAAATACATCTGCCTGCTCGCGGTGTTCATGGGTTACCGGCTGCCGCCGTTCATCGCGCTGAACGAACCCGAGACAAGCCTGCATCCGTCGCTGCTGGCACCGCTGGCCCGGCTGATCGCCAAGGCATCACGCCGCGCCGACATCTGGATTGTCACCCATTCGGAACAGCTGATGGAGGCGTTGCGAAGCGAGAGTTCGGTCCCACTTCGCCGGGTGATCAAGTCGAAAGGCGCCACGGCCATCGAGGGCCTGACCATCGGCGGTGAGTACCGCGACGAATCCGACGAGGATGACGCTTAGTTGGTTCAGATGAAGCCGCAGAGCTGCCACCCAGCGGCTTGGGGAAGGAGCAGGCGATCCATGAGAATGGTGGCCGCCATAGCAATCGCTTATATACTTACGGGCGCTCTTTACATTTGGCGCGATTTCCGAAGGCCGGTCGATGAGCAGCCCAGCTATGTCAAGTGGGGCGGCATAAGGACCAAGCTGTTTATCGTGCTCTATTGGCTCCCCGGAACGCTGTCTGCGGCCTGCCGGGGCGGTGTCTTGCGAGACTTAGCCGTTCCATGGGCAATCTTTGCTGCTCTCATCGTCGCCGGGCTTTACTTCTCAAGTCGATAGCTTGCCGCAGGCGGAGCATCCAGTACGCCGCGGCCGTTCCATATCCAACTGAACTCTCTGGAATACTGGATCGTCCGCCTTCGCGGACGATGACAGAGGTGTGTAAGGCGCGACCTCGGCCTACGCCTACTTCCTCAACACCTTCACCAATTCCCCGTGCACGAACTCATTCCCGCACACGACATTGCCCGTCACCAGGGCATCGCCGGGCGTGTCGATGTCGGTGACCGTTCCGCCGGCCTCGCGCACCATGATCATACCCGCCGCGATGTCCCAGGATTGCAAATTGCGCTCCCAGTAGCCGTCGAGACGACCGGCGGCGACGAAGGCGAGATCGAGGGAGGCGGCGCCGAAGCGGCGGAGGCCGGCGACGCGGTCCTGGATCGCGGTCATCTCGCGGCGGAATTCCTCGTGGTCGCCGCGGCCGATATGGGGCAAGCCGCAGGCCACCACGCATTCGTTGAGCTGGCGCCGGCCGGCAACGCGCAGGCGCTGGTCGTTGAGGAAGGCGCCCTTGCCGCGCTCGGCGATATAGAGCTCGTCATTGGCGGGGTTGTAGATCACGCCTGCGATGATCGTGCCCTCGCGCGAAAGCCCGATCGAGATCGCGAATTGCGGGATGCCGTGCAGGAAGTTGGTGGTGCCGTCGAGCGGATCGACGATCCAGGTGTGGCTCTTGTCGGAGCCCTCGCGCGTTCCCCCTTCCTCGCCGATGAAGCCGTAGCCGGGGCGGGCCTTGGCGAGGTCCTGGTAGACGATTTCCTCAGCGCGCTTGTCGGCGAGCGAGACGTAATTCGCCGGTCCCTTCAGCGAGACCTGGAGATGCTCGATCTCGCCGAGATCGCGCTTGAGGCTGCGGCCGGCGCGGCGCGCGGCCTTGACCATGACGTTGATAGTTGCGGAATACAGCATGAGCTCTGGTCTTGAACGGGGGAAATGGCGCGAAATCGCGCCTGTTTGAGAGATTGGGTGCCCTGCGAGGGGCCCAACGTCAAGTCATTGCGTCAAGTCATTTGGTCCCGAGCCATTTCCTGGCGGCGGCCTCGACCTTGGCGCGCTCCTCGGCCGGCAAATCGGACAATTGCTTGTCCAGCTCCGGATCGCCCTTGCCGCCGGTCTTGGCCACAAGATGCCATTTAAAGCCTTCGACCTTGTCCACGGATGTACCCATGCCGTTGATCAGGACCCAGGCCAGCCGGTTCTGAGCGATCGCGCTGCCCTGGCGGGAGGCCTTGCGCAGCAGGGCCACGGCGGCCGGCTGGTTCTTCGGCGTACCGGTGCCGTTGAACAGCGCGATGGCGTATTCGACCTCGGCATCGACATTGTCCGTCAGCGTGGCGGCCTGGAGCAGACGCACCGCCCTTTCGGGGTCCTTGGGCACGCCGGTGCCTTCCTTGTAGAAGGTCGCGAGCGCGTATTGCGCCTCGGGCAGGCCGGCATCGGCGGCCTGGCGCAGCAGCTCGGCGGAGCGCTTGACGTCCTGCGGCAGGGTCTGGCCGTCGAGATAGAGCAGCGCGAGGTTATAGGCCGCCTTGGGCTCGCCGAGCTTGGCGGCGGAGGCCATCAGCTTGACCGCCTCGCCTTTATCGACCGCGCCGCCGCGGCCGGAAATCCTGAGCATGGCGAGCGCGAACATCGCCTCACGGTCGCCGGCATCGGCGGCGCGCTTGTACCATTGCAGCGCCTTGGCGTAGTCGCGCCGGATGCCCATGGCGTTGGAATAGAGTTCACCCAGCATGGTCATCGCCTTGGCATCGCCGGTCGCGGCACGGGCGGTGGCGAGATCGAGGGCGGTTTTGTACTGGCCGCGCTGATAGGCGCCGAACACCAGATCGACGTTGGAATTGTCGGTCGGAGGCGCCGGGATCACGGTTGCTGCCGGGGCCGGCTTGGGGGACGCCGAAGGTTTGGGAGCCGGCGCGGCCTCCTTTTTCTTGGCGACCGGGGGCGGCTTGGGTTTCTGTTTCTCGGCGGGCGGGCTCGGCGTCGCCGCAGGCGGCGTGATCTGGAGCTGCGCGGCCGCAGGCACCGTGAGCAGCAACGTGGCCAGGATGGTGATGCGCGGGAGCTTCATGCCGGGCGCTAGCCGTGCTCTCGACCCGCAGGCTTCCGGCCCGCAGGATCTTGGCCGGCAAGCGCTGTCGCATAGGCCTTCCTGATCGCAGCGTCGATCTCGATCAGCGCGGCCTTGGGTCCGCGCGGATCGGCCCAGATGAACTCGCCGACCAGCACGAAATCGGCGCCGCTGGCGGCGAATTCGTGGGCCTCTTCCAGCGACATGGCAAAGCCGACGCAGGGCGGCTCGAACAACTCGGCCCACCAATCCAGCCGCTCGGCAATCGCCTGAGACGACGGCCGCTGGCCTTTCTCGTCGGGCTCGCCGAACAGCACGTAGTCGGCGCCCAGCTCGCCCGCGCTCATGGAATCGTGGCGCGTCTCAAGCCCGCCGACGCCGGCGATACGATCGGGCTTGAGCGAGGGTGCGGCCTCTTCCAGCGCAGCGAGGCTCGCAAGATGCGCGCCGTCGGCGCCACCGCGCGCGACCAGTTCGGCATGGCCTTCAATGAGCAGCGCGGCGCCCGCTTTCTGAACCGGCGGCGCCAGAGCCTTGATCCGCGAGATCATCGTGCGTTGGTCGGTCTCCTTCAGCCGCAGCAGCACGGCCGCGACGTCGGCGGAAGCAAGCAGGCCGGGCAGCTCGGCCAGAAGCGAAGCGTGATCATCGACGACAGGCGTCGCGAGATAAAGGCGCGGCGCAGGGCGCGGCGGAGGAGATTTGTTCGACAAGATCTAGGCTGCCTTCTGTTCCAGGCTGCTTTGCCATTCGCCTCTGGAGGCGAGCCCATTCATACGCGCGCGGTGACTGAATGCGTTTTGTCCGGCTGCGACGTTCTCGGCCTTGCCCGACCAGGCCTTCTGCGGCGCGGCCTGGAGCGCGCGGCCGTAGGAGAAGGTCAGGCCCCAGGGCAGCGGACCGAGCTTGTGCATGGCGTTGAGATGCGCGGTCGCCTCTTCATCCGACTGGCCGCCGGAGAGAAAGGCGATGCCGGGCACCGCCGCGGGCACGCAGGCCTTGAGCAGCCGTATCGTCTTCTCCGCGACCTCCTCGACGGAAGCCTGCTTCGCGGACTTCTTGCCGGAGACTGCCATGTTCGGCTTCAGCACCATGCCCTCGAGCGCGACCCGCTGCAGGCGCAATTCCTGGAAGGTCTTGTTGAGCACGCGGTTCGTCACCTCATAGCAGCGATCGATGTCGTGATCGCCGTCCATCAGCACTTCCGGCTCGACGATCGGTACGATCTGCGCAGCCTGGCACAGCGCCGCATAGCGCGCCAGCCCATGGGCGTTGACGCTGATCGCGGTCATCGAGGGAATACCGCTGCCGATGTCGATCACCGCGCGCCATTTGGCGAAGCGCGCGCCGCGCTCGTAATATTTCTTCAGCCGCTCGGCGAGCTTGTCGAGCCCGACGGTGACGAGCTCGCCCGGGCACATCGGCAGGGCTTGGGTGCCTTCGTCGACCTTGATGCCGGGAATAGCGCCGCTGCTCTCGATCAGCTTGAGCAGGGGCGTGCCGTCCTTCGCGTCCTGCCAGATCGTCTCGTCATAGAGGATGACGCCGGAGATGTACCGGCTCATGGCTTCCTTCGAGCGGAACAGCATCTCCCGATAGTCGCGGCGGTTCTCTTCGGTCGATTCCACGCCGATCGCGTCGAAACGCTTCTTGATGGTGCCGGAGGATTCGTCGGCGGCAAGGATGCCCTTGCCGGGCGCGACCATGGCGGTCGCGATCCTGTTGAGCTCAGTCAGATTCATCGAGAGGTCCTCCCAAAACGATTCTGCCCTTGCCTGTGAAAATAGACCGTTCTCGGGCAAATGCCGAGTTAACGTTCGTCGCAGGGCAAGGGGGGAGGGGCTTTGGTACCGGCAACAAGGTCGCCATCCCGGGCTCGCCGGTTTGCGGCGCCCGGAATGACGGAGAAAGTGGGGGGTGGTTACGCCACCGCGCGATCGCTACGCGACGCGGGGGGCGAGCTCGCCCTTGGCGTAGCGCTTGGCCATTTCGGCCGTCGTAAGCACCTTCTTGATCTTGGCGGCCTGGCCTGCGGTATTGAATTCCTGGAGCCGCTGCTTGCACAGCCTGGTCATGGCTTCCATCGCGGGCTTCAGGTACTTGCGCGGGTCGAATTCTTCCGGATTGTCCTTGAGCACTTTCCGGATCTGGCCGGTCATCGCCATGCGGTTGTCGGTGTCGATGTTGATCTTGCGAACGCCGTTCTTGATGCCGCGCTGGATTTCGGCGACCGGAACGCCCCAGGTCGGCTTCATCTTGCCGCCATAGGCGTTGATGATGTCCTGGAGGTCCTGCGGCACCGACGAGGAGCCGTGCATGACAAGATGGGTGTTCGGCAGCTTGCGGTGGATCTCCTCGATCACGTTCATGGCGAGGATGTCGCCGTCGGGCTTGCGGGTAAATTTGTAGGCGCCGTGAGAAGTCCCCATCGCGATCGCGAGCGCGTCGACCTGGGTCTCCTGGACGAACTTCACGGCTTCGTCCGGATTGGTCAGGAGCTGGTCGTGGCTTAGCTTGCCCTCGGCGCCGTGGCCGTCTTCCTTGTCGCCCATGCCGGTCTCGAGCGAGCCGAGCACGCCGAGCTCGCCCTCGACCGAGATGCCGCCGAGATGGGCCATGTCGGTCACGATCCTGGTGACGCCGACATTGTAGCCCCAGTCGCCGGGGGTCTTGCCGTCAGCCTTGAGCGAGCCGTCCATCATGACCGAGGTGAAGCCGGCCTGGATCGCGGTCATGCAGGTTGCGGCTTCATTGCCGTGGTCGAGATGCACGCAGACCGGGATGTGCGGATAGATCTCGGTCACCGCGTCCATCATGTGCTTGAGCATGATGTCGTTGGCGTAGGACCGCGCGCCGCGCGAGGCCTGGATGATGACGGGCGCGTCGACCTGATTGGCCGCGTCCATGATCGCCAGCGCCTGCTCCATATTGTTGATGTTGAAGGCCGGTACGCCGTAATCGTTCTCTGCCGCATGGTCGAGCAATTGACGCAACGTGATCCGAGCCATGTGTCTTCTTCTCCCGTTTGGGCCTGCAAAGGCCACTTCTTCAAGGCCGCTAATTATTCGCGACTGATTATTTGGTGCGCAGAACTTCGACGCCGGGCAGGGGTTTGCCTTCCATCCATTCAAGAAATGCGCCACCGGCGGTCGAGACATAGGTGAACTGACCGGCCACATGGGCCTGGTTGAGGGCCGCGACGGTGTCGCCACCGCCCGCGATCGAGATCAGCTTCTTGGCCTTGGTGCGCTCGGCGGCATGCTTGGCGGCTGCCATCGTGCCGCGATCGAAGGGTTGCATCTCGAAGGCACCGAGCGGTCCGTTCCAGACCAGCGTCGCCGCGTCGTCGATTGCGGCATGGACGCGTGCGATCGACTGCGGACCGACGTCGAGGATCATGCCGTCGGCCGGGATCGCGTCGAGGCCATAGGCATGCGACGGCGCGTTGGCGGCGAAATGATAGGCGACGACCGCGTCCACCGGCAGGATGATCGCGCAGTTGGCGGCTTCCGCCTTCTCCATGATGCGCAGCGCAGTCGCGGCGAGATCCTTCTCGGCCAGCGACTTGCCGATCCCGACGCCCTGGGCGTGCATGAAGGTGTTGGCCATCCCGCCGCCGATCACGAGCGCGTCGACCTTGGTCACGAGGTTTTCGAGCAGGTCGATCTTGGTCGAGACCTTGGCACCGCCGATGATCGCGATGACGGGCTTGGCCGGTGAGCCCAGCGCCTTCTCCAGCGCAATCAGTTCGGCCTGCATGGTGCGGCCGGCATAGCCCGGCAGCTTGTGGCCGAGGCCTTCGGTCGAGGCATGGGCGCGGTGCGCGGCCGAGAACGCGTCATTGACCCAGATGTCGCCGAGCTTGGCCAGCTCCGCGACGAAGGCGGGATCGTTCTGTTCCTCTTCCTTGTGGAAGCGGGTGTTTTCCAGGCAGAGGATGTCGCCGTCCTTCAAGCCGGCAACGGCCGAGGCCGCGGGCTCGCCGATGCAGTCGTCGGCGAAGGCGACGGGCTTCTTCACGACCTTGGCGAGCGCCTCGGCGACGGGCTTGAGCGAGTCATTGGCATCGCGCCCTTTGGGCCGGCCGAAATGCGCGAGCAGGATGACCTTGCCGCCCTTGTCGGAGATTTCGGTGATGGTCGGCGCGACACGCTCGAGCCGGGTCGCATCAGTGACGCGCCCGTTGTCCATGGGCACGTTGAGATCGACGCGCAGCAGCACGCGTTTGCCCTTCACGTCGACGTCGTCGAGGGTGCGGAATTTGTTGGTCATCTCTGGGCTCTCTTGTCCCGGGCGCACTGCGGCGCGAAGTGCCGCTGTGCAGAACCGGGACCTACGCGGGGAACATGGGTCCCGGCTCTGCGGAGCAGCGCGCGCGCTGCACCGCGTCCGGGACATGGGACCTACGTTCTTAGATCACCTTCGCCATCGCAACGGCGGTGTCCGCCATGCGGTTCGAGAAACCCCATTCGTTGTCGTACCAGGACATCACGCGTACCAGCGTGCCGTTCTGCACCTTGGTCTGGTCCTCGTGGAAGGTCGAGGAGTGCGGGTCGTGGTTGAAATCGATCGAGACGTTTGGCGCCGTGGTATAGCCGAGAATGCCCTTGAGCTGCTGCTCGGAGGCGCGCTTCATCGCCGCGTTGATTTCCTTCGGATCGGTGGCGCGCTTGGCGACGATCTTGAGGTCGATGACCGAGACGTTCGGGGTCGGCACGCGGATCGCGACGCCGTCGAGCTTGCCCTTCAACTCCGGCAGCACGAGACCGATCGCCTTGGCGGCGCCGGTCGAGGTCGGGATCATCGACATCGCAGCGGCGCGGCCGCGGTAGAGATCCTTGTGCATGGTGTCGAGCGTCGGCTGGTCGCCGGTATAGGCGTGGATGGTGGTCATGAAGCCGGTCTCGATGCCGACGAGGTCGTTCAGCACCTTGACGACCGGAGCGAGGCAGTTGGTCGTGCAGGAGCCGTTGGAGACGACCAGATGATCCCTGGTCAGCGTGTCGTGGTTGACGCCGTAGACGATGGTGGCATCGGCGCCGTCGGCGGGCGCGGAGACCAGCACGCGCTTGGCGCCGGCGGTCAGATGCGCAGAGGCCTTGTCCTTTGAGGCGAAGATGCCGGTGCACTCCATCGCGATGTCGATGCCGAGGTCCTTCCACGGCAGCTTCGAGGGATCGCGCTCCGCGGTCACCTTGATCTTGTTGCCACCGAGGCTGATCGTGTCGCCCTCGACGGTCACCGCGCCGGGGAAGCGGCCATGGACGCTGTCGAAGCGAAGCAGATGGGCGTTGGTCTCGACCGGGCCGAGGTCGTTGATGCCGACGACCTCGATGTCCTTGCGGCCGGACTCAGCGATGGCCCGCAGGATGTTGCGGCCGATGCGGCCAAAACCGTTAATTCCGACGCGGACCACCATGTTTCGTCTCCTTATGACCGTTCAATGACGGGTGTTCGATAACGCCGATCTTCCCGCACAACGCGCTTAGCGCGCCTGCGAGGGTTTTTTTAGGGCGGACGCCCGGTTCATCCGGGCGGTGCTTGATCATATGAGAAATTAGGTAATCCCTTTTTTTGGCAAGCTCAACTCTCACGAAACGCGCTTCAGCACGGCGTTCACCGCAGCCTCGGCGGTAATGCCGAAATGCTTGTAAAGCTCCTTCGCCGGACCGCTTTCGCCGAAGGAATGCATGCCGATGAATTCGCCATCATGGCCGATCACGGCATCCCAGCCCCAGCGTACCGCCGCCTCGATCGCGACCTTCACCGGCGCGTTGCCGATGATGGCGGCACGCTTGGCCTCTGGTTGCGCTAACAACAGCTCGAGCGAGGGAACCGAGACCACCCGCGACGGGATGCCGCGTTCGGCGAGCTGCTTCTGGGCCGCGACCGCGATCTCGACCTCGGAGCCGGAGGCGAACAGCGTTGCCTTGGCTTCGCCCTGGGCGGCCACCAGTTCGTAGGCACCCTGAGCGCAAGGGCTGTCGTTCGGCGCGGTGGTGCGGAGCTGCGGCAGGTTCTGCCGTGTCAGCGCCAGCACGGTCGGGCCGTCGAGGCGGTTCAGCGCGAGCTCCCAGCATTCGGCCACCTCGATGGAATCACAGGGGCGGAACACACGCATGTTCGGGATGGCGCGGAGCGCGGCGAGATGCTCGACCGGCTGATGGGTCGGGCCGTCTTCACCGAGGCCGATGGAGTCGTGCGTCATCACGTAGACGACGCCGGCGCCCATCAACGCGGCAAGGCGCATCGCAGGGCGCGCATAGTCGGTGAACACCAGGAAGGTCGCGCCGTTCGGCGCGAAACCGCCGTGCAGGAAGATGCCGTTCATGGCCGCGCACATGCCGTGCTCGCGGATGCCGTAATGGATGAAGCGGCCCTTCGGCGTCTTGGCCGAGAAGGCGGTTGCCGACTTCGCCTTGTTGTTGTTGGACCCCGTGAGGTCGGCCGAGCCTGCCAAAAATTCCATCGGCATGGCGCCGGCAATGACTTCGATCACCGCTTCCGAGGATTTGCGGGTCGCCGCTGTCATCGGCTTTTCCAGCAGCTCCTTCTTGTAGGCGCGCACTGCCTTCACGAGCGAGGCCGGACGTTCATGGCGCAGGCGGCGCTCGAACTCGGCGCGCTTGCGGCTGCCGAGTTCACCGAGACGGCCTTCCCATTCCTGGCGAACTGCCACGCCGCGGCTGCCGGCTGCGCGCCACGCCTTCAGCACGTCGTCCGGGACCGAGAACGGCTCGAGCGAGATGCCGAGATTTTCCTTGGCGGCCTTGAGCTCGTCGGCGCCGAGCGCTTCGCCATGGGCCTTCGCCGTACCGGCCTTATGCGGCGCGCCGAAGCCGATGGTGGTGCGGCAGGCGATCAGCGTCGGCTTGCTCGACTTCTGCGCCCGCGTGATCGCGGCCGATATCGCGGCCTGGTCGTGGCCGTCGATCTTCTCGGCGGCCCAGCCCGCCGACTTGAAACGCTTCACCTGGTCCACGGAATCGGAAATCGAGGTCGGGCCGTCGATCGAGATGCCGTTGTCGTCGTAGAGAACGATCATCTTGTTGAGCTTCCAGTGCCCGGCCATCGCGATCGCCTCCTGCGACACGCCTTCCATCAGGTCGCCGTCCGAGGCGAGCACGTAGGTGTAGTGATCGACGATCTTCTTGCCGAACTCGGCGGCGAGCATTTTTTCGGCGAGCGCCATACCGACGGCGGTGGAGATGCCCTGGCCCAGCGGGCCTGTGGTGGTCTCGATACCCTTGGTGCGGAAATTTTCGGGATGTCCGGGAGTCAGCGAGTCGACCTGGCGGAATTGCTTGATCTGGTCCAGCGTCATGTCGGAATTGCCGGTCAGGTACAGCAGCGAATACAGCAGCATCGAGCCGTGGCCGGCCGAGAGCACGAAGCGGTCGCGATCCGGCCAGCTAGGTGCGGCGGCGTCGAATTTCAGGAACTGCGTGAACAGCACCGTGGCCATGTCGGCCGCGCCCATCGGCAAACCGGGATGGCCGGATTTCGCCTTCTCGACGGCGTCCATTGCGAGGCCGCGGATCGCGTTGGCCATACGGGTGTGGTCGACTTGCGTCATGTCTGAAATCCGTCTGAAATGAGGCGCTTGGCGGCGGGTGCGGGCCGTATGGGGGGAGCCTGGCGGCACTGAAGGTCGGGGGCTGAAATAGCACCTCGGTTCCGGGAGTCCAAGGCAATCAAACGTCGGTTTGGCCGTAAAAGTTGCTTAGCGGTGCATAGTTTCGCGGCGGCGTTGCGCTTCCCTGGCTTGCCACGTAAATTTCTGCTTCTAACCGCTTGCCGAACCGAGTCTTTTGCCGGGCGGCAAGCCCCAGAAAAAGCCCAAGGAAAAGCCCATGGGCAAGGCCACAGGTTCCGCCGCTGACTGCATGAACGATCGCGTTTCCAACAGCTCTGCCATGACCGAGTCCTCTGCCGTCGAGATCGAGATCGCGACCCGCAGGCTCATGGCGGCGCTCGACTCGCTCGAAAACGCGGTGGAGCGGCGGCGCGATGCCGACCGCGACGAGAACGAGCTCGCGGCGCGGATCCAGGCGCTGGGCGCGGACCGCTCGCGGCTTGCAGACGAGCTCGACGGCGCGCTGGTGAAGGCGCGCAAGCTCGAGCGCTCCAGCCGCGAGATCTCCGACCGGCTGGATTCCGCGATCGTCACGATACGCTCGGTGCTCGATACCGGAGAGGACGGATGAGCCACATCAACGTCACCATCAACGGCCGGCAATACCGCATGGCCTGCGAGGAGGGCCAGGAGGTGCGGCTGCTCAAGCTCGCCGAAAGCCTGGAGACGCGGATCCAGTCGCTGCGCGGAAAGTTCGGCGAGATCGGGGACGCACGGCTCACGGTGATGGCGGCGCTGACCGTCTGCGACGAGCTGGTCGACGCTGGCAACCGCATCCGCACCATGGAGCAGGAGTTGACCGAGCTGCGGGATTTCCGCAACGCAGCCGTCGAGCGCGCCCGGTTGACCCAAACGGCGGTCGTGACCGCACTGAACTCTGCGGCCGAGCGCATCGAGAAATCGACCCAGGTCCTGAACCGGACCGTCGGCAACGGGATCGCCATCGGCTGACCCCTCACCGGGCTGGCGATTTGTCAGCATCGTTGTTACATTGCCCAAGCGAGGCTGCGACGCACGTCAGGAGCCATAATCCCCGGGGCCTTATCGATCCTTTAGGGAACTGTCCCTGGCCGGGCCCGTGGGCTCGGACATATGGTGCCCACCTACTTTCGTAGGGAACTCCGGGATCGAGTGCTTCAACGGCGTTCGCGGCTTCGCACTTTTGTTTGCTCGATTTGTGCTTGTTGAAACGACTGCGGCTGGTTCAAGTCATGCCCCGGCTTGACCGGGGCATCCAGTACGCCGCGGCCTTTGTGTGAATCACCACCGCCTCTGGAACGCTGGATCACCCGCTCCATTGCGCAAGGGCGCACAAGGCGGGTGATGACGTGGGGACCCTGCGCATGTCGAATTCGAAAGCCGAACTCCGTGCCAAGGCGCTCGCGGCGCGCGATGCGCTGAGCGAAAAGAAGCGCACCGCCGCCGCCGCCAAGCTCGCCGAGCGCGGGCTGCCGTTCCAGCTTCTGCCTGGCAGCATCGTGTCCGGTTATTCGCCGATCCGCAGCGAGATCGATCCGATGCCGCTGATGAAGAAGCTGGCCGAGGAGGGCGCCAGGCTCGCGCTGCCCTGTGTCACCGCGCGCGGCCAGTCGCTGATCTTCCGCATCTTCCATCCGAACGATCGCCTCATGCTCGGCCCGCTCGGCATTCCCGAACCGTCGCCCGGGGCCGCTGAAGTCATTCCGGACATCATGCTGACGCCGCTGGCTGCCTTCGACCGTCTCGGCCATCGCATCGGCTATGGCGCCGGGCACTACGACCACACCTTCGCGCATCTGCGAAAAGCCAACAACATCATCGCTGTCGGGCTCGCTTTTGCAGCGCAGGAGATCAAGGCGGTTCCGGCACTATCTCACGACGTCGCGCTGGATTATGTGCTAACGGAATCCGACGTATTCGATTTCCGGAGTTCTGAAGTTGCGCATTCTCTTCGTGGGTGATGTCGTCGGCCGTGCGGGGCGCAACGCCATCGCCGAATATCTGCCCGGCATGGTCAAGGACTGGTCGCTCGATTTCGTCGTCGTCAACGGCGAGAATTCCGCCGGCGGCTTCGGCATCACGGAAGCGATCTATCAGGAATTTCTCGACGCCGGCGCCGACGCCGTGACGCTCGGCAATCACTCCTGGGACCAGCGTGAAGCGCTGGTGTTCATCGAGCGCGCGGAGCGCCTGGTGCGGCCAACGAACTATCCGCGCGGCACGCCCGGCCGCGGCGCGGCGCTGGTCGAGACCAAGAACGGCAAGCACGCGCTGGTCGTCAACGCGCTCGGCCGCGTCTTCATGACCCCGTTCGACGATCCCTTTGCAGCGCTGGAGCGCGAGCTCGGCGCCTGTCCGCTCGGCGTTGCCGCTGACGCCATCGTCGTTGATTTCCATTGCGAGGCGAGTAGCGAGAAACAGGGCATCGGCTTCTTTTGCGACGGCCGCGCCAGCCTCGTCGTCGGCACGCACACCCATGTGCCGACCGCCGACCACCAGATCCTGTCGGGCGGCACTGCCTACATGACCGATGCCGGCATGACCGGCGACTACGACTCCATCATCGGCATGCAGAAGGAGGAGCCGCTGCGGAGGTTCACGTCGGGAATTCCGTCGGGGCGGTTCGAACCGGCAGCGGGCGCAGCGACGCTCAGCGGCGTTGCCGTGGAGACGGATGACGCGACGGGGCTTGCACTACGGATTGCACCGGTGCGCGCGGGCGGAAGGCTGGAGCCGACGACGCCGAGGTTTTGGTTGAGCTGAAGCGACAAATTCAGGGTCGTCCCGGCGAAGGCCGGGACCCATACCGCGTGATCTCGCGATTGCGGTCGGTCGCAGTACCAACGAAGAGTTTTCGCCAAACTACGGCCTGTGGTTATGGGTCCCGGCCTTCGCCGGGACGACCCTGGAGAGTGATGCGCTGACCGTACCTATTCCGCCGTCTGCTCCCGCAACTCCGCGACATCCTTCGCCGTCAGCTTCGAGCCCTTCGTGCCGAACCGTGCCGTAACGTAATTCGCCACCGCCGCGATCTCGTCGTCGCTATACGCGTTGCCGAACGCGGGCATCGACAGCGCGCCGTCCGGGGTGTGGCGCTTGGTGCCTGACAGCACGATCTGCGCGACGTTGGTGGCGGCGGGATCGTTGACGGCCCAGGTGCCGGTCAGCGTTGCCATCGGCGAGACCGGGCTTTCGCCGCTCCAGCCATGGCAACTGGCGCAGGCGCTGGCGAACATTTGCTTGCCGCGCGCGTCCGCCGTGACACCGTCCTTGTGCGAGGCGGGCGCGACGGGCGCCGTGGTTGCGGGCAGGTCGGGCGAGGGCACCGGCGGCACGCTGCGCAAGTAAGCAACAACGGCGCGGATGTCTTCGGGGGCGAACTGGCTAAAGCTGTGATCGACCGCTTCACCCATCGGCCCCGACGCCGAGCCGTGACCCGGCGCATGGCCGACGGAAAGATAGGAGATCAAATCCTCGTCGCGCCAGTTGCCGAGACCGGTGGCCTTGTCGGAGGTGATGTTGAAGGCGCGCCAGCCAGCCGTGATCGCGCCTGCAAATTTCTTGCGGTTGTCCAGCGCGAAGCCGAGATTGCGCGGGGTGTGGCACTCACCGCAATGCGCGAGCGCCTCCGCGAGATACGCACCCCTGTTCCACTCCGGGCTCTTGGAGGTGTCGGGCGCAAAGCGCGTGTCCGGATTGAACACGGCTGACCAGAAGATCATGGCCCAGCGCTGGTTGAACGGGAACGAAAGCGTATTCTCCGGCGGCTTCGCGCGCACCGCCGGCAGGCTGAACAGATACGCCTTCACCGCCAGCACGTCCTCGTCGGTCATGGTGGTGTAGGACGTGTACGGCATCGCCGGATAGAGCCGGGCGCCGTCATGGCGCTTGCCGCGCTGGACCGCGTTGAGAAAATCCTGGTCGCTGTAATTGCCGATGCCGGTGTCCTTGTCCGGCGTGATGTTGGTGGAATAGAGCGTGCCGAACGGCAGCTTGAAGCCGAGCCCGCCGGAATAGTCCTTCTCGCCGGGCTTGGAGTGGCAGACCATGCAGTCGGCCGCCTTCGCAAGATATTCGCCGCGCTCAACCAGGCTGGCCTTCTCGAGCTTCGCCGGCACGCCGGTCGGCTTGCCGGCACGGTAGTCCGCCAGCGCCACCTTGGGGCCGCCCGCGAAGTCGAGCGGGCCGGGCCCGCGGATGATCCAGACGCCAAGCGCCACCACGACAATGGCGATCACGACCAGGCTCGTGAGGATACGCATCTTGCCGCTCATGCCTTTTTCCCCGCAGCCAGCAGTTTCCGGTCGATCGGCAGGCGCCGCAGCGCGATGCCGGTTGCCGCGTAAATGGCGTTGCGCAGCGCGGGCGGTCCGGCGTTGACGCCGGCCTCACCGATGCCGCCGGGCGCCTCGCCGCTCTTGACCACGATGACCTCGATTTTCGGTGTCTCGTTGATGCGCATCATGCGGTAGTCGTGGAAGTTCGACTGCTGCACGCGGCCTTTCTCGATGGTGATCTCGCCGTAGAGCGCGGCTGTGAGGCCGAACACCAGGCCGCCCTCGATCTGCGCTTTCACCGTGTCGGGATTGACCGCGATGCCGGTGTCGACCACCGAAATGATGCGGCGTAGCCTGATCTCGCCGATATCGTCGATCTCCGCTTCCACCACGGTCGCAATGAAGCTTGCGAACGACGGCTGCACGCAAACGCCGCGGCCGACGCGCGGTGGCAGTGGTTGCCCCCAGCCCGATTTTTCAGCGACGTGGTTGAGTACCGCAAGCATGCGCGGGTTCTTGGTCAGCATGGACCTTCGGAATTCAATCGGATCCTTGCCGGCCTTGCGCGCGAGCTCATCCATCGCGCATTCGACCGCGAACACGTTGTTGTTCGGGCCGACGCCGCGCCAGAAACCAGTCGGCACCGACAGCGGTTCGGCGCGGACATATTCAACATGGAAGTTGGCGAAGTCGTACGGCGTATCGATCGCCGCGTCGACGGCGTCTATGTCGACCCCCTTCTGGAACGCCGGCGGAAACCAGCGTGCCATTACCGAGGAGCCCGCGACCTTGTACTTCCAGGCCGCGACCTTGCCGTCGACCAGCGACGCGGTGATCTGGTCGCGATAGACCGGGCGGTAGACGTCGTGCTGGATGTCCTCCTCGCGGGTCCACACCACCTTCACGGGGTAGTCGACCTGCTTGGCGATCTTGACCGCCGCGATCACCATGTCCGGCTCGAGCTTGCGGCCGAAGCCGCCGCCGAGCAGATGATTGTTGACGATCACCTTGTCGATAGGAAGGCCCGCGGCCTTCGCCGCTTCGGACTGCACGCGCGTCATGATCTGCGTGCCGGTCCATATCTCGCAAGAGTCTGGCTTGACGTGGACGGTGGCGTTGATCGGCTCCATCGAGGCGTGCGCCAGGAACGGCAACTCGTAGGCCGCCTCGAACTTGTCGCCGCTCGCGAGCGCTTTGACGATATCGCCGTCGGACTTCGCGACCGCACCGTCCTTCTCGCTGGCCTTGCGCAGATCCTCCCAGATGTCCTTGGTGGTGATTTTGGCGTTCGGGCCCTCGTTCCACTCGATCTGGAGCGCTTCGAGGCCCTTCTTCGCCGCCCACATATGATCGCCGATCACGGCGACCATGTCGTCGAGCACGACGACCTTGCGCACGCCGGGGAGTTTGACCGCGGCGCTGTCGTCGACCTTGCCGACCTTGCCGCCGAACACGGGGCAGGCAGCGACGGTTGCGAACTTCATGCCGGGCAGGATCGCGTCAATGCCGTAGACGGCCTTGCCGTTGACCTTGTCAGGCGTGTCGAGCCGCTTCAGGGGCTGGCCGATGATAACGAAGTCCTTGGGGTCCTTGACCGCGACATCCTTCGGCGGCGTCTGGCTCTGCGCGGCGAGCGCCACCGCGCCATAGCCGAGCTTGCGGCCGCTCGCGGCATGCGCGACCTCGCCCTTCGCGGCCGAGCAGCTTGCGGGCTCGACACCCCATTGGCTGGCTGCGGCCTGCACCAGCATCGCGCGCGCGGTGGCGCCGGCCTTGCGCAGCGGCGTCCACCAGGCACGGATCGAGTTGGAGTTGCCGGTCGCCTGCAGGCCGAAAGCCGGATTGCCGTAGAGCTTGTCGTTCGGCGGCGCGTGCTGGACCTCGACCTTGCTCCAGTCGGCGTCGAGCTCTTCGGCGAGCACTGCCGAGATCGAGGTGTAAGTGCCCTGGCCCATCTCGACCTGCGGCATGATCAGGATCGTGCGGCCGGTCTCGTCGATGCGAATGAAGGCGTTCGGTGCGAACTTGCCGTCGGTCGTGTCAACCGGCTGCACCGGCTCGTTGACGGCGGCGCGCAGCGGCAGATGGAAGGCGAGCAGGAAACCGGTGGCGAGACCGCCAGTTAGCAGCGAGCGGCGGGAGACGCTGTTGTCTGTGATCATGGCGGACCTCACGACTGCCGGCCGGAGGCGGCCTGCTTGATGGCCTCGCGGATGCGCACATAGGTGCCGCAGCGGCAGATGTTGCCGGCCATCGCAGCGTCGATGTCGGAATCGTCCGGATGGGACGTTGCCGCCAGCAGCGCGGCGGCCGCCATGATCTGGCCGGACTGGCAGTAGCCGCACTGGATCACTTCGAGATCGAGCCAGGCCTTCTGCACCTTCGCGCCCGACGGCGTGCTGCCGACATGCTCGATCGTGGTGATGGCGCGGTTCTCGACTGCGCTGACCGGCAATACGCAGGAGCGCACCGCCTTGCCGTCGACGTGCACGGTGCAGGCGCCGCACTGCGCGATGCCGCAGCCGAATTTGGTGCCGGTCATTCCGAGGACGTCGCGCAGCACCCACAGCAACGGCATTTCAGGTGGCGCGTCAAACGATTTCGTTTCGCCGTTGATGGTGAGAACAGTTGCCATATGCATCCCCTTGCTCGCTCGATCGCTTGCGGCGATCTAGTCAGCGAATTTGCGCGCGACAATAATCATATCGATGCGAAACGATGAAGCGTCGACATTTCCGGCAATGCATATTTGCGCAACGAGCGCGTCAGGCCATGACGTTCACGAATTTGTGCGGCGGTCGCTGCAGTGATTTTGGGCTAATTGATATGATAAGCGTCATTTTCTGACGCGTTTTCGTCGCGTGCGTCATCGATCGCCGCAGATGATCGTGCAAATGCGCAAAATCATGCGATGACGAAAGTCGTGCGATTGTGGAAGTCGACCGACGGCGAGCACGGTGCAGTTCTGACGCGATCGATCGCAACGGCCAGCCGCCGGATCAACGATGCGATAGCCAACATGCGCGATGATGCCATCGTGCGCCTGTTTTGCCCGACGGCGCAACGACTTCACCAGGCGGGCGCCTAACCCACGGTTTCGTCAGGCGCTTAAGCCATTGATTCCGCTCGCCCCGGCTACTGTGCATGGGGTTGTTTTCGAGGTTTTGATTGAGGGACGCCATAGCGCCGTCGCGGCAGGCGCGTCGCGACGACCGTCAGCCCTGCCGAAAGCCCATCCGGAAGGCGCCCCAGTGCTTGCCGCGGATCATGATCGGTGAGGACAGATCCTTCATCAGCACGAACTGCCCGCCGCCCATGTCGCGGCGATAGGTCTGGAGCAGGAACGGCTTGGTGTTGGCCGCGACCTTCTGCACCGCGCGATCGGTGAACAGGCGGCGGTTGCGGCAATTGGCGTTATTCCAGACCGGGTCCTTGCCCTGCGGCAGGCGATAGTTCGGGTTGTGCGTCGGCAGATAGCCGCCCTTGGCCCAGGCGACGCAGAACACGATCCGGGAATCGGATTTCTGGATCGGATCCTGGATCGCGGGCAGCAGGCGGTCGGTGAACTCGACATAATTGGTGTTGTACTGCTTGGGATCGGTGCCGGAGATTTCCCGGTAGTTCTCGTCCATGAACCGATCGAGCGTCATCTCGCCGCGGTCGATTGCGGCTTCGAATTCATCCGAGATCCGCTTTGCGGTCTCGACGACGACGCGGATCAGCGGCGCATCCGATGTCTCGACGCCGCTGTCGGCGATCAGTGCGATCAGGCCTTCGGACGTGTCGAGCAGTTTGGTCACGCGCTGATCGGCGTTCTTGAGATCGCGCGAGGACAGGTCAACGCCCTTGGCAAGCTCGTTGAGCTCGCTGATGACGGTGTCGCAGTGTCCGAGATTGGAGGTCGCCGCGCGCGTGACGCTGCCGATTTCCGCTTCCACGGAGGCGAAGCCCTGCTGGACCCGCGAGATGATGCCGGAGATCTGCTGGGCGCCTTCGCCGGCGGTCTTTGCGCGCTGCGAGGCGTCGCTGCTCTCCCCGATCAGGCCTTCGATCTGGCCGTCGAGATCACGCACGGTCTCGGAGATCTGGTGCGTGGCCTGGCGGGTAGCTTCCGCGAGGTTCTTCACCTCGCTTGCGACCACCGCGAAGCCGCGGCCGGCATTGCCGGCGCGTGCCGCCTCGATGGTGGCGTTGAGCGCGAGCAAATTGGTCTGCTTCGCGATCGCCTCGATCGAGCCGGACACCTTTGCGACTTGTGCCAGCGCGGAGCCGACCGCGCTGAGCCGCGCCTCGATGCGTTCGACGGCTGCGACGAGCTCGGAAATGTGGTTGACCGCAGTGTCGACGGCATTGCGCGACTGCGCGATCTCGCCGACCGCCGCTGACGTGGTCGTTTGCACCGCCTGTGACGCATTGGCGATGTCGTGGTTGGCCGACACCATCGTCTCGGCGGTTTCCTGGAGGTGATGGAACCGATCCGACTGGTTCGCGACGCGGTGTGCGACTTCCTGGACGTTGCCGGCAATGTCGGCGAGTTCCACGCCGAGGCCGCCGATGCGGTCCGCGAGCTGATCGATCAGCCGTTCGGCAAGCGTTCGGTTGGAGCCGGTGTCCAGTACTGCAAATTGTACGACGGACATGTCTTGAGAGTCCTCCAGTCAGAGCCGTTCGCCGGCTCTCCGCGGCATTCCCATTCCAATTTCGATCTTAAGAGGTGATTCGCGCTTTGATGTCTTGCCTGGGCGCGCACTAGAGCTTGTAGGCCGTCCTGAATCCGCCCCAGTGCCGGCCCTGCACGCGGATCGGGACGTCGATCTCGCGCATCATCACCGTATTTCCGTTGCCCATGTCGCGCGCATAGCTCTGGACCAGATACGAGCGCAGGTTGTGCGCGGCGGCCAACCCCGCCGGATCGTTGAAGATCCGCCGGTTGCGGCTGTTGACGGTGTTCCAGGCGGCATCGCCCGGCCGCTGCGGATGCGAATAGATCCTGTTGTGCACCGGCAGGAAGCCGTTGCGATCGACCATGGCGCAGAACGCCATGCGCTGGTCCTTCGCCAGAAAGGCTTCCTGGAACGGCGGCAACGCGCGGTCGGCCCAGTCCAGATATCTGGTGCGGTATTGCTGCGGATCGGTTCCGGCAATTTCGGCATAATCGGTATCGAAGAGGTCGTGGATCCCGACATCGCCGCGTGCAACCGCCTGCTCGAAGATTGCGGTCAGCGCGTTACCCGCCTCCATGGCGCGGGTGACGAACTCCGTGTTTTCTTCGTGGATCGACCAGAGCCGGTCCTCGATCTTCTCGTTGAGCGCGGCGTTGGGAGCAACGAATTGCGCGCGGGCGCCGGCCTTGGATTGCTCGACCACGCGCAGGCGGCAGGCCCCGACGTCCTCGAGAGTACCTTCAATCATTGCTTGCGGTGCAAGGCGGCCCGCGTCCGCGCCGCCGATCAGCACGCCGTCCATCGATAGCTCGTAGACCGGCAGCACCCCGCGGGCGGTTTCGATCTTGAGATGGCAGGGCAGCCGCTCGGTCTTGCGGCGGTCGTCATGCTCGCTCTGGCGGAGCAGCACGGCGCAACGCGATTTCAGTTTCTGTGCGAAGGCGGTCACGGCCTTGCCGGCGCTGGCGACGTTCTCGCCGTGGGTCTCGGCCGCCTTGGTCGCAGCGTCGATCTCGGCCGCGCTTTCGCCGACCGAGACGATGAACTCCGACGCACTTGTCGCGTTGCCCGAGACTTCGCTGGTGGTGGCGTTCTGTTCGGCGACCGCGCCGTTGACGGTCTCGAATACCGGGCGGATCGCCTCGATCGCCTGCGAGATGCGGTGCACCGCATCCGCGGAGCCGGCGGCGTCGCGTTGGAGCGCGTCGATCTTCCTGGTGATCTCCTCCGTGGCACCCTGGGTCTGCACCGCGAGTGCCTTGACCTCGGTGGCGACGACCGCAAAGCCTTTTCCCGCATCACCCGCACGCGCAGCCTCGATGGTCGAGTTGAGAGCGAGCAGCGTCGTCTGCCGCGCGATCTGTGCGATCAGATTGACCACGTTGCCGATGGCGGCCGAGGACTCGAGCAAGCGATCGACATTGGCGCGGGCTTCCTGCGCCGCGGCGCTGGCCTCGTCGGCGAGCTTGCCGGCTTCGCGAACCTGCGCGCCGATTCCGTGTGCGGACTGGGTGAATTTGTCGGCGGCATGGGCGAAGGTCGAGGCGTTCGATTGCGCGGCGTTGGTCCGGCCTGTCAGGGCGTCGGTGCGGTCGCGGATGGCGGCAAGCGTCGTGGCGGTCGCCTCGGCGCCGCCGGCCACCGAATTGGCGGCGCGCTCGAGCTGGCGAATCATCGCTCCCAGCTCGAGTTCCAGCAGTTCCAGGATTTCCTTGGCGGAATCGCCCTCAACGGCCGGAGCGGGCTCGGAATTGACCGGCTGCGCAGCCTGCGGGGTTGCCGCAGGCGGAGCCATGTCCGGCAGACGCTTCCGAAATAGTCCGAACACCATCAGGTCTCTCTTATCGGGGAACGGTCGGACGCTATTTTCGCAGGCTGGAATGAAATCAGGGTTAACGATGCCTGACATCTAGGCAGGGGCCACTACGCTATTACCTTAAAGTCGTAGAGCCTCTTTCATTCCAGTGGGGTGGCGGCCTATAAGGCCGCGCTTCCCACGCTTATCTTGGCGCACGACTCCCTAGAGAAGATCACGCATGGCCGGACATTCCCAATTCAAGAACATCATGCACCGCAAGGGGCGGCAGGATGCCCAGAAGTCGAAACTATTCGGCAAGCTGGCGCGGGAAATCACCGTCGCGGCCAAGCTGGGGACGCCAGACCCCAACATGAACCCGCGCCTGCGTGCGGCCATCATCGCGGCGCGCCAGGAGAACATGCCGAAGGACAATATCGAGCGCGCCGTCAAGAAGGCGCTCGGCAATGACGGCGAGCATTATGACGAGATCCGCTATGAGGGTTACGGCCCCGGCGGCGTCGCCGTCGTCGTGGAGGCGCTGACCGACAACCGCAACCGTGCCGCTTCCGACATCCGCTCCTTCTTCACCAAGTCCGGCGGCAATCTCGGCGAGACCGGCTCGGTGTCCTTCATGTTCGACCGCACTGGCATCATCGAATACGACCGCAGCGTCGCCTCCGACGATGCGGTGCTGGATGCCGCCATCGAAGCCGGCGCCGACGACGTGATATCGAGCGAAGGCGGTCACGAGATTTACGCCTCGACCGAAGGCTATCGCGACGTCGCCAAGGCGCTCGAAGCCAAGTTCGGCGAGCCGCGCAAGGCGGCGCTGATCTGGAAGCCGCAGAACACGATCGCGGTGGACGACGAGACCGGCGAGAAGCTGATCAAGCTGATGGATTTGCTCAACGAGCATGACGACGTCCAGCACGTCTACGCCAATTTCGAGGTGTCGGACGCGCTGCTGGCGAAGATGGGCGGGTAGGGCCCACTTCCCCTGTTACTTCCGTTCTGTTTCTGTTTCCCCCGCGGCAGCCAGCCGCTATCACTGGCCCATGACTGCGCTCCCGATTCGCGTCCCCGTTCGCATCATCGGCATCGACCCCGGCCTGCGCCGCACCGGCTGGGGCGTGATCGAGGCCGAGGGCAACCGCCTGATTTACGTCGCCTGCGGCTCGGTGGAACCGCCGGACGATTTGCCGCTCGCAAGCCGGTTGCTCGCGATCCATGAAGGGCTCGCCGCGATCTTGTCCGTTCACAAGCCGATGGAAGCGGCGGTCGAACAGACTTTCATCAACAAGGACGGCGCTGCGACACTGAAGCTTGGTCAGGCCCGCGGCGTTGCCATGCTGGCGCCCGCAATATTCGGCATCAGCGTTGCCGAATACGCGCCGAACCAGGTGAAAAAGACGGTGGTCGGCGCCGGCCATGCCGACAAGCACCAGATCGCGATGATGCTCAAGATCTTGCTGCCCAAGTCCGATCCGCCGTCCGCGGACGCCGCCGACGCGCTCGCCATCGCCATCACCCACGCCCATCATCGCACGAGCACGGCGCTCAGGCTGAAGGTGGTGGGGTTATGATCGGCAAGCTCAAGGGCCTGATCGATTCCTACGGCGAGGATTTCGTCATTCTCGATGTCGGCGGTGTCGGTTATCAGGTGCATTGCTCGTCGCGCACGCTGCAGCATCTGCCGTCGCAGGGCGAGGCCGCCGTGCTGTCGATCGAAACCTATGTCCGCGAGGACCTGATCAAACTGTTCGGCTTCCGCAGCGACCACGAGCGCGAATGGTTTCGCCTGCTCCAGACCGTGCAGGGCGTCGGCGCCAAGGTCGCGCTTGCCGTGCTCGGCACGCTGCAGCCTTCCGACCTCGCCAACGCGATCGCGTTGCGCGATAAGACCGCGGTGGCGCGCACGCCCGGCGTCGGCCCCAAGGTCGCCGAGCGCATCGTCACCGAACTGAAAGACAAGGCGCCGGCCTTCGCAACTATTGACCCAGCCGTGGTGCATCTTGCCGGTGCCGTCGACGACCGGCGCGCGCCGCGCCCCGTCGCAGACGCGATCTCCGCGCTGGTCAATCTCGGCTACGGCCAGCCGCAGGCGGCGGCGGCGATTGCATCGGCATCGCGCAGCGCCGGCGAGAGCGCCGAGACCGCGCAGCTCATCCGGCTAGGCCTGAAGGAGCTGTCGAAGTGAGCGACCCGAAGGCCAACCGCATGGTCACGCCCGAGCGCCGCAGCGATGATGTCGGCGATACCGCGCTGCGCCCGCAATCGCTGTCTGACTTCGTCGGCCAGCAGCAGGCGCGCAAGAACCTCTCGATCTTCATCGAGGCGGCACGCAAGCGCGGCGAGGCGCTGGATCATGTGCTGTTCGTCGGCCCGCCCGGCCTCGGCAAGACCACGCTGGCACAGATCGTGGCCAAGGAGCTCGGCGTCGGCTTTCGCGCGACGTCGGGCCCGGTGATCGCCAAGGCCGGCGATCTCGCAGCACTCCTCACCAATCTCGAAGAGCGCGATGTGCTCTTCATCGACGAGATCCACCGCCTGAGCCCGGCGGTGGAAGAGGTGCTCTATCCCGCGATGGAGGACTTTCAGCTCGACCTGATCATCGGCGAAGGCCCGGCGGCGCGCTCGGTGAAGATCGAACTGTCGAAATTCACCCTTGTCGGCGCCACCACGCGCGCCGGCCTTCTAACCAATCCCTTGCGCGACCGCTTCGGCATTCCGATCCGGTTGAATTTCTACACGATCGAAGAGCTCGAGAGCATCGTCACCCGTGGTGCGCGCGTGCTCAAGGTCGGCATGAGCGCGGATGGCGCCAACGAGATCGCGCGCCGCGCCCGCGGCACGCCGCGCATCGCCGGCCGGCTGTTGCGCCGCGTACGCGATTTCGCCTCGGCGGCCGATGCCGACAGGATCGATCGCAAGATTGCCGACCACGCGCTGAGCGCGCTCGAGGTCGACGCCGCGGGCCTCGACGCCATGGACCGCCGCTACCTCACGACCATCGCGCAGAACTATGGCGGCGGCCCGGTCGGCGTGGAGACGATGGCAGCCGCTCTGTCCGAGCCGCGCGATGCGATCGAAGACATCATCGAGCCCTATCTGATCCAGTGCGGCTATCTGCAGCGCACCCCGCGCGGCCGCCTGCTCACTTCGCACGCCTTCCGCCATCTCGGCATCAGCGAGCCCTCGCGCGATGCGGCGGCACAGTTCGGCCTGTTCGGCACCGACGAAAGCGACGACTGACCTGCGCAAGTGCTGAGTGCTCGGGCCATCATGAATTTCCGGTAATCTCGTGCAGAGGGTCTGCACAAACGCACCCCATTTTCGCTCCAATCGGATCGCATCAAGAAGCTGCATCACGATCGGGCTTCCATGATCACGCGTCGTCACCTCATCCGTTCCATCGGTGGTCTGTCCGCCCTCGGCCTCTCGACCGCTGCCTATGGCTTTGCCGTCGAACCGGTGGTGCGACTTAGCGTCACCCGCTATCATCCAACCCCGCGGCAATGGCCTGCGGATTTTCCGCTGAAGATCGCCGTGATCGCCGACATCCATGCCTGCGATCCCTGGATGTCGCTGGAGCGGATCGAGGCCATCGTCGATCGCACCAACGCCCTGAACGCGGATATTATCGTGCTGCTCGGCGACTATGTCGCCGGTCTGCACCAGGTCACGCGCATCATTCCGGCGAGCGAATGGGCCAAGGTACTGGCCGGCCTCAGGGCGCCGCTCGGCGTCCATGCCGTCATGGGCAATCATGACTATTGGGCCGACAGGACCGTGCAGCAGGCCGGGCAGGGGCCGACGGTCGCGCATCGCGCGTTGGAGGCGGCCGGCATTCCCGTCTACGAGAACGACGCCGTGCGGATCACCAAGGACGGCCGCGCGTTCTGGCTCGCGGGGCTGGGCGATCAACTCGCTTTTCTGCCGGCGCGACGCTTCCGGAGCACGGGACACTTCGGCGCCGACGATCTCGCCGCGACGCTTGCCAAGGTCACCGACGACGCGCCGATCATCCTGCTCGCGCATGAGCCTAACGTCGCGCTGCGCGTGCCCGCCCGCGTCGCGTTGCAACTGTCCGGCCACACCCATGGCGGCCAGGTCCGTCTGCTCGGCTGGTCGCCGGCCGTTCCGCCGCAGCATGGCCTCCGGCTCGCCTATGGTCATGTCCGGCTGAAATGCGACGTCATCATCTCCGGCGGCCTCGGTTGCAGCATCCTGCCGCTCCGCGTCGGCGTGCCGCCTGAGATCGTCGAGGTGACGCTGGGCCGGACGGGCGCGGTTGTGTCCTAGCCGCGCTTGCGTGTCCGGCCGTTTTTGCGCAAAACGGGCCTCTATCTGAAACAAGAGGCTCGCGACGTGACAGCTCATCTCGACGGCGAGATCCGCGACGGCCGCCATCATATGCAGGTCCGGGTCTATTACGAGGACACGGATTTCCCTGACTTGCCATTGTCGTAGTAGGCAAACGTGCTGATTTCTCGCGCCTTGCTGCGGTTTTCTGGGAAAAGGTTCTTGCCGTAAAGCGCGGAGCTGTTCAGGTAGGGCGTATATTCGTAGGGCATCCGCTTGCGAACCGGATGCACTACTATGCATTCGATCAAGTTGCGGAAGGCTACGCGAGTTTCGATCGCCTTCGGATTGGCCTTGAGCGCGGTGACCAGTCTTCTAACCTCCGAACGGTATCGGTCACCGAATTTCGGGTGATCGAAGCCAATGACATTTTCGCCGCCAGCGCCCAGCAGCCGCAAGCGCTCTTCAACGCTTTCCCGCTCCAGGTCGCACTCATCGATGCGCTTGAGCAACTCGTCCGGCTTCCGGCGGCTATTTGCGATGGCATATGACAGGCGTTCCATCTCGGTAGTCAACACGCGGCGTCGCCGCTCTAGCTTAGAGTGTTCGCTGCCCTTGTTCCGATCGTTTTTGCGCTCCTCCTTCCAGGCACACATCGCCTCTTCAATGGCTTTCGGCGAAAGCAATTTCAGTTGGATTTTGTCGGAGGCATCCTCGAGCAGAACGTCCATGTCGAAGCTACGGGTGTGCTCGCACGTGCCCCGCTGATGCGCGCTCGCGCATGCCGCGCGCGGTGCACCGTTACGCGAGGATTGAGCGATTCGCATGTGGCCATTGCAGACGCCGCACCGGAGCACACCGGCAAGCGGGTGCTCGTTGTTGCGCGGGATCACGGCGCGACGCCGCGGCTTGCCAGTCGGTCCGAACATAGATACGGCGCGCGCGCTACGAACCTCATGCGCTCGATTCCAGAGCGCTTGCGGCACGATCCGTAGCTCCGGCTTCTTAACTATGATGTGGCGCTCTTCTGGATTGCGGCGCTTCTGTTTCTTCTGGGTCTCCGGGTTGAGAATTGTCGAGCGAACGTTCCAATGTATCTCGCCTATATATAGATCGTTGCCGATAATACCGCGACCATGCCGGCCGCCTGTAATGCACTGGTGATTCCAGGTGGTACGATCAGCCTTGTTCTTGTGACGAGTTGCCCCTGGTGAGGGCACGCCTTCGCGGGTGAGATCAGCGGCGATAGTTCGGGTCGAGCGGCCCGCTGCATATTCGCTGAAGATGCGGAGCACAATCTTTGCTTCGTTGTCATCGATCACGCGTTCGCCCGGCGCGCCCGGCCTCGGTCGATAACCATAGGCGCATGAGCCAGGAATTCTTCCGTTGGCAACAGCGTTGTCATGGCCGCGCCGAACCTTTTCGGCGAGCTGCGGCTTGTAAATCGTGTTGTAGAGACTTGCGATGCTGATGTCAGTGGCGGTCGCATAGACCCCCTTCTGATCCATCAGCTCAACGCCGTTGAACTCGAAAACCTGCTTGAGACGCTGGATGGTTGCGGGATCGCGCGACAAGCGGTCGAAATGCTCAACCACGACTACGTCAAAGTCCCGGTTTCTCACACCGTTGAGTAAACGCTGATAGCCGTCCCGCGCACCTTCGGTAAGACCAGATTTTGCGGCATCGACAAACTCGCCGATGACATCGAGGTCGTTGCGCAATGCGACCTTCCGGCAGAGCAATAGCTGACCATCAATCGAGGTCGCCTTTTGCATGTCGCTGGAATAACGGGCGTATAGTACGGCCGTTTTCTTCGATGACGCTGTCGTCATGTCGGTCCTTTATCGGCTGCCCCGAGCCGTGATTTTCATCCCGTGCGACCTGACGTCCGATAGCGCGCGCCAACTCAAACCAGATTTCCTCATTGTCCGGATTATCCCAGCTCTGAGGATGTGAGGGGGCGAGCGGTCGAATGATCGCTCGTTGTCTTCGGAGAGATCGGGTGCGGGTACGCATTTGCAAACTCGCGAGCAGAAGCTAGCCTAAATTTCTGCGCTGCGCTACAGCCAAGCCGCAGCGATTACTCGCAACGCTTCTCGCATGCTGACTTCGGCAGCGTCGAATGAAAATGAAATTGTTGAAGTGCCGCGGCGCGCGTGAGGGCATTCCTAGCGATGAGGCGCGTAGTCGAGAGCAGATACGCTAAGCAAAGCGGAGTAAAAATACTTGCGGGTGACGGCGACGAAGTCCGTGGCTGCGTGAGCTGTGCCTAGCGGACCCGTTCTCGGTTCATGAGGCTTCTCGTACAGTCGTACAGATGTGTAGTGGCCGGCGCGGAGCGCCGGCTCGTCCATCAACCGCTGGCGGACGGATTGTCGCGCACAGCCCAGACGCCGTGGTTCGACCCAAGGAACCGTCGCTGGTTGGGGCTTTCTTATTCCGTTGGTTCGATGACCCTTGCGTCGAGCCTCCAAGAGCAAGCACTCGCGTGTGGGTGAGCTCCGCAAGCGCGCGTCGAAAAAGCACTGTCAGAAAAACGCTTACTTCTGACAGAGTCCTCCCGTTCCGGCATCCAAGCAGTTCAAAACTGAACTCGCTTCAGCTCCCGTCCGGCGTCTGGATCCCCGCGGATTTCCTCCCTGTCGGCTGGCGAGACACCGTCGATGATGCTCCGTGGCGCCTCACCAGCGCTGGCGATATACGCGACCCGCTGGCCTGTGGTGGGAAGAGCACGCCGAGTCTGCCGTCTCGGCCAAGATCGGGTTGGACAGGATACCTTCGCCGTTTTCCACGAGGAATCAGCCAGCCCGCAACGGGAATCGCGGCTCCGTCGAGGCATTAGGATGGCCGCCTCGGTGCGTCGGAGTGGTGTAATTATGTTTTGTCCTATTTTATTGAACGTCTTCGCGTTTATGCGTCCATGTTTTGTGGGAACGGAGACCACGATGCCAAAGCATCAGACCTCGCTTGAAAAGATCGAGCGCAAGAAGGATGACGCTGTCTTCCTAGTGTGTGAGTTCACCAAGCTCGGCGGTGAAGATCAGGCCTTGCGCGCGCTTCGCACCCCTCTGGGCAAGGGCCGTCTTGTACGGCTCGGCCACGCCCCATGGCCGTGCCAGTCCCTCGAGGCTGACGCCGGATGGCTTCACCGGCGCGGCGCGTCAAGCGCTCGACGAGCGTGGCGTGGAAGGGGAACCTACCGAAGCCGAAAGTGCCCTATGATGAGGGCCTTCTCGACTCAGATTCCCGTCAAACCCGGTCGTCCCTCAAGGCCGCCTCTCGCGTAAAGGTCCTGATCATCATCCATGCAGGCACATACACCAGGTCGTCGCGGGAGGCATAAATCGGCTCAACCCGGGCAATTGGTCCGGCGGGCTTCGGAGGCCTACGGCTGCCGCATTTGCTGATGAAGGCGGCGGCTCATGGCGCTGTCGATGGCTGCCTCGCGCTCCTTGAGATCCTAGCCTTGCAGGGCGCCGTCGTCTGACCTCCCGCGAGATCCAAAGGGCCTCCCGTGAGCGAGGGAATCTGCCCGCGGATCGGGCCGATGAGGAGCCGAAGCGCAGATCGTCGGTTTCGGAGCCGAAGAAGGACAGGCGCGCCGCATCAATACAGCCCAAAATGAGCGCGGAATTCAGCGATCGGGCCCCTCATATTCGGCCCAACAATCTGTCGTCTCGTACACCCTCACGCTCGAGAGTTGCGCAAGGCGCGGTTTCGCGTGCTGCCAGATCCAGATGGCGATATTTTCCGCCGTCGGATTTTCGAGTCCCGGGACTTCGTTCAGGCAATGGTGATCGAGCTTCTTTAGAAGAAGACCGAACGCTTCTTCCATGCTGAAGAAATCCATTACGAACCCGGTGTGCGGATCGACGGGCCCGTTCAGCACGACCTCGACGCGATAGGAATGACCGTGCGTCCGATGACAGCGATGTGTCTGCGGGACGGTTGGAAGTCGGTGCGCTGCCTCGAACTTAAATACCTGGGATATCTTCATCTGATGCCGGGATGTTTGTGACATTGCACGCTGATTCGCCATTTCCGATGAGTCAGGCGTTGCGCGGCGGCCTGCCGCATGTGGTCGACGGCGCCAGGGCCGTCTGTGGGCCGAAGCAGAAATCGTCCGAGCCCTCTCATCGAACCGCCGGCACACGGCTGCGGCTACACGAATTTTGAGTTCGTGTCCGCGAGCGATGGCCAGTGCGGCGCGATTTGCTGCCGCAAACCCAGTTACCACGCCGGCCGGGACCAGCAGCCTGCCGTTCGTCTCGATCGCGACAAGGAACCCGAGATCATGGAGCGCTTGCACGACATCGTCGCCGAACCTAACACTGGTTCTGGGCACGTTCATTGCGTGTGCCATGCAGACGATGGAGCGTCTACTACAAGATCCGGTAGATGCCAAAGCCAAGTTGAGGCTCTAGGGTCCGGCCGCGTTCCCCCGCCGATCATCATCGAGGAAAAACGCAACGGATGAGAAGTCAACAAAGGGCAGAACGGCACAATATGACTGGCAGAACCTAGGTGGCTACGCACGGACACCTCAATCAGGATCCTCGTTGTTCTACTTAAGAGCCGCAGAAGCCTGCGATTGGCGGGAGGCGTATGCCTAGGGAAAATCGACCAAGGCAAAAATCAGCTTGTGAAACGTCAAACGGGTCCACCCGATCACGACGATCGATCGGCGCAGATAAACTTATGTACCGCTGTGCAAGAGCGGATCGGAAAAGCTTGCGCTGAGTGCGCGATCAGCGAATTTGGAAAGTAGCGACACGTTCATGCATGAATGAGCCGGATACGGAATTCGCGCTCGAGAGCGAGCCAAGTTTGATGCCACAGAAGAAACAGCACATCGATCTATCGGACCCGAATCTCTCGAGCCTTATCCTGCGGCTCGCCATTCCATCTGTTGTTGGGTTATCGATCCATGCTTTACAGCAGGTCGTCAATGCGATCTTTGTTGGCGCACTTGGCGCGCAGGCGACCGCAGCTGTGAGCATGACCTTGCCGATCATGGTCCTGCTCGCGGCAGCCGCACAGGGAATCGGTGTTGGAACGGCGTCCTTCATATCTCGTCATCTGGGCGCTCGTGAGTACCTAGAGGCGAGTCGAGGCGCAAGTACAGCTCTCGCGCTCACCGCTCCGATTGGCATCATAGTTACCGTCGCTCTGCTTCCTAGTCTGCCAGCGATATTCGCAATCCTCGGAGCGACTCCAACCATCATGCCCGTGGCGCTCGACTACGCGGGAACGCTTTTGTTCGGGAACACCCTGATGCTTCTAAACATCGTTAGCGGGTTCATTGTCAGAGCCGAAGGCGATACGCGATTCAGCATGTGGGCGATGCTTACCGCGTTTCTACTGAACGCTGTGCTTGACCCTGTCTTCATATTCTTGTTTGACCTTGGCGTGCGTGGCGCAGCCCTCGCAACGCTGGTATCGCAGATCGCCGCTATTGGACTTTATATTGCGTATTTTGCGAAGCTTGGCGGGACAGTTCTCGTCAGGATATCTCACATATCATTGCGAGCAGATCGCATCAGACAGCTCGCGTTGGTGGGCGCGCCAGCGACAATGACGAGTATCTTATCGGCTCTTGCGGTTATGCTCTTGTACGGAGCTGCCGCACCGTTCGGCGATGATTCCATCGCTGCAGTTGGAATAGCTGTGCGAATCTTGATGGTCGGCGCACTGCCTATCACCGGGTTCTGCATAGGCGCTCAAGCTATCCTGGGTTTCGGTTGGGGCGCACGCGACTATGTTCGTATTCTGAAGGCTGCGAAGTTCATGCTCTTCGTGACGGTCGCATTCTCCATCGCGTATTCTGCGGCCGTTGTTGTTTTTGCAAGGCCTTTGGTGAGTCTATTTAGCGATAACGAGAATGTCACGGAAATAGCCGTCTCGTCCTGCATCGTGTTCCATCTCTTCTTTGGGCTGTTTGGGGTTCAGAGTTTCGTGACGGCAATGCTTCAGGCGTTTGGGAGAGCACGCCTCAGTGCAATTGTGGCCCTGGCGAGGCAGGGCTATCTCTTCATACCGGCCGTACTGTTATTCCCGGTGGTTGCGGGTTTCGATGGGCTGTTAGCCAGTCAAGCAATCGCTGAGCTGGGCGCCGGAATGATCGCTCTGTTCGTCATGTTCCATCAGTTCGGTGAGCTCAGACGAGCGCTCCGGCACCGTGGCTCAAGAGCGATCGGGATAGCGGGTTGACCTTAGAATGGATGTCATCGAACCCAGAGCATTGGGCGCAAGCCTCCCGAGAAGCTCGCGGCAAGACCGGCTGCCAGTGGGCACGGATTTTGCGGGCTCGCGGGCGTGCGATCCGCGCGGTCCTTCCTCCAGCCGTGCTCCTCGCACTCGCGGATCGCACCGGCTCGCCTAGCGGACGGATCGGGCAGTTCGGCGAGCGATAGCCGATGTGCTCCCGCTCGCCAGGCGGGGTGGCAAGGGCTCTACGCGCGGTCGAAAGGCTCGGCTTTAGCAGAGTGGGTGGTTTCTGCGCTTATGCAGGTTTGTCTCTTAACCCGCGTCTTTGGAGCTGACTTGAATGCCGCCGCTTTGGGTCGACACTTCGCAGGACGCTCTTGAATTTTCGCCTGCCACGATTTGCTGTTGGGCCGTCGTGGCCGCCTCGGTCAATCTCGCTTTCATCGCATTGGTGATATTTCTGGCGTGACCGCGAGACGCAATCTTGCTGATTGGACTAGTTGTCTCACCCGCGTCTGAAACGCGCAACACGCCCCAGGGAGCTCGGTGCTCTGAAGCACAAGCATTCCGACGTTTCATATCCAGGCTCAGGAGCTATCGTGACTGTCTGCACTGGGCAAGTGTTTGAGATGGCCGTAAAGCAATTCGAACTGATCGCGAATTATCCCGAGGATACCAGACGACCTAAGAACCCGCCTGCTGATGCCGAAGGAATCTGTCACGGTATTGTTCAAGGCTTTGGAGATGTCGGTTCGATCACCCCACTCGAGCTACACAATATGCGAGCGAAAGTGATCGGAGTCAGAGATCACACGGGCGCGCTTTATCGACCTCGGCGCTCGATATACCACAGCTGGTCGGACATGCTGCCTCCTAGGTAGCCTGGATGGCCACTCCAGCGAGCTTGCTCTAGACCCAGGCGAGCTGCTGACGATCCCGTGTGACGTGCTTGTTCCGGCTGCCCGGAACGGGGCATCGACCGCGAAATAGCCAGTAGCAAGGCCATCAGGAGCAGATCTTTCTCATCCCCATATTCTCCGCAACTCGGGCGGTGTCGTGGTCAGCTACTTTGAATGGGGTGCAGGGCTTCCAACGACTATTCTGGGAGGAGGAGGAAGTCACGAGTAGGGAGTATCAACTTTGGATCGTGCTTTCGAGCGCGTCTTGGCGCGAAGCAAACGTGAAAACAATCGCACGGCAGCCATCGCGATAGGTGTCGAGCGCGTTCGTGGAGCAAAAGAAACACGCGGACGGTTTCCCCATTAGTGTGATCTCGCTGAATGTCTTTGTTATCCAGTTCGATATGCCGGGCCGATGACGGACCGGAGTTTCTGCACCGTAGGCCTAGGTGGGTCACCGCCGAAGTTCACGGCGGCGGCCCCTTCTTTACTAGTGAATGAGTGCGTGCGTCTTACGAACCGCCCGTCGATCAGAATTGAACCTTGTTTTCACCCGTCACACTTCGCGAATCGTCCTACAAAGGCAAATGCGGAGCTTGTTGAAGTTACCGATTTCAGCCTGGCGCCGCTTCCACGTTTCCATCAGCTGCTCGACAGTATCTCACTATTATTTGGCGGCGGAATCCAACGTAAATCCGGGCGGGCCACGCCGGTAATGACTTCCAGCTTCGAAAACGCCTAGGACGGTTCAAGGTACTTCTGCCAGGGAAACGCGTACGGCTTCAGGATGCTCGTCCAGCAGGGCTGGTGTCTGAGCTGCACCCGGTTCTGTTGACACCGGCTTAAGCTAATCCGACCTTCCGTTCGAACTCCATAGGGCTCAGATATCCGATCGTCGAATGCCTTCGCTTCGGATTGTACAACGACGTTTGAGAACGCCCACAGGACCGTTCTTCGCGAGGTTCTTTATCGGCATCATCCTTGGTTTGGGCGCCGAGTTTGCGTTCATGGGGCCATCGACAAGGCCGACGATGTCGTTTTTCGCTGCACCCTGGACGGATCGCAAGCAGACCGTTGGCTGGAAGTTCCCGCATGGATGTTCGACCGGACGGCATGCCATGACGCCGGGTTTCTGACAGCTCAGCCGCTTGTTAGGATCGATGCACTTGCGGCGCTTTCTGCGCTTCTCGATGTAGCGTTGAAGGATCGAACGCCATCAGCTGCCCCGCTTTCTGGCGCATCCAGAGGCTCTCACGGCCAGAATCGGGGAGCGACTCATGTCAAGCCAGACGGCAATGCCAGGGAGCGGATACCGACACAATCAACGACCGCGGCCGCAGCCGCAGATGGATCTGTTCGGGAGCGGCCTGTCGAACGGCGCCATCGGCGCGCCGGCATGGTCGGAGCTGCCGGCGGAAGCGCAGGCGGCCCTTATGAGTCTGATGACGCAGTTGATCCTCGACCATGCTGCGACGACGGCGACGCCGCGCGCGAAGGAGGTCGGTCATGATTTCTGACAAGGTCAGGCCTCATCATCTCGAGCGCAAGGCGCTTCTTTACGTGCGTCAATCCTCAGCGCATCAGGTGTTGCACAATCGCGAGAGCAGTGCGTTGCAGTACGCCATGCGGGACCGGCTGACGGCGCTCGGGTGGTCAGAGATTGAAGTGATCGATGATGATCTCGGTCGTTCAGCCGCCGGCGGGGTACAACGCGCCGGTTTCGAGCGGATGGTAGCGGAGGTTTGCCTCGGTAAGGTTGGCGCGGTTTGCGCCCGCGAGGTCTCGCGCTTCGCTCGCAACAGCCGGGATTGGCAGCAACTCATCGAGATGTGTCGTGTGGACGATACCGTCCTGGTCGATCAGGAGACGATCTATGCACCGAGGCACGGTAACGACCGCCTGCTGCTCGGGCTCAAGGGCAGCCTCAACGAGTACGAGCTGGATCTGTTGCGTCAGCGCTCGCTCTCGGCCCGCTACGAGAAGGCGCGCCGGGGCGAGTTGGTTGTGGTGGCGCCCGTCGGCTTCGTGAAGGCCGGGGACCGTTATGAGAAGGATCCGGATCGGCGTGTCCAGGAAGCGATCAAGCTGGTGTTCGACAAGGTCGAGGAACTGGGCAGCGCGCGACAGGCGCTCTGCTGGCTTCACGAGTACAATCTCGATCTGCCGGTGAAGGAGACCAACGGCGATACGGCCTGGCGGCGACCGAGCTACTCCGCCATCCACCGGATCATTGAGAACCCGGTCTACGGCGGCGCCTATGCCTATGGTAAGACGGCTGTGGCGGCGGGATACAGCGCCGCAGGCGTGAGCGTGAAGATCCGCCGCAAGGCGCGGAACGAATGGCTGGCGCTGAAGCCCAACACCCACGAAGGGTATGTGAGCTGGGAGAGGTTCGAGGCGATCCGCACGATGGTCAGCAGCAACATTCCCACCGGTCGGCATCACGGCGCGCCCAAGCATGGTGACGGGCTGCTGGCCGGCCTGATCCGGTGCAAGCGCTGCGGCCGCAAGCTCACGCTCCGGTACTCCGGCATGAAGCACCATATCCCGCGCTACAGCTGCAGCCGCGCCTGGATGGACAATGGTGGCCCTCACTGCATCGGCTTCGGCGGACTGCGCGTCGATGATGCAGTCGAGGAAGCGCTGCTTGGCGTCGTCGGTCCGGGCGCTATCGCCGCTGCAACCGCGGCCGCCAAGGAAGCCAGGGAACGGCGGGATCAGGTGCGCGATGCTCTCAGTCGCGACCTCGAAGCGGCGCGCTATGCCGCCGACCGGGCCTTCCGGCAGTACGATGCCGCTGACCCCGCGAACCGGCTGGTGGCGGGCGAGCTTGAAGCGCGCTGGAACAGGGCGCTCGCTCACGCGGCGGAGGTCGAGGGCAAGATCGCAATGCATGAGGCGGCGACGCCCGCCCCCATTGCCGATCCAGCTTCGCTCGGCGTTCTAGCCTCGAACCTCAAAGCGGTCTGGGATGCGCCGACGACGGATGCTCGCCTCAAGAAGCGCGTTGTGCGCACCCTCATCCATGAGGTCGTGGCCGATATCGACGATGCGGCCTCCGAGATCGTCCTCATCGTTCACTGGGTCGGCGGCGTTCACAGCGAGATACGCCTGCCCAAACGCCGGCGCGGGCAGCGTAACAGCACCTCCGCCAACATCATCGAGGCTGTGCGCCGACTGGTGCTGATCGCCAGCGACGATCTGATCGCCGGCCTCCTCAACCGCAACGGCCTCGAGACCGGTAACGGCAATCGCTGGACCCGCGAGCGTGTTACCTCGCTGCGCTCGAACTATCGCATCCCGGTGTTCAAGCCCGCCGAGGACGGCATCGAGCACTGGCTAAACCTCAGCAACGCCGCCAAGCTCCTGAAGATCGCGCCCAAGACGCTCCGGCTGGCCGCTGAAGCCGGTGAAATCGAAGCCATCCATCCCTTATCTGATGGCCCTTGGATCTTCGCCCGCGCCGCACTCACAACATCCGCTGCACAAGCCATTGCCGAACGGGCGCGGCTGAACCCAAAATACCCCACGGGATCGAATCCCAATCAGCAAAGTCTTTTCTCTTCAACAACATAGACAGATGGGTGTTCTGATGCGCGGTTGTAGAAGCGCTCGATGTAGTCGAACACGTCGGCCTTGGCCTCGTTGCGTGACCGGTACACTTTGCGCGCTGTTCGCTCGGTCTTCAAGGACGAGAAG
>NZ_JADPKY010000107.1 GCF_023074185.1 Bradyrhizobium sp. 132 | reverse complement strand
AACGGGCGCCATGGATGATCATCCGGCGCAGATATCGATTGCCGCGCTTGCTTATCCCCAGCAGCTTCGTTTTGCCTCCCGTAGAATATTCTCTCGGGACAAGACCTAGCCAAGCTGCCATATCGCGGGCCTTTTTGAACTGGCGGGCAGATCCAGCTGCTGCCAAAAGCGCCGTCGCGGCCAGCGGCCCAATGCCCGGGATGGTCATCAATCGACGTGCGGTATCGCTTTGAGAGGCAATTGCCTCAATCTCGCGGTTGACCTCGGCAATCCGCAGCTCCAGCTGCCGCAGCTCGTCAAATGTAGATGCAAGAATGCGACGCATCGCCGAGGTTAGATCATTCGACTGATCGGCCAAAACCCTCGGCAGATCAGCCTTGAACTTGCCGGCGCCCTGGTGAATAGCGATCCCATATTCCAGGCAAAAAGCGCGCATCTAATTGATGAGGCACGTCCGTTGCGACATCATCCGATCGCGAACACGATGCAGCGCTTGCAGGTCAATGTGCTCAGGCGACCTTAGCTCGACGAAGCGCATCGTTGGTCTCGTCACGGCTTCGGCGATCGCCGCGGCATCGATGATGTCATTTTTGTTGGACTTCACATATGGCTTCACGAATTGAGCTGGGATAATGCGAACGGTGTGCCCCATGGCGGCGATCTTGCGGGCCAACCATTGCGAGCCGGAGCAGGCCTCCATCCCCACCAAAGCCGGTCCTGCACGTTCGAAGAACTGCAAGAGCGTATCGCGCCGAAAGGTCGCCTTCTGGATCGGCATTCCGGCGGCGTCGAGCCCAACGACGTGGAAAAGGTTCTTGCCAATGTCGATCCCACACACCGTTGCCGGCCTGGGCTTGTTCCGTGTCCTCATTGCTTCCTCCTTTCAAAAGCCAACTCAGTCTGACTGAGAGGACGGGGCGGGTCATCCCATTAATGGTAGGGCCCG
>NZ_JADPKY010000100.1 GCF_023074185.1 Bradyrhizobium sp. 132 | reverse complement strand
TCGACAAACAGTCGGTTGTCCTTGCCGCTGCGGCCCGGATCTCCCGGCTTGCCAAGACAATGCGGCTCCATCTTCGCCCATTGGGCGTCAGTCAAAACGTATCGGTCCATCCCAAGCTTGAATCACAACCAAGCCCCGATGAGAATCCTGAATCCCAACAGACCCTAGAGCGGATGGGCCGGGACAGTCGCACTGCCTCACTTGCGCGCGCATCATCAACCGGCCTTCACGGCGAGTGCACGGCGGTGGACCTAAGGGCGAGTACTCACAAAGGCACATCTTACAAAGCCTGAGCGTTATTCCTCGTCAGCAGATCGAGCACGGCTCGCTGATCCAAACTTCATCTACCGCAGTATCCTTGGTTTAATAAGCCACGTTGACGTTCCCAGGCGATTCCGTCCTCAGCGAACAGTTCTGGGAGACCATCGCCTGTCCCCGTCTTATGGACCCGATGGACGAGCGAGCGACCTGATCGTGATATTCCCGGGCCGGGCACTACGGCATGGCAAGCAACCCGCGGGCCTAGCCGTCCTGTGTGAGCTTGGCACCGGCAGGCGATTGCTTGATCGCCTTGCCAGAGCGCTTGGCCAGCACAATGCCGGCGCGCTGCGGATCATTCGTGATCTGTAACAGTGACCTTCACTGTCGAGTAGATGCAGGTCGAACTTCCAACCCGGCGGAACGGATTCTGCGTCATCTCGGACGCCTCGCAACAAATCCAGGCAAGATGTGGAGCTTTCTGCCGGAGCGTCAGGCAGGGCTCAGAGGCTGTATGAATAGCGGCGAGCGTCTACTCGATGTCCGTCAAGACGCCTTCGAGCACCATCTCCACAATCTATTGCCAGAACAAACGTTCAGGGTCGGCGTTCAGAACCGCTGTTGCCAGGCCAAGCCGTTGATGGGTTGAATGCCACTCCCAAACGCCCGTGCGGTGATCTTTGCGGAGCAGCTGCCATGCCGCCCCAGTCCTATCGTGGTGCAGCAGCGCGACCTCGACCGAGGCCGCCCTCCGCATTGATATTGCCTGAGCAGCACGGGCTCTCGACCAGATAGCCGCCAGCAACCGCTGTCACCTTTGGCGAGACATATCGGTAGTGCTCGCGCTTCTTCAGCGCGCGCACGATCCGCCACCGGTCGAGCTCGTTGGGATGCGCAGGCAATCCAGAATGATGTCGTCTGATGATTGCTGCGTTCATTGCGCGATATCCTAGACTGCAGAGATTTCTGCCTCGAGGCAGCCAACCACCAACTGCTTGCCGAAGTCGACCATATAAATGGGTAGGTTCGCTTCCGTATGGCGACCGACCTGGACGATCTGACCAATATACCCGACGCTGACCAGACACTCTTCCGCCGACGCGCCGGGAAAGGAACCGTCGTTGAGCAGATCGATCGCCGCCTTGACACGTTGGCCTGACCGGTATTTTGGCGATCTGGGTTCGATCATCGGGGTGCCGCTCCTGGCAACAACGGCTCCTCGCCTTCGTGGCTTGGCGTGACTAGATCGAGCTCCTTGCATTTCATGCCGACGCGATTGCCGGAGCCGAGGAATTCGACTCCATAAATATAAAATTGTTGCAGGAACGTGCCGATCGAGACGACATAGCCAAGCTCTCCTTTCTTGACCAGAACCTCACCGATCTCCTTGCCCACATAGGTGCCGTCGTTGCGGATGGTGCGGTTGGCCCGCACGTTGTCACCATAATCAAAGAAGGGGGCGTCCGTCAGCTCGACGATGTCACTATCACGGGCGATGTTGCTCATGCTGCCGTCCCCGCTCCATGGTTCAACTGTACCGCGCCTCGCGAGCGCCCGGGCTTACGAACCGCCCTATCATGATGCTCGATGGACCCCCTCCATTCCCGCACGGCGGCGCTTGGGGTCACGGATTGCATGAGCCTGTCGGGATCCCGGTGCAGCAACATCAATGCCCGCAGCCTAAAATCCAGATGCTCGAGATAACTATCCGTGAGCCCATGGTTGATGTTGAAGAAGCCATCGACGCGGCACGCGCGTCTGTGATCGAGCCGGGCGTGCTTGAGCCGGCCGCGAGCCGCGTGCTTCAGCGCGGGAAGCGCACAGCTGACAGAGTCGACCTGATTACCCCGGCAACCGAGGGCATTGTGGACGTCATCACTCACGGTCCCGCCCATACGCTCGAGCGTGCCGAACAATACCTTGGCGCTAGCATGGTCCGCGGGACAAAGCACCAGCAGCCTCCGACAGTTGCCGTCCTTCGCCGGGTTGCCCGAGACGCACCTGCAAGTCGGCAATAGGCGTTGAGCGGGAACAGGAAGACCCGCACGAGGTGCTCTCATGGCAGCCGAATTCCAACTTGGTGGCGCCGACCGCACCGGTGGCAGGAAATTCGTTTCCGCATCACGTGATCGGGTCCGAACGCCCTGCCGTGGCGCAGGTGTATTTCTGCACCTTCATCGAGGTGATAGGATAGCCCTGTCGCCCTGTGATGATGCTTAGCCGGCTCGATACCGTGCGACCAAGACACGGCTCGGTGAGGACGCCCTCTCTCGGATGACCAACTGAAGAAGGCCTCGGGCATGAATGTCGCCTGTTCAATGATGGCCGCACGTGACTGGATTGATATCGTGGAAGACGGGTCAGCCCTTTGTGGGTCCATCGGCGAAATTGATCCTTGACGCCCAAGACAGCGGCCTTCGGGTCGACAGGAATAGCTCGAGCGCTCCCGCCCACGTGCGCGTTGCCAGAATATGGGTCGACAACTGGCGAAAAGGTTAGCGACCAGGGAGAGCCGTCCACCCGGTCTGAGAAGGGGAAAGTCGTGGCCGGCGCCTCGTGAAGGCGGAGCATCATCCGCCCGAGTTTCTGAACGAGTGTCGTAGTGACATCCATCGTGGCCCTCAAGCAGCCTGGTGACGCGGCAGCGCCGTATCAAGCACGCATGTATTGTCAACCGGGCAAACCGCCACGCATTGGGGCTCATCAAAGTAGGCGGCGCACTCGGTGCATTTCTCAGGATCGATCAGGAAAACGCCGGCTCGCTCGGAAATAGCGAAGTTCGGGCACTGCGTTTCGCACGCCGAACAGCCCGTGCATTGCGAGGCGATGATCTTGAACGGCATTGTCTGAACCCATCCTCAGGCGGCGGAAATCAGCGCATTGCGGCGGGCCGCCGGATCGACCCGCTCAATGTGCTTGATCTTCCCCTCATTGACTTTATGGAGATAGAGTTTGAACCAGGCGATCGCCGAGCCATCAATGAACTCCCAGGCGTACTGATCGACCGGTTCGATTCCGGCCTTGATCAATTCGGCCTTCGGGCAGCCGCCGATTTTTGACACGAGCACGGCATGGCAGTCGTTAATGGCATCGATGGCGATTTCGAGCTTGCTGTCCTCGCCATCGCCGCCCTGGCAATAGGAATGAATAGGACGATGGCCAACGAATTTTGCGCCCGAAGTTGAGAGCTCGTAGATCTGGAACTCCTTGGCATGACCGAAGTGCTGGTTGATCAATCCCGAGCCCTTGGTTGCAACCGCCACCAGCACCTTGATTTCGCTGGACGCGCTGGCAAGCCCAGCAAGCTGCTCCTGCTTGGCCGCAAGCTTTGCAATGCGCGCCTTCTCGACTTTGGCCTGATACTCCTTTCGGGCCTGTTCATCATATTTGATGTCCATGGCCATGATCTTTTCCATGGTGAACTCGGCGCCGCGGTCCTCCCCGAGCAGTCCGACGGCGTCGGCGCGGCACTGGCGACAGTGACGCATCATGTTCATCTCGCTTTCGCAGCTATCCTGCAATGCTGTCACTTCCTGTGCGGTCGGGCCGCGTTGCCCGCTGAGACCGAACACGGTGCCGTGCTCGGGTGACGAAATCAGCGGCATCACGTTATGCAGGAAGGCGCCGCGCGACTTCACGGCCTTGTTAACCTCAACCAGATGCTGATCGTTAATCCCGGGAATCATCACCGAGTTGACTTTGCACAGGATGCCGCGCGCGGTGAGCATCTCCAGGCCCTGGAGCTGCCGATTGCTGAGGATGCTTGCAGCTTCAATGCCGGTGTAGCGCTTGTGGCGGTAAAAGATCCAGGGATAGATTTTTGCGCCAATATCGGGATCGATCATGTTGATCGTGATCGTCACGTGATCGACCTTAAGTCTTGCAATCGTGTCGACATGATCAGCTAGCGCCAGACCGTTGGTCGAGAGGCACAGCTTGATATCTGGCGCGAGTTTATTGACGAGCTCGAAGGTCTTGAATGTCTTGTCCGGATTCGCCAGGGGGTCGCCAGGGCCAGCAACGCCGACCACGCTCATCTGAGGGATGGCGGAAGCGACCGCCAGCACCTTCTTGGCGGCCTGCTCCGGCGTCAACTTCTCGCTGACAATGCCGGGGCGCGATTCGTTTGCGCAATCGTATTTACGATTGCAGTAATTGCACTGGATATTGCAGGCGGGTGCGACGGCGACATGCATCCGGGCATAATGATGGTGCGCCTCCTCGCTGTAGCAGGGATGGTTCTTCACCTTTTCCCAGACCTCATTTGGCACATTGCCGATGCCGGCCTGAGATCGGCACCTGGCCTTGCCGCTCCCACCGACCGTACCGCAGCTGTTGTGCTTAGCCATGACTTGCATGGTCTCGCTGATCTCGCCGCCGCCGCAGGCTACCTGGTGTTGCGCTGAAGTACTCATTTTTCCAATTCTCTTCGCAAGCCGAATCCTTCCAGCAAGCATCCCCAGAGTCGTTTCTGAAAAGCCAAGAGCAACTGGCGTGCCATACCTGCCACAAACGTATTTTGTGTTTCGCGTCAAGCAGTTAGGCACCGTCTGTTCGAATGTCCGTTTTATCAACTCATGTTCGAAAGCTGACAGAATTGCGATCACAAGAGCGCCCGGCAGCGCTATTACGAGGGCGGTACGCTGGTTCATCTATGCCCTTGGGCAAAGAGCATGGCGGCTGGTGTCGTTGAAAGTTGATCTTGTCGCCGAAATGTGACGCGTATGCAAAGCACAATCCGCAAAAGACGTTCCGGACGCTTTGAAGGACAACTTGAACCGGCGATGCTTCCTAGATGCAGACAAGAAACCCGTTACCGACCTATGTCGTGAAGATCACGCGGGCCCCTTCCTGACACTCCGGACGCATTGTCGGGCAGGTGAAGAGAAAACGCCTGGTGCCCAGGGTCCCCACGGCCACGGATTGGACCGTGCGTCCAAACGTTGGTAGGCATCTCGAGTAGGTGGTGCGGGTGTGGACACCTCAGATTCGTAAAGCTGCAGCCGCCTCGGTCGACATCGCACGAACTGCCGTCCAACAACTACACTACGTCGCTGACGTCCTCGGTATCCAGCCAGCCGATCCTGCTCTTCAGGAAACGCAGGCCCAGCACCAACAAGCCGGCCTGCTCCCTGTTGTCCTTGCCATAGCCGTGGCCGCCGGCGGCATGCTCGTATAAATAAGCCTCATAGCCCATCGCCTGCAGCTTCGCTGCCATTTTGCGCGCATGTCCGGGATGGACGCGATCGTCCCGCCGCCTGGTGGCCATCAGGATCGGTGGATAGGACTGCCCGGGTCTTGCGGCATGATAGGCAGAATAGGTCTTCAGCCACTCCCACTCCTCAGGGTTGTCGGGATCGCCATATTCGGCGAGCCAGTTCGCCCCGGCGAGCAGTTTGGTGTAGCGGCGCAGGTCGATCAGCGGGACGGTGCAGAACAGTGCGCCAAAGAGCCCAGGATATCGCGTTAGCATGTTGGTAATGAGGATGCCGCCGTTCGATCCACTCTCGGCCCCGATCCGCTTGGCCTGTGTCACGCCGCGCTTAACGAGATCGGCGGCGACGGCTGCGAAATCGTCATGCGACAATCTCTTGCCGGCCAGCCGGCCGGCGTCGTGCCAGCGCGTGCCGAACTCACCGCCGCCGCGCAAATTTGCCTGAACCGTGGTGCCGCCGCAGTCAAGCCAAAGCTTACCGAGCGCGGAATTGTAATAAGGTTTCACGGAGATTCCAAACCCGCCATATCCGCTCAGATGGACCGGCGCGTTGCCGGTCTGTCTGACCGGCCCGGTCTGTAGGTAGGGAATTCGCTCGCCGTCGATCGAGATGGCCTCGTGCCGCGTGACCACGCAGTGCTCCGCGGCAAACGTCTTCGGCGCCTGCTTCAGCACGGCGGGACTGCCCACGCCCCGCTCCAGCAGGATGAGAGACGGCGGGGTGAGCGGATCCTCGACGTGAGCCAGCAAGTCGCCATTGCTCTCGGACGGATTGCGATCGAGAGACCAGATGTCAACGACGCCAAGATCAGGAAGCCCGCCCAATTGCTCGCCGTTCCAGCGATGATCGGATGGCGTGCAGATCTCGAAGACTGGGCGGAGTTCGTCGAGAATACAAAGCACAAGCTTGCCCGCACTCCAAAAGAAGCTCTGCAGCGCACGGCGCGGGCCCGGCTCGAAGAGAATCTCGAACTGGCGGCTGCCCGCCAGGAATGCCGGCAGCGCGATGACGAGCACCGTATCCGCGGCATAGGTGTGCCCTGCCACAGACCAGGATTCGCGCGGCTTCAGGGCAAGCCAGTTGCGATGCGACCGCATCCAGATGTTACTTGGCAAATCGAGCCTCGTCTTGGCTCCCGTTTCATCGCCCAGCCAGACCACGCAATTGGAGACGTCTGTCGCATCGAGGAACCAGATCCTGGGCGGCACGACAGTGTCGTCAACACTGCAACCGACTGACACATGAGCGGCCTTGGTCTCAAAGATCACTTCCGCGTTGTCAACATGCGTACCACGCCGCCACAGCCTCACCGTGCGCGCATAGCCCGTGGTCGCGGCCATGCCGTCACCATGGGAGCTTAACAAGACCAGCGTATCAAAATCGAGCCATACGCCGCTGCCTTTGGCTTCCGGCAAGACAAAGCCGTCGTGGATGAAGAGCTTCGTGTCTGAGTCGAATTCACGCAAGGTGACGGCATCGCTTCCGCCGCGCGATAGACTCAAGATCCATCGCGAGTGATTTCCAGGCGGTGCGGCCGTAGCGTTCAGAAGCCAGTCTTTGCCTTCGCTGACCGCAAGTTGATCGAGGTCGAGCAGGATGTCCCATGATGGCTTCAGCCTGCGATACTCTTCCAGAGTGGTTCGCCGCCAGAGGCCGCGTGGATTATTGGCGTCCCTCCAGAGATTGTAGAGATACTCGCCGCGCCGGCTGACATAGGGGATATTGTCAGGTCGGTCGTAAATCGCTGTCAGCGCATCTCTGTCTCGTTCGGCTGCGGGTCCGCCAAACACCTCCAGGGTTCTGCTATTCTGCCGCTCGACGAAGTTCAGCGCCCGCGCGCCTTCTATTTGTTCCAACCACAGATAGGGATCATCGTCAGGAGCGGAGGGCGTTGGCCTTCCAGTTCGCGAGTCGTCGACGCTCCTTGTATGACGATGCGTCATTTACAACCTTAGTCTTCGCGCAATTCGACTGATTCAAGGATTTGCATCGCGACCGTTGCATCACGATTTGCGAGCTACGACTTGGCCCGGTGCGAGATCCAATCCTCTCGAAACTGCATCTTGCGGAGTTGCAGCGATTGGCCTGACGCTGTGAAGATGTGCGGAATGTAACGACCGGGCTGGCGATGTAGCACAATGGGCCCTCGCGAGGCCTCCCCGGCAACGCCATCTCGCTGGCCCAACAGTGCAGGCCTAGGCCGAGTATTGCGTTTGACACCATGCGTCGGCGCCATCTTGGGTCCCAAGGACGGTTCGACCGCTTCCGGAGTCATCGGCAGGTTCGGCTGGAACCTTCGACCACGCCAAGCCAAAGCCAGGGATTGATGTGGCCTTCCTCGCAAAGGCCGGACCGCTACGCCAAGAACAGCTTCCGCATCCGCTGGTTTGGCGAGGTTCTGTGGAGTCGCAGCATTCATCATTCGGTTGCTTCGCCGTCGCGCTTCCTGGCATTGATCGTAATTGGAAGGATGGTGTCACTCGCCATCGCGGGTAGGTCGAGCACCCACCCGTTCGCGATTCTAATCCAACCACCCCACAGCGTCTCGTGCTCACATTCGACAATCGACTCCTCAAGATCCTTCTTGGGCACATAAATCGAAAGCCCCGTCTCGGGCGAACGGCGAATCATGACCTTCATAGGAGCTCCGCAACTTGTGAGCTCTCGCCCGCGCGCTCCTGACACGCACGCCACAAGGCTCTCTGTTTGGCATTGATGTCCGCCAGGACTTGCAGGACACGATCGATCTCACCCGGCGCCGTCTCGCGCGACAGCGAGAAGCGAACCGCACCGCGCAAAAAGGCCGGTGGTACTCTCATCGCGCGCAGGACATGGGACGGCTCCATCGAACCGGACGCGCAGGCTGAACCGAGCGAGGCGGCAATTCCGTTGCGGTTCAGGTGGTCGACGATGGCCTCTGCTTCGAGATGCTCGAATGCGATGTTGGACGTATTTGGCAAGCGGTTCTTGATATCACCAAGCACGATGCAACAGCCGAGAGCGAGTATGCCTTGCTCCAGCCGGTCGCGAAGCATGCCAATCTGCGTCTGCTCTTGTATGAGGTGTGCCGCAGCGAGTTCCGCCGCCTTGCCCAGCCCAATAATGCCCGGAACGTTTTGGGTGCCAGCGCGGCGATGCCGCTCCTGTGCGCCGCCGAAGATCAGCGGTCGGAACCTGGTGTCCTTGCGCACATACAGCGCGCCGATCCCCTTCGGACCATGGAGCTTATGGCCGGAGAGCGACAGCATGTCGACGTCCGTAGTCTTCAGGTCAATCGGAATCCGCCCGACCGCCTGGACCGCATCGGTGTGAAAGAGCGCGCCGACTGAGCGCGCCATCTTGGCCAGGGATTTCACCGGAAAGATCGTACCGGTCTCATTATTGGCCCACATGACCGAGGCGATTGACGTCCGCCTCGACAATGCGTTGCGATAAGCCTCGATGTTCAATCGGCCGCTTGCATCGACCGGAATGACATGGGTCTTGATTCCGCGTCGGCCCAGCTCCTCGGCAAGGGACAGCACGGCTGGATGCTCAACGGCCGTAGTGACGATCTCGTCGCGTCCCTCCTGCACGGCGAGCGCGGACAGGATCGCGGTGTTGTCGGATTCAGTCGCGCCCGAGGTGAAGACGATCTCGTGATCGAATGCCGCGCCAACGAGAGCCTGCAGCTTCCGGCGCGCTTGTTTCAATGCGGGCGCAACCTCAATGCCGAATGCATGCCCGGACGACGCATTGCCGAATTGCCCAGAGAAGAACGGCAGCATTGACGCGACTACCGATGGATGTGCACGGGTCGTCGCGTTGTTATCCAGGTAGATCGGCTGCATGGACTGTCCGCTCTGCACTTAAGGCCCCTCTTTGGCAGCTGCGGGGAGCGGGATCAGGCGGACGAACTCGCCGAGCCGCTCGATCAGGCGCGCCTGAATGGCCTCGAGCGTCGTTCCCGCAAGCTTGCATAACATGCAGGCGCCGGTGAGCCTGACCATGATCTTGTTGCCTTCGATTCCGACGAGCTCACAATCCCCACGATCACGCCTGAGGCTTGGCCGAATCTCATCGAGCACGGCACGGACAATCCGCGCGCGATCGGAAGCCTCTGCACTCGAAGACTGATTCGTTCGTTCAGCCTTCAGGCCCATGTTCGATGCTCCTTCCATTGCGAATGGTCCGAAGGCGGCTCAGCTGAACGATTTGCCGCAGGAGCAGCTCGATTTGGCATTTGGGTTATCGAAGCGGAACCCTGATCCTTCGAGCGACACCACGAAATCGATCGTGGTGCCGTTGAGATGCGCCCGGCTCGCCTTGTCGACGAAGACTTTGATCCCGTCTTGCTCAAACACGGGCTCATCGGAGACCGGCTCATGAGCAAGACCCATTTTGTACGTGAACCCTTGGCAACCGCCGCCTTCGACCATGACCCGCAAACCGCTTGTAGGCTGGGCCGTCGAGGAGATTGCGGCCTTCAGTGCGTTGATGGCGCTGTCCGTTAGGCTGATCATTTCTGGCTCGCTCTCAGTATCTGTCGGAGGCACAATTCGCAAATCCCATGCCAATCGAGATGCAGCTGAAATCCATTGGTTTTGAAGGCGGCGACCATTCGATTTGCGACCTGTCTGGTTTGCGACAGGCGGCTTTCGGGCGTCCCGCCCTTATCCGGCCGAGACCTCGTGATGGTGCCAGCACGTATTATCCCTGCACATTGCGCCAATCCGCCGCTTACCGTGTGCGTCGCTGCAGACATGGGCGCACGGCAAACAACTTGCATAAGGTCAGCGGACACGCCGCATTGGCGATGCATGTACACGACAGATTGATGAGGAGCCTTCCATGACGTCCATCGACAACACCGCTCTTGGCCAGTTGGACAAGGAGGGGCGGTTGCTGAATGCGGTGCTTAAGACCGAGACAACGAAGCCGGGACGATTTGGATTTCGGGGCGACATCGCGCTGAAGTTCCAAGCCCAGCTCGCCGACGAAAAACGACCGCCGGACTATTCCATTGAACAAGTTCTTGCAATCGCGCAGGAAGGCGAACCGACCATCCCAGTCCTTGCCGGATATCTGCATTCGTTCGCGTATCTACCTCAGGCCGCAAAGGTTCTGGATGGCAGGCTGAGCCCCAAAGGCAGCTATTTCATTTTCTGCAACAACATTGATCTGCTCGCGAAGTACCGCACCAAGATAGGCGACATCACCTTCCGCATTCTGCCTTGCGACGAATCAACTGTGTGGAAGGAGATGATGGACCTCGCCGGCGTCGACAAGAATGACATCAAGAAGCTCGGTACGGCCGGTAGGCTCGACTACCTGCTCGACGCGGCCAAGGACATCGGTGGATCATACACGGAAGTTTCATACGAGTACGGACTGGCCAAAATGGAGCCGGTGAAAAACAGACGCGAAAACCGCCCCGTCTGAGGCAGACCTCTCTCTCTCGCCAGCTCGACGACTATGCCGCGGAGAGAGTCACTGCGCCCGCTTCACCGGGACTGGCTCTGACAAAACCCTGGTGATGGACTACCGGCCTCCCTTTCGGGAGATCACACGGCACTCTGCTACTCGTGTGTCGGCCAAGAGCACTGTCGTCAACTGCACTGAGGGCCGGCTGGCCACGACCGTCCGCCTGACTGCATCCATGGGGATCCGGACAATCCAATGCTGATCGGATGATGGTCGCGGTCACATTTCAGAGGGCGGATCGCCGATGTATGGTTCGGCTTTGGCGCTGTGCTCCAGGCCTTTGCCAGCCTGCGTAGCGCAGAGATGTCGCGCGTTCGATGCTCGCCAGCCGAAATTATCGGCGAGCTGCGCCCATGAATGATGGAGACCGAGGGGGACTAAGTAACGCGCACGTTTGCATCGTTCCAGAGAACCCAGGGAGCCAGTGTCAAGCGGTTTGCCTCGTACATGCAATTCCGCAGAGCCGTAAAATGCGACAGCGGGGTGCCGGTTGGTCGAGCCAGGCCAAGCGATAGCTGAGCAGACTTGGCCGCACGTCTTCAATGTTGTGAGAACGAAGCGAAGCTATGCAGCATGCCGCAACTGAATCTGTCCTGGGAAGTTGCTCCAGGTCGCGGATCGCGCGGCCGACCCGCCCATGCCACGACGCCACTTCACAGTTCTGACGTCCCTGCCGATGGCTGGAAGCACTCAAAAGGGCCCGATGCGATCGGCGATCTGCTGTATGGGCTGGATCTCCATGGCAATATGAAACCAGTCGATGATGTGGGTCGTTGGTTTCGGCATGGCGCGGGGCAGCCGCTTTAAGATTTCGGCCCCGTCCGAGATCACCGTCACATCCCCAAAGCCGCCATATCCGACTTCCTAGAGCGGGCGAAGAGCACGATCGCGGATTGCCTGATGGTCGGTGCTGCCGGTTAAGAAATAGCGACCGCCCCTTTCTCCCCGTCCCCCGCGGGCGCATCTGGCCGCGACGAGCTCGAAAATTCGCGCCGAATGTTGATCAGCGCTACGAACGTACGCCGCATCGATGCTGATGACGAACTCTTTGCGCCGAGCTCCGGGAAGCTGCATCTCAAGGTGCCATCGGTCATCCGTTTGGGACCTCGCACGCCAGTTTCCTGCATGACCTGGTCGTCGAGCCGCTTGCCGATCCTGATCGTACCTTGCGCACGATCGCATGCGTCTCAGTCGGTTCAGTGGGCAGGAATCGGCCAGCACCTTTGGCGCCTGCCGGTAGGGCAGCATGCTTCCTAGCCGCGCCATCAGTTCCATCAGCTCCGGTGTCGTTCGATCGGCCCTGGATGGCATTCCCGGCACAGCATCCATCGGGGATTGCGAACCTCAATGGTGCCGCAGACGGTTCGGATCCGGCGTGTCGTGTAGTCGGTGACCGGTCGGAGTGTATGGCAGTCCGGGCAAAACCGGCGAGAAGGGCATATGTCTCCGCCTCATGATTCACGACCGCGTTCTGCAGCGCTGCCATGATCTTCTAGCTATCGGTTATCGACAAGCAGATGTCGAGTCGAACAGGCTCTCTCAGCTCTTGTCTATGCGGACCTCCTTCCGGCATGTGTCGTCAAATTCGTTCCGGCCCTCGATCATTCCACCGCCATCGCTTTGTCTCAAAACGATGCTAACGGGACTGCTAGAGCCTAACAACCCTTGTTTGACACCACAGAAATTACCGGTCTCCTCACGACGGATCGCCCATGACTCGGGGTCGATCGCTACTCCTTCATTGCAATGGACCTGCACCATCTACTCCTTGCCGGTCTCCCGGCGCACCTAGTTCCGGCCCCGTCAGAGGCTCAGCTCGTTCGGCGTGGCCGATCACCCCGATCAAAGCATCGACATAGGCGCCGGACGCGGCTTCACTCTCGGCTGTCCAGTCGGGCATGGCGGGGCGCCTCCCTGATCACGAAGCAGCACCCGAGCAAATCCGCCAGCACCGCGAATCCCCCGCATCCGCGACTTTCTAGCTGAGTAAGACTAGGCGCCCGCCGCAAGTCCGGGCGACGCCGCCATCAACCGGCGGGCAGATGCGCCGATGGCAACAAGCGCGCGTGACGCAACGCCGCCAGATCAGCCGAGCCGGTGCAGAAGCAGGCGACGGCCAACTGGCGGATGACGATCTCGAAATGCGCGACAACCGCCTCGGTGGATACCGTAGCCGCGCGCAGCACGCCGGCCGCCTGCCCGGCGATGTCCGCGCCCAGGCGAATGGCCTTGGCCACGTCGACGCCGTCGCGGATCCCGCCCGACGCGATCAGCTTCACCGTTGGCAGCGCCTCACGTACCGCCTGCAGGCTGGCTGGGGTCGGAATTCCCCAATCAGCGAACGCCATTGCCACTGTGCGGTCGGCGGCATCGCGGGCGCGCTCGCCCTCCACCGCGGCCCAACTGGTGCCGCCGGCGCCGGCGACATCGATCACCGCCACGCCCGCCTCGACGAGCGCACAGGCCACCGAGGCGGACAGGCCCGACCCCACTTCCTTGGCCACGATCGGCACGCCCACGCTGCGCGCGGCGCGAGCGATCTGCGCCAGGACGGCGCGCCAGTCGCGGTCGCCCTCCGGCTGTACCGCTTCCTGCAGCGGATTGAGATGGACGATGAGTCCATCGGCCTCCAGCGCATCCACCGCGCGGCGCGCCAGGTCCAGGCCGTCGGCCTCGCGCAGTTGCGCGGCGCCGATATTGGCCAGCAAGGGAATGTCTGGGGCTAGGCGGCGCAGCGCGCGCGTCAGCCCCTGGGAGTTGCGGGATTGCAGGCTCACGCGCTGCGAACCGACGCACATGGCAATCCCCAAGGCTTGCGCTGCCTCGCTCAGATGCCGGTTGATGGCCTCGGCGCGTGACATGCCGCCGGTCATGGAGCTGATCAGCAGCGGGGCACGCATGGTCTTGCCCAGCAGCGAGGCGCGCAGGTCGATCTGCGTCAGGTCCAACTCGGGCAATGCGCAGTGTTCGAAACGGACGTACTCCCAGCCGGCGGCGACCGTGGCCGGCGCCGTTCGTCGATCCAGCACGATGTCCAGATGGTCGTCCTTGCGCCGGCTCAGGGCGGTGTCGCTCATGCTCGCTCCGTCCGTCGCGTCGGGCGACGGCGTTGCGTCGGATCGGACCGACGGCAGCGCGCGCACGCCGCCGCCTCCCGCGCGTTCAGGCCGGCGCACGCTGGCCTCCCCCGCAGCGTCGCTGCGGTAGCGGCTGCTCGAGGTCTGGTAGTACTGCGCGCGGATGGCCGCCATGGCCTCGATCAACGGTCCCCACGGCGCGGGAAAGCGTTCTTCCGCCATCACCCGGTGCAGCATGCGCGTATGGCCGGCCAGCTCGTCGTTGAGGAACTCCACCGCAGGCATAGCCGGATAGCGCTGCAGCAGCAGGATCGCCGCGTTGTCGGCCTCGCCGGCCGACCTGTCCTTGTCGCGTCCATGCAGATCGTTGTGCAGGCGCCCTATCGCGCAGATGAGCCGCAGGACCTCGCGAAACTCCGGACGCGCGCGCAAGGTCGCCATGTCCAGCCCCCACAGCAACGACAGGCAACAGAACACGTTCGTGTAGGCGATCGAATCGATGCCGTTGTGCAGGTACTCGGCGTAGGACCAGCGTTCCGCCCCTACCGCCTGCGCGTGTCCGCCGCGCAGCGCCGCGCAGTAGCACCGGGTATCGTCAAGAAGCTGAACATAGTCGCGACGATCGTAGGCGAGCGCGGCCAGCGAAGCGCGCAGCACAGCGCAGCCCTCGAATCCAGGCAGCGCGCACGGCACGCCCTGCCCCAGCGCCTGCTCCACGGCAGCGAGCTGCTCCGGCGCGATCAGGCCAAGGTCGTTGCAATCGTCGAGCCAGAACAGCAGCGCCAGTTCGCGATAGAACGCCACGATCAGCGTTTCGTCGTGCGGATCGCGGCCGGTGCGGGCGCTGGTGTCGCGCAGGCTCGGCTGGATGCGCTGCAGGATGTACTGGCCGCCCCTGACCGCTTCCACGGCATGCTCGTCGGCGAACCCGGTCAGGGAACGCCCCCACTCCAGCACCTGCTGCAGCGCGCGTTCGGTCTGGATCATGGCGCCGCTCCTGCTCCCTCGGCCGGGACGCGCCGCCCCCAACCAAGCGCCAGCCACAACCCGGCGAGTTCGGCCACGCGCACGACCCGGGTGGGGCAATACAGTTCCTTGCCGATCCACAGCGGCGTCTGCGGCAATGCATGCGCCGCATGGCGGGCGAGCATCCACTCGCGCGCACGCGCCACCGCCTGCGCGATGCGCCGGCGCCCTGTCGGCTCTTCGCTCCGGTCCATTGCGTACAACGCGAACAGCGCATAGGCGGTTTCCTCGAATGTGGACGCGCGACCGGCGCCCCAGCCGCCGTCGTCGCGCTGCGCCTGCAGCAGCGCCGCCAGCGCGCGCTCGTCGCGCCACTGGGGCTTGCCTTGCGCCAGCGCAGCGACCGCATGCGCGGTGGGATACAGCCACGAAACGTGCCATTTTTCGTTGTCCCATACACCATGCGGGTTGCGATTGGCCTCGACGTAGGCACTGGTCCCGGCGGCGGGCTTTCCCAACAGTCGCAACGCATGCAGAGCATGGATGTTGGTCGACACCGAGGCATTGCGCTCGCCGGGGAAGGTGACGAACAGCTCGCCGAGTTCGAAATGGCGTAACACATCGACCGCCGGGTCGCGGCCTGCAAGGCGCAGGACGCACAGCGCAACGGCGGTGTCGTCCGCATCGGCCGCGAAGTGCAAGGCCGGGCCCAGACCGCGCACGCCCAGGCGCGCGTCGAGCTGCGCGACGATCACGCGCACCGCCTCGGCGAGCGCGGGATGCGCGAACAGCCCGGCCAGATGCAGGGTGTACAGCGACCAGCATGGCTCGAACACATTGATCGGCCAGACGTTGGGAACGACACCTTCGATGCCGCTGCGCGTCGCCCGCGATGCCGCTAGCAGATACGCGTCGGCGCGCCCGACCTGCGGCGTGCTCCCCTGTGTCACTGCGTGCGCACGACACGCGGCGGTGGCCGCCGGACTGATGCCGATGCTGCCGTCGTCATCCGGGCATGCGGTGGTCAGCGAGGTTCCCCAGGCTTCCCAGGAGTGCAGCAACGGATGGCCGCTCGGCAACGTCGCTACCGCCCCCAGCTTGACCAGGCACGCTTGCCGCAACGGCAACAGCGCCGGGTGGCGCGGAAACGCCACGCCGCCCAGTAAGGATGCGGCCTCGCCGCACAACTGCGGCAGGATCAGCTCCGCGGCGATGGGCGCGTCTTCCGGCACCGTATGCGCGTAGGGATCGGGCTCGCGCTCGAGGAACCGGGTTGCAGCCTGGACTGCGTCGGCAGCGCCGGGAAGAGGATCACCGTGCAATGCCAGCAACGCCGCCCAAGTGGGCGCATGGCGGAACAGCGGGAAGTCCGCGCTTCCCCATCCGCCATCGGCCTGTTGCTGCGCGATAAGCCATGCGTATGCGTCCTGCCGACCGGTGACGTTGCCGCGGAACTGTAGAGCTCGCGCCGTGTCATAGACCGACGGGCCGACGCTGCCGCCGTCGCTCATCTCGCTCAGCAGGTGGCGCAATTCGGAAAGGATCTGTTCGGAAAGCGCGTTCACTCGGGATGTTCCTTCTGCAGACGGTCCGGGCAGACACCGCGCACGTCGCCGCGGGCCCGTCGCGGCCCCGCGCATGCGGCAACGCGCCGATGCTGGCGCCGATCCGCCGCATAGGCTTGCGCGCAGCGCGCCGGGGCCGTGCTGGGCAACCGCTGCGATTGGCGCCGCGGACTCGGACACAGTGCAGCATGCACCGCTGCCGCCGGCCGATCGCAACGGCACAGGTGCGACTCCACGTAGACGGGCGCGTTCATGCGCATGGCGCGTGCTTGAACAGATACGCGTTGGCCCGCTGCAGCATCTGCGCCAACCGTTCCGCACGCGGCCCCAGTGGGGCGATGGCCTCTCCGGCGTCGCGCAATAAATCCAGCGCGAACTGGCGCGCTGCCTGCAGCCCCATGATCGACGCGCAGGTCGGCTTCTGCGCCGCCGCGTCCTTGCCGGGGGTCTTGCCCAGCGTCGCGGTATCAGCTGTCGCGTCGAGAATGTCGTCGACCACCTGCAATGCCAGGCCGAAACAGGCCGTGTAGCGATCGAGCGCACAGTACAGCGCAGCGTGCACGGCATCTTCGGCGATGGTGCATAGCGCGCCCATGCGAACGGACGCGCGCACTAGCGCTCCGCTCTTCATCCGGTGCATCGCCACGATCCTGTCCAGCTCGACGTGCTTTCCGACCAGCGACAGATCCATGGCCTGCCCGCCTGCGGCACCCTCGGCGGACACCGCCTGCGCCAGTTCGCGCACGAGCGCGATACGGTTGTCGCCCGGCACATCCAGCCTCGCCAGGGTCAGGAAGGCGTGCGCCTGCAGCGCATCGCCGACCAGGATCGCAGTGGCTTCGCCGAACTTGACGTGTACGGTCGGAAGGCCGCGGCGAAGCACGTCGTCGTCCATCGCGGGCAGGTCATCGTGGACCAGGGTACAGGCATGCATCATCTCGATGGCGGCGCCGATGTCGTCGAGCATGTGCGCCGGCGTGTCGGCCAGTGCGCCGGCAGCCAGACAGAGCAAGGCGCGGGTGCGCTTCCCGCCATTCAAGGTGGCGTAGCGCATCGCCGCCATCAGCTCGGCCTCACCATCGTCTTCGGCGCAGAGAAGACGCGCCAACGCCTGTTCGACCCGCTTTGCGCCGTCCTGCATCCAGATCTCCGGCAGCAGCCTGCCGGATGCGCCGCGCACCTGCGCGCCCAATCCGCCGAGCGCGGAAACGCCAGTTCGGTCGTCGTGTAGCGTAGAACCGGTCTGCATGTTGTTCATGTCCTTGTACCTGACACGGCGACGGCGAGCGCCGAGCCGCCGCGGTGTTGCCGGCGTCGCACCGAGCGCACGCGCCCAGTGCAGCAATGCCGCCCGTCGCCGGCGCCGCTGCCTCGCCACACGGGGATGCGATGCCAGCTCATGAGAAGCCGATGCGGATTGTCATGGACGGATGTGCGGTTGGGTAATAGCGCCGGCCTTTTTCGACGCCGCTGAGCAACCGCGGCCGCACCCCGGCCTTGTGCATGGTCAGCGCCAAGGCAATGCAGAACTGCACCAGTTCCAGCCATACCAAGTGGTAGCCGATGCAGACGTGTGGGCCGGTACCGAACTGCAGCATGTCCAGCGGCTGGATCGGCTCCGTGCGTTGCAGCCACCGCGCCGGGCGGAACTGATCAGGCGCCTCGTGCAGCAACGCCGAGGTCGAGAAATGGAGCAGCGGGATGCACAGATGGGTGCCCGCGGGAATGCGCCGTTGGCCGAGTTGCAATTCCTGCAGCGCGCGACGCGGCAGGAGCGTGGCCGTCGGATGCACGCGCAGCGTCTCGCGGAACAGCGCCTCGGCGACCGGACACTGCGCCAGGTCCGCGTGCCGGGTCGGCACCGCGCCCACGCGTTGCGCCTCCTCGACCAGGGCGTCCCACAGCACAGGCTGCCGCGCCAGCTCGATCACCATCCAGGCCATCGTCGAGGCAGTGGTGTCGTGACCGGCAAGCAGCAGCAAGCGGATATTGGCGACCAGGACGTCATCGGACATCCCATCATCGCTGCGATCGAAGGCGCTCACCAGGTCGTTGATCAACCCGGTGCGCGCGGCATGCGCGCGCACGTCGCGGACGAATTGGCGCAACTGCGCGTCGATCCAGTCGCGGGCGGCGCGGCCGCGCCGCAAGGGCAGTCCGGGCAGGTCGACCGGGGGCGCGACGATCAACTGCACCAGTTGCCGGTACTTGCGATGCCATTCCGGCAGGTCCTGCGCGGGGATTCCCAAGAGGCTGAAGATCAGCTTGAGCATCAGGTCGCCGGTTTCGCGCAGGATAGTTACGTCGCCGCGGTCGCGCCACGCCTGCACCCGCGCTCGGATGACGGGCACGAACAGGTCGCCGATGCCGGCCTGGGTCAGCCCCTTGGGCAGGAACGCCGCCTTGATCGCATCGCGCGCCTGCCGGTGCGCGCCGCCGTCCTGGGTAACCAACGTTCCGCCAAGCAATTCGGGCGCGATCTCTTCGATCAGCGCCGAGGACACGTCCTTGTGCCGGAGCAGTGCGAACGCATCCGGATCCACGCAGGTCATCATGTGTCCGGCAGGGCCGAAATCCAGCCAGAAGTGGCTGCCCAGCATCCCTTCCGCGCGCCGCAGCAGGCGCGGCAGGTCGCAGACGATGGCGGGAAGATGCCCCACCAGGGGGAAAGCGCCGGGCACGACCGGGATGTCGTGCCGCAGCCGGTGACGACGGTCCAGCGGGTTGAGCAGCATGTCCGTCAGCAGCGCGGCGCCGCGGCCGCTTCGGCGGTGTGCCGGCAGGCCGCGCGGCGCGGCTGTTGCCACGCTCGGCGTACGTCGGCACATGCGCCAGCATGCCGCCGTAGATGCACACGACCTGGCCGGCGATGAACGCAGCATCGTCGTAGAGCAGGAATGCCACCAGCGCGGCCACGTCCCTCGGCGCAGCCGACGCGCGGCAGGAGCTGGTGCCGCCGCAGATGCTGTTGCATGCACTCGTCCAGCTTGGCGAGGAGACGCTCGGTCATGACGAGACCCGGCGCAATCGCGTTCCAGCGGATCTGCGCATGACGGTACTGGGTGGCGAGCGAGGCCCACAGCATTTTCATCGCCGCCTTCGACGCGCCGTAGGACGTCTGCGCGGGGTCAGCGCTGAGCCCCTGCCACGACCCCATGTTGACGATCGCGCCACCGCCGCGAGCGATATGGCCTGCGGGCAGCAGAGCAGCGTGCCGCGCAGATTGGTCGCCATGGTCTCATCCGAGAGGGCCAGGTCCAGGTCGAGGATCGCGCAGTGGCGCGGGGTCAGATGCATGTCGCTCGCGTTGTTCACCAGCAGGTCAACCCCACCGAAGTGCCGCTCCGCCGTTTCGAGCAGCGCTGCCACCGACTGCGCGTCCGCGATGTCCATGGCCACGGCCAGCCGCGTGGCCCGCTTCGGCCGCGATCTGCGCGGTGCAGGCGATGCCCGCCGAGCCATCAATGTGGGCCACCACCACTCTGCCGCCCTCGCGCGTGATGGCGAGGGCGCTGCCTTGCCGATGCCGGCGCCAGCGCCGGTCACCACGGCCACCTTGCCTTCAAACCGCGCCATCGTGTCCTCCTGGATTGCGTTGTTCTTTCGCGGCATGCAGCTCGGCCTCCCCCGGAGAAGGCGCAGGGTCGGCGCTGGCGCGCTCGTCATCGCCAACGTCGCTTTCGATGACCCGAATGGCGGCGACTGGGCATTGGCTGGCCGCGAGCCGCACGGCGGCGTGCAGCGCCTGCGGGACCGTCGCCACGCACACTTCGGCCACGCCGTCCGGTTCGCGCTGGCGAAAGGCGCCCGGCAGCGTCAGCACGCACTGCCCGGTGGTTGCGCACAGATCCTGGTCGACCACGACGCGCATCTCAGCCCCCCTGCCCACGCAGCCGCACCGGCAGCGCGCGGAACGTCCTAAGGAACTCGGAGGGCTCCCGGGTCGGCGGCTCGGCCAATGCCAGCGTGGGGAAGCGCGCCTGGATCCGCGGCAGGCTCTCTGCCAACTGCACCCTGGCCAGTTGCGCACCGACGCAGAAGCGGATGCCGTGGCCGAAGCTCAGCATGATCTTTCCGTCCGTCGACATGCCGGGACTGGTGCCGTAGAACCGCGCGGGATCAAAGCGATCGGGATCGGCGAAGGCGTCCGGGTCGCGATTGCCGGCCGCGATCAGCACGCGCACGTCCGCGTTCTTCGGGATCACCACGCCGCCCAATTCGATGTCGCGCTGGGCGATACGCATAGTGGTGCTGAACATGACGGGCGAATCGCGGCGCAGGACTTCTTCGACGAATGCCTGCACCCCCACGGCGTCTCCCTGAAGCCAGTGCCGCTGTTCGGGATAGGCCAGCATCGCCAACACCGCATGGTCGATGGTCGCAGCAGTGGTTGAGAAGCCGCCCAGCAGCATGCCCCAAAGCATGCTGATCAACTCCGCATCCGACAGCGTGTCGGCATCGTCGTCGTGTGCGCCGACCAGCATCGACACGATGTCGTGGCGGGGATCGGTGCGCTTACGCTGTATGAGGTCCCCGAAGTAGGCCTGCACCCTGGCGCTGGCCGCGTCCGCCGCGGCGAGCTGGGGGTCGCTGGCGTGCGGGCCCAGGCCTTTCAGAATGGGGTCGATGACGGCGGCGAGCCCGAACATGTCGTCCTGGGGCATGCCGAACAGTTCGGCCAAGACCAGCATGGGCAAGGCCAGCGCGAATTCCCGATGCAGGTCCACCGGCTCCCCGCGCTCCAGCGCGGGCGCCATGCCGTCCAGGCGCGCTGCGACGTTGCGCGCGATGCTCGGCCGCAGGTTCTCGATCTGGCGCATGGTGAAATCGCGCGAGATCAGCCTGCGCAGACGCGTATGCGCCGGTGGGTCCTTCATCGCTATTGTAGACGCCAGCAGATTGAGTGACCGGCTGGTCGCCGCACGCGGAAAATAGCGCGCCAGTTCGCCCGGCGCTGGTGCCCGAAACGCATCGCCCGTGGCCTTGAGCGCCCAGTAAATATCGGCGTGGCGGCTCAATAGAAAGAGGCCCGACGCCGCGCGATGCACCGGATCGTGCTCGCGCAGCCACCGCATAAACGGATATGGGTCGTGGGTGCGCGCTGGCGACGCCAGTTCGGCGAAGGCGTCCCGGCATGCTGCCGTGGTTTCTTGCACGTCCATCTTCCTTATCTGTTGGCTGGCTGATCCGACCGGCGCGCGCCAGGCGCTCGGGCAAACTGCTGAGAACATCGGGGCGATTTCGCCGAGGCCCCCTTCCCATAGAATGCTGTCTGATGCGGATTTGACATTTTGCTTTTCTTTCTTCGTTCCATCGATGGCGGTGTCATCCACGAAATGAAGGTCGGTCGGCGGCTCCCGGCTCGCAACGAAGGAGCTTCAAAACTCGTGCCAATCTGGCCGACCCAGCAGAAGGAAAAGATTGTGATTGCTTTCAGCGGATTAGCCTGAGGCCAGACAAGAGCTCGCGAACTAGGCCAGTGTCGCGGACCAACAAAGGCGACAGAACAGTGTCGGATAGTCGCCAGACGCCAGACTGGCGACACCTTCTTTATCAGTTCTCCTGAATGACGATTCCAGTTGCTGGAATATATGCGGCCTCTCGCAAGTGGACTGCTGTTGCAGGCAGGCCATAATGAGATCCGCGCACACGCGTTCCCAATGAAGGTTTGGGGCACGAAGCCCGCTTTTTTGCACAGGGCTTACGGTATGCTGATCCACTGTTTCGTCATCACTATCGCGAACCTTGCAATCGAGCCAGAAGCGTCAGGCAAACGCGGGATCTCTGCCTTCGTCGCCACGCATCTGCTCGAAGCGCTAACAAAGACAGTGCTCCAGATCGACTTCACGTCCGTCGTGATGACCGGGACTGTTAGGTTCTTGCTCTTCGGGGGAGCGCTCCACGTCGATCTCGCAACGTTGGTAAGCCGCGCCGTACCCCGAATCGAGCTTGCCACCTTCGCCACGATCGTCGACGTTTATCCTTGGCTTTCTATTCTGGCAGCCCGCTGGTCTCCTTAGTTAGTCGCTGCCGCTGTCTTTGGCGCTGGTGTTTGGCGGCCTCATCAGCCTGACCGATGCGGTGGCGGTCATGGGTACGCTCAAAATGTAAAGGCACCTGAAAGTCTCGAGGTCGAGATGCAGGGCGAGTCACTTTTCAACGAGGTGTCGGCATTGTCGTTTTCACGATCCTGCTGGCCTTCGCCGCCGGCGGTCCATGCGAGGTCGCGGCCCGATTCGGCAACTGCCGGCTTCACGCCAGAACAGGTCGGATCTGGGAGTTCCCTACCAGCTTGTATCTGACAACTCACGCGTCGATCTCGTCGGAGAAAGCTGAATCAACCAGGTGGTGTGTGGGTCTGACAGTTTGTTGGGCACACCCGGGCGCAGGCGCTGCAGCCGATGCAAGCGCCTTCGTCCTTCAGCACCATGACCTTCTTTTCGAGCTCATCGTCGTCCTCGTCGAGATCGATGATCTCGCCACCCTCGCTTAGCCCCTTCAGCGTCATGACCTCACGGCCGCAGATCTTGTAGCAGCGGCCGCAGCCGATACACTTGTTGGGATCGATAGAAACCAGGTAGTCCGGCCTCCAATTGCGACCGTCGCGGGTCCTGAATGACATGGCTAACCGTCCGCTATGTTTTGTCCAGCGCCTCGAGATATTGGCGCTTGCTTTCGAGCTCGCTGAAGGCAGCGTGGGCCTTCTGGGCCACGCTCAGGATCGACGACCAGTTGACCGGCAGCTCCTCGGAGAGGTCGTGGAGGTCCATCTTGGCCTGGGTCGCCTTGGCCGACAGCTTCTTTATTTCCGCTTTCAGAGTTTCGATGTCGCTCACACTTGCCTCAACAACTCGCCACTTCCGGGAACTTACGGATCATCTCAACGCCACTGTTGACGAATTTGTCGCCTTGATTGGCGAGATCAGAGAGATGGTCGAAACCAAAGCGATGCACGTCGCGCAGCTGCTTGCTCACGACAACGAGCCGGCCGCCGATCAGCACGATCCGACCGAACCCTTCGTGATGCATCTTCAGCATTGGCGAGATCATCACACCGGTTGCCTTCTCGATAGAGAGCGCAACGGCGTCGAAGAACAGCTCCAGCCGCCATGTCGTGTCCGGGTCGGGATTGCCGACGATCGGCAGCGCACGGCGCTTGCGCTTGTCGAGAACGTAGGGTTCGAGCAGCTCAAGATCCTTTTTGCCCTCCCAGGCGCCGTGGGTGTCCTGGGCGCGCCAGATCTTGATGAGCTCTTTCAGAAATGGCCATTCCGCGGCGGCGGCGGCTGGAGTGACTTCAGACGGATCGGCCATCTTTATTCCTTCAGGCTTCGAAATCCACCGTACGATCCCGGCTTTTGGTGAGCAGCTTCCGCAGCCAGGGCGGCGGCGACCCCTTCAGCACGGTTTCGAGTTTGGCGCAAAGGTCGTGGATGGGCTCTGGCTGCAGCACCTTCATCGGATGGATGTTCCTGGCGACGACTCGCGCAGCACCCGAGCCGCCAATCGCCGCAACATAGAGGATTGCGCACTCCCTGATCGCCTCGATCTTCGGCGCGAGCTTATCCTCATTGCCGTCTTCGGTGAGGTCACCGTCGAATTGGATCGCCTCGATAAACCGATGCCCGTCCGGGCCTACCTCGTAGATCACGATGTTCTTGGCCCAGCCGAAGTGGGCATCGACGTGCTTCAAGTCCTGAGTGGCGAATGCAACTTTCATCCGGGTTGTTTTCTCTCCCTGCTCAATGCAACTGGGGTGGATGGAGCTGTGGGCCGCCGCAGCTTGATCGCCAGGTGTCGGGCGTCGGCCCATGGTTCGCTTCGCGGTCGGTGATGATCAGATTGGCAATGTCAAAGATCAGATCGCGCGTGCCGCGATAGCCAACCATCGTGAGGTGCGCAGCACCAAGGCGATCGAACATCGGAAAGCCTACCCGGAAGAACGGGACATTGAGTCGCGAAGCGGCCTGGCGACCATGTGAATGCGACATCAAGAGGTCGCAGTCACGCGACCTGGCAAGCTCTTCAAGGTCCTCCAGATCGCCGATCAGGACGTCCTCGGTCCTGACCCGCTGGAGCACCGGTGAGTTCGTCGTCGTCACCGCAGCACTTACCTGTGCGCCGATCTCGTGGAGCAAGCTGGAGAGATCGAATAACAAGTCCGGCTCGGCGCCGATCGCGAGCTTGCGGCCGCCGATATGGAAATGTGCATCCAGCATGGCGTCTGCCAGCTGTCCACGCTGCCGGCGATATTTCCAGGGCACCGACCGGCCGCTGATCTGGCTCAGGAAGGCGATGAATTCGTCATTTGGGATAAGGCCACAGAGCCGCTCGAACAGGCGGAACGGCGCGCCTGTCCGCACCTGCATGGCCTCGGCCGCACGGCGCATCTGCGCGCCGATCGCGATCGTCCAGGCCACCTGCCCCATGGTCGCAATCTCGTCCACTCCAATGCCCCCGATCGTGGTGGGCGTGAATTCGTCGGGGATGTGACCGTCCAGCGAACCGGCGACGTCCGGCAGGAACGAGGGCTTGAGCCCAAAATCCTCAAAAATCGTGCGCAGCTCGTCGAGATCGCCGGGCGTGAGGTGGCATCCAGGTAGCACGTTGACGCGGGAGATATCGCGCGGTCTCGCCGTGTCGACGGGAGCCACAAGCATCTCGATCATCCGCGCCACTGTCTTGCCCCAGCCATCCTGAAAGGCATCCTTGAAATCCGGGGTCGAGACGTAGACAAGGGGGAGCTTTTCGAGCTTCGGATGCTTCTGTCGGATCAACCGGATGAAGGCTTCGACGTCATCGCCGTTGGTCTCGGTGACGCCAGTCGAATTGATACCAATGATCTCAGGCTCGAGCCGATTGTAGATGTTGAGGATCGCCTGTTCGAGATTCTCGTGGCCACCGAGCACGGTGGCAACCTCGCTCATGGCCGTCGTCTGCATCGGCACGGCTTCATTGAAATGGCGCACGAACAGCGTTAGCCCGAAGGAGGTGCAACCTTGCGGACCGTGCAAAAGCGGCATCGCGCCGCGCAGTCCCAGGAAGGCAAATGAGCCGCCGATCGGCTGGCTCATTTTGAGCGGATTGACCGAACAGGCTTTCTTCGAGGTAGTGACGACCGCCATGCCGTTCCCCTACTCGGCCGCCTGCAGCGCAGGGGGCTGCAAATCGGAACGAATGTCCTTACAAGCAACGCACCGTGCGGTGGAATTGGTGCATGGCTTGGCGAGGTTCAGGCCATGGGCCGCAATCGCGCTCTCGCCACCGCTGGCCTCATTTTTATTGGAGAGACTTATCGTATTGACGCCGTTCTTGCTCGCGTCTCGAACTGGATCAGCGGCTTGCGCATACATCTGCGCAAACGTCCTTGCCTGACGCATTCGGTCGAACTCATCCCATGGCGCGGCTTGGCGGAGCTGATCCCATATCGGATTGTAGAGCGCTTTCTCGATCTCCTCCATGAGTTTGACAATGCCGATATAGCCCATATAGGCGTGGCAGCGCTCCTGGTTGATATCGAGCCACGGCATCGCCGCCTTTAGTGCGACGAATTGCGACTTGCCGCCCGAGAGCATGATGTCGGCTTTTGCGTCCTTTAGCATCTTGTAGATCTCGCGAGGCGACATGTCCTCGATCATGTGGGCGTGCTGGCCCATTAACTCCTTGATACGTTCCTTGTCCTTCTTGGTCGATTTCTTCACGGACGTGCCGACGATCTCGAGCCCGGCCTCTTGCAAAGCGGACACCATCGACCAGGATTTCACGCCACCGGTGATGAGAACAACCCTCTTTGCGGCAAAGCGTGGCTTGAAACGTTCAATCGCAGCCCAGGCTTTGGTCTCTTCGCGTGCGATCAGGGCTTGTGTGCGTTCCATCAGCTCAGCCGGCGCGCCGCGTTCGATCAGCATGCGCGCGATCTGGCGTAGTGAATCGCTGGAATCCTCAATACCGTAGAACGAGCCTTCAAAAAACGGGATGCCGTAGCGCTGCCTCATCTTGCGTGCGACGTTGATCATTGCCTTTGAGCAGACCATCATCGCGGCTTTGGCTCGGTGCGAATAAGCCACCTCGCGATACTTGCCGTCCCCCGAGATGCACGACAGGATCCGGATTCCGAGCTCATCGAGCAGCGGCTTGACCTGCCAGAGCTCGCCGGACAGATTGTATTCGCCGATGATGTTGATGTCATAAGCAGTGGTGTAATCGGGCTCTCCGGTACCAATGACGTGCTCCAGCAGTGCTTCGCCTGCGAGCTTGTTGCCAAGGTTCTTCGACCCCACAAATCCCGGTGCATTGATGGGAATGATCGGTTTGCCAAGTTTGGCGGACGCTGCCTTGCAGACCGCATCGATGTCGTCACCGATCATTGCGGGCACGCATGTCTGGTAGACGAAGATGGCCTGCGGGTCGTATTTCTCTGTGATCTCCTTGACTGCCCTGTACAGCCGCTTCTCGCCGCCGAACACGATGTCGGTCTCGCTCATGTCCGTGGTGAAGCTTCTGCGCCACAGATCGGAGCCGGAGGAGGCGGAACCGCGATTGTCCCAAGAATTGCCCTCACAGGCGATTGGACCATGCACAAGATGGGCGACGTCGGTGAAGGGCTGCAGTGCGACTTTGGCGCCATCGAAGGCACACCCACCGGCGACGCCGCCCGGCTTCAGCTGCTTGGTGCATCCATTCTTGCGCTCGACGTTCGACTTGCTCGCATTCCTGGCGCAGCCCGGTTCGTTAAAGACGTCCTGTATGGTCGTGGGAAGCGAAGTCATGGTGTCTCTTTCGGGGATGTCAAGACATTCGCACAGACCAAGAGGATGGCCCGGCGGATAACCCGGGATCCCCGCCACAGCGCTGCTGTTCCTGTGGACGATGAGGCGGGGCGCTCGCCTCAACGTATGATGTCGAAGCTGTAGTCCGTCTTGCCAACTGAGCTGGTTTTTCTATCGATCTCATCAAAGATCTTGTCGAGAATCTTGACCAGCACATTCATGCTACCCTGATAGCCCCACACTGGATAACGATGGTGATGATGGCGATCGAAGATGGGAAACCCGATGCGGATTAGCGGCGTTCCAGTGTCACGCTCGAGATACTTGCCGTAGGTGTTACCGATCAGGAAATCGACTGGTTCTGTGAACAGGAGCGAACGCATGTGCCAGAGATCCTTGCCCGGGAAGGCGCGGCAGTTTTTACCGAACGGCGAGCTCGCGAACAGCGCCTGCATCTTCTGCTCCCAGCCCTTACTTCCGTTGGTCGAGAGCACGTGCGTCGGCTCAGCGCCAAGCTCCAGCAAGAATGCGGCCAGGCCATAGCAGAGGTCGGGATCGCCGTAGATCGCGAACTTCTTGCCGTGAACATGCGCGCTAGAGTCAGCCATTGCGTCTACCAGACGCCCGCGCTCCCGCTCCAGCGCATTGGGAATTGCCTTGTTGGTGATACGCGACAGCGTCATCAGGAAATCGTCCGTGGCGCTGACACCCAGAGGGTGATTGAAGGAGACGACCTCCTGGTCGTGCCCCTTGATGAAGGGCAACGTCTTCTCCGTACAATATTGCTGCATGGAAATGGTTGCCTTCGCATGTACTGCGTTCGCGGCATCCTTTAGTGTCGTGCCGCCATCATACATGCGGAACTCGCCGTCGGTGGGGGTATCGAACACATCACTGTTATCCGCGAGGATCGTGTAGCCGATCCCCATCAGCTCGAAGATGCGCTTTATCTCACGGATGTTCCCGACAGTGTAGCCGTCGAAGCCACCGATGAAGTTGATCCAGTTGTTCGCTTTGCGCTGGAGTTTAGGCGCCGTGCCGGCTTTGCCATCCCAGAAATGCTCGAGGATGCCCTTGAGCGTGTTGTCGTAGCCGGTAATGTGGCTACCGACGAATGCAGGAGTGTGAGCGAATGGTACGTCGTAATCCGCGGGGACTGAACCTTTTTCCTTTGATGTTTTGATGAAGGCGTTGAGGTCGTCGCCAATGACTTCCGCCATGCAGGTCGTGGCGACCGCGATCATCTTCGGCTTGTACATGTTGTAGCTGTTGGCAAGCCCGTCGGTCAGGTTGTTGAGCCCCCCGAACACAGCCGCGTCTTCCGTCATGGACGAGGAGACGCACGAAGTCGGCTCCTTGAAGTGCCGCGACAAATGGCTGCGATAATACGCGACGCAACCCTGGGAGCCGTGGACGAACGGCAGTGTGCGCTCGAACCCGAGCGCGGCGAACACCGCACCTAGCGGCTGGCAAGCCTTCGCCGGATTGACGGTTAGCGCTTCGCGGGCGAAGTTCTTCTCGCGGTATTCGGGCGTCTTGGACCATTCTCCGATACGGTCGACTTCGGCGGGATCGTGCGGATTCTCAAATAGCGCCTTCTTATTGGCCAGCATCTGCTGGTATTCGTCTCCCCGGAAAAGCTCGGAGTGGTCGAGGATGTGTTCGGCGTTCTGTGTCATCATGGCACTCTTCAGGTTCTTGTGTTCGTTCTCCTGCCCTTCCCTCCTCTGCGGAGGAAAGGGCCCGAGCGTCGGCTTTCCTATTCCGCCGCCATGAGGCTCGGCCGCGGAGCGTCCTTCCAAGGTGCGGTGGTCTTCCCCCAGATCGGGGAGTTGATTGCCATGTCCATGTCTCGGGCGAAGATCGCGAAGCCGTCATAACCGTGGTAAGGACCCGAGTAGTCCCAGGAATGCATTTGGCGGAACGGCACGCCCATCTTTTGGAAGACGTATTTTTCCTTGATACCGGAGCCGACGAGGTCGGGCCGGATCTTTTCGACGAAGCGCTCGAATTCGTAGCCGGTGACATCGTCGTAGATCAGCGTGCCGTCCTTGACGTAGTGCTGGGCGGTGCGCTGATAGTCGTCGTTGTGACCGAACTCATAGCCTGTGCCGACAACATCCATGCCGAGGTCCTCATACGCGCCGATGACGTGGCGAGGACGTAGGCCGCCCACGAACAGCATTACGGTCTTGCCATCGAGCCGCGGCCGGTACTTCGCGGTCACCGCATCGACCAGCGGCTGATATTTCGCGATGACGCGCTCGGCGCCCTCCTTGATCTTATCATCGAAGAAGCTTGCAATTTTGCGCAGCGACTCCGCGATTTTGGAAGGCCCGAAGAAGTTGTACTCGCACCAGGGAATTCCGAATTTTTCCTCCATGTGCCGTGAGATGTAGTTCATCGAGCGATAGCAATGCAATATGTTGAGCTTCGCTTTCGGCGTCGCCTCCAATTCAGCGAGAGATCCATCCCCGGACCACTGGGCGATGACGCGCAGGCCCATTTCTTCGAGCAGGATCCGTGACGACCAGGCGTCGCCGCCGATGTTGTAGTCACCGATGATGGCGACGTCATATGCGGTCGGCTGAAATTTAGAGCTGGCTTCTGGGGCGCTCTTGTCGAAGATCCAATCTCGAATGGCGTCGTTCGCGATGTGATGGCCGAGCGATTGTGACACGCCACGAAAACCCTCGCACCGCACAGGCACGATGGTTTTGCCGCCATATTCCTTTGACTTTTCTCTGGAGACTGCCTCGATATCGTCACCGATCAAACCAATCGGACATTCGGACTGAATGGTAATGCCCCTGTTGAGAGGAAACAGCTCCTGTAGCTCGTCGATGAGTTTGGTGACCTTTTTATCTCCGCCGAACACGATATCCTTTTCCTGGAAATCGGAAGTGAACTGCAGTGTCACGAACGTGTCGATGCCGGTCGTGCCGACGTAGTAGTTGCGCCGCGAGCCCCATGAGTACTGACCACAGCCGACCGGACCGTGGCTAATGTGGATCATGTCCTTGATCGGCCCCCAGACCACGCCCTTGGAGCCCGCGTAGGCGCAGCCGCGGATGGTCATTACGCCCGGAATGGACTTGATATTCGACTTGACGCCACAATCGGACTTCCCCGCCTCGTGAACACTCAGATGCTTGGCGCGCCTTTTGGCGGTCTTCTCTGGGTAGACCTTCAACACCTCATCGATTAGCTGCTTGTTGCGCGCCTTGATCTCTGCGACGCTCTCGGTAGTTGCTCGGCTCATACAAATTTCCTTTCGATTGTCGTCTCAAATGAAGAAGCGGCGCTTTTCCGGTAGACCGACGGATTTCCGATCCGGCGTTGAGGTGTAAAGCGTGCAATCTCGCTGGCCGGTCCTACCGGACGCAACTCCGCGGGGTTCTGGATCATGCCGCAGCGATCGATCAGAATGTTGCAGCTCATCTCGGCTAAGCGCTTGCGAGCGCCATGTGTGACGCTGTTGATTTGTCGACGGAATCGGTGACCAAGACGCGTCTCGGTGATGTCATGCCTGCCCTCCAGCCTTGGTCATATCGGCTTCTTTACTCGCTCGCGTGCCATCAGGGGCGGCCTGCCCCTCTGCATGTCGATGCAAAGGGCTAACAGCCGCCTGTTGCGCAGGGGTTTGCAACGAGTGTGCCAGCGCTGGTTGAACACGAAAAACCCACGTCTGTAGAGCTAGATAGCTGGCAGGATGCGGATGTTATAAACCCGACCCTACGTGGCACCGACAGGCGTGCCCGCTAACGCTCTGTCTGAAACAAAACAATCACTTGCGCTCTCCGCCAGCGAGATAGGTAGAGTCTTCCCGCGCGCCGGCGTCACTCCGGTGCGCAGCTTTGCTTGGCGCCCCATCGAGCGATCGCAAACACGATCGGCTCGAGAGAGTTCAGCGCACGTAGATGCGCCCATGGTGTTTGCGATCGATACTGAGCAAGTGATGTTGAGCGCTGCAGCACCTCTTCTGGATGACTAAGAGAACTCAGGTGTCAGCAGAAGGCGTTGTTTCACTTACAGGCGATCTTTCGCTTCGCTCGTCATTCCAGTTGATCTCTCGTGGAGACGCGCTCTAAGTGGCGACACCCGATCTCGTGGAGAGCATTGGGGCTGATCGATTCTCAACCCGCGATAGCCTTAAAGGCGCAAGCTCCTGGCCCTTGCTCAATCGGGGTAAAGAGGTCGGCGTTCTGCGTCATTCGGCAGCCCAGTTGCAGCTCGCTTCAGCATCTCGGGAAGGCACGCCCCGACGCAATTCGGCGCTTGGATCGCTCGCCCGTCGACTTTTTTCTAACGCCGCTTGCGGGAGCGTGACGCGGTGAGCCGACGCCGGCACGCGGCACCGAGTGCAGCGACAACGAGGCCTGTCTGATGATGAGCGCGAGGCGCTGCTCCCACTACAGACGGACACCACTAGAGCGGCTCCATCAGCGCGGGCTGCCCTCAAATTCGCGTTGAGCGTTCATCCTCCGTCAATGAAGCTTCGCATATTCTCCGTTCGGCAAATAGGGCCCGTGGATAGCCTACTTTTATCTACTTCCCGGCGCGAAATTGATGCTTTCCAGCCTTAGGGCAACGGCATGGGGCAAAACAAACCCGCCGGCTGGACGGCGGGGGCCTGAAGCGAGCATGATGGGTCCGAGATCTACGGAGCGGCTCGGCTGCTCATCGTCCGGCCGATGTTGCGGAGGTTGAGATTACACCGAGGGCGAGCCAGCGCTGCATTCCGGCGTCATCCTTCTACCAGCATGGATTGAAGCCGTTTCGCCGCTTAACCACGCTGATGCGTCCATCGCGTGCGCCATTCTTGGCATCGCGGAACCAGCGCTTCTTCTGTTCGCGCTTGCGCTCAGGGCTTTTGCTCGGTCGATTGGGGATGCATACCCCCCAATGCTCTCGCAGCGGCCTCGTTCTGGCAGAGTAGAATCCGGCGTCAGTCGCCACCAGCCGCGGCACGCCCCCTGGTAGGTGCGATGGCCGTGATCAACAGATCGCCATTGCGCCGCCGGACATAGAGTTAGTCGACAATCTTGCAGCTTGATCATTTTGCCGAACTCATTGGGCTTGCCGGCTTGTCCTTACGGATGATCTCGGGCCGGCGGCTCGAACACGCTGAGAACCTTATCTTCCACATGAGTGTCGCCGTGGAAGATGCGCGCCCAGGCTCTTGACGGATCACCCGCAGCACCAGCGGCAACATCCGATCGAGCTCCGCGCGGAGTCCCCTCCAGTGCGATCTGCTGCAGAATGTCCGTCGCTCTCTTCACTCCTTTGGATATTTCTGCGCTTGCGGAAATAAAGCGTAAGACACGAGTCACTTCCAAAAAACAGATTCTGGCCAATCTGTGAACTCCAATTCGAAGCTACGTAGGCCAGTAAGTTTGGTGGTGAATTTAAGGGTCTTCCCTGAAAGGGCTGCCAATGAGCCAGATGCGAACTTGAATACTGTCGTGCCGGAAGTTGCGACCGCAATGCCTTGCTCCCCTTCCATGCTAGAGAAGCCGGTCGCCTCGGAGAGTTGCCCAATTGCAACTCCCTCCAGCGCGCGGTGAAATTCCAGGGACGCTAGGTACGTTCCTTTATCAGCAGCCCACTCGCTGACCGACACTGCTGTAATCCCCGCGTCACGCGAGAGACCATCCGCGATCCGGCAGCCATATTGAACCGTGAGAATGACCCGCTCGTTCCGAACTCCGACCGGCTCTCGATCGGCGGCAGTGATCGTGCACGCGTACCGCCTTGTGTCCGCAACCGCGCTCGCGCTTAGCCCGAGCAGCTCGAGAGCGGAACATAATGCAAAAGCGATAGCGGCTCTTCTCATTCGGCTACACCTAGTCTGGAGTATCGTTCGCCTGCTCTGTACAACCTGACGCTACGGCCGATTCAAGCTTCTTCGATCGCTCTGTCGGATGAAAGCTACTCATGGTGACCGCGGTTTCGCAGAAACGGCGCAATCGGTGTCCCCCAGCCGTGGTCCTGGATGGCCGGCCCGAACGGTTTCATTATCGGCGCTCACCGTGCGCCGCGGGCCAGCACATCGGTGAAAAGGCTGAGGACCGACGCATTTCAGCTCGGCGGCGGCCATGATGGCGCGGCGGTCCGCGGCGACGGAGCCTACGTTTCTGACGCAGGCGCATGCGTTCTATGAGCCGACGCCATTTTGCGCGCCAATGACCTGCGGCTCCCGAATTTTGCTTGACAGTGTCAATGTAAAAGGAAACGTGGTCGCTAGGAGCCGTTCAAAGGCAGATTGCCGCTCAAGCAGGCGATCTTCGAGAACCTTACGCTCGAGATCACTCAGCTCGCTTTTAAGCCTTCTTCGACAGCGCCAAATGTCATTCCGCACGTGTCGGATCTCATTCAATCGATCGTCAATCGCAGCCATCACCGACGCCATATCTAACTTGAACCAGCCATGGACAACTGGTCAATCACGTCCTTCCCTCAGTAAGACGCGGATGAGATCTCACGACCTGGCCATCTGCGGACATGATGTAAAGATCTCCTACCAACATGTCCTCTTGTACGGAAGTCTTTCAACGCAAGAGCACGAAGTGACCATTGCTTCTGCAGAAGTTCAGCGATTCTTGCGACCAGCGCGCAGGATTTCAAAAGCTGCCACTCGGCCGTGAGTGGGTCGAAATGGTTATCTTATCCCAACCCACACGCGGCCCGATCAGGTGTCAGGCCGGCACTTCAGCTGGTCTCGAATGGGAATATCCGAGTAAATCGGACGGTCGTACCGTCAAACTCTAGTCTAGGTAACAGATTTGAGATGGGCAATTGCTCTGCCAGCGAACCCCAGGTGGGATTCAAGACAAGCCATGTTCAGGCTTCGGGGCTCGTCTGTTACAAACGAGCGCGATTTCGGAGGCGGCGCGCAAAGAGCCGACCCGAACTGAGTCGGCGAGCCTTCAGTCGGCAGGGCGAGGCGAAATCGTGAGCGATGCGCACCGCCGGGCGCCTCGGCTCAGTGTTTCGCCGTAGGCCAGCGTAGATCTTTGTACCGCCGTGCCACGTGTGGCCGGCAAGCCTGGCAATCGGATCTCATCACAAAACTTCCTGAGCGATGATGTCTAGCCGGGACTGGCGCTTGTCGCATCTGTGACACTGTATGTATTCATCAAAGCAAGACATCCGACGTTGTTCGGCAGCCCGGACTCGTTTTGTACCTAAATCAGCAGCTTGCATGTCAGATGCAAGACTGGCATGGGGGTTGCTATTGTCCAGCGACACCGTGAGCGCTGAGCGCGACCAGCGGTGCAACACGGATAGATCAACTTCGCTGGAGCGTATTGGCCACCCAATCGCTCAATGGAGAACCGATGCGGCCACCGGACAAATTATCCTTTTTCGGCACGCTTATTGTTGTCAGATCGGCCATCATTCCGAAGGTTGAGGCGCTAGTCTGATCTACCAAGGTCGTGATCTAAGCTCAAAGCGAATTCGCGAATCAAATAACGGCTTAAAGCCTCTTGGGCGAACGCCGGCAGCGAGCACCTCGAAATCGAATATTTGATGCAGCCTCGCTTCACAGGATCCGGTGCATGCTGCGCCGGCCCGTTGAGGGAACAGAGTGTGGCATCGCTTTCGACTGTTTCCTTCGTATCAATCAGAACTGATGAGGCGGGTGTATGAACAAATCGATCCGGGAGCTTCGGCTTGTGGCTGAAGCATCTGTTTTGGCGATTGGCCTGTTGATGTCGTCAGGAGCTAGCGCGGACGATGATCTGATGAGAACCGCCAGGCAGATCTTCCATCCGATCCCCTCAATCATTCCTGCGGTAAAGGACAATCCAGTCACGCATGAAAAGGTCGAGCTTGGCAAAATTCTGTTCTTCGATCCGCGGCTATCGGCAAGCGAGATCATTAGCTGCAATACGTGCCACAATCTCGGCAGCGGCGGAGTCGATGCCGGTCCGACCTCAGTCGGTCACGGCTGGAAGGTCGGCCTACGTCGGGCCCCAACCGTCTACAACGCGGTGTTCAATTCGGCGCAATTCTGGGACGGACGCGCCGCGGACCTCAAGGCGCAAGCAACTGGCCCTGTGCAGGCGAGTGCCGAAATGAATGCGACTCCGGATCATGTGCTCGACACCTTGAACTCAATGGCCAGTTATGTCGTCTTGTTCAAAAATGCTTTCCCGAACGAGGCGAGACCGGTCAGCTTTGAAAACTTTGCGAAGGCAATCGAGGCTTTTGAAGCCACTCTCATCACACCTGCGGCCCCGTTCGATCAGTATTTGGAGGGCAATACACATGCTCTCGATGATCAGCAGAAGTCAGGGTTGGCGCTGTTTATGGAGAAGGGATGCTCCTCTTGCCACAATGGAATCAATGTCGGTGGACAGGCCTACTTCCAGTTCGGCGTGATGAAGAAGCCGGACGCACCCCTGCTTCCGCAAGCCGATAAGGGCCGATTCGCGGTCACCAAGGCGGTCGGCGACGAATATGTCTTCCGCGCTGCGCCGTTGCGGAACGTTGCTTTGCGAGCCCCTTACTTCCATTCGGGCCAGGTTTGGAGCCTGAAGCAAGCTGTTGCCTTGATGAGTGAAATCCAGCTCGGCGCCAAGCTTAGCGATGGGGAAGAAAACGACATTGTCGCGTTCCTGAATTCGCTTACCGGGCGGCTACCTAAGATCGAGTATCCGATACTACCCACCCGGACGAACACGACGCCGAAGCCTTCAATAGACAGATAGGATTAACAGCACCGGCCTCATATCTTGCCGAATGATAGCAGATGCGACGCAAGAACCCGGCGTCCCGCAATGACGTTAAAATGAATGATCCCGTGCTGTCACTCATAACCAAGCGATCGGGTAGGAGGAAGCCTCGCGGCTTCCCCCTCCCACACCACCCTACGTACGGACCCGTAAACCGCGGTTAGTCAAGCCCGATTGAGATGGCGGTGCAGTCCAATGAGGAACGGCAGACCGAGGTGCACGAAAAAGGCGGCGCGATAAGCGTCGTTCATGTGGCTGGCCCCGGCATTCCACCAGGCCACGGCCGTTGAAGGCCGACTGCCATGCCCGCTCCGGATCGAGCCCACGTTGCATCAAGCGCTTGGCAGGTGTCCATGGTCGCTTCCACGGGCGCCAGAGGCCCGCCTTGGGGTCGGACGAATAGTCGCGGCCAGCGTTGCGGTGCCGGCTTGCGAACGCGTCCCTCAGCGCCATCCAAAGCCGGTGATCAAGAGAGCGCGCGATTCGCTGTCCACGCCGCGGATGCCCTTGGTCAGTAAGACGCGGTCCACGATGGGCCCGAGCAGCTTCTCTATTTTTTTGGCCGACCCTCTCCCACATCTCCGTTACGGCCGCCCAGTGAGCTTCCTGCTCCTCGTGACTCTCAGTGTCCGGCGTCCAGCCAGCCGACACCCGGCGCATGAACTATGGCGACACTCCGGGCGCGGCTCTCGCTGTCCGTCCAGACGCGATGGAGTTCGCCTGCCAAGGCCGTTGCCTGGCGGTGGGTCGGATGCACGGGAGCGTCATTGCGGACGGCCTGCCAAGCACCCTCTAGATAGGCCGCGGCGACTCCATGCGCGACTTCGCTTCGCTGGGCTTGTGGGTGCGGAGGGAAAATCGAACGGCCTGAGCGCTCTCGCTAGGCGTCACAAAAACGAAATCATCACCGAGCGGAATAGCCAGCTCGATGCCCGCAGCCTTGGCGCGGACGTCCGCTGGAATGCGCCGCACGAATGAAGGAAAGCAAGACCCGTCCCGGCGCATCGGCCGAACAACCCTGAACAGCAATGTTACACCCCATTGTTACACAGTCGGGGCCAGCGCAACACTCTGAAAGAGCATAACTTCTCGAATTGCTGCACATCAAGAAGTTGATGGTGCCCAGGAAAGGACTCTGACCTCCAAGTCATCGACCGGACACCACTCCGGTCGAATCGCGCCAGTCACGGCGGTCCGCGCCATGCCTGGCGCACCAAAAAAAGCCCGGCCTCCTCCGGAGGCCAGGCGAAAGTCACGCAGGAACGACGCTGCTTTACGCATCGCACCAGCTTTCGTCGGCAGGGAGGACTTACCGCCGATCGATCTTCGGCGAGGGCATTCGCCGTCAAACAAGGAGAAACGGATATCACTCCGCGCGAAATCTGGAGCCGTTTGCCTTCCGCTCCTGTCGGAAACTTCACGACTTTTCCACCACTCGCCCGCTGTCCGGTTGGGATGGCAGTGCCTTGACCGAGATGGGATCCTGCGCCGGTTTGGCTGCCGTGCCCTGAAACACAAGCGGCAGTTTGCCGTCGCACAGCAGCATTGGCACGTCCCCAAAAACCAACAACGCTCGATTACCTCTCCCGAAGAGCGTGCCAGGGCCTGAATTTCGTATGACGTTCCGTAAGGACCGTAAAATAGATTGTTGTGATGAGACGCATCCACGCGATGGATAAATGAAAAAGTCGGGCTGTGCTTCGCGTCGAGCGTTAATGACGTCGCAATAGGACCTGATCGGACCTCGCCGGCATGCTGTCGGCCGTCGGGTCGAGAATCGAGCTTGTCGCCGGCTGTATGCGACCGCCTCCGCCGACGCCCGCCCGCATTCCGCGGCGCTGGGAACTTTGAAAGCTCCCAAGGACATCGTAAGCCCCCAAAGCGCGTGCATCTTGTTCACAAACGCGTTGGCGAAACGCTCCGGCCCATCATGGCTCGGCCCGCAACTCGCGTGCGGCGGCCACCATATTGACGAGCGCGGGACGCACCTCCTCCCACCTTCGCGTTTTCAGTCCGCAGTCGGGATTGATCCAGAGCTGCCGATCGGAAACTCGCTGCCGCGCCAACACAATCAGCTGCTTGATTTCCGCCGCTGCGGGAATGCACGGTGAATGAATGTCATAGACGCCGGGCCCGATCTCATTTGGATATTTGTAGCTCTTGAAGGCCTCGAGCAATTCCATCTTAGAACGCGACGTCTCGATTGAAATGACGTCGGCATCCATTGCTGCGATCGCATCGATGATTTCGTTGAACTCGGAATAACACATGTGAGTATGGATCTGAGTTCCGTCGGCGACCGGGGAGGAGCAAAGGCGGAAGCTGTCCACCGCCCAATCGAGATAGTTCTTCCACTGCGATTTGCGTAGCGGCAATCCCTCCCGCAACGCAGCCTCGTCGATCTGGATCATGGTCGCTCCAGCCGCCTCAAGGTCGATGACCTCATCTCGGATCGCGAGAGCGATCTGTCGGCATGTCTCGCGCCGCGAGATGTCGTCACGGACAAACGACCAGTTCAGGATCGTCACCGGTCCGGTCAGCATAGCCTTGACGGGTTTTTTGGTCAGAGACTGCGCATAGCGCCACCATTCAACGGTCATGGGCTTCGGCCGGGAGACATCTCCGAACAGGATAGGCGGACGAACGTACCGCGAGCCATAAGACTGAACCCAGCCATGCTTGGTGAAAGCGAAGCCCAACAGCTGCTCGGCAAAGTATTGAACCATGTCATTGCGCTCGAACTCACCGTGTACGAGCACGTCCAGGCCGATATCTTCCTGCCACTTCACGGTACGGGCTGTCTCCGCTTTCAGAAGCTGCTCGTACTGCGTGTCATTCAACGTTCCCCGCGCATGAGCCGCGCGCGCATTCCGGACATCGGCCGTTTGCGGGAAGGATCCGATGGTTGTCGTTGGAAACATCGGCAATGCGAACGAGACGCGCTGGACGTCGGCACGCTGGGTGAACGCGCTGCGACGGCGAAGCATGCTATCGTCGATCGCGGCGATTCGTCCGGCGACATTCGCATTGTGGATCTCGGGCGATGTTTCGCGGGTGACGGCTGCCTCCTCCGAAAGCGCAAGTTCATCGGCCACCTCGGCAGCATGGCCGGCCAGCGCTTTGCCCAATATCGAAAGTTCCTTGATCTTCTGAACTGAGAACGCCAGCCATGTCTTCAGATTGGGATCGAGATCGGTCTCTAGCTCAATGTCGATCGGAACATGAAGCAGCGAGCAGGAAGGAGCAATCTGAACACGGTGCCTGCCCAATTTTTGGACCATAGGAGCAAGTTGGTCGAGCAGCGCCGGAAGATTGGAGCGCCACACGTTCCGACCATCAACGACGCCTAGTGAGACCACGAGATCTCTACGGGTTGTGGCGACAATTGCGTCCAACTGGTCAGGTGCCCGAACCAGATCCACATGAAGCCCGGCAACGGGCAAGGCCAAGGTTGTTTCAAGATTGTCGCCGATAGCCCCGAAATATGTGGCCAGCATTATTTTAAGGGCCGGCACAACCTTTGCGAAATGAGCATAGGCCCAGCGGACAGCCGCCCGCGATGCTTCGTCGACGTCCATCACTAGGCATGGCTCGTCCAGCTGAACCCATTCAGCACCGCGCGAGGATAGTTCGCGGAGAACATCGACATAGACTGGGAGGAGCCGATCGAGCAGCGACAGCGGATTGAATGCGGGATTTGCGCTTTTGCCAAGCTTCAGGAAAGTGACTGGGCCAACTAGGACGGGGCGCGTTTGGTAGCCGAGGCTTTTTGCCTCCTCATATTCCTCGATCGGCTTTCGAGAGGAATACTTAAAGATCTGATCCCGGTGAAATTCCGGCACCATGTAGTGGTAGTTGGTATCGAACCACTTCGTCATTTCCTGAGCGGCTACGCCAGGCCCATGCTGAGCGTGACCACCGTCCTGAGCGCCACGCGCCATGGTGAAGTAGGTCTTGAGCGACACAGGACCTTCGGTCCAGCCGTAGACGTCGGGAATGGCGCCAACCATTAGGCTGGTATCGAGCACATGGTCGTAAAACGAGAAGTCATTCGAAGGAATGACGGTCGCACCGCGGGATTTCTGCCGTGCCCAATTAGCGGCACGAAGTCCACTCCCCGCCTCGAGGAGCTCGGCTTCGCTGGAGTTTCCCGCCCAGTAGCTCTCGAGCGCGACTTTGAGTTCGCGTCGTGGGCCGATGCGTGACGTCCCCAGTGTGGCAACGGGAAGCGAAAGAAAAGACATAGCTCAGACCCCATGATTGGGGCAAAGGCCATGGCGGACGCATGCAGCGAATATCGCGTGAGCGACAGCTGCTTGGCGCACACCGGGACACCCCGCCCGTGGACGATATATTGTCGAGGCAGGTCTCCTGGCTCGCGGGTCGTCGCTGCTGTCCGGCCTTCCCGAAGCCGCATGGCTTCAGTGACTTCGTTGGACAGCGGCTCGCCGCTTACAGTTGCGGGGGCAGCGCCGGCATTGCACCGGCTTCCCTCTTAGCTCCGGATCAAACGAATCCGAAGACCACGACGGCTGGCATTAGGCGCACGAGGATCGATCCGTCAACCTACTAAGTGTCGCCGCGATATTGCCCAAGCGATTGCGAGCTGTACCAGCTAGGGCACAACGGTCTTACTCCCGGCCTGGTAAAAACGCCTAGATCTGTGGAGCCTCCGCTTGTGAATGCGTCCGTCTGCTCGCGTTGGCTCATCCGAGTACGCCAAGCGGGTGTTGATCCTGTTACGACCCTAGCTCCATGCACTCGTGCATCGTGACCGTGGGCAAGCGGATGCCCAGCTTCTCGTACGTCTTCAGGATCTCCGGACCGATCTCGTCGCGCGTGGAGACCGTCTCTTCGGCTTCGAAGCGACGTAGCTTTAGATATCCTGCAAGCTGATCTTGGGATATTCGACGCCCGTCCACCTCGCCTCGGCTCGTCAGCCAACGACGATAAGCCTCAACGCGACGACCTGGAGCATCGAGGCGGCCTTGTCATTATTCGAGACAAATTTGACGGTCTCCTCTGACAGAGCCCTTCGAGGGTTTCTCGGAGTCGATCAGCGCCTTAAGCTCATAACGATGTTGATCGACCTCGATGCGCCGCACGCGGAAGGCGGCCTCCACAAGCTTGACATCTACTCCTTCGTGCGCGAAATCGAGCGGTGAAGCCTTCTGGACGCGGGCTGCTTATGTTGTCTTAGACGGGACACAGGTGTCAGGCACCGGACAGACCACAGCGCATTGCGGCGTGTCGGAATGGCCCTCGCACTCCGTACACTTTTTTGCATCGATAACGTAAATGTCGCGCTTGAGGCTGATCGCCGCGTTGGGACACTCGAACTCACATGCCCCACAAACGGTACATTGCGAAGCGACGATCTTGTAAGCCATGCCTTCCGACTCCTTAGGCGAGCGATGCCATTGGCGATCCCTTTCAAATGCCGTGCCAAGGACAGGCGCGCTCAATGATGGGCAACTTGCCCAATGGTGCTGTGCGGGGTCTGAGACCATGTTGCATCTGCGACAGCATGGGCCGCTTCAATATCAAGCCGTGCGAGCCCTCGGGCCCCTACTCCGATAGCCAGTCGCGACTCGACTGCTGCGAGCTTCCGTCGGTTTGTCTGGCATGGCAACGCGGGGCCAAGCGACGCTCGACGATTCCCGAAACCGGCGGCGCGAGTAGAAGCCGCGAGCCGACGCACGTCTACGCCGGATGTCGGCAAACCTCCGGTCACACGCCCTGACCGGAGATTTTGTCCAAGCCGCGCTCACGCCTGCAACGTTAACTCCGCGGATTGACTCGCTGGAGGCTTGCTACAATAACCTTCGGCATCGCTTCGGAGGGAAATGAAGCTCGGCCGGGAGAAGCGATACTGGGTTTGCAAAGTGGCCGATTTAATTGCTGTCAACCGCATGCCTGGTGCCGAGTAGGCATGGCCGCGCGGGCCAGCGCTGGTACGCTTTGCCTGGCTGTGCTCAGTCACTCCTCATGCAACTATTTTGGACGAAGTGGAACAGGGCTGAAAGATGACTGTGCAAATTGCTTCAGCGGCATGGCCTTTCCGAACAGATGGCCCTGCGCAAGGTTGAAGCCGAGTTCGGTCACAGCGATCAGGTCGGCGTGGCTCTCCACGCCTGCGGCGACGGTGCGCACACTGTACTCTTTGGCTAGATCGACGATATGGCGGCACACCGTTCGCTTCAGGGGCCCATTTCCGCAACCGGCGACGTACTGCCGGTCCACTTTTAATTTCATGAACGGGAATTTTTCGAGCCCCATCAGCTGCGGCCAATTGGCGCCGATATTGTCGATTGCAAGGCCAATGTTGTGAAAGCGAACCTCACGCGCGACCTCGATCAGGAGATCTAGGTTCTGGATCGCTTCCTCGCTCTCGATTTCGATCGTCAAGCCGCCGAAAGCGGGGTGCGACGGCATGCGCTGACAGAGATCGCGTACCGCCTGCGGGTCAATCAGGAATGCTGCCGGGAGATTGATGGAGAGATCGGTCGAAGTTTGCTGCTCCAGAAGATACTTCCAATCCTTGATCGCGCGGTCGATCACGAACTGCGACAAGTCCCTAAAATGCGGATCGTGAGCCTCCGGGATGAAATACGCTGGTGGAACAACGCCCCAGGTCGGATGCCGCATTCGCACAAGCGCCTCGGCGCCGCGGCGGCTGAGGGTACACGGGTCAAAGTTCGGCTCATACCAGAGCTCAAGCCAGCCAGCGTGTAAGGCTTCTCCGACATGGACTGCGGGACGGGGCGCCGGCTCTCTGGGCAAGAGCATGGCGACCCGATCGCGCAGCGTCTCGGCTGCAAACGGCGTCCTCAGCGGCGGCAGCATATCAAGTCCATATTCGCCCCCGACCTGCTGCACTGCCGTCATGACGATCGACTCGCGGGCGCCGAACGCCAGCACTCTGCCTGCAAATTCTTCGCGTACGAGTATCTCGAGCAATCGTCCAGGCTCGATGCGATCCGAGCCAATGCCGAGCAGGATCAGATCAGGGAAGTCCGTACAGAGTACGCGCGGCAGCTCGTCAGCAGTCTCGCATTCGCTGATCACAAACCCCATATCCTCTAGCACATCGCGTAGAAAGGCGCGCAGATGCCGCTTGCCCACGGCCACGCACGCTCGCGGCCGCACCTTACGCTGGCCGAAGATTACAGGTTTCCCTCCGACCAGTTCGGCCTGCCCATGCTCCATCGCAACCACTCCCCTTCCGTGAAGGTCCCTTAAACGAGGAGCGAAGGTCCAAACAAGCAGTGCTTGCCATTATCTTTCGATTCTTCGAGGTAAGCTTAAGATAGTGCATTAGCGTGCAAAATCTTTTCGCGATGTTGTTCAGACGATTTTGTCGGGCGCACGCGTATGATACCTGTCCCGGCTCGCGCAACTTTGTACGAGTGACGCACACGAGTGTGGGGAATCTCACCTTCGGACGCGCCGAGCTGATGCGCCCTATGCCACGCCGATGATCATGCTGCAAGATGTACTGAATCGACTCTCGTGAGTGATGATCAGCAATCACTCCTACGAAATGTTTGATCGGCATGGCCGGCCTGCCCACGCGCGAATGTGCCGTCTCGTGGATTCCCTATCTAGTCGAAGGAGATCCAACTGAGTTCGCAGCGGGTCAAGCCGCGGTCGATTCTGAGAACGGCAACAGCTTGCACTTACCTCACCTCTGTTGGTTATAGCGAGTGCGGACGTCCTATTCCCTATCGAGCTTGATAGTTTCTCTCAGTTGCGTTCTCTGTATCCTTCTGAACATGGATATCCTCAAGAGGGACTGGAGGGACTAACGTGACGGGTGTTCGTGTTGGCGCTGAAGCGCAAGGCTTGCCCCACGGGGGCACGGCTTTGCGCAAAGGCGTGCCAGGAGATGAGAACGCGATCGTAGAAGCCGTCGGAAAGCTACTTTCTGAATTAGGTGGTCTCGGACCAGAGTTCAGCCTTGAAGGCGCAAAGCAGACTGCTTTGCGCCTGATTCAGGATCCCGAAGAGGGCTTCATTTTTGTCATCGAGGAACAAGCCACCGGGCAGATTGTAGGGATCGCTGCCATCTCCGCCGTACTGGCCGTGAGAGCAGCTGGAGCGTACGGCGTGCTTCAGGAGCTATGGATTTCTCGGGACTTCCGAAGCTCTGACCGCGGTGGGCATCTGCTCGAGGCGGTACGTTCGGAGGCGAAGCGCCGAGGCTGGCAGATGATTGAGGTTGCGTTGCCCCCTGATGGCTATCCGGCCTTAGAACGGGTACGCCGTTTCTACGAGGAGAGGGGATATCGGGTTGGAGGATTGCGCGCGCGCAAGAGGCTATGACAGTACTGCGACCTCTGCTCCACACTTAAAAGCGCTCCTGGTCCTGTCACTAAAGACTTTCAAGGCAGAAAATCCTGCTGCTTGTTGCTCTCAAAACGAACGCTCCAACGCGTGCGTCGCGGCCGAGGACAATCGAGAACCTCGGTGCTGATGCGGTGCTTACTCCCACTGCGAGCGGGTTACCTCTTCGACTTTTTTGGCGGGTATCAACCATCAAATCGTTCTTCATGGTGCGGAGCGATACGATGGTCTTCTCAAGGCTCGTGGACCGCGAGCGGAAACCTGCCCGGCTAGAAGGCGCGGAGCCAGGTCGGCGGCGGCCCGTTGCGGGCGAAGCCCGACCCAGCCTTACAAACGATAGCCGAGTCGTTCTTTCGTGCTTCCCACACAATGCCGCCAGTTTGGGATCATCGCACACAAATGCGATCCATTCGTCGCCAAGTCCAATGCCTCGGCAACTGGCAAGCCAATCATCTATGGGGCTTCTTCCTGCAACTTGATTCGGTGGACCGTCGCGTAAAGGGATTCGGTACCACGCTGTCGCTCCTGCTGGCGAACGTTCAAGGAAGGTGACGAAATCAGCCATCAACACTGATTCGGTAGAGGATTCTGTAATGAGCAATGTGCCGTTTGCCGCCTCCAATACGAGGTTCGTGCAGGTCGCCCCAGCGCAGGACTTGATGCGGGCGATCGTTTCGCCGTTCGGCGCCATGACGAAGACGTGGCCGAGGGAGGCGAGCGCGACAAAGAGCCGCCCGTTTTGATCCATCGTCAGCCCGTCAGGACCGCTGGTCCCGAAGGACAAGCTGAACCGTCCCACCTTCGCAGCCCCGCCGTCACGCATCAGCGGCACGCGCCTGCTGCTGTTGTCGCGCGTCATTGCAACGAACAACACGGCCTCGTCGGTGCTGAGCACCAGCCCGCTCGGGCTTGGCCAGTTCGAAATCAGGCAATCGAGCCGGCCGGCAGGACACAGTCGGACACCCAGCCGGTCGGATCGTGCACTCCAGTTCGCCCCTGATCGGTGAAATAGATGTCGCCGTTAGTCGCGGTATGCAGGTCGTTGCAGCCTCTGAAGGACTCGCAATTGCGGTTGCCCCAGAAGCGGGCTGATAGTATCCCGCTGCGGATCGAGCTCCATGAGGCCGTTCATGTAGTCGGCCACCAGCCCCCGGCCATCAGGTGCGATCTTCAGACCAATCGGCCAGCCGTCATATTCGATTATCAGAGACCAGATCCCGTCGCGCGAAATCCGGAAAATGCGGCCGAAGGGGATATCGACGACGTAGAGATCCCCGGACTTGTCGAACGACGGCCCCTCGATGAAACAATCCACCGATGGCCTCCGCGGTTGGCATCCGGCCCATTTCGAGGAAACACCACGGCGACGAAATTCCGCGGCATCGACGAGAACACGCGGGTCTCGGCCAGCTGAGGCGGCTTGTCGAGATACATCATGACGGGCCTCCCAGCGTGCGGCGCGGCTGTCCCTCATATTTGTAGCCAAACTGCTTGGGCATCGGTCCCTTGTTACGATCCTTGCGCCTGGTCTGTTCCCAGGCGTGGGCCAGGATTCCGACCGCTCGCGACAGGCAGAAGACGCCGCGCGCCAGCGGTGGCGCGAATCCGAGCTCGCCGTAAATGACCGCGGTCGCGCCATCAATGTTCATTGGGATGAGTTTGCCCTTGCGCTGCTGCATCACCCGCTCGATCGCGCGGGCGGCCTTGGCATAGTCGCCGCTGACACTGCCCTCAGCACTTGCGTCATCCACCAGCGCCAATAGCGGTGCGGCGCGGGGGTCGACCGAATGAAACCGGTGGCCGAAGCCGGGCAGATATTTGCCGCACCTTGCAGTGAAATGGTCAATTGCGGCGGCCGCGGCCTCGCCGATCTCTAGGCCATCGCGCCTCCGCAGCACATCTTCGTAGAGTTCGACCGCCTGCTCCCCTGCTCCGCCGTGCACCTCATCGAGTGTATTGATGGCGGACGCCATCGCACCATTCAGGGGCAGCCCACAGCTCACCGCCATCTGCGCAATTGCGATGGAGGGCGCGTGCGGACCGTGGTCAACGGACGCGACCAGCGCAGCTTGCAGCAGCCGCTCCTGCGCTGGCGTCGGCAGATCGCCGCGCAACATCAGCCAGATCATGGCGGGAAAGGAAATCCGGCCGATCAAATCTTCGATTGGATAACCCCGATAGGCGATGCGACCGGGCGCGATGTCGCAGATGGAGGTTCGCCACCAACGGGCCGCTTGCTGCCGCAATTCTTCTTCGCTCATTTGCGGTTCCGCCCCTTCAACCCTGCCATTGCCGATCGCCGCAAGCCGTCGAATATCATGATATTGGTCCGTCCGCGGCTACGCGGACGGGCAGGAAATCAGCCGCCCGTTGCTTTGGCGTCCCGACGGCCCGGGTTGAGACCAGCTGCTCGACCTCCGCATACGAATAGCCGAGCCGCTGCAGCCATCGCTCGGTGTCTGCTCCGAGCGTCGCAGGTGGTGAAGGCACCGAAAACTCCTCATCCAGCCGGAAGCCCGGCCGCATGATTCGTAACGGCTGCGCACCATCTTGTTCTGGGGCCAAAGTCTCGACGAATCCGCGCTCGAGGAGCTGTGGCTGCTGCAAGATTTGGGAGACCGTCAGCACGCAGCCTGCGGGGACTCCAGCCAGATTCATTTGGGCCTCCCATTCTTCAGCGGGCTTGCAACTCAACGCCTGGTTCAACTCCGTGTTCAGCGCTGCGCGATGGACCTTGCGCATCTCGCGCTCAGCAAAGCGTGGATCCGTCTTCAGGTTCGGTCGGCCAATCAGGTCGCATAGGGCTTGGTACTGCTTCTGCTCGTTGGCGGAAATGTTCAGCGGGCCTGTTGCGGTGCGGAACGTGCCGGAGGGAGCCGCGGTGAAGTTCTCGTTGCCGATGGGCTGCGGTTCCACACCAGCGTTCAGGTGGTTGGAGACGACCCATCCCATCGCTGCAACGGTGGCTTCGAGCAGGGACACGTCAATGAACCGACCGCGGCCGCTATGCCGCTGTTCGACCAGAGCCGCGGCGATGGCAAAGGCAGCAGTGAGTCCCGCAATCGTGTCCGAGATTGGAAAGCCGGTGCGCAGGGGAGCCGAGGCCGTATCGCCAGTGACGCTCATGGCACCAGACAGACCCTGAACGATCTGGTCATAGGCCGGACGGGCGGACCATGGCCCGCTCTGCCCAAAGCCGGAGATCGCGCAGTAGACGAGACGCGGGTTGTGCCTGCTGAGCACATTAAAGCCTAGGCTAAGCCGTTCCATCACCTTCGGCCGGAAGCTTTCGAGCACCACATCGGCTTCCTTGACGAGTCGCAAGAATACCTCGCGGCCCGATTCCGACTTCAAGTCCAGCGCCACGGATTGCTTGCCGGCGTTCACCGCGACAAAAGAGAGGCCCTGCAAGCGCTCTGCCCTTTGCGGATCGGCGCCGAGGCGCCGCGCGAGGTCGCCGCCGTTCGGATTTTCGACTTTGATGACCTCCGCGCCAAGACGCGCGAGATGATAACCGCAGAACGGACCGGCCAACACGTTCGACAGGTCCAGGACGCGGATGCCGGTGAGCGGCAGAGACATCTGAAGACGCCTTCCTTTAGGTGATCCGATGGTGAGGGCTTGGCCGGCTGGCAGCTATTTCAGTTGTTGTGCGGCGCGTTCCGCAAAACGATTGGTGAAGGTTTTGTTCAAGTCGATCTTTGCGGCAGCAATTTTTGGATCAAAGTCGCTTAGGACGGCCAGCGGGACCTTGGCCGCCTCGATGTCCATCTGTCCGGTTGGCGAGAAGAGCGCTTTCGATGCGTTCATGATTTCGATATTCACCTCGCGATTGTCAGTCTTGTAACCAGGAGGAATCGTATCGACGAGCTGCTCCGTCGGCGTTGCGTTGATCCAGCGGTGAGTTTTGAGCAAGGCGTTGACCAGGCGCTGGACCGTTTCGGGATTTTTGTCGATGAAAGTCTGCTGAAGGTAGAGACACGCGGTCGGATAGGACCCGCCGAAGGCCTGCTTTGAGCCTTCGATCGTGCGCGCATCGAACAGCGCTGTCGCGTTCTTTTTGCGCGCGAGAAGCGTCGCGATGGGATCGAAATAGACCAGGGCATCGACGTTCATGGCCTCAAGCGCCACCATGCCCGGTGCGCCGCTGCCGACGGCAATGATGTTGACATCGCGTGAACCCAATCCTGACTTCTTGATGTAGTAGCGCGCCATACTCTCCGTCGATGACCCCGGCGCCGTGATCCCGAGCCTGAGCCCCTTCAGGTCGGCGCCGGATCTGACCTTGTCGGCGAGGTCGCGGCGGACACCGAGCAGGACGCCGGGAATGTCATTCAGCAGGAACACGCAGGAAATTTGCTTACCCAGCACCTGCATCTGAATGGTATGATCGTAAAAGCCGATAGTCCCGTCGACAGAGCCGCCGATCAGGGACTGCAGAGCCTTTGAGCCACCGGCCTGGAAGTTCTCGACGGTAACGTCAAGGCCTTCTTCCTTAAAGGAGCCAAGCTTCACTCCAAGTTCGACAGGCATATAGTTGAGGATTTGTGACCCCACCGCGATCTTCAATTTTGTTTTCTCGGGCTCGGTGGCATGCGCCAAAATGACCGAGAATGCGGCCAGCGCCACCACCGGCATCAATCTTATGGAAACGTGCATGCGAACCTCCATAATTGAGGGGAGAGCGTACGATCAGCTTTCGTGCGCAGGCGCCGGCCGCCAGACCAGGAGCCGCTTTTCCGCGCAGTCGACAATGGCATCGAGGACAACGACGAAGGCGGAGAGAACGATAATTCCTGCGAACACTCCGGTCGCATCGAGGACGCCTTCGGCCTGCGCAATTAAGTGCCCCAATCCTGCGGACGAGCCGAGATATTCCGCGACCACGGCTCCCATCACAGCCATGCCGACGGACACCCGCAGGCTCGACAAAATCCAGGTCGTGGCGGACGGCAGGTAGACGTGCCGTAGCAGGGACGACTTCGATGCACGCAGCAGGCGGGCATTCGCCAGCACGACCGGATTGACCTCGCGGACGCCCTGGAACGTATTGAAGAATGCGACGAATAGAACCAGCGTGACGCCGAGCGCAACCTTGGAGGTGAGGCCCAATCCGAACCAGATGACGAAAATGGGTCCAAGCAAGATCCGCGGGATGGCGTTGAACATCTTGATAAAGGGCTGAACGACTTCGGCAGCAAATGGGCTTAAGCCCAGCCAGATCCCAAGCGCTGTGCCGATCCCGATGCCAGCCAGGAACGACAGGACCGTCTCCAGCAATGTTATGCCAATATCGCCCCAAAAGTCCGCCGTCGACATCCACTCCCCGATCCTTACGACAAGTGTCGACGGTGCCGGAAAGAAGAAGGGATCGATCAGTCCGGCCCAGACGCCCAATTCCCAGATCAGGATCATGCCAAGCAGGATGGCGAACTGCGTGAGAGCGACCCTACCCCTGCGTGACATAGCTTTTCTCCACTTCGGCGCCGAGCAGCGACCAAATTTCACGATAGAGCGCGACGAATTCGTCGGTGGTCTGCAGCGCAGAAACATCGCGCGGACGAGGGAGCGTGATCCTGACGTCGGCAACCATGCGGCTGGCGGGACCGGCAGACATCACAACGACGCGGTCCGCCAGCGTGATCGCCTCATCGAGATCATGGGTGATGAAGATGAGCGAGCGCCGGTCCGCCTGCCAGAGGTCGAGCAGGATGCGGTGCATGAGTCGGCGTGTGTGAACGTCCAGCGCGGAGAACGGCTCATCCATGAGAACGATTTTGGGCTCCATGATGAGGGTTTGTGCCATCGCAACGCGCTTGCGTTGGCCGCCGGACAATTGATGCAGATAGCGCTCCTCGAATCCCTTCAATCCGACCTTGGCGAGCCAGGGCCGTGCCTGCTCGCGCGCTTTCGCGACCGACCTGCCCTGAAAGACGAGCCCGAGGCCGACATTGTCCTGGGCGGTCTTCCAGGGCAGCAGCCCTTCCTGTTGAAGCATGTAGCCGGACTGACCGTTCAGGCCCGTAAGAGACTTGCCGAAAATGCGAACGTCGCCGGCGGCGGGCTTCAGCAGTCCGGTGACAGTGTTGAGAATGGTCGATTTTCCGCAGCCGGTCGGCCCCACCACTGCAACGAATTCCGTCTCGGCCACCTGGAGGTTCATGCTTTTGACTGCCGTGAAGTCGCCGAAGCGAATCATGACGTCGTGCAAGTCCACGGCAAGTCCCGGCCGCCCCATTGTTTCGCTCCATAGAACTTGTTCTGAAACCTGGAACCGAGTAGCTCGCGTTCTCACGAGGAGTCAATCGTATTCTGGCGTGCAGGATTGTGCTCGCGCTAACTTGGGTGGACTCCTGGCGTCATTTTGACTATTGGTTCTGCAGAGCAGAACCAGAGGTAGCGATGGTAAGAACAGGGGTTGATGCGGTCGGGCGGGCACTGGCAATCCTTAAGGCATTCGACCCGGAGCGCGCCGCGATGACGCTGACGGAGATTGCGAATGCGACTGACCTCTACAAGAGCACAGTCCTTCGCCTTGCCGCATCTCTGGAGGCGGATGGCTTCCTGGTGCGGGGTACGAACCGGCTATTTCGACCCGGACCGGAGCTATGGCGCCTTGGGGCGCTCTATCAGCGCGGGCTCGACCTTGGTGACCTGATCAGACCCTCGCTCCATCGTCTGGTCGAGGCTACCGGAGAGACCGCATCCTTCTACATCGCGGAGGGCGACGAGCGCATCTGCCTTTATCGCGTCAATTCTCCGCGTTCGGTCCGGCATCACCTCGAAGAGGGTCACCGACTGCCGATTGACCGCGGCGCTGCCGGCCGTGTTCTTACCGCCTACCGCGATTCTGCATCAACTGATGGAAAGAAGGTCAGAGATCGTGGCTTCTACGTCTCGATCGGCGAGCGGGATCGTGAGGTCGCGGCCGCAGCTGTGCCTGTGATCGACGTTCATGGCCAATTGCGCGGCGCTCTCTCGGTCTCCGCCATTCGGAGTCGGTTTGATGCAGATGCTCGGAAGGCTGCGATTCTAGTTCTGAAGTCGGAGGCTAAAGCGCTGATCGGTCTGCTGCCCGCAAGCGAGCGCTGAACTACAATGGCAGCGTTCCGTTCATGACGCACAGCTCAGCGGGTGCCGCCAGGGCCTCTCCTAAGCGCAGCGTGCATTTTTCACATTGTTGAGGAGCATCGGGGCGCGAATCGGCGAGGCGTTCTTTTGCAACAAGAATTTGGTGGTGGAAGGAATGCCCTGACAACGACAGAGCGTCGTGCAGTGGTGACGCCCCTGAAGCCGTTCCTGGAGCCGTCCAAGTGATCCCGCCGCAGATCATCCTCGAGCTCGACGCCACCCACCTGTACACGGGCATCAGGAGGGAGGCTTCTTCAAAGGCTACGCTGCTGGATATATGTGCTGGTGTTCTGGAGCCGGCATCTGTGAGGGCCAAGCTGCGGCGCGCTGACATCGATGCAAGCGCGGCCAGAACGTTGCGCAGATTGTGCGGCCGTTCGATCCATTTGGCCACCATCTTCGGCGTGGTGTTGAACTGGCGCGCGGCGGCGTGCATTGCTCAGTGCCGTTTCCACACACCGCACCATGGCCTCTCGACCTTTCGGCGCTCCTTGAGAGCTTCTGGCAGGCTCGACATCCGCCTGATACGCCGCCTATCTCAGTCCGTCATCACCCAGCTTATTCAGAGATCGAAGTGATCGATGATGATCTCGGTCGTTCAGCCGCCGGCGGCTTACACACGCCGGCTTCGAGCGAATGGTAGCGGAGGTTTGCCTTGGTAGGGTTGGTGCGGTTTGCGCCCGCGACGTCTCGCGCTTCGCTCGCAACAGTCGGGATTGGCAGCAACTCATCGAGATGTGCCGCGTGGCCGATACCGGTTCTGGTCGATCAGGAGACCATCTAAGCGCTGAGGCATGGCAACGACCGCCTGCTGCTCGGGGTAAGGGGCAGCCTCAACGAGTACGAACCGGATCTGTTGCGCCAGCGCTCGCTCTCGGCACGCTGTGAGAAGGCGCTCCGGGACGAGTTGGTTATGGCAGCGCCCGTCGGCTTCATGAAGCCCGGCGACCGTTATGAGAAAGACCCGGATCGGCGCGTCCAGGATCAAGATGGTGTTCGACCAGGTCGAGGAACTGGGCGGATCGCGACAGGCGCGTTGCTGGCGCCACGGGTCCAATCTCGATCCCGGTGAAGCAGACCAACGGGGACACGGCCCGGCGGCGACCACACTACTCCGCCATCGGCAGGCTTAAACACCGGGATATGGTAGTTCGAGCGCATTGATGTGACGCGCTCGGGGTACGCGATTGCCGTTGCCGGTCTTGAGGCCATTGCGATTGAGGGGGCGGCAATGAGATCGTCGCTGGCGATCAGCACCAGTCGGCGCGCGGTTGGATGGTGTCGGCGGAGAGCATCACGCAACTGATGCCGCCGTTCTTTAGCTCTCTTGCCGGCCGCGGTTGCAGCGGCGATCGCCCCGGGGACCGACGACACCAAGCGGCGCTTCCTCGATCACCGCGCTGAACGATGCGGAGTTGCATGCCCTACACCGGCGTATTGAGGGGCGATGGGACAACTGTTCGAAGCGCGACGCCCTGTCGGACGATAGCAGCGCAGACTGTCAGTCTTGAGACAAATGTCAGCAACTTGACGCTACACACCTCACGGAGTGCCTGCAGAGCTTCGAACTCTCTTCGGCACGAGGTTTGCTTTACTCAGTCATCATCATCACCACGCAGTGCGATGGTCTTCGGGACGGGCTCGGCGCATCGCCGTTAGCGTCTGGTCCGCCCCGACGTTTTGCTGCGGCGATAACTTAAGGGCGCTCGGTTGTCGACCGAGAAAATGCAGGGAAGGAAGTATTGGTGCGATCTGGAGTTTTTCTTTCGGGAGCCACAACAATTGCGCTCATCGCAACCGGTGCAGCCAATGCGGCGGACCTTGAGCCAGAAGTGAAACTGCCACCAGCAGTGTGGAGCTGGTCCGGAGGCTATATTGGCGGGCACGTCGGCGGTGGGTACGGCCGAACCTCCTTCGGTAATCCCTACGGTCCGTCAATCTATGGCGGCGTCGTCGATACCCCAGTGTTCCTCGCAGGAGGCCAGATCGGCTACAATTGGCAGAAGAACGGCTGGGTCTTTGGCGTCGAACTAGATGCCAGCGGCGCTGTCTCCGATGGCACAAATACTTGTCTGGCCGCCTCCGGCTTTGTTGTGAGCGCAAACTGCACGGCTGGTCCAAACCTCTTTACCACCGGGACCGGTCGCGTCGGTTACGTGTTGGACGCTCTCGGCCATACGCTGGCCTATCTCAAGGGAGGCGTGGCTTGGCAATACAATCAGGGCAACGTCCTCAATAACTACGAATTCAATGACCTCGGGCTACAGAAGAAAACTCATTTCGACTATGGTCAGGTCGGTGGCGTCATCGGGCTGGGCGTCGAACAAGCGCTTACGCCTGCATGGTCGGTCAACGTAGAGTATGACTATCTGCATTTCGGTGGGCCAAGCGTCGCAACGCCTCCGACGGTGCAGCTTCCGCCGTTCGCAATTCTTCCGGCGAACACAACGAGCCTGTCCAGCAGCTATCACATCGGAAAGATCGGGTTGAACTACCATTTTGGCGCCGCCCCATGGGCGGCGCAATGGGCCGATGCGCCGCTGTATGCGAAAGCACCTGCCGGCGCGCCGCCGATTGCTTACACGGCCGGTTGGTCGTTCGAAGGCGGATCGCGGCTCTGGCTCAGCCGGGGACGATTCCAATGGGACGCCAGCGCTGTTCCCCATGGGATCGCTACTGGAGATCCTAACATTCTTGTATCAAGGCTCACCTACCATGGCCTCGACGGACTTTCCGGGGAATTATTTGGCCGTCTTGACAGCCCGTGGGGAGTGTTCCTGAAGAGCAACGTCGGCATCGGGCGCTTCGATAAAGGAAAGATGAACGATGAAGATTGGAGCCTCCCGAGCAGGGTCTCTTATAGCAACACGATATCGGGCCAGGCAAACGGAAGGTTCACCTATTATACGGTCGACGCGGGTTACGATTTTTTGCGCGGCGCCAACTACAAGCTAGGCGGATTTATCGGCTGGGCCTATTACGCCCAGAACTCCGACACGATGGGATGCATGCAGATTGCCAACCCCATGACACTATGCCCGGCGTCGGCTGATCAAATCATTGGCAGCCAGGATACGCAGTGGAATGCACCTCGCGTCGGCCTGAGCGCCGAAACCATGCTTACCGAGCGTTGGCGTTTAAGCACGGATGTCGCTTACCTGCCTTGGACCGATTTCGCTGGTCGCGACCACCATCTCTTGCGCCCGGGGACGACCTTCGTTGATCAACGCGGCAACGGAGGCGGGGGTGTACAGGTTGAAGGCGTGTTGTCCTACTTCATTACCGATAATCTCAGCATCGGCGTCGGCGGGCGCTATTGGGCAATGTGGAGCGAAAAGGACAGCGAAACGACGTGCACAGGCTGTTATCGGGGAACCACTGCGACTCAGTTTTCAAAATTCAGCATGGAGCGCTGGGGTACGTTCTTTCAGGCCTCTTACAAGGTCAATTGAAAAGGCCCCACCTTAGTCAAGCTCCAGACTGAGCTGCACCCGGTTCCGAAGACACCAAGTTAGGTGTTTTATGGAGCAGGAGGTGCGTCATGGAGAGAAGGCAGTTTACGCGGGAGTTCAAGCTTGAGGCCGTGCGGCTGATCAAGCAGCGCGGCGTGTCGTATGCGCAGGCGTCCAAAGACCTTGGTATTCA
>NZ_JADPKY010000182.1 GCF_023074185.1 Bradyrhizobium sp. 132 | reverse complement strand
CTTGGAGCGCTTGGCGCGAATACCGTGGCCAAACGCCTCCTTGGCATCCTCCGGCAGCAGCTTCTTGAGCTCGGTCTTGGCCAGCTCGTGCTCGCCATGTACGGGCCAAGCTTAGAGCTGGTGCGCATCCGCGCCGCCGGCCAGCAGATGTTGGCAGCGCTGCTGGACTGCCCGGTCCCCGCGGATGCAAAGCGTCTCATGGGCCTGGACCACTATGAGCGCGCGCCGCTCTGGTCGGCAAAAGCGGGCGCTTCGCTTACCCCTCGCGCGGGGCTGATGCGTGAGCAAATTGGCTTCGTTCTGGAATTCTTTGATGAACGGCCGAAGCGGAGCTACTCGTCAATTCAGAATGGTGATCGATCCGATATGATAATCGCGGCGCCGGCCTAACGCGCGGTTAAGGAAGAACCTATAGCCTGTTTCCGTCGTTGACCCGTACGCCACCCGAAAGGTGGTTTAGGATCTGGGCCGAATCACATGAGGGACCTCAGGGCAAAATTGGCCAAGCTCCGCGCCGATGCCGCAGATCTCGCCCTGATGAGCAGACGGGCGAGCGATCCGGAAAAGCGTGAACTGTTTGGACGCTTGGCAGATGAGCTTGCCATAGAGGCGCTTGAGCTTGAGCAGGTGGTCAAAAGGCAAAGCAAGAACTCAGGTTCCAACCACCCGGACAAAATCGTAATTCTTAAGGGGGCATTCTGAGCGGGGCTAACGCCTTCCTGATCGCGCAGGCTCGCTCGATCGCGGGACGCTCCGCAATGCTCGGCGATCCCCACCTACCGAACGGCCCCGGCCCCACGATTCTCAGAAACCCCTTGGCCGGGATCCTCTTTGTCCTGGCTACGATAGCCCTCTAGCGAACACCCTCAAGTTCGGCTCGGAGCCGCCCCGGAGCGGTACTTCCCTGCGCAAGGCAAACAAATTCCCTGTTCGCCAGCGAAAATTTCCCTGTTGGATGTGGGCGCAGGGCAGGTTCACGGTTGGGATTTGCTTCGCGAATCTAAGGCCTTGCCGCAACTTGGGAGGGGGGCAGCGGCCCTGCGCCCGGCGCGCTTTCCCTGTAAACTTCCCTGTTCGCAGGGAATAGATAGGCGCCCCCCTTCATCCGGAGGGGCATTGAACCCGAACCGTTTGAAAAGTTGGTTTTGACCGACCGAACCCACAGCGTTGACGAACAGGCGTGGCCGTCTACGTCCCGGGCTTCCGTTGCTTGAGGCCAATGGGCAAGTAGCCGCGACCCATCAAAGGGGCCCGCTCGCAGCTCCGGCGCGGAGCACGGCCTGGACCGCGTATGTTCGAAAACGCTTTGTGCGGAGCCGAAGCCAGTGCCATTCTCCCAGATTCAAACGACCGCGGGTCTGGCTCCGGTTGCATTGTTCGCAGTTGCAAATCACGTGGTGGCTTCCGATGCCCTTAGATCCCAGAATGCCCGATCGCCGAGTCGATCAATGGGTCGCGCTCATCCGAGAGTTTCTGCGAGTTCTTGCAGTTCGCAAAAAAGAACAATTTGACCGAAGAGTCTCAATCGGAGATCTTCTCACCGAACGCGACCAAAACGCCGCGGCATATGGCTTCGGCGAGGGAACCACGATGTACGACAACGTGCTCGTTCTGGGGTCTGTCAAGGTCGGACGAAATACCTGGATTGGACCAGGATGTATCCTGGATGGCTCGGGTGGAGATTTGCAGATAGGGGACTGGTGCTCCATCTCTGCTGGCGTCCAGATCTACACACATCATACCGTAAATCGTTCAATTTCGCTCGGCCGGGATCCGATCGATTACGCACCCACCTGGATCGGCAATGGAGTATATATAGGCCCGAATTCGGTTGTCCAAATGGGTGTAACGATCGGCGACCGCGCGATCATAGGTGCAAATTCACTGGTCAACAGGGATATTCCTACAGGTGCCAAGGCGTTTGGCTGTCCTGCGCGCCTTCAGCGGCCCTCAACGTCGAAATAATGCAATCCGCGGCCGGCCCAAGTTTCCATTTTCGCCGCAACTCCGGTCGCTACCGATCTAATGGCAAGACCAATGCGCAAGCCGGAGGAATAAATAATTACTCAGTTAAGAAATTTAAGTTGCGCTTCCGCTAGTTTGACGTACGATTTAATCGAGGGCTGGAATGTTGCAGGATGACCCCGATGACCCACCTGGACGCCGACAGCGAAGACCGTCGTGAGTTCTTGAAGAGTTGCGGAAGATTTGCCGCCGTGACCCCTCCAGCTATGACCTTGTTGCTCTCCACCTCTCTTACCTCGGCCGCCATCGCGGGTTCGGCTGGCCGAATTGTGCACGGCAACAATGGGGGCGGCAACGGCGGCGGGGACGGCAGTCCTAACGGCAAAGAGGATGACGACCGCTGAAGGGTGGCGCCAACGGCCCGCGACAGCCATGCCGGCGTTCGCGCGGGCGCCGGTACAACGATTGCTTGTGCTCAGCCGGTCTGGCGGCGCTTCTGGCCGGATGAGCGGTTGATCAACAGGTCGGTCAGCTTTTTGCCGGCGCGAAGCTGCTCTTTCAGCCATCGGGGCTGCTTACCGCGACCAGACCAGGTTTGGGATGGTTTCTTAGGATTCCGGTACTTCGGCAGCACTGGAGGGTAGGGGCGCCGTGCACGCTCCTCGGTGGGAGTGCCGGCGGTTCCCTCTATCCTGCGAAGCCGCTGTTCGAGCTTGGCTTTTTCCGCAGTCATCCTGCGACTGAGAACCGTGGTCACCTCGTCGTAAAGTTGCCAAAGGTCCCCCGTAGGGACGGATGTCCAGTCGTCCTTACCCATGGAAGCCGTCCCCAGCTACTTCCGTCAAACAGAAGGTGGAGGGGATATCAGGTCGAAGCCCGGTCCGGCAAGCGCGATCGGTTGGCGGGGCAGGCGGCCAGCGCGAAGTCCGACGCCTGTCGCCGCTACCGCCTCGTGCCGGTTGTCCGACCGAGCAGGCGCCTCCCAGAGGCCCTTCGCCGGTTGGCTCGTCGGGGGCCAAACATCCGTTGCTCGGCCTGCAATACGCGACTACGCAAATTCCGCAATTCGGTGAATTGAACGATCAGATCCTGATGAGTTTGACGCAGAACAGCCGAAGAATGCATGTGACCACCTACACTCGTTACAAAGATCACCTCGTAACCGCTCAGTGAAATTGCCGGGCTGACGAAGACGCCGGTTCAACTCTGCTGACCAGTTGTTCATCGGTGCTACAGTTAGATTGAAGGCCTTTTCCCTGGATTTCGCTCGAAACGAGCATTGGCAGGGTGCTTTCGTTGAAATCAGGCAGTTTGAAAAATTTTCATTCCTCATTTGAGCTCCGCGCCGATACACAAAATCAAAGGATCGGAGCCGTTCTTTGCGTCGGATGAACGCTCCTCGACGATAATATTACTCTGCAGCCTCCCCGGGTTGGATCGCCTCGTTTTAGGCGAAACTTCGTTGAATGTTAGATTTGAATCGCGGATATCCCTATATATCCTTCGTAATATAGCAGCGGTGGACCGATTAGATGGATGTCGATTATGATAGTCAGCGACTCACCCCGCGCCCAAAATACACCGGCCGGGCGAAGTTTACTTGCGTTACTATCAAAAATTGCCCGGAAGGTCGGCTTCCGCCGAAGATTTCGCGTTTTTGCGTTTCGAGCAGAGCCCGGGTTCGTACGGTGGTGCACGCAATTTCAGAGTGAGTTACGCTCACACCGCGGTCAAGCGTTGCGAGATGTGCCTCAGCAAGTGCGACACTTTGACATTGCAAATTGGCTTTATGGTTAGCGAACGTTACCGAAGACGTTGCTGGAATAAACTGCCGCATTATGGGTTTACGAATTGGGCAGAGGAAGCATGCGTCGCATCAGAATTGTCATCGCGGATCGGCACCCGATCGTTTTGGAGGGAATCAGCAGCGTCTTGGCGACGCAGCACGATTTTGCGATCGTGGCCTCATGCGGAGATGCTGCAAGCTGCATCGAGGCAATTCGACTTCTTGTGCCGGACATTGCGCTGGTGGATTTGGGCGCGCCTGAAATGAGCCGGTCTGACTTCCTGGCTCTGGCAAACACCGCGGGCCAGGGTACTCGGGTAGTTTTCTTCGTCGATACGGCTGGCGATGACGCGTTGCAGAAGCTGGTTGCCGGCGGGGTCTGTCTCGTCCTCACGAAGCATGCGAAGCCGGAGACGTTAGTCGCCACCCTGCGGAAGGTTGTTCAGATCCGAGGATTGGCGTCACGGTCGCACAGCACTGGGCAGGTTGCTGAAGACTCTCGCGCAGGTGAGGAGAAGTCCCTGACCCAGCTGACGGACCGGGAGCGGCAGATCATGCGGCTCGTATCGGAGGGCCTATCGAATAAGGAAATTGGGCGTTGCCTGAACATTGCCGACGGTACGATCAAAGTCCACCTTCATCACATCTTTCAAAAACTGGACATCAGTAATCGGACAGTTCTCGCGGCATTGGCAATTTCACGGAATGAGCTGCATTCAGCGCCTCGTGAGTCGAGTGCTACCGGTCTTACACAGCGAGATCCCGCCAGCGCGAAATGACGAGGACGTTAAGCGCAACAACGCCTTTTCGACTCACGGGAATCGGGTCTGCCTCTCAAGGAGGTTCTCGGATGTCCAGGCCCGCGGCCCCCGCAACCCGAGCCACGCTTTTCAGCATGCCGCAGCAAATGAGCCGACGTGCTGGCTGGGCAAGTCAATGCGCTATGCATGCGCTGAAACGATGCTAATTTTCGGCTTTGGTCGCGCTCGATACCCGAGTGATAGCGCGGTCGCAATTGGCCTTGAGCCTCTCTTCCTCTTCATCTGCGCAATCGACGCCGCCATATGCGGTCGGGCTTCCGGAGCTGCCGCCGGTCGCGAAAGGCCCCTTACCATTGCCTCCGGCACCAGCGGATCCGCCGCCAACGGGTGTCCCTGCAGCAGCATGAGGTGAGCTGGGCCGGCCACCGCCGGGTGCTCCACCCCCTCCGGATGATCCGCCGCTACTGGAGGTCCCCGACCTTACCGCGGAGGACCGATCGTTGTCGAAGACAGACTGGTTCCTGTCGCCCTGCGTCGCTCCGTTCAGACCGCCCGAACGTGCAATGGCTTTCGAGGTCAGGGAGGTGGACAGAAGCAATGTCATGACCGGGGGCGTCACGGCCGCGAATCTTCCGCATGTCTTCAAAAACGCCCGCCGGTCGTCGTCTTCGTTGCCGTCCCGGGTCACGCTGCGCTCTCCTCGATTTAAATGAAATATAAAACCATGGTATTATATATTATATTTTAAACAAGGCATTTTCTTTTTGAATGGCGGGAATTGCTGGGCGCGAATCTTCTAGGCCGATCAACGGCAGCATCCAGACTCGCCTTTGAACCTCCTGGGGTCTGGACTCAAGAACCATGCGCTCAATGACGTTGCGGCCTTTATAGGCATTCTTGTCGTATCCATGCGGATGTTTGCGGGTGGGGCGGTCGCTTCCCGGCACCTAGTTCCGCTGGCGATGTTGATGCTTGCGCCGGCATCAGGTCTTCCGGCGTTCGGCAGTGGCATCGCCATCAGCGTACTGTATGCGCTGAGTTTGGGCGGGGCGTCCGGCTCACTGCAGGCCATCAACGCCGCCGGTTACGCCCAGTATCGGCCGCGACCGTCTTGGTGCAATCAGGGGAGCGTCGTTCATCTTCGGCATCGCGGGCGCGGCATTCGGACCGCTGCCTTTCGCAGTCAGCATCGATTGGACAGGAAGTTATGCCGCCGTCCTCATCGGTTGTTGTGCTCTTTGCCTTACGTGCCGGGCTTGCGCTTTCACGGTCCAGCGACCGTCCTCCGCGCGGCGAAATTAATAGCCAAGCGAAAGAGTGGGCGAGCGGGATCTCCGCTTCAGGGCGACCCGCGCAATAGTTGATCTCCTAGCGTCCGTCAGGCCGATTGTCCGCACTGGGTCAAAATGCGAAGAACTCAACCTGAGCAAATCTGGTTCGCCAATAGCATCAAGAGCGGCCCTTCACTTAGATGATCGCTGCGAACAGATCCCACCGGCCCGGAAGTCCCTTAAGTTCATGCGATCCGCGCTCGGCGAACCTCAAACCCGCGCCTGCGACGAGATCGGTGACGACCCGTGACACCAAGACTTCGTCAGGCTGCGACTGGGTCATAACGCGCGAAGCTGCATGCACGGCGACGCCGCCTATATCGCGGCCCCTGATCTCGATTTCGCCGGTGTGAAGACCCACTCGGAGCGCCAAGCCAATCTGTTTTGCAGCTGTTCCAAGCGCGAGGGCGCAACGAACGGCGCGGGCTGGTCCGTCGAAGGTGGCGAGAATGCCATCGCCGGTGGACTTGATCAAAGTGCCGCGATGCTTCTCGACGATTTGCGACGCCAGTTCATCGTGACTGTCGAGCAATTTGCGCCATGCCCGGTCGCCGGCTTCGGCGGCGCGGCGCGTTGAATCGACGATATCCGTGAATAGGACCGTGGCGAGAACGCGATCGATATCCTCCGGCGAGCCGTCGCGATGCCCCGTCATGAACTCTTCGATATCGCCAAGCAGCTCGTCGCGATCGCTGAAGCCGAAATATGGACTGTGGTCATCTCCGGCATATTCGATGAATCGCGCGCCGGGAATCCCCGCGGCTAAATCGCGGCCATGCTCGACCGGTACCTGCACGTCGCCGTGACGATGCAGCACGAGCGTCGGAGCGCGTACGTTCTCAAGCAGCTGACTCACATCGATCGACGCATTCAGCAGGGCAAACTGCTTTATGGCTCCGGGACTGGCTGCAAGCCTTTCATACTTGGCGAATTGCGCTACGGCGGCAGGATCGGTCGCGAGGCTGGGAGCAACTCTGTTGATCATCGCGCCCGTGCCCCACGACTTCATGAGCTGTATGGCCCGTTGCTCGCCGTCTCCGGGCAAGTCGCGTCGCCGTCGATAGCCGCCAAAGAGGATGAGTTTGGATACGCGCTCGGGATAGGTGGCAGCAAACATGACGCTCATCGCGCATCCCTCGGAAACGCCAAGCAGCGCGGTCTGGGTTGACCCGATGCTGTCCATGACGGCGCGAACATCATCCATCCGCTGTTCGAGCGAAGGGGCCCCGGCCACCCTGTCGGAAAGCCCCTGGCCTCTCTTGTCGAAGGAAACCACGCGGGCGAAGGTCGAAAGGCGGCGCATGAAAGCGGTATAACCGCGCAGTTCATGCAAGAATTCGACATGCGAAATGATGCCCGGGACCATGATGATATCGACGGGTCCGCTACCCAGCGTTTGATAGGCGATATTGACGTCGCCGCTGAGCGCATAGCGCGTCTCCGGCATGGCAAAATCGATCATCAGTCACTTCCTTGACGGCTAAGGTCCCCACCGCCGAAGCAAACAGGCGACATCGTTCGTCACCTGGTCGGCGCGCAGTTAGCATCTTATCGTACGGGCAGCTCAACAGGGCTAGAGCAATGGCCTCGAAATGTCGCAAAAGCAGCTGTAGAGGCCGAGCGAGACCGTGGTGTTCGCCCCATGCGAACTTCTGCACCAGATCACTAGCGCGGGACATCACAGGGGGCTCCGTCAAAGCGGACGCGCGCGGCATGGATATCGGAATAACGCCGGTCGGCCCAATCGATGAGGCTCGCCATCGGCTCGAGCAGGGATTGGCCTAGCGGGGAAAGGTAATATTCAACGCTCGGTGGCTTGGTCGGAAAGACATTGCGGGTGACAAGTCCGTCGCGCTCCAGGTCGCGCAGCGTCTGGGTGAGCATGCGCTTCGAGATATCGCGGATGGCTCGATGAAGCTCGCTGAAGCGCTGCGGTCGCGTCGCGAGGGTCATGATCATGAGTATGCTCCACTTATCGCCGATGCAGTCGAGTACGTCGCGCACCGGGCAGTGTACGGATTCTGCTGACCGGGCGTCGTCCGATTGATATCGGCTGAATCGCTCGATCGCACTCAATGCGTCGCTCATGCCGGTCTCCTTTTTCTCTCCTGGTTACAAAAAACTGCCTCCTTACGGTGCAGACCTCAGGTCTCTATGTGAGACCTGCCCTAGAACGTAGACCATTTAACACCGGGAGAATACGTATGTTTCTAGTCACGGGAATCACGGGAAAAGTCGGCGGCGCAACGACCAGGCATCTGCTGGCCCAAGGTAAGAAAGTACGCGCGCTGGTTCGCGATCGCGCGAAGGCGGCAAGCTGGTCGGACCAAGGCGTGGAACTGGTCGACGGCGACTGGAACAATGCGGCCGCCATCGAGCGGGCGCTCAAGGGCGTCGACGGCGCGTTTGTCATGTTGCCGGCCGTCTGGGCTCCCTCGCCGGACTTTAGGGAAGCCAAGGGGGTCATCGCGAATTATGTCGAGGCGTTGACCAAGGCCGCGCCCCCGCGGGTCGTCGGGCTCTCGTCGATGGGTGCGAACAGAACCAGCGGGTTGGGGATGATCACAGCCCTGTCGTTGCTGGAGCAGAGCCTTCGCAAACTGACATCGCCGACCGCCTTCGTGCGCGCCGGCGGGTTTTTCGAAAATTTCCTTTACGGCCTGCACGCCGCCCAGGGCGGCACGCTCCCCGTCTACTACAATCCGACCAACCGGAAATCGACCATGGCCGCGACGAACGACATCGGTGCCGAGGCGGCGACGCTGCTGACCGGGCCGGCGTGGTCGGGGCATCGCGTCATCGAACTTGGTTCGATGGTCAGCGCGGATGAAGTCGCAGCGCAACTGGGAGATGTCATGCAGCGCGAAGTCAGGGCGTTCGCAGTGCCGCGGGCCGAGTGGTCGGCAGCGTTCGAACAGTTCGGCATCCCGAAGGGCCAAACCGGACCGGCTGAAGCGATGTTCGAGGCCGTCAACGCGGGCTGGATGGACCTCGGCGTAGCGGGCACGGAGCACGTCGCCGGCACAACGCTGCCCCGCGATGTCTTCGCGGCGGCCCAGAAGACCGCCACGGCGTAGGTCCGGATCAGCGATGAGATGCGACTTTCGAACCTGCTCCGGAAAGTCGCATCTCCTTCGGAAAGAATGCGTCGCGGCCGCCCCTCTCTTGGCGGCCACACAGGTCCTTCGGCGCCCTCATCAGAAAAGGATAGACAAATGTCAAAGAATTCCTGGAGCCAAGTCTCGGCCTTGGCGCTTGCTGTTTTCTTCGTCGTGGGATCGCTCAGCAACATCTTCGCCCCGGGGTCCATCTACGAGGAATATCTTCGGTGGGGATACCCACACTGGTTCCATTTCGTGACCGGATCGCTAGAGCTCACGACCGCCGTTCTGCTGGTGCGGGCACGAACGCGGCTGTGGGGCTCGGCGCTGGGCTGCACCGTGATGTTGGCGGCGCTCGCGACCGTCACATTGCACGGCGAATACGGGCACGCGGTGGCGCCGCTTGTCGTCGCGACACTATCGATAGTCGTCGGCTGGATCGCCTCGCGGAAAGCGGCTCCCCGGCCCGGCATGACCGACGCTACTGGAGAGCCGAGGGATTGTCTGCGTGCGAACGTTCGCGGCTGAAACTGGATGTCCACCTACCAATGTTTGGCCCTAGCTGACCCCGCGTTTGATCGGCTGCTGCGTGTTCTGCAGCTACGGGTCGATCCCGTGTCCGCCGATCCAGTCCGGCGATGAGGACCGAGAGTCCTGCTGCGGCTGAGATCCGGCAGGTTTGGCTGGCGAACATGTGAACCGGGCTGGCTTCCATAGTTTCACTTTTCGTGGGATGGTCGTGTCATGCATTTGCGGCGACTGCTCAAACTCACTTTCGCGTTCTTTGTGAGCCTCGGCCTGATGCTGGCGCCTCTGATCACGCCGGCCGCCGCTGCGCACGCGCGATCGGCCGTGATGGCCAACATGTCCATGTCGGCCGACATGCCCTGTTGTCCGGAGGAGCAGAAGAGCAAGGACTGTCAAGACTGTCCGCTGGTTGCAATGTGCGTGTTGAAGACGGCCCAGGCGGGACCCTCTGAGGCCGCCGCCCTTCCGCTGCGGCACGCAATCCGGACCACCCACTCAGTGGCGGACGACGTGGTCGGCGACGGTTTGATCCGTCCACCTCCCGACCAACCCCCTCGAATCCTGGCCTGAACGGCGCTTGACGCCGATTGCGTCCGAGCGCTTTGCGCCCGGATGACGCACGCCGCCTCGGCGGCGAATTCAGGATATCGAGGACACACAACATGAAGACGTCTACCTTCGCGCGGGCCGTCCAGGCCGCGTTGATCGCTGCGACCATCGGCGGCACAAGCACGGCCGCATTGGCCGACATCAAGGACTACACGTTCGAGCTCGTCGACCAGTCAGTCCAGGCCGGGCCCGACAAGATCATCACGGTCAGGCTCGTGAACACCAAGACCGGCAAACCGGTGCCGGAGGCGGTGATCTTCGCCAGCCGTTTGGACATGGCTCCGGACGGGATGCAGGAGATGGCGACCAAGGTCACGGCCATGCCCGGGACCGAGCCCGGCACCTACCGCTTCAAGGCAAGCTTTGGCATGGCGGGACGGTGGCAGCTTTCGCTGGGCGCCAAGGTCCAGGGCGAGACGGGTAGCGTCGAGAACAAGCTCGTCATCACGGCGCACAAATGACCCGCCCGATCGCCACAAGCCTGGTCGCCGCGTTGATCGCGGCGGCCGGAATCGCATTCGTCATCGCCGGCCCGCAGCGGCCGGCGGCTCGAGCCGTGATCGGCCTCGCTGCGGCCGAGGAGAGCGGCGCCCCGATCTACTACCAGGATCCGGACGGCAAGCCGTCTTACTCGCTTGTGCCAAGAAAGACGCCGGATGGCCGGGATTACCGCGCCGTGCCCGCTGGCGCCGACGTCGGCTTCGACGACGACCAGCCGGCGACAACGGCCGGCGATTCCGGAGCGCGATGGATCAAATACTACCGCAATCCCATGGGCCTGCCGGACACCTCCCCGGCGCCGAAGAAGGATTCCATGGGGATGGACTACATCCCGGTCTACGAGGGCGAGGACAGCGACGACGGCTCCGTCAAGCTCTCCCCGGGGAAGATCCAGCGTACCGGCGTCAAGTCGGAGCCCGTAGCGAGGCGGGTGATCCGGACCGTCGTCAGGGCGCCGGGCACGATCGCCCTCGACGAGCGGCGGATTTCCGTGATCGCAATGCGGGCGGAAAGCTTCATCCTTAAGGTCGCCGACGTCACCACCGGATCGCATGTTGCCAAGGGCCAGCCCCTGATGGAGGTCTACAGCCCCGCGGTGTCCTCCGCGGCGGCCGAGTACCTGACCACCATCACCTCGAAGACGACCAGCGGCGACGTTCAGTATGGCCGTGGATCGCGGCAGCGCCTGATGAATCTGGACGTGCCCGATGCTGCGATCTCCGCCATCGAGAAGAGCCGGACGGTGCCGACCTCGATCGAGTGGACTTCGCCGCGCGACGGTATCGTGCTGGAGCGCAATGCCATCGAAGGCATGCGCGTGCAGCCCGGCGGCGTCCTGTTCCGGATCGCCGACCACTCCGTTGTTTGGGCGCTGATCGACGTCGTCGAACGCGATCTGGGCATGATCGCCAAGGGCCAGCCCGTCGCGGTGAAGGCGCGGAGCTTTCCGGGCCGGGAGTTCACTGGGCAGGTCCAGGTGATCTATCCCGAGATCAACAAGGAGACCCGGACCGCGCGCGTCCGCGTTGAACTGCAGAATCCGGACCTGATCCTGCTGCACGACATGTACGTCGACGCCGACATCGACACCGGTAGCGGCGAGGCCGTCCTCGCGGTGCCGGAGAGCGCCGTGATGGACACCGGGAGCCGGCAGGCCGTTTTCATCGACAAGGGGCAGGGTCGGCTGGAGCCGCGCGAGGTCAAGCTCGGCCACCGGGGAGGCGGCTTCGTGGAGATCCGGCAGGGCCTCGCGGAGGGCGATGCCGTGGTGGTCTCGGCGAATTTCCTGATCGATGCCGAAAGCAACCTGAAGGCCGCCCTGAAGGGCTTTGCCGAAGGGGCGCAGCAATGATCGCACGCCTCATCGCCTGGTCCGCCCGCAACCTGCTGCTGGTCCTGTTCGGGACCGGCTTCGCCGCCGCGGCGGGACTGTACGCGCTTCTGCATCTGCCGCTCGATGCCATCCCGGATCTCTCGGATACCCAGGTGATCGTCTACACCGAGTACCCCGGCCAGGCGCCGCAGGTGATCGAGGACCAGGTCACCTATCCGCTGACGACGGCGATGCTGACGGTCCCGAAATCGAAGGTGGTCCGCGGCTTCTCGTTCTTCGGCGTCTCTTTCGTGTACGTGATCTTCGAGGACGGCACGGACATCTATTGGGCGCGCTCGCGCGTGCTGGAATTCCTCAATGGCGCCAGCGCGCGCCTGCCGGCCGGTGTCACACCCACGATCGGTCCCGACGCGACCGGCGTCGGCTGGGTCTACCAGTACGCGGTGATGTCGAAGGAACTGAACCTCGCCGACACGCGGACCCTCCAGGACTGGAATCTGAAGTTCGCGCTGGCCAAGGCCGAGGGCGTCGCGGAAGTCGCGAGCGTCGGCGGGTTCGTCAAGCAGTACAACGTGATCCTCGATCCGCAGCGCATGCGCGACCGGGGAATCACCATGCAGAAGATGCGTGACGCCATCCGCGCCAGCAACGCCGACGTCGGCGGGCGAACGGTCGAACTCTCCGAATTCGAGTACGTCATCCGCGGCAAGGGCTACATCAAGTCGATCAACGACCTCGGCGACATCGTGCTGAAGACGTCCGGCGGCACGCCCGTGCTGCTGCGCGACGTCGCAAGGGTCGAACTCGGCCCCGACGAGCGGCGCGGCATAGCGGAGCTGAACGGCGAGGGCGAGGTCGCCAGCGGCATCGTGCTGCAGCGCTTCGGCCTCAATGCTCTGGAGGTGATCCAGAACGTCAAGAAGCGCTTCCGGGAGATCGCCTCGAGCCTGCCGAAGTCCGTCGAGATCGTCCCGGTCTACGATCGCTCCAACCTGATCTACGCGGCAATCGACACCCTCAAGCACACGCTGTTCGAAGAAAGTGTCGTTGTCGCGCTGGTCTGCATCGTGTTCCTGCTGCACGTGCGCAGCGCGCTTGTCGCGATCCTGATGCTGCCGGTCGGCATCTTGATGGCGTTTGGTGCCATGAAGCTGCTGGGCCTCGGCTCCAACATCATGAGCCTCGGCGGCATCGCAATCGCGATCGGCGCCATGGTCGATGCGGCCATCGTCATGATCGAGAACGCGCACAAGCACCTCGAACGCGCCGAGCCGGGAAAGTCCAGGATCGACGTCCTGATCGCCGCCGCGGCCGAGGTCGGACCGGCGCTGTTCTTCAGCCTGCTGATCATCACGGTGTCGTTCATGCCGATCTTCACGCTCGAATCGCAGGAGGGGCGGCTGTTCAGCCCGCTTGCGTTCACCAAGACGTTCTCGATGGCGGCCGCCGCGCTCCTCTCGGTGACGTTGGTGCCGGCGCTGATGGTGATCTTCGTGCGCGGGCGGATCGTTCCGGAGCACCGGAATCCGATCAACCGGTTCCTGATCTGGATCTACCGCCCGGTGATCAAGGGCGTCATGCGGGCGAAGACGCTGGTGGTCGTGCTCGCGCTCGCCGTGCTGGCCGTGAGCATCTGGCCGGCGCGCCAGCTCGGCACCGAGTTCATGCCGAACCTCAACGAAGGCACGCTGCTCTACATGCCGACCACGCTGCCGGGCATCTCCGTCACCAAGGCCGGCGAACTGATGCAGACCCAGGACCGAATCATTCGATCCTTTCCGGAAGTCGCCTCGGTCTACGGCAAGGCAGGGCGCGCTGCGACCGCCACCGATCCGGCACCGTCCGAGATGTTCGAAACCCTCGTCAACCTCAAGCCGAAGGAAGAGTGGCGCCCCGGCATGACCATCGACGGGCTCATCGCCGAGATGGACAAGGCGCTGCAGTTTCCCGGGGTGTCGAACGCCTGGACCATGCCGATCAAGGCGCGCATCGACATGCTGTCGACGGGCATCCGGACTCCGATCGGCGTCAAGGTGATCGGGACGGATCTCGTCGAGATCGACAAGCTCGCTAAGCAGATCGAGCAGGTCCTCAAAACCGTTCCGGGCACCTCCTCGGCCTACGCCGAGCGCGGGATCGGCGGCTACTATCTGGAGGTCACGCCGGACCGGGCCGCGCTGGCGCGCTACGGCATCATGGTCCAAGACGTGCAGGACACGATCGCCATCGCGCTCGGCGGGCAGACGGTGACCACCACCGTGGAAGGCCGGCAGCGCTTCACCGTCAACATGCGCTACCCGCGCGATCTGCGCGACAATCCGCAGGCTATCGCCAACGACGTGCTGGTGCCGTTCCCCGCCGGCGGCGCTGTGCCGCTCGGCGAGGTGGCGAAGGTCGCGCCGGCGCGCGGGCCGACCTCGATCCGGACCGAGAACGGGCAGCTCGCGACCTACGTCTACGTCGACATCCGCGACCGCGACCTCGGGGGCTACGTCGCGGACGCGAAAGCCGCCGTGCAGGCCAGCATCCGGTTTCCGGCCGGCTACTACGTGATGTGGAGCGGCCAGTACGAATACCTGGAGCGGGCCACCGCGCGGCTGAAGATCGTCGTTCCCCTGACGATGATGATCATCTTCCTGCTACTCTACCTGAACTTCCGCTCGATCACCGAGACGATGATCGTGATGCTCTCGCTGCCGTTCGCGCTGGTCGGCGGGTTTTGGCTGATGTGGTGGCTGGGCTTCAACCTCTCCGTTGCCGTCGCCGTCGGCTTCATCGCGCTCGCCGGCGTCGCCGCAGAGACCGGCGTCGTGATGCTGATCTACCTCAACCAGGCGCTGGCGGAGACTGCGGCGAGGCGTGCCGCCGAGGGGCGGGCCCTGACCCGCGGCGATCTCTACGACGCCGTCATGGAGGGCGCGGTGGAGCGCGTCCGGCCCAAGATGATGACTGTGGTCGCGATCATGGCGGGCCTGCTGCCGATCATGTGGAGCACCGGGACCGGCTCCGAAATCATGCAGCGGATCGCGGTGCCGATGATAGGCGGGATGATCTCCTCCACGCTGCTGACGCTGATCGTGATCCCGGCGATCTTCGGATTGGTGAAGGGCTTCGGACTTCCGCCCGGTGATCAGGGCAGCGCCCAGTCGGCAGATCAGACAAAGGGGCCCGTCAAGGAGCGAGTGCTGCAGCCTGCTGAATAAGATCGACTAGGCGGCGTGCGCGAAGTCCTCGAGCCGAGCATGGCACGACTTAGACGATCGAACGGCACGATCGAGCGTGGCCGACGCACCGTCAGGACAACGGTGCGGGCCCAACTTGCGTATGGACGGAGTTGATCCGAACTTCGCGGTACAATGGACCCCAGCGACCAGATGAACGATCGATCGAGCAGTATGCCGAGCACTGCAGCTTCAGGTAGGTAACGAGCGCGGTCGCGAATGGGATGCCGGCTCGCGGGGAAGGGCGACTTCACCCCTTGCAACTCCAGGAGTTTCGCGTGGAGCTCTTTCCAGGGAGGTTTCCGGAAGGGAGCTTTGATGGCGTACGAAGTTCGGAGAGCGAGCGGCGGAACGAGGATGTGGGACCGGCTTCGCTCAAGTAACGCAAACGGACGCGTTCGTCAGCCGGTGCCGTTTAGTCGTAGCCAAGCCGCTCGGATTTCTCGCGAGTGTAGTCTCTTGCGTGAATACGATCGGCGTATCTGGTGGAGATCGGCTCAAAGATTGGCGGCAACGGGCCGTCGGTGAAGAGGTGGTGACAATCGTCGAGATGGCCGCCTCGCACCGTCGCGTTGCGACCGAACTTGGTCGTGTCAGCGACGAGCACCGCCGTGCGCGAATTGGCGACGATTGATTGACGTGCTTGAACCTCGTCCAAGTGAAAATCCAGCAGCGCGCCGTCTTGATCGATGCCGCCGACACCGAAGATCCCGTAGTCGGCTCGAAAACCCGCGAAGAAGCGCGCGGCGGCCTCGCCAACAATATCCCGATCAAGTGGGCGGAGGGTGCCGCCGGCGATCGTAATCTCGACTTCAGGGTTTTGTGCGAATGCAGCAGCCACGTTCAGATTGTTGGTGATGACGCGCAGATCCTGACGACGGGATAGTGCCTGCGCAACGTACTCTGGCGTCGTGCCAAGTCCGATCATCAGCGATGCTCCATCGGGAATGAACCTGGCGGTCGCATGCGCAATGCGCTGCTTGGCGACAGCGTTCAAACCTTGCCGGCTTCCATAGGCCAAATTCTGGTTCTGGACGGGAAGGCTGACACCGCCGTGGATTCGCCGGAGCAATCCTTGATCGCAGAGCGCATTCACGACACGGCGAATGGTCTGCTGCGTCACCTCAAAACGCGTCGCAAGTTGCTCGATCGAGGCGAAGCCTTGCTCGCGCACGATCTCTAGTATGGGGGCTCGACGTGAGGTGGAGGTCTTGAGCATAATTGATCCGTTCCAACCAAAGTATCATTTGAACGCTTAGGACGCAATTTTCTGTTTCATATGGGGTCACACTATGTTCATATGAACATAATAATTGCTGCGCCAACGAAGTTGCGCGGTCTGGAGGAACGGCATGGATCGGTCTGCTTGGGGTGAGGAGCCTTTGGCTGCTCCGCGAGGGCAGGACAAAGCCGGTATGAATGGCCACGCCGGTGCCCGGCACCGAACCCGGCATTTGAGAGCGAACAGACCATGTCAGCGATTGCGCTGAGCCACGTCTCCAAATTTTGGGGATCGATGCGCGCTGTCGATGACGTCAGCCTGACAGCCGACGAAGGCTCGCTGCTGGTGCTGCTCGGGCCCTCCGGATGCGGCAAGTCGACGACGCTTCGATTGATCGCGGGCCTCGAGGAGGCCGCCGTCGGCACGATCACTATTGGCGGCATCGATGTTACGCATCTCACTCCGGCGCAACGGAAGATCTCAATGGTCTTCCAGTCCTACGCCCTGTTTCCGCATCTAAGCGTGGCTGAGAACATCGTCTTCGGACTGCGCGTGCGCCGCGTGTCTCGCGCCGAGCGGGACGAGCGGCTCCGGCGCGTCGCCGACATCGTCGGCCTCAGTGGTCTGCTGGAGCGCAAGCCGTCGCAATTGTCCGGCGGGCAACGCCAGCGGGTAGCGCTCGGCCGGGCTATTATCGCGGAGGCGCGCGTCTGCCTCATGGACGAGCCGCTTTCAAATCTGGACGCCAAGTTGCGGCACGAGATGCGGACGGAAATCCGCGCGCTGCAGCAGCGCCTCGGCATCACCATGGTCTACGTGACCCACGATCAGACTGAGGCGATGACGATGGCGGACCGCGTCGTGCTGATGCGCGACGGCCGCGTCGAGCAGAACGGCTCGCCGGAAGAACTCTACAATCGTCCGGCAACGGCGTTCACGGCACGGTTCATTGGCACGCCGCCGATGAATCTCGTGCGTCAGGGCGACAAGCTTATTGGCGTCAGGCCGGAGCATATCCGCATCGTCTCCGGCGGCGATCATGTTGTGCGCGTCAAGGCCGTCGAGCATCTCGGCGCGGACAGCATCGTGCTGTGCGAGATGGGTGGGCAGCCCATCTCGGTGCGGCTTGACGGCTTCAGCAAGGTTCGACCGGGCGAGGATATCCGGATTGCCTGGGATGCGGATTACGAACACCGGTTCGATTCGACCACGGAAGTCCGGTTGGAGAGCATTTTCAAAGAGGGCCGTCTGGCAGCATCCGACCGATGAGGGCGGCGGTGCCAGGGCGGATAACGAAGGAGACTAGGATGTTTGCGCGCCGAACAATGTTGATGGCAGCTGCTTTCGCTGCGCTGTCCATGGGCGCCGCCCGTCCGGCGGCAGCGGTGGACCTCACGATGTACTATCCGGTCGCGGTCGGCGGTCCCGTCACCAAGATCATCGATGACATGGTCTCGCGCTTTGAGAAGGACAATCCGGACGTCAAGATGACGGCGGTCTATGCCGGCAACTACACGGATACGATGACCAAGGCGATGACAGCGATGAAGGGCGGCCAACCGCCGCAATTGTCGGTGCTGCTGTCCACCGACGTGTTTACGCTCATGGACGAGAACGCGATCGTGCCGATCGACGGCCTCGTCAGCGACAAGGCGTGGTTCAAGGATTTTTATCCGGCGTTCATGGCGAACGGGCAGATCGGCGGCAAGACCTGGAGCATCCCGTTCCAGCGTTCGACGATCGTGCTGTACTGGAATAAGGAGGCCTTCAAGGAAGCCGGCCTCGATCCGGAGAAGGCGCCGGCATCCTGGGACGAACTGGTCGAGATGTCGAAGAAGCTCGTCAAGAAGGACGGTGCCGGAAACACCACGCGCTGGGGTGTCGAAATTCCCTCGACCGGTTACGCTTACTGGATGCTGCAGGCGCTGGCCATCGAGAACGGCCAGAAGATGATGAACGAGCCCGGCAATGAGGTGTATCTGACCGCACCCAAGACGGTCGCCGCGCTGGACTACTGGGTCGATCTGTCGCGCAAGCACAACGTGGCGCCGGCGGGCAGCATCGACTGGGCCACACTGCGCACCGACTTCCTCGAAGGCAAGACGGCGATGATGTGGCACACCACCGGCAACCTGACGGCGGTCAAGGATGCCGCGAAGTTCCAGTTCGGTGTGGCCATGCTTCCGGCCAAGGAGCAGCGCGGATCGCCGACCGGCGGGGGCAATTTCTATATCTTCAAAAGCGCGTCCCCGGAGCAGCAGAAGGCAGCCGTCAAGTTCATCCAGTGGATGACGGCGCCAGACCGCGCAGCGGAATGGAGCATGAAGACGGGCTACGTGGCTGTGTCCCCGGCCGCCTACAAGACCAGTGTGATGACGGAATATGCCAAGGGCTTCCCGCAAGCGACCGTCGCGCGCGATCAGCTGGAGCACGCGGTGCCGGAACTCTCCGTCCACGAGAACGGCCGCATCTACAAGTTCGTCGGCGATGCCGTGCAAGCCGCGATCACCGGCACGCAGAAGCCGCAGGAGGCGCTCGCCGCAGCCCAGCAGCAGGCCGATCGCGTCTTGCGCGCCTACAAGTAAGGGAATCAGCGGGGTGGCGGCTCGCCGCCGCCATCCCGCTGATACAGGGATGTCCGATACCGTCGTCTCATCACAGGTTTCGCCGCGCCGCGCCGGCTCGCAGGCGTGGTGGAATGCCGTGAACGCCTGGCTGCTGCTGTTGCCGGCGGCGGTGCTGTTGATCGCGTTCACCCATTACCCGATCCTCGCGACGGTCCGGCATTCGCTGTTCATCACACGCCGCAATGGCACCGAGGTCTTTGTCGGCCTCGACAGTTATCAGGCTATGGCGGCCGACCCGATCTTCTGGAAGGCGCTGGTCAATAATTTCTGGTTCGCGCTCGGCACAGTTCCGACGTCGATTGCGCTGGCGCTGGTCATGGCGATCTGGGTCAATCGCAACATGCGCGGCCGCGGCTTTCTGCGTTTGGCCTATTTTACTCCGACCGTACTGCCGATGATCGCGGTCGCGAACATCTGGCTGTTCTTCTACACCCCGGACTATGGGCTGCTCGATCAGTTGCGCGGAAACTTTGGCCTCGCCGGCTGGAATTGGCTCGGCGATCCCTCGACCGTCATGGGCTGCCTGATCGTCATGGTGATCTGGAAGGAAGCCGGCTTCTTCATGATCTTCTATCTTGCGGCCCTCCAGCAGCTCTCGCCGGATCTCGAAGAGGCTGCGTCCATCGAGGGGGCAAGCCGATGGTACACATTCCGCCGGATCACGTTCCCGCTGCTGATGCCGACCACTCTGTTCGTCGCGATCAACGCGGTCATCAACTCGTTCAAGCTGGTCGATCACCTCGTCATCATGACCAAGGGCGGTCCTAACAACGCCAGCACGCTGTTGCTCTACTACATCTACGAAGTCGCTTTCACGTTCCAGGATTCATCCTACGCGGCGACGTTGACGGTGGTGCTTCTGGTGCTGCTGAGCGCCGTCGCGCTGATCAAGTTCGGCTATCTCGATCGCAGGATTCACTATCAATGAGAGGCCGGACACATCCCATCGAGGCTGTCGCCGCGTGGCTTCTGGCGCTGATCTGGCTCGCGCCGCTGGCCTATGCCTTCTGGAGCGCACTGCATCCGGCCGCCTATGCAACGTCGTTCAGCTTGTCCGCACCCTGGACGCTGGAGAACTTCGCCCGCGCCTGGAAGCAGGCGCCGTTCGCCCGCTACTATCTCAATACGATAGTGCTGGTGACGCTGGTTCTGGTCGGGCAACTCATCCTGTCGACGCTGGCGGCCTATGCGTTTGCACGCTTCAAGTTCAAGGGCAGCGGCATCGCCTTCGCGCTTGTCCTGCTGCAATTGATGATCATGCCCGACGTGCTGATCGTCGAGAATTATCGCGCGATTGCCAAGCTTGGCCTGCTGGACACAATCCCTGCGATTGCGTTGCCTTATCTCGCCAGCGCCTTCGGCATCTTCCTGCTTCGGCAGACTTTTAAAAGCGTCCCTCAGGAACTCGTCGATGCGGCCCGGGTCGAAGGATCTGGACCACTAGGGATTCTCTGGCGGGTCTATGTCCCGCTGGCGCGTCCGACCTACGTGGCATTCGGCCTCGTGTCGGTCAGCTACCACTGGAACAATTTTCTGTGGCCGCTGATCGTGACGAACTCTGTCGAAGCGCGCCCGCTCACCGTGGGCCTTGCGGTGTTCGGCGCGCCGGAGACCGGCGTGGACTGGTCGGTCATCACGGCGGCAACGGTGATGACCATGGCACCGCTGCTGATCGCGTTCCTGCTCTTCCAGCGGCAGTTCGTCCAATCCTTCATGCGCGCGGGCATTCGTTGATGCGGCTTCTCACCTGGAATATTCAGTGCGGCAAGGGTTGCGACGGCATTACTGACCTGGCGAGGATCGTCGAGGTCGCAAGGGAAACGATGGATGCCGACGTCTTCTGTTTCCAGGAGGTGAGTTCGAACTTCTCCAGGCACGACGGGGGAGGGGATCAGAGCGCAGAGCTCGCCGCGCTGCTGCCGGGCTACATGGCGATATTTCGGCCTGCGATCGAGACCGTCGATCAGGTGGGCCAACTGCATCGCTTCGGCAACATGACCCTATCGCGCCTGCCGGTCGTGCAGATCAACAACCACATCCTGCCGTGGTCTGGCGCAGGCACGGTGCGCAGCATGCGGCGCCATGCCCTGGAAGTAACGGTCCAGGCTGCGTTTGGTGCGATCCGTATCGTCAATACCCATCTCGAATATTATTCGGTCGCCCAGCGGGAGGCGCAGATCAAGCGTTTGCTGGACCTGCAGGAGGATGCATCGATCAGTCCCAAGGCACCGACCGGAAGGCCCGTCGAGCCCTATGAAAGCCAGACGGTCGCCGCGTCCAGCCTGATGTGCGGCGATTTCAATTGCGACGTTGCCGATCCCCAGCACGCCATGATCGATCGATCGAATCGGCCGGGCCTCAACTATCGCGATGCCTGGACGGCTGGTCGTCCAGACCGGCAGCGGTCGCCGACCTGCGGGCTATACGATCACGCGCAATGGACAGCAGGACCTGATTGCCGAGATTTTATTTTCGTGACGGAGGATTTGGCCGGCCGTGTCCTTGGCGTCGATGTTAATGGCAAGACAGATGCTTCCGATCATCAGCCGCTCTTCATCGAATTGGCGGATTAGAGGGGCGGATTCGAGGGTTCCTACTAAGCGTCCGCCGCTGCCCAAGAGCTTGAATGTGATTGCACTTATTTTGTCTCCATGATCACGCGAGCCAGCTCCGACGGATTCTCAACAGCTGAGAAGTGTCCCGTATTCTTCAGCGTCACCATCCGCGCGGTTGGAATGAGCGCCCGTGTGCGTTCGCGTTCATTGGGCCGAGACCAATCGCTGTCGCCATAAATGAGCGTCACAGGCGCCGAGATTTGCCGATAGTCATCGCGTGCCTTGCTCCAGGATCGCCAGCCCGCCAGCACCTTGCGTGCGATCCGCTTGTATCCCGGGCGGCGGGCCACTTCATCGAACTCAGCGAGCAGATCGGCCGGCAGTTTGCGCGGGTCGTGATATCCGCCGCTCATGATCTTGCCGAGGACCAGCTTGTTTTCGAGCGATGCATTCATCGCGCCGAGCAACGGGACCTGCAGGCTTCCGATGATGAAATTCGAGAACCAGTTGCCGCGTCGAATGCCGTCCCCGTAGCGGGTCTCGTAGTCGTAGGGGTTGATCGCATAGACGCGCTTCACCCGCTGCGGAAGCGACGCCGCCACCGTGAGGGCCAATGCCCCGCCGATCGACTCGCCGACGATCGTGACCTCCGAGAGATTAAGCTCCTCGATGAAGCGAATGACGGACTGCCTGAAGTAGGGTTCGTCGAAGCTCGCGCTCGGATCTATTGGTGAGTGGCCGTGGCCTGGGAGGTCAATGGCGTACACCGTGTGCGATCTGGCGAGGAGGGGCGCAAGACTGCGGAAATATTCGAGCTGCGTCCGGATCGTATGTATGAGGAGTAGCGGAGGTCCGCTGCCGATCTTTTGAAAACGGACGCTCAGCGTATCCGATATCTTCAGCAGGCTTGGTTTAACTTCAGTCATGCTGAGCATTCGATCTCTCCGTGCTTCGAGGGGCGCGCGCTTTCAAGCGGCAGCGGCGTCGCGAACCTGTTCGGCCGCGGCATCCAAAAGCGCCTGAGCCAGCTCGGGGTCGTTGACGACGCGCGATAGCGTCACGGCGCCGACCATCGTCGCGAGAATGGCCATGGCCTTGGCGCGGTCGGCCTCGCCGCCAGTCTGGGCAATGAAGTGGCCGATCACGTCGAGATGCGCCTTGATCCCCGTTTCGAATTCCGCCTTCACGCCGGGGCCCTGTCGGGCGGCATCTGAACCGAGTGCCACGATCGGGCAGCCGTCCATCCTTTCTCCGCGATGGTCGCCGCTGAGGTAAAACGCGATCACCGTGCCGAGCGGATCATCGGGATTCTTGGCGGCCGCGTCCGACCATCGGCCGGAAGCGCTCTCCAATGCCCGCCTGGACGCCTCGACCGCCAAATCTTCCTTGGACTCGAACTGCTTGTAGAAGGCGCCCTGGGTCAGTCCGGCGGCCTCCATCAGATCCTTGAGGCCGATGCCATCAAAGCCGCGCTCCCTGAAGAGGCGACTGGCCACATTGATCACGCTCTGGCGGTTCTCGGCAGCTTGAATGCGACTTACCCGCATTTTGGACCTCCATTTGGATTTCGATTGACGTCTATATGTTAGATAGAGGTCGAATGCAATCTATCAAGTGGGCGGGATAGATTCGCATCGCAGAAAGGTCCCCCGGACCGATTTCCTTCAATCACACTCCCGTGATAAGGCTTATTTAGATTGCGGATGAACTCTAATCCAATTATAGAGGTCAAACGAAATCTAAGTGGTATGGAGTGGTATGGAGATGGCGATGAAAAAGAGCAGACTTGTGGTCCTGGCTGGTGTGCTGATCGCGGCGTCTGGCGCGGCTGTGCTTGCTACTCTTACCATTCCCACTCATGAGGCCTCCGCGGCACGCGACCCGAGGCAGGATTCGCCGATGGTCAGCCTGGTGGCGGCTGCACGGGTGGCCGGAGCCGATCGCGGCTTCACCGGCGTTGTGGGCGCGAGAGTGGAAAGCAATCTCGGTTTTCGCGTTCCCGGCAAGATCGTCGAACGGCCGGTAAATGTCGGTCAGCAGGTCAAAGCCGGCGAGCCGCTGATGCGGATCGACGAAACCGATCTGCGCCTTGCGCTTACGGCGAAGCGCAACGCCGTGGCCGCAGCGCGCGCAACTGTCGTTCAGACGGATGCAGATGAGCGGCGATACGCCAATCTGGTCAACGACGGATGGACTTCCAAACAGCGCTACGAGCAGGCGAAGGCCGCGTCGGACACGGCCAATGCGCAACTCGCCGCGACCGAAGCGGACGCTCGCGTCGCGGAAAACCAGGCGACCTACTCCGTCCTGGTCGCGGATGCGAACGGAACGGTCATGCAAACGCTTGGCGAGCCGGGGCAAGTGGTCTCCGCGGGCCAGACGGTCGTCCGGCTTGCACAGTCCGGTCCTCGGGAAGCTGTGGTGGCGCTCCCCGAAACAATGCGGCCGGCGATCGGTTCGCTTGCTGAGGCGAGCCTGTATGGGAGCGATGGGCGCTTTATTGCGCATCTCCGGCAGTTGTCGGATTCCGCCGATGTCCAGACCCGCACCTATGAGGCCCGTTACGTGCTCGATGGTGAGGCCGCGGCGGCACCGCTTGGCGCGACGGTCACCATCCGGCTTGCAAGCCAGGGGACTCTGCCGGAAGTCCAGGTGCCGCTGGGAGCGGTGCTCGATGACGGCAGAAAGACCGGCGTTTGGGTGTTCGACAGCGGCACCTCGACGGTACGCTTTCAGCCCATCAAGCTTGTGCGTGTGACCAGCGAAAATGCCGTTATCTCCGGGCTGAGCTCAGGTGCTCGGGTTGTCTCGCTGGGCGCACATCTCCTGCAGGAGGGCGCTCACGTCAGGACTGCCTCCGAAAGCAGGAGTAACTGATGAGCCTCAATCTTTCAGCGATCGCCGTTGGAGAAGTCAAATGCTGTACAGTTACATTGTCAAAAAAGAAATCCGAAAGACCTTCGACCACGTCAACAACCATCGCTGGGATGAAGCGGTGAAAGCAGTCGCGCCGCATGTCCATCACCGCGTTTCCGGCGCCCACGCGCTTGGTGGTGAGCGCCACGACAAAGAAGCCCTGCGCCGCTGGTTTGAGCGCCTCGGCCGAGTCCTGCCCACTCTCCATCTCACGGTCAACCACATCTGGGTGAAGGGCTGGCCGTGGCACACTACCGTGTTTGCCCGGTGGGACGCCACCGCAACGCTGCTCAACGGCGACGCGTCGTACGTCAACCGTGGTCTCCACGTGTTCACCCTGCGGTGGGGTAGAGTCTATGCACTCGAGGAATTTCAAGATTCACAGGAAGCGGCCCGTGGGCTTGCCGCCCAAGCGGCAGCTGGCCTCAAAGAAGCTGTCGCCGAACCGATTGTAAACTAGCAGAAGAAGCGCAGTCAGATGCCCACGTTCTTTAGGTAAGCGCGGTTCACTCGGTGCCCACCTGCTGCAGGACGGCGCGAGCGTTAGGACGAACGTCGAGGAAATAGGAGTGGCCAAATGATGAATTTCAATCTTTCCGCGATTGCCGTTCGCGAACGGGCCGTAACCCTGTTCTTCATCGTCCTGCTGGCGGCCGCGGGCGCCTACGCCTTCCTCATGCTCGGGCGCGCGGAGGACCCCTCCTTCACCATCAAGACCCTGACGGTCACGACGGTATGGCCAGGTGCGACGGCTCGCGAGATGCAGGACCAGGTCGCCGAACCCCTGGAGAAGCGGATTCAGGAGCTGACCTGGTACGACCGGGTGGAGACGACCACACGGCCTGGTTATGCGTACATGACGGTGACGCTGAAGGACAGCACGCCGCCATCCGTCGTGCAGGAGGAATTCTACCAGGCCCGCAAGAAGCTCGGGGATGAAGCGCGCAAGCTGCCGTCCGGTGTGCTCGGCCCCTTCATCAACGACGAATATTCGGACGTGAGCTTCGCCCTTTATGCCCTCAAGGCGAAGGGCATGCCGATGCGGGAGCTCGCCAGGCAAGCCGAGACCATTCGCCAGGATCTCCTGCACGTATCCGGCGTCAAGAAGATCAACATCCTCGGTGAACGCCCCGAGCAGATATTTGTCGAGTTTTCCTATCCCAAGCTGGCAACACTCGGTGTGTCGGCACAGGATATCGTCGCCGCCTTGCAGCGGCAGAATACCGTGACGCCGGCAGGCTCGATCGACACAAAGGGGCCGCAGGTCTTCATCCGGATCGAGGGGGCCTATGATAGCGTCCAGGCGATCGCCGACACGCCGATCGTCGCTGCCGGGCGAACGCTGAAGCTGTCCGACATCGCCGAAGTCCGTCGCGGTTACGAGGATCCTCCCACCTACCTCATCCGGCACCAGGGCGAGCCCTCCATTATGCTCGGGGCGGTCATGCAGGAGGGCTGGAATGGCCTCGCGCTCGGCAAGGCGCTGGAGGAGAGGTCCGCAGCGATCTCCCGGACGCTGCCACTCGGGATGACGCTGGCCAAGGTCAGCGACCAGGCCGTCAACATCTCCTCGTCGGTTGACGAATTCATGATGAAGTTCGCGATGGCGCTCGGCGTGGTGCTGCTGGTCAGCCTGCTCAGCCTCGGCTGGCGCGTCGGAATCGTTGTCGCGGCTGCCGTCCCTTTGACGCTTCCCGTCGTGTTCCTCATCATGCTGGAGACCGGCCGTTTCTTCGACCGCATTACGCTGGGCGCCCTTATCCTGGCGCTTGGTCTTCTCGTCGACGACGCCATCATAGCCATCGAGGTGATGGTGGTGAAAACGGAAGAGGGCATGGACCGCATCTCGGCGGCAGCCTATGCGTGGAGCCACACTGCGGCACCGATGCTGTCAGGAACACTCGTGACGATCGCAGGCTTCCTGCCGGTGGGCTTCGCGCGATCGACGGCCGGCGAATACGCCGGCAACATCTTCTGGGTGGTGGGGTTCGCTCTCATCGTCTCCTGGATCGTCGCCGTGGTCTTCACGCCCTATCTCGGCGTCAAGATGCTGCCAGCGATCAAGCCGATCGAAGGTGGTCATCACGCGATCTACGGTACGCCAAACTATCGGCGCCTGCGCGCGCTCATTACCTTCGTCGTGCGCCACAAGTTCGTGACCTGCGGCGTCGTCGCCGTCGCTTTCGCGCTGTCCGTCGCCGGCATGGGTGGCCTCAAACAACAATTCTTCCCGACGTCCGACCGCCCTGAAGTGCTGGTGGAGGTTCGTCTGCCAGAAGGCACCAGCATCGAGACGACGACTGCCACCGTCGCAAAGCTCGAACGCTGGCTGGACGGCCAGTCGGAGGCCAAGATCGTCACGAGCTATGTCGGTCAGGGCGCTCCGCGCTTCTTCTTCGCGATGGCGCCGGAGCTGCCCGATCCGGCCTTCGCAAAGATCGTCGTACTGACACCGGACGCGGAAGCGCGCGAGGTCTTGAAGCATCGGCTCCGACAAGCGGTGTCGGACGGGCTCGCGCCTGAGGCCAATGTGCGCGTCACGCAGCTTGTGTTCGGACCGTACACGCCATTCCCTGTCGAGTTTCGGGTCATGGGGCCCGACCCGGCGGAATTGTACGCTATCTCTGAAAAAGCGCTCGGTATCATGCGGGGCGTTCCCGATGTGCGCCAGGCGAACCGCGATTGGGGTGATCGCACGCCCGTGCTCCGCTTCATCCCGGATCAGGATCGGCTGAACCTGATCGGCCTTTCGTCCGCGGAGGTGGGCCGGCAACTCCAGTTCCTTCTCACTGGCATCACCGTGACGCAGGTCCGCGAGGACATTCGCAATGTCCCCATCGTGGCGCGCAGCGCCGGCGGCGAGCGGCTGGATCCGACGCGACTGGCGGATTTCTCATTGATGAGCCGAGACGGCCGCGCGGTTCCACTCGACCAGGTCGGCCATTCGGAAGTCCAACTTGAAGAACCGATCATGAAGCGTCGCGATCGCACCCCGGTCGTCATGATCAGGTCGGACATCAACGAGGCAACCCAACCTCCGGAGGTCTCCAAGGACATCAAGACGGCCCTTCAGCCGCTGATCGCATCTCTTCCGGCCGGTTATCGCATCGAGCTGGGCGGATCGATCGAGGAGGCAACCAAAGCCAACGACGCGTTGGCGACGATCTTTCCAGTCATGATTGCCGCCATGCTGATCGTCATCATGCTGCAGGTCCGGTCCTTCTCGATGATGGCCATGGTCGTGCTGACCGGACCACTCGGCCTTGCCGGCGTCGTGCCGATGTTGCTGATCTTTCACCAGCCCTTCGGATTCAACGCCATTCTGGGCCTGATAGGCCTGGCGGGCATCCTGATGCGCAACACCCTGATCTTGACGGAACAAATCAAGGAGAACCTTGCCGCCGGCCTTGATGACTATCACGCCGTCATCGAGGCCACGGTGCAACGCACGAGGCCCGTGATCCTGACCGCGCTTGCCGCCGTGCTGGCGTTCATTCCCCTCACGCATTCCGTTTTCTGGGGATCGATGGCCTACGCGCTGATTGGCGGCACGGCGGTCGGCACGGTGCTGATCCTGCTGTTCCTGCCTGCGCTTTATGCCGCGTGGTTCCGGATCAAGCCGACAGCAGATGAGATGCATGAGGATTCGACGGCAGAGCCTGAATTGCCTCCAGCCATGGCTGCCGAGTAGCTCTATGGGCGGAGCAGACGGCTCAAATTCTCGCCTGGCTGCGCTTGGGTTTAATAGCGAACGCTCATGCAGATTTTGAGCCGTCGAACGATTCTCAGGGTTGCGAGATCGAACGCCTCGCGCAGCTGAAGGTCATCTGAATTCGGGCCTCGGCGCGCGACTATTGTCGAGCGGCGATGACCGTCATCTCGAGTCTGACACCCGGACCGAGATCGGCCACGCCGATTGCGGCGCGCGCCGGCAGATGGGCTTCTGCAAAATGCGCCTTCCAGGCCGCATTGAACTCTGCCTTCTCCTTCAGGTTCGTCATGTAGATGGTGACTTGCAAGACGTTGGCCAGATCGGACCCGAGGGTCTTGAGTAGCTGCGCCAGCTGCCCGAGCACGTCGTTCGCCTGGCCCGACATATCGAGGCTCGTGTCCTCGGGGACGATCCCACCGATGTAAAGCACGCCATTATGCTCGACCGCTTCGTGGAGCCGACCTTCGTAGGGCAAGACGCGCTTGATCATGATGAGACCGATGTTGCTGTGGGATGGGCGGCATATCGCACATTTCAATGTCACTGTCGTTGCAAGAGATTTCGCAGTGCTTCCTAAGACGAATTGCACTGCTCGAATAAGGCTTGGTAAGGCGTTGAAAATAAAAGTAGAAAACTGGCCAACAAATCGCCGCCGGTTGTTCCCTCGAACGTCCGCCAAGCCGTCCTTGCACGAGCGCCCGGCATTTCCGCCGACCCTGATCCCGACGACATCGGGAAGCGGATCGTTATACTGCCACCCGAATTGACACGGGCCGGGCCGGGACCGTGAAATGCCCGGAACAAGGATCAGACGATGGACGATACGATTGGCTTCCCCGACCCCGGCCTCGACCTGTCCGACGGCTTCAAGCCGCACACTTCGCATTGGGGAGTGTTCTCGGCGCGCCAAAGCGAAGCGGGGCTCGAGGTCAGGGCCTATGCGGGTGATCCCGATCCGAACGGCATCATCGACAATTTCCCCGGCGCGCTGCGTCACCAGGCCCGCATCACCCAACCCGCGATCCGCCGTGGCTGGCTCGAACGCGGTCCTGGTCCCGACAATCGCCGCGGCCGCGACGAATTCGTCTCCGTCAGCTGGGAGAAGGCGCTCGATCTGCTCGGCAACGAGCTGGCGCGCATCCGTGACACGCGCGGCCCCGACGCGGTGTTCGGCGGCTCCTATGGCTGGTCGAGCGCGGGCCGCCTCCATCACGCGCAGAGCCAGGTGCATCGCTTCCTCAACATCGCCTTGGGCGGCTATGTGCGTTCGGTGAATTCCTATTCCTCCGGCGCGTCCTCGGTGCTGCTGCCGCAGATCCTTTGCGGCTACGAGGACATCACCAAGCGCAACGTCACCTGGGAACAGATCGCTGCCGACACCGACATCGTGCTGGCGTTCGGCGGCATGGCGCTGAAGAACTCGATGGTCGCCGGCGGTTCGATCAGCAAGCATGTCGAGCGCGGCGCGATGGAGGCTGCGCACCGGCGCGGCTGCGAGTTCATCCTGGTCAGTCCGTTGCGTGAAGACCTGCCTGTCGAGGCCGGCGCCGAATGGATGACATGCGTGCCCGGCACCGACACCGCGCTGATGCTCGGCACCGTCCAGACGCTGGTCGCGGAAAACCTCCATGACCAGGCTTTCCTCGATCGCTACACCGAGGGCTGGCCCGTCTTCCTGCGCTATCTCACTGGCGAGAGCGACGGCCAAGCCAAGGATGCCGAATGGGCCGCAGCGATCTGCGGCGTCGATGCGGACACGATTCGGCAGCTCGCGCGCCGGCTCGCCGGCAAGCGCGCGCTCATCACCGTCTCCCATTCGCTCCAGCGCGCCGAGCATGGCGAGCAGCCGGTGTGGATGGGCATGGTGCTGGCGGCGGCGCTCGGCCAGATCGGCCTTCCCGGCGGCGGCTACGCCTATTCGTTGGGTGCGATCGGTTATTACGGCCGCCGCGTCAACGACGTGCCAGGGCCGACGCTGGGGCAGGGCCGCAACGCTGTCCGCGATTTCATTCCGGTGGCGCGAATCGCCGACATGCTGCTCAACCCTGGAAGCACCTATCGCTACAACGGCGAGACGCGCACCTATCCGGACATCCGCCTCGTCTACTGGGCTGGCGGCAATCCCTTCCATCACCACCAGGATATCAACCGCCTGCGCAAGGCGTTTGCGAAAGTCGACACGCTGGTCGTGCACGAGCTCGCCTGGACTGCTACGGCCCGGCATGCCGATATCGTGCTGCCCTCGACGATGACGCTCGAGCGCGAAGACATTGGCTACTCCAGCAACGATCCCCTGATGGTCGCGATGCACCGGATCGCCGAGCCGTTCGGCCTTGCGCGTGACGACTACGAGATCTTTGCCGATCTCGCCGACCGGCTCGGCGCGCGCGAACCCTTCACCGAGGGGCGTACGTCACGTCAGTGGCTCGAATATCTTTATGAGCCGACCCGTGCTTCGCTCGAAGCGCGTGGTTTGCAGGCCCCGAGCTTCGAAGAATTCTGGCAGCGCGGCAGCCTGGTCGTGCCGCAGCAGCCCGACGACGGCGGCCGGCTGCGCCGCTTCCGCGACGATCCCGTCAATCACGCTCTGCCGACGCCGAGCGGCCGCATCGAGATATTCTCGCAAAAGATCGCGGGCCATGGCGATGCGGATTGTCCCGGTCATCCGGTCTGGCTCGACAAGACCGATATGCCGACGCCCGGCGCACCATGCTTCCTGGTCGCCAACCAGCCGGTGACGCGCCTGCACAGCCAGCTCGATTTCGGCGGACATTCGCTTGCCGCAAAACATCGCGGCCGCGAGGTCGCGCGCATGAATCCGCGCGACGCCGACGCGCGCGCTATCAAGGACGGCGACATCATCCGTCTGTTCAACGAACGCGGCGCCTGTCTCGCCGCGGTCCACGTCACCGACGACATCGCGCCGGGAATCGTGCAGCTCCCGACCGGCGCCTGGTACGACCCGATGGACCCCGAAGACGAAGCGCCGCTCTGCGTTCACGGCAATCCAAACGTGCTCACCCGCGACGTCGGCACCTCGTCCTTCGCGCAGGGCTGCACCGGCCAGCTCACGACGGTCGAGGTCGAGAAGTTCACCGGCAACCTGCCGCCGATCCGGGCGTTCGATCCGGTGTAGGTCCATGAAGAAAAAGGGGCCGCCCTGTGTGGGTGCAGGGGGCGGCCCCGAGTGACTCGCGGGCCCGGGAGGAGGAGGGGCGCGAGCCTGTGCGTTACGCGGCTGCGCTGATCCAGTCGCTCTCCAGAGAACGACGGCGCGGCGGCAGCGCTTGCATCTCGTGCCGTCGTCCCTTGCTGGCGAGGCGCCAGCGTGCCGGAGATTGATCGCTGATGCGCTTGAAGACGGTCGAAAAATGCGCCTGCGTGCTGAAGCCGACGGCAAGCGCTATCTCGGCCAGCGGCCGCTCTGTGGTCGCGAGCAGCGTCTTGGCATGCTCGACCCGGTGATTGAGCAGATACTCGCGGGGACGGTAACCGGTCGCAGCGCGGAATTGCGCCGCGAAGTGCATTCTGGACAGGCCGGCGACATCGGCGAGCTCGGACAGGCTGATGCGGCGGTGGAAATGATCGGCGACATATTGCTCGACGCGCCGCAGCCGCCATTTCGGCAAGGCATTGACCCTGGCGCGCGGCGATTCCAATCGGGTGAGATGCATCGCAAGGGTCTGGCCGATGCAGCGCGTAAACTGGTGGTCCGCGGCGTCGCCGTGTTCGATTAGTGTCTTGGCAAGCTCCGCAGCGAGCGGGTCGCGCAACAGGACGAGGTCATTCAGTCCGTCGGCCTCGGAAAATTGCGCCGGAAAATGATCCGTGGAGATGTGAAAGTGCAGGAAGGCGCAGGGCGACTGGAATTGCACGCCGAGACGCTTCGACGGCGCGGTGAGATACAGCGTGCCCGCAGGCATGGTGCCGTCGAAAATGATCTGGCGCTCCCGGGTCAATTTGGCGCGCGTCGTCTTCAGGGCGATGCCGACGAAGTAACAATCCTGAGGTGTCGTCGCGTCGTGCGACGACGTGCTCCGCGAGTCTTCCCATCGCGAGATCGCGACGTCCTCGACGGCAGCCTCGGGGCCGCGATCGATCTGACGCCAATGGCTCTCCCGAGTGATCGCCTGGGTTGCTCGGGGGATCTCGCGATCCTCCGGGCTGGCCGGAAAATCGATCCAGGAATGCGCCGCCTGCAAATTGGTCAACATCGCTCGTCCTCTCCCGGGTTTGCCGCTGCTTGCGACCGGCAAGCGCGCCAAACCCACGTTTCCATGCTGAAACGATAGGCGTGAGCTGGCCAGGAAGCCCGTTAGGGGTGATTAGGATCTGTTAGTTTTTGTGGGGGCGCATCAGGTGTGCGGCAGCTCGTCGCAGGAAGCGCTGTTTTGTACAATTTGTCAGATATTCGCTCAGCCCCGCCCCAACTCTGGAGAGCGCAGGCCACCGCGTGGCGATCAATCAGCGGTGTGAGTTCCGAGTGGTGCCCTCGCTGGACCTCGCCTCGGTGCCGGGTATAGTCGTGCCGCATTTCGAGGAGCGACCGTCAAGATGAGTCAGAAGTGACCGAGCTCTCGGCAGGACATGGCCCCAGCGGCGGGGGCGCCACAACGATCCTTGATTTCGATGCCGTCTCGTTCGGGCCGTTTTCGCTTCGGTCGCGGCTGCTGGAGAAGGACGGCCTGCCGGTCAGGCTCGGCAGCCGCGCGATGGATATTCTGCGCTTGCTCGTCAGCCGCGCCGGCGAAGTGGTCCCGAAGGACGAGATTCTCGCCTATGCGTGGTCCGGACTCTCTGTCGAGGAGATCAGCCTCCGCGTCCATGTCGTGGCGCTGCGCAAGGTGCTTGGCGACGGAAAGGATGGTGCCCGCTACATCACCAACATCCCGGGCCGGGGCTATTGCTTTGTCGCGCCGGTGCGGCGTAGCGAGCACGCGGAGGTGTTTGCGCTCGCGTCGCGGGCGCCCGAAAAGGCCACGCCGCCACCGCCTCTACCGCATCGACTGGACCGGATGGTCGGGCGGGAGGACGCTGTGGCGGAGTTGGCGGCGCGCTTGCTCCGCGATCGCTTTGTCACGCTGCGAGGAGCCGGCGGCATCGGCAAGACCACCGTTGCGACCGCGCTCGCGCATCACATGTGCGATACCTTCGACGGCAACGTCCATTTCCTCGAATTCGGCCTCCTGAAGGACGCGGCGCTGGTCGCTAGCACGGTTGCCGCCGCGTTGGGCCTCGTCGTGCGCCACGATGATCCCTCGGGCAGCATCATCAGTTTCCTGCGCGGCCGGCGGCTACTTCTCGTTCTCGACAGCTGCGAGCACGTTGTCGACGAGATCGCACGTCTAGCAGAAAACATCTACCGGGAGGCGCCCGGCATCGTCATCCTCGCAACCAGCCGCGAGTCGCTGCTGGTGGAAGGTGAGCAGATTTTTGAGCTCGCTCCGCTGCCCGGCCCGCCGCAAGGCACCCGCCTCAGCGTCGGCGAAGTGTTAAGCTATCCTGCTGCGCGTCTGTTCGTGGATCGCGCAGTCGCGGCCGGACACCGTGACGATATCACCGACGAGGACGCGGAAGTCCTGGCCCGGATTTGCGGCAAGCTCGACGGGGTCGCGCTCGCGATCGAGCTTGCTGCCGCACGCGTCGGTCTCTATGGGCTGCGCGAGATGGCGGCGCTGCTCGACAGCCGACTGCAGCTCGAATGGCGCGGGCGGCGAACGGCGCCGCCACGGCAGCAGACCCTCGGTGCCACACTCGAGTGGAGCTTCGACCTGATCGGCGAAAGCGAGCGGATCGTGTTTCAGCAGCTCGCCATCTTCGCGGGCCACTTCACGTTGAAAGGCGTAATAGCTGTGGCGGCCGACGATGGGGCGCCGGGGGATCGCGCCGTCGACGCATTGGAGCAACTCGTGGCCAAGTCGCTGGTGTCCGCGCAGCCGGACGGGGCATCGCGGCGCTATCGCCTGCTGGATGCCACGCGCGCCTATGCCATGCAGAAGCTGGCAGACAGCGGTCAGGCAAACGAGATCGCGCGCCGTCACACGTTGTATGTTCAACGCGCGCTCGAAGCGGGCATGACGGATCAGGGAGGCACCGATCATGCATCCCGTTTGCAGGAGCGCGCGGGCCTGCTCGCCGACGCCCGCGCGGCGCTGCAATGGAGTTATGCGAATGACGACGGCGCCGGCTTGCGCGTGCCGCTCGCTGCCAGCTGCACAAGGCTGTTCGTCGAGCTCAATCTGCTCAGCGAGGCCCGCATCTGGTCCGATCGCGCACTCGCGGTGCTCGACGATGCCGACCGGGGCGGCAGATGGGAGCTCGAGCTTCAGTCGACGCTTGGCCACGCATTCATGTTCACGGAGCGCAACAACGAGCAGGCCGAGGTCGCGCTCCGGCGAGGGCTGGAGATCGCGGAAGCGCACGGGAACCACGCCAACACATTCAGGCTGCTGTCGCGGCTCAACATGTTCTACCGCCGGACCGGCGGCTATCGGCATCTGGTGCCGACTGCGCTTCATGCCGAGCGGATCGCTCGCCTGATCGGCGATACGGCGGGCATCGCCGGGAGCAAAGCACTGCTCGGTGTGTCCTATCACCTCGCCGGGGACCAGGCCGAAGCGCAGGCCCATCTCGACCAGGGCGTACGCGACGCCGCTGCGCTACGTGGCACGCAACCCGGGCATTTCGCCTATTCACGCACTCCGCAAATTCCGCTCGCGCGCGTGTTATGGCTTCGCGGCTTTCCCGATCGTGCGCTCGAATGCGTCCGACCGCTTGTCGGCGCTTCAGCGCCGCGCGACGCGGTCATGCATTGTATCGCGCTATGCTGGTCCGCCTCTGTGTTCGGCTGGGTTGGCGACTGGTCGTCGGTCGAGACCATGACCGGTCGCTTGTCGGCGCATGCGAGCATGCACGGACTCGTACCCTACGAAGCCGTCGCGGCCGGCTTTCGAGCGCAGGCCATGATCGCCCGCGGCGAGGGTAGCGCCGGTGTCGATCTCTTGCGGAGCGCACTTCCACGCCTGCACGCCGATCGCTACGAGCTCTATGCATCGGCATTCGCCTCGGACCTGTGCCGGGGACTGGTCGCTTTAGGACGATTGACGGAGGGCGTTCAGGTGCTGCACGAAACCATTGCACGGGTCGAGCAGGAAGGTGGCGCCTTCGACATGCCCGAGCTGCTCCGTCTGCGGGGAGAGCTCGAGGCCGTTGGCGGCAATCTCGAATCGGCCGGTGCAGATCTTGTCGCGTCGGTCACGCTTGCCGAACAGCAGGGCGCATTGTCCTGGAGGCTGCGAGCCGAGATGTCGCTGGCGCGGCTTCGGGTTCGGCAGGGTGTGCGGAATCCCCTCGAACAACTTGCCAAAACCTATGCCCGGTTCTCGGAAGGATTCGAGACCGCCGATCTCAGGGCGGCACAGCGCATGCTGAACGAGCCTGCTGCCTGATCAAGTCGATACGACCGTGCCCTCTCGCTGCTGAGCGCGCCCATCAGCGGTCAACCCTTGTGTCCGTCCAGCCGCGCCAGGAAGTCGCGGACAAGCGAAGCGATCTCGTCGGTGGCTTCATCCAGCGCGAAGTGGCCGCCTGCGAGAATGTGAACCTCGGCATCCGGCACATCGTCGCGATAGGCCGTCGCGCCTGCGACGGTGAAGGATGGATCGTATTTGCCCCAGACCACCAGCGTCGGTGGCCGCCTCTGGCGCAACCAAGCCTGCCATTTCGGATAGGAGGCGACGTTGGTCCGGTAATCCAGGAACAGCGTGGTCTGAATCTCGGCTTGGCCGGGACGCGTCAGGAAGGCATATTCGTCGATCCAGGTGTCGGGATCGTAGCGCTCGGGACGCGGGCTGGAGCCGAGATGCCGCTGACGCGTCGCCTCCAAGGACGTGAAGTTGGCCTTGAGCGCCTCGAGCTCATGCGCCGGGTCGGCCCAGTACTTCCTGCGCGCATTCCAGAGCGGGCTCAGCCCTTGCTCGTGCGAGACCGCGTTCTGGACGATGATGCCGCGGACGCGTTCGGGCTGCGCCAGCGCCATGCGGAAGCCGACGGGACCTCCATAGTCCTGCATGAACAGGACGCAGTCGGTGAGACCGAGCTCCGTTGTGAGCTCGCCGATCACGGCGGCGATGTTGTCGAACGTATAGATGAAATCGGACGGCGGCGGCGCGCTGCTGTTGCCGAAGCCGGGATAGTCCGGTGCGATGAGATGATATTTGTCGGCGAGCAGCGGCATCAGCGGTTCCCACATCCGCGATGAGGAGGGAAACCCGTGGAGCAGCAGCACGGTCGGAGCGTCGATGGGTCCAGCCTCGCGGTAGAAGATCTCGAGACCCCGGACATCGACCTTATGATAGCTGATCGAGCGCCGGCTCGATCGCAGATCCTGCGCCGAGGCCTGCACGATCGCGCCGGCCAAAGCGGCCGAGAGGGCAAGTGCGGCTGGAATGTTCATGTCTTTCGCTCCGAATCCGGCATGTGGGGTGAGGATGTGTCGCAAGTGCGGGCCATACTCTAGCGACGGCGATATGGAGCCTCCGGCCCGTCGGCATCGAGAGGCGCCATCGCGAGCGCCTCTCGCAACGTGCCGCATCCAGGATTTACGAGGCGCGCGCCAGCGGCTTGCCCTTCACCGCGGCGAGCAGGGCTTCCGCGGCCGGACCCGAGGAGTGCGGGTTCTGGCCCGTGATCAGGAGGCCGTCGGTGACGACGTGAACGCCCCAGTTTGCCGTTTTCGAGAAGACGGCGCCGAGCTTCAGCATTTCGTCTTCGACCAGGAACGGCACCACCTTAGTGAGGCCGACGTCCTCCTCTTCACCGTTGGTGAAACCGGTCACCTCCTTGCCCTGAACCAATGGCTTGCCGTCGGGTGTCTTGACGTGGCGCAGCGCACCAGTCGAGTGGCACACGACTGCGACTGTCTTGCCGGCGGCAAGGAACGATTCGATGAGCTTGACCGAGTCCTTGTCCTCGGCGAGATCCCACATCGGGCCGTGACCGCCGGGATAAAAGACGGTGTCGAAATCTTGCTGCCTGACGCTGTCGAGGCGAACCGTCTTGTCGAGCTGCGCTTCCGCCGCGGCGTCGGCCTCGAAGCGCAGCGTCAGGTCGGTGCGGAATTCGGGCTCGTTGCTCTTGGGGTCGAGCGGCGGACGGCCGCCCTTCGGCGAGGCGAGGGTGATCTCGGCCCCGGAATCCTTGAAGACGAAATAGGGGGCGGCGAGCTCTTCGAGCCAGAAGCCCGTCTTGCGTCCGGTGTTGCCGAGCTGGTCGTGCGAGGTGATGACCATCAATATTTTCATGACCGTTCTCCTTGAGTGCGTTTGCTGCGATGACGCACTCCATTGCGGTGGAGATGCGCCGACCTGGGTCTCGTCCGAGCACGTCACGTCGTTCGTTGCTCGCGGCCGCAATCTGCGCTCAAGACCGGCTGTTGGCCCGTTATGTATTGTTAGACGTTGAGAGCTGGAGATGTCGCGCGGGACGCTACTCGAAGACGGCGTCGAAGATCTCGACGTCCATCAGCACGGGCTTGGCGACCACGGTTCCGTCGGGCCGCAGCGTCTGCGCACGTCGAAGCGTCGGCACCACGATTCCGCCGAAGCTGTCATGAGCCCAGGAGTAATGCGCGACTTTCATCCCGAACAGATCGTGATCGTTTCGCCGTTGCAACGCGTTCTCGTCGAAATAGAAGATCTGCTCGGGCGCGAGCGTGATCAGGCTCGGCGGGAACTGCGCCCGCAGCCGCCGCCATGACTCCGTGTTCTCCTGCCACGGTGGCAGTTCCTCCACCACCACATCGGGATGGGCGAGCAGGAATGGATTGGTCAGATAATTCCAGATCGCGACGCCGCAGAAGAAGACGAGGTGCAGTTCGTCCGCAAGCGCAGGCGAGCCGACCTCGGTGAACGCAAGGCTCGGGTTACGCCAGGTCCGCAGCACCTCACCCTCCAGGCTCTCGATCGTGATCGCATCGGGTTGAAAGGATCCGGAGTGTTCGCCGCCGGTGATGCCGGTAAAGCGGACCGATTGCGTCCGGGTCGAACCTTCCGCCGTCACGTCTTTGAATTCCCTGGCATGTCCTGCGTTGGAGAACAGCGTTCCGCTGACGGAAAGGTGGAGCGTGAACCGGTTCAAGCTGTTCCAGCGGGCCAAACCGCCGCTGGCATCAATTACATCGTCAAGAAGCGCCATGTCCCGCCATATCCACCATGAAGTGCCACCACCATGGCGGGGCGGACGCGGCTTGGCGTGTTAGAAGTTGTTAGGAGTTGCGAGCGGATATTCTTACGGTATCCCGTTGAAGATACTCTCAATTCAGGCCGCCCAGGAGCTCCCTCGCGGCGACCAGATCGCGGCTCTGGAGGCCCTCCTGGTACCGCGCGACGAGAGGGGTGAGCAGGGCGCGTGCGTCGACGGCCTTGCCGGCCCCCTCCCAGAGGCGGCCGAGGCTGATCGCTCCGCGGAGCTCCCAGCCGACCGCGCCTTGCCGCCGCGCCAGATCGAGCGATTTGTCCAGATAGCTCTCGGCCTCCGCAGCGTTACCCGACCGCGCAAGGATGTCGCCCTTGATCCTGAGCATCTCCGGCATATCGAAGGATTCGCCGTGATCGGGGATCTGGGCGATGGCCTCGTTGATCGTCTGCAACGCTTCGCCGGCCTGGTTCTGGGAGGCGAGGCCCTCGGCGAGCGCCGTCGCAAACACCGTCGTCATGATCCGGTGTCGCGTCGCGTACAGCGTGGCCTGGCTGCGGCGAAGGTGCTCGATGCCGCCCGCGACGTCGCCGCGGCGAAGCAGCAGCTCACCCTTCTGGCCGATGCCGACCGCGTGATAGGGGCCGAGGAAGTGCCGCGCGGAATGCTCGATCAGCCGCTCGATCAGGATTTCGGCATTGGCCCAGTCGCCGACCCAGAGGAACACGTAGATCGTCCAGATCAGGGAAATACCGAGAGTGAGCGGCTGTTCGAGCAACTCGGCCTCGCGAACGGTGTATCTGGCCGCCTCGATCGCACGATCGGGCCGGCCTGTGAGCCAAAGCCCGCGCGCCAACGCCACCAGTGCGACAATGCGGTCGTCATAGCCGAGATGCCCGATATTCAGCCGCTGCGAGCCGGGATTGTGCACCATCGCGCTCTCGCAGAACTGCACCGCCTTGTCCTGGTTGCCGATCAAATGATGTGCGACGCCCAGCATCCATTCGACGTTTAGCGTGCTGGCGGAATCGTTCAGCTTCCGCGCGACGCTTTCGCTCTGTTCGCCGGTCCCGAGCGCGCCGTGAAAATCTCCGACCCTGGTCAGGTAGATGTGCAATCCGCGCAGCAGCCAGAGCTGCCAATGTAAATCCTCGAGCTCACGGGCAAGCTGGAGACTGCGCGTGAATGCCGACCGGACCGTTTCGGTGTTGCCCTGCGTGAACATCGCGGAGACGCCGAGCGCGGCCTGCAATGTCATTTCATGGCGGCTGTCGATCGAATTCGTATCGAGAGGGACAAGTGCCTGCTGCGTCCAGCGATAGCACTCCGTCAGCAATGTCAGTTCGAGGAAGAACTGGGCCGCCGACGCTGCCAGATCCACGCCGATCGTTCGGTCTCCGCCCTCGGAAAAACTCCAGGTCAGTGCCGCCCGGACATTGGGCAGGTGGTCGGCATAGGGAAGGAAGCCGCCCGCCGTCTGCATGCCCGTGGATTTGAGCGCGATGTCGCGCAGGAAGTCGCGGTAATATTCGGCGTGGCCGCGTGCGGCGCCGCCAGCTTCCCCGTTCTCGACAAGCTTGTCCGCGACGAAGGCGCGCGTCGTGTCCAGCAGGCGATAGCGCAGCCGCCGCTCCGCAGGCGAGGTCGCGATCAGCGATTTGGAGAGTAGATTCGAGACCGCCTCGACGGCTTCCGGCTCGCCGATGCCCTGACAGGAGGCGACCGCAAGCGCGGCTTCCAGGGTGAACGGCCCGACGAACACCGACAATCCACGCAGCGTTGCGCTTTCGGCTGCGGGCAGCAAATCGTAGCTCCAGGCGAGCGCTGCGCTCAGGGTCTGGTGCCGCGGGACAGCGGTGCGCCGCCCGCGCCACAGCAGCGAGAAGCGGCTGTCCAGCAGCGAGGCTGTTCCGGCAATGCCATAGGCGTTCACACGCCCGGCCGCGAGCTCGATCGCGAGCGCAATGCCGTCCAGCCGCCGGCAGATATCGGCAACGAGCGGCGCATCTTCCTCGCTGAGCTCGAAATCGCCCATGCTGTCGGCAATGCGCTCCACGAAGAGCTGGCTTGCGGGATAGGCAAGGATATCGGCGATACCGAGTCCGTCGCGCTGTGGCGGGCAATCCAGCGGAAACAGCCGATGGACCCGCTCACCTTCAGTGCGGAAGGATTCGCGGCTGGTGGCGAGAATATGCAGCTCGGGCGCTTCCCGCACGATGCGCTCGGCCAGGGGGGCGAGGTCGTCGAGGATGTGCTCGCAGCTGTCGAAGACCAGCAGCATCCGCCGGCTGCGCAGGAACGTCAGCAGCCCGGGCCTCGGGTCGTCGGAATTGACGGTCAGGCCCAGTGCGGCCGCAATCGTTCCGGGAACGAGCCGGGCCTCCGTCAGTGCGCCGAAATCGACGAAACACACCTGGCCGTCGAACGCCGGGAGCTCGCCATGCGCGACGGCCAGTGCGACCGAGGTCTTGCCGATCCCGCCTGGGCCGACGATGGTGACGAAACGATGCTGCGCCAGCTCGGCGGAAATTCTCTCGACCGCATCGTTCCGCCCGATCATTTTCGCGAGCGGCGAGGGCAGTGAGCGAGGTGAAGCCGCGGGCAGGCTGATCCGGCTCTCCAACGGGGCAGCCCGGAGCAGCGGGGCCGCGAAACAATAACCGCGTCCGGGGACGTTGACGACGTAGCGGGCGCCTTCGCCGGCATCGCCCAACGCCTTGCGCAGCGTCGTGATGTGGAAGCGCAGGCTGCCTTCATCGACGTTCACGTCGGCCCAGATGCGCTTGATCAACTCCCGCTTGTCCACCACCTCGCCGGCGCGCTCGGCGAGAAAAACCAGGATGTCGAGCGCACGGCCGCCGAGGTGAATCGGGGCGCCGTCCTTCTCGAGCAGCCGCGACTTTGCGAACAGCCGGAATGGACCGAAAGCGATGGCCGAATCCTGGTCGTTAGTGTCCGGCACGGGCCAATGATTTCCAGTGAAAGGGCTGACATCCGCACTTTGATCTACCAGAACGGAACCCTGAGTAAACTGGTCGAAAGTGGCGAAATCGGGTGGCGGCTGCAATTGGCCGGTTGCGCGACAATCCGTAGCAAATTTTGCTCAAACGCAGCATTTGCGAAGTGATCGGGACAATTCGGCAGCGTGCTTGGCCGCCGAACTGACAGTTCGGAGTCCGACCGTCGTACCGCCGATCATAACAAGAACTTGCAACGTCTAACGAGCAAAGCGCGCGAACTGCATCCAGTATGGCCTCCGAGTTAAGCGCTATTTGGAACGGGGAGGCTATGATGTCCGGTATCGGTGCTCGGCCGAACGACCATGTCGTTCAATCTCAATTTGTCGCCAGTCTTGAGGATCAGTCGCGTGACTGGGAACTCGTGCTGCGGGAATCCCACCATCGGATGAAGAACACGCTGACACTGCTGGGTGCGTCAGTTCGCCGCGATTTCACGCGGGCAGGCACCCGGGACGTGTCGCTTGCCGCGGACCGGCTCGAGCGGCGCATCGTCGCCTTCGGCAGGCTCTATCAACTCTTGTCCGACAATGGCGGGCATACGGCGATCCCGGTCGAGGCCTTCTTCGAAAACCTGTGCGCAGCGATTTCCGAGGCCGTGCTGGAGCCGGCGGGCATCCGCTGCGAGGCTGCCATTGCAAGCGGCACGCTGCCCGCATCGCAATGTCATAGGCTCGCGCTGATGCTGACGGAGCTGGTGACGAATGCGGCGAAGCATGCCTTCACCAACAAGAAGGATGCACTGATCCGCATCGACATGGCCGTTCGCGACGGCGCCTGGTTCTGCACAGTGGCCGATAATGGAATCGGCGCGACCGGGCCGCTTCAGGGCACCGGCAGCCGGATTCTCGAAGGACTCGCACGCAGCATCCGCGCCCGCCTGCACGGCGAGGCGGGAGAGGGCGGCACACGCGTGACCATCGTGATGCCGATTGCCGCTTGAAGCTTGTTTTAAATTCAACTCAGGGAGTTCGAACATGGCTACCAGCGAAATCGAACGCGACGCCGCGGCCAAGGGTTCTGAATCTAGCGGCGTTGATATGAGGCTCGAGGTGGTCGTGATCCCCGTGTCGGATGTCGACCGCGCCAAGGCGTTCTACACGCGTCTCGGCTGGCGACTGGACGCCGATTTTGCCTCCAGCGATGACTGGCGCGTGATCCAGTTCACGCCGCCGGGCTCGGCCTGCTCGGTGATCTTCGGCAGGAACGTGACGGCGGCGGCGCCCGGCTCGGTGCGGGGCCTGTACCTGGTCGTCTCCGATCTGGAGGCGGCCCGACAGGATCTGCTCGACCGCGGCATCGAGGTCAGTGCTCCATTCCACGGTGCCGGCGATATTCACGCCGGCCACGACGAGCCATATTTGTCCGGCAGCGTTCGGGTCAACGGTGCTGACCCGAAGCGCGGCAGCTACAGCTCGTTTGCCGCGTTCAGCGATCCCGACGGCAATGGCTGGCTGTTTCAGGAGATCACCACGCGTCTGCCCGGGCGACGGCACGACATTCGCTTCGCAGGCTGCGCTGGCCGCGGCACTGCGCCGCGCGGCGGCGGCCCATGGCGAGCACGAAAAGCGGACCGGCGGGCACGACGCGAACTGGGCCGATTGGTACGCCGACTATGTCGTCCGCGAACAGGCCGGCGAGCCGCTCCCGTCCTGAGTTGGAGCGAACGTAGCTCCTGGCTTGGCCGACACGGCGCGCGATGACCTGGTCGTCGCGCGCCGTGTCGCATTGGCCTTGCGCGTATCGTCGTCTTCGCCCGCCTTGCATCGCGCGGACTCGCAACGGCTAACGCTCTCTAACAATCCATAACGAGCAAATGGCCGATGCCTGGGTCACTGTGTGGACAACGAACCGACGCGTCCATTTTGAATTCGGTCAGCGTCACCGACCACAGCAAGGGAGATCCAATATGACCAACCACGCACGCACCGACATTCTCAATCCCGACCGCCGTCAACTGCTGACCCAGGCCGCGATGACCGCTGTTGCCGCAAGCGTATCGAGCTTGCTGCCGCTGCATCCGGCGAAGGCCGCTGCAAGCGGCGCCATGCGTCCGTTCCAGGTCAACGTGCCCGAGGAGGATCTGCTGGACCTCCGTCGTCGCCTCGCCGCAACGCGCTGGCCCGACCGCGAGATCGTCGCCGACCAGTCGCAGGGCGTGCAGCTGACGACGGTGCAGCAGCTCGTGCGCTACTGGCAGGACGGTTACGACTGGCGCAAGATAGAAGCGCGGCTGAACGCCTTGCCGCAATTCGTCACCGAGATCGACGGCGTCGACATCCACTTCATTCACGTGCGCTCCCGCCATGAAAACGCGCTGCCGATGATCGTGACGCATGGCTGGCCGGGCTCGATCATCGAGCAGATGAAGATCGTCGTCCCGCTCACCGATCCCACCGCACATGGCGCGAAGGCGGCGGACGCCTTCGATCTCGTGATCCCCTCGCTGCCCGGCCACGGTTTCTCCGGCAAGCCGACGGAACTGGGCTGGGACCCGCAGCGCGTCGCGCGCGCCTGGATCGTGCTGATGAAGCGCCTTGGCTACACCCGCTACGTGGCCCAAGGCGGCGATTGGGGCAACGCGATCACAGAGCAGATGGCGGTGATCGCGCCGCCGGAGTTGCTTGGTATTCACACGAACATGCCCGCGACGGTTCCTGACGAGATCGCCAAAGCGCTTCAGCCCGGCGGATCGCGGCCGTCCAACCTCTCGGCCGACGAGCGCTATGCTTACGATCAGCTCGACGATTTCTACAAGCACGGTCTCGGCTATGCGATCGAGATGGCGAACCGGCCCCAGACGCTCTATGGCCTGGTGGATTCGCCGGCAGGTCTCGCATCCTGGATGCTCGATCACGATGCGCGCAGCACTGCGATGATCGCGCGAGTGTTCGACGGCAAGACGGAAGGGCTGTCGCGAGACGACGTGATCGACAACATCACGCTCTACTGGCTCACCAACACCGCGGTCTCGTCGGCGCGACTGTACTGGGAGAACAAGCTGGTGTTCTTCGAGCCGAAGCACGTGAAGATACCGGTCGCCGTCAGCGTCTTCCCGGACGAGATCTACGCCGCGCCGCGCAGCTGGACGGAAAAGGCCTATCCGAAGCTGATGCACTACAACCGTCTCGACAACGGCGGCCACTTCGCGGCCTGGGAGCAGCCCGTGCTGTTCTCTGCAGAAATGCGCACCGCGTTCCGCCCGGTACGTCAGTCGATCTGAAACGAGCAGGGACGCGCATTCCGCGCGTCCCTGCTTGCCCCAACATCAGGAATCACGATCATGAATCGTCCCGAACGAAATTTCACGACCGACGAGATCCGCTTGGAGCGCCGCTTGCCGTCGTACTGGCGCGTCACCTTCGACATGCCGCCTGTGAATATTTTCGGCCCGAAGCAGCTCCCGCTGCTGGGTGACATCATCGCTGAGATCGAGACCGATCCCGATGTGAAGGTCGTGGTGTTCGACAGTGCCGTCGAAGGCTTCTTCATCACGCATTACGACTTCCTCGCGCCGCTGGAGGATTCCTTGAATATCGCGCCCGGGCCGACCGGCCTCGAGGCACTGCCTGATATGCTGGTGCGTCTCAGCCGCGCGCCGGTGGTCTCGATTGCGTCGATCAGGGGCCGCGCGACCGGCGTCGGCAGCGAGCTGGCGCTCGCGAGCGACATGCGCTTTGCCAGCCGCCAGAAGGCGATCTTGTCGCAATGGGAAGTTGGCGCGGGCCTCGTGCCTGGCGGCGGGCCGATGGCGCGGCTGCCGCGCCTGATGGGCCGTGGCCGCGCGCTCGAAGTCCTGCTGGGCGCCGACGACATCCACGGCGATCTCGCCGAACGTTACGGCTATGTGAACCGGTCGTTGCCGGATGCCGAGCTCGACGGCTTCGTCGAAGCGCTGGCCATGCGCATCGCGTCCTTTGACAAGGAAGCCATTGCCGAGACCAAGCGTCTCGTCGACGTCGCGAGCCTGCCGCCGGATGTCGAGATCAAGCCGGAATGGGACGCGTTCCTGGCTTCGCTCGGCCGCCCCGCAAGCCAGACCCGCATCAAGGCGCTGATGTCGCGCGGCTTCCACCGCGCCGGCGACGTCGAGAACCGGCTGGGCTTCCACGTCGGACAGATCGGCAGCTAAAGCGTTTTCGAGCGAAGTGGATACCGGTTCGTCAAGAAAACGCGCCAAAACAATAAATCCAGAGCGCCGTTCCGATTCCATCGGAACGGGGCTGTGACGGAACCGCTGCGGCGCTAGACCGGTTGGAGAGGCGACAGGCGGTAATGCCAATGTCGCCTTCCTCCGGTGCGGAGCGCCGGAGCCAAACCAAGCAAGGAGAGATGACATGATCCGCAAGGCAAAAGCAGTTTGGAAGGGCACCGGCCGCGATGGCACTGGTCAGCTATCGAGCGAATCCGGCGTGCTCGCCGAGACGCCCTATTCGTTCAAGACCCGCTTCGAGAGCGAGAAGGGCACCAATCCCGAGGAATTGATCGCGGCGGCCCATGCCGGCTGTTTCACCATGGCGCTGGCCTTCGGCCTGCAGCTCGCCGGCTTCACGCCGGACGAACTCTCAACAGAAGCCGCGATCACGCTCGAGCCCGAAGGCAAGGGCTTCAAGATCGGCAAGTCGGCCCTGACGCTGCGCGCGAAAGTGCCGAACCTCAACGAGGCGGACTTTGCCCGCATCGCCGGAGAGGCCGAGAAGAACTGTCCGGTATCGAAGGTGCTCAACGCCGAGATCACGCTCGACGCCAAACTGACGTAGGGCGCGCTCAATTTATGTCCATCTGGTTCTGGTTGGGAAGCTGAGCTCGTCGAAGCCTTGGCCTCCACGAGAGGAACCGGATGGACAAATGCCCGGCTTTCGGCTGGGCCGCCAAAAGCATAGGATGCGACGGATGCAGAACGGACAGACGGATCAATTGGGAGTGGAGATATGACAACGGAACGCGCAGTTTTGGCCGGAGGTTGCTTCTGGGGCATGCAGGATCTGATCCGCAGGCAGCCCGGCGTGATCTCGACTCGCGTCGGCTACACCGGCGGCGCGGTGAAGAACGCCACCTACCGCAATCACGAAGGACATGCCGAAGCGATCGAGATCGTCTTCGATCCCGCCAAGACCAGCTTCCGGACCATGCTGGAGTTCTTCTTCCAGATCCACGATCCGACCACGCTCAACCGTCAGGGCAACGATTTGGGCACGAGCTACCGCTCGGCGATCTTTTATACGAGCGACGAACAGAAGCGGACCGCCGAAGACGCGATTGCTGACGTCGAGGCGTCCGGCTTGTGGCCCGGCAAGGTGGTGACGGAGGTCGCGCCGGCCGGAGAGTTCTGGGAAGCCGAGCCGGAGCATCAGGATTATCTCGAACGTTACCCTGACGGCTACACCTGCCATTTCATCCGGCCCGACTGGAAGCTGCCGCGGCGCGCGACGGCTGCGGGAGGCTGAGCCCGTCGTAGCGCAGTCAGCGCGTACGGTCAGGTTCGCAATTGCGCGATCAGGTCGCGCGCGATGCGCATATCGGCGAAGTCTGAGCCCTCGGCAAAGGCCCCACGGACATTGTCGAGAACGGCCAGAGCGTTCGCGCTCTGGCCGGCCCCGACCATGGTTCGCGCGAGGCTGATCGCGCATCGCAGCTCCCAGAAGCGCGCGCCTTGCTGGACGGCAATGCCCATGGCCTCGCGAAAATGGGCCTCGGCGTCCCCTGCGTGCCGCGGGCTCCTGAGCATCAATTCACCCTTGATACGGGTCAGCTCCGGCAGATACCAGAGTTCCTGCCGGTTGTTGCAGCGGGTCAGGACATCCTCGATCACGTCGAGGCCGCGATCGACCTGGTCGGCCTCCAAAAAGCATGCGGCGAGCTCGCCGAGCAGGGGAAGAAACCGTGGCAGGAAGCGCGCATCGCCGGCGCGATTGAGCTCTTCACTCAACATCGGCAGTCCCGTCGCGACGTCGCCTCGCTTGACGATAACCGCGGCGTTGAAGGCACGCGCCCACAGCCCCCACAGCCGGATCGCGTGGCGATCCGTATGTTCGAGCAGCTCAGTGCCGTGACGCTCCGCGGCGTCGAAATCGCCAGCCCAGTACGTGATCGGGCAGGCGGCCTGTCCCAGCACGCTACAGAAGGTCAGCGCGTGGCCGTTGGCGCGGCCTTCCTCGATGTTTCTGGCGGTGAGAGCCTGGGCCTGATCGGCCAGGCCCTGAAGCCACAGAATGCGGGCCCGAAAATATTGCGTGGATATCCTGAGGTCGAGCGGGAAGATTTTCGGCTTCTCCGCCAGCACATGCAGCGATGCATTGACCCGGTCGATGCGCAGCCGTGCCTCGTTCTGGTCCCCCAGATAGTGCAGCGCGACGGCCGTCAGCCGATCGCCCAGCATGACATCGGTCCTGTCGGGCGAGTTCGCCGCGGCGTTCGCAAAGCGATCGGCGAGCGTACGGGCCTTGCCGAACTGTCCGTTGTTGAACTGGTCGATGCACAAGCCCCAGAGCGCGCGCAGCCGGAAGTCCTTGTCGTCGAGCCTGTCGGCCAGCTCGAGGGTCGTCTCGAGGATCGGCCGCGCCTCGCGCGCGCGGCCCTCGCCATACATCAGCGACCAGCCGAGCGCCGACAGGAGCTGCATGCGGATGCGGTTGTCCTCGGCGGTGTCTCCGAGCGCTGCGAGCGCCGTTCTGCTGCGCTCACGGCATTCGGCGAACAACGAAAGACGCACCCACAGCGTGACCGCGGCCGCCGTCAGCACGATACCGAGTGTCGCCTCGCCGTCGGGCCCGAAGGCCCAGTCCAACGCCGCGCGCACATTATCCAGCTCCGCGCCATAGATGCTCAGCCATTCGGGCAGCGGCGTCGAATTGTCGGCCTCCGCGCGCCCGAAGAAATCGCGAAAATGTTCGGCGTGGCGGCGCGCGAACTGCCTGGTTTCGCCGAGCTCGTTGAGTTTTCCGTGCGCATAGGTGCGCGTGGTGTCGAGCAGGCGATAACGCAGCGTCCGCGAGCCGGACGGCGAGATCAGCGACTTGGTCACCAGGCTGTCGATCGCTTCGAGAGTCTCCGATGCGGTGACGCCGTCACCGGACGCGACGGCGGCAGCCGCCTCCGGCGCGAAAGGTCCGGCGAAGACCGACAGGCGTCGTAGCGTAGCGCTCTCCGCAGCGGGCAGAAGATCGTAGCTCCAGTCGAGAGCCGCGGCGAGGGTCTGGTGCCGCGGCACGGCGGTGCGCCGCCCGCGCCATTGCAGCGAAAAGCGGCTGTCGAGCAGGGATGCCGTGCCGGCGATGCCGTAAGCATTGACGCGGCCCGCCGCGAGCTCGATCGCCAGCGCGATGCCGTCGAGACGCCGGCAGATGCTTGCGACGAGGGGCGCCTCTTCTGCGCTGAGCTGGAACGGACCCGAACTCTGCGCGATACGCTCCACGAAGAGTTGAACGGCGGGATAGGCAAGCACCTCGGCGACAGCAAGCCCTTCGCGCTCGGGCGGACAATCCAGCGGGAATAGCCGGAAAATCCGCTCGCCTTCGCTCCGGAACGATTCGCGGCTGGTTGCGAGAACACGAAGCGGCGGCGCCTCGCGAACGATGCGCTCGACCAGCGGCGCCAGATTATCCAGCACATGTTCGCAACTGTCGAAGATCAGCAGGGCCGGGCCGGTCTTCAGAAATGTCAGCAGGGCCGGCGTCGGATCCTCCGCACTGATGGTCAGTCCGAGCGCCGAAGCAATGGTGGTAGCGATGTGGCTGGCATCCCTCAGCGGGCCGAAATCGACAAAGAAGACACGTCCGCCGAAATCATGGGAGCGGCGATGCCCGACGGTGACGGCGACCGCGGTCTTGCCGATGCCGCCCGGTCCGACCACGGTCATGAAGCGATAGAGCGAAAGTCCGTTCGAGATTTTCTCGATGACGTCTTCCCGGCCGATCATCTTGGTAAGCTGAGCGGGCAGAGAGCGGGGAGCAGCGATTTCGGCCGGGGGAGGGGCGGCCGGCGGGGTTGGTTGAGCGAACGAGGCGACAAAGCAATAGCCACGGCCGGGCACGTTGACGACATAACGGGCCGACTTGCCGGTGTCGCCGAGCGCCTTGCGCAGCGCCGCGATATGGAAGCGCAGGCTGCCCTCGTCGACATTGACGTCAGCCCAAATGCGCTTGACCAGCTCTCTCTTGTCGACGACTTCACCGGGGCGTCCGGCAAGGAAGATCAGAATGTCGAGCGCGCGGCCGCCGACATGAAGCGGCGAGCCCTCCTTCTCCAAGAGCCGGGACTTCGGAAACAGTCGAAATGGCCCAAAGGAAATGGCCGAGTCTTCGTTACGATCTGGCACGCGCCATCGCCCCCTCGAAGGGAGTCAAAAGGTATTTCTTTCTCGTCTATCAGAACGAGGCGTACAGTAAACCGGCGGAAAGCAGTGGGCAGGGCTGAAAGCCCTGCGCGGACGGTTTAGGTGGACTGTAGTGCCAAAATAATGCTTGCAAAGCAAAGAGTTAGGCCCACGTGACTATGTCATGATGCCGGGGCTGATCCGGATGTCGCATTGACTGTGGGCGCGGATTGCTGCGATGGCAGGCCGGGAGCCGGTCCCGCCACACATTGACTGCCGACTTCCGGAATTTGAACATGCCTTCCTTCACGCGGCGACAATTCGTGCATGCGTTACCGGGCGCAGCGGCGCTAGCTGCGCTTCCCCGCAGCGGACAAGCCGGCGACTACCCGTCTCGTCCCATTCGTCTCGTGCATCCGTACGGGGCCGGCGGAGCGGGGGACCAGATCGGGCGTCCCTGGGTCGACAAGATGTCATCGCTGCTCGGGCCGACCTTCGTCGACTATATCGGCGGTGCCGGCGGCGCGATCGGGACTGCCGCGGTTGCGCGCGAGGAGCCCGACGGCTACTCGCTGCTGCTCGGCAACGGCAGCACGCAGGTCATCATTCCCCTGACCTCGGCAAATCCCGGCTATTCCGTTGACGATTTCCGCGCCATCTACCGTCTGATCAGCACTGCGCTGGTCTTCGCCGTCCATCCGTCGTTGCCTGCCGCAAATCTGCGCGAGTTGATCGCCTACGCAAAGGCCAATCCGGGAAAGCTGTCCTACGGGACGCCCGGCATCGCCACCGGAAACCATCTGGTCGGCGAATCCTTCAAGCAGCAGGCGGGCGCATTGGATATCGTCCACTTGCCCTATCGGGGGATGTCGCAGGCGGCCAACGACCTCGTCAGCGGCCAGATCTCGCTCATCATTGGCGTGATGTCCGTCCAATTGAAGGAGCTGAGCGAGGCCGGGAAGGTCAGGCTGCTGGCGGTCACCAGCGAAAGGCGGCTGAGCGGTGCACCGGAGATTCCGACTGCCGTCGAATCCGGCATGCCGGATCTTCGCTATGAGGGATGGTTCGGCATCTTTGCACCCAAGCACACCGACGATGCCATCATCGACCGGATCGCGCAGGCCACGCGGCTGGCCATGTCCGATCCGGCGCTTCTGGCGAGCTATCGCGCCCAGGGCATGGAGCCGGACAGCGATTCAAGCCCCGATAAATTCCAGCGCATCGTCGAGGCCACATCCGCAAGCCTGGCGCCCGTGATCAAATCGATCGGGCTGAGCAATTTGTGAGGCTGCTCAGCCGTCTGCGCGCGTAACAATGCGCGCCGACAGCGTGACGAGGCCCATCAGCGCAGCCAGGAGCCAGAACGCCATCGGCAATCCGCCAAGACGTGCGACGAACCCGACACCGGCGGGACCGAGGAGGACGCCGGCGTAGCCGGCGGTCGTGATCGCCGCGACGGCGAGCCCCGTGGGCATCACCTTCTGCCTCGCCGCCCGGCGGAACAGCACCGGCACGAGGTTTGATGCGCCGAGGCCGATCAGCAGGAAGCCGCCGACGCCGACCACTGCTACGGGAGCCGTGAGCAGGACCGCGAAGCCCGCGATCGCAATGAGGCTGCCCCAGACCAATGTCGTGCGGTCTCCGATGCGCGCGACGACGGCGTCGCCGCCGAGCCGCCCCATCGTCATTGCGATCGAGAACACGATGTAGCCGATCCCGCCTTGCGCTTCGGAGACGAGGCCCGCGCCGATGACGAGTAGCGCGCCCCAATCGAGCATCGCGCCTTCGACGAGGAAGGTGATGGCGCAAAGCAGCGCGAGCAGGAGCACGGAGCCATGCGGTAGCACGAACAGAGGCCCCTCCTGCACCTGCACGGAGCGAAGCAGGCGCGGCCAGGTCACCAGCATTGCGATCAGCATCAGGACGGAGCAGATCAGCGTGCAAACGAGCGCACCGAGTCCCAGCGAGAGCAGCGCGGTCATCAGCGCGGCTCCGGCAAAGCCGCCGATGCTGAACAGCGCGTGGAAGCCGGACATCAGCGGACGTCCCGCGGCGCGTTCCACCTCCACCGCGTGGATGTTCATGGCAACGTCGATGGAGCCGAGCGCGGCGCCGAATGCGAACAGTGCCAGCGCCAGCGTCGCGGGCGCGCTCGCGATTGCCAGCAGGGGCAGGACGAAAGCGAGACCGAGCCCGCCCGCAATGATGATCGGCTTGCTGCCATGGCGTGCGCTCATGATGCCGGTCAGGAGCATCGCGACGACCGAGCCGATGCCGAGGCTGAGCAGGAGCAGTCCAAGGATGCCGTCATCGACGGCGAGCCGCGCCTTCGCGAACGGTACCAGCGGTGCCCAGCACGCGATGCCGAAGCCCGCGACGAGGAAGGCAAGCCTGGTCGCAAGGCGTGTCGCCGGCGTGTCGGCAGAAGGCATGGGAACTCCGGGGGAAGCGGGGCGGGGGTGAATCGACAAGCCCTGCGATTGCCGCGCCTTTATGTCCGCAGCGTGCCCGAATTGTCGCAGGCAGCCATCGCCAGCTGCAAGTGGACGCGCAAGGCTCTGTGCCCTGTGTCGCCGCCCCGTCAACCCCACCGCGCAGAAATATTCCACTTTACCGAAATTCGGAATTGGCGTATGTGTCGCCCATCCCAGCTCGACCAAGAGGGGCGATCTTGTGTCGTCACGTTTCGCGAGCCGGGCTTGCGGTGGACGCGACAGCGTCGGGCGCGAAAGTGCGGGCAGGGCGGATTGCTCTCCGTGAGCCCGAGGCTTCGTGTCGACGAGCGATGCTGTCAGGTTCGTCTCGCCAGCATTCTTCTGGCAACGTCGACAACGCCGGGAGATAATGCGGCGAGCAGCGAACCGTGCGTACGGCAAAACCGTGTGGTCCTTTCTGCCAGTTGTTTTTTTTGGCCTGTGGAAACGGTGTAAGTATCTAGAAATAAAGGTGTTTTTTCGATAGACACTGGAAAACGGAAGGTCCGCCGAAAAACCGCCGGCCCCAATAGGCCCTAGTTTCACATGATGCGCTGGCGCGGATTTCCCAACCGAGGGCCAGCACGCGGGGCGGTCTTCGCGACTCGGGCCGGATCAATCCGCCCAGTGCCGCAATAATTTCACAGTTTAAGGAACCAATACCCATACCTTGCTGGGGGTCAGCGCATGGGGGTCGCCATGACTGACACGGAATGGAAAGAGCGTTGGCACGAAGTCAGGCGCTTTCGATTGATGGCGCAGGAAACGACGGATCCTACAGCGACGGCTCTGCTCCTCGATATCGTCCGAGACTTGGAGGCCGATTTAACTGAGTTGATCGGCGTAGAAGCGTGAAGGCTGCTACAACTTGGGGAAGCGTGATGAGCGCAGAGTTCGCATTTAACCTTGGGATGATCGCCGTAAGCATATTCTCGACAGTCGTGATGTCGATGGTGGTGCTAGGCCTGTAGAAGCGGGTCCGAATCCGAGTTAGCCATTCGCGAAAATGCAGGCGCTGGCGATTGGCTGAATGTGGCAATCACTGCCACCTGTCGCCTTAACGGAATCGTCGACGAGTGCCTGGCCTCGTGTTTGCGATATGACAGGCCCGGATCGATCCGCTGATCAACGGTCGCCCGATTATCAAGCGAGTAGCCGCGATGGACTATTGTCCATTAGGGCAGCGGTGATGCCTGCCCTCGCGTTGGCGAATTTGCGCAATGCTGGCACTTCCCTGCGGCGACGCTGGAGCTCACGATGCTGGCGTGTCCCGTTGACTGTAAGCGGCCTGGGGCGGCCGATGCACGCGGGCTTATGCCGACCGGCGCTCGCGCGCGATCAGTCGCCTTCTCCCGTGACGCGCTTTGCGATCATCGACGCGGTGGTGCCGCCCGTTTGTAAGGGGTGGAGGCTCGCTTGCCGGCGGTCGCTCAGTCAGATCAGCAAGCGTCGGCTCAAGAACGGCTGCCGCTGGACTTTCCAAGGCGGCTAGGAAGGCTCTGCCGGCCACGGTAATGCGCCACTCGCCCGGCTCTCGCGTAATCAACTTCTGGCCGAAAATGTCGATGGTTGATGGTGCCCGCTCGGCCAGCCGCTTCATCCGTTGCGACCATTCCGAGCCGCTCGAATAGAACACGGCCAAATGCTGTTTGACGGCGTCGAGTGTGGCCCGGCCATCAGGCTGACCATCCAAAATCTTGAGGATCGACACCGCGAAACTCACAGCACGCCCTACCTCAACGCCACCGACCTAAAATATCTCAACACCACTACACCGCGGCAGGTCAAAAAAGTAAGTGAAGCATTTACCGGCCCCGGTGTTTGCAAGGCTACTTCGCATATCTCGATCTGCAAATTAAATCGGCTGTCGGCCGCGACGGAACAGAACTAGCTGTTGCATTCTGATGACAGTTCCGGAGTGGCTATGCACGGTAATGGGCGCAAATCCACTCTGCTCTGTAGGGTTCGCCGACGGTTCTGAGGGGGCCGCGCCAAGGGCTGCGTAGGACTAGCACCGAAGCACCGCGAGATATGATTGTCAGGTGGAGATTTGCGGAATCAATCCGCATCGACGCGCTTGTTTCGCGCGGGTACCGGCTTCGGCGCGGGGGGCGCCGCGGGAAGCGGCATGCTGGTCACCTCGGAAGTTGCCGCCTTGTTTGCCGTCATGTCGGCTCGCGCCGGCGCGACCTTCATATCGGTCAACCGGGCGCGCACCTCCGGCGTCAGGCCCGGAAAAGAGGCTACCGGCGTGAAATCCGGGGTCTGGTCGTTGCCGACCCGTATACCCGAATAGGCGACGAGGCCGTCGGCGGTGGCGAGTACGTCGCCCGAGCGCAGCGAACCGTCGATCGCAAGGTCGATTGACGCGAGACCGGCGGGATTGTGGCCGTTGCAGGTGCAGTCGGCGCTCAGCGCCTTTCGATAGGCAAAGGCGTTTTCGCTATCGGCGTAGCGTTCGCCGGTTGCGGCATAGGCGCCGTCGATGCTGGAGCCGAAGAAAACTTTGGTCGGGCTTGCCGGACAGAAAGCCTGGCACATCTGCGCCGGCGAGGCGGCACCGCGCATCAGCCGAAAATACTTGCCGTCGCAGCTGCGCACGCAGAAAGCGGGCCCCGCTCTTGCGACGACCGGCCGCGGCGGCGGTGATTGCGGGTTATTATTGAAAAGATTGCCGAAAATTGGAGTCTGTTGTTGCTGCTTCTGGCCGCCGCCGAAAAGGAAATCAAGCAGGCTTTCAGCCGAGCTCATCTCGGGCGCCAGCGCCACGGGGCCAACGATGGCTGCAACGACAAGCATGCGGCGCAGCCTGCGCCGAAAGGTCAATTCGGTATGCAACGCTCGCTTCACCTGCGCAATGGACCTTCCTTGCAGCACTAGAGACGCGCCAAGCCCTCATTCGCAGCAATCGTGGATGGGAAACGCGCTCTAAGCAGGGCGGAGAAGGGGAAATAAATAGGCGAGTGGAAACTGCAAGCGCCACATTCGGTTACGCAGGTCCTCTCCCCGGGCAATGTTGAACGGGGTGGGGACAGTAGTCCTTCTGGAGTTGGCGCCGCGTTCACGTCCTAACGAAGTCCGGCGGATGTCGTTCTGAGTGAGCCAGCGGCAAGTCTAGCATGGTCGGGTATACAGCGACGTACGTCGCCAAGCGCGAAGCCGAGGGTGATCGAGCGGCAACGTGATGGCTTCCCGCTCGACCGGAAGCGCGTTGCCTATCTACGATACTTGCGACGAGAGCGACGGCATCCGCGCGCCAAGGCCGACGCCGATCACGTTAAGTCAAGACCGAGATGTTGCAGTTGCTCTCGCTGGAGAAGAAGCGCGAACTAGTGCGCCGGGCAGATATTGATGCGCTGATCGACGGCATTGCCGGTGTGACGCTGACCGCCTTGTCGAGCTTGCCTACGCGGTGCGCGCCGCGTGGCAACCTCGCGATCAGGCGCAGCATCGAGCGGATCGTATTTGAAGCGCGCACCGAGATCGCGGCTGTCTGTCAGCAGATGGCCGCCAAGAACGGCGAGTCGCCGCTCGATCAGCGTGATGTTAACGATGTCGCCATGGCAAGCCGTGGCCTTCATCGCGCTGGTCGTCGTCGCTGTCGCGCTGTTGCTGAGCTGGATCGTCAGCCGCCGGCGCGAGCGCCATGGTTGACAGCGACGGCCGACCGCAAGGTCTCTTGATGACGCTAATCGAAAGTTACGCCAATCTTGTACGCTCTTCGCCAGACCACGCGGCACGATATCTTCAGTTTGTCTTCAGGTATGATCAACGTGAACGCGGCAGGAATGGTCGCGCTCAGATCGGAAAGCTGCAGAGCGGCGCCCGTGATAGAGAGATCACGAATAATGCAGGAGGTCTTGTCGCCGCCATATTCAATCTGCGCCGGCTTCGAAACGCGATAGCGGGGCGCAATCCGGGTTTCGACCACTGGCGATCACTCCCAGTCCATTCCAAATTCGTCGGTCGTTTGATTGATCCAAAGCAGAGCGGCTCTACTATCAAGCCAAACCAGCCGCTCTTCTTCGAAGTCTTCGTCAGAAGTCATATGCAGCAGGAACTCATTCTCGCCGAGCCTGAATAGACTGTTGCGCGCCTGACGTTCGGTAAGCGTTTGAGTAGCGATAAATGCATACTTTCGCGTGGCGATGAGATGCATGGGCAATCTGGAAAGCGAAAAAATGAATTCCCGTATTATCACGGATAGAGGTTAAGAATTCTTCACCGATGCCGGGCGTGTTTCCCGACTATCCGGCTCCGGTGGTCCGCAACACCGACGCTGGCAGGGAAATGGTGACCATGCGCTGGGGCACGAAGCCGCCGCGCGTCGATGGCTCGCTCTCGAAGAAATTGGTGTCAGTAGAGCGAGCAGCGCGGCTAGTGGAGGAATTCCTTGGGCGGATGGTCCTCTGGTTGATCATCAAATTGAGAGCTTATCCGCTCCAACCTTCGCTCTAGCTGCTCGTTGACAAGCATCAGGGCTCTAAGTGCGCCATGCACGTCGCCGTCACAAGCGGCGACGATCTCGTCAATCGCTAGTTCGTATCGATCAAGAAGAGAGCAGGTGCGTGAGCGCGACATACGAACAACATACAAGCATAAATTGCCGCCCGAGGTGCAATTGTGCGCATTTCCCCCGCAATTCACAGGGAGGCAGGCTTGCGTCGGATCGTTTCTACGCCTGAGCTTCAGCGGCAGATTTTCCGCGTTGCACATTTAAGCCGTGCACACGCCCGAGACATTAAATTGGTCAGTCGGGGGTGAAAATGTTTGACCTCTATATCAATCATAAACGTGATCTGCTCGTCTTAAGCAAAGGCTCTCCGATCCCGACATTTGGTTCGCCAAGCAAATGGCGGAAGAGCAAAAAAAGAGTTTCTAAGGTCAGCGACGAGATCAAGTTAGCCGTTCAGACACAGGGCTATTATCTGCGGAGACTGCGGGATACCAAAATGCGGACGAGCCAAGTTCAAACACACTGGCATCCGCAATACCTCATCCGGCATCTGGACGACGTTCAACGGTGATCGCGGCACCGAGTTGAAGCCGGTGCCTGGACCGCATCAGGTCTATGGCTTCTGACCTGCCCCTGCCGATTTCCTCCGGTTGAAGTTAGAGTCCGGCCTTCTGAAGGACGGACAGATGAAGCGAGCCAGGTTTACGGAAGAACAGATTATC
>NZ_JADPKY010000108.1 GCF_023074185.1 Bradyrhizobium sp. 132 | reverse complement strand
TCACTTTCTACGGCGATGCCGGAGGCAACATGTCCGGCCACGCCGAAGGCGGCAACGACAGTTTCGAAGCATTCAGAGGCTCCCCCGCCATTAAACCGCAGACCACTTTCTACGGCGACGCGGGCGGCAGCATGTCGGACCGTGCCCATGGCGGTGATGACACATTCAGCGCCAACGTGGCAAACTCCGACCTGATCTTCTACGGCGACGCGGGCGGCAACATGTCGGACCGTTGCGCGGGCGGCAACGATACGTTCACGACGACCGGCTTTGAGAACAACAACCATTTCTACGGCGACGCCGGAGGCAGCATGACCGGCCGGGCCGTGGGCGGCGATGACACCTTCACGGTGAGCGGCTTGAACCCCTTTAGTTTTTTCTACGGCGACGCCGGTGGCGACATGTCGGATCATACCCGGGGCGGCGATGACGCTTTCACGACGAGCGGCTTTGCCGCCGATTTCGTGAGCACCTTCTATGGTGACGCCGGGGGCAATATGTTTGGTCATGCCGCGGGCGGAAACGATGCCTTCACGGCCGGCGGAGGTCGAAACACCTTCTTCGGGGACGCCAGTGGAACCATGTCTGATGACGCCCAGGGCGGCAGCGACACTTTCATGGGTGGTGCGCCAGCGGGCACGCGCGGCATAAATTTGGCCTACGGCGACGCGCTGGCGATGTCCGGCAACGCTCAGGGTGGCAATGACACGTTAATCGCAGGTGATGATGCGACCCCGCAACCGGCCGGCACATTCGACAATACCCTGATCGGCGATGCACAGACCATGTCCGACTATGCCTGCGGCGGAAATGACAAGCTAGTCAGTGGTACTGGAAACGATGACATGTGGGGTGATGCGCAGTCCATTCTTGGCAAAGCGCGAGGCGGCAACGACACGTTCCGTTTCAATTTCAACAGCGGTCACGACAGGATCGAGGATTTTGGTCAGGGCGCACAAGGTGTGGCAGG
>NZ_JADPKY010000028.1 GCF_023074185.1 Bradyrhizobium sp. 132 | reverse complement strand
CGTAACTCCGGTCGGGCTACGCCCTCCCTGCGTCACGAGCCCGGCGAAGCTCTCTCATCCTGATTGACGCTGCACTTCCATCCTGATTGCCGCGCCGCAGTCAAAGCGCGGATCGACGCGGAATGCTTCAATTGCCTGCTCTTGCATGGTTGCGACCGCAGCGATGCGTCGGTGACATTCCTGGTCTTTCCACAGATCCAGGTTAGCCTTGGCGGCGGCACAGGCCACCGGATTTGCCGTATACGAACTCGAGTGCAAGAATGTGCGGGTACGGTCTTTTGAATAATGGGCATCGAAAATCTCTGCCCGGCAGAGTGTCACCGCGAGCGGCAGCGCCCCTCCCGTGAGACCCTTGGAATAGCACGCTATATCTGGCACAACATTGGCCTGCTCACAGGCGAAGATTGTTCCGGTGCGGCCCCAGCCCGTCATGACCTCATCGGCAATGAACAGAACGTCCGACGCCTCGCAGATCCGCTTCATCTCTCTTAGCACCCAAGCTGGGTACATCAGCATTCCGCCTGCCCCTAACACCAGAGGCTCGACAATAAAGGCTGCGGGATTTTCGTTCCGACATGCTGACTCAAGCGCATCGAGCGTCGCCCGCTCACGACCGCTCGCAGGAAACGGGATTGAGGTGACGTCGAACAGGAGAGATCCGTACGCCGCGTTGAAGACACCGCGGGCACCAACTGACATCGCGCCGAACGTGTCCCCGTGATAGGAGTGCTGCATGACAACGATGCGTGTTCGCTCTTCGCCTATGCCAATAACCGAGTGCCATCTTCAAGGCGACTTCCACGCTGGCTGACCCGCTGTCCGAGTAGAACACGTGGTCCAAGCCTTGGGGTGTGAGTTTCAAAAGGAGCCGAGCGACCTCCTCAGCCGGATCATGCGTGTAGCCGGCGAAAATGATTTGGTTCAGCTTGCCGGCCTGTTCCTGAATCGCGCTCACGATCTGCGGATGGCAATGGCCGTGAGTGACGACCCAACAGGATGAGATTGCATCTATGATTCGATTGTCATCCGCAGTGTAGAGATAAGCACCATCGCCACGCACAACCTTGGTCATCTCGTTGTGAAGAGCATGCTGCGTGAATGGATGCCAAATTGGCCACCTCTTGTTTGGCTTCATGGCGTGAAATCGCCGGGAATAAACGAGCCTTTGAAGACAGCCTGTAGGCTCTCTGCCGTCAAAGGAGAAATCCAGGGCAGCCGTCCTAACCAACGCACCCGCGCGATGTCACAAATTGCGCTCTCAGTCTCCGAATTTCTTTCCCCGATGAATGCGATCCCAAGAATGTCGATCTGGCGCTTTCGTAAGGCCTCTATCGAGAGCAGGGAGTGATTGATGGTCCCGAGTAGCGTGCGCGCGCAAAGCACAACAGGAAGTCGCCACCGCTCGAAGATGTCGATGTAGAGTGCACTAGAATTCAGCGGCACCATCAGCCCGCCAGCGCCTTCGATGACGAGCGGTCGCTCCCCGGTATGCGGCAGGACGAGCGAATCGGGGTCGATGCGAATTCCGTCTATTTCGGCGGCATGGTGCGGCGAGGCGGACGTTTTAAGGCGGTAACGCTCCGGAACGATCCGATCGGCCGGAAGACCGCTCAGTCGTGCGACCTGCTCGCTATCGGTCTCTCCTTCAACACCGGCCTGAATTGGTTTCCAATAATTCGCGCCGAGAAGATGGGCAAGGCCTGCCGAAAAGACAGATTTGCCGATCCCTGTATCTGTGCCGGTCACCACGATCCGCTGGCTCATCGAGATCCGCCCCTCGTCTCCTCAGCGAGGGCATCGAGCATCGCACGCACCTCATCCTCTCCGACGTTGAGCGTCAGTGAAATTCGTAAACGGGCCGTGCCGGCCGGCACCGTTAGCGGTCTGATTCCTCGGATGTCAAATCCGCGAGCCTGTAGCGCGGACGCTAGCCTCATGGCGCGGGCATTCTCGCCAACGATGTAGGGCAGGATCTGCAAGTTCGAAGGACTTCTCTCGCCTCGCGCAACCATCTCCTGATGCGTGAACGCGACAAGCTTCGCCAGCCGCTGTCGGCGCTCCGGTTCCTCCTGCAGGATCAACAGAGCCTCCCGTACGGCCACCGCCATTAACGGCGAGGGGGCGGTCGCGAAGATAAACGGGCGACAGCGATTGATTATGAAGTCGCGCAGCACGCCAGAGGCGGTGACAAGCGCGCCGGCAGCTCCCAGCGCCTTGCCGCAGGTATGAATAACCAGGAGATTTTCGCGTCCTTCAAACGGCCCTGTGAGCCCTCGCCCCTGCTCGCCGTAAACGCCGGTGGCATGAGCTTCATCCACAACCAAGAACGCATCGTGCCGGTCCGCGATCGCGAGCAGGTCCTCAAGCGGTGCGAAATCGCCATCCATGCTGTAGAGGCTCTCGACTACGATCCAGACCTGCCCCGCTCCGCCCGCGGCACGCCAGTCGCAAATTGCGCTTACGATAAACTGCGGGTCGTTATGGGCGGTGATTCGAAACGCGGCTCGGCCAGCTCGTGCTCCTTCGTGAATGCTGGCGTGAACCAGGGAATCAAGGACGAGCAGGTCATCCCGTTGCGGCAACGTTGTCAGCACCGCAAAATTTGCAACATAACCACCGCCGAAGAAGAGCGCGGTCTGCGCGCCGAAGAACCGCGCCGCTGCTGCTTCGAGGCATTCGTGCTCCTCGCAGTTGCCGCGCAGAAGCCGTGATCCGCCGGCTCCGATCGGAGTACCGGCTTCAAGCGCGGTGACGATCGCTTTTTTCATGCGCGGCGCGCTCGCCAGGGCCAGATAATCGTTGGATGAAAAGTCAATCCCGGTGCGCGGCTTGAGACTCCGCAGGCGGTTCTCGTGTTTGAGCGCATCTAAGCCTGCCGCATAGCTGGCGGCTTTACCCGCAATGATGGAATTCATTCTTCACTCGCTGAGCAAGGGTCGACGCCCCAAAACTCCCAACTGGCCGCCAACGACGGGGTCTTTACGGCGGTTAGCTTGTTGGATTCAAATCGGCACGATGCGATTTTGTCGGTCAACCAGCACAATGCGCGGCCTGAAGATTCTTGCCTCCCCCTCGTCAACTGAGGCGTATGCAACGATGCTTATCCTATCGCCGGGCATCGCCAATCGCGCCGCCGCACCGTTCACGTCTACCGTGCCGGACCCTTGCGGCGCTTCTGTCACAATCGTTGCAAAGCGTGCCCCCGTCTCGAGGTTGTAGAGTTCGACGCGTTCGTTAATCAGGATGCCGGCCGCGTCCAAAAGTGCGCGATCAATCGAGATCGAGCCTTCAAAGTGCAGGTCGGATTCAGTTACCGAGGCGCAATGAATCTTTCCCTTCATCAAGACAATCTGCATTTCTTACCTACGCTAGTGGCTTGCGCGCAGCGCGCCGTTGTTCTGATGGCTTAAGCGAGTCCAGACGTAATGCCGAGCCGTGCTAACAAACTTACATCACCGTCAAGTTGCGGGTTTTTGGTAGTCAGCAACACATCGCCGAAAACGATGGAGTTCGCACCCGCCAAGGAACATAGGGCTTGGAGTTCATCACTCATGTACTGGCGCCCGGCGGCCAATCGTACGACGCTCTTGGGCCATCATGATCCGCGCGGTCGCCACCAGGCGCACCAGTGCAATCGGATTGGGACGCTCCGCCGTGACCTTCACCGGCACCCCATTCACCTCGTTCCACAGGTTGATCGGTACACTTTCCGGATGGTTGGGAAGATTGGCGAGTAGTACCAGCATGCCGAGACGGTCATCGACGTGCTCACCTATGCCAATAATGCCGCCGCAGCAGACTTTGACCCCCACCTCGCGCACACGCGTAAGAGTGTCGATCCGATCTTGCAAGGCCCGGGTAGTGATGATGCTGCGGTAGAACTCCGGTGAAGTGTCCACGTGATGATTGTAGAAGTCGAGGCCGGCGTCGGCGAGCCGTGCGGCTTGCTTTGGCGTGAGCATGCCGAGCGTTACGCACGTCTCCATCCCAACACGTTTAACGGCGGCAATCATGTCGCAGACCTTATCGAGGTCGCGGTCCTTTGGACTGCGCCACGCCGCGGCCATGCAGCGAGCGCTGTGGTGAGCAACTCCGCGGGACTCTCGATTATGTCGCCACCGCCCGACTTGGCATCGGCGGGGCGAGATCCGCTAAGGTGTCGCACTCATCTGCGCAAACAGAGTTGCCGCTTCAGACGGCCCGAGCCCGACGATGCCCACGAAGGCTGCCGGAGGCATCGGAATGACCTGACGGGTCGGCCTCCAGAGATGCAGGCAATAGCGACTATTGTTCACATACTGCGAATGAGGAGGATGCAGCTGCATCACGCATTCCTCTTCATCCCAAAACATATCTTTAGCGAGGCACATCTCCTCCCAGTTTGGAGATCGCCGTGGCGTCGACACTGAGACATGCTCCCATCCCGGACGGATCAAGCCGATGATCTTGAGTTGGCAGCCACAAGGCCCCTGCACGAAGAAGAGACCAGAAGGGCCAGACCCTGGTGCAGTGGCGAATTGGCCCTCGCGAACGCGCCCCGCTTCCAGTCTTTCTACACTGTGCCTCCTCATGCGTCCTCCTTTTGGCCGATAGAGTTGCATCCGGCACCACTCGTCTTGTCCGAGTCGCACATCGAACGGCTGGCACCCCGGCATGGGCAGCCCCAGCTACCGCTGATCATCTGCACCGAACCTACTTGGATGAAGAACATCGGTTCTATCCGCATCGTTCACCGGGGAGTTCTCTTGGGTTTGTCTTTCGACATCTGATCGTCTCTTCAATTTTCTTGTCATTCGCGCCTTCGTTGCGAACCCGGCCTCATGCAGACAATCTGCGCAGAGATCTATGATGGCCCGTCTTGGCAAGCCGTTCCAGCAGGAGCTTCTGCTCGCCTCTTCGCCTGAACATGTCCGCAATGTATGGCGTTGAGCTCAGCAGTGCTTGGTGCAAGGTGCCAGAATTCGACTGAAACGCCTCACGCCAAAATGGCGGCGGAAGCCAATTCGCGTGGCATGATCCGGCGAACCGGCTACTTTGTCACCCAAACAAAAGTCCTGGCTTCAGCACATGATGCAAAGCGCGACGCCAATGCCTCGCCAGTTCATCGAGCGAGAGGCTTTTGATTCGACGACCTGACGGTGGGCTTTCATCTCATCCTTCTCATGTCTAGCAGTTAGCCGGCTTGCCGCCTGAGACACCGTCAATGCGTCATCTATGTGGCCGGCCCCGCGACTCAGAATGGATTCATGGTCAGAGGCTCGGACGCGCGGACCGCACTCGTTCAGCAGCCTAGCTCATTGGCCTTACGGCATGACGCAGTTTCGCAGTTCAGCTAACGGGCTGTGAGCACCAACGGAGAGACACCCGCGCCGGGGTCACAAGGCGTTGACGATCGGTGCAACCGTCCGCCCGGTGGCGATCAGAACTGCCCGTCAAGCTCATTTCTTTGCCGCCCCTCCGCGAGGCGAGCCAGCTTATCATATTCTTCAGCGACCTTGAGGAGCCTGCATCTGGATGTGTCGTCCTCGAGCGACTCCGCTTTTCTTCGGGTCGCTTCAGCACGGCTTCTCCAATGTTTGGCGTCTGAGAACAGCTTTTTTTCCTTCATGCGGAAGACGATGCAATTTTTAGATCAAGAAAATGCGACACATGCCCTACGTAAGATCCCGTAGGTTGGCTTTCGCAAAAGCACCTCATTTGCCGTTATCTGCCGACCGCTCTGTTGATGTCTGAGATGCGACAACCCGCTCGCAGCAAGCGCGGCAAAGGGCGCGAATGCGCGACTCTAGACATTAGGGCTTGAATCGTACGTAGCGTCAGATTGTAGGGTCTCTTACAGCTGGCGAGCGTGGTTGGCCGTAGAACAGCTTCCGGGCGACACAATTTCGAGTGTGTCATTTGGCGCCCAGATTGCAGAACGCCCGCCTTGTCCCTGGCGCCGCAGTGAAGTCGCCTCGGCGAATCATTGCACGTGTGGCGACGAAGCCAGGAGGGGAACCGGATTCTAAGATGCAGCAGCATCCTCGCGTTGCGGTTGCCCGATTTGACAGAGTGCTCACGCAGAAGGTTGACGTCTGGAGATCGGGGCCTCGCAGCTCAGAGTGGAATGGAAGTTGGAGGCCATACTCATCTTACGTAGCCGTGATGCGGCCGCGGCGAACCTGCAATAGCTTGCTTACGCCAAAACAGGTAGCTCCAGGCATACACCGTTGCCAGCATTCTCGCCAGAGATGCGTCGACTGGTCGCTCATGCCGAAGCCGCCCTCGGGTGCCTGGATTGCCTCCGCCGCCGCGTCCATGACGTTTTTCGTATCCAAAGACGGGCAACACGGCCTTCGGAGTAGCAATGACTTCTACAGCTTTGGCTAGCAAGCGGCCGTTCAACTGATGGCCTTGGAGCGCGCGAGGTCAGACCACAAGGAAATCTCGATCTATGCTCTGTCCGAAATGTCACACAGATAACTGGTGCGAGATCGCAATGCACGATCCCTGGAGCGGCCGACCAGTGATCAACTGCAATACTTGCGGTGAGTATGCCGAATACGATTGCCTCCAGCGCAAAACAGCGCACGCGATCATCGCAGCTACCTTGGCCCGTAACGTTAGCAAAGAGGACGAGCGAGATCCGCGGGCGGTTGCTGAAACGATTTTGGATGTGCTGGAGAATGCCGGCCTAACAATCGCTCGCGCCTCAAGATGAATGGGAGGACGCCGATCGGCGCCCGCTACAAGGCCCCGCCCATCCATCAGAGAGCATGGCCAACTGCGCCGCTCGTTCCAACAGCCATTTGATTGCCTGCAAAACCGCTGTTTTTCCCCCGGCCGACCTGGAGTAGTCGGCGTAGCAAGTCTTCAATACCAACACGATTGTAGCAAACGCGCCAATCTGGACTCGAGCCGCGATGCTCTCAATGGGACCAGGGCTGAGTACCGCTTAGGCTTCCAACGTGACGCTCGGCAACTCTTCCCACAAATATCGAACCCGCGATGATCAACCCGGCGTGGCCTGCAGCTGACGAAGCCTTTCGAGGTCGTCCATAGTTCAAGGTTATCTAGAACGGCGAAGTCACTGTTGGGTTACCTGACGGGAGTTTGGCTCTTTGACCAGGTTAACGCGCTGCCGATTAATCTCGTTTCCAATTCTGCTCAGCCGCCGCGGCACCGACAACTCCCGGGAAGCAGCCCCATTATGATGGTGACAGCGGGAGAGCTCGGCTGGATAGACAAAGCCAATTTGCACAGACTCGCCAGAGCTTCCAGCCATGGCCGATCGATTCCGTCGCCAAGGCACCTCCTATCCACACATTCAAGTAAGCTTGATTGATTTGCTTGATCACTCGTGGCCGCCGACGAGCAGTCTCACAGCTGGGGGTAGCTATGCGCGCACACTCGAGCGGACCTGAGCTGCGCCTTCCGCAGACGATTGATATCCAAAGCCACTGCCTTGGTGAAGCGCCTCCCGCCCTGCTCGTCTTGCGGCTGGCTCCTGGCAAACGAATAAGGGTTCGACATATTCACGCGATAAGCTCGGAGGGGGATTGAATCATACGTAGCGTCAGATTGTAGAGTGCACAGCTAGGGAGCACCAATGTTCGGCTGCTTCCAGCGGAGCAGGCCGACCGCTTGCGATGAGAGGTCTTCTGCCAAAGCGGCTGAGGATCGCGCTCAGCCGAAGAACGCACTTTCTGTCCTGTCCACGCAATCGCCGGCCCTATGAAGACAAGATCGCCCACATGTAAGAAGGACCAATCCAGCCTGGGAGGCTGCCAAATACGTTTGCGGGTACTGAGTTCCAAACCAGCCGCGGCGAGATTGATGCGGTATCCCGGAGCGGTCATGTGAGAGGACCCGATAGATCCAACAGGGTCTTGCTCGTCGATCACTGTGAGGGCCAATGCCGGGCCATTGTTGGTTTCAAGAATGGCGATCCGGGAGCCGCGTATATGTGCGGCGCCCCCGTTGTGACGGGGCCTCGCCAAAAGCTGTCATCGTGGTGCGCTTATCACCATTCCCGAATGCACGTCATGCCATGGTCGGACGGACGCAGCCTCGTTGAACGAAAGCAGACTAGATGAACAACAGTAATCCGAGACGAGGCCGCGCAAGTGCTAGGCATGGGTAGCGGTCATCGCGGGAGCAAGAGAGCTGCCGATAGATCCGCGAGCTGGATCTGCTCGAGGTGCAGGCCTGACGATTGCCCAAGAGCCGAACGCCGATCCGGCAATGAGGCCCATCAAGACCTGACGAGCGAGTATTGAGAAGCTCATGTGAGCGCCTTGGAATAGATGATGTGGAAGTTTATACCCGCGAGGGACTGAAGATTGATCTCGGCACCTTGATTGAGGGCAACACCGCGTTCGAACCCGATAAGCCGGCCATCCATTTCGAGACGCGCCTCTAAAGCTTACGCTGCTTTCGGCGCATTCGAGCGGGGGCACTTGGTTTAATGGCCCGGGTCGACCTATCCACTCTCCGCGAGCAGCTCATCCGACTTTTTTCTGCCGAGGTAGAACGCAGTTGATCCGTCAGCTCAGGCTGGTATCCGCAGAATGCTTGCTCAAGAACCGGACTTTGCCGACAAGAGAAGGGGCGCTCGGGACCAGCAAACCGCCAGTTTCAATGGCAGCGGCACGTGCTCGAGGCGGCTTAATTCACCCACAAGCGGGCTTTGCCTGGTCATACTACGGCCGGCCCGAAGACATGCTTGCGAGCGCGGAAAACACCCCCGGCGGAATGGTCGCCGAACCGAGCACTGACCTTGTGAGCCATATCGTCCGCCCGCTAAACGCACCATTGTTGTTGATTCCTTGGCCACTCGCGAGCAATGAACCGCCAGATGCCTTTCGCTACTGAATTCGCTCTTCGGGGGCGCAGGGCACACTAATCGTCGCGATAACCCCCTTGAGGTCCCATATAGCACTGGCCTCATTCATCCAGCGTTTTTCTGTGAACTCAAACAGCACGGAGGCAGTATGCGCGCCTTCACTTTTGCTTGCCAGATCACCAACTTGATTGTCCAGAAATGATCGACGATGATAAGTACTGCGCGACAGAGAACGAATTTCAATGCTTTGTTTGGCCGGCTTGCTCGCGGTTGCACTGGATGAACAGCAAGATTGGAAAACTCTTAGGCAATGACACGAAATGAGGGAAACTCGCTGGCTCAACGTGCGAGTTGACCACGAACGGACTGTGGAACGCTTCTCGGCCAAACGGGTCTGCTTACCTCCCATCCGCGCCGCAATTTCATTGGTCGCGCCCACGCCGAGAAACGCCTGACGAAGGCCGAACGGAATCTTCCGGACTACAAACTTTCGTATAGTCCTTCAAAACCCTTTCGATGTGGAAGGTTACCTCCGTACAGTTGAGCGCTTGATGCAATGCCTATACAGAATCCAGAACTCGGCCGTTCGAGAGCGTGACGCTTCCGCATTTCGAAGAGGCCAGACGCGATTGACGTCGTCGATCGGGGACCGACATTAGCCTGCGCAGAGCAACGATTTGTCAAACCAAGAGAGCAAACGGCGGGTCGCCCTAATCACCGGCGTGACTGGACAGGACGGCGCCTATCTGGCCGAATATCTGCTGTCGCTCGGCTATGTCGTGCACGGCATCAAGCGGCGCTCGTCCTCGTTCAACACTGCGCGGGTCGACCATCTCTACCAGGACCCGCATCTCGGGGACGTGCCGTTCCTGATGCACTACGGCGACATGACGGACTCGACCAATCTGATCCAGCTGGTGCAGCAGATCCGGCCGACCGAGATCTACAATCTGGCCGCCCAAAGCCACGTCGCGGTCAGCTTCGAGAGTCCCGAATACACCGCCAATGCCGATGGGATCGGCGTGCTGCGGCTGCTGGAAGCGATCCGCATCCTCGGCATGGTGAAGGAGACGCGGTTCTACCAGGCCTCGACCTCCGAGCTCTACGGCCTCGTCCGGGAGATCCCGCAGAAGGAGACCACGCCGTTCTATCCGCGCTCGCCCTACGGCGTGGCAAAACTCTACGGCTACTGGATCACGGTGAACTACCGCGAAGCCTATGGCATGTTCGCCAGCAACGGCATCCTGTTCAACCACGAGAGCCCGATCCGCGGCGAGACATTTGTGACCCGCAAGATCACGCGCGCTGTCGCCCGTATCGAGGTCGGGCTGGAGGAGACGCTCTATCTCGGCAATCTCGAAGCCAAGCGCGACTGGGGCCACGCGCGCGATTACGTCGAGGGCATGCACAAGATCCTGCAAGCCGACAAGCCTGACGATTTCGTGCTCGCCACCGGCGAGATGCACTCGGTGCGCGAGATGGTCGAGCTATCGTTCGCCCAGCTCGGCCGCCGCATTGCATGGCGTGGAGCAGGGGTCGAGGAGACCGGCGTCGATGAGACGAGCGGCAAGACGGTGGTGAAGATCGATCCGACCTATTTCCGCCCCACCGAGGTCGATCTCCTCGTCGGCGACGCCAGCAAGGCGCATCAGGTGCTCGGCTGGAAGCCGAAGCACACGTTCGCCCAGCTCGTCGAGGAGATGATGGCAAGCGATCTGGCGGAAGCAAAACGGGAGGCGGCCCATGGCAAGCGCACCGTTTGAGCTGAAGGGCAAAAGCGTCTACGTCGCCGGCCATCGCGGTATGGTCGGCAGCGCGATTGCGCGCCGGCTCGCGCGGGAGGACGTGCAGCTCGTCACGGTCGACCGGCGCGAGGTCGATCTCTGCAACCAGACGGCCGTGTTCGAATGGTTCGCGAAAACGCGGCCGCATGTGATCTTCCTCGCCGCCGCAAAAGTCGGCGGCATCGTCGCCAACGACACGCTGCGGGCCGAGTTCATCTACGACAACATCACGATTGCCGCGAACGTGATCCAGGCCGCGCATCAAAACGGCGCCGAAAAGCTGATGTTTTTGGGCTCGTCCTGCATCTATCCGAAGCTAGCCCCACAGCCGCTGCGCGAGAATTCGGTGCTATCAGGCCCGCTGGAGCCGACCAACGAGCCCTATGCGATCGCCAAGATCGCCGGCATCAAGATGGCGGAAGCCTATCGCAGCCAGTATGGCAGCGACTTCATCAGCGTGATGCCCACCAATCTCTACGGCCCCGGCGACAATTATCATCCCGAATTGAGCCATGTCGTTGCCGCGCTGATCCGCCGCTTCCACGAGGCGAAGGTCGCGGGCGCAAAGAGTGTCGCCGTGTGGGGCACCGGCACGCCACGGCGCGAGTTCCTTTATGTTGACGACATGGCGGATGCCTGCGTGCACCTGATGAAGAGCTATTCGGGACCGGAGCTGATCAATATCGGCACAGGCGAGGACATCACCATCGCCGAGTTCGCCCGTGTCGTCGCCGAGGTCGTCGGCTACAGCGGCGAGATTGCCTTCGACACGTCGCGCCCCGATGGCACGCCGCGCAAGCTGCTCGACGTCAGCCGTCTCGCAAGCCTCGGCTGGCGCGCGAGGACATGGCTTGTAGATGGAATGCGCCAGACCTACCGGGCCTTCTTGGCCGTATCGGGTACATCGGACAAAACGAGAGCCTCATGCAGCTGCTAACTGCTGACGGCGCTCATTGTGCGATTGCCAGACAGTTGCTTTAGGATCTCCCGGCGAATTCGACAGGGCTCCACGTTTTCTTGGAGTTCGAGCACCTCCGGGTGCCGCGTGCCCGATGGAGGGCAGGCACGGCTAGACTGGCGGATAACTAAAGCGAGCGAATTGGTCAGGCGCGCCTTGCGGGACGCTCTGTTTTGAACTTGAGGTAAACTGACTAAATGTGCGGAATTGTCGGCATCTTGGGGCGCGGTCCGGTCGCGGATCGTCTGATCGATTCACTGAAGCGACTGGAATATCGTGGCTATGACTCAGCGGGTATCGGAACGCTCAAAGGAAACCATATCGAGCTTCGACGCGCCGAGGGCAAGCTGAGGAACCTTGAGACACGCGTTCGCTGTCATCCGCTCTCAGGCCATGTCGGGATTGGGCACACGCGCTGGGCTACTCACGGCAAGCCGACGGAGCACAATGCTCATCCCCATGCAACGGACAATGTTGCAGTCGTCCATAACGGCATAATTGAGAACTTCCGCGAGCTGCGAGCGGAGCTAAAACAGCATGGCGCCTGTTTCGCCTCTGAAACAGACACCGAGGTGGTGACGCATCTCATCGACTTTTATCTGAAAGATGGCTGCTCGCCGCAGGAGGCCGTAAAAGCGTCGCTGCCGCGGCTAGTCGGCGCGTTTGCGCTTGCAATCCTGTTCAAGGGTCAACACGACCTCATGATCGGTGCGCGCAAGGGCTCACCACTTGCGATCGGACATGGAGAAGGCGAAATGTATCTCGGATCGGATGCTATCGCGCTCGCGCCCCTTACCGGCTTGATCACCTACCTTGAGGACGGCGATTGGGCTGTGCTCAACCGCAACTTCAGCGTGGTCTACGACGCACAAGGCACAGTTGTCCGCCGGGAGGTGATGAAATCTGGCGCGTCGTCGGTTCTCGTCGACAAAGCAAACTACCGCCACTTCATGGCGAAGGAAATCCACGAACAGCCAGAGGTGATCGGGCAGACGCTGGCGCGTTACGTCGATATCGCCACCGAGAGCGTGGCACTGCCGCAGGAGCTTCCGTTCGACTTCAACGAGATCGGACATATCTCGATCACGGCTTGCGGTACGGCAGGCTACGCCGGCCATGTCGGCAAGTACTGGTTCGAGCGGCTGGCTCGTATTCCGGTCGAGCTCGATGTCGCATCCGAATTTCGGTACCGTGAGGCGCCGATGCGCAAGGGAGATCTTGCTATCTTCATCTCGCAGTCCGGCGAGACGGCCGATACGCTGGCCGCGCTCCGCTATGCCAAATCGCAAGGCCTGCATACCCTCTCTGTCGTGAACGTACTGAGTTCGACCATTGCGCGCGAAAGCGGGACAGTGTTGCAGACGCTCGCCGGACCTGAAATCGGCGTTGCCTCGACCAAGGCGTTCACATGCCAGCTGGTCGTCCTTGCGGCGCTTGCGGTTGCTGCTGGCAAGGCGCGCGGTGAATTGCCGGAGAGCGACGAGGTCGATCTCGTGCGGGCGCTGATCGAAATTCCACGGCTGGTTACCGCGGCGCTTGCCGGCGAGCCGCAGATCGAGAAGCTCGCACGCGACATCGCCAAATCGCGTGACGTGCTATATCTTGGTCGCGGCACGTCGTTTCCATTGGCCCTGGAGGGGGCACTGAAGCTGAAGGAGATCTCCTATATTCACGCCGAGGGCTATGCGGCCGGAGAGCTCAAGCACGGCCCGATCGCCTTAATCGACGAGAGCGTTCCCGTAATCGTCATTGCTCCCTGCGACCGGGTGTTCGAAAAAACCATCTCGAACATGCAGGAGGTCGCCGCACGCGGCGGCAAGATTATCTTGATAACGGACGCTCGGGGAGCCGCAGAGGTATCCATGGATTCACTCGCGACGATTGTGCTGCCGGAGATGGATACGACGTTTACGTCGATTGTTTATGCGATTCCGGTGCAGCTTCTGGCCTACCACACGGCCATCCTGATGGGCACGGACGTCGACCAACCCCGAAATCTCGCGAAATCGGTAACTGTCGAATAAGGCAAGGTGATGCGACCTGGATTTTGTCGCGGTCAGATTCCGAATGCGCACAAGCCTCGGTCAGATCGAATTACGATGTGCCGCCCAGCTCCTGGCCCGATGCCACCGCATGGTTTCGCGGCGGTTCATAGCCCTCGCTTACGGAGGCTGAGCCTCATGTGCAAAATTTACGGCCAATCAGGTTGCGAGGCTGGCGTGGCCTTGCCTCCGGCAAGCAAGCAGTCGCGCAGGGCTTATCACGACATTCCGATTGCTTGGACCTGGTCATAATTCGTGACAAACATCCAGGTTTCTAATACGACGTGGAAGCCAGATGAAGCTGTTCGATTAAGCCCATTATCGCTGAGGAGGCCCGCTGTGATCCTCCCCCTCAGCGCGGGTTTTGGACCGCATTAGGACCGCAGCGCCCCTCGAAGTACGAGGCGCGCCTCGCTTCGAAGGACAACGTGGCACTTGCCCGAGCATGGCGATCGGCGCTATCGGACGGGCTCGATCACCAGCACGCTCACCAAATCTTTTCCGTAAACCTCAGGTTAAGTTGAGCAACTCGAGGCCAAATCGCTGGACATCGGGTGAGATGCTAACGCACCTCGGCTCCAATCGCAGGCTCGCGAGCTGTTCTAGCAGACATCTCACGGCAGCTCTTCCCTGCCGCTCGTATGCCATGCATCTCGTCCTTGCTTTTCATTGCATGTCGGTGCGCTCAATGAGGAATTCGGCCACGCCACAGACAACAACCTTTCCACCGAGAATTGCCCGAGGTTTCAATAGGTTGAGAGTCACTCCTGCGACGCGAGCGGAATAACGCCCGAAAAACTGTGCGAGTTTGCGGCAATTGCCGAAAATATGCCGGAAACGTCAGGCGCTTACGGGTTGGTCGATAGTGCCCTGATGGCAGATTCGCGGCCATGAAACTGCACTCGGCTGGCGTGAGATTTTCTCCGGAACCGGCCATTTCAAACCGAGAGGAAACTCGCCATGTCACCAGCGTCCATCGCGCAAGCGTCAAAGGCCAAACCGCGCATTGGCGCCATCTTACGTGCGACGAGCGGCAACTTCCTCGAGCAGTTCGACTTCTTCTTGTTCGGGTTCTATGCCAGTGCCATCGGCAACGCGTTCTTTCCATCAGGAAGCGAAACCGCTTCATTGCTTAACACCTTCGGTGTGTTCTGGCTGGGGGCTTTGATGCGACCTGTTGGCGCGATTGTGCTTGGAGCCTATATTGACCAGATTGGCCGTCGGCAAGGCCTGATCATCACGCTTTCGATTATGGCTATTGGCACCGTCATCATCGCCTTTTGTCCCGGCTATGCAACGATCGGCATTGCCGCACCCGCGATCGTGCTGTTCGGACGGCTGTTGCAGGGCTTTTCTGCCGGCGTTGAGGTTGGCGGCGTTTCCGTCTACCTCTCCGAGATTGCCACTCCGGGTAACCGCGGCTTTTACACATCGTTTCAGTCCTCGAGCCAGCAGGTTGCGATCTTTGTCGCGGCTCTTATCGGATATTTTTTGAGCGAAGCACTTCCGGCCGAAATGGTTGCCGCCTGGGGCTGGCGGATCCCATTCTTCCTTGGCTGCTTGATCGTTCCGCTTATCTTCTTCCTGCGCCGGACGCTGGAGGAAACTCCGGAGTTTCTGGTCATGAAGACCCACCCAACGGCCCGCGAGGTCTTTGCCTCCACAGTTGCGAACTGGCGCATTGTCATTCTTGGCATGATGATCGCAATGCTGACGACCACGACCTTCTATTTCGTCACAGTGTACACGCCTACGTTCGGCAAGCACGTATTGCAGCTGTCCTCGCAGAACACGCTCTTGGTGACGCTTTTGGTCGCCGTGACGAACTTCATCTGGAACCCAATTGGCGGCGCGATCTCTGACAGAATCGGTCGGAAGCCGGTCTTGCTGACCATTGCCGGCCTCGCCTTGGTGACTGTATACCCGGCGTTGTCTTGGCTTGTGACCGACCCAAGCTTTGGCAAGATGCTGCTAGTGGAGATGATGTTCTCGTTCTACTTTGGCACCTACAGCGGCGCCATGTTGGGCGCTTTGGTCGAAATCGTGCCGAAGCACGTTCGTACAACCTGCTTTTCTTTAGCCTTCGCACTCGCCGCAGCTCTCTTTGGTACCTTTACGCCGCTGGCATCGACTTGGCTGATCGATCGGACCGACGACAAGGCTTCGCCGGGTTTCTGGTTGATGTTTGCAGCTTTGCTCGGCATTATCGCCGCGCTCAGGATTTATCCGGGAAACACCAACAGAGTTGCGAAGCTGTCGCGACCCGAGGGGTCTAACCGGGCCGTAAGCGCGCAATTTACCACACGTTAGCAGCCCGCCCACGGGGGGACCTTCACGTCCAAGACTGAACTGAGCGGGGTGCGTGGCGGTCCTTGCGGTGATCTCGGTAGTCCGCGTGCCACTCTGCCGGCCGCGGGCCACTGCGGAATTCATGCAGCCTCAAGACGTGCCCGTTAAGTTTGCATGGCAGCGCACGTGGAGCTCGCGCGAGGGATGTATCTCCCTCGCGCGAGCTCTGCTCGTTTTTCACGTAACCGCAAAGTACGAGCATTATCATCGCGCCGCTCGACCACAGAACGAATCGAGCGTTGCGGTAGTGCTCAGCCATTCCCACTCAGCACCAGCGACGGCTCGTCCCGATACGGCTCGCATAGGAAGAACCGGTGTATCGCAGCTCGCCAATTCTTAGCGAGCGGTCGAAAAGCCTGAATCGTGCCTGGTACACCGAGCGTCGGGCCAATGCATGACCACGACCCGGGCTGTCGCTGGCTCCGCTCGATCAGCGGCGACTTCACGCACCGCTAGTTTGGGCGGATGAGGTACCGCGCGCAAGCTGCGCGAGCTCCGTCTCGAGCGTAGGGTTGCGCTTGAACATGGCGTCGATCAACGCTTGCGCCGGCTGCTCGGCCGCTTCCACCCACGTCGCCTTCTCCGCTCGTGCGGAGGGCGCGAAGACACGCTTGACGACCGTCGGCGACCCCCTCAGACCGCATTTGGCCATGTCATCCACGCCGGCAGTTTGAGCGCTCCATTTTACGATGGAGGCACGGGCCGCACGCAGGGCGTCGATCATTGCACCGCGGCGAATTTGATTGCTTGCCTCTAACATGCTGATGAGACAAGGAAGGTTGGAACGCAGCACTTGGACTCCTCCTTCGCAGCGCCGTTCCACATCAATCGTGCGTGCTTTGAAGTCCAACGCTTTGATTGTTGAAACATACGTAAGCTGCTGGACCCCGAGCCTCTTTGCAATGCCAGGTCCCACCTGCGCCGTATCGCCGTCGATAGTCTGCTTGCCAGTGAATATGACGTCTGGTGGGCCATATTCCTTCCCGATATTGCGAATCGCGCACGCCAGAGCGTAACTCGTCGCCAGCGTATCAGAGCCTGCGAAACTACGATCGGTGAGCAGGACAGCACGATCGGCACCGAATGTCAGCGCCTTTCGGAGAGATTCTTCGGCCGACGGCGGCCCCATTGTCAAAACAGTGATTTCACCGCCGAACTTGTCTCGTAGCTCGAGCGCAGCTTCCAGTGCGAACAGATCATATGGGTTGATGATCGTCGGCACGCCCTGCCGCATGATCGTATTCGTGACAGGATGCACGCGGATTTGTGCGGAGTCGGGGACCTGTTTGATGCAGACGATGCTGTGCATATGCTTCTCCTAAGATGTTGAGCAGGCTCCCCACGAATAGCAACTGTCATACCACCCCAGGCACTTCGCCGATGAGAGAGGAATGCAACGGCTGGCGATTGACGGTGAGACCGTTGGGACTGCGACGAGCTGCGTAAAGCGGGACGTGATCTCTCTCATCTGAGTCGCGCCATAAACGGCCCGGCCGCGATCTTGCGCGGGTTCGACACCTAATCATTTCTCATAGGGCGAATACATTGCAAGCAGACGATGACCAGCACGCGGCTGACGCGAAGATGGCTTACGCTCCGCCACGTCCAAGCAGAGCACATCGGTTTCGTATCCGCTTCATGGACCAGAGTACCGCCTCTTGCGCACGCTCTCCTACCGCGCCCGGCGATCGAGAGAGACGCGAGCCGACTCTTTATTCAGAAGCGCTTGATCTCGATACGGTGCCTTCTCAAGGCATATCCAATCTGGCGCGGCGTCAGTCCAAGCAAGCGCGCCGCCTTTGCCTGTACCCACCCGGACCTTTCCATCGCTGCGACTACGCGCTCGCGATCTGTGACCTTGGCGGCACCTATGTTGGGTCGGCCGGGTGGCTCTAGCGGCGTCAGTTCGCTACCGACCGGCTGAACGTGTGCCACAGCTTGTGTCGGCGGCATGCTCAGCCTCGCGGGAAGTGAGATTATCGGGCTCGGCTGTCGCGCCACTTGCTCCGGCCCGCACTTCCATAGCGTGGCCGACAGGCATTGCCCGTGCCGGCAGGCAAAATCGTCTCTTGCGATCGACGATCCGTGCGCCAGGGTCGCGGTCCGCTGCACACAGTTCTCCAGCTCACGGACATTCCCGGGAAATCCGCAATTCATAAGAACGTCAATCGCACTTGACTCGAAGACCAGAGCACGGCCGTTCTCATTGTTGAAGTTCTTCAAGAATCGAGCGGCGAGAAGCGGAATATCAGTGCGTCTTTCGCGCAGCGGCGGCAGTAGCAGAGGAACCACGCTAATGCGATAATAGAGATCGGCACGAAACTCCTTCCTTGCCACCGCCTCTTCAAGATTCTTGTTCGTGGCAGCAATCACGCGGACGTCGACTTTGATCGTCTGATTGCCGCCCACCCGCTCAAACTCCTGCTCCTGAAGCACGCGCAGGAGTTTCGCCTGGAACGACGCCGAGATCTCGCCAATCTCATCCAGAAACAACGTTCCCTTGTCCGCGAGTTCGAAGCGACCCTTGCGCGCGTTGAATGCGCCCGTAAACGCCCCTTTCTCGTGACCGAACAATTCGGATTCCAGCACCGTCTCGGTGAGGGCTGCGCAATTCAGCTTGATAAAGGGGCGTTTGGCGCGCGCTGAACGCTCGTGAATAGCCTTCGCTACCAGCTCTTTGCCGGTACCCGATTCGCCACGCAACAGAACTGTGCTATTCGATTTTGCGATCAGCTCGATCTTCTCAAGCATCGCGCGCAGCGCCGGACTGTCGCCGATAATTCCCTCGACTTGGACCTTCTTACGCTCCCGCCCATGAGGCTTGAGCTCGGACGACGGCTGCTTCTGCGGCCCGAACTCCTCGTCCATAAGCCGCCCGCGGTCGCGCACAAAGGTGCAATGCAGCTTCGCCGTCTGGCCCAGAAGGCTTGCGACCATCGTCACCAGGCGGAGGTCGTCCTCGAGCTGCGCATGCGTCTCGTTGTCTTCGACGCGGTCGATGCTCAGCGTACCCACAACTTTCTCGTCAATCTCTATGGGCACGCCGATGAAGGCAACGCACGTGTTACCGGCAGCGTCTAGCATCTCGACGTCCGAAGAACTGAAGATCGAATGCAGCGCTACGTTCTCGACGATGAGCGGCCGCCCCGTCGCCACAATTTGATCAATTGCTCCTTGCGGCAAGCGCCCCCCGCAACGCGCGTCGCGCCCTTCGCTCCGCCCGCCGTCTACGATGATCTCGGGCACCCCGTCATGTTCGAACAGGCATACGATGCCGCGCCGCATCTGCACGAGCGATGGCAGACGCTCGATGACGCTCGCCAGCTTGGCTTCGAGCCGGCATACGGCGGTGAGCGTGTGCGCTATTTCAAAGATCGTGCTTAGCGATTTCTCTTGCGATGGCAGAATAGAAGCGGAAGGGGCCGCGCCGGAGGTTGAGTTTGGTGTTTCGCGCGGGGAAACGCTGTCCAGCATAGTGACTTCTCCGTTCCTTTCTTGGTCCTCCCCATCACCTCGATCGGACTTGTTAGACTCGTGTTGCATGCCTGCCTCGATCTGACATCCAGCTCTCAGGGCGGGGGCGAGAGATGACGGCTCTTCATGGCACGCCGGCAGCACTTACAGTGACTAGATTTTGCGCTTTATTCTTTCCAACTCGCTGCGCGGATTCGCCCGGCCAACATGGCTTCCATCGATAAAGCTCAGTTAGCCGGGTTCGCCAGGGACGGATTCACTCACAAGTGTTGCCCGCCATTGATCGGCACTTCGGCGCCAGTGACATAACTTGCCGCATCTGAACATAGGAAGAAAATGACCTTGGCGACCTCTTCGGGTGTACCCACCCGGCGTAGTGGGATCTTTGGCACAAGATGCGCTTCCGTGTCAGGCGACAAAATGTCCGTCTTGATTTCGCCGGGCGCGATCGCATTGACGCGAATGCCATGTGAGGCGTAGTCGTGCGCCATTTCGCGCGTGAGACAAGCGAGCGCAGCTTTCGACGTGGCATATGCCGTGCCTGCAAATGGATGCACCCGCGCACCGGCGATCGAAGTCACATTGACGATCGAGCCTGAGGCCGCTTTTAGCTCATCGAACAGACCTTGCGCGAGCAGGATCGGCGCCACCAGATTCAGGTGGAACACGCTCATCCAGGTATCGACTGAGGTCGCCAGCGACGTGAGCCGGGCACCGTTTGGCGTTTTTGGTGAGTTTCCGGCATTGTTTATCAGTCCCTGCAGCGGTGCGCCGGCAAGGCGCTCCTTTATCTGAGCAATCACGCGCGGTAGCGTCCGATGATCGCTCAGGTCGACTTCGATATAGCTATCCCCCTCTGAGTCCCATGGGCAGCGCACCGCGTCGAATGGTTGGCGCGCGCAAGAAATGATGCGCCAACCGGCTTCCGAAAACAATCTTCCCGTGGCGCGACCGATACCGCGCGATGCCCCGGTCAATACCAGCGTCTTCCGCTCACGCAGCGGACGGCCCGCTCCATCGGCGTGAATTGGACCACGAGGGTCCGTTTCCGACGATTTAGCTGCGACCGCGTTGTCATCTGGTAGACCTAGATTCACACGCGACTCCCTTCCGCTCCCCTCGCCCGTGCACCTGGTGCAGGATCCGGGCCAGAGCGAAGCAGGGCACAGGTGGCGCGCTTTTACGTCGCAAATGGCAGGTTTCGAACATCTGGCCTGTTTGCTTTGCGACACCGGCAACGCCGCAGCAATGGCTGTCGTCGAGCTCCCGGGTGCCGCCCACTGCGTGCGCTACGCCTTCGAGCCAGAGGCTGGGGTTTCCATGGCGAGCTGACTGCGTCACCACTCCACGAGTGGTCTGTGGGTCATGCGCGCTAGACGAGATAGATTAGCTGCGGGCGGAGATCAGGATTTAATGGCCGGTTCGTCCAAGTTGCTCTCGGCCTGGATACGCGCGGCCGCACATACGGCTCTTGAGCAATACCGATGGGCCGCCGGCCACGCGGTTCATCACACCTCCGTCCGAAAGGACTCCGCGAGCGGAGCATGAACAAAGGCCGTCGTCCAGAAAACGAAAGCCCTGCCCAGCAAAGGCGATCCATCTACCGGACGCGCCTCCTTGCTGCTGGGACATTCTGACGTGACTGTCTGTTACGTTAGATTTCCTGGGCGACCCGGACCGCCATTGCCGTGCTTTTCACCGTCTGGCCAGCGACGGCGGACTTGGCTGGAGGATGACAGAACTGTAAGCTTTCCGCGCGACTCGACTTACACCGGAGGGCCCGAAGTGTTGCCGGGCAAGACCGCCGGCCCCGCTGGCATCGGCCTTACGCTTCTCAGGCGTTCGCCCTCCCACCGCACCGCATCCATGGTAGTGCGCCGGTCAGCCGTCGCTTGCGGGACGGAAGTCGCCATCCAACGTTCCTGCGACACGTTGCGAAACTCGACCGTGTCGAAGCCAGCAGTATCAGACCGATGATCTAGCCCGCCATTGTTCAGGCCCACATTCTGGCGCTTCAGGAAGCCGCGAAATGCTCGTAGGGATTATCGATCAGGGTCAAGCGCTCCGGATTGCGCTGGTCGAATTCAATAATCCGCGGAACGAGCAGACGGGCATAGCGCGTGAAGGCGCTGGTGGGGGGAAAGCGGATCACGGTAGCGCATCGCGCAAGAAGATACATGTCAATGAGAGCGGAAGCTCCACCTTCAATTCCCATTTCCGCACTATGCAACGGCCCTGCCCGATCGACCTGGAAACGTTTTGGTACGACGAAGACATCGGGAAACAGACCTGATAGGCGGTCGAGCACCTGTGCACTGTCCGTGCACAGGAAGACCTTTACAGGCTTTGGATATGGCAAAGCCTTGGCTTTACGGATTGCCATGCAGACCTGACGAAAGGCGAGTTCCGAATCGGCCCAGTACGGCGCATGGTCCATGATATCTTCGCCATTGCCGTGCCGAACATGAACGCCAATGATGCTATGGCCGCCAAAATGTTCCTCATACAAGGCGTCGATCCGCGCTTGAATCTCAGACCTGAGCTTGATGTTCCGAAAGATCAGTCGTTCGGCTGCCTCGCCACAACGCCACATCAGGCAGGCGTCACAGACAATGGTGTTGGCTTCGTTATCTTCTCTCGCCTGGAACAGCTCGGTCAGTTCGTCACGTTCTCGGAAGATCTGCTCATCCGGACGATTGATGCAGTCGATCGACGGCCTATTCCACCACCGCGGGAAGAACGGTCCGGGAAACGAGAGCTGGTTGATCCGGTCATCGCAAATCACCGGTACCCCAGCGATGTCCTCAACCGGCTCGAAGAACACCGGAAAGGCGTTGCTGAACGGTCGGTCGATGTAGCAGGAACCGCGCCAGTCAACGACGAGCGTCCGCCCGGTCCGCTGCGCGTACGACCAGGCTGACGCCAGCGACCAGAGACAGTCACCAAAGCCGGTACGCCTCCGAGAAATAACAAAGCGTTCCTTCGTCAAGTTATTAAACCCTTCTCGTTGCATAAGAGCAGTTTTGTGTGGCGCACCTACTCCATCTGCGATTCCGATCCTCACCGATGGACGGCTGGTCACCTGGACGCAAGGCGATCAACCCGCAACCCTCCTCCACGGCACCGCGATTGGCAGGTCATGCAAGAGGCGCCCAAGGAGCCCGCTTCCGCATTGCTCACTTTTACTACCGCGCAGTCTGTGACGGATGCAGCCGAATACGGCGCAGATCCCAGAGCCCGCGCAGTTCGTTCACGAGAGCTTCTCGCCTAGTCCTATCAGAGGTGACCCTGGCGAGAAGATCGGCAAGAACAGCTTCCTTCTCAATTTGCATCAGCATGTCGAACAGGTCATGCGAGACGCGCACGCTCTCCTGGCTGGAGTGACCCATGCGGATCTCGCAGACTGTCTCCTGGCGTTCTCGGCCCGCATGAGCGCGAACCCGGTAAAGAGATACATGGGGCGGCAGTGATACAGCGAGTGCAGTCCAGCTTTCGAGTGTTGTTGCCCGCTTCTTGACGAGGAATGAACCGATCACAAGGCCATCCAGCTCGGTTGACAAAAACGCCGTAATCGCATCGGCAACGGAATCTACGATCGGTTCGGCATTGTTGTTGAACGACGTATTAAGCAAAATCGGGACGCCAGTCAGGCCCTTGAACGCATTGATGAGTTCCCAGTAGGCGGCATTGTTCGTGCGGGAAACAGTTTGCAGCCGAGCTGTACCATCGATATGCGTGATCGCGCCCAGCAAAGCACGCTTGGATTCGCGCACGCGAACGACGAAATTCATGAAGGGATATTCTGCGCGACCATCCGGCAACTCAAAGAACGCGCCCGCATCCTCCTCCAGAACCGATGGCGCAAATGGTCGATAACCCTCGCGCTTCTTGACCATCGCATTGATCCGGTCCTTGTTCGCCGCGGGCCTCGGGTCCGCAAGAATACTACGGTTGCCGAGCGCACGAGGGCCGAACTCCGATCGGCCCTGTACCCACCCGATCACGGCGCCATCAACCATCCACTCGGCTGCTCTGGTTGCGACGTCAGCGGTCCGTTCAAACTCGAGGTGTCCGGCCCATCCCTTCAGTTCCTTTTCGATGCTATCGTCGCTGCCGACATCTGGCCCCCAATAAACCGTCTGTAGTCGCTCGCGGGGCGCAGGCTGCCCGGCCTCGTTCGACACCATCAATGCCGCGCCCAATGCGCATCCGGCGTCATGCGCAGCCGGCTGCACGAAGATGTCTTCGAACAGGCCTGAATACAGGAGTTTTCCGTTCAGCGTGCAGTTGTGGGCCACCCCGCCAGCCAGGCACAACCGTTTCATTCCGGTCGACTCACGGTAATGCCGCAGAATGTGAAACACGATCCGCTCCAGCGCCTCCTGCAACGATGCGCTCACATCTCGATGCTGTTGCGTGAACGGCATTCCCTTTCGCCGGACCTCGATATTGTGCAGCAATGCTGGGCCGATACGTTCGAGGTGAACGCGGTAGCCACCGTTTGCGCAGAGCTCATAGAATTGCGAAAAGAGCTCACGATAGCGTGCGGGATCTCCGTAAGGAGCCAGTCCCATAACCTTATACTCGTCGAACAGGCCGTAGCCGAGATATCGGATCGTCTCCAGATAGAACAGTCCGAGAGAGTTATTCTCTGGAAACGTCATAAGCTCGGTCATTTCGCTGCCTGACCCGACAGCCAAGAGACCCGACAGGAAGTCGCCACAACCGTCGATCGCGAGGACCAGGCTATCTTCAAAACCCGACATCGCCAGAGCGCTCACGGCGTGGGCCTGATGGTGGCCTACGAATGACACCCGGGAAGGATCAACTTGGGTACCGAACTCCGTGGCTAGAAGGTGCCGTAGCAGCAGATTCGCATCTAGGGGAATTGAGATTTCCGGTTGTGAGATAAACAACCGTTCGAGCATTGCATTGCAATAGGATTCAGTAGCGTAGAACGCAATACGATCGACGTCGCGAAGCTCCACACCCGCGGCTGCAAGACAGTATTCGATCGCACTGCTCGGGAGCTTGTTTGAATGTTTGATCCGGTTAAGGCGCTCCTCTTCCACGGCAGCGATCACGCGCCCGTCCTTGACAAGTACCGCGGCGCCGTCGTGCAGAAACGTGCCCGGCAGCCCAAGGGGGTTTTCATAGACCTTGTCGAGGCCGCCACTCAATCCTAGACACAGCATCTTGTTCTCCGTTAATCCTGAGAGGCCTGTTGGCCTATTTCGTATCGCTTGCTTTGGGAGTAGGCCCCGCGGGGCCGATCAGGCATCGCTAGCTGACGAGACGCATATAAGCGTCGCACGCGATTGGAAGTTCGCTAAGCCCGATATCTCATCTCGCACACGCGATGCTTCGCTTTAGATCTTATTCCTCTCACCGCATCAGGCGCTGCCGAAGGAGCACGGCCGAGACGAGGAAGGGAACTGCTGCGTAGATGCAAAGTGCGCCCACATGCAATCCGACGCTGTCAACCGGTCGACCAAGCATTGTTGGACGAATGAGATCGACCGAATGACTCAGCGGCAATAAGGCTGCGATGCGTTGAAACGAACCGGGCAACTGGCTCATTGGGAAGATCGTCCCGCTTAAATACATCATGGGCGTAAGAATAAGCGACTGGTAGAAGATGAAATAGTCGTGGCTCGGTGCAAGTGCTGAAACGACCATTGCGAGGCTCGCGAAAGTAACGCCAGTGAGGGCGATGGCTGGTAACGCATAGGGAATGGATGACCACTCTGCGTAACCCAGCGCGACGGCCACAATCGTGATCGCGGTCCCGGCGAGCAAGGCCTTGCTCGCTGCCCATGCCACTTCACCGAGGACAATGTCGCCGAGCGTAAGGGGCGTACAGAGCATTGCCTCCCAGGTGCAATTTGTCTGCATGCGAGCGTAAGCCGCATAGATCGTTTCGAAGGTTGCGGACACCATCGCGCTTGTGGCAACCATTCCAGCCGCCAGAAACGAGATGTATGAGGTGCCCTCAACACCACCTATGATCATTCCAAGGCCAAAACCGAGACCGAACAGAGAGCTCATCGGCTCGGCCAGATTCCCAAGAACCGATGCCAGAGCAACTTTCCGCCAAACCAGAAAATTGCGGCGCCATACCGCCATCCAGTTCCATGGATTAGCAGGGAGCGCCGGCGCAAAACGTTGCCACATCGTTCAGTCCTTTATCTCTCGCCCGGTTAGCCGCAAGAACACATCCTCCAGATTTGGAGGACGCTGCAGAAAGCGCAGTTCCGTGCGGTTGACAAGCCGGAGGCGCACCTGCTCTGGATCCGTGACATAGCAGAACAGCGTCTCCCCGCTCACCTCAGCGCGCTGCACTTGGGGTCTGACCAGCGGCAGCAGTTCGTGCGGGTTACCGCCGTAAATCTCGATCACTTGGCAGCCGATCTGCTGCTCGATCAGCGCGCGAGGCTGACCTTCGGCGATCTTACGGCCGTGCTCGAGCACGCACAGGCGGTCGCACAATCGCTCCGCCTCTTCCATGAAGTGGGTGGTGAGAAGGATCGTTTTGCCGCGCCCTAATAACGAGCGCAAGCGTTCCCAAATCAGGTGACGGCCGTGCGGATCGAGGCCGGTCGTCGGCTCATCAAGGACCAAGAGCTGCGGATCGTTAATGAGGGCCCGTGCCAACGTCAGGCGTCGCTTCATGCCGCCGGACAGTTCGGCGACTCGCGCGTCCGCCTTGTTCTCCAGGCGTGCGAATTCGAGCAGTGACGGCGTGACCGCTTCCACCTCAGCCGCGCTCATGGCGAAGTAGCGCCCGAAAACGAGCAAGTTTTCGCGCACCGTGAGCTGAAGATCAAGGTTATCGAACTGTGGGACAACCCCGATCCCCCGGCGCGCCAAGCGCGCCCGCGCCGGCACTGGCTCGCCGAGCACGCATATCTTACCTGCGTCGGGCGATGCAACACCCAGGATCAAACGCGCAAGCGTGCTTTTACCCGCGCCGTTTGGTCCCAGCAGACCGAAGCACTCTCCCGGCGAGACCGTAAACGAAAGAGCGTCCACGACGACCCTGTCGTCGTAGAACTTGCTCACCTGGAAAAGGTCGACTGCCGCGGTTGACATTTGCTTACGCCATCGCGACGGACGTTGTTCCCGCCGCTTCCCCGCTTGCGCGCTTTTTTGTCCAAAGCAGGCCGTCACACCATACGTGATCGACGCGTCCCCACTGGCACGCGGCGGCAGCATCCGGGAAAAAGCCGCGTCCATGCAGATTGGCGCTGGTATTGCAAAGCAGCGGAATGGCTGTGAGCTTCTCGTATTCGACGAGAAGCTCGGCCACTTCATGCTGAGAGGTTCTAGAAACGGTTTGTAGACGAGCAGATCCATCGAGATGCACGACGGCGGGAATTTTGTCCCGCCATTCTGGTCGCGTCTGGTGATCGAACAGCATGTACGGATCAGGTATTCCAGGGCTAAAAATCTCCGCGGCACGATCCTCCAGGCATATCGGCGCTACCGGCCTGAAATGCTCACGAAGTTTGACGTCGTTGAGATGATCTTTCATTCCTTCCCAGCTCGCAGCCGCGAGAATGCTTCTGCCACCCAAGGCTCGCGGCCCGAGCTCGGCACGCCCGGCAAGGAAGACCACGGGCTTGTCGCAAGCGAGGATTGCCGCAAGTTGGCCCATAGTGCAGGGCGCGCCCTCCCATTCGGGCGGGACTTCGCTGGGACGCACGGCCGGTCCGCTGTAGACCGACCATTCCAGAGCTCTAAAGCCTTGCTGTGCCGCCAATGCAGAGCAAGCAGCACCAATGGCTGAGCCGCTGTCGTTCGGAAAGGGCGGCACCCACACGAAATCGAACAGGCCTGTCGCACGAAATGCACTATTCCACTTAATATTCAGGCCACAGCCGCCGGATATGCAGAGGTTACGCGCCCCCGCAAGATTCGAATGCCGCTCCACCACATCAGCAATGGTGCGAACCAGCAGACGCTCTAGAAACACGTGAAATGACGCAAGGACGTCTTGGGCCTGTTTTTCCTTCAATCGCATTGCGCACGCATCGAAGAAGTCGTGCAGAGCTTCAAGTGGCGATTGTGAGCTGTTGATCTCTTCAAGCTCAGGACAAGCGCCCTCAGCATCCGTGGCAAAGTGGGCCTCATAAAGTTCATGAAACGTCTTAATACAATCCTCGTCGGGCGATCCCAGTGCGATATAGGCCATCAGCTTGCCGGCAATACCGAGATCCCAGCTGGTCCGGTCTGCCCGCCTGTAAGGTCCAAAGTGGTGTCCTGCCGTCGCATAGGCGTGACCTATTATCGGAAACAGGCACTCGATGAACCGGATGCCGTGGGGCTCTACATAGTAGAGGCGCGGAAAAATGCAGCCGTCCCACACCAAGCAGAAAGCAGATTGTCCGGATTTGGCAAACGAGCTGGCGCAGTATGCGGATGCTACGTGCCCGGTGACATGGGGATAGCTTTGATAGGGATATAGCTTCCCATCAAGCATGAGGCCGATCCGATCGCGGGACGTCAGGGGGCTATCGCCTTGCCGTTCGACATACGGCGCGCCCTTGAGCTTGATGGTCGTCGTCCCACTAAGGACTTCAAACTGTGACTCGAACTCTCCATCCCAGCCATCAATGACGAACTGATCAACATCGCTCGGATCCAGCCCGTGCTCCGCCAAGGCGCCAACAACGGCATCCAGGTTGTCGATAGTTTGATAACGCGGATTGTTGTTCAGCTTCTCCTGTTCGACACAAAACACCACCCGGCCGTCCTCGATCAGAGCGACTGCCCCGTCATGCGTCAACTTAATACCGCAAATGCGCATCGTAGCTCCTTTCAAGCTCGGCCGTTAGAACAAATCGAAGATCGCTCCGGATTGCGAAAGCGGACCAACAAGCAGTCTTCGTCAGCCGACTGCCCCTGGCACTGCACGCGTTCGACCTCAATGAGCGCTTCAGTCAACATCGTGATGACTGTCTCGGCGCCAGCGACATGCCCCCATCGCCTGCAGATGGCATCACGTGCAGATCCGAAGACCAGGTGCCCACCTGGAGCAAGCATCTTCACCAGCTTGTCGATTGCGGTACGCATCCGTGTCATGTCTTCGAGATAGTAGAGAACTTCGGCGACCACGATCAGATCGAACAGCTCTTCGGTCGAGAACCGCAGAATATCGGTCGCCGCCCAGCTGATATGCGACCACCTCTTGGTCCGCTGGACCGCTCGACCGATCGCTCGCGGCATAACATCGATGACCGTGAGCCGTTTGCAGTGAGGAGCAAGCTTCTCTGTGAATGCACCGGCCGCGCACCCGATCTCGAGGCCGGTTGAGACGGCGCCGTTCGACAGCGATAGCCGTAGCAATTGGGTGTGACGCTCACGTTCGAACGGATTGTCGTCAAGCCGCCATGGGTCATCGTTGGTCAGCTCCCGTTGCAACGATTGATATGTCTTGTCCACGCTCACCACTAAATCCCCTACAAAGCTGTCAGTCAGTCGCGGCGGCAATGCCATCAGACGCGATCAGCTGCGAGGGAGCGCGCGAAAGACCTGCCCTGCGAATTGAGCCAGGCGCTTCCGATCCCGGGTTAAGGCTTGGTCCATTTGTCGCGTCTTCGATCGAGGCCTTCGACTCATCGACGTCTGATGATTGCGCTACTTTGCGCGAGAGCCAGTCGCTGTTGCTCAAGGTACAGAGCGCATAGGCTTTCATCGGGAGCAGGAGGAAGATGTTGATCGGGGTGTGCAGCGAGAAGCCGATAAATCGAAGCTCGCCGGCACGGAGGGCCGCCACGCTGCATCGAACCATGGTCATCGCGACGATGGTCAGACCGGTCCACCAGGGCACGGTGCCGGTGAGCGCGAGCTGAGCGAGCGCGGCAATCGATGAGATGGCGAGCAGCAGCGGCCCGAGGTTCTGTCCGAGCACGTCGAGCGTAAGGTACCGGTCCAGGCCGGGCAACAGGTGCAAGCCCAACAGCGTGTCGCGGTAAGTGCTCCGCGCCCAGCGGAGCTGTTGCCGCAGATAGGGCAAGAGCCTGTCCGGGACCACCGTGGCGGCGATGGCGTCCGGAACGTACTCGGTTCGAAACCCTGCCTTGAGCATGAGGATCGTCAGATGGCGGTCCTCACCGAAGTCGCTCGGCTTTCCCCGGAAGAACTGCGTCTCGTACTGGTCCAGCAGCAACAGCAGCGCGGAGCGGCGGTACATGGCACACGGCCCGCAGCAGCACATGACGGCACCAAAGCGCGTCTGCGCCGCGCGCTCCTCGTTGCAAGCCAACCAGTACTCCATGTCGATCAATCGGGTCAGCCAGCTGTCGTTCCGGTTGCTGGCCGTCAATTGCCCCATGGCCGCGCCGACGGCTGGATCCTGCATCTTGCGTACGAGTTTGCTGACCACGTCGCTGGCGATTTCCGTGTCGGAATCGACGTTGAGCACGAGATCGCCGAACGACCGGCGTATCGCTGCGATCTGCGCCTTGCGCTTTCCAACGTTGCTTGGCAGCAGAATGACGTCGAACCTCGGGTCATATGCGTAGCTCGCATGGACCGGGGCCACTGCTGCGACATTTGCAGAGCCGTCATCGACGACATAAACCTGCAATCGCCCTGGGTAGTCCTGGCTTGCAAGAGACTTCAGGCAGGCCGCCAGCGTGCGCGGGTCCTCGTTGAAGCAGGGCACGATGACGTCCACGCTGGGCAGAGCACCGGCGTCGACCGAATCGTACGGCGGCAGTGAGGCGTCGGTTCGCAGCGCATAAAGCGCCTGCGCGCTCTTATGGACGCTGGAGAGCAACGCGTATGAGGCAACAGCAACGGTGCCGATGGTGGCAAGCAGGCTCATGGGAATTGATCTATTCAGTTTGTTTGAGGAAGCGACCGGATTGCAAATCCACGGTCATGCAGTGCTGGAATGAGCTTGGCGAGCGCCGTCACAGTCTGGTCGCGCCGACCAGAGTGAGGGCAGCGTTCCAACTCGTCGGGAGGGCACCCGTCGTGCAGGAGCACGATCGCCCCCGGGCGTGCCGAGGCCAGCACCGCGGCAACAATCGCCTCGCCGCCAGGACGAGACCAGTCTTGCGGGTCGACTGACCAATGCAGGGCTGCCAGTTCGGCTTTCGCCGACGCGGCGAGGGCCTCCTTGGTCCAAGTCCCATACGGCGCACGCATGTGCCGCACAGAGGCTCGCGGGCAGGCCATTCCGATGACCTTGTTCGTTGTGAGGATCTCGTATTCCACCTCATCGGGCTTGCATTTGGATAAATCCGGGTGCGTCATTGTGTGGTTTGCGATTTCGTGCCCTTCTGCGACGATGCGCTGCATCAGCTCCGGCTGACCCGCTGCATATGCACCGATCACGCAGAAGGTGGCGGGGGCCCGATGCTGCGCCAGCACATCGAGGATAGCCGGCGTGCAATGCGGGTTGGGCCCATCATCAAATGTGAGATAGACGCAGTGCTCTCCGCCGGGGTCGGCGTAGTCGCTCCGCGCTTTAATTTCGCCGTCTGCGGACGTCACAGTTCTGGCCCGTTTCGTTCAATCATCTCACCGGCCGGCCATTCGCTCATTGGCCTCGCAATCGGCAGAACGAGGCCGACCACGTCCTCCACACGCGTCGGAGGCACAGTGAGATAGATATCCGGACGAGCGGACCGGACACGGAGCCCTGGCAAAACAGTCGCCAATCCCTGTCGCCCGAGCAGCCTGGTAATATGTTTCTGCAGGGCAGATCGGACCGTGCCAAAACCGAACGGCACCCCAAGATCTCGCAATACGGGATACATCACGCGGATGGAGTGGCTGATTCCGAGCCCCTCGAGATCCGGGCGCACCCCGTACAATCCGAGTTCAGCCACAAGCAGATCGACCTCACCCACTTTTATGAAGCGGCGCAGTGCGCCGATGTGAATCGCAACACCACGATCATCGTAGCCGATTGCGCGAATCTCAGGCCTTGCGCCGGCCCAGCTTCGATGACCTTCAAAGGGCTTTGCATTGAATGCCCCGGTCGGACCATAGGTCTTCCGGAAGAAGTCGGACAACTCAATATGGTCAGCAAGTTGAAGCTCATTCTCCCAGCACAGCCTCCAACGAACTGGAGGGCGCGCCGAAGCACCTCGTGTGGATCCGGGCGCGATCATTTTCATAGAGAGTAATTCCTATTCATTATCTGGCTCCTGACGCACGCCAGCAGTTCGCTACGCTCGAAAGGCTTGCTCAAAAACTGGAGTCCCGTTTGCAGGACTCGCCTCATATCGTTTTCGAAGCTGTCTGTGAGCAGAACGGTGGGAATCGCGCCTCCGGATGCAGCCAGATGATGGAAAAGCTCAAAGCCACTCATCACGCTCGACTGCATGTCCGCGATCAAGCACGACGTGATCAAACGGCGGCCCGATTTCAAGAACTCGTCTGCGCTCTCGAAGGGTTCGGGTACGTAACCCGCCGAAAAAACCATATCTGTCAGACCTTCACGCACTGACCGATCTGCATTCACAATGGATACGACGTCGAGCGTGTGCGCAACTCGCATCAGATTCACCAAGGACGGCTTCGCTTGCATGTTCGGCACGATTTCTCCGCAGCAAGGACGCAATCGGATGCGACCAAAACACATTTGGCACCCGCAACCGAAGGGGTCCAACTGGAGGGAAATCTACGGTCAGGTTAAGCGTTCGCTCAATTCTACAGCGGTACACGGCCGGTATAGAATGGGTTGGCGAAGCCATACGATGGTTTGCTCGTCCTATACGCCCACGCACATTTGCGGATCCCCACCGTGCTAGCTCGCCGAGATAGGGCTTGCGCAACACGCGCGAAACTGCGACCGCACGGTCCAGATGTCTTGATCGATCCCTGGCGCTGGGCTGAGACGCGCTACGATTTGTAACCATTCTGATAGATCTGGCATCTCGCTAAACTATCCTTTGCTATCCTCAGTCGGTACAAATGGTAAAATCGATTGTATCGATAGAACACATTCACACGGTGGATCACTCAAGATTATGCGTTTCAAGGGCCTCGATCTGAATCTCCTCGTCGCGTTCGACGCCCTGGTGACGCAAGGCAATCTCACTGCGGCGGCAAGAAGCATCAACCTCAGTCAACCTGCCATGAGCGCTGCCGTCGCGCGGCTTCGCACTTACTTTCGCGATGAGCTATTCACGATGAGGGATCGGAAGCTTCTCCCAACGCCGCGGGCTCAAGCGCTCGCAGCCCCAATTCGCGAGGCTCTCGCTCACATTCAGCTCTCCATCATTTCTCCGGAGGGCTTCACTCCGTCTCAATCGAATCGGCGATTCAGGATCATCCTGTCCGACTTCATGACTGTCGTGTTTCTTCGAAGAATCGTGGACCGCGTCGCGCGGGAAGCTCCGACGATCAATTTCGAGTTGCTGCCGCCCTTAGAGGAACCCGATGAACTTCTCCGGCGCGGTGAAGTCGATTTTCTCATGTATCCGGAGATGTTCATGTCGAGTGCGCATCCCAAGGCGGCACTGTTCGAGGACACGTTCGTTTGCGTGGGCTGCCCCATGAACAAGCAGCTGGCGCCGCGACTTACGTTCGAGAAGTACATGTCGATCGGGCACGTGGAAGCCCGGTTCGGGGGCTCCCTGAGGCCCTCCTTTCACGAATGGCTCTTGCTCGAGCATGGTTTCAAGATACGCACCGAGGTCGCAGTGCAGGGTTTTGGTATGATTCCGCCTATGTTATTGGGCACCAACCGTATAGCGAGTATGCCCTCAAGACTGGTCAGCCATTTCGCAGACACGATGCCCCTGCGGGTCATCGAACCTCCGCTGCGACTTCTCACATTCACCGAGGCCGTCCAGTGGCCGGCCATTCATAATACTGATCCTGCAAGCATTTGGATGCGCAACATGTTCTTGCAAGAGGCATCCATGATGGTCTCTCCGTCCGAGACCAACCAATGTCACGGCCCGTTCTAGCATTGTTCGGCCGTTTGCGATCTAATCTCGGTTAACCAGATCTACGCCAGGCTCGAGGCTCCGGTCCTCGCTGGTGTTCGGATTGGCGCGTTTGAGCGTAGTTTGATCGGGTCGGCGGCGCTATTGATCTCGCGCTGGCGTGACGATCTTGCGCTTCATACAGCTCGTTCGGCGGCGCTCCGCATGACTTTCCTGACACGACGGCTGCATCGCACTGTTCTACATGAGCTGAGCTCAGAGCTCGCGAAATGATCCGGCCAGTCAGGTGAAAGAAATCTGGCTTGGCACTAAAAACCCTTGAATCGTACACCGCGTCAGGTTGTAGACCAACACCTGCGATCGAGGCTGCAAACGTGGACACTGGTAGGCACCCGCACCGCTGTTGGCCTCCGGTGGGCATTCTCCTTGCCGTCTACGGTCCCGGCGATCGCAGCAGTAATGCCAAAGCACCACATCGGATGGTGGGTGCAGGTCATCCTTTCGGATCTCGCGACCGTGGTGTTATTTTCGAAAGTGTCGTGGCGCGTGGCGCGCGGGATGCCGCCGCCATTACTCCCGAGTTGCGGCCCCTCACCGCTGACTTCGAAGAGCTACTTCGGTGCGGTAACATGATTTGCCAATCTTACCCAAAGCATCTATGTCCAGCTCGCACCCCAAAGCGATACTGTTCGAGGATGAAAGTGAGTGAGCTTCTGGACGAGCAAGCCATTACCCGCGACAGCTGGACTGTGCTGCGCAACACTGATCCGGCTCACGTCTGGATATGCGAGTTATTGCTGTAGGAGTTATGGCACGTCGTTTTTTCCCGGCGCGGCCGCGCTGCGCTGGGGGCGTGTTGACTCGTTTTGAGCGCCTCCACGTCCAACGGGTATCGGAGCGATCCTTCGAGGCTCGTCCTCAATCGCGAGTAACGTTCCGCCAACCCCGCGAGCTGCGCTTGCGTTCAGATACATACCGGGAATGGTTTTTGCGGCCCGCCTTCTCTCATCATACTGGCGCTTTGCGTCGCAGACTTGCGCCGTTGAAGAGCAGCCATCATCTGGTGGCATTCCAAAACCAGATGTTGCCATGCGCGAACAACGCCTTCGCGCCCACAAAGCCATCTCAACAGGACTAGCAGCGCGTCGAAAACGCTGCTAGGTGCCGAGCGGGCGGCCGCGCCACCCATCTGATCAGATCAGTACTTTGTCTGGGCAGCCGTTCGTGAAGCTGTGTCTCAAGAGCAAGCGGGGCTGCATGTACCTGCTTTCGCTTCGCGTGGCGATCAGACAGCAAATGGCCGCTGCTGCGGCAGCATCCAGCGGAAATTGCACAGTTTCGGTCAGGCAGTGTTGGACAAAAGGGAAGCAAACGCCGTGTTGCACAACGGCACCACACGAACGCACCTGTCACATTCTTTCGCGCACGTCGCCGCTCCGTCTCGTTTTTGCCCTACCACAGCCAAACGGCTTCGCCACGTGCAGCGAAGGTGCCGCAATGAAAGGAGCTTACTGTTGGAGAAGCCGAGCGGAGTCTACGACCCGGAGGATCTCGCGAGCTTGGGAAATCTTTTTGATCGAGCAATCGCGTCTTTACCGACATGCATGCGAACCGGCGAGAATCGCGTAGCGATCGCCAGACTTGTGATCCAACGCGCAGCGAGGGACGAATTGGCGTCGCTGGCGAACTTGATGCTTGCACTTGTCTCGGCTGATTGATTAACAGCATGCGCTCAGTGCTCCTGGGGTTCGCAGCAAGACACCATCATCTAGATCATTGAAATCACTTGATTCTCACGTGACGTCAGGTTGTAGGCTTGCAAATTGAGGACCATGACAAAAGCCACACCACGACGGCGCCGATGGCGCATTGGAGAACTTGCAGAGGCGACCGGTGTAACGGTACGCACTCTGCATCATTACGAACATACGGGGTTGTTGACGGTCGCGGAACGTACCGGTGGCGGTCACCGCATGTACGATCGTGAAAGCCTACAACGCGTCTGTCAGATACGGGCGCTGCGTGAGCTCGGCTTCTCGCTTCCTGAGATCCGCAAAGCCATCGAGGGGCGGTCGTCTCTCACGGACCTATTGCGCAACCATCTCGAGCGAATTGAAATTCAAGTCGCGCGGGCGACATTATTACGGGATCGATTGCGCAATATGACGACGCAAGGTGAGACAGAAGTTAGTGTCGACGAGCTGCCGGCCACGTTAGATGCAATGTTGCGGATTCAGGAACGTGCCCCCTCGGCCATCTGCACATGCGCCTCTAACGCTAGCCGCGAAGATCGGTGGCGCAAGATTCGGGATGAGCTACGAAGCTGCATGGATCGGGGCGAGCCGCCATGCAGTGAGCGACCAAATGCGGTCGCGCGTCAGGCCCGTTCGCTGCTGACTGAGATCGCAGGAGTTGATTCGACTGTCTCGATGATACTGAAGGTGCTGACGCGATTGACTGAACCACACAATCTCGCCGGCTGGGATGCGAGCCTCATGCGATACCTGGATCTCGCCCTCGCCGCGCTGGAGAGCCAGCTCGGAAAGAGTTGACGCACCCGGCTGCCCGGAATCGGTTGCTCAAATGTCTCTAACTGAATGAGCTGATGCTGATCCTTGTCTGACTGAGGATCGTTGGCCCGTAGCAATTCGCCTGCGAATGTGCGTTGTCGGCACTCTTGGGGACTTCGCTCTGCCAAGCTCGACGAGCACGCTTCGAAGTACTTGATCCGTACGTAGCGTCAAATTGTACCTTCTAAAAGTATCGACGCAGCGGCGGGGCGGCGGACAGAGCGCCGGCTAGGCCGATGGAGACTCCAATGATCTGCACCACTTTTGGAAGTTCCCGGTGAGAGCGCTGGGCGAGGGCAATTCGGTGGATGCACGTCTTTGGCCATTGCCGGCGACTCCGCAAACGGCACGCTCTTTAGCTCCAGGCCGCACTCGACGAAGAATGCTGCAGGGGCAGCCGATGTCGCCAAGCTCAAGGCTTCAAGCCAATCTGCCGCAGGTTGCAGGCTACGCTTATGCCCCAGTTCAAGCATGGGCAGGCTCGGTCAGACGGCGGGCACCGTCGATGCCACGCGGGTCGCTGCGGCCGAACCTCGGGCTCAATCGAAAGGGCCATTGCCACGGTTCGATTCGACTCCAAGGGAGACAATGCCGCTCCTGGGTCCATCGTTTACCGCTGGCGCGACAATACCGTCGACGTGGTCGCGCAGACCTGACCGCCCGCACCAACACCGCACGGAGCGTTGAATGATGAACCATTCTAGGCCTCGCGATTACGCGCTGGTCACGTGCGTCGCAGTCGCCGCACTCGCGGCATTTCTCGCCCTCGCGGCAATGCTATCAGAGCTGTCGTGCGCGCCCGAACGGCCGCCCGAAGAGTACGTTCCCATTCGTCTGGTACCACTGGAATGAGCATCACTTCCACAATCGTAAGGCCGACGAACATCGTGTCTTCTTCCACCTAGTGACACTGATGCGCACCTCGCTCTCGGGAGTGAGCTGCGCGGACCTCTTTAGAAGGAACGTAGCTTGTGGCAACATGTCAGGCGTGCGCAGTCTGTCTGCGGATTACGCGAGTTCAAGCCACGTTAGCAGCGCTGTTCGGCCGAGTGGACGTGGCGTTTCCTCCCCTCTTGAAACAGGTATTCGCCGGGATAACGCCGTGCGCCCGCCTGATCCGATCCGTGCTGATCACCGCGGACTTTGAGACGGGCTCGGATCCGGTGCGGCGCTTAGATCTGAGCCCGCCTATGCACCCCACCCCTCACATTTGAGCACGCCTTGCGCTTCCCGGCTCCGAACACAGCGCGCGCATCACGTAGGCTCGATGAAGGCCATCAACTGCCCTCGCCGACAAAAGGAAGAACACCAAATTGGATGCAAAACTGCAAACTATGCTTTCCTCGCTCTCGCCGGTGGCTCGCGAATTGGATGCTCTGCCGTCCGGGCGGCCCACCGCGGACAATGCTTGCGTGAAACTGAACACGAATGAGAACCCATTTCCCTTGCCAGCCATCGTGATGCGAAGCGCGATTGCAGCTCTTGAGGTGCAATACCGCTATCCAGAAGACGACAATGTCAGCTTGAGACAAGCGGCCGCAGCGGCCTATGGGATTGCCACTGATCGCGTGATGGCCGGCAATGGATCGTCTGAACTCCTCAGTCTCATTTACAGAGCCTTTCTTGCCCCGGGCGACGGCGTCGCAATGATGTCGCCCGGCTTCTCATTCAATCGCAAGCTTGCGATGTTGCAAGGGGCCCGGTTCATTGAAATTCCCTGGTCTGAACCCGACTGCTTGCCGATGGACGAGCTGCTTTTCGGTCCGGCTAAACATGCCAAGTTCATTCTGCTGGCCAATCCGAACAATCCGACCGGAACCTTCGTTCCGGTCGCTGAGATCGAGCGCCTCGTTACACGGTCTGACCGATTGATCGTATTGGACGAAGCTTATGTCGATTTCGCACCTGAGGACGGCCTACGCCTCATTGAGCGCCATTCGAATCTTCTGGTCCTGCGCACGCTTTCCAAGAGTCATTCCGCCGCTGGCATTCGCGTCGGCTTCGGTTTCGGCCATCCCGAGCTGATTGGGCGGCTTCGCAACATCCAGAATGTTTTTAACATGAATGTGGTCGCTCATGCCGTAGGCATGAGCGTCCTTGCGCATCGCGACGCCTACGAGGAGAACCATCGCCACGTCAGGTTTGAGCGTCAGCGCGTAGCGGCCGCCCTCTCGGAATTTGGGTTCTCCGTAACGCCTTCCCACGCGAACTTCCTCCTCGCCCGTGTGCCGGTAGGCCAGGGTGGCAGATGGTGGCAGGCGGCGTTGCAAGACCAGAGCGTCCTCGTTGCCTTCTTTCCGGATCCCGGCCTGGAAGAGTGCATTCGGGTTAGCATCGGTACAAAGCGCCAGATGGATGCGTTTCTTGCGGCTGTCGGCAGCATTCTTAAGAAAGTGGGATGCCGTGGCTAGTGAACCCTTCCACTCAGGTCACAGATCCCCGTTCGTCATCGAACAGGACCCACACATGATGCAGTTTCGCGACCGGCCTCAGTCAGTCATTGTCCGGTCGGCGCATTGCGAGCTGCTGAGAACGGCTTCGCGGCATATGCACGCCAGCGAGCGCTTCTTGAACCCCAAAAACCTAGCGGACTCCGGTCCTCTCTATAGGAGATAACTGAGTGAGAAACGTTCTTCCCTCAAACCTGACCTGCGGCATTTTTGATCATCTTGACGAGGACGGTCCCGATATCGCCAGGCAATACGCGGACCGCCTCGCGCTGGCGGAGGCCTACGACCGGCTCGGTTTCTATGCCTATCATCTGGCAGAGCATCATTGCACCCCCCATGGACGCGGTCCATCGCCGAACTTGTTTCTGTCAAGCGTCATACAACGCACACGGCGACTTCGCGTTGGTCCGTTGGTCATGCTGCTCAACCTCTACCACCCGTTGCGGGCATTCGAGGAGATCTGCATGTTGGATCACCTGAGCAGCGGCAGAGTCGAGGTCGGCCTTGGTCGCGGCTCCCTCCCGATCGAACTGAGCTATTTTGGGGTTGGAGCCGATGTTGCCTCTAGCCGTTACGAGGAAGCTTCCCAAATCTTCGTTAACGCGATGAATGGCGGCCCGCTCTCGTACAAAGGGCAACATTTTGCGCTGAGCGACGTTCCTTTGACGCTTTCACCTCACCAGCGTCCTTGTCCCCCGACATGGATTGCTACAAATCGGCCAGAGTCCGCGCATTGGGCGGCGGCGAATGGCGCTAATCTGGCGTGCATGGGACCCTCTTCTGCCGTTCGCAAAGTAACAGATCGCTATCGCGCTCATGGAAACGCGAAGTATGACACCAACGGTTCAGCACCATTTCTCGCATTACTCCGCATGGTCGTAATTGCCAGCTCTGAGGCAGCCGCCCGCTCCCTCGCCGCGCCAGCCTACGAAACCTGGCTCAAGAGCTTTAAGTTCTTGTACGACCTCAATGACATCCCGCCTCCATCCAACCTGCCCCTAACCTTGGATGCCGCAATTGAGAGTGAACTGTGCGTTGTCGGATCCCGCGCTTCGGTGCGCCAAACTCTTCTCGATCACGTGGAAGAGGCAGGCGCCAACTATCTCCTTTGTCAGCTCGCCTTTGGATCTCTGTCACTGGATGCCTGCCTCAACACAGCAACTGCGATTCACTCCGAGCTCATGGCGGCGGAGCACTGATGGTGAGCCGATTCCAAGCAGTTCGCCCTTGACCATGCAATAAATGGCAACACCGAGGCCCATGAGCACCGCAGCCGGATGCATTTGTCAGGCCGCTCTTATGGCTCAAGTGGCTCTTACGCGCATGAGACCCTTTCGACTACATCACCAAGGTGTAGTCTCGAGGGCAATAAATGCCGCGTCTCCCATTTTGCATGTGTTGATATTGCCCGCGCAGTGGTTTGCTTGGCCAGGTGAGTTGGCTCACGCTCATCCCGCTTTGGCGCGCCAGTTCGTCGATCGCATTTCACACGAATCCAAGATGTGGCTTATCGCACGGGCGGGCCTGTCGTGACGCGGTCCCGGCAGCGCTTCGACCAGATGGACGAGATCGCGCGTAAGCTCGAGATCGTGCTGGCGGAGTTGGCTTCGCTGCGCATTCTGCTGGCTGCGCACGGAATTAGCACCCCTCCGCCTCTGCATGAGGACTACCTCACTGTTCAGCGATACGCAGCGATGAACCACATAAGCCCCGAAGGGGTGCTCTCTCGGATCCGCCGCGGCAAGCTGCGCGCGGAGAAGCGCGGTGGCCGCTGGTGGGTGAAATGCACGGTTTGCACAGCATAGCCGTGCAGTGGCGAGGACAGTTATGGTAGCCGAAACGAACCAATGAGATACGGAATCCAGCACGTGAAAATGATCTGCGCGTTTAAGTTGCCGCCCTTTCTGCGCTCGACCCGATGACCAATGGAGAATCAAGAGATGATCGAGGTCAACGTGGCGCACGACCAACACACCGTCGCGGGATCGGCAGGCTCGATGTCGATGCACCCAGGCAATCACAAAACGCGCGCGTGGCAGAAGTCCAACTCCGATGCCGCTGCATGTATTGTGGCAAATGGGAAGCGGCGCATACCCTCCGTTTTGCACGTGAGCCACCGCACGCTACCGAGTTACGGCTTGGAGCGCAGGAAAGAGAAGTGCCTTGCTCGCAAATCGCACCTTGCGAGTTCCGCTGAGCATATCTTGAACGTCCGTCTCACGCGGGCTGGGGTGTAGCAGCCGACATGTATCCCAGTCATTCGCCTGTTCAGGGTCGCCTCGCGCGCCGGTGCGAGACGCGGACAGGTCTAATTTCGCTGGGATAGTTCGAGATTCAGGCTGGAGAAGGAGATGGCCAATGATGTCACCAAGGCTAATGTCAGTCCTCGGGTCGACGGTAGCAGTCGAGCGTATATTCTGGAAATTTCGAGAATTGATCGATGGCGATAGCGCGATCTCACCTGAAGTTCGAGAGACGCTTCATGTAATCCTAGATGCAAAGCTTCTTTCCGCAAAAGATAAGATTATGAGCGACGCGCGCGCCGCGATTGACGCAACTCCTGATTTGCCGCAGGCGGCCCGCGATCGAGCATACCGGTCGCTCGACTTTGCAATGAAGATGTTCATGACCAGTGAACCGCGCCGCGCTGAGGATCCTTTTAACGAAGTTGGTATCTGCAGCGCTCATCCCAAGACGCGTTGATGCAGGACCCGCTCCAGCGATCGGCGCCTCACTGCCGCCGTACGACCCGGTCAAGACCGGTGCTTTGCCCAGCGTGGATGTCATCGTGCCCTGCTTCAACGAGGGACCGGCGTGCGCTTGCCGCCTGCCTGAGGTCTCTCGCAAGCCAGGGCTTCCGGCAGTTCTGCTCCGCCGCCGCTCCGAGTTCCCGCACGCCGTGGTTCCTAATGCGGCAGGCCTTGCTCAAGCAAGGAAATTGCCGATCTGCCACAAGAGGGCGAACGCCGGGCGCCGTCAGTTCGTCGAGCACAAAATCGGGCGGCGGCGTGGAGGGCACGCGCGTGCAGTCCGTCCCAACAGCGCGGTGCAAGGTGCGACTGGTGGCCGATTTGACCCGAGACACTGACGGTGACGACGGCGAGCCGGCCGTTCAGGGATGATCGGATCGGCAGCCGTGTATTCGCGACCGGCCCTGGACCTTGCAACGTACGTTTGTGTGATCTTAGCATGCGCGGAAGCCATTGCCGGACCGAATTCTAACAAGCGCTGGTGCACACCATCGACAAGGAGCACCTTTCACTCTCCTGCGGCATCTACGCCGGTTCAATGCCCGTGTCCATCTGCACTGGGCCAGAAGGCTGATCCAGAGCCACCGCACGACTTCGAATTTCATCTCGCGCAGGATCAGCGCCGCATCGCCTACCTAAACCGAGAGGTTTCCAAGGTTAGCCTCCCCTCCTAGAACTCGATCCGCGATAGTCACTACAGCGGATGCATCATGAAACCTGACGAGCGCCTCGCCGAGGTCCTGGAGAATAGCGCGTGTTTTGATCATGAGGCATCGGAGGTGTGGGCGCAGTGCCTGTCACCCACTGAGCGGCTGGCGTATATTCGAAAGCATCGCTCTCACTTCCGGTTCGCAGATTACGATGACGTGATATCTGTTGTACGGGGTCGGCGCTTCACCGGTTGCTCATCGCAGCTCCTTCGGTGGCGTCACAGGATAAGAGCAAGGGCGTTGCAAGGCGCTTTGCTCTTTTCGGTTGCGGTGTGGCTGGGCCTCGTGTGGGTTGCGGTGTGCTTCATCCGCTGAGATCAGCAGCACGCTTTTCGCCGACGCCACGCGATCTGGTTCGCACGCGAAAGAGCATTGCGAAGCGTGATCCGCAACGCCGCAACCTGACGCAGGGTTCGGTTCAAGCATTCCTTTCCGACGAAATGTTGCGGTGCAGCTACAGCTATCCGTGCGGATGTTGTTAAGACGCGCGAGGCTCGGGGCACTCAAGACATGAGAGTAGAAATGAAGAACTTGTTGCTCGCGACTGCAAGCATTGTGGCGCTCGGCGCGATTGCGCCCGCATTCGGCGCGGATCTGGCTGCCCAGCCCGTCCAGCCTCTTTATAGCAAAGCTCCGCAGCTTGTTGAGGCTATGATCTATGACTGGAGCGGCTACTACGTCGGCTTGAACGGCGGCTTTGGCTCAAGCGCGAATTGCTGGGACTTCAATGGCGGCACACCTGAGGGCTGCCATGATGCGACCGGCGCTACTGTGGGTGGCCAGATCGGGTATCGAAGGCAGACGGGCCAGATCGTGCTTGGTGTTGAAGGCCAGGGGAACTGGGCTGGTTTGACTGGCTCGAATGACAGCGTCGCGTTTGCGGATATCAACCAGACCAAGATTGATGCGTTCGGCCTGGTAACAGGGCAGATCGGTTATGCCGTAGACAACGTATTGTTTTACGCCAAAGGTGGTGCCGCAGTGACGAGCAATACCTATCAGATTAGCTCGACCCTCACGGGCGCGCAGCTTGGGAAGAGCGACCACATTCTTTGGGGTGGTGCGCTGGGAGCTGGGATTGAGTACGGTTTCGCGCCGAGCTGGTCGGTCAGCCTCGAGTACGACCACCTATTCATGCAGCCCGGAGCGGTGCACTTCGCCGCGCCCGCAGGCGGAACCGATCGCGTCCGCCAGGATTTCGATCTTCTGACTGCCCGGCTCAATTATAAGTTCGGCGGCCCGTTTCTTCTGAAATATTGATCAGCAGTACGAACGAGGAATCGAAAGCCCCGGCCCATGGCCGGGGCTTGTTTTTGCAAGTGCAGGCTTGCTGCATCAAGCGATACCGTTATCCCAGGCGACTAGGTTGCCGCAACCCAGGCCCGAAAACCGCTCCCATATTGATGGGTGGCGGCATCCACAACCAAGCACGCTTGCGAAGATCACTGTGATCGCACGCGCGTCATCGATACGCCGAATAGTCTACCGTCATGGCCAGTCCACGTCGGATTTAGGCGATCGTGCGAACCTCTCCCGCCTCGAAAACTCGACCAACCCTCGGCGGGATACGCATCTATGCCCCCGAAGACGACGAGACGACAGGCTTGTCAGCTATTCGCGGCGACAGCATCTTCTGCACCTTGGGCTGAACGTGTCCTCGCTGTCGTGTTGCCACGCTGGTCAGATCGCTCGCTCGTGACTTCGACATAGGTCGGTACGGGGCAGCGGCGCCGAAACGTCAGATTAGACCGGGGCGAATCGCCTTGGCAAGGCAATGGGTACGGCTGTTCGTCTCTAGCTTTCGCATCGCGTTCTTCAGGTGAAAGTTCACCGTATTCTCGCTGACTCTCAGGATGACTCCGATTTCGCAGGATGATTTCCCCTCTTCCACCCAGCGGAGGCAATCCTTTTCTCGTTCGGATAGGGCCACTTTCATATGGCATTTGCCCTCCGATGAGGGCGCGATTTCTGCAAATGTATGATGGGACTGCCAAGCCAATGCGTTGAGACGACTGAGGCGATACTCAGGGTCGACATCGTCGAAGCTGGATGCAAAGGATACGACTGATAGCTGTCCAAATGGTCCGAACAGTGGTACGGTTACGCCGTGCTTCAGACCCGCCTCTTTGGCCTCGTTCAACACACGCATTTCGCCGGGTTGCAATTGATATTTGTGAGCGAGTTGATCCCATAGAAACGGCGCCGACTGCATCGTCGTACGCCGAACCACAGGATCGATGGCATTGTATCGGCGTTCAGCATAGCGCTCGCGCCACGCGGAAGGAAAGTTCACTGTCACGGCGGCTGGCAGATACTCTGGCCGGCGGGTCGGCTCCGCGTCCGTCAGCGCTCCGTAAGCGACTTGACTGAAGCCCTGTTCGCTTGAGCAGCTCACAAGCAGATCGAACAACACCTCGGGAGATCGACTGTTTTGCGCATTCGATGAAGCAAAATAGGTCCATTTGGTGCCTCCCGCCACCGACTTAGGCAATCCGGTGCTGCGTCTTTTGAGTGGATCGATTTGGGCAGGGCCCTGCCCACTTCAGCCTCCTCTTGCTTCGAAGTGCTCGACCGAACGCGACAGTCATACTTCTCGTCATGAGCTGCAATCGAGTTGGCTGAGATTGGGTAGCTGCTCGATAGATAACATTGTGCATGCGCCTCTTCCGGAGGAGGCGGACCTGAAGCGTCCAGAAAATGTCGTCCCAGCTGAGGCGGCAGGAGCACTGCCGCAAACCAGGAGTGCTGGAGAACTGGGCGCCACGTTCACTGCTACAATTCGGACATTCGTCGCAAGAGACACAACCTTGTTGGTGCTAGCTGAAGAATGTATGTCGCATCGGCAAGTACGCGAACGATCGTTTACGCCTTGGATCAGCCTCCGCGCCTCTGCTCCGGGGGCCAGCCGAGCTAGTGTAGACCCGGCGCCCGCGTCATAGGGCACAGAGGCAATTAGACGCAGAAATGGCATGCATCCGCTGCGATACCCGTTTGCGGTCGCGCCGTACCGAACGGAAAGCCGGAGATTCCCGGTTGCGCGGTCGCCTATTGCCAAGCGCTCGTGTTCAAAAGCACCCGGACACGTTTGGGTAAGCGAATCATCCGAATACGGCAATGGCCTGCGGCTTAAATGAGATCCAACCGACCGCACACATGGGCGTTGTGCTCACGCACATTGACAGACAGAAGCCGTACGCATGGTTGCGATAGCGCCCCCAAGCGTCGCTCTTATCGGCCTCCTCACACCATCAATACTGCCCTTGAAATCACCCGTCTCTGCTCTCATCCTGGTAAGCAGCGTCGCTCACGGAGTGTTCGCAGGCGGCTTGCAGCGCCTGATGCATGTCCGCAATGAGATCACTCGGCCTCTCGATGCCGGCGTGAATACGAATCAACGGTCCATCAAATGAAACCTTAGCTTCCGTTCGTGGAGGATCATCGACAGGCAGCACAAGGCTTTCGTACCCACCCCACGACAATCCGATTCCAAAAAGGCGCAGTTTCTGGAAGAAAACCGAAAGCTGGGCCTTGGGCATAGCCTTCAGAACGACGCCGAACAGGCCACTTGCACCCAAGAAATCCCGCTTCCAAATATTGTGGCCGGGATCGTTTGGGAGCGCAGGGTGTAGAACCTGGCCCACTGCCGGGTGGTCTTCCAGGCTTTGAGCCAGCTTGATGCCATTTTCGCAATGCTGCCTCATGCGAACGGCAAGTGTGCGCAGTCCACGAAGAGCTAAATAGATGTCATCTGGCCCAGCAATCTCCCCGAAATGATGAGCGCTTGGCTGCAGGAGCGGCCACGCTTCCTTGTTAGCGGTAGCAATGCCCAGAAGGGCGTCGGAATGACCAACGATATACTTTGTCGCGGCATGGATCGAAATGTCGACGCCATGGAGAAAGGGTTTGAAATAGAGCGGCGTGGCCCAAGTGTTGTCCATGAGCACGAGCGCACCCGAATGGTGCGCGATCGCGCACAGCGCGGGAAGATCCTGTACCTCAAACGTCAGTGACCCCGGGGACTCCAGGTACACAGCTCGCGTTTTTGTTCCAATCTTCGCGAGTAAATCCGAAGGTTGTGTGGGATGGAAGTACTCCACTTTGACCTTAAATCTAGTTAGAACCTCGTTCGCGAATATCCTGACCGGTTCATAGACGTTATCGCAGATCAAAACATGATCCCCGGCCTTCAGGATCCCGAGAAGCGCGTGGGAGCACGCAGAGAGCCCCGAAGGGAACAAGATCGAACGATACCCGCCTTCCAGTTCACAAATGGCAGCCTCGAGAGCGCGAGACAGCGGTGAGCCGAATCGTCCGTAGTTCGTCACTGGATTCTGCTTGCGCCTATCCCACTCTTCGAGGGTTTCCGAAACGATCGTGGAACCCCGATAGACAGGAACATTGACCATCCCGGCGTGTTCAGCCGGCGCGCGACCGAGATGAGACAATTGCGTGTTGGGCTCTGGCAAGCCTTTATCCGAAGGGATCCGATCCATACCTCTCCTATCTGGGATCGCGCCGCTTAATGCGCAGCGAATGCCCACAACGTGCAACTCATCTCCGGCGCGCCCACTCGAGAACTCTGCGTCGACGCCCTCTTCGTCATCATATCCCAACGTTAGAGCAGCTCTCCTCCCGCATCGAAAGCGCGGTCAACCGCACAGTGAGACCGTGCCGGACCGTGCTCCTGAAAGTCGGTGGTCAGCTTCATGCAGATCTACAGTGGGTCCATCACTACAGCAAAGGTTGGGCCAGACGCGCGGGGTGCGGGCTGCAGGCGGATTAACCAGGCTGATCGAATGACTCGGCACCAGGCGCATTTCTTGTCGGACAAAAGACGCTGCATGTGGGCTCCTCGCCAAATCGGTTAAATCGGGACGATCTTGATGTGGGTTGACAATTGCACTTGTTATGAACTCGCGCGTTGGCGTTGTTTTTTCCTTGGCCGGATCGCGCCGCTTGGCCGCATCGGCGTGGTAGGTCGAGGGGGCGCATCGGCAGGACCTTGCAGATCGGCTCGCCTCCATGCGCCCACGATGATCATCAAGAGGCGATCATGGCTTGCACCGGCGGTCGAGCTCCGCCATCGCAAAATAGGCGCTTGCGTTGCGTAGGATCTCGTTGGCCTGCCGGAGCTCGCGGTTCTCCCGTCAGGGCCTTCAGCTTCTCGGCCATCTCAGTCGGAACGCCGGTCCGCTGCCCGCTCTCGATCTCGGCCTTCTTGACCCAGTCACGAAGCGTTTGCGGTGTGCCGCCGATCTTTGCCGCAACCGATCTCACCGCCGCCCGGCGCGAAGGATGCTCGCCGGAGAGATCCAGAACCATCCGAACCGCTCGGGTCCGGACCTCGGGTGACAACTTGTCCGTCGTCTTGCTCGTCATGGCTCCATCCTCTCAGGAGTTGGGAGCCTCCGACAAACCCGGGGCGGTTCAAACCGATACCTGACTGAATCTAGAGCTGGACCTTAACACCACTTGAATCGTACCTAGCGTCAAGTTGTACTAACTACCGGTTCGATTCTCCGAACCCGAGACACATTCCGGCCTCAAGGTGCAGGCGCGGGACATTGAGGATCTGCGAGGCGTGCTTGAGATGATGGTGGCAGCTCTTATTGTCCTTTCGATTGTCGCCGCCGGTGGGGCTGGCTACGGCGTCCGTACTCGGCGCTTTCGCATCCGACGAGAGCGCGCGCGGCTGCATATGGCTACGGCCCACTCCGCAGAGAGTTGCAGCAGTCATCCGCCGTCGCGCAACTCGCTCGAGCAACCCGCCTGCTGGCAACCAGAACCAGATCTTGCGGACCAGAAGCGCTCGACAATAGCCCGCGAGGGCTAAACAATTCACACGGGCTCACCTCTCACCTGCAGAATTCGCTGCCGGCGCCCTCGGCAAGGTGCAGCTGATGCGCGAGTTCTTACGTTGTGCTGCGGCGTGTCGCGGCTGCAGAACTACGACAGATGCTTTGTCTGGCGGGGACGTCCGAACGGAGCGGCGTGCCGCAGGCAGCACGCGTTTCGAGGCGCTAAGTTCAAAACAATTTGAAACGCAAGTGAGTCAGATGATACCGCGAAGAAGAACCCCAATCCCAGATCGTATGATGGCTGGAGCCACGCGTGGCTCGTCGATTATGCGCGGTGCAAGGCTTGTTCGCCGATCCTTGCGCTGTACGATCATCGATCCGCTTTCGGAGGCCTTAACATTCGGGCTCATCAGCCTCATAGTGTTAATGATCGTGGCAAACCCCGTTTTTCAGAAAACAGGTGATCAGGATTGGAGCCAGGGCGACGATCCCACACCCTGTCTGCCGGAATGTCGCACGGGTCTGACCAGCGCTTGCGCGACCTACAGCTCGATTTCGGTGAAGGAGCTTCCGGACGTCCTAGTCAAGGCGACATTGGCAAGCGGGGATCGCCGCTTCTATAGCCATTTCGGCATTGACCTTACCGCGATCGCGCTCTCATTGCATGCCGCCCCGGGCACAAAGGCCGTGCGCTCGTCCATTACCCAGCAGGTTGCGAGAATTCTATTCCCCTCAGATCAACCAAATTTGGAGGTCAGGATACAGGAGGCGCTTGTCGCAATTTGGCTCGAATGGCGGCTCAGCAAGGATGAAATCCTGAAGATCTACCTAAACCGTGTGCAGATCGGAGGCGGCATCTTCGGCGTCAGTAAAGCTGCGCAGAGTTATTTCCAGAAGCAGGTTCAGGATATCGAACTTGGCGAAGCAGCCTTGCTTGCCGGCCTGATAAATGCGCCACTAGATCTACCTTCGCATGTTGCTCTTCCGAATGCGCGTGAGCGTGCAAACCTGATTCTGGACACCCTCCTCGAGACCGGGCTCATCACCAATGATCAGCTGTTCGCGGCAAAGCAACACCCGGCACGCCTGACCTTCATGGATCAGGACGCATCGCCGAATTGAAGCGATCGAGGTGAGCGTGATCTCGCGGAAGATGATTGCCACTGCAGCCAACGAATGGAGGATAGCACAGCTGATTGACTGGCTATGAAGCCTGCTCCGCGTTGACGGCTGCGGCCAGCATTGCCTCGCCCATCACATTGTTCCCCTGTGCCTTTAGGGCATAGCCGGCGCCGACAATATCTCGGACCTCCTTGTTCTGGCTGAGCTTCGACTTGCCTATGAGGCGTGTGACCTCGATCTCGACGCCGACGATCATCTTGAGCATCGCGTCGATGTAGTCCTTGGGGCTGTCGGTCATCTTCCAAGGATCGGCCTGTTTCGCCTCATGAATGCGCGTCAGGCGCGCGACCATGCCGCGGACATAACGCTCATCATCGCGGATCGTGACACGTCCGTACACATGCGTAACCATGTAGTTCTAGGACGGGACCTGCTTCTTGGAGTCGACCTTGCTCGGATACCAGTTTGGCGCGATGTAGGCATCCGCGGCGCGGAAAACGATCAGAACCTCATCGCCCGTGGCGAGATCCTGACAAAAAGGGTTCGCACGAGCGACATGCGAATGAAGCACGCCCTGCTGACCTTTGTGCGCATGCAGCTCGAAGGGAATATGATTCGCGTCAAGCCCACTCTTCCCGTTGGTAAAGAGGATGCCGAGCGGATTTTTTTCAATGAGATGGCGAAGTACCTCGGCGCGAGCCTCAACGAAGTGCGGAGGGACGTACATGATAACTCCTTTGGTATTGTGGGACGCCGTGCACCATAGGGTCGCGCAGAATCCGGTTTGGTTCAGACCTCGGTCATCTCGAATTCACTTTTGCCAGCACGACAGTCGGGGCAGATCCAATCTGCGGGCACGTCCTCCCAGCGGGCGCCGGGCGGAATGCCCTCTTCAGGCCATCCGTCTCGCTCGTTGTAAATGAGCCCGCACAACGCACACATCGAGGTCTTGTAGAGAGGCGCGTCGGACGCGATCTCGGTGTTCACGTGAGCACTTTCGTTGCTCATGACAGCTTCCATATTCGTCGGGCAGAGTTCATGAGGGCGATTTAGGGCGAGTCTGGCCTATCCAACTTATAGCTGCATTTTTGCTGGTGCGATCGCGATGGGATAGATCAGGCCGGGGTAGATGTTGCCGGTGTAGCTGACGAGCGAGAGGCTGATCAGCGGAACGAAGCCGCCGAGTATGCCAGTGCCGATGGGATACGGAAGCGACAGCGAGGTATATCGCAGCCGCGCCGGAAAGAGCTCGACGAAAAACGCGGCATTCGCCCATACACCAGCACCACTACCAAGACGAGTTGCGCCAGGATTAGCGGGGTGACGGCCACGTAGTTGTGCGCAGCCGTGGCGCTTGCAACGCCCATGTAGATGGGAATGTAGAGCGCGGCGGCGAGCAGAAGTCCGGTGACGATCAGCGGACGATGTCCGATGCGGTCTGACAAGACCCCGCTCACGACACCAGGGGCGTACCGATGGCTAGGGCAATGGCGACGCAGACATTCGCCGTCAGGAAATCCACCTTGAGAACGCTCTGCAGGAAATACAGCGCGTAGAATTGCCCGGTGTACCACACGCATCCCAGACCCGCCGTCGCGCCGAAGAGAGCATACAGCGCATAACCAAATCCTTGTCTCGTGCCGAAACTTTCGCGAACCGGCGCGCGCGAGACCTTGCCGGCCTGGCGCATCTGCTCGAAAACCGGCGACTCGCTCAGCTTGAGACGAAGATTCATCGAAAACACGACGAGAAGTGCGGACAGCAAGAACGGGATACGCCACCCCCAAGCACGGAAACCTTCCTCCCCGAGCGTTAGCCGACACGCCAGCACGACCAGAATTGCAACGAAGATGCCATCGCTTGGTAAGAAGAAGTGCCTCGATGGACCTTCAGAAATTCTCGATCAGAAAATCAAAGATCTGCCTGCAGGCCCCTATAAAATCAGCTAAAGGCGGTGATGGCGCATATTGATGCCGCCATCAAGCACTACAAGCGAGGACAATCCGAGCCAGACCAAACACTATTCACCGATGTTGTCTTTCGCTGCAATCAAGCTTTTGAGGGTTAAGGAAGCTTACCGAGTGCTCGCTGGCAAGGACCGTCGCGTATCGCGCCCCACAAAATCGAGGAGTTTCTCGGTGAGGCTGATCTACTTCGAAAGAAAGTGTTGGATCAATTTACGCGTTACCGGACCGAATGGCGCAACCCATTCCACGCACGACTACGCTCTCGATTTCGACGAGGACGAAGGCCTGATGGCAATCGTATCTGTCACGGTCTTCGCCATCGTTCTTTGCGATCAGATCGACGGGAAACTTCCTTTTGACACTGCGGCGGACCCACGAGCGCCTGCCGCCACCCCGACGACCCGGCAGGCACACCGCTGCTTGACTTAGTTACGAGCGCCCCTCTCAGATTTGCTCAAGGACATACAGATGACCCTTTGGTTTCTCGCGATCAATTGAGACCGCATTATCTTCGTACGGTGGGCACTATTGCGGGCTATCTCGTCAGTGCGCTGCGCGGCGTGCCAGGTGTTAGGGTCAAACAGAGCCAACTGTTCTCTGACAGAGAGGCTGATATCGTCGTCGAGCGATCAACGGGAGTGAGCTCTACGGAGAAGGTAATCGTTGAGTTGAAGGTTTCCTCCTCAGGGAAGTCCCTTCCGAGGCGCTTCCTTCGACGTAGCGCGGTCGAAAAAGCCGCTTACTTCTTGCACCTGCCCGACGTGACGGGAGCCGTCGTATTTCTATATTCCGGCAGCAATAAAACGTATGAGATTGCCGATACAACGGAGGCGCCGATAGAGAAGATGCGAATAGTCGGCGCGGCTTCGGATACAAAGTTAGTGAGCCCAAGAGATTAGAAGTGCACCGTCTGTTTGGCATGGGCCTCGGGCTTCTCGTTGGCATAAATGCGGTGCTCTTCACGGCTATGATTTTCTCGGAATGCCGGCTCACAGCCGCGATTGCCGGCGAGCGGTCCGCCGAGACGCCGGAATGCAGGGAGATAACGGCTCGGATCATCGAGCGGGAAACACGCATTTCGATCACTTCTCGGCCTCCGGCGGCAGTGTCTTTTTCAAGAAGCCGGACAGGGTCTTAATCTGCGATCCAAAGTTTGTGAACGCGAGCGGCTTCCCGTCAAATGATTGGTTTGCCCTCGCCGCGACGGCAGGAAGCGCGGTCACGGGTGTCGATCCGAAAAAACTGCAGGCGGCGGCTCATCGATGCCAGAATCGGGTGTCAGGCGTTCACCAGAGACGGCGGAGGCGTGGTCGTGGATGTGGCAATACCGCTGCGAAAGCATTGAACTGGTTCAACGCAGGTCCCAGCACACCGCCGCGTTGTTGCCCGCGAAATAGCCAGAGCCTGCCCGAATTGGTTAACGGGTTGTTAATCGGGGTTCGGCAGGCTTACCATCAGCGCTGCCGATCAGCCCCCCAGCCACAGGTAGCGCAAAGCGATGGCCGGCGGCAGCGATGCCCGCCGGCCATTGTCGTGACCTAGCCCTTTCAGCAGCCGAAGGCCATCCTTGCCGCAGCAACCGACGGTACCCACTGTCAGCGACCCATTTCGCGCGCTCAAGATGGCTTTCGAACGCGGGCCGAGCGCGCGCTGGCTCACGTTCCGGGTCAATGCGCAAGATGATCCGCGATACCTCGCGCCAGTCAGCGCCTTCCGCATCGGCATCAAGCATGCGGAGATAGGTGATGCGGTGCTGTTCATCATAGAAACATGTGCTTCCTTCCGATCATTGGTTGCAGCGCCGGGACCATTCTCGGTCTTTGTGTCGCCCGGGTGGGCGCCGGCACGGGACTAAGGCCGTTGCGAAAGGTGGCTGATTTATTTCCCGCGCGATCCGGGTTGACGTGATCGGTATGCGCGCCGGCGTACCCAATTCGGCCCGCGGTAGGGCTGGTCATCCGGCGTTCTTGTGAAGCGCGCCGGGCGAGTACCGAGGCAGCGCCGCTGAGACATTCGATGCAGCCCGCGGCCGCTTCCAAGCCGCTAGGGAAGTTGCCAGGATAGCCAAATCGCCCCCGCGTTCGGGGTCCGCACCTACCGCAGCGCGGGGCCGTAGGACTGCCGGCACTCGACAGCCCGGTCATGTTGCACACCGGTTATTGATCCGGCCAGCCCAACATGCAGGCTTGGGATGGGCCGGCGCCGACGCCAAACACGCGCCCAGCTGGGACCGCGGCGCCTGCGCGCCGTAACGGAAGTTCAATGCCAATGTGGAGCATCTCTCGGCGGATCGCGGCCGCCACCTGAGCCGATAAAACAAGGCGGGCCCGGTATTCCTAGGAACCCGGGCCCACAACCTCAGCAACGTCATGGCGGCGCCGTTCGGCTGCGTGTTGGGTTCTAAGCGCCCTTGTCTCAAACCGCCTTGAGCAAGGTCAAAGAGTGCCCTTCTGGCAGTCGGGCTGGTCATCGGTCGACTTGATGCTATCGGCTACAAGCGGATGCAATTCAACCTGATGGACCAGGCGAGCATAGCTTCGCCTAACAGTGGGCACGAACCAAGCAGATGCGTCCTCCCATGCCGCAAAACAACAACCATGAACCATTTAGAAAAGATTGCCGGCTGTTCCCGATCGTTAAGTGATCGTAAACCATGCGATGGCAACAAACCGCATGGAAACCGAACTCCCGCCTGAAACGATACTGCGAGACATCCGTCGGCAAGAAAAGCGCAGGTCGCTTTTTAAGCACTATCACCGGCAATTTCTCGATCGTCTTCGTGACCGCGATTGGGTGTCTTCGTTAAAGCTTCCCGACAGCCCCGGAACGACGCTCGCTCTTTTACGAAACGGATGGATGGAGCGACGCTCAACGGGCAAAGGCGTCGAATATCGTATGACCGAAGCCGGTCTGTTGGAGCTTAGCCGGCCGCGATAACTCAAAGGCGCAGTGGAGGCAACGCAGTGTCAACAGCCATGGAAATGATCGTCGGCGGCTATGTGAAGGTGCGGGACCGACGAGCCTTGACGGACCTGCTCGCGCATCGGCGCAAGATGCTGGGCGAACTACACGCTGTCTGCGGCATCGATCCCGCGAACGCTGTTCAGGCCGTCCAAGACGAAATAACAACTATCGAAGCCGGCCTAGAAGAACTCAAGCCGCCGCCCGGCTCGCTCCCCGTAAACGAGTGGAGCTAGGGCGTGCGCGTTAACAAGATCAATTGGGAGAAGATCGGCCGCATGACAGAGCCCGGCCGTTACAAATGCTTCTTCGGCTATCTAACCGTTACGTCAGACGACATCGAAGTGTGGACGCGCTATCCCGACGCGACGTTCACTTTGATTGTGGGGCCAACGACTGAGCAATCGGTGGGCGAAGATTACCGTTTAGGCGCGTTCGACATCGGCGATCCACAACAGTAGGCGGTTCGCCGTCGGCGATGCCTATCAGGCTGCCGCTTGCGCCGACCTCGCCAAGGCGCTAGGCCCGGATCTAGACCGCCTCGCCGGTACATCGCTGGACAAGGGCGGCGAACTTGATGCACTCGCGGCGATGCCAGCAGACGACCGGGCTTCGCTGATCCGATGGGCGGCCGCCGGCGAGATTGCCGCCTTTGCGGTCCAGCTGGCCGGTTGGTTCAGCGAGCGCGCACTCCGTGGAGAAAGACGGCGCCGGATACCCCATCGACGCCGCTGATCGTCATGGTTGCAATGCTAAGTGAAGCCTCGCCAATCAGTTGGGGCAACATGGTTCGGGCATTTCGCGATACTGTCATGGCACTCACTTTTCTTGTAGTCGCGGGCAGCAACATTTTGTGGGATTTCATGAATAGCTACCTCGCCTGCGGCCTTGCACTGACCGCTTCAATCACGGCCGGCTTTTGCGTCGAGCGCGACTTCATCAGGCGGCCCAATCGCGAGATGGCCCGCCTCCACCGCGAGCATTCGGCAGAAGGACCAATAGGCCGGCGCGGCTGGGAGTAAGGCCAGCTCGGCTTACGAAATACGGCTCTTGTGATTGAGACGCTGCATTCCCGATCGCGGCGAGATCAGCCCTGAGCTATTCCGGGCCGCTTATCGCATGGGTCTTGAGGGGCTGGTATCCAAGCATCGCGATCGGCCTCGCCGTGGCGGCCGGCAGAAGCACTGGATCAAGGTGAAGAACCGCAGCCACCCGGCGACGGGACGGGAGCTATAGATCGGCAGCACGGCTGTTCCAGAATTAACCTGATCTCGCTGCATCAAGCTTAATTCTGCAACTCGATTGCAGCATCGCTGCGAAGCGTTACCTTCTGAGCGCCGGACATTGCCCGTCTGGCTCCACCCAAGGCGAAGTCGTCGCACCACCATATTCGACGCGGCGCTTCGTTTGATTGCAGGCGGTTTCGTTTGGAAAAGCAGCCGGACCACGAACCGCTTGATCTCGTCGAGATGCGTCGGCAACTCACCGTACTGCGTTCGCAACATTCCGAAAATCTTGGAATAGCGTCGCTGTTGAACCGCTTCCTCGTGAAGATCGCGTTTCTGTCAGAGCCGAGGGACGTCGCGCACGTCCAACATCTGCGGTCTGAGTTCGCACGAACGCTACAAAAGGTTGAAGCGATCGCCTCGCGGTCCCCATCTGCGAAGCCATCAGGCGCCGTCAAGCAGCCCAAGTAACACTAACCACAGACGTCCTTGCGCCTGCCGCCGGCGGCGCCGATGCTGGATGCAGTCGCGAAGTCGTCCTCGTCTCGCGTACCGGCGGCTTCGCGGCTAGGGGTCGCCGCCACAAGCGGCGGCCCCGCCCATGATCAGATCTAGGGAGCGCGCCGCACCGCTCGGGGTACAAACGGCAGTCTCGGAGAAAACGACTTGGCGATCGCGAGAACCGCGGCTTCGTCGGTTTCGAGTGCGATCTTCTGGGCGAGCATCACATCGCCAACTGCCAACGCCCGTTCGGGGAGAAAGCACCATCCCACCTTAGGCTCCAATTTTTCATCCAGCTCCAAAACATTGCTCATGGTGCACTGATGAATTCGGTATCGACGGCCGGTAAGAGAACCAGTGACTTCAAAAAAGCCATTGACATCAAATTGCGCGCGCTGTTCTGGAGATAACCATTCCCGCAAAAGACGGCGTGCACGCGCTTCCGGGCCATTTTGCTCGTTGAAGCTCCGATAGAGCGCGCGCAGGGCGCGCAAACGCGCGCCCTGCGCGACGTTGCGTCCGAACAAAAACATCTTCGGTGCTACGACGGTTCTAACCGCCGACTAAGTGCGGATAGAACAGCGTTTCCTTCGCTGTTGGATCAAATGTCCGTATCAGCTTGAGATCGCCGGCCGGGGTCCGAGTGGCAGCGGTAAATCCCCGGCCGGTAAACATCTTGAAGCGCCGCTCGGCCTCGGCGAGCCCCTTGGGGTCGTCTTCCTCAAAAAAATGTCTGCTGTCGCCTGTGCTGTCCATTACGATCTGGGTAGCCATGGAAGAGAACTCCGCAACGCCTAGCCTCTGATGAAGAACAAACCTCGCTGCGATCAATAGTGTTCCTGGTCTCGGCAAATTTCATTGTGCCTTCTTGTTAGTCAGCGGTCGTCTACGAACATTCTATCGTCGCGACGCTACCCGCGCCAAGGGGCTAGGTTCTTGGACTATGTTTCAACACGTCGCGCACCAATCGTCAGGAAATGGAACGAGCAGCCACGGCCCGTCCTCAATGTTATCGTTTGCAGCTACGGGTCTGCCGGTCGCGAGGGGCTCGGCTGCGAACTCTTCGACCTCAGCGGTACTCGCCGCGTTACGCTCGGCGCAGCTTAAATCGCTTTGCATGAATAAAACTTCCCACCGGGGCACGATCGAATTTGCAGCGTCTTCGAAAAATATGGATCAAAAAGTTCGGCACGCGACAAAATATCAGGCCCCCTTGGCAAGCGATAGGAGCGCGGACCTGTCCTTTTGCATCCTAGTCGAGCGCGCCATCACGCGTTGCAGTGCAGCCAACAGCCATCTCTCATTCTTTGAGCGCCGTCGCTCCATCAAACTTTGCGGGCGGCGATCATGGCCTGTGAGGGCGGCTCAACGGGGTTCTTGCGCCGCGCGCCGTACCTCCCTGCCGCGCAGCGCACGGCCGAAGCAATCGCTGCTAACCCGGAGAAGTTTGACCGCGCTATCGCGGCGGAAATCGGCGTCAGTCACCCAACCGTAGCGATAGCCCGTCGATCAACTGGAAAGCAGTTACCAGTTGAAAAACGAACCGGCCGCCACTGCAAGCAACGGAAGGCGCCGACCATGTCAGCTGCGCAGGTTGAGGCATTCTCGGTCGATGAACTCGACGCCCGCGGCCGTGCTGTCGTTGCCTATACTGCAGCGAAGCTTCAAGCGCGGCTTGCGAAGGCGAAGGCCCACGACGAACTGATCTGCGCCGCCTACCGCGCGCAAGGCGATGCGCTTAATATCGAGGCGCAGGCAAAGCGTCGGCTTGCCGACGAATACGACGCAGCGCAAGCGCGGGGTGAAGTTGCGCGTCTTGGAGATAATCTGCCTAGAGTTACCACCCGGAACGCTAGCAAGCCGACAGCGGCCGACGTTGGTATCTCCCGCCAAGAATTCCACGAGGCGCGCCAGATCAGGGACGCGGAAAAGCGCCACCGCGGCGCGCCGCTAGGCCGCATTAAACGGGGAAAACCACCGCGGGAGAATTCCTCGCGCCAATCACGAGTGTAATGTCCGTCGGTGCAAAACCCGGCCGCCTCCGGAGTGTTGCAGGGGAGCTGCTATTGGCAATCATTTTGATCCTGGCTCTCGCCGGCGCGATCGTCCTTCTAGCGATCCGCATCGTCATCGGCTGGATTTCCCCGACCGCCGGTAAACAGTTCTCCCCGGCGATCGACATAGCCGGGACGTTCTTCCTGAAACTGATCGTCGTGGTTGCCGCGGTCGCGATCTTGGCCGTCGTCGGCTTCGCGCTGATGACCTCCACCAAGTACAGCAAGCGAACCACGACATCGATATCAGACGCCACTTCGGGATAGAACGTCGCCTGACGATTACCTAGGGTCTGTTGGGATTCATCTGGAGTTTATCGCGGCCGCGGCCAGATAGATCATTGAAGTGAAGCTCTGGTCGGTCTTGTCGGCGCGCATTGCGATG
>NZ_JADPKY010000089.1 GCF_023074185.1 Bradyrhizobium sp. 132 | reverse complement strand
TAGAACACCTGCAGCAGCAAGGCGCTCAGCAACTGCTCCGGAGGGATCGAAGGACGTCCCTCGCTGGCGTATAGCTTTCCAAGGCTGCGGTTCAAATCACTCAAAACATCCCGGACAAGTTCCCGGACCTTCCGCAGCGGATGGTTCGCTGGCACACGTTTATCCGGCGCGATGTACGAAAACAGGCCGCCCTGATCCGTAAACCTGCCGCGCATGATCGTCTCCGCCGATTCGAGATGATAAAGTGAATCATCAAGTCCCCTCCCTGGCGAGGGGGTTTTTCAGCAGACTGCTAGAGCGACCTTCACCAAAGCCTTGATGCGTTCAGAGCGGTCAGCTTGGTACATGCAATTCAGCTGGGTGTTTCGGCTATAAGCTGGTCAAGTTCACTGGCCGTAATCAGATCGCGGTGCATTAGGACTTTCGCTACACGATCAATCTCGGCCCAGTGCTCGTCGACCAACGCTTCACAATTCTGCAAGATGACGGCCAGTATGTCGTTCGCCTGCCGAAGGACGTCCCGGGGAAGTTCAAGCTCCTCGTTCCCAGCGCCGGGCAACGACTGGCCAGATTTCAGTAGAGCACAGAACCGGCCGCCGCTTGTGCAATCTGCAAGTCGCTTTCGGCGCCGTCAGAAAACGAGCTGGGACGCCCTGAGAAACGAACGTTCGCGACTGGTCCTGCTAATGCTACAGCGCCATCGATCTCGTACCCCGCAATCTTCGCTTCTACTGCTTCTCCACTCTCATAAGACGCCGAAGCGGTTAAGGCTCCGACCGATCCTGACATACGTATTTCCGCGCATGCTAGGCCTTGACGGCGAGCCAGCACTGCGTGGGCCGCTTCATGGTATGCCATCATCATTCGTCTTCGCCTTCGCTCGCCCATGGTTGACCTTTTTCGTAAAGATGGCCCGGAGGACGGCGGCGGAAGCCGCCGCCCCATTCGACGATGTTATGCCGCAATTCCGGCGACGCGAAGGACCGCACTTGCTAACTCGCGGCCCAGAAGCAGACCTCGCCCCTGTTCGCCGCCGCAATAGTTGCTCTTCTGCACTTCCTCGTACAGCATCATGCCGCGCGCCAAGATCAACATTCCTGAGACGGTAAGCGGCGCGTGCTGGCGAATTCTATACAGCAAATAATGGATTTTCTTTGCTTCTATGTGTGCTGCGTCCTTCGCGGCTTCGACACCGGAGACTTCGATAGCTCTGGCGCACTGGGCTCCGTATCGTTCCGCTGCAACAATTCGCGCTGTCAGGTCCCCTTCCAGTTGTTGCCTAGCCCGCTTGCCTCCCCAACGTTCGGTATCTGCCCCGGTTGCTATGACCAATTCGCCTAGCTGGCGGACCTTGCGGGTTTTCAGTCCGCGCGCCTTGTCTTCGAGTGCCTTCAGGTCTGCATCAAAGTCCTTCGGTTTACGCATCGTGTCTCCATATGTGTAGCTGGAGAAATGATAATCGAGCACACCGCACAATGCTGTAAGGTCGTCAGGACGGCCTGAGACGCGGTAATCCCTCCCGAGAATTTTTCGAGGGAGGGCGCGCTTATACGTCGTTCCGACGTACGCTGTGCCGTGTAGATGATCTGGTCGCGATGGCGATCTATCATCTTCACGTCAAGGTCATTGGCCGCAAGGCCGGAAGCAGCGCGGTGGCGCCGGCAGCCTCCCGCTCGGGCTCGCGGTTGCGCGACGAACGGCTCGGCCGTGATCAGGATTTTTCTGGAAAGCGCGGCGTCGTCCATTCCGATTTGATGCTGCCGGACAACGCGCCGGAGGCATGGCGGGATCGCGAGCAGCTTTGGAACGATGTCGAAGCGTTCGAAATCCGGAAAGATGCCCAGCTCGCCCGAGAGGTGGAGTTTGCCCTTCCGCGGGAGATGAGCGAAGCACATGGCATCGAGTTGGCCCGGGCCTTCGTTCAAGGTGAGTTCGTCGGTGTCGGCATGATCGCCGACCTCAATGTGCATTGGGACAGGGCCGAGGACGGACTACCGAAACCTCATGCCCATGTCATGCTGACCATGCGCTCGGTCGACGAGAACGGCTTTGGCAAAAAGGTACGAGACTGGAACCGCACGGAGATGGTCGAGCGATGGCGCGAACGCTGGGCTGAGCTTGCCAATGAGCGGCTGGCCGAGCTCGACATCGACGCGTGGATTGATCATCGCAGCCTGGACGCCCAAGGCATCGCCCTGGAGCCGCAGAGCCAGATCGGTGCGCCGGCCAAACGGATCGAGGTTCGGGGCATCGTTGGCGAAGGCGGCGAAGCCGACCGGGCCGAGATGCACCGTGAGATCGCGCGCGGCAATGGCGCGCGGATCATCGCCGGCCCCTCCCTTGGACTGGAAGCCGTTACCCAGCAACAATCGACCTTCACACGCCGCGACATAGCGAAGTTCGCGCACCGGCACAGTGACGGGCTCGACCAGTTCAACGAGGTGGTGGCCGCAATGCGGGAAGCGCCCGATCTGGTCGAACTCGGCCAAGACGCTCGCGGCGAGGATCGGTTCACGACCCGCGCAATAATCGACGCGGAGCAGCGCCTTCACCGTGCAGCTGAACGGATGGCGGAAGGGGCACGCCATCAGGTACGCGACACGGAGCGCCAAGCCGCGTTGGCACGTGCGGAAGCGCGCGGCATGGTCTTGTCTAACGAACAGGCCGACGCGCTGGCGCATGTCATGGATGGACGCGATCTCGGCGTCGTGGTCGGCCATGCCGGAACGGGAAAGAGCGCGATGCTGCGCGTGGCGCGAGAGGCGTGGGAAGCGGCAGGCTTCGAGGTCCAGGGCGTGGCGCTGTCCGGCATTGCCGCGGAAAACCTCGAAAGCGGATCGAGCATTCTGTCGCGCACGATCGCCAGCCTGGAGCATGGCTGGGAACAGGGCCGCGATCTGCTCAAATCGAGCGATGTGCTTGTCATTGACGAGGCAGGTATGGTCGGCACGCGCCAGCTCGAGCGCGTGCTGTCCCATGCAGCCGACGCAGGGGCAAAGGTGGTGCTGGTCGGCGATCCGCAACAGCTGCAGGCGATCGAGGCGGGGGCGGCATTCCGCTCGATCCATGAGCGTCACGGCGGCGCAGAAATCGGTGAAGTGCGCCGTCAGCGTGAGGAGTGGCAGCGCGACGCCACGCGCGATCTGGCGACCGGCAAAGTGGGCCATGCGCTGGGAGCTTACCGCGCCCAAGGCATGGTGCATGAGGCCCAGACCCGCGAACAGGCACGCGGCGATCTGATCGAGCGCTGGGACCGTGATCGGCAGGCATCGCCGGATCAGAGCCGGATCATCCTCACCCACACCAACGACGAGGTCCGGGCGCTGAACGAGGCAGCGCGCGGGCGGATGAGGGCTGCGGGCAATCTGGGGGACGAGGTGCATGTGACGGTCGAGCGCGGCGCAAGAGCCTTCGCGAGCGGAGATCGCGTCATGTTCCTGCAGAACGAGCGCGGTCTTGGCGTGAAGAACGGCACGCTCGGGACCATTGAACAGGTCAGCGCGCAATCCATGACCGTGCAGACCGACGATGGCCGATCCTTGCGCTTCGACTTCAGGGATTTCAACCGGATCGACCATGGCTATGCCGCGACGATCCACAAGGCGCAGGGCATGACGGTGGATCGCGCCCATGTATTGGCGAGGTTCTTGTCGTGGGAGTAGAAAATGTCCTCAAACGAACTGAGTAATCGGCCGCTCGTGGGTGGCTCAAAATTCCAGGTGAGCCAAATCAGGCGAATGGACGCGCTCTCATAGAAATCTTCGCGTTGCACGATGATGGGGATTTGCGTGGTTGCAAGTTGAACCTCCACGACGAGTGGCATGCGATCATAGATCGGGCGTACGTCCGGGCCGCCGCCGTCCATTCTCTAGGATGAGATACTCATCGACAACGACGCTTCCTGCGGTCGTGCGCGGATCGTTGGTCAATAACTCACCGACGATAATGTTTGATTTTAGCATGCAGCGGGCTTTCCTGCGCTCCGTCAAATTGCTGCGCGCTAACGATATCGACGCTGGCCGGCGTCCCCGTCCACCAGGGACAAAGCTGTGGGGCACCCGGGTGGTGTTTCCAGTAAGGCTGGCCGGTCCGGCCTTCGCACGGAGCATAGACGGCATGTCCGCATTTCGCGCAGACGAAACGCGCTTTCCTGTCGAGCCGCGCGCGCGTCGCCGCGCGACGGAGAACCTGATAATCGTCCTTGCTCATCGCTATGAGCGCATCACTCGTGATGCTGTGCATCGATGCAAGGTCAACCACTCTTTTGAGTGTCCTTCGGAGAATCGCCTCGACCATCTACCGAATCTCCCTTCGTCCGGCGTGATCATTGAGCATTTGCGGGATCGCGTGCTATGGAAAATCGCCTGTGTCTCAAGGAAGTCCCGCCGACGGCATGACCGGCGGCGGGGCGAAGACGCAATTCGCGGCTTCACCGATTGTCAGCCCGGCATACCGGCCGTCAGGTGTCCGCACCGGGAAGAATGGGTTCTTCGCCGAAGGGGCGGTTAATGATCGACAGCGCGTCGGGCGCGGCGAAGACGCGGTTGCGCGCATAGCCGGTACGCTCGTTCAAGATTTTATTCTCGACCAGTTGCTCTACCGCTTGCGAGGCTGCAGGCACCGTAATGCTGAGAAGCGAGGCTAAACGCTTGACGGTCAGCACCGGATAGTGCGGCAGAACATCGAGTGCTCGCAGGCTCGCTGAGCCCTGGCGAAATTTGCGCCGCTTTCGCCATAGATCGCCAAGTGCAGACAAAGCGTCGCGCGTCTTCAGCAGCTCATCCGTGGTGCCGACAATTGCGTCCGCCATGAATCCGACCGCTTCATGCCAATCGAGGCGCTGCTGAGCCGCTTTGAGCGATTCATAATAAGCCGCCTTGTGGGCTTCAATGTACGGTGACAGGTAAATCGGCATCATGCCTTCCGCCGCCATCATCAACGGCAGGAGGAGACGGCCGACGCGGCCATTGCCATCACGAAACGGGTGGACTGCCTCAAAATGTGCATGCGCAACCGCCATTCGCACAATGAAGCTCTGGTACATCGCCTGCATGCCCTCGCAGCGCATGTACTTCATCGTGTCCTCAAGACACGCGGCAATGTCAGACGGCGGCGTCGGATTGTAGGTCGAGTAAGCAATATCGCCCCTGCCGCCGATCCAGACCACAACCTGGCGAAGATCGCCGGGCTTGTCCTTGTATTCTGCGTCGCCGCGCATGACGGCGTGATGCAGATCCTGCACCAAACCGCTTGTGAAGATTTCCAGTTTCTCTTGTCTGGCCCGCGGCAGGAAGTCATCGAGCGCGAGCGCGTAGTCACGCACCTGAACTACCGCCTCGCCCTGCTGGGAATCTTCGCTTTCTTCACCGGACAGCAATTCGTCAAGCGTGCTGTTGGTGCCTTCGATCGCCGAGCTGCTGACAGCTTCCCGCCGTGGCAAGATGCGGCTGATCAGATACGGGTCCTTTAGTTCGGCCGCGAGCGTCTCGATGCGCACCAAGGCTGCATCCGCCGCCCTGAGCCGGGCAAGGACCGACCCCACGGCAACGCCGTCCTCAGGCGGGGGCAGCGGAACCACGCCGTAATGCGCCGCATAGGGCGCCGGAAGCCGCTGCAATCGTTCCCGAACGGCGTGAGTGAGATTATCGCGGTTCAAGAGAAACCTTTCGCAGAAGAGCCAAGTCCGACACCATAATAAAGGTTGTTTATCTATACTTCAATAAGGCGACTGATGGTGGGCCCTATATAACGTTCTTAGGTTCCATCAAGGAACCTCTTGCCCGTACTGTCGTTACGGTATATATCGCGTAACGACAGTACGGAGACATTTCGTGGCCGATCCTACGGTAGTCAGGCGAGTAAGACGCCAGCGCGACGTTCGCCTGGCTGAAGGCTGGCAGGAAGTCCGTGTGTGGGTGCCCACCGAACAAGACGCAAACGACATCAGAAACCTCGCCGCCGATCGCAGGGCAAAAGCAAAAGCGCTCGCCGGCCTTGATGAAGGAATTAAGAGCATGCCCCCAGAAACACTGCACCGCATTGCCGAGGCGATCGCATCCCAGGGCTCGGCAGCCTACACGACCCCTTCCGGTCCTGTACTGGACCTCCTCACCAAAGTCGCGGAAGAGGACGATCTCGCGAGCTTCTCGCGGGCTTTCATTCTTCTGGCGCGCGCCGCACCGGCTAGAGCCGCGTTTGTCGCGGGCGCGGTGCCGGCAAAGATCTCCAACTTCCTGATCAAGCATCGCGGCGTCAAGGCGACCGCGCTGATCAAGTGGACCGAGTCGAATCCGGATTGGACTGAGGAGCTCAAGAACGCACTGCGTGATCCCGATCTATTTGTTCGTGTTGTCGAAGACTTCGCCTCTGCGATCAAGCAAGGTGCCGCCGCTCACTAGACCTTTGACAAAGAAACCGGCGCCGTTTCAGAAAAGCGGCGCCGGTTTCCTTGTGACTCGGATGAGCCTTTACATTGAATGCGCCTTAGGGCGATTAGCCTTGCCGTGTTAGACTGGACGATGCCCTTTCCAGTCACCCCCGCAGCCGGAGACGATCCCCGCCAGTTTCAGATTCAAGGCCCGACGGGGGTTCGCCATCCGATTATCTCCTTACTGGCAATCGACAACCACACAGACCGCGTCTCTGGTCTCGGCACGGCGTTCCGGATCGACCCCTTCGGAGGATATCTGACCGCGCAGCACGTGCTTGAAGCATGGCTCGGGCCTTCGCGCCCGCGGTCGACGGTTGTAGGTCTGCTCAACCCGGGGCTTATTTATGGGCGCGCCCCGATTGGGGTCGACGGGACGGTCGTGATTGCGTCAGCGACCGCCTTTCGCACCCCGCCAGAAGATATTGCCCTTGATTGGCTGCTCAACCGTGACTCGAGCCGCATGTCACTCGACTGCATGACGCTGTCGTTCAAAGCGGACAACACGCGCCTGCACGAAGTACGCGATTTTCTGCCCCTTCGGCTGACCGGAAAATGGCCCGAGATCGGCGATGAAGTCATGGCGGTGGGATTTCCCGAACTGCGTTCGATACAGGACCGCGAGATCGACACGGATGTTCTGACCGAGCGCATGTATGGGTCTATTGGCCGCGTAACGGCAGTGCTGCCGAGTGGCCGCGAACATCGGCCTTGGCCGACATTTGCGGTCGACAGCCATTGGCCAGGCGGTATGAGCGGAGGACCCGTGTTCAACCAGGACGGAGAGGTGATCGGCCTCGTCAGCTCAAGCGACGAGCCGGGAAGCGACGGTGCGCAATCCTACGCCTTCTGGTTTGCGCCGATCCCAGGTCTTCAACGCAACCTCCCTCACGTCGACCCATCGAACCCGGGATGGGTGCGCGGTTGGGCGGTGGTGCGCAACGCTCCTTGGCATGTTGCGGCAATGACCAACGACCGCGCACGGGCAGAGGAAATCTGCGCGACGCTGGCGTCGGACTATTCGGTTCGCTTGGGCTCCCTGCGGGCTGGCTCAGATGATTTTATGGGTTCGGCCGATTAGGCGTGTCAGCTAACTTGGAAGCCGACCAGGTTGCCGATTTCACCAAGTCGTAGGCCCGACCTTTCCCACGCGTAACCAAGGCAGCGACGCCAAAATGAGCAAACCATTTGATCTTCTCAATCTCTATGCCCGCTTCAGCCGCGAGCGAAAGATTTCCGTCACGGCGCCCCAGACAGCCCAGGAATTTTTGGCGGCGATCGGCGCGCAGCTTGACAAGGCATTGACCGATGACATTCTGATTCGCGGGCCAACGAACCGCGGCAATGTTCGAAGCCATGGTGGTGGCGCTTGGTCATTACAAGCTGATGAAGGTCGAAGATACCGGGCGCGTCTATCCTGTCGGCAGATATCGGGCGCCAGATTTCAGAATCGTACTGGAAGACGACAAGCAATGGCTGGTCGAAGTCAAGAACGTCTACGAGGCAGATCCGGTCCGGCAAGAACGTCAGATCATGACACCGTCTTATCTGTCCTCGCTCGACAGCTACGCGCGGGCAACACGGGCCGCGCTCAAGGTGGCCGTCTATTGGGCCAGATGGGGCATCTGGACGCTCGTATCCCCGCACGATCTGCTGGATGAAAATGGCTACCTCAAGCTCGACATGAAACATGCCGTCCGCTTCAATGAGCTGGGCAGGCTCGGCGATATGACAATCGGCACAACCCCGCCGCTCACACTTCGGCTAACCGCCGACACGCCCAACGCCATCGGCCCCGACGGAATGGCGCCTTTTACGGTTCGAGAGGTCACGATGCTCAGTGAGGATCGTGTCCTCACGCGTGCGGACGAGCAGGAGATCGCGTGGATATTCATGAATCTCGGGGAATGGGCCGAGCAGGAGACCAAGGCCATTGTCACTGACGGAAGATTGTCGGCGATCGAGTTTTCTTGGCTGCCCGAGGAACGGCTCAACGAGGACACTGAGAGATTTGAAATAATCGGCACGCTGAGCCGGATGTTTTCCCGCCACTATTCGCAACAGGCCAATGGAGAACCGGATTCAGTGCAAATTGAACTTGAACATCGGCCCAACTGGTTCGCGCCACTGGTATCATCCGACCACAAAAGTGATGCGTTGCCGCTATGGCGCTTCATCCAGCAGCCGCTCGCGGTGAAGACCGCGAACAAGAGTTGAGGTATAGAAACGCCGCGCGGAGTTTGACGGCTCGGTTTGCTGTCCTCCTGCCGATGAATCTCGGTTTCGTCGGATCACGCAGCGACTCTGCCTCGTGAGCCGGCAACAGCGCCGAGAACCAAGAATGCAGCATAAGGCAAGCACCAGCCGATGATCGCAAATACAATGCCCGTGAGGGTCGTCGGAAGCGCGGGTGCATAGGCGCTCCAGGCTTGCGCCATGATCGGCTTGTCGTAGTCAACCGCTACCGCCAGGATGGCCGCAGGCGTGACGCCATTCGCCAAAGCCGATTGCTGCTCGTTCAGCCGGTCCAGCCTTCGAACATATTCCGTCATTCGCTGCGCCTGGTCGCGCACCAGTTGTTCTGGGTTCTTCGCCATCACACCGAGTGCGCCCGATCGGTCATAACCCGAGCGGCGGGAGTCCTCGTCGAAGTTGCGCACAATGACTGTCAGCTCGTCGGCTGCGCCACCGAGCCGCTGCCTATACTGTTGCAGGAGCTCAGGAATCTGCGCAAACAGCAAAGCACCCAGAAGCGACAAGACCGCAAAGAGCCGTTGCATTGCACTACTCCTTCTCAAGTCGAGACCATCGCTTTGAGGTTTTTCAATAGCCTCGATTCGGTCATTCGGGTCCAATCACAAGAAGTGGTTGTCAGCCGGCGTCCCGCCCCGGTCGGCCGAGGGCGTTCAGCCCGTTTGGGGAAACCTGTAGCGGGCTCTATGCACCGATCAGCTGTCGCTCGGGAGCAATCGAAATGTTGGACGATATGCTACGATATGCGGCGGGAATGCCCTCACGTGCCCGCCTCTGAAGCGCTAAACACGGAAGCTATGCCACCAGTCGAGAAATCACGATGAATCCAAAGCGCAAGGTCGCGCAAATTGACCGTCTGGCTGGTGCAATTGGCTACATCGCCACCGATTTCGAGAGGTTCGCCGGACTATTTCTGGACGCCCTGCTCGAGGTGCCTCTGAACCATCAAGGGACCAATCTGGTCGGCTATGCCGTTGGCGGCGTGGTCGACACAGTCAGCGACGACGGCCGGATAGTCGCCGAGTATTCTGATGCGGGCGGTTATTTTGAGCGCCCGATGGCCAAGGCGGACGGCGATCTGAGAAAGGCGCTCAATCGCAAACCGTCCGCACGGGACATCTTCCTGCTGTCGGGCCAGCGAAAGCGGCCCCAAGTCGCCCAGGAGTTCGAAAGCGCCGTCAGAACCTGGCCGGAAATGGAGGGCAAGACTCTGTACCTGTGGGGCGCGGAGGAGATCGCGACCCAGCTGATCGAAAAGTTGATCTTCAGCGACACCGTTGTTCGAAGGCTCGCTCCATACCTGCCTGAGCTACAGAGGATTCGCGATGAAGAGGCCGTGAGCCGCTTGGTCCCCGCCCCGGATCGAAGCCGCATTATTCGCGTCGACGTCGACGCCGACATCTCGCGGCGCCTCTCGGAAAGTCCAGTGGTGACCATCAGCGGTATCGCCGGGCTCGGCAAGTCAGCGGCAGCTGCCGCTTACGCCACGGACCACGAAGACCAGTACGACCTCGCGATCTGGCTAGACGCGGGGGAAGTCCGTCGGCCAGAGGAACTCCAGGCGCTCCCTTTGGTGCGAGGCGGCGAAACCCGGAACGTCACGGCGCTGCTGCGCACCGGGGCCTGTCTGTTAGTAATCGATGACGCCGAACCCGGTCTTTCGACAGCGCGCCTTAGTGAACTTTGCGGGCCTCGCTCACGGATCATCCTCACGCAGCGGTCGGCACAACCAGGCTCATACGAACTACCAATGTTCGTTCGTGGAGAGGCACAGAGCCTGCTCGACCACGATGGCGCGATGTGCCCAGCTGATGTGTTTGACATCATCTGGTCCACGGTGGGCGGCCATCCGCTGACCCTGGGTCTGATCAGCGCTGCCGTGCGGCAGGGCGCCACGTGGGACGAGATCGTTCGTGACTGTCGGGCTGTCGGCGAACTGGAACATCATGGCCAGCGCCTCGCCGATCGGCTCCTGGGGCGCCTGCGACCTGCCCTCGAGCGCGAGCTGTCTGTCTTCGCCTGGGCCGAGCAAGCAACTTGCGGGCAGGACTTTCTCGAGCATGTCGTCCAGCCGCTCGGCATCCGCAAGCTCCGCAGCCACGGGCTTACAGCTGCTGACCGAAGCGGGATTATTCGGCTCCACGATGTCGTGTACGCGGCGCTGAGCGGCGGCGGCTGGTGTCCCCCGGAGCGGCGCGTCGAGCTGGATGCCGCGCTGGAGGGCTATCTGCGCGCCGCGGCAAGTGAGCCTGGTCTGCGTCTTTGGACGATCGGGCGCATCCTCCTCCCTAAGCTCAAGAAGCTGATTGCTGCAGGAGCTCGCTCTGCCGCGTTCCGTTACGCGCTGCTCACGGTATCGGATCATACCGAACTGCCTCCCGAACTCGTGGGCGACCCATTGGCCGACGCCAATGCGCTGGCAGGACGCCCACCGGCGCCTTTGGCGTTGATGGCAATTATCGAAGCGATCGAGCAGCTGTTCCTCTACGACAAGCTGGAAAGCGATGAGATCGCCAAGGCCCGGCTGCGGGAACGCCTGTCAGCCTTCGACACACTTACCGGACTTCCCGGGCTCACCGACAGGCAGACTGCCGAAGTGCAGCATCATAAGGGTAAGGCGCTCAAGAGACTTGGTGACTCGGCCGCCGCGGCCGAACTCTTTGAGCAGGTGCTGAGCGGACCCTCGCCCATGCACGAAACCCGCCTGCAGTTGATCGATATCTACCGGGTCAATCCCGCCAAAGTGGCTCGGGCGATCGAGCTGGTGGATGAAATCCTCGCTCGCGCTCCCGGCGAAGATAACGTGACTTGCTCGGTTCTCCTGGGTGTGATCGAGCGCTTGCCATGGGGCTCAGGCAACTGGCGAGCAGGGCTCATCCGACGCCATGCCGACGCAATCGAGCGAACGATCGCCGAGGCAGCGAATGTCGGCGTGCTGCAAGCGATTCGTGCGTTCGCTGCGCTCGGGCGCTACCTCTCAACCGAAGAGCCGGCCATGTTTGGCCGCATCTTCGAGCAGCTCTCCGAATGCACGCTAGATGGCTTGCAGACCGACAGCGATCGTTTTGCGTGGGCTGAGGTCTATTTCGAGGCAGCCCGCCTGCGGGGTGCCGACGCTTCCGGCTTCCATGCCAAGGCGCTCGCCCTCCATGAATCGCTGGTTCGACCACAGCTTTTCCACCTCCAACGGCGCGCCGAACTCCTGATCGAAATGGGCCGCCCGGCAGAAGGCGAGGCCCTTCTGCGGGAACGGAAGGAGCTTGAAACGAGCGAATGGCTCCAGCGGCTCATGGCGCGCGCGCGGCGCGCACAGGGAGACCCAGCCCAAGCGCTTGTCTGGATCAACAAAGCGCTAGACCGACTCCGGGCGGACCATTTTCGCACCGAGTTCCTAGAACTGCGTTATGATATACGCACCGATCTCGGGGACGCTCAGGCCAACGAAGACTTGGTCAAAGCCCGTGCAGCAAGTCAAAAGCACGTTGAAGCGGCGCGGCTTGATATTCGGCTCCATGAGGCACGCATTGGCCGACACGGGGACTCAGGACTACCTTCTTGACGGGCACGCTTCAATCGGCATTGCGCTTCGCGCCTGGCACGCCTCCGATCACACCGCGATAACATTCTTGCCGGCCGTACCCTCTTCAAGCTGCAACACTCTCTGAAAGGCGGCCGCGCCCTAGATTTCTGAGCGGCCTACACTGAGACCGAACTTTAGACCACCGATAGGCCGGAGTTCTGCGCCTCTCCCCGCCGACCAACGCTCTAAGCCGTCCGCGCTAGCGTCACATCAAGGGGGCCCAAGTCTAAGCTACATGTAGCCGCGGGCTTCCCGTACGGAGCAAGCGATCGCTTCAACGACATGCCGCCGCCCCCCTCACTAAGCTCAGGTGAAGCGGCTACGACTTGGCCCAACGAGACGCCTAGACTCTGATCGGCCCATGTCACAATGGCATTGCTGGTGAGCTAGCTGCCGTTGTCGCTCACCACCATCCTCGGCTTGCCGCGATCGGCGACCAGCCGGTCCGTGTGTAGGACCGACGCAAAGCCAGCCCGTGAAGCTTCGCCAGCCGCACCAACTTATCGCATGCCCGGTTCAGAAGCTTCGCATCGGTTGGAAACATTAAGTTCTTGGGCTGCACCGTATCGACGATCACCCGTGACAGTGCGGACGGCTTGATCGCCCCGGTCTTGGTGGCGACCGCCAAGCCTTCCTGGGCAGCGCTGTCAAGCGCTCGTTCCCATGCGGTTGCGCCAGCGTGTCATCGACGAGCGTCCGAACACCAGCCGGTCCTGGAAAAACTCCTCGCCGCAGAAGTATTGGTAATAGGAGTTCTCGAAGCAACGTTCGCGCGGCACCTCGTCGGATGGGTCGTAGAGGATATGCTTCGTCCGGCAATCGAATTTCTTTGGCAGCCGAGCGCGCAATTGCCAGACGAGCGGGTCTGCGCTCGGTGCAGCGACTCATAACGAAAAATTGAAGAACTCGGACCAACGCTCGAAAGCGGTGGGCTCAGAGTCGAACCAAAATAAACGGAAAATTCCGTTGGTGTTACTGCTGGTATCCTTCAAAACCGCTCATCGCAAACCATCGCCAAATCAGATTGTTAGATACTTTCTTTGATGCCGGCCAGGCTGGTTATTCTTGTCTGAAATTGCTGCTGAATTTTAGTTACCAACATGCATGATGGTGTCGTTGGAGTCGAATCGATGCGTACGGCAGATTCGAAGTTGCGGACGCGAGGCGGGTTCGCAACGGGCGCGCAGCACTACCTGCAGCCTTCGCAGGAAGTGGCGCTATCTAGCCAATACTGTTCACTAGTGTCGACGCCTTTCGCCGTGAATACGAGGGGCGCGCAGCCTAGTTCAGCCAGTGGTGAAGGCTACGGGAACCACTCATCGGGCAGCGTCTCGATCATAGCACGCGCATAAGCCGCAGCTACCATGGAGGCATAGGGCTGCCAGTCGTCGTTTTTGTAGGCATCGCAATAGTCGCAAATTCCACGCACGACCATCACATCCTTTCCAAGCATCCAGGCGCATTTTGAAATCCGCTGCCCTCCATCTCAATCGCCCGCACGTCCCACTTGTCGCGCAATAAATCGCGCTTAGCCGGATTCTTCTGAAGCGTATCGGCACTTGCGATAGAGCCTCGATGTACACGCGGCTGATCTTTGCGCCTTAGGGGATCGGCAGGATGCGAGATAACCATCGCGCCGTCGTGCAGCACGTCACTCGCATCTGACGGCCGCGCGGCCCTAGGATAGTTGCTAAGGCCGTGAGCGATCCAGGCTTCCCAAGGAAGCCTGCCGAGTTCCGCCTCGGTGTCGAGACTGCCTGCTGCCTGCAGCATGCGCGCAGCTGGTTTTTGTGGTTGGCTGCGATATTGCACGTCCGTCGCGGTCTCCTTGACGTTGTCGTATTGCACGATCCCCCGATGGTCGGCGACGACGATGTCGCCGAGGCGCACATGCTCGGCTGGCTTGCCGGGATTAGGACACCCACCTGCGATGCCGACAAGTAGGATATGCTCGAGGCCAGGGAAGCTGTTAAGCGCCTGTACGGTAACGGCGCCGGCCGCTTGATTCCCCATACCGCTGGTAACCATGAGGACGTTGCGCGGAGTCTTCTCGGGGCCCGTAAGGAAGGTGCCAAATCGGTAGATGCTAGGATCGTTTGCCGGCCCGACCGGTTCCCCATAGTAATCGCTCACGGCCCAAACCGCCGCCGCTTCGCAGAATTTGGTAGCGACGATCAGCACGATAGGCGCTCCGGCACCTTTGAATCGGAAATTGTAGCGACTGACGTCGGCACCCAACTCTATTCCCTGGGTCTTGAACCGTGGGACCTTGGCAACTATTCGCGTCTTGTGCCCCAGCGGAAATTTGATGGTACGGGGCCTAGCGTCCTTCTTTTCGATCGTCTGCTGTCGCTCGCCGTCAACATAGAGCTCCAGCTCAACCCCAGAGCCTCCGAAAGGTTTGTTCCGACCGTCAACGGTCTGGACGACAACGCTCTGCAAATTTGCGCCTTCGGTCGCACTCATTGAGACCTCCTAGCAGCACGTTTTGGTGACGATGTTATCGTTGCGGCAAACGACGCAGCATTCCTCAATGACCGGATCGCCGTGTTCGCAATGTACCGGGCAATCGTGTTCTCCGGTCCCCAAATCGCTATGGATTATGTTGCCGACGTAGAGCACGCCCGGCCGCGAGACGGCCGGGGCGTCAAGACGCGACGCAAAGATATTGATCGAGTCGTTCTCGCCTACGCCACCGACGATAACGCCGACCCGCTTCTCATCAAGGTAGTAGTAGATTTTCATAGTGAATGTGAACGGCAGAGGTGGAGACGGAGGTGGAGATGGTGGCGGAAACGGCTGAGAGGTAGTCGACAGCCCCGGCGGTGGCATTGGCAGCGACACGGGGATGCCCAACCCCTCAAGTTCTACCCGCAATATACCGGGCATCGGATTGCTTTCCTGGGCAGTCGCAAGTCTAACAACTAGCATCGCCGCATCCTCCCACTGTAACCTTGCCAAGGCTATACCATGGATTGCGACTAGTCTTTTCCAATGCGTGCCGCTGCTGCGTATAAGTGCGCTTAGTCGTCGGCCTCGATCCGGTCGAGTTTTGCGCTAACGCCGCCAACGTTTGTCGAACAAAATTGGATGACTGAAAGGCCGTTACTCTGAAGGCCAGCATGGCGCGCAAGCGCGCCTTGGATTCCATACATCCTACAAGATGGCGCAACGCTTTGGGACGTAGCGAAAACAAGGACCATAGTTTCCAGCGCCATCTGCCCGTGGGATGGCGACAAGTTGAGAAGCAATGGGAGCCATCTGTCTCATTTCGCCAACTGCTGCAGACAAAGACGCCGAGTTGCCGTTCAGCCAGGCAGCCTCAAGCAAACGAAGCATGCTTGAATAGCGTCGATCGAACGTCGAAATCAAATCCCATGTCGCCATATCTGGCACGTCGGCTTGCAGATAGCCCCCCTCGGGGATGACAGCCATGTTCCAAGTCTCCGGTAGTGGCAGGGGAGCGGCTGGATCGTAGTCCCATTTGCCAGTCGCTGGGTTTTGGACATAACGCTTCTCGTTGTAGATCTGCCCGAACCGGTAGTAGTGGGCCAAATCGCCGGGACCTTCCTCCGGAGTCACACTCGACCCTTCGCCCTGCAGGTTAATCAGGCGAATGGCCTCTTCGACTTTGGCCATCGTACCGATTTTGTACAGGCGAAATCCCTGAAGTTGTCGATCCAGGTTCAGCGCTGGATTTTCTCTTTGGAAGGTTGCGAGGATCGCCCCATAAAATTCCCCGATCGAGTCGTAGGTTGTGCCGGCGCCCGCAACCGCGGACGGAAGCGGTCCATCCTGCGGGTATTCGATTTCCATGAATATCTTGGCTTGGGCCTTGTCCAATTTTCGCAGCGGCACGATCAGTCCCGGGCGGACGCCACCGGGCAAAGGTCCTGGATAGGCGGGGACCACTGTGGCGTCGGTCAGCAGGGGAGCGCCGCCGATCGCCACCAGCAGATTGCACGCAAGCCCGAAATGCGCCATCTCCTCGCGCCAAATCTCGTGGATTGATGTCCTGGCTTCGTGATCCTCATCCTTGATGGTCCAATAGGCAGTCAGGTAGGGCGGAAGGGTTGCAAGCTCGAGCTGTATCGCGATCTGCAAGGCCTCCTGCAGCCATTGCAGATCGCGCTGAAGCGGTGCCACGTCAGCCATCAATGCGGCGATCGTGGTGCGACCGGCGCGAGGCGCCACCAATGACAGACGTCGCACCGCGTCGCGACGCCCTCCGGCACGCGCCGCTGGCTGCGCCTTCCCGAGCGTAACGATGCTGCTTGCTGTGACGTCGTCCGCTGTCAGGCGGATGATGTAATCGCCCGTCGGCACGGCGGCGTTTTGAGCGTCCATTCCATCCCAATTTAAGACTCGCTGGCCATCGCGCGGCCTGATCTCGTCGAGCAGCCGCCCAACTTCGACGCCGAACCGGTCCCAAACATCCAGTGTAAGACGCTTCGTGCCGACAGGAACACGCATGCCGATCGGAACCGGTGATAGCGAGGCGATGATGCGCCTGTCTGGCAATAGGGCGACCGCCGCATCCTGCGCTAAGGCCAGCATGGCCGCTGCCGCCGGAAGCGGGTCGGATGAATACTTGTAGATCGTATCGCCCGACGCATATCCGACCGTCACAGGATTTCCGAAGAAGCGAAACCGGTTGATGAACAGGCCAATCTGGTTCGCCGCGGCCCAGGTTGCTCCGCCATCGACCGTTGCGCTCGAATAGCCCTTTGATAAGTCACGCGACCCCCAGCCGCCCACCCAACCTCGCCGGTCATCGACAAAACCGACGCCCTCGAGGTTGGCGTTGCCTTGACCGTCCTTGACCGCCATGCGCATCCAAGTGCGTCCCCCGTCGGTGGTCTTGGCGACCGCCGCCGCGTCGAAATTCTCCAGCGACACGAAGCCGACCCGGCTGTTGACGAAGAATATCTTCCAGCCCCACTCTCCGAAGGGGAATTCGGCCTCCTGCCCGGCCAGCCGATTAGTCCAGGTGATGCCGCCGTCTGTCGTCTCAAGAATGACGGGCTTCACTTTGTCTCGTGTGGTCGGTGTGCCCTCATCGGCCTTGCCACCCACTACCCAACCATGCAGCGCGTCCGTGAAATAGGTGTCTATCAGAATCGATGCGTGCGCTGACATGTCCCACGCCGTCCATGTCGTGCCGCCATCCAGGGTCTTCATCATGGCGGGAACGTCGTTCGGGCGATTGGTGCCTGAGGCGTAGACGACCAATTCGCTGACGACCGACAGTCCACACACGGCCGCAGGCGCGTTTGGCGGCAGCGGCGTCACCACCGACCAGTTCGCGCCGCCATTGGTCGTTCGAAGCAACCGACGGCTCCGGGTCAGCGTCCCGACCCACCCGACATTGGCATTGGCGAAGGCAACCGAGCGCAGATACACGCCGGGGGCGGAATGTTGCGGCACCCAATTCTCGCCGCCGTCTTCCGTCTTGATGATGTTGCCGTCACTGTTGACGGCCCACCCCACACGCGGATCGATGAACCAAATATCATCAGTGCACGAGCTGGCTATCGGCGCGTTTGTCCTGCGCCATGTCGGGGCGACAGCTGACGGGACATCGTCTTCCAGGCAGCCTTCGTTGATCCATGTTTCGATGAAAGCGATCTCGGACGGTGGCACCGGCTCCAGGCCCGCCGGCATGCGGCTGAAAGTCGCATCAGGTGGCGGCTCGGCGAGGTCGGCGCCAAATGGCGATTCCCCCTTCAGCGCCTTGACGAGATTGGAACTTGCGCCGTCGCCGACTGCAACGAGCTGCAACCCAAAAATCTTTCGGGCGACGAAATCGTTGCGTGAGATGTTTCGCCAGACGGCGCCATGGAAGCCGACGGCGGCATTGGGACCTCCGACAGCTCGGTCGAGTATTTCAATGACGCGCTGAAATCTATTCATGGTGCAGCCCAGACCAGGTAACCGTACCGCTTGCGCATGCCCCGACTGTCAAATCATCCACATGCGCTCGCCCGCGCCATGGTGCATCAGCGCGGCCAAGTCACAAGCGACATGGCCGCGAGGGAAATGGCCTTCTCTTTCAAAGCAATCACGCCTGTTCTTTCAGAGCAATCACACTATGCGCGAGCAGATCTCGCCGAGAGAGCAATGTTCACGTCGAACTCGTCTCACCGTCCGCAGTGCCAATCATGCGTGCCGACCTCGAACTGTCCCTCCGGTCGGATTGCCGAACGATTGCCCACAGCCGGACGGCCAGCCCACGCTGACTACTTTTCTCAAGACAAGATTGTGACGGAATTTTTTGTCGTAGGCAGCTCCCCTTCAAATCCGAAAGCATCCTAAGATTGCAGATCATCACCGCTACCGCGCATCCAGTCAAGGGGTTGGATCGCCCAGGGGTTGGATCGCCCAACAGAATGCAAGCAGGCTCCATCGGGTGAAATTTTGAACATGGTGGCGCTCACACACGGGATTCCGGTCCGTCCGGCAGAAGCAGTGCCCATCGACTCGTGACCATTCCTATTGATCGCTCCGACAATTCTCCTATGGAGTGTATCGACTACAGGGTGTATTGTTGCCCGACCGCTATTCCTTGCCACGAGCATATTTGGCCGGCGTTTGTCGGCAACGTTTTTCAGGGGGCTGACGATTTCGACCGGAGCAGCGCCATGGCAATTGCAGACATCAAGGAAATCCGCCTTCTGCCGTCACTGGCGATCGCCCGCTTCGGCTCGTCACCCGAACCGATGGACAATTACGATGTCGTTCTGCCGCCGCACGACCCGGGCAATGGCCAAAACGGCGCCGGCTTCCGCAGCCTTGTGCCAGCGCCCACGCTCATCGTGGTGGACGGACGCATCACCCAGGAGTCCACGCCTGACCGCGTCCGCTTCCGCGATGCCCAGGGGCGGGTAAAGCCGATCACGCCGTTTCTGGAAATCTGGGCGCGGTTCGCGGATAACGGCAATCTCGAGCCGCTCACCCTGCAGCATCTGGCGGATCTCAATCTAACGCCTTCCGACATCAGCTGGCGTGTCGAGGTCGTGAACCAGAAAGCCTTTCGCCGCACCGGCGACGCAAACGATCGCGTCACGGCTACGGTCGGCGATATCCGCGACCACGAGAGGAAATCCCTTGCGGGAAGCGCCGGCAATTTCAAGCCCGGCAAATCGATCCCCTTCGGGCACGTGCAGTACATCCAACCGACGGCGGATTTTCCCGAGATCCGCCTGCGCTTTACGCCGGCAAGCGGCCGCGTTTTCGGGCCACGGCCGGACGATCCCAACCTTGCCGACGACGTCTACGACGCAAACACGGGAAACTGGGACAATTATCGTGACGATCTGCCGAACATACCGATCGGCACCAGTCCAGGCGGCATCTATGCGCGAGGCCAGGACGGCTTCAGTCTCGGCTATTTCGACGACTCCTGCGACGGCATCATCGATGTAACGCTGCGGGTCAATGGTGTCGATCGCACGGCTTACGCGCATGTTGCGTCCGGGCCGCCGGATTTTGCCCCCGACAGCTATCACGTACGCACCGTCAGCGACGAATTCGAGCAGATCGTGCACGGGCATCAAATACCCGGCAACGTCGCACGCGATGAAACGGCCGACATCATTCGCCGCGCCCTGGAAACGGTGCGGCTGATGAACACCGAAGCCATGAATGGCAGCCCACCCTTTGAAACGGCTTCTAATATGTCCAGGCATGACTTTGGTCGGCCCGAAAATCCGGACCGCGCGTTGGAGCCGATCTTCTCTCCCGCGCTGGTGGACGAGGCGCAGGTGCGTTCTTTTCACGAGGAAGCCCTGGCGGCGCTGCTTGACGGCGAGCAGCCGTGGTTCGCCAACATTCTCCGCCGCCCGGAGAATGCGGGCGACCTGACAAACGTCGGTCGCCGCCGGATGCCGGCGATGATGCGGGGCGGCGATGCGGAGCACCTGACGCTAACACGCCGGCAGATCGCAAAGATCGAGGCGGCCGCCGCCGGCCGGATATCCGACGGGCTCGTCGTCGCGGGCGCGATGCCGCCAGTCGCGGCCGGGGCCGCCGAGGCCGATATGCGCGCCCTGATCGCCCATTTCCGAAATCGTGCGCCCTTGCACCGTTCGATCGATGTCGACGGTGGCGGAACGCTCACCGATCTGTTCGCCGACGACATGCGACTGTTGAATTATCTGAAGACCGCCGCCGCCAAGGGAGACGAGGCAGGTCCAGTCGAAGGCCAGCCGCTGGTGGTGGCCGGCGACCCCGACGCTTCCGCCTTTGTGCGGCTGCTGGGGCGGCCGGACCATCCGATGTCCGGCCCGTACTCGCGCGTGGTTCCCAATACCGGGGGACGCACAGGACTTGAAATCGTCGAACGCTGGGTACGTTCACTGCCGGTGGCCTAGCCTGCCGACGCATCACACACCACGCGGGGTACCGACCTGCCCGCCATTGAACCAAAAAACGTCACCGCGCAAATCCTCCATCGAGCCCGCGGCAACCCGCCGTCGACGACCGGATACACGGCCATATCGAACTGCTTTCCCGGACTCGAGTTCGACATCCGCAGTCTGCTGCGGCACATCTTCGTGGGCGTCGTGCTTCACGAGTCGATCCCCTTCGTCATCGGGGTCGAACCAGGTGGCCCGCAGCAGCTCGCCGGCAGCCAGGACTGGCTTCTGGTCGAGGTTGAAGGCAACCGGCTTATCGGCACGATCATGGGCCCTCGCCAGGTGAACGGCCCAAGCGAGCAGCTTGGCGCTTTTGGCCTGGAGCGCTTCAATGCCCTGGCGCCAATCTTCCGAAATGCCGGTCAGCGTGCGCCGCGTGTTTGTCAATAACGCAAGCAACCAGCAGCTCGAGATTGACCTCGAAGTTCGCTCGATCTTCGAGCGGCGGACCAACAGTGCGGGTCAGCAGGAGACTGGGCCCGCTTTGTCACGTGACATCGCAGCGCCCGGCGATCTAACGCAGGGCTTGTGCTCGCCCTGGTCGGCTGACTTCCTTGAGTGCGGCTGTTACTACTGGGCCGCCAGCAGGCCGGACCTGGTCAACGCACAGGTCGGAGCCGACGGGAAGATGAACGGGCACAACTGGCAGCACCGCGGCCGAACGCCAGCAACCCCGCCTCAATACTCAATCCGGCGCAACGACCTCGTGACCTATGAGGAATTGTATCGAGATTGGGAAGGCTCGTTGAAGTTTATCGTCGGCGGGAAGGACGAGTCGTGAGCCCCCTGCCCCTAGCTTCGTATCCGGTGGATCGTCGGGCCCACCTCTTCGATGTTGATGGCGCGGCGCATCTGTTCCTCACAAACGGCTCGCGCGTATATGGCTTGCTCGACGACGACGCGTCACGTGTCCAGGCCGCCCTCGGGGTTTCCGACGCAACTCGCCTTGACCGCCTCCTGGTCGAATTCGGTCTCGATGCGCCTCCGTACATCGAAGCCACACCGCCTGCGTCATTTCCGACGCGTGCGCTGTCGCTCGCGGTGGCGCAAAAATGCAATCTTGGCTGCACCTACTGCTACGCCCAAGGCGGCGAATTCGGTAGTCCGGCGCGCAGCATGGATCTGGATACCGCACTTGCCTCGGTCGAGAGGCTATTCGAGAGCGTCCGGGCCGGCGAGCGCGTCAACCTCGCTTTCCTCGGCGGCGAGCCGCTGGCCAATCGCGAGGTCATTGTCGCAGCCACGCAACACGCGCTACGGCGGTCGCAGGCCACAGGAGCCGATGTTGGCTTCTCCATCACGACCAATGGAACACTGCTGACTCCCGAGGACGGTGCCTTCTTCGAGCAGCACGGCTTCGCCGTAACAATCAGCCTGGATGGCCTCGGCAAGGTACATGATCAGCAACGCCCGACCAAAGCTGGCAGAGGTACCTTCGAGCGCATCGTCGCTCGCGTCGCGCCGCTGCTCGCAATGCAGCGGCGCATGCAGGTCACGGCGCGCGTCACGGTCACGCCCGCTAACCTGCGCCTGAGGGAGACGCTCGACGGTCTGATCGGCATGGGTTTCCACAGCGTCGGCTTCTCACCGATGCTTGCTTCGCCGTCCGGCCGTGGCGAGATGGTCCGGGACGACATGATGGAGATGCTCCGACAGATGATCGATTGCGGTCGGGCATTTGAGGAAGCCATCGCCAGCGGCCGGCTCTATCCCTTCGCCAACATGGCAACGGCGCTGGCCGAAATCCATCGGGGCACCCATCGTCCCTATCCCTGCGGCGCCGGCGGGCCCTATCTTGGCGTCTCCGCGGAGGGTGGATTGTTCGCCTGCCATCGTTTCGTTAACGACGAAATCGGCCGGCTGGGCGCGATCGAGAGCGGAATCGAGAGTGACCGTCAGCGCGGCTGGCTGGCCGAACGCCATGTCGATGCACAAAGCCCGTGCCGCAATTGCTGGGCGCGCTACCTCTGCGGCGGCGGCTGCCACCACGAGGTCATCGCCCGCGGCCGTCCGGCTTGTGACTATATCCGTGGTTGGCTGCACTACTGCCTGCAGGCCTATGTTCGGCTATGGAGCAAACATTCGGACTTGTTCGTCACGGGACCACGACCGTCGGAGGTCGCTGTGGGATAGCCGACGATACGATCCGCTGCGATGTTTGCGTCGTCGGGGCCGGGCCCGCAGGCCTCGCCGCGGCACTGCGGCTCGTCGATCTTGGCCGCGACGTGTGCCTCGTGGCGCCCTCGCCACTACACGGGAATCGCCGCTGGGAATCGCTTACTCCAGGCGCGTGGAAAATACTCGACGCACTGGGGCTCGGTACCGCGCTGGCGCATGCCCACTGCTTGCCCTCGCATGCCGCCACCGTCAGCTGGGGCGGCCGCGAAGTGAATCGCGCTGGCCACGCAGAGATCACTTTCCTGATCGACCGCGCGCGCTTCGATGCCTGCCTGATGGATGCTGCGCGCCGACGGGGCGTGCGGCTACTGACGCCTGCTGTCGCAAGTCAGCCGCAGAAAATCGGTGGTACGTGGCTGCTCCCCGTCACCACGAGCCAGACGACGGTTTCGCTTTGTGCCGCGCATGTTATCGATGCAAGTGGGCGCAAGGCCCTGACCGGCAGTCGACGGCGCAGGCTCTCGCCCGCGACCCTGGCGCTGTGCGCGCGTTGGCGAGGCCAGCCTGCCCCGCCCGGCATGACAACAATCGAAGCAACCGCCGAAAGCTGGCTCTGGTCGGCCAGCTTCGCCGACGGCGCCCACTACGCCGCCGTGTTCGTCGATCCGCGGAGCCTGCGGGCTGCGGGCGTCGAGCCGACCGCCGCATTTCTCGAGGCAGTCGGTGGCAGTTCGTCGCGTTGGGAAGGTGCGCTGGCGTCGTCCGTTACGGCCTGCGACGCCTCCGCGATCCGTATCGCGCGGGCGCCCGGCTTTGAGGATATTATTGCCGCCGGCGAAGCCGCGCTCTCGCTGGACCCCCTGTCATCGCAAGGCATTCAGCGCGCACTTGTGGACGGTCAGCAATCGGCGATCGTCGTCAACACACTCATAGTCCATCCTGAGCGCCGTGACATCGCAGTGGCGTTTCATGCGGAGCGCCAGGGCGAATCCTCTCGTCGAGACGGCGCGATGTGTCACGGTCTGTATCGCGAACAAGCAATCACCTATCGATCGCCGTTCTGGTCGCGCTATTGCGAACAGGGCGCACCTCCAGAGCACAAGCTGCCATCGCCAATCCCCATCGACAGCTTGCTGCCTGAGACCGGGCTGCGATTGAGCCCTCGAGCGCGGCTTGAAGACGTCGCTGTCATCGACAGCGATGTAATCGCACTCGCGCCGGCCCTTGTACATCCTGACCTAGATCGGCCGGTAGCGTTCCTTGCCGGACGGAGTATTGGCAGCCTCCTGGCGCGCGCCATCTCCGGCGTTACAGCTGCGTCGCTCTTCGACGGCTGGCAAGCGGATTCACTGCCTGAGGGGACGGCTCTGGAGCTGCTACAGTGGTTCTGGCAACGCGGGCTGCTCGTCGACAATAGTGCGACGGACGCGTCATGATAGAGAACGTCGCGAGAGCGAGGTTCTCTATTGTCCGAACTGCCGGATGGCAAGCGGTTCTCTGCGACATCCGGTGCGGCAGCAATCAGCAAAAACTTGTTGCGCAACCCGAGGGGTTAGGAGATAGTCACTACTATATTAGATTGAGCAATAATGCTGCATATTAAGATCGATTGATTGGTTGTCCACGTATTTGAGGCGTCGGAAGGGAGGCTCTCCATGGGTCTCGGCCAAGATCCTTTTAATCCGACACGCACCCACCCTCTGTCGCCGACGGCGGCCGGGCTGGATTTTCCTTCCAGCGGGGCGGAGGCAAATTTATCAAGCCTTCGTGCGAGAGTGGTCGGGATAGATCCCGATGGTGGCCGCCCAATGACAGATCAGGATCGCGCGTCCCTAGGCGATCCTTTCTTCGACCTCGTACTGGCTCGGGAGCGATTCCCAAGGACCGCTACCGAACTTATCGCCGTCCTGAACGAGTCGAATGGCGCGCCCGAAGGCGTTCCTGAGCAGATGGTCTTCGTCGTCGCGGAAGCCGGCCAAATTCCATTCAACAATTCCAGCGCGATGCTCCCGAGGGGTGTCCGCTACGTCGTCACGCGAGGCCGTCCCGCCAATGGACCAACGGTGCTGATTAGCACGCGACCGCCTGCGGACGATCCAACCGCTTTTCTGCAGGTTGCTGGCTGGGATGGCCGCAACAAGGTGTTTCATTTCTACGAGCGTGCCGGATCTGCATGGTTGTGGGAAGGCTCATCATTGCACGCGTTCGATCCAGCGGCGCGGGGCAAAGGACCATTCGATAGCCACGTAAATGGCACGCTGGTCATGAAGGAGCTGCGCCTGCCCTGGCTGCACTGGAACAGCACGGCGCAGGAAATCCCGATCGAGTCCTTTCCGCCCAATCACCCGCTGAGAACCGATCCGCTTTTCGCCGCACGCGAGAGCGCGGATATCCTAGAGCGGCGGGTGGTACGCCCGGCCATTCAACGCTGGACCCGCGCGCGCCTCGATCGCCAGCTCGGCGATCCGGACGGCGTCGCGGCGCCCCGGGAGCTGTTGCGTCATCTGCTTGCGACCACATCCATCAACATTGTCACCAGCGAAGAACGAAGCCGTGGGAGCAAGCCCACGTTCGGATTGCCAGCAACTTTCTTTTTCGACGTCGAGAGCATCGTCAACCAACTCGGGCTCGAGATATCCGGCCTAGGTCAATCGTTTCAGGTGGGCCGACCGGACTACGAAAGCGCTGTCGCAGCGCTTGGGCTCGCTCTGAAGCACTTGGCGAGCGGCTTCAAGCAGGACGGCGACGCCTCCTTCGCGTGGCTAGTTCCGGAACGCGCGCTAGAGGACTGCGTGGTGGTGGGCGAACTCACGCGGCGCGGCATCCTTTCCTTCGGCTTTGCTCTCGCGCTGCTCATGGTGGATGCATGGAATCCGATCGACTCGGCCGCCCGTGCCAGTCTTCTGAACTACGTCCCCGCTGGAAGAACGCAAGCTGCTCGGATCGAAGCCGAAACGCGCAAGAACATCAACAACGCCGCGGCCCATCTGCCCCCGGAGGCACCGGAAAGTATTGCCGCCACCTACTTGGCGCTCGACGAGAGCGCTTTGCGCGCGCGAGCTGGCGCGGAACTGGACGCTTTCGTCGCCAAAGTGCGCGCACGTCTCATGACATCGCAGGGCGTTCTCGACTTCATGCGTCTCGCCGATTGGCGCAGACGCGCTTTCCGCAAACGCCGGATCGCCGAGTTCGACCTGTCGTTGCCCTTCAGCAACATCAACGAAAACGCGCCGCCCTTGGCACTAACCAAGGATGGTGAAGTGGTGGAGCGATGAGGCTGCGAGCCTTATCGCGTAGCGAGTCAGGGAGGTGAACATGGCACTGCAACGTTTTGACCCACCTGGTTTTGTCGACGATTTCGGTGCGGCACAGCGCGATGCCTGGCATCAGTTCATATCCGACGCGATGGACTTCGCCCATGACGGCACTGTGGGCGATCCATTCGACTCGCCTCGGGCACAATTCTTCAATGCCGCCAAGGTCGAGTCGGCATCTGACACGGGATTCGAGGACGTGAAATGGACGGCATTTCCCCGTATCGTACAGATCAGCAGCGGCTCCGACGTGGAACGCTGGCGCAACTCCGATGCCTCGCGCGACGTTCAGGACGAGTACTGCGAATGGAGCGTGACCCGGCAATCCGGCACGAACAAGATCACCCGGGTCACATTCACCTGCGAGGGTCCGGAGTACTGGCGCTTTCTCGCCGCGACCGATCCGGAGAAGACGCTCGCGCTCTACAAGCAGCATGTCGAAGCTTCAGTAACTCACGGTGACCTTTTCAGCCCGTCGGGCACCTATATCCCGCGCAACCGGTTCAACAATTCGACCGCCAACGGGGCGATGCACCTCGTGCAGAGAAACAACACGCTGAGTGCCGAAATCGAAATCGCGGGCGCCGCTACGATCACGCGGCTGCGGCCGGATGGCACGCCGATGGTCGACTCCCTCGAACTGATTCAGTGCGGCCGATACGGCGCTGCGCAACGGCACAGCGACCCGTTCATCGGCGCCCGTGTGAACTTTCACGCCCGCAACAAGGCAGACGTCACCGTCGCCAATCCGGTCGGCATCTACTTCGGTGGTCTGGATACGCAGGAGTGGGAAACTCCCGATGGCAGCGACCCTGCCGGGTTCTGGAAATACACGCGCGGCACGCCCCAGCGTCCCGTCAGGGCCGTCCTCGAAGTACCTAGCGACCGCGGTTACGTGCTCGGCGACGTGCTGATTGACGGGCACAATATCCAGTTCGGCGGCCAAATCGCCGACCGGATTCAAATGACGATCCGGGCGCTGGCGACGCGTATTGGCCAGAGCACCGCAACGCCGGTGCACGGCTGCGCCGGGGATTCAGCGGGCCCCGCCGGCGGTGCCGGTGCCGGCGGTCCTCTTTCAGTAAGCGCCGTGCTTTCGGCTGGCGGCCGACGCGGACGGCTCTGAGGCAAGGCCGTGTCCATGCGCCTCGATGATGTGAACTGGATCCACGGATCCGCCGATTGCGCGGCGAGTACCGCCCCCCCGCTGCAAGTCGTGTCGGTCGATGACGACACTTATGTACTGCGGCAGAGCAAATGTTTCAGTTTCGAAGCACCATTCATGTACCTCCTGATGGGCAGCGAGAAGGCCGTGCTGTTCGATACTGGGGCCCGTCCCGATGACGGCGATCCGCAGAAGATCCTGCCGATCCGCGAGGCCGTCGATAAGCTGCTGTCGCGACGTGCAGAAGCAAACCGCGCCATCAGCGAGCTTGTCATCGCGCATACACATGGCCACGGCGATCATGTGTTCTGGGACGGGCAGTTTGCCGGGCGGCCGCAGACAAGGATCATCGGCCGCGGCGTTGATGCGGTTCAGCAGGCGTTCAATCTACCCGCTTGGCCGGAAGGACAATCCACCTTCGACCTCGGCGGCCGCGCGCTGGTCGTGTTGCCCCTTCCCGGTCACGTTTCCGATCACATCGCCGTCTATGATCCCCGCATCCAGGCCTTGCTGACCGGGGATACGCTTTACCCCGGCCTGCTGACTGTTGCCGACTGGGCGGCCTATCGGCGCAGCGCGGCACGCCTCGCAACGTTCGCATCCGGACATCCGGTTTCGCTCGTGCTCGGCAACCACATCGAAATGAAAAAAACGCCCGGCGGGCTTTATCCACTCGGGACGACGTTTCAGCCCGACGAGCATCCGCTGCCGCTCAGTGCCGAAATATTCGCCGAATGGCATCAGGCCTGTGAAACGATCGGCAATTCAGCACAGCGTGTAACGCGTGATCATTTCATTATCGAGCCGCGCTGACCAAAGCGAAGGAACATCGCGGAGCTCCACGCGCAATACAAGGTGTGGCTGGTGCAGAAGAGAAGGAGGGCGCCTTGACAACAAGACCACGCGCGCGACGGCCGGGAAAGTCGGGGGCGGATGCGCCGCGCCGCACCAGCAGCAGGGCGACGGCGGAATATGAGCCTGAGGTACCCTCGCCCTACGAACAGCCAACCATCAGGAGGCCGCGCCGAGCGCGATTGGCGACGGCAGATTTGGCTGCAGCGGGAATTGGTGCAGCGGCAAACGTCGGCGTGCGCGGCATCGAGATCGTGCAAGCCGTTCAGGCGCTCGACAACCGTGTTCGCCTCATTGCCGGCAAGCCCACGGTCGTACGTGTCTATCTCGATCCCGCTGCGGTTGCTGCGTCGACGCTTGTGACCGGCGAGATCACGTGGCGACGCGCTAGTAGCGGCGCCTTCTATCTCGCGGCGATGAACAGAGTAAGGCTCGATCAGGCGCGCACGCCCGATCTTAATGGACAACGCTTCGATTTTGCCGAGAGCCTTAACTTTCTGCTTCCCGCTGACGCGCTCAGCGTCGGCACGATCGAACTAAGCCTCAATCGCATCAATGTGCCGGGAGGGGAGAAGCTGCCGCTCGCAGCGCAGCAGGCGAGGACTGTTTCTTTCGTCGCGGCGCCGCCATTGCGCATCCGGGCGATCGGGCTTCGCTATCGCAGCGTGCGCGACCCGACTGCGACCATCACACCTGACGCCTTCCATTTCGACTACCTTCGGTCCTATCTGCTGAGGGCCTACCCGGTCCCCGCTCTGGAGTGGTCGCAGATCGTAATCGACGGCGACCGCTTGAGACCACTACCACCTCCGGACAGGCAGTTCCCGAGCAATCAGTCAATTCTGGTCAACGCTCAATTGTCGGCTCTGCGCGCGAGAGAGATTTCTTCGGGTACGGATCCGCGGACCCATTATTATGGCTTGGTCGACAATGAGGCAGGCAACAGCTTCATGCGTGGCAGCGCCCTTTACGATGAGGCGACCAGCATCTTCGGGGCGGTGGCATGCGGCCCGTGCGGCGTGCCTAACGGCTGGACGGGCGATAGCGACCCGAGTTTCGCTGATTGGTACGGCGCGCACGAACTTGGCCACACATTCCAGCGTCGGCACCCTGGCTTCCCGCCCTATGACCCGGTTCGGATGACGGGCCAGCCTCGAGACGGCCTCGAAACGAGCTTCCCCTATGACGGCGGCTTCATCAGCTCACCGGCGCAAGAATTCGTGGGCTTCGATTTCGGCGACCCTGCACTAGGCGTGCAAATGCGGGCACTGCCGGGCCACATCCATCACGATGTGATGACCTATGCCGACAGTCAGTGGCTCTCGGCCTATACTTATGAGGCTGTTCACGATCGCCTGGTCCACGAGGATACGGCGTTAGCCCCGCCGACTGCGTGATGCCGGCGGATGCTCAGGAGGCGAATGATGTCACACGAGAGCAAACTCATTCACGTCGTCGGATCAGTCGACATCGGGACAGGCACGGGCGAATTCCTCTATGTCAATCCGACCACCACGGCGGCAGCAGCAAGCCAACCAGCAGCGGCAGGTGCAGCTCCGCCCGCCGACCAGCCGCCCCCGGGCACCGGGTTCGAACTCGTCGTGCAAGCGGGGGATGGGCGGGAGCTGAACCGGTTGCGGCCGGCCATTCTTCTTCCCAGCGACGACCATGCGTCGAAGACGGGGCTGATCGACCAGAGCATATTGCATACGGAGGGCATGGCCCGTCTCGTATTGCTGCACGATGGCCAGGTGGTGGATACGTTCGAGGCCGGTTCGCCGCCGGGAGCCAGCGCGGCCGCTTCAGCCGGGACTCAAGGATTGGAAATGGGCGCGGGACCGCCTGGACATCCCGAGAAGCGATCGATGTCCATGGCCGCCCCCGATGAGCCCGGCGTCAGTTACACGATCCAGGTACGGCCTAACGGCGAGAAAACATGGCAAACGATCGCCGTTGGCCAGAAGAGCCCGAAGGTCGTGCTTGACCGCAACCAGTTTCCTGCCGCGGAGCGTGCCACCGTTCGTGTGCTGCGCTCGACCGGCTTTGACGACAGCATCATCGCTGAAGACGAGATGGAACTTCGCTTCAAGGAATAGGCGGCAGCGTACGGGGGGCGACATGGCGACCGTGAATGCATCCGAGATTGCCTGGATAGGCATCTATCCGCCGATCGGCATTGCTCGCCTGGGCAACGCGCAGGGGCAGGACGACTACACGCTAGCGCCCGAGGTGATCGGCGGAACGCCCGACGCGCGCGGCGGCTTTCAAACCGCGGCAGGCGAGATCAAGCGCCAAGGGGTGCGCTTCCACGTATATGCGCGGCTGAAATCCGGCAAGACCATCGAACTCGTCCACGGCCCGGACCTGAAGATCTCTTGGCGCGTTGAAGTCGCCAATCTCAAAGCCGGCTGGTACCAGTTCAACCAGGCCATGGACCTGCCGGCGCAGTTCGTGGTTCCTGCGGCGCGGCGCAACGAGGACTACGGCCGGCGACGGCGTGAGCTCGACATTAGTCCGGCGATGCGGAAGATCAGCGGTCCGAACCTGTCCGGGCCCGAATTCCGTTTCGACGATGGGCAGATTCTCAATGTCTTCGTCACGCTTGGCGAGCTACGAACCGACGACGCCGGGCGGCTCATTTTCCTGGGCGGTTTTGGCAAGTCGGCGCCGTTCTACACCGGTATGCGCCCCGTCACCTTCGCCAACAACGACCGTTGGTATGACGACACGTGCGACGGGCCGGTGCGCGCGCGCATAACCGTCGGCACCACCGAATTCGAAGCTGATCCCGGTTATGTGGTCGTCACGCCGCCCAATTTTGCGCCCGGCCTCAACGGTCTCGTTACGATGGACGACACTGTCCGGGAGGCGTTCATGGCAGCCGGCTGGCTCGCCCGGCCGGAGACGACAAGCTTCTCGCACGACATTTGGCCGATCTTCGACCGTCTAACCGCGCTGCAGTGGATCAATTACGGATTCCTTGTCGCGCACGGCGTGGGGTCGCCGCTCGATGCGCGGACCGACTCGGTAATCTTACGCCTGGCCGACGCCAGTCCCGGGAACAAGTCATGGCGCCAACAGGTCTTTGCTTTGTTCCGCCCGGTATCTCCCGGTCCCGGCTCGCAACGGCAGATACCCTACATATACGGAGACCTTTTCGGTGAGGCCCGCGACGTCGATCTGACTTTTCTGTCGGTCACGCCTACGATGTTCGCACACCTCGATCGTTGGGCAGCGGGCACGTTTGTGTCCGATTGGCAGGGACCGCCGGCGCTACCTGACTTCGCGGCTCTCTCCGCCGATGCGCAGGTATCTCAGCTGATGCGCGCGGGCCTGACCGAGTGCCTCGGCGGCCCGTTCCACCCAGGCATCGAGCTTACGTGGCCGATGCGGCGGCCTGAGCTGTGGGCACTGCATCACGCGGCCCAACGCGACGATCGCCTGCTGTACAGATTGAACCTGGTGCTGGAGGGCGAAGCCGTGCGCCAGGATTTCGGTTCGCAACTGACGCAAGAGACGTGCCTCGGACCCGCAGGACCGATCACGGCCGCAGGCCCCGGCGCGCTCACGCGCTGGCTCGGCCTGCCCTGGCAGACCGATGAAGCATCGTGTAACTCCAGCGCCGACTATTCCCCGAGCACATATTTGTCGTTTCCGAGTTTCTGGGGCGCGCGCGTGCCCGACCAGGTGCTGAGCTTCGCCGCTTTCGAGCGAGCGCGGGCTGACGTCACCGATCCAGTTGATGATCCGAAGCTGCAGCGCCTCAAGCATGCGTTGCTGCGTGAGGACTGGCTGCGCGATGTGCGCGGCCGCACCTATTACGAACGCATCGACAACATGGTGCGGCTGTGGGCGACGCTCGGGATGGTCGAGCCGCGCTCAACGCCGCAGGCGCTGCGTGACATTGGCTTCCCGGAAACAGTGCATGTGGAGACTGGCCGCGACCGCGCGAACGCCGGCTCCGACGAAAAAATTGCCTTGATCACCCGGATCGAGTCCCTACGGGAGCGGACAGCAGAGCCGGCACCGTCCGCAGCGGGCCTCGAGACACCGCCGGAGCCACCTACGCCGCCGCGCCATCAGTTCCGTCAGGGTGAGGTGTGAACGTCGTGGCCGCCGCCGGCGTCTGGGACGTCCTTATCATCGGCGCGGGCCCGGCGGGAGCAGTCGCCGCCGCAAATCTCGCGGAGCGGTGTCTGCGCGTAGCGATTCTGGAGAAGGACCTGCGGCCTGAGGCCAAGCCTGGCGAGGTACTGACGCCGAATGCGATTCCTATTCTCTCTCACCTCGGTCTCCTAGAGCTCATCGAAGCGAATGGCAATCTGGCATGTCCTCTCACGTGCATCGATCGCGCGTGGTCAACGGCTTGGCCAAACCGCGAACATTTTCTCAGCCACGCTGGCGGACGGGCTTGGGTGATTGATCGCGTGGCCCTCGAGAGATTGCTCGTGAGCCGGGCCGTGCTTGCAGGCGCCGATGTTTTCCTCGGCCAGCACGTTCGCGGTCTGATCCGGCGCTATGGATATTGGTCTGTGCAGACCCGTTCGAGCGATGGTCCGGCTACTCTGCGCGCTGCGTTTGTGGTGGATGCGAGCGGGCGTGCGGCGCCGGTAGCTCGTCGGCTCGGTGCGAAGCGCGAAAATCTCTTTCGTGTTCTCGCCCTTCACGTCCAGTCGGCGGCGCCGGACACGGAGAGCCAGAGCGAACCGGCGTCTCTGACCATCGAAGCCGCTGCAGTGGGATGGTGGTATGCGGTATGCGGCCCGCGGCAGACGCTCACCTGCGCTCTGTTCACCTACGATCCCGTCCTCGCTCGCAGCAACGCCGCGCGGTCAACCCTTCTCGCCGCGCTCGACGACACAACCACGCTTCCTCGCTGGGCTAGGGAACTGGTTCGTAGCGGCCGCGTGAGGAGCGTAGATGCCTCCCCGTCAATGCTCCGTCAGCCTGTCGGCGAGGGCTGGCTAGCGATCGGCGACGCCGCCGCAAGTTTTGATCCAATTGCGTCTCAGGGCCTTGCGAACGCGCTCGCATCTGCGGCGGGCGGTGCAGAGGCGATCGGGGGCATTTCAAGGGCGTCCGTGTCGCCGTGGAGGCCTTCGTTGCACGGTTGATCGAAACATGGCGCCATTCGGCGCGACAACTCTTGCCAATTTACCAAGCCGCCGCACACCGGTGGCCAACACCTTTTTGGCAAGCGCACTTGTCCGCTGAGGCTGTGACAGCGCTCTATCTCGGCAGGTCCGTCACTGGTTTGCCCCCGTCTACGTCTACGGGTTAGCCGCCACAACCGTCGGGGTCCCTCTCTTGCGTGCGACAAAAATGTTGCTGGACTCAATTTGCCTTCACGCTTAGGTTGCGGATGCGTTTGCTTCATTGATTGTCAGCTTCGCAGCTCGGTCCCGACTTAGGCCGGTCATTCTCATCGTGCCGCTTACACCCACGTATATAGCAGTTTCAAAGAAACGGGCGGTCGGAAAGAAACCCGAGACGGGTCAAAACAAGGATATCGCAATGAGCACCGACGCAAGCGCGTCTTTCACAGAAAACTCTTGCCTTGGGATGCTGATCGCAGTTGGCGAAGCTACCCTTTTGCCCTTGGTTGCAATGCGCACGAAGCGCTGGTGATAGCCTGACGTTTGGCGACGTCATTCTTGTCTTAGCTGATTGGTATGTTGATTCGATTCGGAGCCATCGACTAGGTCGTTTGCCCAAATCAAAATTGAGATGGACGCAAGCTAGCAAACTCTTACATCGCCGACAAAAAGGGGGAGGTTGAGATGCGTTTGACGTCGTTTGTATTTACGTGCGCCGCTACGGTAGCAATTTCTGGGCAGGTAGCCGCCCAGCCGTCCCCGTTGTCACCGGAAGGGTATGCCGAGTTCAACCGCATTTATGGCGCGACTGCAGGACGGAAGGACCCGACGGCCGCCAAGCAGGACGAGGCACTTCGGACTTCTATAAAACTGCCCGGGCGGGCGACCTCTTTAACCCTCCAGAAATTCACTCCGAGAGAGTTCGTAAGTACGCTAAGCACGCGAGCGCAGATCGCTCAAGCGCTGACGGCGACTTCCACACCCGCCTCGGTTAATTCTCTAGCGCAACTAGCAATTTTGGCTCCGAACGGAAATATGGAGGAGCTGACCGCTAATGACTACCTGAGATTTTGGCACAAAGTGGCCCTCGATGCTACCTCGGTCGATCATATTCCTTCGGTGACGAGGCCGATCGTCTATTACCAGCAGATCGGGCCACATCGCTCCAGTCGGGCAATGGCGCTTGTGCATCTTGCCATGTTCGAGGCCGCCAATATCTATTCTGGCGCTTATCAGAGCATCATTTACGGTGTCGGGCCCGACAGTTTCATCGAATCGCCGGTCGCTGGCTCGCCTTCAAACAAGAAAGTTGCTGCCGCGATCCATCAAGCGGCCTACGATGTGTTGGCTTGGCTGTATCCTGGCCTAATCGCGTCTCGGATTGCCCCCGGACCCCTCAATTGCCGCGATCTAGCGAATGCTCCGCTAGGTGAATTCGATTTCAACCTCCAGGAGTATCGCCGATGCGCTGCAGAACTGCTCGACACCGGCAGCGCCGATTATCAGGAAGGCGCGCGCGCCGGCCATGCGGTGGCGCAGCGCCTAATTAGCCTGCGCGAGAACGACGGCTCCCAACTTTCCGAACCTGCTTTTGGCGCCGGAGAGACGCCTCGGCTCAATCGTGTTGAGGGCAAATTCCCGGCCGGACAATGGTCTCCCGATCCAGTGTCAAAGATCCAGACGGCGCTTGGCGCCTATTGGCACTATGTACGGCCCTTCGCGCTTACAAATGCGGCGGCGGTCCGACCGGCCGAGCTTGAGAAAGCCGTACTCGATACACTGGGTAGAACTGACCTACCTCTCGCCGACGCGCTGGCTACTATTCCCTCCCTCAAGGCGGTTTACGAATGGGCGGCTGAACCGCTGTACGACACCAAAGGTAAGCGGGAAATTCCAACTCAAAATAAGGATGGGCGTAGCATCGCGCAGTTCTGGGCCTATGACGGCACAGCCGGCCTCTGCGCGCCGCCGCGATTGTACAACCAAATTGTCGACGCGGTGATCGAGTCCTCGCAAATGCAACCGGCGAATAATTTTACGCCGATGCGATTGCGGCAGAACATCCAACTCAAAGAAGCGGTCGAAGTCGCTCGCTTCTATGCTCTAGTCAATATCGCTATGGCCGACGCCGCGATCGCAGCCTGGGAGGCAAAATATCACTATCAGATCGCCCGGCCCGTGACGGTGATTCGACAGGCGCAACTTAATTCGCCCGCGGCCGGTTTTCCCACGCAGTGGTTTCCGCTTGGCGCCCAGGTGAGCAATTCGGACGGCGGCCTCAACATTACCCCACCGTTCCCTGCATATCCCTCTGGCCACGCCAGCTTCGGCGGAGCTTTGTTTGGGGTGCTGCGCCAATTCTACGAGCCGGTGGGGCAGTTCAAGTTTCTCTCCGATGAGTTCAACGGATTGAACAAGGACGCGCTAAACTATGTGCGTTGCGCTCGTGACGCCAACAACATGCTAATTGACCCGTTCACTAGCCCGCAATTTTGCGATCCTCGCCCGCTGACCATGGCTTGCGCCGAGCGTGAGAACGCCGACAGTCGCCTGACCATGGGGGTGCATTATATCTTCGACGCCGACGCAGGCATCCTGCTCGGCAATAAGGTGGCGCGCGAGGTGGTCTCGAAAGTACTCAAGCCCAAAGCGGGCGCCATGCCCACAGGAACCGTCTTTTCCGCGTTCGCCGCGGACGGCCGGCAAGATCGTGACCAGACCTCACTGGTTTGCGGCGATGTGAAATGGCCGGGCAAGCTTAACGATCCGGCCGACCCCAAAGTGGGGTTTGGCTCCTTCGACGCGGTGGCGGTGAACCCCTAATCTATTGTCCAAAGCCCCCTTTGACGATCGGTATAGCGAGGCGCGCCGGCTTGCTGCCGGCGGCTCGCGAGCTTAAAGGAAGGTGTTTCACCATTTTGTGTGCTTAAGTTGCTCGCTCAGCATAGCGCGGCTGTAACGCACTCGTCCGGGCGGCACGTGCTATCTCGGAACCAATCGCTTGCTGACCTCCTTTGCTCCCTTTTCTGGTGGGCAGTTTGAAGTTGCCGCGTCGCCTCTCGCGTGTCGTCGCGCAGTTGCTAATGCGGTTTTGGGACACGTTGTCCAATTCGCCGAGGCCTCACGAGGGTTAATTGAGCGGCGGCTCCGGCAAGCCTAGCAGTTACCAGGCTGGGATAGCCGAACTGGCAATTGAGACCGGAAAAATGCATGAAAACGTAGCTCGCTAGCTTATCTGCAATTATAGCATCCGTCTCACTTGCCGGTGCACGGCACCACGCTCGGATCATAGCGCTGATGCGCCACCTCGCTGTGAACCTAACCCCACACTTTCCTCCACGGGGCCAGCAGACAAATCACGTCCTTTGGTCTTGCCGACTTAAGCGCCTCGGCGGCTTGGCGGCCGCAAGCGCGCAAACGAGCTCCTCCACTTCGTTGCGGTCCAAGGCGATGCGGCCCGCCGCCTGCGGCGCTCCTCCCGTCGCAAGAAGGCCGAGATGTCCGTGGCCGGAACTGGAGGAGGAAATAGTGAGAGTTATTTCACAAAGCGAAGTGCTACGCGCAACGAAATTCGAGTTGCAAGTTATGCTGCGCGAGATCGCGGCAAGCCTTCCGTCCCTACCGGAAGGCTCGCACGAACTGCGGACTGCTCATTACAATTTGCACAATGTCCGGCTCGCCCTAGCGCGGCCGGACTTCCGGCCGCGCTAACGGCATCACGTCGCGGCCCTCACTTTGGCCCCGAGCCGCTTCAGGTAGGAAGCGCCTTCGGACGCCTTGGCGGCGGCAGCGAAAACCGCGCGGGAATCCGACCTTCATCAGCTTTAGCCACTGCGCGAGATACGAGCGTGATCGGCACGCACATCCTGCGTGATCTGAAGCTCCGCGCCACAGGAACGCCGCGCCGATTTCAGCGACCAATTCCTCGGCGGCGTGGGCCTGACCGCCGAAGCGTTTGCCGAACGTGCGATCGAGCCTGTGTTTCGCGCCGGGTCAGCTCGTGGACAAGCGTGGCGTAATAGCCTTCGCTGCGGGACAGGGTTTCGGTGCCGCAGACATTTCCTCCGGAGGCATCTGGATACGATCGGTGGAGAGCCGGTAAAAGGCCCGGTCGCCGCCGTGCTCGATGGGCGCGCCCGTCGCTCTCACGAACGCATCGGCGCCTGCGATGCGGGCGACCGGACCGAGAGGCTCCGGCACTGGGTTCAGGGCGTAACCCTCGACCTGCGCCGCGTTGAACACCCGCGATGCGCGGGCGACACGCGGTTTGCCGTCGTCATCCGCAACGTCGGGATCGGGCTCGGCGTCGAATTCCTTGTAGAAGATCACAGGGCTCGATTTCACGCCTGCGCGAACCTGAGCGCCAAGCTCCGACCATTGTTTGTAAGTGGCCCACACGGGCGAGCTGAACCCCTTTAATTGGGCGGCGACCCAGAGACTCACGATATTGATGCCGGTATAGCCGTTCTTGGTCAGCACATTGACCGGCATGAAGAAAGCGCCGGATGATTTGCGCCAGGGTAATTATGGTCTGTCGGGATTCGCTTCGATTGCGGCCACAAGCTGGGACGTGATCTCGGATTAGCATCCTTCCGGGTGGAGACGCTGGTTGATTGAGGGGACATTGCATCGTCTTTCGCTCTTGCGAGCCTGCCGTGATTGCCGGTCTCGATGCCGAGCGAAGGCTGCGGTGCCTGACGAAGTGCCGTACGCTTCGAATCCACGGCTGGTCACAGCACTTATTGCTGTAAGCCCACAAGACTCACAGGGAATTGACGAGCATAGCTCCTGATCTCGTACGTTCAGCCTGAAGCGGATTCGAACCAAAATTGTGAAACATCGGCTTGGTATAGCTAATGGTATTCTCGGTTTGGTAAATTATAAAATTGTGAATTTTCAGTTAGTTGGTGGTATTCTTAGATTCCGGCCAGGGGCTTGCGGGTCAGGCCATGGAAACGAAGCTTGGCCGCCACCGCCTTCCTCGACCATGCCGAGGATATTCTACCACCTCTCCGACGAGAGGGATCGCCGCAGCCCGCACCCTCCGGCCAGCTGTGACATAAAGGCGCCAGGCGCTCGGCACCCTTGAAGCCACGGATCGATGGGATCATTCCAGAGCAACTCGATCGTCCCCTGAAGCACTACGACATCGCCAATAACAGAGTCGACGATCCCGTCCTGGGATTTGGAAGAGACCGCACAGAACATCGTCGCGCTGGGAATGCTTGATCACTTTCTTTCCTATACAAGTCCACGTGACCCAAGCTTTTCCCATAACGAATCAACGGTGCACTGAGTCAGTCGGAGCCCGAAGACATTGGCCAAGACCTGCTGCAGTTCGATCTTCGTTTCCAGTGTTTGTGTTTCCTTAAATTGGCTGCGAGTCAATCTGAGCTTCTTGTTAAGCAAGGTTGCACGTCCCTCCGATGTCAGCACACTCATCATGAGGACGGATGGAAAGGGCATACGGTCCCAGCGTGCGCAGATGAAGTTGGCGCCCTCGAAATCGGGTGGCAGGGCGACGGCTCGGTCAATGCCGAAAAGAGCGAACCATTCATCTTCGTTCTTGCGTTCAAGCACGAGCTCTCCACTGGCCGGGTCGGCCCGCAGACGAAACACGTCCCCGCCAACTATTTGCTGCTCATTCGCATCGATTCGTAGCGGTACAATCGGTGCCGGACCGGGAAAGCCGGCATCGGCAAGCCAGTCGCACCCCTCTATGGTCACGATCAATGCATGATGTGTGCGTGGGCCACCTGCCGAAGCCCCCATGCGCACCCTGCAAAGAATTGGCCGGACCTTGAAATCGAGTTCTTCGAGCGCCAAGCCAAACAACTTGTTCAATTCGAAGCAATAGCCGCCTCGCCGGGCATCGATAAGTTTGGCCCAGATCGAATTCTCAGTCAGATCGGGGATATCGCCCAGCAGAACATCAATGTTCTCATAGGGGATCGCTCGCATTTGAGCCTGCTGGAGCGCAAGAAGGCCATCAACCGTTGTCGGGACTTGAGCAAGGCCGATCCGATCGAGATAGGTCGCAATCTTAAATGCCATGGCACGTCCTCTGATGTCTGGATTCGTTTGATTAAGCCGCCGGAAGCGCGATGACTTCGCAGGCGACGCGTAGAAGGTGGCCATCTCTCCTATAGAAATGAAACAGCCCCAGCACTTCCGGCGACAGCCTCAGTGCCAGTATCGAGCCAACGGGCCATTTGTGCACGGCCGGAGCAGCCCGTAGGACTCCCGGTCCGCGGCGATTTGCAACGGCGATCTTCCAGCCTTGCGAATCATTTCGTCTCGCCTCGCCGCGAATGCTCCGCGTTTCGAGATCCACTGCCGCCCGCGATCCGCCATCACTAAGTAGAGAACGGCGACAGCTACCAGCTGAGGAATCGCTCTCAGCTACACCAGCAGTTTCTGCCGCGTTCAACATGACATCACCCTTGATGAATCGTAGTTACGAACCTGCAGCTCTTGCGCTACTCACGAGCGGCTGTCGCTCTTTTGGTTGCTCAGCCGACGGCAGCGATAAGGCGCCACGCCTGTATCGCGCAACCAGGCGCCCTCCGGTGGCGCGCCGGTCTGCCAGAACACGTCGATGGGGATGCCGCCACGCGGATGCCGGTAGCCGCCGACGCGCAGCCACAGTGGTTTGATCGCCCCGGCAATGCGTCGGCCGACTAGCGCTGCGCATTCATCATGCAAAGCGCCGTGTTTGCGGAACGAAGTCCTGAACTGCTTCAGTGATTTGGAGCCCACCAGTGCCTCGTCGGGCGCGTAGTCGATTACGATGAAACTCGGCTGACCGGTGACGGGCAGACCGAGGTGAATTCCGGGCAGGTGCAGCGCACGATGGCGGGCGGTCCGTCGCCGCGCCTGAGCGGCGCGTTTTCGAGGACCGCCTTATCTGGGCTTCCTGGCGTCTCGACGTGGGCGCCGACCTGTGTAAAGTTCCGGGTGGTAGGCACGGGCAACTCCTTGATGCATGCCGCCGGAAGTGCGGCCGTCGAGCCGGGCATCGCCGATGAAGTCCTCCTGATCCACTGCCGCTGCTCTCGAGTGGACGACGACATCGGAGAAGCCACCGCGATCGACGCAAGGGTGAAGCCGCAGAACCTTCCAACCCCGTTACCGCACGCCGAGAAACTTCGTGTTTGAATGATGACGCGCTCAGTCGCGTGCAGTCACCTCCTGAGTGCTCAGCTCCGCTGCCTTCTTGGCTCAACGATTGCATCCATATTGCTGGCTTGGTCGCCCCACCGATGTTGAGGGTTAGTAGTTTGTCGACGTCGGCAGGCTTGTCGACGGCCGACATCTTGGCCCAACAGGCGACGGTGCGACGGCGGGCGCCGCTGGCAAAACGCAGCAGATAGGCCGATTTCACGGCCGTATGTCTTGAGTGATACATAGGTCACGGTTTAGTCCTTGATGAGCGCCAGAAATTCGCTACGCAGTATCTTGATGTCGCGGAAACACGGCGCATGATGCTGGTCACCATAGTGGTTTCCGTCTCGCGAACGCCTCGCCACACGCACTGGTGCCGCGCCATAACCATGACGGCCAACCCCTTCGGATTAATGTGGCGCTCGAGCTCGTCTGCCAACATAATACGCTTCCTCTTGGATTGCGGGAGCGCCATGATCAAGTTGGCCACACGCACAACTTTGCTGATACCGATCACCGACACCAGGCAGCACGCCGACCCACATGCGGTGGAGCTTGTCGGGGCCGAACCATCCCGAGCCGCCGGGCCGCAATGAGCCGAACGAGGCCGAGAGAAGCGCGCGGCGGGCGCCGGCGGTGAGGCCGGCGAGATCGGGGCAACCCGGCTCGCCGATCACGAGCGTCGGTTGCGGTGTGGAAAGGTCCGGGAGGCGCATCGAAAACCCTCAATGAAAATGCCAATGACCGGAACAAAGTGGTGCGAGCACGCCGATCTCACGGTGATGGAGCCAAGCGCGTAGGTCTCTTGCAGGCAGCCCGCGTTTGGCAAGTTCCGTAGCCGCAGGGCTAGCTTCAAAGCGCTCGACGAACACCTGGCGCACGTACATCTTGGCTATCCGTTTTGCGGTCGCAGTCGTGTTGTGGTCGCGGCTAGTGTCGATAACCAAGCCTCAAGCAAGACTGCAAGTGCTGCTCGACTTCTGCTTGTATTATCTCACCCTCACCGGGCCGCAAGTATTCTGCGACATTGGCGTTTATTCCAAAGGACACGCCTGCGTCGAGCAGGCGTTTACGAGTTGCTTGCGTTGAGCTCATCAAACATCCTAGCCGGGCGCTTTGCCTCGCTCTCGCGCGAACAAGTTGATGTGCGGGCGCTTCTGCATTTCGGCAGTCCACATGATGCCCCTGGCGTCGGAACGGCCGCTTGTCGCCTCCCGATCTGCGGTTACCTGCCGCATGGCCTTGATATCCTGGATGATTTCGAGACTTCCACCGTGTCGGCAATATGGCCGGTCCAGCGATGCCATCCATTGTGCTGCCTAGCGCCTCCAACGTTCGACGAATGACGGAGTTGTTTGATGGAATAGATAGCTTTCATCTGAGCTCTTGAGTGGTGACGGCGAGAGACCGCTGTTTTTGAAATGCGTCCTTCACCGTCGCTGCAATCAACGTGCCGAAAACCGCTATCCTCGTCTTGCTGCAAGAGAACAACACCATGCGCTTTGCGCGCGCGCGCGGAAACATTTTACGCCCTGATGTCGGGGGCCGGACATTAACGTCTTCAACACGACACGGCTGAAAACAGACATAGCGGCGGCGTGAAAACATGAGCCGGTCCCTTTGCCGACCTCGCTTGCGTCTGCGCCATGTTCCTGAAAGTACATTCCGTGAAGCCTAGCCGAATCGCACGAGCTTCGTTCACAAACGCCCTCATTTATGTGACGCTTCAATAGCCTTCACTTTGCGTATCGATGCCGTCACGGAGCGTCTACCCCTTGAAAGCCGCAACAACGGCGGACAGCGCTGTTCGCTCCGTGACATCAAGGAGATCGGAGGCGCGCACGAATTCAATCAGCAAACAAGGCCCGATGGTCCCTCGGTGGGGGTCCAGTTCACTGAACGTCTTCGTTCTTCAGCGTAGGGTTGGGACTGGCCGCTTGAGGATTGGACCAAGACATTCCCGCCGCGGCAACAGTCGCGTAACGCTCTTTGCTGCGGCTGTTAGGCGGAGCACCGCGGGATGGCCCCCATTAGGCGCACCGTGCCCACCAAAGTTGACTTTTGGCGGCCGCGCTCTCGGAAGTCCGGCAGCCGGATCAGGGCGTCTGTTTCGAATCACACAGTTCGTTTGCCAATCTCGGCTAAGCCTCCTGCCCGCGAAAGAGGACTTGGTACGAGCCTTGCTTGCTGAGGCGCAAAACCATGTGCTTCGCGCGAGCCGGCGGATTACCTCCGCTCGGTGTCGGTTCCAGACATCGGATGTCTGTAACCGGACAGGGAGGAAAACAACAACATGCAACGGGCGACATCCATAATCGTCGGTCAAGGAGACATAGCATGTCCGGTGCTGCAGGCGCATTTCTGTTGCCTTCAAGCCGCTCACAAAGGCCGGTTTCCGATCAGCTCAAGCACATGGTGCCGAAGCTTGAAAACCGTGCACAGGGGGGGTTCGGCGTTGCCGCATCTATGCATGAAGAACGGTTTCAACATACAAAGTCATGCCGGCCAGCAGGCAAACTAGCAGATGTTGATTTCACTGAGCAGGACGCGCATTCCAGGCCGCATGTAGCTATAGCACACGTTCGCACTCCCTCTCACAGGGAGAAGAGTGACGCCGACTTCCAGCCCTTTGACAATCATAAAACCTCCTGCCGTCGTTTGACGGTTTGTTTGAACGGGGCTCTGGTCAACGCTGATGTGCCCATTGAAGTCTGCTTTCCTTGCTGCCGCGGGGACATGAGGGGATCGGTCTTTCTGCGTTTACGTTCGAGATGCCGCCCCCTTGGCGGGCAAAAACGCGCAGACGAGACTTCGAATAGATTGATCGCCGATCTCACCTCAACGAAAACGTCTGCAGCATGAGGCCATGATGAAACCTGCTCTTGTATTCGATTGGAACGGCACTCTCCTCGACGACGCCGACGCCTTGCTACAAACGACGAACACCATTCTGGGCCGCTTCGGCCGAGCTGCCATCGACATGCAAACTTTTCGGGATCATTTCGATGTTCCACTTTCGGTTTTTTACCGCAATCTAGGAATGTCGGAGAGTGAAATCGAAAAGGTCGATAGCCATGACAGCGCTATTTTTCACGACACTTACGAACCGCTGGCGAGCAAAGCCGAACTGCGCGAAGGCGCGCGTTGCATTTTGGAAACGGCACGTCAACAAGAGGTTCCCAGCATTATTGTCAGTAACCATATAGTCGATCCCCTTATTACCCAATTACGAAGACATGGAATCGACGATTGTGTCGCGGAGGTTCTGGCTTTTGAAAGCCGCGCTACTCAATATAAAGGCACAAGCAAAGGAGAGCGGCTTCGTCTGTATATGCGAGCATACAATCTGAACCCCAGCTCAACGTTCATCATCGGGGACATGCCGGTCGAAACGGATATTGCACGCGAACTTGGCCTGATCAGCGTAGCCATTACGGGCGGATTTGTTTCCGAGACGCGTCTGCGAGCGGCGCAGCCGGATTATCTCATCGAGGACCATCATAAGCTGCTGCCCATTCTGCAGGAGCGTGGCGTTTTTCAGAACTCATAACGACGCAGAGCATGACTGAAAACCTCTACCGTCCATGTCTTCCTGTTCTCCAGCGACGCCTTCACACTGATGGCCGAAGCATCGGCTCTGGACGGACGAGGCCCAAACGAAGGTGCGCGCCTAATTAGTATTGGCCGATAGGGGACTTCGCCGTTCGAGTTTGTCAAACTGCAACCTGACGCAGTCCGACTCAATACCCATTCCTTGCGTCGAGGTCCTTCCAGACGGGCCGCGGTCTTGAAGACGTAAGACCCGCGCCGAGAAATTTCCTCTTGTCGGGAGCGCGCTTGCCGCGGCCCTGCCGTCGAGTTCTTATCCAGGAGCGGTTAGAGCCTCGGAATTGTGCAGCGACGCGCATGCCTGAAAGCGCCCACAAAGCTGCCCAGATTACTCGCGGACCGGTGCGGCAACTTCCGCTTCAAGCTTTGGCTGGTGCTTGAAGATCGCGTAGATCAAAGCTTGCGGCGGCTGCTCGGAAGCCTCCACCAGCATCGCTTTGTCAGCGCGCGCCGAGGGAGCGAAGACTCACTTGATCACGGTCGGCGAGACCACATTTGGAAAGGTCCTCGAGACCCGCGTCCTGTGCGTTCCATTTCACGATTGGCGCGCGGGCGGCTCGTAGCGCATCCGGCCATGGCGCCGCGGCGAATCTGGTGGTGGCCTCGAGAATCGTAATGAGATACGGGCTGGTAAGCAGAACCTGGACACCGCCTTCGGCACGTCGTTCCGTTTGGATTGTGCGCACGGTTAGGTCTAGTGCTCTGATCTTGCCGACGTAGGTCAGCCGTAGCATCCCAAGCCGCTTCGCAATCCCGGGTCCCACCTGGGCGGTGTCACCGTCGATGGTTTGCTTGCCGGTAAAGATGAAGTCGGCGGTCCATGCTCCTTACGAACTTTTCGGATGGCGGCTGCCAATGCGTAAGTTATCACCAGAGTATCAGAACCAGCGAAGCGCCGGTCAGTGAGCAGAACGGCTCGATCGGCGCCGAATGTCAGCGCCTTGGGTACAATCGTCGTCCATCAAGATGCTCACGCAGCATGGACATCAAAAATAAGATTGAGGCGGATCGCCACAATGACGGCTTGGATCCGGCTGGTCGCGCCCAGCTTTCGCATCGCGTTCTTAAGATGAAAGTTCACCGTATTCTCGCTGATTTGTAATATCCTCCCGATTTCCCATGACGATTTGCCCTCTGCCACCCACCCTAGACAATCTAATTCCCGCTGTGATAGCGCAACTCTCATATTGCAGTTATCTTCCGCCGGACGTGTGATCTCCACACAAGCGGTGTGAAAGTGCCAGGCTAGTGCGTTCAGATGGCCTTTGGAATGTTGAGGATCGGCATCGTCGAACCGAGATGCAAACGATACGACCGATAATCGACCCAATGGCCCAAACAATGGTACACTCATGCCGTGCTTGAGACCGGCCTCTCTGGCCTCATCAAGTACGCGCCTTTCGTCGGGCTGTAGTTGATATTGCTCGGCGAGTTGATCCCACAGAAACGGCCGCGAAAGCGTCGGTGTCCGCCGGACCACCGGATCGATTTTGTGGTACTTTCGCTTAAAATATCGTTCACACCACTCGGGCGGCCACTTAACGGCCACGGCGGGCGGCGGATACTCCGGTAGGCGAAGTGGCTCCGCGAAATTGAGCGCTCCGTAAGAGACTTCGCTGAAGCCTTCGTCGCTGGCACAGATCACAAGAAGCTCGAAAAGCGATCGGAGGGATTGCGTTCGCGTCGCGCATTCGGTGAAGCTGAAAAGATCCATTTTGGGCGCCTCAGCGGGCTGACCCAAGAGGTCGATATTGCGCCGCTCGATTGAGCTTGTTTTAAGCGGAGGCAAGTTCCAATCCGTCGCCGAGCCGCTCCGTGGTCCCGAGCTCAACGAGCCCTGTGTCACCGCGGATGTTCGGCTTGCCGGCGAGCATGAAAAGAAGTGGGCCAAGGTCGTGCACGATCTACGGATCTGCATCGTCAGCCCCCAACTGATCTTCACCGCGCCGGCACCGACGAGAGCCGGGTCGATGAGCAGCCCAACAGACTCGCCGCGCAAGTTTGGCTTCTTGCATGAACAATGCGCGGCGTCTGGGTGGCTTAGTCGCACGCCTCCGACGCGAACAATTCTTAAGGGTTGAGCGCGACCGGCCCTCGTGGTGCAAGACGATGTTCGTCGGGGGGATACCCCGATATGCCGGCAGTCGGAAATTCTGCTTGGTGCAGAGGGCACTTTGCATACGCATCTCCGGAAGGGAGAGAACCTAGGGATGAGAACAGCAAGGGTCGTACCAGTTGCACCGCTCCAAAAAATCGGGTTTAACGACAATGACTTGAGAGAATTGGGATAGCTGCCTCGAGCGCGTGCGTTGAAGAATTCGCGACAACAGGAGGAAAGCCGACAGCGTCATTTGGCTTAATTGTTCGTGACGATTGCCTGATTGGCTTTTCTCTTGACGTGTGACCGGTGCCCTTTGTGCAAGGCACCGCTGAATCGCTCATTATTGCGTGTCGCTTGCCAATAAACTGAAAACGAGCGAAAACGTTCAAGGACAGCGCATGCAGGCTGTCTGAATCCTCTGTGAGCCGAATCCGCTCTGGCCGACCAACACATGCACTTCTGAGGCACTGACGGGAGATGAGCGCTCGTCTGTCTAGTTGCGCGCCGACGCTTCAATCTGCCACTGCGGCTGTTAGCGGCTTACCGACGTTTCTCAGGACAGCGGCGCGGCAGTTGACAAACATCTGCTTCGTGTAATTCTCGCCGAAGTAATCCAGTACGAAGGTGCCTGTATAGTCCGGATCATCGCCCACGCTGCGGATTAGGCTGTCGAGAATCTCGCCGATTTCGGGAATGCGCTCGCAGTAACGGGCACGGAGAACATTAACAGCGTTCATCGAGTGAACTGCCTCGTCGGCAACCACCTCTCTCAGGCAACGAAGGAAGCTGCTGCCAAGTCCGGCATAGAACTCTCTATCCGCAGCATAGGCGCGGCAAGTACACATCTCATCAAATGCGATCATAACGATCAGAGAGAATTCGTCCTTCAAGTATTCATTGATTGCAGAAAAACTATGCGATCGAGCCTCCAATCTGTCTCGAAGATCTTTTTCGGATTCACCAGCGACAAGCTCCATGATCCGGATGAAACTATCGGTGTGACGCTCTTCATCCGTGGCCCAGGCACTAATAAACGCCTCAGCTTCGTTGGTGGCGATCAGATTCCGGTTGTACACTTCTTGTTTTAAGTGCCTCGCATCGTATTCAGTATACAACTCTGGCCACAACTTGTCCCGACGTGCGCGCACAGTCGAAGGTCCGGCCGTGAACATCGCCGGCGTCAACTCATCGAAAATGTCTTTTGGATTCCAGTTCCGTCGAATCGGCGCAATCATCCGACTGTCCTTCTCTGCGAGCAGCCTGGCAGACGGCGCTCGCAAAGCACACTTGCTCCACACCAAGTATGCTGTCGCCCCCTCGTTTTGGTGGGCAATTTCGAGACGCAACTCATCAAACGGTTTGACACTCGCGATCATCAACAGAAGCTCATGGGGGACGGTCAACGTTTTATAATTCGCGTGTAGTGTAGGCTGCGGCATCCCATCGCTTTCTTTGCAAACCGCTCCCTTTGCTTGCGCGGCAGGCGAACTGGGGGTCGCGGCGGCTTCCCGGCGTGCGTCAAAGCAGATAGCCGACTGAAGGAATTCTGGCCGATTTGGTGGCCGGCCGCAGGAGCTTCGCTCGGATGTGAAGGAGCATGAGCCAAGCTGGGCCCATCAGCTATGACGGGTAAACCGGGCTTGACCTCCCAACGCCTTTGACCGCCCCTTTTGACCCTGGCTGTGTGAAAACGCCTTGTCTGCTATGATTCCCGCACTGAATCGGCGGGGGCTGGGCATGAGTCGCTTCGTTCAAGGGGCTGATCGCGGGCAATCGACTTTGTTGCCGGAATGCCTGGATGACTGGGTTTTAGATGACCATCCGGTTCGCGTGATCGACGCCTTCGTTGCGGCCCTCGATCTGGCTGAACTTGGGTTCGGTGGCGTTGAGCCTGCCGGCACAGGTAGGCCGTCGTATCATCCGGCCGCGCTCTTGAAGCTCTACATTTATGGTTATCTCAACCGTGTGCATTCGAGCCGCCGGCTCGAGCGTGAAGCTGGCCGCAACGTCGAAGTGATGTGGCTGCTCGCCCGGCTTGCGCCCGATCACAAAACGATTGCCGATTTCCGCAAGGACAATGGTCTCGGCATCAGAAAAGTCTGCGCGCGCTTCGTCGAGGCGTGCCGCAAGATGGGGTTGCTCGCGGCAGCCAGCGTCGCCATCGACGGCAGCAAATTCAAAGCAGTCAATAATCGCGATAAGAACTTCACGCGCGGCAAAGTCGAGCGGCGGCGCACGCAATTGGAAGAGAGTGTTGCGCGCTATCTCGCTCAGCTCGATATCGCCGACCGGCAGGATTCGTCGGAAACGCTGGAATTAGAAAAGACGCGGATCAAAGAACGGCTCGAAAATCTGGCCGTTGAAATGGCGAAACTCGCAGCCATTGAAAAACAGGTTCTGGCGTCGCCCGATCAGCAGATATCGTTCACGGATCCTGACAGCCGTTCGATGGCCACGAGCGGCCGTGGTTCCGGCATCGTCGGCTACAACGTGCAGACGGCGGTCGATACAGAAAACCATCTGATCGTCGCGCACGAGGTGACAACAAGTGGCTCAGACCGGTCACAACTTGCAAACATAGCACAGCAGGCCAAAGCCATTCTTGAGGCCGACACGCTCGATGTTGTCGCCGATCGCGGCTACTTCAAGGGCGAAGAAATCCTGGCGTGCGAGCAATCTGGCATCACGGTGACGTTGCCTAAGCCGATGACATCAGGTGCGAAGGCTTCTGGGCCCTTCGGCAAACAGGACTTTGCTTATCTGCCAGATGAGGATGTTTATCGCTGGCCGGCCGGTAAGCAACTCAAATATTATTATACCAGCGAGGAAGACGGCCAGAAGCTGCGCAACTATTGGACGAACGCCTGCAAAACCTGTCCACTCAAATCGAAGTGCACGCCGAGCCCGCAACGTCGTATCAAGCGGTGGGTGCACGAGGACGTTCTCGAACGCGCTCAGGCGCGGCTCGACAAGAATCCAAACGCCATGCGCACACGCCGCGAGACCGTCGAGCATCCGTTCGGCACACTGAAGATGCGCATGGGCGCGACGCACTTCTTGTGCGTGACGCTGCCGAAAGTAGCGACCGAGATGGCGCTGTGCGTGCTCGGCTACAATCTGACACGCGTGCTGAACATCGTCGGGATGAAACCGCTGCTGGCGGCGGTAAAGGCGTGATACGGGCGCTGGCGCGCGCCTTGCGAGTCATCGGGCGGGTGAAAGAGCCCGACATTGCGTCAGGATGAGTTCTGGTCGAGTGGCCGTAAACTTTACCCAAATTGATCGGATTGCGGTAGCCTGAGCTCAACCGCGCTGGTCCGCGTCATGCAACAGTGTTTTTACACGACCAAGACCCGATCCAGGCGTTCAGCCCTGACGACATCGTTCGCGGCATGGCGCCCCGCGGCTGCCAAGGAGATTCTCGAACTCCATTTGAAGCGGCCTACGCCATTCTACGCGCAGGTGGCGGTGGCGCGCGATGCTCCACATTGAATGATTTCACTTCGCAGGGAGTTGCGAGGGGTCGGCCTGCTTCTGGAGTAGCAATCCGAGCTCGCGTGCCTTCTTCCTTACTGAGGTGACATGGCGATCGAGCCCCGGCTATGTCGAAGGCCACGCGAATGGCCAAAGCAGGAGGCGCAGCGATTGATAGCTCTCGCGCGTCAGAAAACCTGCGCCGTCGGACCCGGTATCTGGGTTGGACTCCGCCCGGCGCCGACAGTGCGGTCGCGATGTGTGTCTCTGTCCTAATTCCCACATTTGCGAACAAAAGCGCAGCCGTTTGTCGCCCCTCGGACAGACGGGCCAAATCCGCTCGGCTCCAACTTCACTATTGGAAGCAGTCATCGGTTGGGAGACGAAATGGAACATTTCCTATTAATTGAGATGACGCGCGACAAATATGTCGAGCGGTGCAAGCAGCGGGCTTTCGATCATCTCGACCGAGCTGATGTTAGGAACTCGGTCGCCTCGTTTGTGCGCAATATGAACGCGCTTCCCGATTCCGAGTTGCCAAACTACTTGGCAATGCTTGGCGGTTCGCTTCTGACGGCGAACGATGCGCTCGGCCGGAGAACGCTCATTGAAGGATTGAGGTGATGGTCCGATGATCAAGCCAGCGAGGGTCTGGGCCCGGTCAATTTCTTGGGGAGGGGATGGCGCACTACCGAGCTTACCTTTTGGATCACGACCGCCACGTTATAAGCGTGGCCAATTTGCAGTGTGCCGACGAGCAAAAAGCACGGGAACGTGCTCAGCAGCTAGTTGATGCCAACGACATCGAGCTATGGCAACTCGACGGACGTATTGCGGTGTGTTTGAAGCCGCCACAAGCCGAGCCTCGCACGTGGCAGGACAGGCAAGACCGCGGCGCCCTACAGACAAACGAAACGTGCGTGAAAGTTAAGCGCGCGTCTCAGTCCTAGGCTTCGGTTGATTACGGATCACAGGCGCGGGATAGCTGGGGAAGACGCTCGGCATGGGCTGCGAGTTGCCGACATAGCGATTGACCACGCGGAAGATGACTCTTGAGCACTCCGACACGGAGCAGGTTTGCGGGCGCGGTCAACTACCAACCCTCGCAATTGATCTAGATGACGGAAGCATGTCACCTATCGATTGATGAAACGGCCGGTCTACACGTTAGGCCCGTCATCACAAGGAATTGGCATGAAAGACCGATTAGCATCTGTTCGCGCCAACGGCCCTGATCAATCCGCTGGTTCCTCACCTGCTGAAATGCTGCGGGCCGAAATCTGCTGCCGCAGAGAGCTATCGTTCCTCATGGAAGCGCATGATGGTCTCTCCGCCGCAATCGCTGAGCGCGCGGGGTTCAAAGGCCTCTGGGCGTCCGGCCTGTCAATTGCCTGCTCCCTGGGCTACCGCGATGCCAACGAAGCGTCGTGGAGCCAACTCGTAGATGTAGTCGAGCGGATCGTGGACTCGAGCGGACTGCCTGTGCTCGTTGACGGAGATGGCGGCTTCGGGAATTTCAACAATGCGCGCCTCGTGACACGCAGGCTCCGTCAGCGTGGAGCAGCCGGCGTGGCGCTCGAGGACAGTTGCTTTCCTAAGATGAACTCGTTTGTTGGGCATCGGCACCCCCTCGCCGATATCGACGAATTCTCTGGCCGCCTCCGGGCAGTGAAGGATACAGTCGCGGACGACTTGATCTTGGTGGCAAGGATCGAGGCGTTGATCGCTGGGCATGAGATGGACGAAGCACTTTCGCGCGCTCACGCCTACGCCGACGCGGGAGCCGACGCGATCCTCATTCATTCGCGAAGGAGCACCGCGGACGAAGTCCTTTCGTTCGCGCGCGCTTGGCAGAACAGACTGCCGGTCGTGATCGTTCCGACGAAATACTATCGAACACCGATTTCTGTATACCGAAACGCCAGCATCTCTACGGTGATCTGGGCCAACCAGTCTATGCGAGCGGCAATAGCGGCAATGCGTCAAGTCTGCGGTCGCATCATCGCTGAGGAAAGCACCGCGAGCATTGAGCCGCACATCGCTACTCTCGAGGAAGTCTTCGAACTGTTCAAGTACGACGAACTCGCCCGTGCGGAAACGCGATATTTGCGTCCCGACGCTGAACTGCGCAAATAGGGTTTCGTCGACACAGGGGCGCATTTTCGTTGTCCACCTACTGTCCTGGACTTCCTCCTAGCTGGCCAAGTTCAACTGCAATCTCAAATGCCTAATCATTGCACTGAGATGTCCTGAGATAGCGTAGCCCGCCTCACTCAACCGAAATGCGCAGTTTGCCATCTCGGCAGCTCGAGGCACCGGATCCAGCGCCTCCCTTCTCTCTGGTGAAAGGACCGACGAGAACCATTTGTCTGTCTTAACGCTTGGGCTCCATTTTCAGATGGCTCCGGCAGACCTGATCTCGCTTCAGCACGCCTAAGCTGGCGCCGAAGAAGTCCGTCGGTGTTTCACCTTAGAGGCGCGACGAAAAAGGAACTAAACTGTGACCGATGCTCCCAAGAACGCCATCATTCTGGCCGCTGGCTGCGGCTCTCGCCTGCGTCCTCTGACAGATCTGCGGCCGAAGTCGCTGGTCGAGGTCAACGGCACTTCGATTCTTCACAACGCTCTGCACAATCTGGAAGCTGTCGGCGTGGAAGAGGTGACGATCGTGGTGGGCTACCGCAAAGACGCCATTCAATATGCCTGCGGTAGCAACTTTGGCGAGCTCAAAATCAAATATGTCGAGTCGACCGTCTTCGACCGCACCGGAAGCGCCTATTCTTTGTGGCTGGCGCGCGACGCTCTTATCTCCGGAGACTGCTTTCTTCTCGAGGGCGACGTCTTTTTCGAAGAGGATGCGCTGCGACACTTGATGGTCTGTCGGGGGACCGACGTAGCTGCAGTCGTTCCCTTCGATGATTCAATGGAAGGGTCGGCCGTCCTGTTGTCGCAGAACGGCTTCATCTCAGGTTTTCGACTGAAGCAAACCGCGGCAGATCTTGTTGCGGATGGCCCAAAGCTTTTCAAGACGATGAATCTCCTACGGCTTTCGGCGCCGACACTCAAGGCAACGATCGTTCCGACACTGGACGATATCATCGCCGCTGGAGCTAGGCAGACCTACACTGAAGAACTTTTGGGTTATCTGATAGAGAGGCGAGGCCTACAGCTCGCCGCGGCGCGATGCGACGGCCTCAGCTGGTACGAAATTGATAATGCTGACGATTTGGAGATTGCCGAGCGCATTTTCAAGGACCGAACGAATGCCTACGCGGCGAGACGTGATTTGCAAACGAGGTGAGAGTTCAATGTTGAAATACCTTTGGGATCCAGCGAACGCGATAACGATCACAGGTCTTCTCTTTTCCTCCGCCAGCCTGTTTTTAGCTCTCTCTGACCGCCTGGAGCTATCTGTGGCAGCGGCGCTTTGGGCTGTTCTATCGGACCACCTGGACGGGTTTGTGGCAGGTCGCACGAAAGGTCGGGATCCAGATGTCGCAAAAATGGGAGCGAGCCTCGACGGGTTTGCAGATATCGTCTATGGAGCCGTTGTGCCTGCGGCAGTTGTGGTGCAAGTCAGCCAAGCTTCACAACTCGCGTTTGCGACCGCAACCGCTCTACTGGTGACGGGAGCAATAAGGCTTAGCTACTTTGCGAACTTTGGCAGGTCGCGTGATGGACGGTTCTTGGGCATCCCCTTATCATACGACGTGCCGCTCCTGGCGCTTCTATTTCTTTTTAAGCCTCTTATTCCTGCTGAAGCATTTCCGCACGTCGTGAACATTGCCTTCTTGCTGCTCGCTATAGCGCATGTCGCGCCTCTTCGCGTGCCACCACTCAGCGCAACAATGTATACGGCAATAAGCATCTTCGCCGTCGCGTCATCGGTGGTTTTAGCCAGTCGCTCCTTTTGATTGCGGATGGAAGTATGATCCAGCGACTGGCCTTCTTGGGCTTGCAGGCTTCACTCCATGCAGCTCACATGATGACGTGTAGTCTCGTCAACCGCGGCGTGCACCAGACTTGTTGCCGAGAACATCTCCGCACGGATCGGCACTGCTCGATGCTTGTTCGCCGGGAGCTTGTCGGGAGATCGCGACCAGCCTACGATTTTCGTTTGCCCTGAAATGTTGAGCTAGTCGCACTCATGAACACCGCAGCACAAATCGCCGTAACCCTTAGGCCGGACGGGGTTTCTGACCTGGTCAACCGATTCCCCGGCGGCTATTGGAAATATGACATCAAGGACTTCGTCCTTCTGGTAAATCCATATTTTCCGCCGCAGGCGTTCCTTGACGAACTTAAGAACGCTCTACCGCGGCTTATTACTTGCTATCCCTCTCCTAATGCGCAGCTGGTCCAGCTTCTTGCGGATGCGGTGAAGACGCCGGCTAATAATCTTGTCATTTGCAATGGTGTGGCTGAACTGATTCCCATCCTCCTTGGCCGACTGGGTATGCGGATTGCTGTCCCGGTCCCAACCTTCAATCCCTATGAAACCACAGCCTTGCCCGGGCGGTTGTCACGCTTTTTCCTGTCACCGCCAGATTTTGAACTCGATGTGCACCGCTATGCAGCATTTGCGCGTGCAAATGGTGTCGACGGCGCAGTCGTGATATCGCCGAATAATCCCACCTCGCGGATGGTTTCCTATGCGGATCTACTATATCTGGCTTCCGCGCTTCGAGCTCAACAGCAACTCCTACTGATCGATGAGTCATTTATCGAGTTTAGTGCGCTCGGGCGAAGTGCAAGCCTGGAAAATCACTTGCTGGAATTTCCCAATGTGATCGTTCTCAAAAGTCTTGGAAAGATTTACGGGACATGCGGGTTACGGATCGGGTATGCGGCATCAGCAAATGTACAGACGATGGACGAAATCAGAGCCGCCCTCCCCACGTGGAATGTTAATACGTTTGCTGAGTTTTTTCTAAGCAAGCTTCCTCACCTGGCGCACGCTGCAAAGCAGAGTTGGATGAGGGTGGGCAGCGACAGGGACAAACTATACGCAGACCTGCGCAGCATCGACGGAATGAGAGTTCTGAAGCCCGACGCAAATTTCGTGTTCTGCGAGCTCCCGCCCCATTGGCCGGATGGAGACGTAATCGCCTCAATACTTTTAAGAGATAGACGGATATTGGTCAGGCACAATGGCGGCAAGACGCTTCAGAATGGCAAACGATTCTTGCGCATCGCAAGCCGCACTGAAGACGACAATAGGCTTTTGGTGGAAGCACTGAAAGACATCTCTGATTAGCACAACCGGCGCCGGTACTAAGCCTTCTCATGGCTGATCCAGAAGGAAAGAAACTTTAGTTGGGGGCCAGAGCTGCAATCACAGAACACTCCATTACTCGGTCGAGCGGAATCAAAGCAGATCAAGGCCCCGCGGCAGCCACATCGCGGTTCTCTTCGCGCGGTCGGCGACCACAATCTTCCAGCGCGGATCGGCTATGTACAGCACTCTTCATCCTGACCTAATCTGGTATGTGACACAAGAGCGCGTCCGCGCTGGCGGACGGAAGTCCGCCACGCTCGACTAATAAGGCGCGAAACTTGCCCCATCGGGTCACATGCCCATCCTCAAGCCACGCACACTGACTCTGCTGTCCAAGTGCGAGCGTCGTTCTCCCGGACAAGCCTCATCATTTCCACCTTCGCGATGTTCTACCTCGCCCACCGGGCGTTGACCGTCTGAAAGCGGATTCTCCCGATTCTCGGAACGAGGTATCTGCATTAAGTCGTCATGCGCTCGTCTATTGGTGTTGCCATCTCGTAGTCCGCCTGCCTCATGCCACGAGCGACAGCTTCCGTTCCTTGTAGTCTCGCCCTCAACAATCGATAATCCTTAGTAACTCCGCTGTCCCGTTGCGCCCCTTGGCCGACGCGATGCCGAGTTCGGCCAGGTGCCCGCGCAGTGCATTGCTCAACATTGGTAGGCTGGCGCACCAGCGATTGTCGGGTCCGGTGCGGCATCAAAACGGCTGCTGCTCCGTCGTCTCTTGACCGGGACAAAACGCATCGACGGCCGCGTCACAGCCTCACAGATTGCAGCCGCATCATTCGCATCGTTCTTACTGCGGTTGAGGTAGGCCTTCACATAGCTCGGAGGTGTCAGTCTGACCGTATGTCCAAGCGCCTGAAGTTCGCGGCCCCAATGATGCTCTGACGGTCATGCTTCGATCCCAACCAAACAACGTGGCTGCTGGCAACAATACTCCAGCACCTTTGCCCGACTTACCCGCTTCATCAGGACCGCGCGCGTGACATCGATCCGATGCACCTGGAACAGCGACTTCGCCAAATCCAGACCAATCGTGCTAACCTAGCCCATGGACGGCTCCCTCAACGGGCAGATCACGCTTCCCAGCACGCCCGGCATGTTCCGGCGGTACCAAGTTGGTCGGCTTGGCGATGTCAGGCGTGCTGAGCAACATCGCCGATGTCCCGACTGGTCACAAGTATGAACTGCAGATGAGGCAGTGACGACCATCTTCGAGACCGACCGGTCCAGTGGCCCGCCGCAGCCTTGAGCAGCGGCATGCCATCGAGCGCCGGTTCGTCGGGCTCGACCAGATACGTCAGCAAGGCGCCAGGTGTATTGCGTTTGATTTTAGCCAGATCAGCGCGGCGGTGGTGACGATTACTCACAGTGATACCTCGTCGTCTCCCGCATTCGTTTCTGTCACCCAGTTTGTCGTCGTAGCAAGCCATCTGGTGGTGCCTTGCGTGGTGGGCGTGGCGCGCGGCGGTGCATCATGCTGTAACGCTAGCTGTAACGCCAAACGCTCGCGGCATGCGCGCGTTCTGCACGCCCCCGAACAGAACCGCGAGCTGGAGCGCTGCAGCGTTTAAGCCCTGCCGCACTGCTCGCACGTCCTGCACCGTTCCGGAGGACTCTCGCCCTCGTCACGAACGTGGAAGACACGGCGGCTCGTGTGTCGGGCATCGAACCTGAACTCACGACGACGCTCCGGCAAAACACCCACACGCTGGGATAACCGTTGCCGAGCGCAAACAGCTCACCCGTGTTCGGATCGAGCCGATAGGCCGAGGCGTCGATCGTAACCCCGTCGACGACCACGCTCGCAATTGCCGCCACCCGCGTCCGGTCAAGAACAAGCTTCTCCGGCGCGACGTCATACTGCTCGTGCCAAAAGGTCTCGACCGCGGTCTCCCGCACCAGGCGGAAGCCCAGCGCGGCCTCGATGTCGTCTGAGGCCTCCTCAATCTTCTCCTGAAGGATAGGGTCGCTGGTCGTGGTCCCGCTCGGAATGCCGAGTTCCAATTTCACCCGTTCCAGCGTGGTCAGCGCGGTATCTGACGGGGGCGATGCGACTGTGACGATCGATCTCATGCGGCCTCTGGGTGGTTAATCGACGAGCAGCGGTGGGCTGACGTGTGACTGCTGACTCGCCTCGATTCAGAACGGCACAGCCGGGGTCAAAATCTCAAACGAGGTAAATGCCGCCAAGCCCAACCGCTCGGCGCCCAGAGGGAGCGGCTTGCGTCAACATCCGGGAATTCTGCGGCCGACAAGCGGCTTGGAACGACTTCCCGATTGCAAAGTTTTCCCGTTGCCCTTTGCCAGCGGGTGGCTGCCTTTCCCAAGGGGCAGCCTCAAGACAGCCCCAGCTTCACCGCCCTGAAGCTGGGGTCCTTTTGCTCTCTCAATGGTCTCGGACCGCGCTGACCGAAGCAGCCACCCTGCGGCAATTAGCCTGACGTATTGAAATCCGATATTTACCCATGATAGTTTTGACTTTTACGCTCGCGCTATTTGCTCTGAAGCCGTCCTGATAGTGCTTTTTGTGCTGGGGAGGACATTATGCGAAGCTCTCGCCCAATCTTTTGTGCCCAACGACTTAGTGAACTCATTTCTCAGCTCTCAGAGTTGGAAGATCTTCGAGATCTGGTCGAAGAAGCTGAGCGAAGCGCCCGAGGTGTGCCTCCACTACGCTTGACACATCCTCCGTCGCGCCGCGTTCGACGTGGTGAACGGGTCGCTTTGTCTGTTCGCCTCCGTCGCCACGCGCCATTAAGGGGGAATGCAGGAGCTATCAGCTCCCCCTGACAACGACAACCAAGTCGATTGGGCTTTGCCGGAGCCATTCCCCGACGGATGGTGGGCTTCCTCCTAAGGCTCTCCAAACGTTGGCTTGACCAAGAGATCGTTCGAATGCTGGTGGACTACCCACCGTGAGAAGACACCTGACAGCCCTGTCGGACTATTCTTATCGTGGCCGTAGCCCATGCAACAGAAGGGCCGTTCGCCAATGGACGAATTCGCGATGCTTCTCGCCGAGCTGGACCGGTGCAAGGCGGAATTTCAGCACCTGCAGAACGAACTCAATCTCACGACCGGCGCCGGGCCGACCGACATAGTAGCGCTTCAACACGCGGCCCGCCGGATGAGCGGCATCGCAGCCCGCCTCGAGGCTTTGACGCGCGCGATCTCGAAAGGTACGGCCAGCGGAGTACATTGAGCACTCCCCTCCCTTCCCTTGAAGAGAGCGAGCCGACATCCCTGAGGGAATGGACGTGACAAACCCTCTATCGGTGGTAGTGTTCATCCATCATGGTAGCCGCGCGGGCAAGTTAAATGCCCGCACCAATCGAAGGCCTTTTTTCATTTTTCGTTTTAGTGGCCCTCATCGCTGGGGGGTATTCCTATTTGCCGTTGTTGCTTATGTCCTTAATCACACCAATATTGTCGGCCTGGCGATCAATGCTGGGTTGGTCGGGCTAGGAATATGGGCAATTGTGACTTGGCTGACCTGCCCCTGCCGATTTCCTCCGGTTGAAGTTAGAGTCCGGCCTTCTGAAGGACGGACAGATGAAGCGAGCCAGGTTTACGGAAGAACAGATTATC
>NZ_JADPKY010000165.1 GCF_023074185.1 Bradyrhizobium sp. 132 | reverse complement strand
CAACAGGTGGGTGCGTACGTCCAGCGCAACATCCCGAACAGCAAAATGGTGGTTCTGAAGGCAACCGGCCATTGTCCCAACCTGAGCGCGCCCGACGAAGTCGTGGCCTCCATCCGAGAATTCGTCTGAGTGAACAACAATCATCCCGCCGACAGCGATTTCGAAGACCTCTACGAAAACGCACCCTGCGGCTACCTGTCCGTTCGTCCGGACGGTCGCATCGATCGCGCCAATCGGACTTTGGCGGACTGGATGGGCTACCCACCCGATGACCTTCCCGGGATGCGGCTGAGCGACTTGCTCACCATGGCGGGACGCATATTCCTCGAGACCCATGTCGCGCCGCTGCTGCGCATGCAGGGCTTCTTCGACGAGTTCGCGCTCGATCTCCTGACCAAAAACGGAACGCGGCTGCCTGCGATCGCCAACGCCCGCGAGCGGCGTACCGACACAGACGCGCTTCTGTTCACCCGCCTCACGATCATGCGCGCGGCGGACCGGCGTCGCTACGAGCGCGAGCTCATCGACGCCCGCAAGCAAAGCGATGAGCTCAAAACTGTGCTCGAAGAACGTCTGCGCCAGGAGCGCGAGAACGCGGAGCTGCGTGAGCAGTTCATCGCCGTGCTCGGTCACGACTTACGCAATCCTCTCGCATCGATCGCAGCCGGTGCACGGCTGATGCTCAAGGCCAAGACTCCGGAAGACGCGCTGCGGCTCGAGGCCATGATGCAGAGCAGCGTGGGCCGCATGGCCAAGATGATCGAAAGCGTCATGGATCTGGCGCGCGGCCGCCTCGGAGGAGGCATCTCGCTGTCTAAGGCCATCACCGCCGTCGAACCCGTGCTGGACCAGGTTGTGGCCGAGTTGGTCGCGGCCCATCCGGAGCGCCGCATCGAGACCAATTTCGAGGTCGAGAGGCCGGTCTTCTGCGATCCGGCCCGCATCGCCCAGTTGTTCTCGAACCTGCTCGGCAACGCGATCAGCCACGGCGCGCC
>NZ_JADPKY010000055.1 GCF_023074185.1 Bradyrhizobium sp. 132 | reverse complement strand
GCGAGAGCTTCGTCGCATTGGCCGAAGGGCTGCAGAATGCCCTGTGGTCGCTCGGTGGGGCACCGCGGGAGCATCGGACCGACAGCCTGTCGGCCGCCTCCTGCAATCTCGATCGCAATGCAAGGGACGATCTGACCAAGCGGTACGAGGACCTCTGCGCTCACTACGGCATGCGGCCTTCCCGCAACAATCGCGGCATCGCCCACGAGAACGGGGCGATCGAAAGCTCCATGCCCATCTCAAGCGAACGATCGCCGATGCGCTGCTGTTGCGCGGCATGATCTCGCCGCCTATCGCGGCTTCATCGACGAGATCGTCAGCCGCCGTAATGCCCGCAACTCCAAGCGGATCGACCACGAGCGCGCCACCCTGCAGGCGTTGCCAGATCGCCGCACCTCGGACTACGAGGAGGTGATTGTCCGCGTGACGTCAAGCGGCGGCTTCACCTTGCGCAAGGTGTTCTACACCGTGCCGTCGCGTTTGATCGGGCACCAACTGCGGGTGCGCCTTTACGACGATCGTCTCGACGTGTTCGTCGGCGGCACCCATCTCGTCACCCTGCCTCGTGGGCGGCCGCATCCCAACGGCAAGCACGACCAGGTCGTCGATTATCGGCACGTGATCCATTCCTTGCGGCGCAAGCCAATGGCGCTGCTCAATCTCGTCTACCGTGATCGGCTGTTCCCGCGATGCCTATCGCCGAACCTTCGATTGCTTGCGCGAACGGCTGCCGGACAGGAAAGCCTGCCGGATCATGGTCGATCTGCTTGCTCTGGCGCACGAGCGCGGCTGCGAGGCCGAACTCGCCGATCAGCTCGCGGCTGACCTTAACGCTGGCCAACTGCCCGACCTCGGACGGCTGTGCGCTTACTTCGCGCCCGATCCGGCCTGCGTGCCGCAGGTCGTGGTGCAGCTCGCCCCGCTCGCCAGCTATGAGTGCCTCATCGGTGCCGGCGAGATCGGAGGTGCCGCATGAGCACGGCCAACACAGTCGACGCCGCGCGACTCAATCTGTTGCTCAACGAGTTGCGGCTGCCCGCCATCAAGGTGCTGTGGCCGCAATTTGCCGAGCAGTCCGACAAGGAAGGCTGGCCGGCGGCCCGCTTCCTCGCCACCATTGCCGAGCACGAGATCGCCGAACGCGGCCGCCGCCGGGTCGAGCGCCATCTCGTCGAGGCGCGGCTGCCCGCTGGAAAGACCTTCGACAACTTCGACTTTGAGGCTGTGCCGATGATCTCCAAGGCGCAGGTGACCGCGCTCGCCGCCGGCGATGGTTGGCTCGGCAAGGGCGCCAATCTGCTGCTGTTCGGGCCGCCCGGCGGCGGCAAGAGTCACTTGGCGGCAGCCATCGGCCTGGCCCTTATCGAGAACGGATGGCGCGTCCTCTTCACCCGCACCACCGATCTCGTCCAGAAGCTCCAGGTAGCGCGGCGCGAGCTCAATCTCGAGGCCGCCATTAACCGCCTCGATCGCTTCGACCTCCTGATCTGCGATGATCTTGCCTACGTCACCAAGGACTAGGCCGAGACCAGCGTGCTGTTCGAGCTCATCAGCGCTCGCTACGAGCGGCGTTCCATGCTGATCACCGCCAATCAGCCCTTTGGAGAGTGGAACAGGGTCTTCCCGGATCCTGCTATGACGCTCGCCGCCATCGATCGCCTCGTTCACCACGCCACCATCATCGAGATGAACGTCGAAAGCTATCGCAGGCGCACCGCGCTCGAGCGGAAGCGTGGTCCAGGGCGACCATCCTCGCACGCGACACCAAAAACACTCGCTGATTGACGCTCCGCGACAATCAGAGCGAACAAAACTCTTGCGCGCGACAATCATCGCGGCAATCATCACCTCGCCGCGACACCGACTCCCCATCCTGATTGTCGCGCGCTTCCCATCCAGATTGTCGCGCTATACTTTGAAAACGTTCGCCATAACGGCACCATTACAGCACTGGATCTGAAGACGAGAGATACCGGCTATCTCGCAGGCGTCGGCCCGAGGCTTCACGCCTTCTTTAAAGACCGTAATCTCTTGCTGCGCCCACGCGGTAATACGATTTATGTGATGCCGCCATATTGTGTAACAGCAGGTGACCTGGACGAAATATATGCAGGGATCTGTGACGCTGCCGATGCGCTTGCCTGAAGATGCGCGCGGCAGCGCAAGATCAAGGATCCTGAGCTGAGCTTCCCGAACGACTTGAGAGAGCCTTGCCATAGACCTACGAAATGGACGAGGCCGGTCCACAGTGTCATCGCGCGTTCGGCTTCAGTCCGATGGCGTCGTTGTGATTGGTTGCGTGTTCATCTGTGTGGAAGTTCCGCCGTTATTTCGATTACAAGAGATTGCCTGGACGGCAGGTCTTATCAAGCGTCTACGGACGCGAAGATGCTGGACACGTCATCCGCATTCGGGAGTTTGCGGCAGCCGTGCGAGCGCTGGTGCCCAATCATTGGAAACTTTGTGCTTCCGACTTCAGTGACGCTCCTTTTCGGCCTCCCTATTGACAGATACCTTCGCTCTTCCAAGGGGAAGGCCATTTCCAGAGACAGGCGAGGTCGGATCAGATCGACATGAGCCACATTTCGCAGCTGTCGGTTGAACGCGTCACGATTCCAGTTCTGCAACGATGCAAGTAGGAAAGGCGCGCCATCGTCATGACCACGGCTTATGATGCGGTAACGACTCGTATCGCCGATCCTGTCGTCGACGTCATTCTTGTCGGCCATAGCGTCGGCAACGTATGCCTTGGGTTTGATGACCACTTTACCGGTCAGCATGGCGATGTAAATCACCACCTGGACGTGGTCGCGCGAAAAGGCCCGGCGCCCAGCCTGTAGCTGACATGCCGTTTCTCAGCTTTCATCTCAGTCCCGACGACGCAATACGCAACTCTGGAGGCGTCCTGCAGCGTGGCGCAGACACCGTCAAGGTTGAGGGAGGGGGTAAGCGTGTCGAGATGCGAGCCTTGGGGAATTGCGAAATTCCCGTGATGGGTCGTCTTGGTCTCGCGCCACAAAGCGTCAAGGCGATGGGCGGCTTCAAGGTACAAGGTCGGAACGCGGACGATGCCCTACGTCTGCTCACGATGCGCACCAGCTACAGCAGCCCGGATGCTTTGCTCTTGTCCTCGAAGGCATCCTGGCCGCGCTCGCCGCGCGAGCGACCGAATCTCTGAGCACAACAGGCTCGCGGTGAGCAAGCGCATCGCCACCTCATCGAACAAGAACGGCTTGTGCGTTGCCGAGGGCCTTTTACTTCGGGCAGCTGTGGGACGAGACGGAGAGTCGAACGACTGGGACGTCTCGGGTTCAGTACGGCACTCGAAGAAACATCTGGCCGAGTGTGATTGGATTAGGTTCGATCGCCAGATCTGGGTCGAAACCCGGCGGCTAGACGACTAGGGCAGCGAAGCTAAGTCTCACGACAGTCGATCTTATTTGAAGGGACGCAATGGGCTGAGTTCCCCGGTGCCATGCAAACCCGAGCAATACACGCTCCGATGGGTTGCTATGCTCGACCGGCGGCACGCCGTCGCCGCCGGACCTGGGTCGAACGCTATTCCCGCGGCGTCACAAGTCGATGCTATCGCAATGCCCTGCCGTACTCAAATATCAAATGCATACAGCTAGTTCATTGCAGGTTTGGCTTGCGGAAGACCTGAGCGTGGCGGCATTCCAAGGACGAGCTGTGACAGATATGGAACGCCGCGAACAATCGAGCGCACCGTTAGCGCGATCACAATAATCGCGGCCCCGAGCATACCCGCGATGATCAACCGGGTCGTGAGATTCCAAAGTTCTCCGAACTGTACGAAATCCATGAGACGGAACACGGTACCCTGGACCAGATAGAGCAGCAGCGTGGTCTGGCCCAACTCCACCGCGATAAAGCGGGCCATTCGATTTGAACGGCGAACGCTCCAGCATTGCAGCAGGAGTTCGATAGCGATTGCTGAGGCGGCTGCAGAGCCAACAAACATCAGAAGCACGTTTTTAGCCGACCGAAAATCGTGAATTACCCCAAGATTATTGTAGACATAGGTGTCCTTGCCCCAAGCTAGAAAGCATACGCAAGTCACTATCGAGAGAAATAAAATCAGGAGCGGCTTGTGATGTCGCGATGTACTCGTCCATCGTTTTCTCGATTGAGCAAGCAAGAAGCCGAAGCAGAAGAACGGGTAAGTGAATCTGATCAGGGGTGATATGGACAATGTCAGAGGCGCGAGTGCGACCAGTATGGCTAAACCAGATATGACCCACGATTGGTGGCTGAGCTTGATAGAAATTTTGAGGAGAAGATAGGAAACAAACGTCGCCCAGATGAACCAGTATGTGCCAGCGAAATCGTCTACAAATGCCAAAAGTCCGCTCGTTAGGCTGGTCGCGTGCCACAATGCCGCCAGCTTAGCTGTCTCCATGAACGTCCACCAAAACAGCATCGGCAGCAAGAGCTGCTTCGCACGGTCGCTGGCGGCTCGAGTGAACGACTTTTGCAGCAGCGATCGAGAAGAAAGATATCCGCTTATCGCCATAAAGAGTGGCATGTGAAACATATAGATCGACTTGTAGTACGGCGAATACCAAAACCCGTCGTCTTGGTAGATGACATACTGAATCAGGTGCCCAACGATCACCAGAACAATGAGCGCACCCTTCGCAAAATCTAAGCTTAGATCTCGATCGTGTGCCTCTGCCGTGCGCGAGCTCGGGGCGATCGTTCCAGTCACGCGTAGCAATGTTTCAAACATCTAGATATCTGTTGTTGATGAGCCGGCGGCCCGTTGTCCGCTTCTTCTGCCTCATTTGCGATCCAAACGAAAGGTCATGGCGGGAGTTTTTGGAACGGGAATAAGCTCAGCTGTTAGGCCTTGAAGATGGAGCTGGCCGTCGCTGAATGCCTCGCGGAACTTTGTGGCAGAGCAGATATCTAATTTGAACTGTTGGTGTAGGACTACGGGCACGGCATACTACTTGCAGGCGCGGTTCTGGGGGGAGACTGTCGCGCTCAGTCTCCCACTCAGCCCGACGCATCTCAGACCCGGCAGGTGCGTCGGGCTTCTTCGGTTGGCCCAGCATAGTTCACCTTTGGTCCGTCACCTTCGCTTACCGCCGAGGCGCTCACGCCAAATAGGGGCTTCTGATAGCTGAACTCGGCACTCGCACTTCCGCAAATGGTTCGTCCAAAGGCCCGGTCGCCAGCCAATCAGCCGGTGTGATATCTCTCGTCATCGCGTTGCTGTCCTTTGCGGAATCAGCACCCCGAGCCTACCGGCTCAAGGTGGACAACGCCGACCTCTTCAGAAATTCAACAGAACCCGGGACATCGCCACCGCGCGTTCGTTGACGGATTTCGTCGCAAAGCCGGCGGCCCGAGTGATTGCTGCTGCACCTACGCTGTAAACGGCTCAGCCTGGATCGCTGCTGCACAATACACGGTCCTAACAAAGTACTCGTGCGGCTGGGCAGTGGCCACCAAGAAGCCACACTACACCATTGGACTCCATTCCGCACCACGAGCTCACCTTCGGCAAACCTCAGATTGGAAACTTAGATAAGGCAGCTCGACCAGAGTCGCTCGCGACTGCGAGGCTCTATGGTCAAAGGTGCTGCTCGCACTCACGTGTTGTGGACCGAGGAGAGCAGCAGGCGTTCTCCGCGCAACAGCCGACTTGGCGGATTACAGATAGCGTTGGCCTTCAGACTTTACGTTCATGATCATGGCCTCAAAACTCCTGAACCATTTCGGCGGCAAGCAAGGACTCACGCCAGTGACTTGCGGCGATGCGGTCGCTAGCAACAGTTTCTCTCGTGTGCCTACAAGTTTAGCTTGCTCGGGCTGAATTCAACGTTTCGGTCAATGACTCCTCGAATATGTCTAGGCCTTGTCCCAACGTTTCTTGCTCGATCGTAAGTGCAGGCAAGAACTTTAGAACCTGATCGGTCGGTCCGCATCGCTCGACAATCAATCCCTTCTCAAACGCTCTATGTGACGTCGCCTCTGCGATTTCGGTCGTTTTGCAATCGAATCCGCATACCATGCCCCGTCCACGAACAGCAAACCCGTTTCCGTGCTGGTGCGCGATAGCATCGAGTCGACGCCGCATAAATGCGCCCAAGCGTCGAACCTGTTGCGAGAACGTCTGGTTGCGCCAATACAGATTCAAAGCCGCTTTGCCAGAAACGAGTGCAAGGTTGTTTCCTCGAAACGTCCCCGTGTGCTCACCTGGTTCCCATGCGTCAATCGCTTCTTTGATCAGGAGCATCGATAGTGGCAAACCGTACCCACTCAGCGATTTCGACATTACAACAATATCTGGCGACAACGCGGCGAACTCGAAACTGAAGAACTCGCCTGTACGGCCACAGCCCATTTGGATATCGTCAACTATGAAAATAGCTCCGACCTCTTTTGCCAAAGCCTCAATTGACTGCAACCATTCCTTACCGGCGACGTTAATGCCTCCCTCACCTTGCACGGTTTCGACGAGAATGGCGGCTGGAAGATCAGTGCCACTGCTCTCGTCCATTAATACCTTTCGCACGTAATCCGCCGCACTGTGAGCGGAGCCAAGATACCCATCATAGGGCATGAACGTTGTGCCGGATAAGGGAATGCTGCTGCCTTTGCGGTAAAAGCGGTTACCGCTCGCGGCTATGGCTCCCAAGCTTTGACCGTGATATCCATTCGTGAAAGAAATGACGTTGTGTCGTCTTGTGATCTTACGCGAGAGCTTTAGAGCTGCTTCAACAGCGTTAGCTCCCGTAGGCCCTGTAAATTGAAAGCGGTAGGAAAGATTCCGTTCACGAAGGATGACAGAGCTAAAGGCCTCCATAAATTCGACCTTAGCTGGGGTGGCCATGTCCAAGCCGTGGACGACGCCGTCCGAGTCCAGATACTCGCTGATTGCCGCTTTGATCTCCTGATTGTTGTGGCCATAATTTAGCGCTCCAGCGCCGGACAGAAAGTCAATGACCTTTCGGCCATCCTCTGCGAACATAATCGAGCCGCGCGCCCTGCTGAACACAGCAGGAAAGGAACGTGAGTACGAGCGCACGTTAGACTCTAGCATTTCGACTGTCTTCATTCTGTGCGGCTCGTGTCCTCCAACCATGTCGTCGTCTCCTCGACAAGAAAATCTGCCCGACGAACAAGCGCGCGGCCAACATTGTACAGGATTGGCGGATCATGAGCGCACGGTTCCGGCGCCTCTCGGCGTCCTTTGGGCTCTGCGTAGGGCGTCTGAAAATCAGCTCCAACGGCTTACCCGAGGAACCAGGCGGAACAAAGCTACTATGTCTAGTAGTTTCGTCCCATCCAGCGAGGGCCCAGGCTAAGTCGTCTTTCGCGGGCAGGTTTGCTTAGTCGCGCGCGATCGAAGAATTTGCGCATACAGCGCGGTTAGCTTGGAAGCGGCGAAGTATGTGGGCCGAGAAAGTTCATCGCGACCAGAGGGCCGATGCGCTCCCGGCGACCGCGGAGCCCGCCAGCCGGAGGCGTGTGTTGGATGCTCACGCTCAGGGTCCCGGCGAGTAGAAGGGACAGGGCCGCCGCGGATCTGGCCCGGTGCGCGGGCTTATCGCTCGTCCAGAGCCGCCGCTTTGGGCCTTGCGTTTGGCCGGGATCGGCGCGGAGAGTGGTGGCGTGGATGCGTTCGGCAGCAAAGGCGTGGCTTGAAATTGCTTCGACCAGTGGCATTTGTGTTGCCCTGCAACCCGATTGCGTAGGTTCGGGTGCTTCGGCCCGCCAAAGGGTTGCTGGGAGCGAACGCAAATTGGCGAGTTTGGCGTACACCGCTCGATCCTTCGAAAGCTCAACATCGAAAATGCGGCCTTTGGGTTTCCTGTGAATTCCGAAGCGATCGCCTCGACAGACTGCGGGATTTTGGACGCGATCGTCCCGTCCTGCTCCCGCAATCTCGGTGCCAGATTTGTCTGGAGCGGTGGCACAAGTTTCAGGTGAATTCTTTGTTCTAACGACGTCCTGCCGGCAAGCCGCTGCCGTGGCACTTCGCGCTAAGCTCAGCAAGGATCTTAGGAGTGAAGGTAGGGCGCTCGTTAAACCGATGAGGCCCTCGCCTCCTCTGATTGCACGATCATACCAAAGGCGCCTTGTCAGGAGCCCGACGTTGCAAGTGCTTCAACCAGATGCCGAAAGTGCAACAACAATGACAGGAATGCGGCAAGAAAGGCGATGGTCCACTGGCACGCGGTAAGCACGGGCAGTCGCGCATTGATCGACATCGTAAGCGCCGCGCGAGTGCGCTTGGTCCAGACTGCTTCCCCATCTTTCACGCGTTCGTTCCACCCTGCTCGCGAAGCGCTGCATCGAGGCAGGCGCTCAACTCCAGGTCAGCAAACGGCTTGGCAAAAAAACCGGCTACGCCCGCGCTCAACGCGCGAGCTCGCGTGCGATCATCTGCGAAGGCAGTCATCAAGATGAACGGTGCAGCGTGGCCCTGGGCTCGCATCTTTTCCAAAAGTTCAAAGCCGCTCATCATGGGCATCTGCACGTCTGCAATGACACAGGACGTGTGGTTCAATTGAGACGACCGCAAGAATCCTTCAGCCGATGCAAACGTATGAACGATGTGGCCCTGCGATTTCAAAAGATTGTTCAGTGCGGCACGAATCGCAGGATCGTCGTCAATAACGGAAACAGTTGAATACCTAGACAAGACGACCTGTTCTTGGTTGGGCGAAGGCGCTGGCCGACGCATGACGGCCAGCAGAAGGGTGCGCGTGTACGACGAAATTGTAAAATCATACTTAGGTTTGTACCGTGAAACGCTCAGTCCCAATTCCCAGCCTCTCAGCCATCCTGATCAAATCGGCTAGCGATCGAGCTCCCATCTTCTTCATCACGTGGCCGCGATAGATTTTGACTGTAATCTCGGCGAGCCCGAGTTCCGCGGCTACCTGTTTGTTCAATAGCCCGGCGGCGACCAGTTTCAACACATCCTGCTCTCGTGGACTTAGGGCCTCAAACAAGGACTGGAGCCTGCTGACCACCTTGTCTACACCTCGTCTCTTCCGATCCTGTTCGATAGCTGCGACTACGCCATCGAGTAGTTCCTGATCGCGAAACGGCTTGCTGAGAAAATCGATTGCTCCACTCTTCATGGCTTTGACGGTCATCGGAATATCGCCATGAGCGGTGATGAAAATGATGGGAATGTGAATCTTCTGTTTGGCTAACTCATTCTGGAGCTCAAGGCCGCTCAATCCAGGCAGCCTGATGTCAAGCACAAGGCAGCTAGGAACATCAGGGAGCTCGCTCTGGAGCATTTCCCGGGCGGATCCGTAAGCAACGACATCTAGACCGATCGAACGAAATAGGTTGACCAGCGATTCGCGCATTGAGAGGTCATCGTCGACGACGAAGACGCTCGGCCTCACCTCAGGCCCGACGACATTTGGGGCTTCCTTCCGGGGTTCAGAGCGCTTGGTCACGATAAGAGCCTCACTTGTACGATTTACAGTAGACTTATTGCCTCACTACGACCTTCGATCGAGCGGATAGGGCTTTTGAGGACTTCCGCGCAGTGCAAATCTTTGAAATTTTCAAGGTATGTGACCGGCCAGCCATTCGCGCCAGCGTGACGCAGGCAGGAAAGTGTAGCAAAAACCGCTCGACTGGTCGAGAACTGCCTTTGGAGTCTGTCCGCCGTCGCGTTGGATTGGCTCCCAAGCGGCCGTCAAACGATCAGCAGCCGATCGAGCAGCACCGAATCCAGAACTTGAGGCGCTCGCTTTAGCGGCGGCGCGTGTCGCCTGGCCTTCGCGAGTGGGACTGCAGCGGACGGCTCATTATGCGGCTGAAGGATCAGAATGCCCGTCGCCTTGGTAGTTGCACGCGGGGGCGCGAGCTGAGCGAATCGGCCCGATTGTGCCTGTGCATGCGCCGATCCCGCCGGCGTTGAGATCGGCAAGCGGAGTAGACTATCGCACCCATGCTAAGGAAAATAGACATCAGAGCGAGTAGCAGCGGCATCAGCAACATGAACTCTTCTTTTCCGTCGTCGGAGCGCCTGTGAGTTGCTCTGTGTGAGGAAAGCACCTTGCACCGATTTCGTACAACCTGACGCAAGGTGCGATTCAAGTCCTTTCCGTCATGTTTGTAGGAAAGATGCTCGAATTCGAGCTGCTGCAGGGGCGCTCACGTGCGTTCGTGGCGTTGCTTCCTTCACGAGCCTCGCACCCCAACATGAGGCGGCGTAATCTGAAGGAGAGGCGGGACACACTCCATTCGGTGTCCAGCTGCGGACCGGTTCGCCAAAAGGCAGTTGCATTTGCTCTCCTGCACCAGCCAAACAACCGCTGCTCCAGCGAAAGAATCATTCTTCCACCAGAATTTGCGGGCATCAGAGGTCCGTGCCCGGCACCTTGAAGGTTCGCTCTTGACCTACATAGGAAGGACAAAACGCGCCCCGAGCGGTCAACCTGAAGGTGTTGTTAGACCTGCCAGTAGCTCATCGATCCGCTAAGGGCCCAGGGCCAGGCAGAAGCATTAAAGGGGAGCCGACGCACTCCGTCGACAAGAAAGTGCGTCGGGTTCGCCCCACATCGCCAGTACATCCGTGGTGATGCTGCCTCCAATGAAGCAACCAGCGTGGCAAAGCTGAGGCTCGCTCAGCAAGGCAGAGCAGGTCGTGACTCCCCGCTACTTCGTGCCGGCCAGGAAGGGGGGCTTGGTCATTCGTAGCGTCAGGTTGTACGCTGCCGGCGCAGATCTATCGAATCGGCAAAGAAGGCGTTCCGCTGTACTTTATTCTAATTGCAATTCTCTTCTGTACTTTATTCTAATTGCAATTCTCTTCACCGGTTTTGGGGTAGCCTACGCCTTGCTTGAACAGCGGTTCAAGCAGCGAGAACTCTCTCGGTCATCGGCTTCGCACGGCCGGCAATTGCCCTGCGGCGAACGGCAGCGAGCGGCATTCCGATCAGCGAGGGCCTATACGGGCGCTCGGTGAGCATCAGGGGTGCCTTTGTCGCGGGTCAGTTGCTCCATCATTGGAGGAATGAAGAGAATAGTTATGGGCGCGGTTTCGCTCACACTTGGCTTTCAGATCTGCCCTTCATGCTGTGGTTCAGAGTCGATGACTGCATTGCGCATTCCAACAATGGAGCCAGGAGTGAACGTCGATTTCGAAAACAGCACCGCTCGTGTCGCCGGGATTTCTAGCCTGAGCGCCCTTGCGGCGTTTATGTTCAGCGACTCGAGCGAGCATCTTGCTTCTCCTCGGGTCTTAGAACGGAAGCAGCGATCCGGGCCCTGCTGCACGTCGGGCAGTGCGCCATGGTCGGGTAACGGGCCACGAGCCCACTCCATCGAATACAATCCTTCGCCGACACACTGCGCTAGCGAGAGCGCCGCCGCCGATTCTGTGCAGGCTCAGCCGGCGCGCAGGATTGGGCTGGATCGACACGCTTGGGCCACGTATTCGGTGTGTAAGTCGCATCTCGGCGTGCCGCCGTCAACTCTTTGGCGGCCTTAATCGGTAATCCGGCCCCTTTGCGAAGTCTCTTCACAAGCTCGCCCGATATGTGTCAGCTTCCTGCTCAGTCCTTATTGATCGGGCGGGCAAATGCCGCGGGACCTCAGCCGAACTCTGTTCGGCTCAAGCATCGACAGTGACATCCAGCTCCTGTGGGAGGATGGTGATCGCGCGTTCTGCCGTGGGTGGCACCGGCAAATCCACGGCAGCAGGGCTGTCGTGCTTGTCGTGCGGCCCATCGCGGAACACCCAGCGACGCTCGACCGCCTCGCCCATGAGTACGAGCTGAGGGAGGAGCTAGACGAGGGATGGGCGGTGCGGCCGTTGGAACTCATCCGGGAAGCCGGTCGGACTATGCTGGTCCTGGAGGATCCATGCGGCGAGCCACTGCTAAATTTACTCGGGATCCGTATGGAGCCGAAGCGCTTCCTGCGCCTCGCTGTTGGTATCGCGAGGGCCGTGGGCAGGCTTCACCGGCACGGCTTGGTCCACAAGGAGCTGAAACCCGCTCACATTCTGGTCAATTGTCCTGACGAACAGGTGCGACTCACTGGGTTTGGTCTGGCTTCCCGTCTTTCCCGCGAGCGCGTGCCGCCTGAGCCTGCCGAGTTCATCGCCGGCTCGCTGCCCTACATGGCGCCCGAACAGACCGGACGAATGAATCGCTCGGTCGATTGTCGCAGTGATCTCTATTCACTTGGCGTGACATTCTACCAGCTGCTGACCGGCGCGCTGCCGTTCACGGGCTCAGATCCCTCGGAGTGGATCCATTGTCATATTGCAAGAAAAGCAACACCGCCCGTCGAGAAGTCGCAAAACCTCCCGGAGCCGATATCTCAGATTGTGATGAAACTCCTCGCGAAAACCGCCGAGGAACGCTACCAGACTGCCGCTGGCCTTGAGCACGATCTGCAACACTGTCTCGCAGCATGGGCCAACCACGGTCGCATCGACCCGTTTGAGCTCGGCACAGACGACACACCTGATCGGCTGCTCATCCCCGAGAAGCTCTATGGCAGAGCCCTTCAGATCGAGGTTTTGCTTGCCTCTTTCGATCGCGCGGTGAAGAGCGGCGCGCCGAAGTTGGTGCTCGTCGCCGGTTATTCCGGTGTCGGTAAGTCTTCGCTCGTCCAGGAGCTACACAAAGCACTGGTGCCCTCGCGCGGGCAGTTGGTATCAGGCAAATTCGACCAACTGAAGCGCGACGTTCCTTATGTGACGCTAGTGCAGACGTTTCAGAGTCTTGTCCGTCCTCTTCTCAGCAAAAGTGAGGGCGAACTCGCCACCTGGCGGCAAGCGCTCCTGGAGGCGCTCGGCACGAATGGACGACTGATGGTCGAATTGATCCCCGATCTGAGCCTGATCATTGGCGAGCAGCCCGCAGTTGCTGAGCTTCCAGCCCGGCAAGCGCAAATGCGTTTCCAGCTGGTGCTTCGCCGCTTCATTGGCGTGTTCGCGCGGCGAACCCATCCTTTGGTGCTCTTCCTCGACGATTTGCAGTGGCATGATGCCGCAACGCTCGACTTGATCGAGGATCTCCTGACGCAGTCGGATCTGCACCTGCTGCTGATTGGAGCTTACCGCAGCAACGAACTTGATGCAGGCCATCCACTCAAACGCAAGCTCGACTCCTTCAGGAGAGCCGACGTAAATTTCGAGGAGATCGCGCTCTCGCCGCTCGCTGCAGACGATGTCGCGCAGTTAGTCGCGGATACCCTTCGCTGCGGACTAAAACGCGCTGCCCCGCTTGCAAAGTTGGTGCATCAGAAGACGATGGGTAATCCGTTCTTCGCCATTCAATTCCTTTCTGAACTGGCCGAAGAGCAGCTATTGACGTTCGATCACGAGTCGGCGCGCTGGCGGTGGGATCTCGAGCGTATTCACGCAAAAGCGTACACCAAGAATGTCGTGGATCTGATGCTCGGCAAGCTCATCCGCCTGCCTGAGGCAACGCAGGACGCGCTGCAACAGCTGGCCTGTTTCGGCAACATCGCCGGGACGGCGGAGCTTGCGATCGTGCTCGAAATTTCGCAGGAGAAGGTGCATGCGACCCTGTGGCCGGCGATCCGGCAGGAACTCATCGCGCGCCACGGAACAGCCTACCGCTTCCTCCATGATCGCGTTCAAGAGGCGGCCTACTTCCTGGTGCCGGAATCCTCGCGCGCTCCTGCCCATCTGCGGATCGGTCGGTTGCTGGCGGCACACGTTCCTGCGCACAAACGCGAAGAGGCTATCTTCGACATCGTCAGCCAACTCAATCGAGGCGTCGCGCTAATTGCCTCCGGTCATGAGCGTGAGCAGCTCGCAGAGCTGAATTTCGTCGCAGGGCAGCGTGCCAGGGCGTCGGCTGCCTACGCCTCGGCACTCACATATTTCACCGTCGGTGCTGCGCTGCTCGCGGAGCACTCTTGGGGAAGGCGCCACGAACTCGCGTTTGCACTGGAGACAAGCCGGGCTGAATGCGAATTCTTGGTAGGCCAGCTGGACATTGCAGAGAGCCTCCTGTCGGTACTGTCGAAGCGCGCCTTGAACGCGCCCCAGCGAGCAACGGTCGCATGCTTGCGGGTCGATCTTTACTTGGCGCTCGGCCAGCACGGGCGGGCAGTGCTCACAGGGCTCGAATATCTTCACGACGTCGGGATCGAGTGGTCGCAGCATCCGACGGACCAGGAAACATTAACCGAATATCAGCGGATGTGGTCACAGCTGCCCGAAGCAATCGAGGATCTTTCTAGGTTGCCTGCAATGACAGATCAGACCATGCTTGCCACGCTTGCCGTCTTGACGCGCATTCTTCCGCCCGCAGGTTTCACGGACGCCAATTTATCCGCTCTGGTCATCTGCAGAGCTGTCACCATCAGCCTCGGATACGGCAACACTGATGCTTCTTGCGCCCATTACGCATGGCTGGGCCGAATCTTGGCCGGGCGCTTCGGCGACTACCAAGCAGCTGACAAATTTGGTCGTCTTGCTTGCGACCTGGTTGATCGCGGTGAGTTCTCCCGCTTTCGGGCTCCCGTCTATTTGGCCTTCGGGTGCAACGTGATCCCGTGGACGAAGCCCCTAAGAGGTGGCCGAGTTTTGATTCGGCGAGCGCTCGCAGCTGCGGTCAGCAGCGGCGATGTCATCTATGAGGCGTACAGCTTGCTTCATCTAACCTCAAATATGATGATGGCCGGAGATCCCCTGAAAGAGGTGCAGAACGAGATAGAGAAAAGCTTTGCTACGATACGGGATAGAAAGGTTCAGTTTGCTGCTGATACCGTAGCCGCTCAGCTCGCAATCATTAGAAGCATGCGCGGCCTCACGCGCTCATTCGGTTGCTTGGATGACCAACAGTTTGACGAGCTAGAGGTCGAGCGATCGTTGGCTCGGAGTCTGGAGCTGTCACCTAGTGAAACCGTCTACTGGATCCGCAAACTTCAGGCGCGATTTCTAGCCGGCGATTATGCTGCGGCTGTTGATGCTCGCTCCAAGGCGGAGCCCAAATTATGGACTCTGCCGACAGAGCCCTTGATCGCGGAGTTTCACTTCTTTGGTGCGCTGTCTCACTCATGTTACTGCGACAAGCTAGGCGAAAGCGAACAACAGCAACATTGGCTTATCATTGATGCCCATTACAGACAGCTGCAGATATGGGCGACGAATTGCCCCGAAAATTTTGAGAATCGGGCTACCTTGGTCGGCGCTGAAATTGCAAGGCTCGAATACCGGGATGCACACGCAATGCGACTGTATGAACACGCAATCCAGACCGCAGCACGTAACGGTTTCGCCCACCACGAGGCAATCGCTTGCGAGCTTGCAGCGCGCTTTTATGCTGCGCGTGGTTTTGACAGAATATCCCGGGTTTACCTGCAGGACGCCCGGCGCGGCTACCTTCGTTGGGGGGCGGATGGCAAAGTGCGTCAGCTCGACGAGCTGAATCCCCATCTCAGCCATGAGGAGACCGCTCCTGCCGTGAATGGCCTGCGGATCGGAGCTCCGGTTGAGCATCTTGACCTCGCGACGGTGACAAAAGTGTCGCAGGCGATTTCCGGCGAGATCGTTCTTCAAAAGCTAATCGACACGCTTATGCAGACTGCCATTGAGCAGGCCGGCGCCGAACGAGGTTTGTTGATTCTGCTACATGGAGGCGAGCCACGGATCGAGGCGGAAGCCACAACGGTAGCGGATGCGCTGCTTGTAAAGGTGAATGAACAGCCCGTAACGCCGATGGCCCTTCCCGAGTCCGTGCTGCATTTCGTCCTGCGTGTCCGCGAAAACGTCATTCTCGAAGATGCTGTCGCCGAGCCTTCATTTGCGGAAGATCCGTATATCCGCGAGCGCAAAGCGCGTTCTATTCTTTGCCTGCCACTGATCACGCAGGGCAAGCTGATCGGCGTACTTTATCTGGAGAATAATCTCGCCGCGCGCATATTCTCGGCTGCCCGCAACTCGGTACTTAAAATGCTTGCCTCCCAAGCTGCAACAGCGCTGGAAAACAGCCGGTTGTACAGCGAAGTTCAGCAACGGGAGTCGAAAATCCGGCGCTTACTTGACGCTAACATCATTGGAATATTTATCATTCGCGAAGGAGGCGAGATCATCGAAGCAAATCAAAGCTTTCTCACGATGGTTGGATACGACCGAGAGGATCTCGTCGCGGGGCGAGTGAACGGTCTCGACCTGACACCGCCAGAATGGCACGAGCGTACACTGAATGCGGGAACAGAAGCAAAAAGGACCGGAGCGGTTCAGCAGTTCGAGAAAGAGTATGTCCGCAAGGATGGCAGCCGCGTGCCGGTGCTAGTTGGCCTCGCCGTATTCGATGCGCGAGACGACCAAGGTGTTGGCTTCGTCCTCGACCTGACAGAGCGAAAGAGAGCGGAAGCGGAAGCCCGTGAAAGCGAACGACGGTATCGCGAGACTCTGATGGGGCTGGCACACGCCAATCGGATCACGACAATGGGACAGCTGGCCGCCTCAATCGCCCATGAAGTCAACCAGCCGATTGCCGCGATCAGGAGTAATGCGGGGGCGGGGCTAAATTGGCTCGGTGCTCAACCGCCAAATCTGGAAGAAGTTCGGCAGACCTTCGGGTTGATTGTCCGTGACAGTATGCGAGCGGGGAACGTGATCCGCCGGATCCGCGCTCTTATGAATAAGGCTCCTATGCAAACGGAGCTTCTCGCAATTGACGAATTGATTTTAGAGGTGCTGGGCCTAGTTCGCGCGGAACTTGCGAAAAATGATGTATGGGTGCAAACGCGACGGACTGAGGCGTTGCCGCTCGTCCGGGCAGATCGCGTCCAGGTGCGGCAGGTGATTCTCAATTTGATCACGAACGCCATCGAGGCCATGAGCGAGATCAACGAAAGTGATCGCGAGTTACTGATCAGTGCGCGGACAGATGACTCGAATAACGTAGTGGTCACTTTTCGGGATACGGGTCCAGGACTCGATCCGAACTGCGCTGACCGCGTGTTCGATGCGTTTTACACCACCAAGTCCGAAGGCATGGGCATGGGGCTGGCCATTTGCCATTCTATTATTGAGGCGCACGGAGGCCGGATGTGGGCGGGCGCCAATGATCCTCGCGGGGCCGTCTTTCAGTTCAGCATGCCGGTTGCGCCGGAGGGCGTGGATCGGTCGGAACAGGTCTCTTCAACGTCTTAGGCTCGAATTCGACATCGAGCAGGGCGCTCCGGGAGCCCCGATCATCGTGACAGAAGCAACGGCGAGACCTCGAGGATTTGAGACATTCGCGTTTCTTACTGCCCATCGGGGAGTGTTGGAGCGTGCGCAGATTGTCGCGAATTGTCAGAAGATCTGCAATCTGACCCTAACGTCGGATTCAAGACGCTTTGAGGGCTTCCTGCAAGTCTCAGAGGCTTGCAGGGCGTCAAGCGGAATAAGACGAAAGCTGCACACGCAGTGTTCGAGAGAATGACGGCAATCGCCCTCCAAAGCATCTTTTGTTTGAGTCGGGAGGGCGACATGATTTAACTTAATGCATGCAACCGTCGCCTGTGGCAGTGCAGATCTTCAGTGTGGGTGATCAGTTCGGCCCATGGCAACATTCCGTACTAAACTGGTTTCGAAACCGCTTGCTTTGATAACCGTGGAGCCGGGGCAGCCCACTTGAATCCGATCTCAATGCAGAGCATTCTGTCATGCGCCCCGAAGCGCACCTCGGATTGCAACCGAGGTACCGCTCTTCTTCTCCGGAGTTGGCCTCGGGGCCGCGCGCCGCTGTTGGCGGTTGCAATAGCTGACGCGCAAGCGATGGCGTCCTGTATGGTTTTCTCTGCTCTGTGAAAAGCACCTGCCGCGAGCAGGAACCGTCCGCTGCCGGCGCATCGCTGTGCAGAAGGAGAGCAGTCGAGGATATGGAGAAATGCAGGTGGTACCGCGTCGTTCACAATACGTCGTTCGGGTTCGTCATCGCAATGAGGTGAGCCACACGACGGTCTTCGTCACGGTCGCTCTTTGATAACCCCTCGATGACGCCGGCGCGATCCGCCGCGTTGCGGTTCTGGCTCATCTTCCGCGTGCCATCCAACCGTGTAATTTGCAATCGCAGGCCGACAATCCCCTTCAGCTCCGTTTTGATGAAATCGGCAGGGGCGTCAGACACCGCCCAGCGGTCTTTGCCCGAGCGCTCATGCACATCGGTCAGCCGCGTGACCACCTTTCGCAGCCGATCGGCATCATCGAAGAATTCGATCGGCCCGTAGGCATGCACAGCGACATAGTTCCACGTCGGTACGGCCTCGCCTCTCTCGTGCTTGGTCACGTACCAGGAGGGGCTGACATAGGCCTCCGGCCCAGCGAAAATGGCCATCGCCTCGCCAGCCGGTGTCAGCTTCCACTGCGGATTCGCACGCGCCACGTGGGCGTAAATCGTGCCCATGGAGCCTTCGCGCTCGTCGAGTACTACGGGCAGCATCGTTCCAACAAGCCCTTCGTGAGTAGCGGTGATCAGTGTCGCCGTGCGTGCCTCGCGCATCGTCCGATGAACGTCGGTGATATCGACAACTTGGAAGGAGCGCGGCGTGTACATCGACGAAGCTCCCCGGCAGCCCGACGGAAAGCCGGGCGACTCATGATTCGGACTAGGGTACGCCTCGTGTCGGATCACAGAAACGATCAGTTTTGGTGGGTATTTTCATTCCTCCGCGCTCTAGGCCCCTGGGCCAGTAAGCCTATGATGAGTCAAAGGTGCAGGTGCAGATCGGAGGGTGCGTTTGCACGCTGGCCAGCCGTTGCCTTCCACGGACCGCCTGCAGACGAATTCGGCTCTTCGTGCCGATGACTGCAGCACATGAGCAGCTTCACCTTAGAGCTATGAGTGGGACGCCAGAGTTGCGGCTGAGCCCTTGCCGCATCAGCTCGCCGCGCCGCGAGTCGCAGGTTGGCGGTGACTGGTTGTGCTAGATCCGCGCCGGCACTGGACGGACGTATCAAAAGCAAGGAAATCTTGGCCATTCCGGCGGCGTGATGATCGCCGGTCAAGAAGTCGATAAGAGGCGTCCGTCTGTGCGATGTGTCTGGCACGCGACATACAGGCCCAATCTGGCCCACCTATATCGCAGACAGGGGCCTAACATCCGACGTGCAATCCAGGATGACGAGGATCCCAGCCGCGCCGCCTATCTGTTTCCCGCGGGATGCGAATGCACCACGCGTTCTGGTGCTGGTCGAAAATGGCGAAGAGCTCAAGCGCCTCCCGCCGGTCCAGCACGTCAAGAGCGACGGCCCATCCTCCTAGCCTAGGGTCTGTACCTAATTTGCGCCACGTGATTCTCTTCCGCATATTTTGATTCGGGAACGAGCGATGCGTGGCGGCCTGTTTTGGTTGAATGATAAGCAGTGGGCGCTGATAGAACCTCACCTACCGACGGGACTGACCGGACCGGATCGGGACGACGATCAGCGCATTATCAGCGGCTTCATTCAGATGCTGCAATCGGGTGCGCGGTGGCGCGATTGTCCCCCTGAATACGGGCCTTACACGACGATCTACAATCGCTTCAATCGTTGGGCAAAGCGCGGACGATGGTGCGCGATCTTTGAAGCGCTGGCCAAGCCCGGCAAAGATGCCGTCGCGCTTTCGCTCGACTCGTCCTCGATTAAAGCTCACCGGTGTGCCTCCGGCGGAAAAGGGGGGAGCACAATCAAGCAATCGGCCGCTCGCGAGGCGGCCGCACGACAAAACTCCATGCGCTGAGCGATGCCAGGCGGAACGACGATTACCCGGCCAAGGCGAAAGCGGTCGTCCCTGAGCGTCGACGGCTGAGGCGGGATCGGGGCAGCAGCACGCCATGGATCGCGACGGCGGCGCCGATCTCGATGTGTGCACCCGGGGCCGCACCGACAGTCTTGATGAGCGGCGCGGCGCCGCCGGCGCACGATCCCTTCCGAAAGGGTCCGCGCTCGAGGCCGAAGACGGAAACCGGCCCAGGCGGCGGGCAGACGAACACGAGATCGCCGACGACGACTTGCCGACCGATTGGCACGCCTACCAGGTCTATTTGACGAACGAGAAGAAGCTGGCGCCACGCTCGGTGCAAGTGACCGTCGCGGCGCTTCGATTTCTCTACCGCGCCACGCTCGGCCTCGATTGGGATTTCGACCAGATCATTCAGTGCGCCAAAGGCGCCAAAGACACTGGCCTTCATTCTCAGCCCTGAGGAGGTGCTGCATCGCCAAGCCGACCGACCGTCAGCCCAAAACCGCCGCCGCATGACCGGCCCGTCCGTCACCAAAATTTGGCGATAGCTCATTTCCGGAGCCGGCTCTGCGATCGGGGTTGAAGTCTACGTAGCGTCAGGTTGTACAGTCCGAATCATACATGCGGTGAAGCTTCATGATCGGAAGGAGAGGCTTCAATGTCCTAAGAGCGCAGGTGCGTTGGAGTATTGATTGTGCAGGCACGGCCGGCTGGTTGTAGCTAATGTGAGGACATTGAACTGAAGACGAAGAGAGTTTGCAAGGAAACTTCTCAAACCCCGGACGCCTTCCAACAGAAATGGGGCGGCCCAGTTTCGATCGCGGTGTGGCCGCATGCCCTTCTTGCCTGGAAGGGGGAGGCGGCACCATGGCTTTTGGACCGTGCGAGTATTTGGTTTCGTTGGTTTAAGGTTTGGCGATAGCTCGCTGTTGCCCAGGAATCCGGGGCGCTCTTCTGCGGCAATGCACGAGCTCGGAGCGCGCGCGATAACGGTCCCTTGTTGTTCAATTGGCGATCTTGACGTCTAGCTTTTCGCGCCGGTGTCGCTGCCAGGCGGCTTTGAAGAGTCGTCTCATCTAGTAGGAGAGTGGTGTGGAACCGATCTATAACGATCCGAACTATTGGATGCGCTGGCACGCCGAGCAGCAGGAGCTGCAGCGTGCGCGGCAAGAGACCGACGTGGAGCCTGCGGATCAAGCTGGCTTCGAGCAGCAATTGGACGAGCTGCAACTCCGCTCTCCTGAGGAGAGTTCGGGGGGTAGTTCCCCCGACACTCCAGCCCCACAGTCGCATGAAAACATCCAGCGTACGGACGTTGGGGGTTCGATGCGAATGCCGCCCAGGTCCAATCTGCGGAACAATTCGTTCAGCAGCGCGCGTCACAGCGTCGATGTTCCGCACGCTCATCTTGGCTCGGCTGCAAATAATTACCGCTCTGACTTGCGGGAGGGGCCATTCAGCAGCATGCGTTACGCAGCGCCCTCGGAGGAACAACCTACGGCGCGGACGAAGGACAACAAGCCCCGTGGACTGTTCTCTCGGGTCAAATCAGGATTAAGCAAAGTCTTTGGAGGAAGCCACCGTGAGAAGTGGTCCGGCGGCCCAGCGTTTGATGTCGTCTACTCGGAGCTTCGCATGGACTTTGCAAAGCGCAGTCGTCCGTCCGAGGCAGACCTGGAGCTGATTGAAGAGTTCAAGACGGCATTCAGCGCGAACCGCAACGCGAAGACTATCGATAATTATGTGAGGACTCTTCGAATGTTCAGCGAATTCCTCCAACCCAAAGGCGTCACTCTGAACGACCTGCTTGGCAATGCTGAGCTGCTGACAGCCTGTAAAGATGAATTTAGGAAGGTGGCGAGCGCCAATAACAGGAACCGTGTGGGGTCAGCCTTGGACGCGCTCCAGAATTTCCAGGCTGGACATATCCGCCGCAGCCTGGGGGGTAGGCGAGCGCAACCGTTGCACCCGCAGGACGAGCGGCTGATTGAAGAGTTCAAGACGGCATTGGGCAGCGCGAACCGTAACGCGAAGACTATCGATAATTATGTGAGGGCTCTTCGAATGTTCAGCGAATTCCTCCAACCCCAAGGCGTCACTCTGAACGACCTGCTTGGCAATACTGAGCTGCTGACAGCCTATAAAGATGAATTTAAGAAGGTGGCGAGCGCCAATAGCAGGAACCATGTGGGGCCAGCCTTGGATGCACTCCAGAATTTCCAGGCTGGAAATCCCATATCCGCCCCAGCCTGGGTGGGTACGCGAGCGCAACCGATGCCCCCCCCAGGACGAGATGCACCCCCAGGACAAGCGGATGATCCGCCAGTTCGTGGAAAACGTCAAAAGCTACAGAGTTGCTCCCGATGGTACCAGAGGCCGCGGGACTGGAACGGTCCCCCGTGATACGATCAAGAACAATATGATGGCGCTCAACGCGTTTGCTCGTTGGCTCCGAGCGCAGAACAAGGATCCCCTGGCTCGGCGTTCAACGATCCAATGTCGCTCGCCGACGACATCGACCAGTACGTCGAAGCTGGCGGCGATCATCGTGATCGCCTCAGTACGGCATTGTCTCATCTCCGCAGGACCGGAGCTGGTGAAGGGCTCCAAGCTGCCGGGGCCGGGCCCCGCCTGATGGGGCGCGAAACATTGGCGGCTCATCCGGAGGACGTCTACATCATCGATGACTTTCTGACGGACGCTCTATCCAAGCTTGGATCCGACGCGGCTAGCAAGGAGAAAGCCGAAGCTTCGACGAAGGCGTCCAGCCTACGCTTTTTTAGTGATTGGCTTCGAAGAGAGGGCAGGCCGAGCATCAAGGACCGTATCGACGGCAATGCTGAGCAGCAGTCGTCATTGAGAGCAGATTATTCGGCGTTCTACAAAGCCACAAAGCGGTTCGCCCCACTCGATCTCTTTCGACAATACCTGGGTCTCGAGCCCCAACAACAGCCCCAACAACGACTTCGTGCTTATGACGATGACGCCAGCCTGATCGAGAGCCTGGCCAAGGAAGAGCTGAGAAACCTCGACCCAGCTTCCGAACAGAGAAGAAAAATAATTCGTAATACTGCTTCGACCCAACGCAAGTTCAGTGATTGGCTCCGCACAGAGGGTAGGGAGAGCATCGCGAGTCGAATCAACGGCAATAGTGAGCAGCAGCGCTCGCTGGACGCAGACCTCCGGGCTTTCAGGGAAGCCACAGGGAGAGTTGATGGCGTGGGTCTCAAGAAGCTCAGGCAGTATCTGCAACTCGTTGAGGCTAACCGAGCGCTGGGTGTGAGCTTCCCTCAGCATGGGCAGGCCGGCTTGCAGGAACCGGCTAGGTCGAGCTCGACCTGGTCCCCGCGCGTGCCGTCCGACTTTGATCCAAGTGAGTGGCCGGCGCCGCAAGGCCCGGTTGGACCGGGCGGTTGGCAGGACCCGGCCGGGTCGAGCTTCACCTGGTCTCCACGGGTGCCGTCCGACTTTGATCCAAGTGAGTGGCCGGCGCCGCAAGGCCCGGTTGGACCGGGCGGTTGGCAGGACCTGGCCGGGTCGAGCTTTACCTGGTCTCCACGGGTGCCGTCCGACTTCGAGTGGCCAACTCCGGAGGGCGCGCCAGCTCGGTTCTCAGACATCTACCACGGTTTGGCTTCTTTCACTGATCTGCCGTCCACACCGCAGGAAATGCGTGACGACGCCCAGTCAAGGCCGGTGCTCAGCCCTGCCGGCAGACCGCCGTTCTTCATCGGTTCATCAGGCACGCCGCAAGAGCTCGAGGATATCGGATATCTCGTCGGCGAGGATTGGCAGCATGGCTCACAGGCGGTGCCGGACTTCCTGCTCGATGTACTGGACAATAGAATGCTGTTGCCGAGTTCGCGAATGGCTCCCCAGCCGGTCTCTATCAACGGTGAGACCTACTCCATCGCATTGGGGCCGCGAGGACGCCGCGACGCCCAGCTGATCCATCACCCTGGCCCATCCTCGGTTCCTGATGCCCGGATCGGCGCTTCGAGGGCGAGTGCCTCTGCCAGCGACCGCAGCGGACGGGTGCTCGGAGCCGGGGAATGGCTGGGTGACCAGCATATCCAGCGGGACTACGAGCTCCTGTCGCAGGAGTTGCGGCAAAGCAATCCAAACCTCGCCGCCCGGACCCGGTTCGTCGATCCTCTCATCGCCTTTCAGGTGGGCCATGGTACGCACGGCGACGCCCAGGACGCATTCCGTCGCATTGTCAACGATCGGAATGGCAACGATACGGCCGACTTCCTGTTCTTGCCGGTGAGTGATGCGAGCGCTACGGACCTCCGTGCCCGCGGCTCCCATTGGTCGTTGCTGCTGGTAGATCGCCGCGATCGCGACAGGCCGGTTGCCTATCATTACGACTCCTTCAAGCCATACAATGCCGGACCTGCAGCAACGCTCGCAGAGCGGGTGGGAGCCGATTTGCGAGATGCCCTCATACGCGAGCAGACGAACGGCTATGATTGCGGTGTCTTTGTGGTCGATGGTACCCGGGCGCTGGTCAGACGGCTCGCGGGAAGACGGCAGGCAGATCTGAGCCTCCTCAACCTCGTCGTCGACCGGCAGGCATTGCAAAACCGACTAAGGGGCTGATGTCGGCTTCAACTGAATAGCGCGCGCAGCTGGTTGAAGGGGTTGAAGTGCAACTTCGCCCCGATTGAAGGTCTGCAATCGGCGCGTTCGCAGAGCATGATGGTGTCTCACAACGAGAGCGGAGCCGGAGCTAGCCCGTCTTATTCGCCGGCGTGCTGAGAGGTTGGCGAGCGTGGCGTAAAGCGCTGATGCGGCGTAGGATGTCGTCCGTGAAGTTTCCCGCAACGCGCTGGTTCAAGCGTAGTGCGGCTGGCGGATGATGCACCGGAGCCTCTGCATCAGGGCCGCAAAAGCCGTTCGAACCAGCGCAGCAAAAGGTGGAAGTTGAAGCCGGCGGCGGCAAGGACGGGGTTGATTCGGTCGCGGGCGCGGCCCTTGAGGTGGTTGCGGCTCATGCGGTGTTCGGCCTTGAGGTGACCGATCACCGGCTCGACCGCGGCGCGGCGCTTCATCTCGCGGCGGATGGATGGTCTTGGTGACGCGGCGGACAGAGCTGACCCCGGTTGTTTGGACAGCGCCCCGCGGGATTTAAGTGGATTCCTGCCGGGTTATGCTGAACGCGGGGCCTTACGATTTTGTCGTTGCGTCGGGAGGGCGTAGCCCGACCAGAGCGACGACAAAATCGTCGGCGACGGTCATGCGACCATCACCATAGCTTGCGTGCCGAAGTAAGCCTCGTCGGGCGTGCGCCCGTCAAGGCTCGAGTGAGGGCCTCCCTGATTGTAGAAGGCCAGATACTTGGCAATTGACGCTCGCGCCTCGGACACGCTGTCGTAGGCGCGGAGATAAACTTCTTCGTATTTGACCGTGCGCCAGAGCCGCTCGACAAACACGTTGTCGCGCCAGGCGCCCTTGCCGTCCATGCTGATGGCGATCTTCGCGTCCAGCAGCACATCGGTGAACTCGAGGCGGGTGAACCTGGCTGCCCTGGTCCGTGTTGAAAATCTCGGGCCTGCCGTGCTTCGCCAACGCCTCCTGGACCGCTTCGACGCAGAAGGCCGCCTCCATTGTGATCGAGACGCGATGGGCCAGGACCCGTCGGCTGAACACATCGACCACCGCCGCGAGATAGACGAAGCCACGCCGCATCGGAATGTAGGTGATGTCCATTGCCCACGCCTGGTCGGGCCCCTCGATCTTCAATCCGCGCAACAGGTACGGGTAGATCTTGTGACCCGGTGCCGGCTTGCTCGTGTTCGGGCGACGATAGACCGCCTCGATCCCCATGCGCTTCATCAGCGTCGCGATGTGGCGGCGACCGGCGTATACGCCCTCCCGCCGCAGCAACGATCGCAGCATACGCGCTCCCGCGAAGGGATAATCGAGATGCAGCTCATCGAGCCGACGCATCAAGGCAAGGTCCTCGGCCGAAACTGGCCGAGGTTCATAGTAGACCGTGCTGCGAGCCAGCTTCAGGACCTTCGCCTGGCGCACGATAGAAAGATCATGACCGCGGTCGATGATCGCTTTGCGCTCAGCAGGCCCGCCTTGGTGAGCGCGCCGGACAAAAAATCGTTTTCCAACGCCAGCTCGCTGATCTTGGCATGTAACGCCTTCAAATCGACCGGCGTCTCGGCCGATGCCTTGTCATGCCCAAACACGCCGGCGGCGCCTTCCAGGAGCTGGTTTTTCCAGATCGTGATCTGGTTCGGATGAACATCAACCAGTTGCGCCAGCTCCGCCAGCGTCTTGTCGCCTTTGACCGCAGCCAAAGCAACCTTCGCCTTGAATGCCGGAGAATGCGTCCGGCGGCTCTTCTTCGTCATCTTCGCTCCTGATTCGCGGCAAGAATCCTCGCCGCTGTCAGGCAGAAAATCCACTCAAGCTACTGTCCGAATTTGCGGAGCCAGCTCTCTTGCCGTGGGGCCGTCCGCGTAGCGCGGGGGGAAAGTGAACTGGATCCCATTGTCGGTGAGAACCGTGTGGATCTTGTAGGGGACAGCCGCGATCAGAGCTTCGAGGAAGGTCGAGGCCGAGGTCCTTCCCGTCTTCCTGACCAGTTGCACGAAGGCGACTTTGCTGGTGCGATCGATAGCGACATAGAGGTAGAGCTTGCCTTCAGCGGTCTGGAGCTCAGCAATGTCGATGTGGAAATAGCCGATCGGATAAGCCTCTAATTTTTTCTTCGGAGGCTTGCTGCCTCCGACCTCCGGCAATCGGCTGATCCCGTGGCGCTGGAGACAGCGATGCAGGGATGATCGCGTCAGATGCGGGATGGTCGGCTGGAGCGCATAGAGGCAATCGTCGAGCGGCAATAGCGTATGCCGCCGGAAAGCGACGATGATCGCCTCCTCCTCGATGGAAAGCACGGTCGATTTGGCTTCTTTGGGGCCTGTCGGGAGATCGGCGACGGTCTCGCGCTCCCTCCACTTCGCGACAGTCTTCTGGTTGATCCCGTAGCGCTTGGCGAGCACTCTCAGGCTCTCTTGACTATTTTGTATTGCTCGACGGACCGCCTCCGTCGTCGTGGCGCAGCCGTGTAAAACTTGTCCCATAGCGCATCCTTCGAATCGTGCGATAAGAATGCACCATCAAAACTTGGGACTAAACTCCTAGGCCAGACGTGTTGCACCCCACAGTATTCCTCTGACGGGGCTCTCGAAGGTCGACCGCTGCTCTCATCGGCCGTGATTGGCTCAATGGCTACCCAGATCCATCACAGCTGGTGCGGAGCGTGCGGCTGCACCTGTTGCGTAGCATGGTTCCGATATTCCGATCCTGCCTTATTGAGGACGATCTGATGGCGTTAACGCCGGATGCTGATGGCCTATTCCAGTTCAGCATTTGAGTTCGAGAGTTCAAGTCCTCGTGCGGGTTTTCCGGGTAAAAGAGAGCACATGCCTATGAGGGACACGATGAAGCACATCAAACGGTCGTTGCGCGTGCTCGGTGGACTTGCTGTCGTCGTCGGCGTCTCTTCCGTGCTCGGATCGAACTATGTGCGATCGGAAGCCCTCAATGGCTTTGGCTCTGCAGCGACGGGCGGCCTTGGAGGCGAGGTAGTTCAGGTCAGATCAACCAAAGCTCTGAAGTATGAGTTGTGTCGTTCGTACAGCTTCGGGCGCTGCAATGACAATAGTCCGCGCGAGATTCAGGTAGCCGGAACCATAGACTTTACCGGTACGGAAGGGCAAGGCGAGGGGCAGGGTTGCCAATACGGCCGTGCTTGTTCGGCACCGTATAAAAGTGAGTCCCTTCTCCTTATAGATGGCAACGATGCGCATTGCGACGGCAAGGAGAAGACATTGGTCGGCTTCGACAGGGCCGGCAAGCACCCGCTGGAGATTGGCTCAAACAAGACGGTGATCGGCGTTGGCCCGAGGGCGACAATCAAAGGGAAGGGGCTGCGCCTAAATGGGGTCAGCAACGTCGTTATTCGCAACCTGACCATCAGTGATATCAATCAAGGCATGATATTTGCCGGCGATGCTATTGCAATTGCACGAGCCGACCTGGTTTGGATCGATCACAACCGGTTTCATAATATCGGGCGGCAGATGATTGCCGGCGGCCTTGGCCCTACGACGAATATTACGATTTCCTGGAACGACTTCGATGGCAGCGATACCTATTCCTCCTATTGTAACGGGGAGCACTATTGGAATCTCCTTTTTCTTGGTGTCCCGCAGACGATCACCATCGCAAATAACTATTTCCATGAGATCTCAGGGCGGGCGCCGCACATTGACGGTGCCCAGGCTATTATTCATCTCCTCAACAATTACTTCCACAACACGAATGCGCAACAGAGCGGCGGATTCTTCCATGCAGATGGATGCTGGACCATCTGTGCAAGTGCTGATCGAGGGCAACTACTTTGACAACATTGAAACACCTGTAAAGACTGGTAGTGGACATATCTTTGGCTTGTTGGGCAAATCCAGCCGGACCGTGCAGAACATCTGCCTTACCGTGCTCGGACGTCGGTGCATCGAGAACATCGCGAGCCCAGTGCCGCGGATCAATGGCTTTCGCCTGGATGAAGCCGTAGTTCAATCGTTTGGAGCTCTTCCAGGGTCATCTATTCCTCTTCCATTTCCAGCCGATGCTGTTTCGGCAGTGATCACGGCCAAGGCAGGTCCCGGACACCTTGAGAGCCGGTGATGGTCCGTTCGCAGAGGCGGCTCGAGACTGGCCGATTGCCGCAAACTGTTAAGCGGAGTGCGCATACTGGACGAGAACAGCGCGCAAGGCTGGCTGCCCGACGTTGCACGAGGACCGTATGGCCTTTCTCTTCGAGTGCCGAGCGGTACATTTTCTATCGACTATGCGCCCTATACCTTTCGCCGCCGGCCCGGGTGGGTTGGAAAGAGGGTGGGGGGTGGCATCGAGTTCCTGGCAAACTGTTCGACTCAAACCCGGTCCCGTACCTGAGGGACGTTCACAGCTCCGTTTTCCAACTGGCATGGTGCTTGCTCGAGAGTACCCGTAGCGCGAGGCTCGCCTACGAAACCTAGTCACACGCGCCCTAGTCCGCTTGAAGAATCCGCAAAGCTTGGAAATATTCGCAATGAAACAAACGGCTTCGACCGAGAGGGTCATTCCACTGACCGACGTCGTCAAGCGCGCAGCGCGCATCGGTGTTGAAATCGGAAATATTAAGCTCTCGGGTGATTTACCGAGCCAAACCATCGCTGAGATCACCAGCTTGCTGCTCGAACACAAGGTGATCTTCTTCCGCGATCAGGGGCATCTTGATGACGCGGAGCAGGAGCGATTTGCTGCTTGTTTGGGAAGGCTGGTGCCGCATCCGACACTCGGTACGGTCAATGGAACGGCCTCGATCATCGAGCTTGATTCCGCCCGCGGAGGTAGCCGGGCCGATGTATGGCACGCCGATGGAACCTTTCTCGCGGCGTATCCTAGACTTGCGGTGCTGCGAGCCATTGTGGTCCCATCGTCCGGTGGCGATACGATTTGGTCGAACGCTGTGGCCGCCTATCTGGATCTGCCGCGGCCGCTCCAACGGCTTGCCGACGAACTCTGGACCGTTCACAGCAACGCCTTCGACTACGCTGGGACCTGCCGTGTTCGCGAAATCGACCAGAAGCATTTTGATGAGGTCTTTACCAAAACGATCTATGAGACGGAGCACCCGGTGGTCCGTGTACATCCCGAGACCAGCGAGCGCGCCCTGGTGCTCGGCGATCTGGTGCAAAGGTTTATTGGTATCCCAAAACGCGACGGTCAGAAGCTGTTTGATCTATTCCAGTCTCATATCACGGCACCCGAAAACACCGTACGTTGGAGCTGGAAAGAAGGCGATGTCGCGATCTGGGATAACCGCGCAACGCAGCATTATGCGGTCAACGATTACGGTGACCAGCATCGCGTCGTTCATCGTGCCACAATCGATGGTGACGCGCCCGTCAGCGTCGACGGTCGAAGCAGTGTAACGCGCCTCAAGACGACGAAGCACCCGTCCACGAAGGTTGCCTAGCAAGGCTCGGCAAAATTCACCGATCATGCACTGCTCTTATCGCATGTTCGCGCGAATAGATGTTTGAGAAGAGAAGTGAACCCAGCAGAACGCCACGCACAATTGGATGGGAGGGCTAACGCGCCGCAGACTCGGGAGGCGACCTCCTTGCTGGAGTAAGATGCTAAAGCTCGTCTCGACCGACGAAAATGAGTCAGCATTCGAGTGGCGCAAGTCATCCGGCCGCGTCCGGTCGATTTGCCGCCGAAGGGGGGCACGTGTCCGCCGAGCTCGCGCATTGCCTTTCGGCCAGCGCCACGACCGTCGGACAGATATAGCGATTGCCGTAGTTGGGTAGCTTTGGCATCTGTGTCGCGGTTCCGCTTACCACACCTCTTCGGCGTGAACTAAGCTCCGAGGGCACGATTTCGGCCTGTCATGGCAGAGTACGAGCTCGGGCGCGATTCTGACGAGCTGCACCAGCAATCATCCGAAAGCAATGTCGCTGCCGCAAGCTCAGCACTCGATTGAACAAATGAGCATGGGAGATCATTCCGCGGCCGGAGGGTATAGCTCTTGCGCAAGTACGACGTCGGCCTATCGCTCGTAGACCGAAGCAGCAAAGGCTCTAACCTACCATTCCCAACAGCATGCTACGTTGGATATCAAGGCTCAATTTACGCGATACCCGGCTTCGCGTCAGGAGCAAAGCGGATACCAAAATCGCCGTGATGGGTGGCCCATACCGTTGAAAAGGGCGAGTGGGACATCGACTACATGCCGCTCCGCGCAGTCCTCAGAGCCTAGAAGAATACCGACGTAGATACCAAGATATTCAGGGCGTGTCCTGTTTGCGGCGTGTAGGTAATGCTTGTCGGGTGATTGATGTACGTCAGTCCTACGGTTGTATATATCCCGGGCGCCAGATGCGCCGTATACAGTCCCGAAATTGCTGTGCTGTCCCGGTGCGCCAGCTGCTCTTTCGCCAATGCAGCGTCCACCGCGAAATGGCTCCAGATGGTGTTGTTGACAACAAGACTCATCTGATCAGTGGGCCGGCTGTCAAACAGGCCCTTCGCATACAGGCGAAGCTCGTAGTACTGACTAGCCCTATTTAGGTCAGGCGGAGCGTACATCACAGAGAACCCGCCATAGATTCCGCGAGATGCCGAGCCATGGACGGCAGACTGCCAGAATTGCCTATCCGCAGCTACATAGTAGACGCTGTTCGCCTTGGCCGTCGGTTGCGTCGGATGCTGTAGGTCCGTGTAGCTGCTGTTGTTAAAGCCCACGCCAGCCCGCAGCCAAGTCTCGGGTACGCCGGGAGTAGGCTTGTTCTTATAGCAAACTTCATCAAGCAAAAGAATGCCCGCGTCGCGCGTGCTCCAGTTCAAGCCAGTGGGATTTTCGCTTACATGCGTATATTGACCGGCTGGACTAAGCGAGCGCTGGATTGAGAGCTTGTTATATAAGCGATCGTCAAAATTGTACTTCAGATTAAGAGCCGGCGTTGGCGCCCAATTGTTGCTCATGCCTGCTTGGAACAGCATCTTCGACGACGGTCCAAAAACTTTTTCTCCGGCACCCGCAAACTCATGTTGGTTCCTGAGGTAACCCACTTTGAGTTCGATCTTCCTTTCGAACAACGTTTGATAGTAGGAAACTGCACTGATTCCCAGTCGGTCTGGCCCGGCGCTCTTCCATGTCCAATATTGATGCTCGGATCCCACGACGATCTGACCGTCTGGAATTCCAAACCGAGCGAGGTCATAGGTCACGATCATAGAGTTGACCGTACTAAATGTCGGATTCTGGCCGACATATTGTTGATTGGCGATGGTGCTTCTGGTGGCATTACCGACTTGATTGTTGACAAACGTGTTTAGGGTCCAGCCAGCGAATCCAATCCCGAAATCCGAAAGCTCGGATCTGACAGAAGCTGTATCCTGACCTATCGTGTCCGCAGGACCAGGCCCAGTGAACGCCGCACCTTTTTCGCGGAGCTTCTCGAATTTTGCGAATCGGTCAATCTGCTTTTGACTTCTGCTCTTGGCGGTGTCCACCTCACTGTCGGGCGTTGTACTAGACATAGCTGCTTTTGGCAGCGAGTTCCCAGAAAGGCGCGCCGCTGCTTTGGGCCGGGCGCTTCGGAAGGTTACAGCCGGATTCGCGATTGTTTGGCTTCTTGCCTCAGCGAGCTCATCGGGGCTGTGACTTCTAGGGCCAGAGTTATCACCACCTTCTGCCGCCGCCGAACTGCCGGCAAGACTAGCTATCAGGGAAAGGAGAATACGCCCTCTTGGCTTCGCACTTGGTCGAGAGATGAAAGCAACTACGCCAGCCGAGTATGCCCGCATGGATACTGGCGCTATACCGCAACGATGCATAGTGATTTCCACGTCCGTCGATTTGAATAAAGTGCACTTCCACCTGACGGCCTAGAGCGGTTCGCGATCCTTGTGCTCGGCGGTCTAGGTGACGCTTGAGGCCAGGCGGCATCTCTATGCCAACGAGACCCGCTCAGCCTTCCGCGCTATCACCCTGCTGGCGCAGCTTGACCAACGTGGTGGTACCCAGCGCGACACAACCCAGCCGCTCGATCGCTAATCGAATGCAAGCATCTGCTGCACCATGTCGACACGGAGAGTGGCCTGCTCGATGTGAGCGTTCGCTAGGATTGGCGGCCGGCGCACGGAGCCGAGGGATTCTCACGACAAATCCGCTGCCACGACGAAAAGCAATGTTCTTCAACAGAGAGCCGCCCAGTAGTTGAGCTCGCATAACAACACGCCGGACCCGAGAAACGCCGCCCGCAGCTCGGTCCATGGGATGAAGCACAGGCGAGCAGAAGGGGCTAACATCTTTTGACGCCCGTAAGCTCGCTGAGGCCGGCACAAGGCCTTGATTGGCTCTCATGGGAAGATGGAGAGCGCGATTGGAGGCGTTTTGATAGCTGCGGGACCAGACAGAACATCCATCAGCTCCATTGGATTTGCCGGAACTATATCGCATCGCGACTTCTTCCTTGATGTGGCCCGAGCGAGTTTCACCGGCACTGACTGGCATGTGTCCGTCATCTCCATCAATTGCTAGGTCTGGTAGTTGACCGGGCGCGGGACGTCGGCCGTCGCTGTGCGAATCGTAGGTATCGTGCCGCTCGGCGCGGACCGTCCCGGCGTCAGGGACGAACTCCGGTATGGCAGCATCGAGGGGGCAAGTCGGGAAGGTCGCTTCGATCCCGGTTGCGCGCGTGTCGCGCCGGCGCTGGTCCTTTTGTGCTCTTTGGTCTAGCTCATCGCGTCGACCAGTTGCTGCTCTGGATTGCACGCGGCGGTCCGTAGCGATCCCGGTCGAGCGGCGAGCATGCACATCAATACGATCCGTCGTGCATCCACGAAGCGCTCCTCTTTGCTGGGAGTTCGTATCCAGCGTAGACCGCAGGCTGATTGCGGTATCCCGGGCTGCCAGCGCTTGAGCCAGGTCGAGATATCTTCGTACATCCGGACGAACTCGATCAGGTTTTCGATACCGAAGTCGCTGAACGCCTAGATCTCATCTTCTCCGACGCGGTAGACCCAGATGAAGCCGTCCTCGATCGCCATTTTGTTGGCGACGTCCCGCAGCCAGTCGTCGTCCCGGTCGAGGTCCGCGGCCACACGGGCAATGGTGGTGATGTGATGAACTTTGTCGGTCGCGCCGTTTGAGCGGACAGCGTTGCAGTCGGGAACGTCCAATTCCCGGCAGCCAACTCGCCTAGCTGCTCTTCGCGGCTAGGGCCGGGTCGGCTCTCGTCGCGCAGCTGCACACGGAGTCCTTTATGAATTTGGCGCTGTACGTGAGTGCACCAGGTGAGCGAAATTCGTTACCCGGGCTTCTGGGCGCGTGACGGAACGTAATGCGTTCATACGATTAGCGCTCGTTGGCTGGTCTTAACAGAGCGGCGCGCCAAGATAAGCATCGAATGCGGCCGCCACAGCGCGAGCTAGAAAACGATGCTCCTGCCTCACGCGGATGAATCCCTTTTCCACCTCCACGATCCCATCCTCGACGAGCATTGCCAAGCGGGGTGAACCGAGGAACGGGACCGGGTCAAATCCATGAGTAATGCAAATTGCCGGCACGTCGACCTCGAAATCGCACATCAGCCGCTCGATGATTGCGGCCCGGACGTGGTCTTCGAGGCTGAGAGAGTAACCCTTTGCCGTCGCCAGACGGCCGGCTTTGATTTGGCCGCTGTAAGAACCCGCTGCAACTTCGTTCTGGACGTAACCGTCGCCAAGGCGGCCGATCGCCGACGGGCCGAAGCCGATGACTTTATGGCAGGTGTCGGCCGAGTAACCCAGTGAGTTCCGCCGCAGGCGACCGGCTTTCTGAGTCAGCGCGAGCTCATCGTCCGGCAAGGCGAAATGGTCGAGTCCGATTTGGCGGTAGCCCGCAGCAAGCAGTGTATTGGCCATCGCCGCGGCCTGTTCTGCACGGGCAGGGCTGTCTGGCAGCGTTGCCTCGTCGATCAGGCGCTGATTCTTCTTAAAGGAAGGAACGTGCGCGTAGCCGAATACCGCAAGCCGGTCTGGTCGCATGGCCACCGCCGTAGTCGCGGTCTGAACGCAGGACTGCACCGTCTGATTTGGCAGACCGTAGATGAGGTCGAAGTTGATGCGGATTACTCCATGCTGCCGCAGCATTTCGACAGCGCGCTCCGTTTGTGCCTCACTCTGAACGCGGTTAATGGCCTTTTGAACAATTGGATCGAAGCTCTGGACGCCCAGGCTCGCGCGGTTCACGCCGGCAGCCGCTAACGCTTCGGATGTGGCGAGCGTGAACGTGCGCGGGTCGATCTCAACAGCGATGGCGGCCGTTTTCGAAACCGCAAAGCGGCGGCGCAGAAGTTCCATCAGTACCCCGAACTGCGCGGGCTCGATGAGGGTCGGCGTTCCACCGCCGAAGTGCACGTCGCTCACAGGCAGCCGTTGCGGCACCTGCGCCGCGACCAACTCGATCTCCTTACGAAGAACCGCCAAATATTCTAGGATGGGTGAATCCCGGCGAGTGATGCTTCGAGCGAAGCCGCAATACCAGCAAATCGATCGACAGAACGGAACGTGGAAATAGAGCGACACGGACTCATTAACCGGCAGGCGCTGCAGCCATTTCTCAGAGGCTTCGGCGCCGACCACCGTGGAGAACTGGGCTACAGTTGGATAGATGGTGTACCAAGGAAGGCGAGCATCGCAATACTTTTCCAGGACCGAGGTCTGCAACGATTGTTATCCTATGTTTACGAAGTTTGTGGTCGCAAGCGAAGTCTTTTGCATTCCGTTTTGCCGATAGTAATCCGGAATGTCGCTAGACAATTGGAAGCTTGCGTGACGGCCGATCTGCTGACGAAACGCGGTGTGGGATAGCAAGCCGTTCCTCTCGAAGACAGAGAACAACTGCTGCAGGCGAGATACTCGAATCAACACGGCCACGGCGGAGCCCCAGATTCAACTCCGCTTCGCTAATCTCCGACGTTCGCCAACGAGACATCCACCGGGGCCGTTGACGCTGCTAGAGCTCGAACTGCTCCACGACCTGACTCTTGCGAGGTTCATCGAACAAAATTGATACATCGCCTCGCAATCTTCATCAACTGACCAGGTTTGGTAGTTGACTTCTGCCTGGCGTATTCCCCATCCACCCAGGGATCCTGCGCCGGCTCGGGGACATCCCGGTACGTAGTCGAACTTCACCAATGCGCGGATCGTCGGTGTCGCGCGGCGCCACGGCTGTTGGCGTGAGTGTGTTCTCGAGTTGGTATGGAAAAAGTAATGACCGGGTAGGCGAGCGAGACGTGATCGATGCAATTGAACAGCCGTTTCAGACTTGCCACCGGTTTTGCACAGATCGTCAAGGCATCTATGGTGGGTGGTGGTCGCCTTCGTGTGTCTGGGCACTGCAGGGGTTTATTTTTTTTGACCGACGTCAGACAATATATCGAGAGCTCGGCGGTCCGTGAAGTTGCTCCAAGGCTGAGCTTGTCACCGACGCCGGGGCGGTACCTGTCGGAGGTTCCATCCGGACAGGCTCACGGTCAAGCGGCTTCACCCGAGCTCGTGTACATCGTCGGGCACGGCGTGTGCAGAAACTTCCAAACACCGGCGCAAACCAGGACGTCGGCGCTTCCCCGAAGACGCATAGCCGAAACTGAGGCTCAAGAACCAGAACGCATTCTTCAAATTCAGTGCATCCAGCCTCTTGAGATTGGATGAATCGACCTACGATCGAGCCTCCGCCGCGAACATTCTACTCGACGCCACTGTTCGTCCCATAGCCACAAAGCGCGTAAACCAACAAGCAAATCGTCCGAATGGACCAAGTACGGCGCATAGCCCGGGAGATCGCGGTGCGCCTGATAGTTCTACGCGGGATTCCTGACTGCCTCAGCTAGCATCGCGTAAAGCTGCCGCTTGCTCATTTCCTGAGGCTGGCTATCTAGCGCCTTTTGCGACAGCTTCTTTCCGACGCAATCGCGACCAGCCGCCATCGCCGTCGGCCCTCGCTTCGGGGCGGGTCTAATCTTGGGTTTTGCTGTTGGTGGCTTGTGACCTCGAGTGAGGCCCAACCGAGCTAGCCTGCCGCAAACTGCGTTGCGACTGCACTCGAGATGACGCGCGATCTGCGCGGCACTCTGTCCCGCGGCCCAGAGCTTTTCCAGCTGTGCCAATTCTCTTCTATTCCAGCGCATGGACGATACTTTAGTGCCAGTTGTGACGTCAGGTTAGTTTACTCTTCGTCCGGCTCGCGCACGATCGCCGGTTTGGTCTCCTGTTCATTCATTCTACGAAAGCCCGCATCGCGAGTAAGGAAAAACGAGTGTCCTTGGCACACCGCGCTCTCTTGTTAGTCCCTACCGTGATTAGGGTCCCACCTGCTCGCGCAATATAAGTAGTCGAGTGGCAACCGGGCGTGCCGCTGGGTGCCATCGCGGCGAGTGCTTGCGTCCTGATGTTGACTACCACAAAAGCGAGTTCGCGCGCCTCCCCAATCTTGATAGGGGAGCTTCGCTCGCCTTTCCACTATTCTTTATCGACGGGGGCCGAACCAAGTTCCCAAGTAACTTCGGCCGTAAGATAATTTCAGAGAGCTCTCGCGAAGCCGAGCCATGGACATGCGTCACACATTGTTACTGTACGGCCCAGCTCGTTGTGTTTCGACCGAGCTTCCATGCGAGTGCAAAATAGCGCATGAGCCGATCTTTCAAAATTTCACGCCAATGTCCGCGAGACAATCATGACAGCCTTATCGGCAGAGAACGCTTGCGAGGAGGCTGACATCTCGCTGAGCCACCTTGATGTAAGCGAGCCCAAGCGTTTTTAAGGTGATACCGTTTGGACTTGTTTCGAGCGGCTGCGAAGGGAAGATCCCGTCCATTATTGCGAAGGCAGCCCGTACGGTCCATATTGGTCGATAACAAAATACCGCGACATCGTAGGCGTGGATTCAGATCACACAATTTCCTCGTCAGAGCGAAGCGTCACAATTGTGGACCCGCCGCAGAAGTATTGGACTCCCAGTTTTATTAAGATGAGTCCTCCTGTCCATGCTCAGCAGCGTAAGACTGTCAGTCCGATCGCGGCATCGGAGAACCTGGCGAAGCTTGAAGGCTTGATCCGCTTGCGGGTTCAGAAGATATTGGACGGTTTGCCGCGCAATGATACCTTCAACTGGGTCGATAGAGTCTCCATCGAGTTGACGACCAAATGCTGGCCACGCTGTTCGACTTTCCATTTCAAGATCGACGGCTGCTGACCTACTGGTCGGACGTAGCCGCCTTGAGTCCACAAATGGGCCACCAGATCGACAGCTGGGAAAAGCGAAAGGCGGTGCTGTCCGAGTGCTTGGACTATTTCACACGGCTTTGGAGCGAACGGGAAAAATCCGAGCCGCGCGCTGACCTAATCTCTATGATAGCGCATTCACCGGCGACCCGAAACATGGAGCCATGTGAATTCCTGGGCAACCTCATTCTGCTGATTGCTGGAGGTAACGATACTACGCGCAACTCAATTACCGGGGCGTCTTGTTCATGAGTCAAAATCCGTCCCAACTGCGAAAACTCCGCGATGATGCTTCGCTAGTGCCCGGGGCGGTATCCGAGATTATACGATACCAAACGCCTAGCGCGCATATGCGCCGGACCGCTGTGGACGATTTCACGATAGGGCACAAGAAAATCAGGCGAGGCGATAAAGTTGTGATGTGGTACATCTCTGGCAACCGAGACGACGAGGTTATTGCTAGCCCCAACAGCTTCATCATCGATCGGGAAAATGTACGGCAGCATCTCTCTTTTGGCTTTGGGATTCATCGTTGCGTGGGTAGGCATCTTGCAGAGCTGCAGCTGAAAATCCCTGTGGCAGGAGATGCTGAAGCGATCTCTGGAGGTAACGGTGGTCGGCGAGCGAACCGGAGCGAGTTCAATCCAATTTTGGGCACGGTTATTCCGCACTGCCGGTGCAGATTCCAGGTTAGTCTCGGTTGCGAGCGACATTCAACACTGGTCATATCGTGCAGAACCGGTTAGGACCTCGTGGAGACCTGTTGTCTCGGTAAGTTCACCGGGGTTGCCTTGCGGGCTTCTGGGTGTTTTGACGATTGCCGGCAGGGCCACAGTGCCCGATCCGAGGGCCCCGGCAAGGCCTTTTTGGCGGTAGGCTGATCGCGCTTAAGCGGCGTGAGCGGCGCTCTGAGGCTGGTCGGTTGCCCAGATTGACGACCGGGTGCTGATGGAGGCTTGCCGTGAGGCCGCGTCGTGGAACCGACTCTTGAGGATCGCCGTCAACGTTTCGGCCGCGCAATCCGCAGGGAGAACCTCGATGCGCAAGTCCGCAAGGCGCTGGGCAAAAGCGGGCTGTCGCTGGCCGGCCTCGAGCCCGAGATCACCGAAGGCGTGCTGATCGAGGATGTCTTGCGCGCGAAGAAGACGATGCAATTGCTCAAGAGCCTCGGCATCCTGATCGCGCTGGACGACTTCGGGACCGGGTATTCCTCGTTGTCCTACCATCGAGGCCTTCCCTCTCGACTGGATCAAGATCTATCGGGCATTCGTTGGCTCGCTTGGACAGAACGAGCGATCGTTGGCCATCGTTCGCGCTGTTATCGGCTCGCTCAGGGTCTTGGCGTGCCGGTGCTTGCTGAAGGGATCGAAACGAAGGTCCAAATGTTGCTCCTTGTCCAGGAGGGCTGCGATGAGATGCAAGGCTACTTGATCGGACGCCCGCAGCGTCTTGCGGCGGAAAGTCGGTCCAAGCCGAGGGTCCCATCTCTCGTCCAGTCGGCCTCATGGGGGAGATTGCGGCGGGCTCGACAAAGCTGTCTTCAGGATTCGGCATTGAAGGACCCGGACTGAGATCCAGACCAGCGTCACTGGTGCGAGAGCTGCCAGCAGGCCGGTACCGCGAAAATCAGGATGATCTAGAGGACGTCAACATCCAGCGCCGCATTCGCCTGCGCGCACCGTAACGTCAGGCCGGCTGCTAGGCCACAACCTCATGGGAGAGGTCGAACCGGTTTGGTCGTTTGGGGCTTCAACTCCGCCGCAGCAGTTGGCACACGTTTTGGCAACTCTGATCCTCTTGGCCGGACACGCAGCCCGCGGCTTGATTGCGGCAAGAAAGGCCCGCCGAAATGCGTTCGGCGGGCCAAGTCGGAGAGGAGAAACGCGGCCGGGTGAAAGCGATCAGGCATCGAGATTGTGCAGGCGCTGGCGGTTGTGCAGTACGATCTGGCGGGCGCCGGAGAAGCCGAGTATGCGCTTTGCGTGAAGCTGCGAGAGCGCGCGCGACACGGTCTCGAGCGTGAGGCCGAGATAGTCGCCGATATCGCGCCGACACATCGGCAGTGCCATCATGCCGGCGACGGCGAGGCGGCGATCCATTTCGAGCAGGAAGGTTGCAACACGCTCCATCGCCGTCTTGCGCCCCAGCAGCAACATGTGATCTTCGGCGTGACGCAGCTCGCCCGCCGTCATGACCCAGAGCTTGCGCGCGACCTGTACGTCGGTGCTGGCGGACCTTTCGAGGCTGGCTCGCTCCACGAGGCGTATGCTGGTGGCGATAATCGCTTCGGCCGCAAGGCGATGCGTCTGGCCGGGTTCGAGGCCGAACACGTCACCGGGAAGATGGAACGCGCCGATCTGACGGCGGCCGTCGGAGAGCAGCTTGTAGCTGCGCACCGCGCCGGAGACGACCTGATAGACATATTCGGCGGGCTCGTCCTCGCCATAGATCTCCTCGTCCTTGCGATAGGAGAACTCGGTGGCAACGAGGCCGGCATGTCCGGCGATCGCGCCGAACTGTTCGGACACGGAACGCGCGGGAGCGATCTTACCGCCGATTTGGGTCTTAATCGCCTGGGTCTTGAGCGTCTGGGTCAGCATCTGCGCCATCTCCGTTGTGATGGTGCATTGGTACGCGGGATCGCGCGATCCGGAAATTTCGAGCGATATCTTAAGGAGGTTTACCTACGGAGAATCCCGTAGGTCAGTGGCCGCGCCTGTCCTGGATGGCGTGGCGGATGCATTTCGCCAGGTTTTCATCGAGGAGCGGCTTCAAAATCACGTCCTTGATCCCTGCCGCCGCTGCCTTTACCGAGATATTTCCGTCGGGATAGCCGGTGATCAGGATCACGGGCCTGTCGGCGTCGGATTGGCGCAGCCGCCAGGCCAACTCGATGCCATTGATGTCAGGCATCTTGTAGTCGATCACGTAGCAGTCCGCGCCGGGCGGGGTCGTCGCATTGAGCAGCGCCGGAGCGCTCCTGAAGGTCTGCACGGCAAAGCCCTCGGTTTCCAGCAGGAAGCGCAGGGATCCCAGCACAGCGGCATCGTCGTCGACCACGTAGACGGTGGGCTTTGCCGATGCGCCTGGGGGCCGCTGATGGGGCGAGCCGATCTCGATCATGCCTGCGTGGCTATCACAGGCCCGCACAAGTGCCTTGACCTGCCTCAATCCTTCAGCATGCCGGCGCGCATCGCCAGCCGGACCAGTTCCGAGAGGCTGTTGGCCTGCATCTTGGTCATCACATTGGCCCGGTAGACCTCGATCGTGCGCGGGCTGATGTCGTATTCGCGGGCGATCAGCTTATTGGAGAGACCTGCGATCAGCCCCTCCATGATCTGGTGCTCGCGCGGGCTCAACGAGGCCACACGGGCGGCCATATCCTGCGCGATAGCCTCGTTCTTGGCGACCGGTTCGGCCCGGCGGATCGCGGCCTCGATCATGGTGACGAGGCGGTCGTCCTCGAACGGCTTTTCCAGGAAGTCGACCGCACCAAGCTTCATCGCTTCGACTGCGAGCGGCACGTCGCCGTGACCGGTCATGATCACGATCGGGAACGGACTGTGCTGCGCCTTCATGCACTTGAGAAGCTCGATTCCGTCAACGCCCGGCATGCGGATGTCCGAGACTACGCAGCCGAAGGCGAGGCCGGGCAGGGCGCCGAGGAAGCCTTGCGCATTGTCGAATAGGGTGACGCCGAAGCCGCAGGAATCCAGCAGGAAGTTCAGCGAGTCCCGCATCGCCTCGTCGTCGTCGATGACGTAGACATGTCCCTTGGTTGTCATGAATCAGTTCTCGTCGGCTGCCGGGAGCGTGAAGCGGAATGTTGCGCCACCCGATGCGTTGCTCTCGGCCCACATGCGGCCGCCGTGAGCCTCGATGATGGAGCGGCTGATGGACAGTCCCACGCCCATGCCGGTCTCCTTGGTGGTGAAGAAGGTCTGAAACAGGTTTGAAATGACGTCGCCCTGGAAGCCGGACCCGCTGTCGGACACCTCCACTTCGATCACATCATCGGCGATGCGGCTGTTGGCAATAACGAGCTCGCGCCGCGGCGACTGCGCCATTGCTTCCAGCGCATTGCGAAACAGATTGACCAGGACTTGCTGGATCTGCACCCGGTCGGCGAGGACGAGATCGGCGTCCGGATCGAGCTTGAAGCGGAGCTGCACGTTCTGCTCGCGGGCGCCGGCAAGCCCAAGCGCGCCGGCTTCCTCGATCAGCTTGGACAGGCTCTCGACCCGCTTCTCGGACTCGCCGCGAGACACGAAGTCGCGTAAGCGCCGGATGATCTGGCCGGCGCGCAACGCCTGTTCGGCGGCGCGGTCCAGCGCGCTTTCGATCTTCCGTGTGTTCGGGTCGCTGCTGCCGGCGAGCAGCCGTCGCGAGCCCTTCATATAATTGCTGATCGCCGCCAGCGGCTGGTTGAGCTCGTGGGCGAGCGCAGAGGCCATCTCGCCCATCGCGGTCAGCCGCGAGACATGGACGAGCTCGGACTGCAATTCCTGGAGCCGCGCCTGGGTCTGTTGATGCTCGGTGAGGTCGCGGATGAATCCGGTGAAATAAGGCTCGGCGCCCGACTGCATCTCGCCGATCGCCAAATGCATCGGAAAGGTGGTTCCGTCGCGGCGCTTGCCTGTCACGATACGCCCGATGCCGATGATATGCGGATCTCCGGTGGTGCGGTAGCGCGCGATGTAGCCGTCGTGGCGGGTGCAGTCGGGCTCAGGCATCAGGATGCTGACGTTCTGGCCGATGGCCTCCTGCTCGGGCCAGCCGAACAGGCGCTCGGCCGCCGTGCTGAAGAGCTGGATGATGCCGTGGCCGTCGATGACGATCATTGCATCGGGAATGGTCTGGAGGATCGACTGGAGGTGAGTCTCGCGGGTGCGCAGTGCCTCCTCAACCTGTTTCTCCTCGTTGACGTCGAGAAAGATGCCGCTGAGATGGCGGGCGGCACCGGCGTCGTCCCGGATGAGACCTGCCCGGGCGCGAATCCAGCGCCCCAGGCCTGAGGCATTGGCAACTCTGAAGGATACGTCGAAGCCGCCGCCGTGGTCGACGACATGCTCGATCGCGCTCTCCAGGCGCGCGCGGTCCGCGGGACCGAGGCGCGAGAGAAGGAGTTCATAGCTCGCCGGTTGATTCCGTTCGATGCCGAGCAGCATTCTCGCGGTTTCCGACCACTCCAGCTCGCGCGTCCTGAGATCGAGATCCCAGGTGCCGACGCCAAAGCCTTCGATCCGGACGCCGAAATGCTCGCCGCGAGCGTCCTCTGGCGGATGCGTTACGCGGCTCAGCGACAAGCTACTGCTCCCATTCTCCCGCGGCGGGGTCCCGTGGCGGCAATTTCGCCCAAGGCCGGACCGGAGGCAAGTTCGGATGTCTGATCGGCGGATTTCTCCCAACTGGGCGCCGAAAATTGATCTACCTCATCCTGCCTTGCGTCGGCGCGGCTAGATATCCACAGCAACGTACTGCCCGGAGGCTCCCGATGACATATGCGACCGTGGTGGTCAGCCTGGCGCTCGATCAGCCCAACGAGGCACGTCTTCATGTCGCGGGCGAACTCGCCGAGCGGTTCGAGGCGACCATTGTCGGCGTTGCCGCGGCGCAGTTCGCTCCGCCGCTCTATTTCGCAGATGGCGCCGAGGCCCTAGGGCTGATCGATCGGGAGCAGGCTTCCGTCAGGAACGCCTTGCCGAGCTGGAGGCGCAATTCCGCGCCGCGACGAAGGCGCGCGGCGGACACTCGGAATGGCGCAGCGCCCTGGATTTTCCCAGGCGGTTTGTCCTGGCGCAGGTGCGGTGCGCCGACATCGTCGTCAGCGGCGGACACAGCCCGCTTTCTCCGATGCCTTTTCGCTTGCAAGCCCGAAGGATCTGGTAATGCAGGCTGGCCGGCCGCTCCTGATGGTAACCGACGGAGTCAACTGGCTCGATCTGCGTAGGGTGCTCATAGTCTGGAAGGACACGCCCGAGGCACGGCGGGCGGTTGTCGATGCATTGCCGAGGCTGCGCAACGCGAAGGACATAACCATCGTCGAGCTTCCGGAAGACGCTGGCGACGGCTCGGCCGCGATGGGGCGCGTCACGGACGTTGCCGCATGGCTCGCTCGCCACGGCCTCGCTGCGATCGCGCGCATCCCGGAAGCCGCGAGAAACCAAACCGCCGCCGCGCAATTAGAGAAGATCGCCTATAACATCGGCGCCGGCTTGATCGTCGCAGGCGCATCATTCGCGCTTCCGCGAGCTGATCCTCGGCGGCGCCACGCATCATCTGATGACGCAATCGGCCCGCTGCGTGTTGCTGTCGCACTGACGGCTGGCGAACCCAGACCAATCGAGGAGGACGCGCGTGTACAAGTCTCTTGAACAGACCGTCGGCGGCTACATGATACGCAACGTACGGACGGCTCAGTGCGATCTCGACCTGCTCGAACTCAGCGAGATGTTCGAGCGCGACGATTTCAACTCCTATCCAGTCGAGGATGACGGGCAGGTGGTCGGCATCGTCACCAAATTCGACATCCTGAAGTGTTTCGCCTTCACGCCGAGCCAGATGCTGCCGCGCTATCCCGACCTGATGAGCCGCAAGATCGGCGACGTCATGACGCCCGAGTTCATCTACGTCAGCCCCGACACGAGGCTGACGCGCGTGCTCCAGATCATGGTCGAGCATCGCATCAGGAGCATCATCGTGCTCGACGGCGCACAGAAGCTGGTCGGCATCATCGCCCGCGAGGACGTCATCGCGGCGCTCAAGGCCACCGCGCGGGACTGATCCCGCGATTTCAAGCTCCGTGATTTTCCGGAGGCAATGCTTCGCGGTGTGCGCCGTGCCGTGCGCAAGCAATTGATACTACTCCCTGATCCGCATCGGTCTCACATCAACGGAAATCCAGCTAGCTTGATTTCAATCAATTCCCCGCGAGGGCGGATGTGGTTTCTGGCGGCGTGTTCTTTCAGAGAGAATCCGCATGAGCCAGCCCGCCCTCTCCAAATCCATGACGTCAGGTGAAAGCGGCCTGGCTGTCGTGTTCGCAGTCACCGCCTTCTTCTGCTTAATCGCCTCGGCCAAGGCGCTCGACGCGCCCTTCGCCTTCCACGCTGCGCTCAGCGCGGCCGCGAGCCTGGCCGCGGTGTTCTGCATCATCAACCGGTACTTCGATCGCGCGGCGGCGCTGCCGCCGGCGGAGATCAACGGCCGCCCCAACTACAACATGGGCCCGATCAAGTTTTCCTCCTTCATGGCGATGTTCTGGGGCATCGCGGGCTTCCTCGTCGGCCTGATCATCGCCTCGCAACTGGCCTGGCCGGCGCTGAACTTCGATCTGCCCTGGACCAGCTTCGGCCGTCTGCGTCCTCTGCACACCTCGGCGGTGATCTTCGCCTTTGGCGGCAACGTGCTGATCGCCACGTCCTTCTACGTCGTCCAGAAGAGCTGCCGCGTACGCCTTGCCGGCGATCTCGCGCCCTGGTTCGTGGTCGTCGGATACAACTTCTTCATCCTGATCGCAGGCACCGGCTATCTGCTCGGCGTCACCCAGTCCAAGGAATATGCGGAGCCGGAATGGTACGCCGATCTCTGGCTGACCATCGTCTGGGTCACCTATCTGCTGGTCTTCCTTGCCACCATCATCAAGCGCAAGGAACCGCACATCTTCGTCGCGAACTGGTTCTATCTCGCCTTCATCGTGACGATCGCGGTCCTGCATCTCGGCAACAATCCGGCCCTCCCGGTCTCGGTGTTCGGCTCAAAATCCTATGTCGCCTGGGGCGGCATCCAGGACGCCATGTTCCAGTGGTGGTACGGCCATAACGCGGTCGGCTTCTTCCTGACCGCCGGTTTCCTCGCCATCATGTACTACTTCATCCCGAAGCGCGCCGAGCGGCCGATCTATTCCTACCGTCTCTCGATCATCCACTTCTGGGCCCTGATCTTCCTCTATATCTGGGCCGGTCCGCATCACCTGCACTACACGGCGCTGCCGGATTGGACGCAGACGCTCGGCATGACCTTCTCGATCATGCTGTGGATGCCCTCCTGGGGCGGCATGATCAACGGCCTGATGACGCTGTCGGGCGCCTGGGACAAGCTGCGCACCGACCCCGTGCTGCGCATACTCGTCGTCTCCGTCGCCTTCTACGGCATGTCGACGTTCGAAGGCCCGATGATGTCGATCAAGGTCGTCAACTCGCTCAGCCATTACACCGACTGGACCATCGGTCACGTGCATTCCGGCGCGCTCGGCTGGGTCGGCTTCGTCTCCTTCGGCGCGCTCTACTGCCTAGTGCCGTGGGTCTGGAATCGCAAGGGACTCTACAGCCTGAAGCTCGTCAACTGGCACTTCTGGATCGCAACCCTCGGCATCGTTCTCTACATCTCGGCGATGTGGGTGTCCGGCATCCTCCAGGGCCTGATGTGGCGCGCCTACACCTCGCTCGGCTTCCTTGAATATTCCTTCATCGAGACCGTCGAGGCGATGCATCCCTTCTACATCATCCGCGCCGCCGGCGGCGCCCTGTTCCTGATCGGCGCGCTGATCATGGCCTATAATCTCTGGATGACGGTTCGCGTCGGCGAAGCGGAAGTCCAGAGGCCCGTCGCTCTTCAGCCGGCGGAATGAGGAGTTTTCCATGTCGTTCTGGACACGCCATCAAGTCTTCGAGAAGAACTCGATCATCCTGATCGTCGGCATCCTGCTGGTGATCGCGATCGGCGGTCTCGTCGAGATCACGCCGCTGTTCTACCTCAAGAGCACGATCGAGGCGGTCGACGGGGTGCGGCCCTATACGCCACTGGAGCTCGCAGGCCGCAACGTCTACGTCCGCGAAGGCTGTTATCTCTGCCACTCGCAGATGATCCGCCCCCTGCGCGACGAGGTCGAGCGCTACGGCCACTTCTCGCTCGCCGCCGAGAGCATGTTCGACCACCCGTTCCAGTGGGGCTCGAAGCGCACCGGTCCCGATCTTGCCCGCGTCGGCGCCAAATATTCCGACGACTGGCACGTCAACCATCTGACCAACCCGCGCGCCATCGTGCCGCAGTCGGTGATGCCGGGCTATCCGTTCCTCAGTCAGACCGAGGTCGATCCCGACACGATCGCCGACCACATGCGCACGCTGAGAACCGTCGGGGTGCCCTACAGCGACGATCAGATCGCGAGCGCCAGGGCCGATGTGAAGGCCCAGGCTGATCCCGATAATTCCGGCAGCGATGCCTTCAGCAAGCGCTACGTCAAGGCCGTCGTGCGCAATTTCGACGGCAAGACCGGCACGCCGACCGAAATGGACGCGCTGATCGCATATTTGCAGATGCTCGGCACGCTGGTCGACTTCAAGATCTACAACGATAAAGCCAATCTTCGCTGAGAAGGCATCAACGATGAAAGCCATCCTGACACTCGACAATCTTCCGTCCGGTCTCGTGACCACGATCTGGACGCCGGTCTTCATCGCGATCTTTCTCGCGATCATCGCCTACGCATTTTGGCCTCGCAACAAGGCCGCTTTCGACGAAGCGGCACACCTGCCGTTGCGGGAGGAGTGAGAGATCATGACCGATCATCATAGCGACATCGATTCCGTCACCGGCACGTCCACGACCGGGCACGAGTGGGACGGCATCAAGGAACTCAACACGCCGCTGCCGCGCTGGTGGGTAATCACCTTCTACCTCACCATCGTCTGGGCGATCGGCTACTGGCTCGTCTATCCGGCCTGGCCGCTGATCTCCAGCAACACCACGGGCATGTTCGGATACTCGTCCCGCGCCGACGTCGCAGTCGAGCTCGCAAACCTCGAGAAGATCCGCGGCGACAAGATGGTGGCGCTGGGCGCGGCCTCGCTCGCCGACATCGAAAAGGATCCGGCCTTGCTGGCGCTCGCCCGCGCCAAGGGCAAGACGGTGTTCGGCGACAATTGCGCGCCGTGTCACGGCAGCGGCGGCGCCGGCGCGAAAGGCTATCCGAACCTGAACGACGATGACTGGCTGTGGGGCGGCACGCTCGACCAGATCATGCAGACCATCCAGTTCGGCGCGCGTTCCGGTCACGCCAAGGCGCATGAGGGCCAGATGCTCGCCTTCGGCAAGGACGGCGTGCTGAAGCCGGACGAGATCGTCACGGTCGCCAATTACGTGCGGTCGCTATCGGGCTTGCCAACCCGCAAGGGCTACGACGCGGCGAAGGGCGAAAAGATCTTCGCCGAGAATTGCGTCGCCTGCCATGGCGATGGCGGTAAGGGCAACCCCGAGATGGGCGCGCCGAACCTCACCGACAAGATCTGGCTCTATGGCTCGGACGAGGCGAGCCTGATCGAGACCATCAGCCTAGGCCGCGCCGGCGTTATGCCGGCCTGGGAGGGGCGGCTCGATCCGGCCACCATCAAGGCCATGGCGGTCTACGTCCACTCGCTGGGCGGTGGAAAATAGCCCATTGACGGAAGACGGGCGAACAAAACGCCCCCGTTTGCGCTGGATCAACTGACGCCGCGGCGTCGGGTCTAGGTTTAATCGCACCTTTGCGAGAAGCTTTTGACGATGAACAAGACCGTGAACCCGAACGACCTCACATCGGACGACGATTACGGGCCGCTCTACGCAGCCCGGAAGAAGGTCTATCCCCAGAGCGTCTCCGGCACCTTCCGCCGGATCAAATGGGGCCTGATGGCGTTCTGCCTCGGCATCTACTACTTCCTGCCCTTCGTGCGCTGGAACCGCGGCCTCGGCGCTCCGAGCCAGGCGGTGCTGATCGATCTGCCCAACAGCCGCTTCTACTTCTTTTTCATCGAGCTGTGGCCGCAGGAGGTCTACTACTTCACGGGCCTGTTGATCGTCGCCGCGGTGGCGCTGTTCCTGATGAACTCGGTCGGCGGCCGCATCTGGTGCGGCTATCTCTGTCCCCAGACGGTCTGGACCGACCTGTTCTACGCCGTCGAGCGCCTGATCGAAGGCGACCGGCGCGAGCGGATGAAGAAGGACAAATCGTCCGATCCGACGAGGCTCAAGCGCATCTCGGAGATCGTGCTCAAGCATTCGATCTGGCTCCTGATCGCCTGGTGGACGGGCGGCGCCTGGGTGCTCTATTTCAACGACGCGCCGACGCTGGTGAAGCAGCTCGTCACCTTCGAGGCGCCGATGATCGCCTATGCCTGGATCGGCATTCTCACCGCGATGACCTATGTGCTCGCCGGATTCATGCGCGAGCAGGTCTGCGTCTATATGTGCCCCTGGCCGCGGATCCAGGCGGCGCTCACCGACGAATGGGCGCTCAACGTCACCTACCGCTACGACCGCGGCGAGAAGCGCACCTCGGTCAAGAAGGCGATCGAGCTGCGCGCCATCGGTGAGCACGCTGGCGACTGCGTCGACTGCTATCAATGCGTCGCGGTCTGCCCGACCGGCATCGATATCCGCAACGGGCCGCAGCTCGAATGCATCCAGTGCGGCCTCTGCATCGATGCCTGCGACAACGTGATGACCAAGATCGGCCGTCCGAAGCGGCTGATCGGCTACGACAACGACATCAATATCCATCGCCGCCAGGAAGGCAAGGCGCCGGTCTACCGCATCGTCCGTCCCCGCACTGTCGCCTACAGCGCGATCATCGCGGCCGTCGGCGGCATCATGATCTACATCCTCGCGACCCGCAGCCTGCTCGACGTCAACGTGCTGCACGACCGCAATCCGGTCGCCGTCAGGCTCAGCGACGGCTCGATCCGCAACGCCTATACGGTGCGGCTGCTGAACAAGAGCGGTTATGACCGCGTCATCGCGATCGACGCGAACGGTCCGGCCAACGCGACCATTCACGTCATCGGCGTTGATTCCGTGACGCCGGACCGGCCGATGATCGTGATCCCCCGCGACTCCACCAGCGAGTTGCGGCTGCTCGTGACCGCGCCGGCGGACAGCAATCCAGAGAAGTCTATTCCCGTCCGCTTCCACGTCACCGATATCGGGCTCGGCGAGGCCGCGTCCGCCACCGACAATTTCGTCTCACCGTAAGTCCAGGAGACACCCATGGCATCCAAGCCGCTGACCGGGACCAAGGTGTTCCCGATGCTGGTCGCCTTCTTCGGCGTCGTGATCGGCGTCAACGTGACCATGATGAAGCTTGCGATCGCGACGCTGCCCGGCACCGACGTCGACAGCCCCTATGCCGCAGGCCTCATTTATGACCGCGAGATCTCGGCGGCGCAGGACCAAGCCGCGCGCAAATGGCAGGTTAACGCTCATATCGAGCGGCGCGCCGATGGCAATGCCGTGCTCCAGGTCGAAGCGCGCGACGCTGCCGGGCATCCGGTGAGCGGGTTGAAGTTCGGCGGCCGCCTGGAGCGGCCGACCGACAAGCGAGCTGATCTCGCGGTCGAGCTCTCGGAGGCCGGCATCGGCATCTATCGCGGCAATGCCGCCTCCGTCGCGCCCGGGCAATGGGACATGGTGATCGAGGGCGAAGTGCGTGGCGCGCGCGTCTTCCTGTCACGCAACCGCGTCATTCTGAACTGAAGGATTTCGCCATGCAGATCACGCGGGACTTCTCGCACTACGTCCGGACCGCGGGCGAAGGCGTCCAGCACATCGATCTCGCGGTCGAGGGCGTTCACTGCGCCGGATGCATGGCCAAGATCGAGCGCGGACTGTCGGCGATTCCCGACGTCACGCTGGCGCGGGTGAACCTCACCGACCGGCGCGTCGCGCTGGAATGGAAGCAGGGCACGCTCGACCCAAGCCGTTTCATCGATCGGCTGGCAGAGCTTGGCTACAAGGCCTATCCTTACGAGACCGAGAGCGCGGAGGCGACGGAAGTTGCCGGTTCGCGCTTCCTGCTGCGCTGCCTTGGCGTCGCCGCGTTCGCCACCTTGAACGTGATGATGCTGTCGATCCCGGTGTGGTCCGGCAATGTCTCCGACATGTTGCCCGAGCAGCGCGACTTTTTCCACTGGCTGTCGGCGCTGATCGCGCTGCCGGCGGCAGCCTATGCGGGGCAGCCGTTCTTCCGCTCGGCCTGGCGCGCGCTATCGAACAAGACCACCAACATGGACGTGCCGATCTCGATCGGGGTGTGCCTTGCGCTCGGCATGTCCGTGGTCGAGACCATCCACCACGCCGAGCACGCCTATTTCGACGCGGCAATCATGCTGCTCACGTTTCTTTTGGTCGGCCGCTTCCTCGACCAGAACACGCGGCGGCGGACGCGCGCGGTCGCGGGCAATCTCGCCGCACTCAAGGCCGAGACCGCGGCCAAGTTCGTCGGGCCTGACGAGATTTCGCAGGTGCCGGTTGCGGCGATCCATCCCGGCGACATCGTGCTGCTGCGGCCCGGCGAGCGTTGCGCGGTCGACGGCACCGTGATCGAGGGACGCTCCGAGATCGACCAGAGCCTGATCACCGGCGAGACACTCTATGTCACGGCCGGGCGGGGCACGCCGGTCTATGCGGGCTCGATGAACATCTCCGGCACGCTGCGGGTGCGGGTCTCGGCCGCCTCAGAAGCCACGCTGCTTGCCGAGATCACGCGGCTGCTCGACAACGCGCTCCAGGCGCGCTCGCGCTACATGCGGCTCGCGGATCGCGCCTCGCGGCTCTATGCGCCGGTGGTCCACGCGACCGCGCTTCTCACCGTCCTTGGATGGGTCATCGCCGGCGCGAGCTGGCATGATGCAATCGTGACCGGCGTTGCCGTGCTGATCATCACCTGTCCCTGCGCGCTCGGGCTTGCGATCCCGACGGTGCAGACGGTGGCCTCGGGCGCGATGTTCAAGTCGGGTGTGCTGCTCAATTCGGGCGACGCCATCGAGCGGCTGGCCGAAGCCGACCACATCATCTTCGACAAGACCGGCACGCTGACTCTGCCGGATCTCGCAGTCACGAATGCGGCCGAGATCTCCACTGATATCTTCGAGCTCGCCGGTCGCCTCGCGCTGTCGAGCAATCATGCGGTGGCCGCTGCGGTCGCGCAGGCCGCCGGCGCCAGATCGCCGATCGTCGGCGCGGTCGAGGAGGCCGGGCAGGGCGTGCGCGCTGTGGTCGAGGGCGTCGAGATTCGTCTTGGTCGTCCGTCCTTCTGCGGCGCCGAGGCGTTGGCCGGCGGCGTCAATCTCGACGCTGAAGCCTCCATCGTCGCTTTCAGCAAGGGAACGGAAAAATTCATCCTCTCGGTGCGCCAGGGGCTGCGTCCGGATGCGCAGGCCGTGATCGCGGCGCTGAAGGCGCGCAACATCGGCATCGAGATCCTCTCCGGCGACCGCGAGCCGGCGGTGAGGGCGGCCGCCCACGCGCTCGGCATCGCCGAGTGGCGCGCCGGCGTGACGCCGGCCGACAAGATCGCGCGGATCGAGGAGCTGAAACGGCGAGGCGCAAGAGTGCTGATGGTCGGCGACGGCATGAACGATGCACCCTCGCTCGCGGCGGCCCACGTCTCGATGTCGCCGATCTCGGCCGCGCATCTCAGCCAGGCGACCGCCGATCTCGTCTTCCTCGGCCGGCCGCTGGCGCCAGTCGTTGCCGCCATCGATTCCGCGCGCAAGGCGCTGCATTTGATGCGGCAAAACCTCTGGCTTGCGATCGGCTACAACGTCCTGGCGGTGCCGATCGCGATCAGCGGTGTCGTCACGCCCCTGATCGCGGCTGCCGCTATGAGCGGCTCGTCGATCCTGGTCATGCTGAATTCGCTGCGGGCATGCAGCGCCTCGCGGAAGATCGTGTGATGGAGATCCTGATCATTCTGGTCCCGCTGGCGCTGATGCTCGGTCTTGCCGGCCTCGCCGGCTTCCTCTGGTCGCTCCGGAGCGGCCAGTACGACGATCTCGACGGCGCAGCGTGGCGGGCGATTGCCGACGACGAGCCGCCGCAAGAGGCGCCGGCTAAGCGGTAAAGCGGTAGCTTTCCACACGAGGTGCGGCGGACTTCCAGTGAATGGGAGAGCATCCCTGTCGTCGTTGATGGAGGGTTGACCAGGTTTGTTATGACGGCAGGTTGTGTCACTGCATGGGGGCGTTGTTGCCAATCGAAGGCGGCGCAACTGAACGGACCGGCGGCGTGGCGGGAGTCCGACCTCCATGTCCGGCAAATGCTGGCGATGGCGCAGCACGATCTGGCGCGCTCCGGAGAAGCCGAGAAGGCCTTAGGCGTGAAGCTCTGACAGGGCTCGCGAGACCGTCTCCAGGATGAGGCCGAGATAGTCGCCGATGTCACGGCGGCACTCGGACGGCCATCAGGCCGGCGGCCGCGGTGCGGGATGTCCGTCTCGAGCAGGAAGGTCGCAATCCTCCATGGCGTTCTTGCGGCCGAGCAGCAGCATGTGGTCCTCCGCGTGCTTCAGCTCGCCGGCCGTCAGGGTCCAGAGCTTGCGCGCAAACTGACAGTCTGTATTGGCCGCCTTGTCCGGGCTCGCCCGGTTTACCAGGCGCACCGTGGTCTCGAGGATCGCTTCGGCCGCGATGCGGTGGGCCCTCGCCGAGATCTCCTCGTCCTTGCCGCTTGCGAATTCGCTGGCCACGAGCGCCGTCTGGCCGACCAGCCGCCGACCAGCCGCCGACCAGCCGCCGAACGCAGCGGACGGCGAGGGCGCGGAGCGCGTCGTGGAAGGCTGGGTGGTGTAGAGTGCGGGCGGAAGCATCGGCGATCTCCTTGCTGATGGGCGGAGGATGCGAGGCACCGCCACACGGTCAAATTCGGCGTCATCTCTGGTGGCCCTCCAGGCTGCTGCTGAGCGCTTGCATCGTTGGAGCGTTGAGGCAGTAGTCTTCGTAATCTCTGGTATCCACCCTGATCTCGACATCGTTGTTGCACTCAACCTTCCGGTCGCATTGGGTGCAGACCCGCTCGTCGCGCAGCACTGCCGGCTTCGATCGCGAAGACATCCTCGTGGTCGATGCCGAGAACCTTCAGTAACCCGGGCAATTTCGTCAGCCGCAAGCGTCCTTGACCACGCATCGAGGTCTGCAGGCGTAACGCGCAGATCGGCGCGATTCGTGCCGCAGTAGAGTTGATGCAACTCACGGAGTTCACGGCGATGCCTCAGCCAGTTACCGAAAACATCCAGGAGGCCTTCAAGAATGGGATAAGTCTTCTCTGTTTTCTTCATGCCCAATACGCTCCCAATTCTGGTGTGATGCTTTCTTATTGAAGCCGGCCGGGGCCGCCGTTGCGCCAGCGCAATGTCCTTTGCGCGGACGTAGCTGGTCCGCCGCAATTGCAGTATTTCTCCCCCGGGCGTCCGGCCGTAGAGCGCATTCAACCCAAAATCTCGGCCAGCGCCGTTGCCAGACCTTACCTCGATTCCCTACCGGGAGGCCCATCCTTCCTCTTGATCGGCGACGTACGCAAGCTCCTGCCGCAACGGCCCGCTCGCCCGGCCGCCTCTCGAGGAAGCGAAAGCCGGCAGCCCGAGCACGAAAGACCTGGAGGGCCTCGTCGAACGCTTCGTCGTAGGAATCGATCCCACGACCGTGTGCATGAGTTCGTTCAGCACGTAGGCGCGAACGAGACTCCTCAACATAGTGAGGGCGTTCTCGGCGGCTTCGCCGAAGAGCCCGTAATTCGGCTAGGACGCCGATTATCAGCGTATGCAGGTTTTCACGAGCGTCGCGCCACTCGGAACAATCACGGCCGCGCTCCGGAAAAGCGCGGCGGATGGAGCCGGCCTTTCGAGCGCGTAGGAGCGTATCGCGTGAGCGACCAAGTTCAGCGCGTCTTCGACGATTTTTTACGCGAGCCTTCTGCGGCCGGCAGAAATTCCCGGTAGCCCTTGACGGCAAGGAAGCCGCGCATGTCGGCGAACGTTTCGCGCGGTCGCCTGTGCAGATCTCGACTTCCTGGGCAAGATCTTTCGCCAGCTCCCGGTCCCAGGCGCTCGAGAGCATTTCTTTCACGGAAGGGTCGCGAGAGTTTTGTGGCAGTCATCGTCCTCAACCTCCGAATGGTCATGCGTCGTGAACAGCACCACCGCGATGCCGACCACAGCACGGTCGCGGATATCGTTGCGACGGTGGACAGAACGCTCATTGCCCTGAGAGCGCCCGTTAGGCCCTCCTAGACCAATGGATAAACGCCACTGCAAAAAGGATCCTCCAATTCAAAGTAGACCAGCATTCCGGAGGTTCGTACGCCAACTGGTGGATCCAGTCCGGCCCTGAACCGCCAGGCAGAGCTCTAACATTCGACTAGGCGTCGGGCCGCGGTTATGCGAGTCTTGCAGCATTTCGAGGCGTGTCGGAAACGGAGGGACCCGATGTGCGATCGTTAACTGCGTGTCTCTTTCGGCGTGGTTGGAATTGGGACGGGTAAAGTCCTCGGACACTCAAAGTGACATGTGCCAGTGAAAGTACGCTCCACGACTGGACCGTAGGTGAGCGTGTAGTCGTTTGCGAAGCGGCTGGACCGCGTCTGAGCGGCAAGCAAGGAGTCGTTCTCGGGTTCGGTGCTACGCGCAGCAGGCTTCGCGTGTTGCTCGACGGTTCCAGAGGGCCGATCACGTTGCACATCACCTTCGTGGACCCGGTCGTGCAGCACGATCGCGCTTGAGAATGGTGCTGCCTACAAGGGGAAAGTCCGCGCGGCGTAGCACAATCGCAGCGCGGAAGCGGAAATGCGCGCCATTCTGGAGGCCGCCGTGCGTCCCGAGAAGATCGGCCTCACCAATGCCGATGTCGAGGCACTTGAACATGGCCGCGACGCGCGTCCCGCTGAGCCGATGCGCTTCGAATGATCCTGCTCGATACGAATCTGGTCTCCGAGGCGATGAAGTCCGAACCGCATCCATCGGTTCGTGACTGGCTCGACGCCCAGGGGGCCGAGACGCTGTTTTTCTCCAGCGTCACCATCGCCGAACTGTTGTTCGGCATCCGCGCGCTGCCGCGCGGGTCGGGAGAAAGAAGGCCCTTGGTCAGCACCTCGACCTTGCAGCCGAGAACGGCCTCCCAACGTCCGTTCTGAGGCTGACAGCGGAATGGCGTACTGCTTCTGCTGCTGGACATCGGCATGCTGATGCCGCCGAGGATGATGATCGAGATCACGCCGATCGCGATCGGTGCTGGTCAGCTTGATCGCTGATCATCATGCTGGTCATCCCGATCATGATCGCGCGCGCTTCGAGGTTAGCCCACGGGCGCCGGTCACGTCGGCATCTCGCCGTGCGATGGCTCGCAACGTGCGCGCGCGATTTGGTGGCACTGGGCTTTTTGCCGAGCCCTAGTCCGGCGCGATCCTCAACCGAGGTCCGCCAGTGCTTGGACTTCTCCCGGAAGGCTCTGCCGGGGCGGAGGCGGTTCACGACGACAACAGTCTGCCAGGAATGCGGCGAAGGGACCGACATCACCTTGTACGCTCGCGCTCTCGAGTGCCCGCATGTATTCGTCGCGTCTGCCGACGGGAATGATTGTCCAAGGCAGTCCTCCCGATGCCATCATGACATTCATGAGGAAGCGGCCCGTTCGGCCATTGCCGTCTGGAAGAGGGTGTATGAAGGTGAATATGAAGTGTCCGAGCACAGCTCTCACGCGCGGATCCTTCTCCTCCTTCAGGCAATCAAGAAAAGCCTCCATGGCGTCAGGTACCGATTCCCAAGCGACCGGTGTGTGTCCCGAGTTCCTGATGAAAACGAAGTGAGTTCGATAACCGGCGAGGTTTTTGGGCTTGATGATGCCGGCTTGAACTGAGGGCTGAAAGAGGGCCCGGTACCAGTCGAGGTGCTCTCGATCGGCGATCTCGGCGGCGTCCTCGCCGTTGAGCACGCGGGCCACCGCGCCACGGACCACTTGGAACGCATCCCAGTAGCCCTTCGCGGCCATTGCATCCGTTTGTTTGCGATCTCCATCGCTGCCGTTGGGATCCCATTTTCCGGTCTTCACCTTCTCGATCAGTTCCTCCGTGACCGAGTAGCCTTCGATAGAAAGCGAGTGGTACGCGTCCGAGGTGTACCGTTCGTCGATCGCGGCCAGATATCCGTCATGATCGTTGATACGCCGCGGCTCAAGCTTGAAATTTGCTAACACCTTTTCGCGTATCTCCGCCCACATGAGACGGATTCGCGTCATGATTGGTGGCGTGGCCCGGCTTGGAAGCTGCATCGGTACCGGCGCTTTGAATGGATCGGCATCTTCCCTGACATCGTGCCCGCCCGCCGTCATCGCGGTGACGATATCGTCGGCGGCCCGCGTGTTGCCCAGCAGTCGGTACGCCCCGGCGATGCGCCCCGCCGCGGCCGCATGTCCGCCTTCCAGGAGGACTTTTAGGATTGCGCTGGCATTCCTCTGCGAACCGAGCAGGGCGATGACGTCGTTCTTCTGCGTCTGCCAGAAAGCTGGCGCGGCAGCGCAGATCGCCTCCGGCGCCGGAAAGGTCTGGACCCCGGCGGTCTTGACCGGGGTCACCAGCAGTTTGGTCGCCTTGTACAGATAAAGGGAGGTGCCATGGAGAAGGGGCTGGGTTTGGTTATTGGCGGTCGGTGCCGCGATCACGATCTGCTTCGGAACGTTGAGATTTTCTGCAAGTAGCGGGATTGAGCTTTCTGCCGAGAGGACCCAGTCACTCTTGAAGCGCTCGTTGCAGTAGGCGCGGCAAAACTCCCAGAACGACGAGTACCACGACGTGCTGTCGCCCGACCGCTCCTCGGGCCGCGTCATCAGCACCCATCCTTTGATGATCTCCTTCAGGAACCCGGCCTTCACCAGCCGTTCGCGGTGGGTGCGCGAAAGTTCGTCGCTCCGGAAGATTCGTCGATTTCCGCCGTTGCTGAGGGTCTTCAGCTCAGTGAGGGACTGGGCGAGTTTGTCGTGGAGAGTGGGCATGTTCCAGCTCGGGAGGTTCCGATAGTTTGATGTCCTGCGAATACAATAATATAACGCCGTTCAATATCAATAGTATTATGCTGGCGTTCTCAATAAAATTCAGTTGCGTAATTACAATAAATTATTGCAAGGCGCTTAGGCCGAGAAGCCGAGCTAGACCTGGCTAGAGCGCCTTCCGGTGGAAGGTCGACGTTAAGGTGCTTGTCTGGCTGAGAATGTGGCCGCCGATCGGCAAGGAACCCGGTTATGCCTACGCTTAGCGAGTCCTCCTGAACAACATCGACGCCCATCGGGCCGGATCCTGACGTTCGCGCCGGCGTTCCGAGCCAGGCGCCATGGCCAGAGCGTTGCGGCGGGCCCGCGCAATTGACCCTTCTCCTCAAGGATTCAAAATCGAGCTGCGTCATCGAAGGCGAGAAGCCGCCGCAGGATCTTATCCAGCGGTGGGATAGGGTCATCGGCGAAGCAGGATGGACGCCGCTCGATGAGACGGTGTTCTTGCGCCTGCACCGCATTGTCATCGGTGATGAGCGTTTCGTGAAGCTCGGCTTTCGGAAGGAAGGCGGTTTCGTCGGTGAGCATGACCACGAGACGCAGAGACCCATTCCCGACCATATCAGCGCGCATCACGAAGATATCGCCTCCCTCGTCCACGGATTGATCGCGTTCGACCAGGCCTCGTCAATTGAGCTTGACCCCGTTGTGGCTGCCGCCGTGCTGGCCTTCGGGTTCGTCTACATCCATCCATTCGAGGACGGCAATGGCCGCACCTGGCACGACGGATTCAATCCGGCGGCATCCACTTTCCGGTTTCAGCCGCCATCCTAAGACAAAATCGCCGAATACAAGGACGGATTAGAAAGCTATTCGAGTAAATTGCTGCCATGCGTCCAATGGCAGCCTACTCCACAGGGCAACGTCAAGGTCCTGAACGATACGGCTGACGTTTACCGCTTTTTCGATGCAACGCCGCACGCGGAGTTTCTGTACGAATGCGTGCAGAGGACCATCGAACAGGATCTTCCGAAGGAAATCCGGTTCTTGCGGAGCTTCGATACATTCCGGGCGGGCGTCGAAAACATGATCGACATGCCGGAGCGCACCCTCAACAATCTCTTTGGATTCTTGCAACAGAATGAAGGGCGACTCTCAAAGCGCGCCCGTGACAACGAATTCTCCCAATTAACGCCAGACGAAGTCACGAAGATTGAGGAGCTTTATCAACGGCCTTCTCGAACGACTCCGGAACAGCGAGCTGAGCCTCTGTCATCTTCATTGGATCATAGCCTGGATGTCGAATCAGAATCCTCTTCAGCGGCCGCCACAAAATATGATCCAAAGGCTCGCCGCGTGCGTGAGTTTTGATCCTAGACGAGACCGACGAGATGGTCGATGCCCTCATCGTATTTTCCGACTACTCGTTGATCGTGCTCCAGAGCGAAAGCGATGAGTTCGAGAAGCTCTGCGCATTGCCGCCCCCTCACGTTCTATCCGATGAGGTGCAGGCTCAGACAGCCGAAGAAATCGACCGCATCAGGCGCATGGCGGCGGATGGTCCGCGCGTCCCGAACAGATGAAGACTCAGATCGCCGAAACGGAAGCAAGCATTGTGGCCTTTGCTGAACAAGCGAGGGCTGGGGAGACATTCGCGGAGCGCGATGAAGGACGGATTGGTCTCTCACAGGCCAAAGAGCGTTGAGTCAATGAGCGTGCCGCTCTGAACCGCGAGCTTCCAAGCCGACAGGTCGGGTATCGTCGATCGATCTGTGGAGCAGGGCTGCTCCCATGAGACCAGCCAAGCTGGCGACCGGCATTGAACAGGCCGATGCCGGATGCGCGGTTGCGGTCATTGAGGTTGCTGAAGCGATCAGGGTGATCGACAGGAAAACGAAATGACCGATGCCCCGTACGCAGGAGCATCGGTAGGACACGGATATGGTCGGCGCCGGAGGCGATACGGGAGCTGGTGTCGGTGCTGGTGCAGGGTGGGGCCTACTGGGGGCCACCCGTATACTTGTCAACCGTCGACATGAGCGGCTTCGGGGTCGACAGATTGAACATCAACCCGAACCGACCTTCGGGACCAGTCTTGTCCGGCTCGTCGATCAGCTCGTAGAGATCGATCCACTCGATGAACGAATACTGAGAGAACTTCGCCAGCATCGCATCCAGGTTT
>NZ_JADPKY010000134.1 GCF_023074185.1 Bradyrhizobium sp. 132 | reverse complement strand
GACCAGCTCCGCCGATCGCACGTTGCTCACCCCGCGCCAAACGGCGTAACATCCGCTGAGGCTCTAATCGCCACTGGATGAAACTTCGGAGGCAGGTCAATCGAGATGCAACCTGAAGCCGGACTTGCTTTAAGCTGGGAACATCCTGATCAAGCATTGGAGCAACGTATAGCTGACGAGGATCCGCCCGCTCGCAATAAATGTCACGATAAGGTGAGCGCCGTCACATGTTTCCCTCGAGAAGTCGGGAGTGGCCAAGCACCGCGAAGCCGCCAACGACAATGCCTGGGCGAGTAATTCGTGCGCGCAACACACCCAACAAAGAGGCAATCAGTCTCGTCTCAATGAGCGTCCTATCCGGAGTTTTTCTCTTACGAATGCTTGCCGCGGTGGTCGATTGGCGCGCCGCCGCGTGCAAGCTCCACTTAGCCACCCTACCGGCGCCTTCGCTGGAATTATGGATCCGCTTGCCTGTTCGCGATCTGCGCCGCGTCGGCAGAAAGTCTTCATTTAATCAACCTTGAGCCTTTTGCCATCGCGATCTTCAAGGAAAAGCGACAGCGAAAAGCGCCAAGATGGGCAACAAAGCGAGCGGCTTAAGAGCGCAATCGACGTCTCCACCACCGCGGAGATAGATCAGAGTCGGATGAAGGAGGCGATTCACTCTCATCTTTTGTTACCACGAAGCTGATGTTCTCTAGCATGCTCTTTTGCGGGCACCGCCTACGCTTCTGCTATGGCGGTCTCCCTCTCGTTGCCATCAAGGCAGGAAGGGAGGCCTCAGATTATGCGGAGTGAGGAAGAGGGCACTAGGAACTAAACTGTTGATAACGAAGCGGGTCTCGGATTGAGCGGCCGCGCACTCCGCATAATCGTGGGCTCCGCATAATTCCTGAAGTCTACAGGTCGGGTCGCAACGTAAATCATGAGGCTGGCGGGCGGCGTCAGCATGAACGTGTCCGTCGAATCGCCAAGAACACATCACTCAACACAGCAAGGCCAGCGTCCCTCGCACCTCAACTCGTGCCCCCTGGAGCTCAACCGTCACAACAGCTGCTTCCGGCGACCCGGTGGGCTCTGCGGCTGCCGGTAGCGCCGATTCCGATACCACCGGCACGAACGACAGCGTGTCCGCCGAAGCCGGTAGTACCAACTGGCCCAAACGCGCCCGGCGCCGCCAGTCGTGCACCTGCTGGGGCCGGCACCCATGGCGACGCGCGACATCTGTGACAATCGCGCCTGGCTCGAGGCTTTCCGCGACAATCTGGGCCTTCAAATCATCCGGCCACTGCTTTCGGCCTACTCCAGCATACACTTCGACACGCGGAGACAGGTCGTCTTATGTCGTCCGAATGGTCGTCCATTGTGAGCACCCTTGCAGAAGATGACTCTTCTAGCGGCGCTCACAAGACTGCGCACAAACAATCTGAAGGGCCTCAGCACCACGCTTACGTTCTATCGCCCTAGAGATCGGATGCGCATTCGAAAACTGACGCTCGGTAGCGCGAGCGCGATCAACGCGACCGAGGCACGACGGCAAGCCAGAGAGATCCTTGGACAGATCGCAGCGGGCAAAGATCCCGCAGATGAGAGACTTGCCTAGCGCGATGGGTCGCTCCGAATAGCGTACGACGCGTTCAAGGCCGAACATCTACCAAAAGTTTCTCGCGAACATGCGAGACACCGTGTAAGAATTTTCGAGCGGCACTTTCTCCCCAAATTGGGGGATAAAGTCCTGAGCAAAATCTCTCGCGCTGAGATCAAAGAGATAATCGATCGCATTGCCAAAAAGCACAAGATTGCCGCTTGCAATGCGCACCGAGGTTTCAGCGCCTTCCTATCGTGGTGTGTCGAGCACGGGCTAATCGAACATCACGTCATGAAGACGAAATGGCGAAACTTGAGCGCATTTTCGAAGAGCGTCCGTGGCGCGTCCAAACCCTTTCAGGGGCAGGCACTTGTACACCCGTGCGTCCGGCGATCATACGATCGTGGCAGCTTTCCTACAGGCACCATGGCGCCTCTGCATGCGCGGTCGCAACTCGGATGAAAGATCTTTCCCTAGGCGTGCGCTCGCTCAAGCTAACCAACTACTTGTAAATATGAATGAACACTCTTACGGAATCCGAATATTTTTCGTTTGAAATGAGCAATCCGTCCAAAATCCTTATCGCCGTGGTGGGCTCTCTGCATATGCTCATTATCGGTCCCATAATTTTCACCAAGAATTCATTCGATCGGAGATTGGGTATATCCCTGTAAAAGTAGCCGCCGTTGAAAGCATAGTAGCGCTCTATATCGCGGTACCAAAGCGTCTTTCCATCATCTTGTGAAAGCGCGCCAAACGTCTGGTGCGTCGCTGGCGTTGAATAGAGCGCGTCGGCGGGCTCGTTCGGATCAGCGCTAGCGGTACCAAGAAGAGATACTTGAGAGCGATATCCTGCCTCGAGAAGCGAGACACCCGCTGAATATGCTGCAAGCGCTATCTCGACAGGCCCTTCTTTGGCAAGTCGGGCGAGTTCCCCTTCGCGGTCATTTCCCAGCTTAGCGGCGATCTCTACAAAATTCAGCTTGTTCGGGTGTTTAGTGGAGTGAATAGCTTCACAGAAATCGCTCACGGAGTATCTCGTGGGATCCTGCGTCAAGTTGTACTGGAAGGAATAGTTCTTCGGTCGGAATGTGATGACCGGAACATCGGAGTTGCCGGTGCGCCTGAACTCATAGGCCGCGACCACCGCCTTATCAACAAGGACCGGCAACGCAACGCTGATCAGTTGAAACTGCGTCAAGCGAGCGTTGATTGAATTAACTACATCTAGGAGGCTCGACGCGTAAGCCTCCTTCGCAGCAAGTGAAATAAACAACATAGTTGCAAAGTATTTGACCCGGAATTTCACCGCATATCCTCACCTGCTGACGGGCCGGCTTAATTGCTCGCATATCGAAATAAGGGTCAGCCGTAGCTTACATTTAGCGCGCCGGAGATCCAGCCCCGTCCTCGATAATTGACGATAATGCCCCCGATGCGGTCAACGCCATTTCCCCTTACAAACACGCGCAGCGTCACGCAATTCGGTCGATCCGTATCTTTCAACGAGGAAATGATGTGGGTGCCCTCGCCATTAATGGAATCGGTGTGGACTTCCACCCGCCGAACCGAAACTCCCTCGTCAACGCAGAACGTCTGTGAAAATTCACGGGACTGATCCGGTTCCGCAGTGAAAGAGAACTGGAAAGACTTAGTCGAAGCTGACACTGGCGTCGGTGGCGGCGTACAATTCTGGGCATTGTTGACGCCGGTTAAGGACAGCAGGGGCTGAAAATAATCGGAAGGCGTAATCACGGTGAATGAATTTGCAAGTGCTAAACCGCTACTTGCCATACCTATCACTCGGCCAGAAATGTCGAATGCGGGAGCCCCGCTGTCTCCATGATTGAACGGGACTTGTGTATTGAGTCGGCCGCCTGGTCCGAAGTGATTTCGTATGGTCCCCTGGCTTGAGCCTAAGTCACTTCCAGTGCCATAGCCCAAGACAAGCACTTTCGCGTCATCTGGAACGCCCGAGGACGAAGCGATCGCAAGTGGCGCCCAAGGGCGTGAGGGTGGTAGCTGAAACAGGGCTACGTCGAGGTCCGCGTCAGACTTGACCAAATCTAATTGAAAGCGCTGACTGTCACGCGGACCTGGAGACGCGTAGTATGCTTGCTCCTGAGAAGAAGTGACGCTTTGAACAACGTGGGCTGCCGTTAGAAAATACCCTCGGCACGCAACCACGAAACCTGTTGCGCTGTCGGCAACATGCTCGCCGGTGCCGTCGCGGTTACGAACTACCCGCTGGACAAAGAGAATGGAATCCTGCGCTTTGGATCTAATGCCAACAAAATCTTGCGCTCTTGATGTTTCTGCGGTGACCGCTACCGCTATCAAGAGCAGAATCGCAGCCGGCCTCAGCAGGTAAGAAGCCATAGTCATCCTCAACGATACGCATAGGGGCCGGGATCGTAGAGTCTATCAACAACTGGCAAGTACAGCATCTGTTTCGGTGAGAACCAAAACCCTCGTTGAGGGTTGGGATCTCCATCGAGCGCAAATCCAAGGCTTCGAAAAACCGATAGCCAAGCCAGTTTCGAGCAATAGAAACCGCTGTCGTCGTTCAAATTAAAGTTCCAAAAGTTGTATGGTCGGCCGACGTACTTTGCGGCTTCCGTACTGATCCGGGCTCGATCTTCTGCCGAACGGTCGCGCAGTCTGCCCAGCCAAACGACCTCGCCTTGGCGTCCAGCCAGCCAACTTTCGTAAGAATGACGAACAACGCCCGCGCCCCAAATAGCTTCTACCACCTCAGGCTTACGATCGCTCGTTATGTTTACGATGGCGACGTGGCCAACATAGACACCCCCCCCTGATGAGTACACGCCGGGCGTTCCTGGCCGTTGATCAGCTTCGTAACGCGCAAGAAACTCGCGGTAGTCGAGATCCTTTATCTGGGCCAATTGACTCGCGGAGAGACCCGATGATTCCCTGGCAGCTTGCTCAAGAAATTGCTGCTTTTCCTTTTGCCAAATTGCAGCGTCGTGCTCGGGGCCGGCATTTGCCTGCTGGCTGTACGGAACGAATTCGCCGGGCTTTTTCGGCCACAAAAAATCCCCCGAATTGAAGAGCTCGGTGCGAGGCAGAGGAGGCGATTGCTGAATGATCTGGGAGCGGACCCCTTCGCTGCCAAGCGCGGTCAGCAGCAGGCCCGAAGCGAAACTGCGCCGTGAAAATGCGCGCACATCTCCCTCCTATTGTGATCGCTTGCATCAGCGTAGCGGAATATCCCGCATAAATGCGGATTTTTCAATTACCTACGGACTTCAGAATGACCGTTCACAAAGTTTCGACGCGAAAGTATTCAACCCTACGCCCCACCGTTGTGTCAAGCGGGTGGTTCTGTCACTTAAGGCGCCGCCGTCGCCTCAAGTGGGCCGTACAATAGAACTGACCGAATAATGGGTAAGCTGCTCCCCATTCTTGGGACATTTGCGCCTAGATTACTTGGTTTGCAGGGTGCGCGCACTGAACGGCGAACTCGGGACGCCCTAGATCATGAGTTTCATATAGGTGTGGTAGAGAGCTGGCCCCGCAAATTTGAACAGGAGGATAAATGGAGTTTCTGCCTGACGGCGGCGATAATCGCCGCGAACAGGAGAGACCATGAGCAGACGACCGCGCCGGAACCACACGCCGGCTTTCAAGGCCAAGGTGGCACTCGCTGCCGTGAAGGGTGACCGAACGATAGCTCAACTGGCTGAGCAATTTGACGTCCATCCTAATCAGATTATGGCGTGGAAGGCGCAGCTCGAGGGAGGAGCTTCCGAGGTTTTCGGATCTGGAAGTGTGACGGCCGCCGTGCCGGCTGTGGACGTAAAGTCGCTGCACGCCAAGATCGGGGAGCTGACGCTGGAGAACGATTCCTAAGAAACGGCAGCACCAGCTTTCGGCTCCACTGGCTGGAGAACAAACCCGAATGCCTTGGCACGCCGATGCAGATCGTTGACGACTCGCGTGCGGTAGCGCGTCTCGTAGGATGAGGCCCCCGGATCGACATACTCCATTCCGTGTCGCACCGCGTTGTAGAACAGGACTGCGATCTTGCGGGCCGTGGCGGTCACCGCCTTGGCCTTGCCGATGCGGGACGAGAGGCGCCTGTAAAAGGCGCCGAGCGCGGTGTCAGTGCGTCCGACGGTGACGGCAGCGAGGCGCAGAAGAGCCGCGGCCCGACCGCCGGATCGGCGCGTTCGTGACGAGAGCACTTTGCCGCCGGAGATCTTATTGCTCGGAGCCAACCCCAGCCAGGAGGTAAAATGCTTTGCACTTGGCCATGAGGTAAGGTCGTCGCCGCATTCCGCGATCAACTTCAGCGAAAGGTAAGGGCCGAGGCCGTCGATCATAGTGATGTCCTTTCCGAGCAACACGAACAGCGCCGCCCGGACGTCGAAAGCCAGAGCGTTCGCCTGATCGGTTCTGTTCCGACGCCGCGAGACTGGCGGTGCTGATCCATGATCACGACCCCTGTGGGTGCTGAGTTCCTTCAACACAGCTTCGATCCGGACATCGCAGGCAGATGCCTTCTCGCGATAGGCGTCGTAAAGGGCGAGTGCCTGATCGAGCGCAAACAGATGCTCGGCACGGTAGTGTATGAAATCATCGCAGCGGAATGACGCTTTGAACGCTGTCTGCAGCGTGTCCATGGTTAGGGAAGAAAGCCAGGGCAATCGCCCGAGCCAACGCGCCCGCCCAATCTCGCGAATAGCAATCTGCGCCTCAGCATTTTTTTCGCCAATGAAGGCAATCCCAAGAATGCAGATCTCGCGCCTTCGCAGTGCCTCTATCGAGAGCAGTGTGTGATTGATTGTGCCAAGCGCTGTGCTCGCACAGAGAACGACTGGTAGCCGCCATCGCTGAAAGACATCAATGTAGAGTGTACTGCCACTCAGCGGCACCATTAGCCCGCCGGCGCCCTCGACCACGAGCGGCCGCTCCGCAGTATCTGGCACATTGAGCGAATCCGCGTCGATGCGAACTCCGTCAAGTTCCGCGGAATGGTTGGGCGAAGCAGGCGTTGTCAGGCGGTAACGCTCCGGTACGATGCGATCGGCCGACAGACCGCCCAGTCGCGCGACGATCTGAGCATCGGTCTCTCCTTCGAGACCGGCCTGAATTGGCTTCCAGTAGTTGGCGCCGAGGAGATTGGCGAGCCCCGCGGAAAACACGGCTTTTCCGATTCCAGTACCCGTACCGGTCACCACGATCTGCTGGCTCATCGAGCGCCTCCTCTCGTCTTCTCAGTGAGCGCATCGAGCAGCGAATGCTGTCATTTTGCTCCACCCTAATCGACGGATAGTATCCAAATTCGCGCTCTTTATTGCCTGAGCTATGAGCCCAATTTACCCAATTGTTGGCCGCTTGTTGCCGAATTGCGGCGCCCGATCAGTCGAATACAAAGCTTTTCATGCGAGACGGATCTCGAGCTTCCTCAAGCAAAGCACGCGAGGCGATCTGAGGTTTGGAACGATCAAAGCTGGGGATCGCCCAGCCGTGCGACGAGCTCGCTGGTCTCTCCTTCGCGGCCAGGCTGAATAGGTTTGCAATTTCGCGCGCATGAGATCGACCGACATTGCGGAAAAAAACCGATCTTCGGACTTTGGTATCCGTAACGGTCAACAGATCTGCTGGCTCATTGAGCCTCATTTGTCGTCTCCTCGCTTAGAGCATCAAGCATTGCAAGCACATCCTCCTCGGCGACGTTGAGCGTCAGTGAAATTCATAGACGAGCGTGCCAACTGGCACCGTTGGCGGCCGGATCGACGGATATCAAAGCCTCGAGCCTGCAGTGCAGAGGCAAGCCGCATTGCGCGCATGTCGCCAACGATACAGGGCACAATCTGCGAGCCCGAAGGACTTTGCCAGCCACGTTTACGCATCTGCCGATGCGCAAAAGTGACGAGCTTGGCCAGATGCTGCTGACGCTCGGACTCCTCCTGCAGGATCGACAGCGCTGCCCGCACGGCGATGACAAGGACGAGGGTGCGGCGGCGAAGATGAAAGGACGACAGCGATTGACCGTTAAACTGCGCAGCACGCCGGATGCAGTGACAAGCGCGCCGGCGGCACCGAGCGCCTTGCCACAGGTGTGAACGACCGGAAGATTTTCGCGCCCCTCACAAGGCGCGGTTAGCTCCCGCCCTTGCTCGCCGTAGACGCCTGTATGCGCCTCATCCACGATCAGGAATGCATCGGGTCGGGCCGCGATTGCGATAAGGTTCTTCGAGCGGCGCGAAATCGCCATCCATGCTATAGAGACTTTCGACCACGATCCAGGCGCGGCCTATTCCGCTGTTGGCCCGCCAGTCGCGCTGTGTTTTCGACCAAGCAAGAATCGTTATGGAGGCTTATTGAAACTCGGACCCGAACCGGCACGCGTGCCTAAATGAAGATTTGCGTGCACCAGGAAATCCAGGATAAGTAAATTGTCCCGCTGGGACAGCGTTGTCATGTGAGCAAAATTTGCGACATAACCGACGCCAAAAGAGTGCCGTTCTTGCTCCAAAAAAACTGACAGCTTCTGCTTGGAGACGTTCGTGCTCCTCGGAATTGCCGCGCAGAAGGCCGACGCGCCGGCTCCGATCGGCGTGCCAGCCTCGAGCGCGGTCAGATTCATACGCGGCGCGCTCGCGAGCGCGGGATCATCGTTCGCGCTCACGCCGCGACCGGTGATTAGCGATGGTCAGCGGCGTACGCGACTTCGGGGCCTTGTGAATGAAATTGTAACGCGCCACGTGGTAGCTTGGATCGAAGCCGTAGAAGTTGAGCCGCATGCGGCGCAGCTCCTCGTTGCGGTACGGCTCGAGCGGCTTCGTCGGCGGCGCGGCGCCTTCGCTTGTCGACGAGGCGCGCGGCATAGTCGGGATCCGATGCAAGCGCGGCGGCGAGCCTCACGAGATCGTCCGTTGCAGCGCCCCTGGCCGTCAGCACGCGATCGACGATGCCGAGGCGACCGGCCTCAGCCACGCCCGTCGGCAGCCGGCATTGAGTGATCATGGCCGCATTCGCGGCACCCGCGCGGCGCGGCAGAAGATAAGTCCAGTATTCCCAACCGTAGAGATTGCCCATGTCCTTGTAATGCGGATTGAGCACGATCCGATCGCTGGCCCAGACCTCGTCGGCGGCGAGGCTGAGGAACACACCGCCTGCGCCGGCATTGCCGCGAACGACGGAAACAACCAGCCGATCGGTGGTCTCGATGATGGCCCGCGCAAAATCGTCGATGGCGTTGATGTTGCGCCAGGACTCATCCGCTGCGCTGTCGGCGGGCTCGATCTCGGCATGATGAATGCCGTTCGACCAATAATCACGGCCGCCGGTCAGCAGCAGCACCTTGGTTGCGCGCGCAAGCGCGGTTCAAGCGTTGAGCAGTGCCTTGCAATTGTCGGAGCTCATGGCGCCGTTGTAGAAGTTGAATTGCAGCTCGCCAACCTCGCAATGCTCGCGATATTCGATCGGACCGTAGCCGCGTCCTGGCCTGTGCGGCAGATGCGCCGCTTCCGACGCGAAGATCTTCGTCGCCGCAAGTTTCAAGCTCTTCGGCGCGACACTCCGGGCCTGGCCGATCCAGACCGCGCCGTCGACGGTCGCCCGGGCCAGCGCACCGTCGCACTGCGCCACCACGGTGCCGGGTTCGCCGGAGATGCCATGGGCCTCATGCGCATCGAACAGCCGGACGTCCTGCCAGAACAGACTGTCGGTCAAGCCGGGCATGCCGTCGGCGCTGTCGATCTTGCGAAGCACCTCGACGGTTGTGTCGTGCTGCCAGTCGATCGCGCGATCCGCTTGCCGACAGGGCCCCCGCACGCAAATGCGCGGATCGTCGCTCGCCGTTGGCGCGGGCGCCTCGTGCCCGGCCTCGATCGCGGCAATGGCCTCGAGCACCGCCTCCACCGCGTAGGAGGTGACCTCGTTGCGGTAGATGGTGGACTTCGCGGCACGCCGCATCGGGAACGTGCGATGGACCCAGATTGGACCGGCGTCGAACTCGCCATCCGCCTGCAGCACCGTGACACCCCACTCCGCGACGCCCTCGAGAATGGCCCAGTCGAGAGCCGCAGGACCGCGGTCACCGGGCGGGCCGGGGTGCACGATGAGGCAACGCACGCCACGCCACGTCAGACCTCGTCCGGGATCGCCCGTTTCAAGAACGGCGCGATAACGAGGTCGGGCCGATACAGGGCAACGCCTTCGCGGGTCACGTCGGGATGGATATCGAACTCGACGGAGACCTCATGGCCACCTCGCTGAGTTCGACATGCAGCCGCTGCGTCAAGTTGTTGAAGGAATGCGACAAAAGCAGAATGCGCATCCTGAGCCTCAACAGATCCGGGGTAATTGTTCGCCCGATAGCCAGTCGACGATCCTTCCGCCGCCAAAGCTCGTCGCCATCTGCACGAAATGGTGGTCGTCTGCCACGGCCTCGCCGATCTCGGCGGCATCACGGCCGAGCGGATGCATCCGCATCGCCGCAAGCACGGCTGCTGCAACCTCGGGCGCCACGATCGCTGCCAGCTTCCCTTCGTTGGCGACGTAGAGCGGATCAAGCCCGAGCAGTTCGCAAGCCGCAGCAACACCGGGCTTCACCGGGATCGCCGCCTCCTGAAGTTGGAAGCCGAGGCCGGACTGCTGGGCAATCTCGTTCAGCGTCGCGGCGAGCCCACCGCGGGTCGGATCGCGCATCAAACGGATGCCCTTGCCGCCGGCCGCCAGCATGCTCGCGACGAAATCATGCAACGACGCAGAATCCGAGACGATCTCGGTCTCAAAAGCGAGGTTCTGGCGTTTGGACATGATGGCGACGCCATGATCCCCGAGCGTTCCAGAAATCAGGACACGATCGCCGACGCGGGCATTCCCGGCAGAGAGGTCGAGCCCGGCAGGCACGACACCGATCCCGGCGGTCGAGATGAACAGGCTGTCGGCCTTGCCGCGCTCGACGACCTTCGTGTCACCGGTGATGATGTAGACGCCCGCGGCTCGCGCGGCCTCGCCCATGGAATCCGCAATCATCCTCAGGTCGGAGAAACGAAAACCTTCCTCGATGATAAAGCTCGCCGAGAGATAGAGGGGCCGCGCGCCGGCCATGGCGATGTCGTTGACCGTGCCATGCACGGCGAGCGAGCCGATATTGCCGCCCGGAAAGAACAGCGGCGAGACCACATAGCCGTCGGTCGTCATCACCATGCGCCCGGCGCCGACATCGAACGCAGACTGGTCGTTGCCGCACGCCAGCCATTCATTGCCGAACGCCTCGTGGAACAGGCCCGAGATCAGTTGCGACATCGCGCGGCCACCGGATCCGTGGGACAGGTCGACGCAGCCGTTCCTTATGTCGAGCTTGCGCTGATGGGCCTTCATGACGCCCGCCGTTGCTGATGATCGCGGAAGCGGCCGTAGGTCCAGTGTGCCGCACATGCACCCTCGGACGAGACCATGCAGGACCCCATCGGCGCCTCCGGCGTGCACACCGTGCCGAACAGCTTGCAGTCAACCGGCTTCTTCACGCCGCGCAGGATGGCGCCGCATTCACAGGCCGGATTGTCGGCAACCCGAAGCTCGTTCATGTCGAAGCGGACCTCGGCGTCGTATTTGTCGTAGGCCCGCTTCAGCTTGAGCCCGCTATAAGGCACTAGGCCGAGACCGCGCCACTCGAACTGGTCACGCAGCTCGAAGATGTCGGAGACCTCCTCCTTGGCGCGCAGATTGCCGTCACGGGTCACTGCTCGGCTATACTGGTTCTCCACCTCATACCGGTGCTCGTTGACCTGCCGCACCAGCATCAAGATCGCCTGCATCATGTCAAGCGGCTCGAAGCCCGCGATCACCACCGGCCTGCCGAATTCTTCGGCAAAGAACTCGTAAGGCTCGGTGCCGATGATGGTCGAGACATGGGCCGGCCCGACGAAGCCGTCGATCTCGACGGGGCCGATATTGCGGATATCGGCGCTTTCCAGGATGTTCTGCATCGCCGGCGGCGTCAGCACATGATTGCAGAACACGCTGACGTTCTTGAGCTGCTTCTTCTCGGCGAGCCGGATCATCACGGCGGTCGGCGGCGTCGTGGTCTCGAAGCCGATGGCGAAGAACACGACCGCGCGGCCGGGAATTTCTTCCGCAACACGGATGGCATCAATCGTGGAATAAACCATACGGACGTCGGCGCCGCGCGCCTTGGCCTTCAGCAGCGAGGCACCCTGCGAGCCCGGCACCCGCATCAAGTCGCCGTAGATGCAAAGGATCACGTCCGGCCGTTCGGCGAGCCGGATCGCCATGTCGATGCGTCCCGCTGGCAAGACGCAGACAGGGCAGCCGGGGCCGTGGATCATCCGCACGTTCTTCGGCAGCATGTCCTCGAGCCCGTAGCGGGAGATTGCATGCGTGTGGCCGCCGCAAAATTCCATGAAACGATAGGATTTTTCCGGATCGGCCTCCGAGCGAATCGCCTTCGCCAATCCCACCGCGATCTCCTTGTCGCGAAACTCGTCGGCATATTTCATTGCGCGGCCTCCCGGCTTTCGGCGCCGATTTCACGCAACAGCTCCAGCGTCCGCTGCGCCTCCTGCGCATCTATCTTGGTCAGGGCGTACCCCACATGGATGATCACGTAGTCGCCGACGGCGAGGTTTTCGATCAGCGCCACCGAGATCTCCTTGCTGACACCATCGATCGAGACGACGGCCATGTCGTCAGGCAGGAGCTTTGTGACCTCAGCAGGTATGGCGAGACACATCAGGCGTTTCCCTCCGGGCCTTGCTGCTCGAGGAGTTGGAGCGCGGCGACCCAGGCCTGCCCGAGGCTGAGGCCTCCGTCATTGGACGGCACCTGGCGAGGCAGCAACGGCGAGAGCCCGGCGGCGACGCAGCCGCGCCCGATCTCGTCTGCGAGGATCGCGTTGAGGAAGCAGCCACCGCTCAGGATGACAGTCGTGACGCGGGTCTCCAGTGCCGCGCGCGCGATCCAGTCAATGCAGGCGGCGGCGAAGGTGCCATGGAAGAGCTCGGCCCCATCGACCGGATCGACCGCAAGGTGTGCGAGCAAGGGGAAAAGAGACAGCACGCCACTCTCGATCGTCCAGCCGTCCTCGGCGAGGCGCGGTGTGCGGACACGCGCTTCCAGCTTCATTGCGGCTTCGCCCTCGTAACTCTGCACCGGACAGAGACCAAGCAGCCCCGCCGCCGCGTCAAACAGCCGGCCGGCGCTGGTCGTCGTCGCCACACCGGGCTGGTCGAGCATAGCGCAGAGACGCGCAGCCTGCGGCTGCATCGCAAAGCGCTTCGCAATCGCGTCGCCGCGCCGCAAGGCATGCAGCACGCTCGCGGCCATGCGCCACGGCTCGCGCGTCGCGCGATCGCCACCCGGCATCTTCATCGGGGCCAGATGTCCGAGTCGCTGGAAGCGTGCACCATCGCACGAGAGCAACTCGCCGCCCCAATTGCCACCGTCGCTGCCATAACCGAAGCCGTCGAGCACCAGCGCCAACGCCGGCCCTGCGACGCCATGTTCCGCCATCACGGATGCCGCATGGGCATGGTGATGCTGGACCGCGATCAGCTGTCTCCCGCTGGCTTCGGCGAAACGGGTCGAGGCCATGTTCGGATGCAGGTCATGGGCGATGACGACCGGCTCGATGTCCAGCGTCGAGAGCAGGTGATCCACCGTCTCCTCGAAAAAGCGAATGCCTTCCGCGGTGTCGAGATCGCCAATGTGCTGGGAGACAAAGGCTTCGTTGCCGCGGATGACGGTGACCGTCGACTTCAGCGCGCCGCCGACCGCAAGCACCGACGGGACCGACTTCGCGAGCCTAATCGGCTCTGGGATATAGCCGCGTGCGCGGCGGATGAACTGCGCCCGCCCCCCGACTACCGAGACGACAGAGTCGTCCGCGCGGGTGACGATATCGCGGTCATGCGTGACGATCAGGTCGGCGATGCCGGCAAGCCGCCGTTTGGCCTCGTCATTGATGATCACCAGCGGCTCGCCGCCAGGATTGGCGCTGGTTGCCACGATCGCCCAACTTGCGCCGTCCGCTCGCGGATGCGCCGAATTGAGCGCCTTCAGCACCAGATGATGCAGCGGCGCGACGGGCAGCATGACCCCGATCCGCGACAGCTCCGGTGCAATCCCGGGCGCGAGCATATCGCGGGATCTCATCAGCACGATGGGCCGCGGCGAGGATTCCAGCAGCGCGAGCGCGACCGCATCGATTTCAGCGATCTCGCCGACCACATCCGCCGAGCCGACCATGACGGCGAACGGCTTCTGGTTGCGATGCTTCCGGTGCCGCAGACGCCACACGGCCGCATCTTCACGGGCATTGCAGAGCAATTGATATCCGCCGAGCCCCTTGATCGCGACGATCCTCCCGTCGGCGATCGCAGTGGCGATCTGTTTGGTACCATGACTGATCCTTGGCCCACATCGCGGGCAGGCAATTGCTTCGGCGTGGAAGCGACGGCTCGCCGGATCGGCATAGTCTGCTGCGCAGGCCGTGCACATCGCGAAGCGCCTCATCGCGGTGGTACCGCGGTCATAGGGCAGCCGCTCGGCGATGGTGTAGCGCGGGCCGCAATGGGTGCAGTTGACGAAAGGATAGAGATGGAAGCGGCTCGCCGGATCAAACAGCTCGCTCAGACACTGCGGACAGGTGGCGGCATCGGCGGCGATCCGGGTCGAGACCTTGCCCTGCTCACTGGCGCGGATGTGGAACTCGTCGCTTTCGGTGATGCCGACCGGTTGCACGGAGATCTCGTCTATCCGAGCCAGCGGCGGTTTTTCCAGCGGGAGCGCATGGACAAAATCCGCGGCGCGGTCGCCCTCGACCTCGATCACCACGCCATCGGGATCATTGGCAACGAAGCCGCCGAGCCGATAGCGCGCGGCGAGGCCGTAGACGTACGGACGAAAGCCCACGCCCTGCACGGCGCCGCGCACATGCAGGCGCAGCCGTCTTCGGTCTCGCGCCATGGCCTCGCCGCTCATGCTCATCCCGACACCGCCATCTCGGTCGGCTTCATCTGTGCAACTCGCTTGCGAATCCAGGCATAGAATGCCGCAAAACCCTCACCGGTGCACGCCGACACCGTCAAAACCTCGATCTTCGGACTGACCCGGCGTGCATATTCGATCGTCCTTGCAAGATCGAAGTCGAGTACGGGCGCAAGATCGATCTTGTTGATCAGCATCAGAGAGGAGGCGGCGAACATGTCCGGATATTTCAGCGGCTTGTCCTCGCCTTCCGTGGTCGAGAACACCACGATCTTGCAGGCCTCGCCGAGATCGAACGCCGCGGGACAGACGAGATTACCGACGTTCTCGATGAAGAGGATGCCGCCGTTAAGCGAGGGCAAGCGGTCATAGGCTGCGCCGACCATGGCGGCATCGAGATGGCAGCCCTTGCCGGTATTGACCTGGATCGCCGGCACGCCGGTCGAGCGAATCCGTTCGGCATCGTTGGAGGTCTGTTGATCGCCTTCGATCACGCCGATGGGAAAGCTGTCCTTCAGCTCGGACACGGCGCGAACCAGAAGCGAGGTTTTTCCGGCGCCGGGGCTCGAGACCAGGTTGAAGACGAGCAGGTCGTCGGTGCGGAAGCGCGCGCGGTTGTCGGCGGCAAGCCGATTGTTCTTGCCGAGAATGTCACGCTCGACTTGGATGATGCGGTCGCTGCTCATGCCGGCGATCTGCTGGCCAGCCGGGTTGGCGCTGCAATCGACCAGTCCGCCATCGCCGGGCGCGTGATCATGATGATGGTGATGGTCGTCGCTGTGCCCATGATGATGCGAATGATCGTACCCATGGGAACGATCATGGGAATGATCATGGGTGTGTTCTGTGGACGCTTTGGCATCGCGGCAACCGCATACCGTGCACATCAGTCGACCTCCAGTTCCCTCACGCGCATGTCTTCGCCGTCGGTCACCTGCAATTGATAGCTGCCGCAGGACGGACACGGCTCATAGCGCTGCTTGATCTCGACGCCTTTGGAGCAGGCCACGCACCAGGCCGCTCCCGGCGTCTCGACGATCTCGAGCCTTGCTCCTTGCGCAATGGTGCGCGCGGCGGCGGCCTCGAAGCAGAACTTCATCGCCTCAGGCGCAGCATGGCTGAGCGCGCCGATCTCCAGGCACACGACGTTCACCCTAGCGAAGGCGCGCTTGCGCGACTCCTCCTGGATAATCTCGACGATTCCCTGGCACAGCGCCATCTCATGCATGGCCGATCTCGCGGAAGCTGAGGCTGAAGCCGACGCACGGATCGAACGAGCCGACGAGCGCGCGGACCGCATCCAGCCCCTGCCGGCCCCCGGCGAGAACGGAGCCCTGGAGGCTGCGAACCAACGGCCCGCGGGCATGGAAATTCCACTCCGTCGGCGCCAAGAATTCGAAGCGGAGGATGCGGTCTTCATCGTCGAGCTCGACGGCATGATAGAGCCGGCCCCGCGCGCATTCGACGGCACCCGCGCCTCTGCCGGTCCCCAGCCGGTAGCTCTGGAGGACACCGTCCTCGACTGTCCCATCGTCCGCCTCGAGGAAGCCGCAGAGCCGCGCCACTTCCGCGATCCGCGCCTTCAGACGCTCGGCGGGCCCCGCGCCCGGCGGCAGGATCGGCTCGCGCCTAACCCGCCGCGCCCAGACGCCGGTCTCCGGAATCCGGCCATGGAGATCAGGCGCATCGGAGAATATCGCGCCATCGGCGAGCAGCCGCATGACGATTTCGAGATCGTCGGCTGCCGACAGGAATGACTGTTCGACGACCGGCGGCAGCAAGGCATCGCCATCGAAATTCGCAAGATGTACCGCCAGCGCGCTGCCGGCCCCGGGGGTTTGCTCCTCGCTCGCGATCCCGAGCGCGGTGAGCGATGCCCTGATCTTCGCCACCGCCTCGCGGCGCGAGACCGCCTCCCCGCGCTCTGCGATGCTGCCACCCAGAACGGCCGTGGCCTCCATCATGGCACGAACCGCTGCGGCGCCGGCGCCGTCAAGCGTGAGACGGCCAACGAACAGGCCGCGTAACAATTCGGTCAGGCGTTCGGCGACGACAGCGACGAGGCGACCGCGCTCGATCTGGAGACCGGCATCCTCGCCCCGCGCCGCCTCGACCGCGGACAGGAAAGCTACCTGATGCGCCATCGAGCACAGGGAGAACAGACGCGGCAGCACCGACGGCAGTGACGAGGCCAGCTTTCCCGCGAACAAGCGCGTCAACGGCGGCCGGCTGCGCGGCCGGATCGCGACGTCGGCGATCGTGCCGCCGGCGAGCCACACCGTGATGTCGATCTCGTTCCGGAAGGCTAGGCTCATCCACACCGCTCCGTCAGAACACCGCGCAGGAAGTTACGCCGGTCGATCGGGCTTGTTGCGGGCTCGCGGCAACGGACCGCCTCCTCGCTGTTGGCCGGCAGCATCAGCTCGGCGAAGGTCGCTTTGGCCGTCGCCCGCGCGGCGACTATGTCCGCAAACTGGAACATCGGCGAGAACAGCGAGCAGCTCGCGATCCGGCCCATTTGTCCGACCTCGCTGACAGTGAATTCGAGATCACCCGCAGGGAAGCGCATTCGCAGGCTCGGGCCCGAAGTATCCCGCGCGATCGCGCTCGCCGGGATCACCACGTTCATGAACCAGGGCGTGACCATGACGCCGATGGTCGTGCCGTTGAACCAGCGGAAACCGACAGCTTCGACGCCGAGCGCGTTGTTGTAGATCGGCAGATCGCGCACCGCGCGCTCGCCGATCTCCCGGTAGCTTCCTGCCAAGAGCTCGCCCCACGCTTCGGCGTTGGCGTCGCGGGCACGAATTTGCGCATCAGCCGTCATGACTCGAGCGCCATGAACTTGGATTTTGGAGAGTCGCAGTTCGGGCAGCGCCAGTCTTTCGGCAACGCCGCGAACGGAGTGCCAGGCGCGATCTGTGCCACCCCGTCGCCATCCTTAGGGTCATAGACCGTCCAGCAGATGCCGCATTCCAGCCGCGTGACATCGGCGACGTCCTGGCGCACCCCAAAATTCTCGAACCCGCTCATTTGAAATAGGCCTCGATGATCTCCTGAAGCCGCTCAGCCGAGTCCTCGAAGTCCTCGTCAGCCGCAATCGCCACCGTGGGCACGCCGCCGACCTCCAGCGTATCGAGGATGACGGTGTCCATGGCGTTGAAGAACTGCACCGACCAGACATTGCGGATGCCCGTGGAGAGCACCCGGCAGGTACCGTAGCCGCGAGAAAGCAGTTGGATCGGCCCGTGCTTGATCGTGTCCTGGAGAAAACTCATGTCGATCGGGCTCATCGGCAGCAGCGTGAAATTGATGATCTGCGAGCGGATGCCCGGCCGCCATGCGAGCGCCCGCTCGCGGATTTCCGCAAGCACCGGCAGCACGTTCATGGCCCCTTCGGGGGCCTGCCCGATCTCAAAATCCGCAGCCGTGAGATCGGCAGCGGCGCGCTTCACGATCTCCGGGATCGGCCCGACCTCGAGATATTCGTGATTGGCGTCGCTCTCGAGCCGCACGCGCCAGATCCCGGCCAGCACAGATTCCCGGATCTGCGCCAACGATCCATCGGGCAGCTCAACCACGGCGGCCACTTCGCCCTCGCCCATCACGTCGGCAATCAGCTTGCGCTCGAGATCGTTGAGATTGCCAAGCCGGAACAGTTGCGTCGGCATGTCGGCCTTCTGGCTCGCGATCGCTGCGGCCACCTTCGACAACAGCTCGATGGCGTTCGGGCACATCCTGGCGAGTTCCGCGCTGTCGAGCGTGGCAAGCTTGGCCAAGGCACCGGCCGCGGTCAGGCTGCCGCCCGTCGCGTTCAGGCTCTCATCGCCGATCGGAAACACGTTGATCGGCTGCTCCGCGCCCTCGGGCGCAGTCCAGAAACCCGCTTTCATAGTTCAACACCTTGGCGGTGCTGGGGAACGATGGTTGTCATGACAACGGCGCTCGTGCCGCGCGGACGGTCGATCAGCTTGGTGATGCGGTCGACATAGATTGACCAGTCCTGAATCTTCGCGATCAGCTCGAGTGTCTCGCCGTTGGCGACGAAGATCAGCGTCGGCTGCACGCGCACGCCAAAACGGTGGCCGAGTTCGCTCTCGGCACCGCGGGCGATCACCGCGGCACGCAATCTACCCTTGAATGCCTCGACCAGCTCCGGCAGCACGACCGCGACATCGATCGCCTCCGGAAAACGCGCGGGGTCTCCCGCCGACAGCAACACGGCGATGGCGCGGGCCTCGTCGGTCGTATTCAGAAAACGATCGATCGTCGCAGCATCCACCTCGGGCAAGCCACGCCGCGCCAGATCCTGCCTTCCCTGCTGTAATTTCATCAGACCTCCCCTGACAAGCTTATGATTCTGCTGGGACAGCGATCAGCAAGGTACGTGCCAAGGACGGTTATCACCTTCCCTGATTTATCTAATTGATTTGAATCATATATTTCCACGACAGGAGATGCATCAATCCCAAGACAGAAAGCTAATTTCCATATCGGATGAAAATGAACTTAGCAGATAGACATTTGTCTTCCAGCGAGGTCGCGGGCTCTCGCGGAGCGGGCTGCCGCCCTAATCAAGCCGGAGATGCTCGGGCAGTTGCGGCTCGCGGTCAATGAGGTCGGCGAAGAAGCGATCGCAATCCTCGCCATTGATCGCTGCGCCCAGACCGTCGATCGCGGCACCGATCAGGAGCGCCTCGACCTGATGCAGAAGCCGAACGGCGGTGTCGATAGAGACCAGCACCCTGGCACCGGCCGGCGGGTTCGAGAGCAGCAGCATCGAAACGCGCCGCTGCTCGCCTCGGAACTCGCACAGCGCCGATATCCCGTCAGTCTCAACGATCGTCATCGGCAAGCCGAGGCACATGGTGGATCTCCGACGGTGCAGCCGGTCAGGCAGGCTGCCCCTCATCTCGTAATGCTGATGATCGATGTCGTTGGCGAGCAGCCGCTCCGATTCTGCCAACGGCGCCGTGCGCGGCATCACCTCGACGCCCCATTCGGCCAGGATCTCGCAACCAAGCTCGAGCGCCGGTGCGATCTGATCGCGCACCGGCTCAGTCAGCGGCCCACCCCAATCCTCGACGTCGAGCGGCTGGCAGCCGATCAATGCGAGATGTCGCGGACAACGGCCAAGCAGGTCGGCCGCACTGATGACCTCCTGGAAGCCGGTCTGGTGCAAGCTGATCTTCTTGGCGCCGGTGAAACGCGGCACCTCGTCGTCACGAACGAGCTTCAACTGCCCGGGCTCGAGCCCATAGTCGATCGCGTCGAACACGATCAAACGATCCGCATCCTCCAGGTAGTTCACGAGGTAGAGCCCCTGCGTGCCGCCGTCGAGAATGGTGACATTGTCGGGCACGGCGTAGCGGCGGTGGAATTCCTCCACCGCGCGCACGCCAAAGCCTTCGTCGGCCCACAGGATGTTGCCGATGCCGAGCACCAGGATGCGGTTTGCTTGCGAAGATGTCGGCATCGGTATCATTCCAGTTTCTCAGTCGCGGAATTGCCGCTCGCCGGAGATCATCGAGGAGATGATGCTCTGGCGCGACATGACGTCCTCACGGACCGCGGCGTAGATGTGCACCATCACGAACACGACCAGCGCCCACATGCCGAGATGATGCCAGGTGTGAACGTCCTGGCTGTTCGGCCAGATGGCGAACACCCAGCCGAACAGCTTGTGCTGCCAACTGTCGATGCCCGCACCTTCCGAATAGAGCGCAAAGCCGGTAACGATCATGAACGCCACGAACAGCGTGAAGCCCGTGAACATCGCCGTCCGCGCCAGCGGGTTATGGCCGACATACATCTTTGGCTCGCGCTCCAGGAACGCATACCAGCGGATTTCATGCAGCACTTCCTTCCAGAAGTGCTTGCGATGCACCGGCAGATAGAAAATCTGCCGGGAATGGTGATTTCCGACGAAGGCCCACAGAATGCGGGCAAGGAAGAACACCGCCAGCACCTGCCCCGCCGCGAAATGGGCAAAGCGGATATAGCCCATCACGAAGTTCGCCGAGGCCTCACCCTCGACCGAGGGCAATGGCGTTCCTATCAGATAACCAGTCACCATCAGCATGATGATCGTGAACGCGTTCACCCAGTGGCAGATCCGCACCGGCGCTTCGTAGACATAGACGGCGGGACGGCCGACCGCATGTTCGCCGGCCGCCTCGGCCGCTATCGCGGAGAGGTCCGGCTCGGCTTCCGCCGGACGTGCAGCTACATCCATCATGGCGTTTCCCCCTGCTTCACCTGATCTTGACGCTGGCCATTTCCTGGCCGTCCGGACTCATGACATGCGTGGAGCAGGCCAGGCACGGATCGAAGGAATGGATCGTCCGCAGGATCTCTAAGGGCTGCTCGGGATTGACCATCGGGGTGTTCATCAGCGAGGCCTCGAATGCACCGATGTTCCCTTGCGGATCGCGCGGTGAGCCGTTCCAGGTGGTCGGCACCACGCACTGGTAGTTGTCGATCTTGGCTTCCTTGATCCTTATCCAGTGCCCCAGCGCGCCGCGCGGCGCCTCGGTGAAGCCAAAACCCTTGGCCTCCTTCGGCCAGCTCTCCGGCTTCCACTTGTCGACGTTCGCGGTCGAGCTGTCGCCGGCCTTGATGTTGGCGACGAGCTTGTCCTGGAAGTAGCGCATTTGTCGTCCGGCCCAGACCGACTCCAGCGCGCGCGCCGCCGTGCGACCGAGCGTCGAGAATAGCGCCGACAGCGGAAGGTCCATATCCTTCAGGAACTTGTCGACAGGATCCTTGAACTCGGCCTTGTTCTGCGCATAGCCCACCACCCAACGCGCCAGCGGGCCGACCTCCATGGCGTGACCCCGCCAGCGCGGCGCCTTGATCCATGAATATTTTCCGCCCTCATCGAGCTGCTCGATCGCGGTCTTGGTGCCTTTCGCATTGGGTCCCAGCACGTAGTTCGGCTCGGTCAGGCCGTCCCAGGGATGCAGTCCCTTGGTTTCGTCGGGATATTTGTACCAGGAGTGAACCACGAACTCCTGGATCTCATCGGGGTTGGCATGATCTACGGGAAGCACCTCCGAAAGATTGCCGTTTATGATGGCGCCCCGCGGCAGCTTCAGGCTTTTGGAGGAGTAGTCGTTGGCGTGTTCCGGCACGTCGCCATAAGAGAGTACGCTCTTGCCGGAAAGACCGCCGCCGTAGAGCCAGTCCTTGTAGAACGAACCGATCGCCGCCACGTCGGCCAGGTAGACCTGCTCGTTGAACTCGATCAGGCGATCGATGATCGACGAGATCAGGTTCAGGCGCTCGATGTTGATGGCACCGACCGCGCCCGTGCCGTCGACGTTGATCGGACAGGGCGCGCCGCCCACGAGCCAGTTCGGATGCGGATTCTTGCCGCCGAAGATGGTGTGGATCTTGACGATCTCCTTCTGGAAATCGAGCGCCTCCAGATAGTGCGCAACCGCCATCAAATTGGCCTCAGGCGGCAGCTTGTACGCCTTGCTGCCCCAATAGCCGTTCTTGAAGGGCCCCAACTGCCCCGACTCGAAGAACTTCTTGAGACGGGTTTGCAGGTCCTTGAAGTAACCCGGCGACGACAGCGGCCAGCTCGAGATCGACTGCGCGAGGGTCGAGGTTGCCCGCGGGTCGGCCGAAAGCGCGGAGACCAAATCGACCCAATCCAGCGCGTGCAGGTGATAGAAGTGAACGACGTGGTCGTGCACCTGCAAGGCAAGCTGCATCAGATTGCGGATCGAATTGGCGTTCTCCGGAATGGTGATCCCGAGCGCGTTCTCGACCGCGCGCACCGAGGTCAGCGCGTGCGTGCCGGTGCAGACGCCGCAGATCCGTTCCGTGAACGCCCAGGCGTCGCGGGGATCGCGGTTCTTCAGGATCACCTCGATCCCGCGCCACATCGTGCCGGTGGAGACTGCGTTTCGGATGACGTTGTCGGCGTCGACATTGACCTCGACCCGCATGTGACCTTCGATACGGGTCACCGGATCGACCACGATGCGCTTGCCGGAATTGTCGAGATTGAAGCCGTTGGGAGTCTGGATACCCATGATCTTCTACCCTTGGATCTCTTTGGCGCTTAGCTGGTGCGGTGCGCGTCTTTGCGCTTGCCAGCCAACCGCTTCACCGCGGTCACCGCTGCATGCGCGGCGACTGCCGCACCGACGGCTCCGGCCGCCACCATGCCGATCTGGTCGGCGTTCTTCTCGATGCCGAACTGCTTGATGTTAGTGAGACGGTCGTAGAACGAACCCTTGTCCCAGAATCCGTCTTCCGAGCAGCCGATGCAGCCATGGCCCGACTGAATCGGGAAGGAGACGCCGCCATTCCAGCGCACAGTCGAGCAGGCGTTGTAGGTCGTCGGGCCCTTGCAGCCCATCTTGTAGAGACAATAGCCCTTGCGCGCCGCCTCGTCGTCCCACTCCTCGACGAACTGGCCGGCGTCGAAATGCGACCGCCGGTAGCACTTGTCGTGGATGCGCTGCGAGTAAAACATCTTCGGCCGGCCCTGACGGTCGAGCTCGGGCAATTTGCCGAAAGTGGTGATGAAGGTGACAGTGCCAGTCATCACTTCGGCGATCGGGGGGCATCCCGGCACTTTGATAATCGGCTTGTTGGGGATGACCTTGTCGATGGGCGTCGCCTGCGTCGGGTTGGGCTTGGCCGCCTGCACGCACCCCCACGAGGCGCAAGCGCCCCAGGCGATGATTGCCATCGCATCCTCCGCCATCATCTTCAGCTTCTCGACGAACGGCTTGCCGCCGTCGATGCAGAACATGCCGCCTTCGTTCAGCGGCGGATTGCCTTCCACTGCGAGAATATATTGCCCTTTGTGCTTGGCGCGGGTCTCTTCGAGGATCGCCTCCGCCTGGTGGCCTGCGGCCGCCATGATGGTGTCGTCATAGTCGAGCGAGATCATCGAGAGCACGGCATCCTTCACCAGCGGGTGCGCGGAACGAATGAAGCTCTCGGAACAGCAGGTGCATTCGAGGCCGTGCATCCAGATCACCGGCACGCGCGGCTTGGTCTCGAGCGCGTTCGCGATGCGGCTCGCCGCCAGCGGACCGAGGCCGAGACTCGTCGCGGTCAGGCTGCAAAATTTGTGAAAGCTCCGACGGGTGATACCTTGTCGCCTGATCACACTGTAAAACGTTTCCGTCGCCGCGCCCATGAATCCTCTCGCCTCGGCTTTGACTTGTCTATGACGCCAAGGACAGCAAGAAGCAGGCCAAGCACTGGAAGAGGTAAGGAAAGTAGAGTAGAGTGATACCAAAAATTGTCGCAGATTTGAAATGCTCGAATTGCGGTGCGCGCGCGTGCCGCGACCGAGAAAAGCGGAAACAATTCGATTTCAGGCGACAACGAACTTTCCGCCCCCGCGCGAGAGACCACTCAATGCGCGGTGCACACGATCCAGGGATCGAACGAGCGCGCGACGTGCTGGATGGCAACCGAGCGTGCGCCGGCGTGGCCGAGATCGGTGCCGATCAGCGCCTGCTCCAGCGGGCCGCCGTCATCGGCCGGCTAGAAGGCCACACTATGCAGCCACTTCCCGGCGAAGATACCCATGGGTTCGGGCAGCTGCGCCCGCGCCGGCAAGACATCGCGTGCCGCAGTGCCGCGCGTCGCTGCGAAACGGTCCCGTGTCTCGTCATGCATGCGCGGCACAGGGCTCGCGAGCGAAATGCGGCATGAAGAAGATGTAGAAGTGTGTGAGATGATCGGCGGCATTCTCCGCCGCATGCGCGAGATTGGTGGCGGGAATCCCGTTCGGCGCGACCTCGGCCGCCATCGCATCGCGAGGAGCGGCAGCCGCGGCGACCGACTGCGAGACCGAGCAGATGCCGCGGATCCGCGGCGCCAGCGCCAGCGCCTCGGGGGCGGACGCCCCTCGATGATGTGCTCGAAGTCGCGATACAGCGGCGCCGTCACCTCCGCGCGCATGCCCCGCCCACTCTCCACATCGAGGCCAACTTCGAGATCGCCCTCGATGCGTTGAGCGACCGATCGTGTTGCGCGTCATGGCATGCGCTTGGCCGTCGGGTGGCCGGGCGGCACGACCACGTGGTCCGCGGTCGACTCAGCCACACCCCTCGCGGCGTCGCCCACTTCGATAGGGCCGCGAGCGCCACGAACCAGGTCTTGGGCATGTCGGTCGGAAGTCCAACGGCAATGCCGGTAAGCTTTGCGGATGTCTCTCTCCACAGTGAAACGCGAAGCGACTTGCTCCTGCGCGACCTCCTCGGTACATCTGGCGCGTATGCGCGATGTTGGAAAGACAACCAATCTTACGGATGTGAAAGGTGGTAGTCGCACGGGGGAGCCCGCAACGCGCGAATTGATAAATTTGAACTTGAAGGTCGGGCTTTCTGGCCTCACAGTAGCACGGTTGGCGATAGGCTTTTTGCTGACGTGATGGAGATTCGTTCGCGATGTCATGGCGTCCGCGTGACTCAATAGCGGCCACCCACGCCGAAGCCAAACTTATCGCATATAGAATAAGACAGAACTTCCTTGGCTCTGTAAACCGCCACTGCCTCGGCTTCGGAATGTCGTTTTCGCGACACACGAGCGTGCATTGAAACACGGCCGCGTCGGAATCGAACACAACACACATTTTCCGAATACCAGAGTGCACATGCAGGGAGGACCAGACCTTGATGACGGAAACGATCGCCTCGATTACGCAGGCGAAGGAGCCTAAGTACTGTTCGCTCGAAACGTCGGCTGGTTCTGCGACGTGATATCCGCGAACAGGAGCAGCATCCCGCAGAATGGGCGCTCGCGTCGGGCTGCGTCGCGAGGGCCATCGCCGCAATCCTTCAGTCGAGCTTCGCTGGGATCGCTCCAACCGCGGGCGTATTGTCATCAGCACTAAAGCTGTGATGCCGTGCGACATCCGCGTCGAAGGGCTAGCCTTGCATCTCACGTCTCGTCAGGTCGTAGAAACGTACGAGAGACGGCGCTTCACCGCGGATGCCAGACCCACGGTGGCCTAAATGCCAGGACTGGAGGTAGTGAACTGCAACCAAAGCAAGAGCGAAGACAAAGTGGCGGGCTGGAAAGCCCTCGTTCTCGGCTCCAGACGATGATCCATATTGTGATTGGAACAGATCGCAAGCGCGCAGGCGCTGAGATTTATCAAGCGGGAGAATTACAAGACGTTGCAGACGTTTGACGGAGCGGCATTCGAGCGGGAGCGGGACGCGCTGGCCTCGATTTACGATTGATCAGACATTATATCTTATATTAGCCGGCATGGCGGCTATCTCTACAATCTCTGGAAGTGCACCAACAATCCGCGGGGCCTCTGGCGACGAACCACTCTGGAAGAATTCGAGCGCCGCGTTGTGGGAAATTCTGCTCGACATCGGCCAGCTCGGTATCAGCGAGGGCGAAGACTGGCTTCTGAATGCGACGGCCTCGCTGCCCGGGGCTCATGGACGCACGAAACTGAGCCTGCCGGCGCGCCAGCGATGCTGTCACCTTGCGTGAGTTCAACATCGACGCGAAAGCGTTCGCTCGCGATAGCTTCGTGTTGCCGGAAGCCAAGCGACGCTGAATGGGTTGATCTCGATACGGTGGTGCTGTCGAGCTCTTTTGGGCGGGACATGGCGACGACATCTGGCTATGCGCGCACGGTGCGGCTGTGGTGGCGCGGCACGGGGGCAGATCAAGTTCCGGTGATCTTTGATATTGCAGCCGATCTCATGGCAGAGCCCATCGCAATGTCGACCATACCGTTGCGCGAGCGCGGATGTGGTTCGTCGATCAGGTCAGCGCGCGTGCGGAGAGCTTTGCTCTACCGAGCTACACCACCACCGGCGACACGACCTTGCGCCATATCGGGGACGCGTGATTTGGTCACGCGAGATCGGGATGTACCCCGCGTTGTCGCGATTGCTTGTATTGCGGTTGTGGCTCACCAAGCGTCCCACGTTGTTGAGGTTAACGCATTTGTCTTCAGCGCATATAGCTCACAGGTTCAGGCAGACGTGACGAGCACCTCATGCAGCTGTGAGTGTGATGGATCCAACAGGCTCGGATTGTGAAGTCCGAGGCAAGGTCCCGACAGGATAGTACAGCAAGATCGCGATACTTGCGGAAAGAGGGCACGTGCTGCTCACAAACTTCTTACGGCTCCCAGAGACTTCCTGCCGATAAAACTCTCAGATCATTGCGCAGATGCGCAATTTAAGGCGTAGGCGGACTCGAGCGCGAAAGGGGCCTCCGCGAAAAGCGCGCGATCGAAGTCGTCGAGGGTGGTGCTCGCAAATACAGCTGATATGATCGACGGAAACAGTTGCTGTGCAACGGTCCAGCAGCAGCCGTCACCTGTAGCGGGCAAGATCAATCCATGAACAGCACCTCCTCTTCACCAGTCAATGCGATCGCAGCCGAGCTTGGCCGCCTCGATCCCGCATACGCGCCGACACCCCTCCTGAACCTTCCGGCGCTTGCGGAGCGGCTCGGAGTGGCGCAGGTGCTAGCGAAAGACGAGGGCCGCCGCATGCTCGGCAGTTTCAAGTCGCTTGGTGGCACCTATGCAGGGCTGCGCGCGCTCGCCCGGGCCTCGCGCATGCAGTTAGCCGACCTTCTCGCGGCCCGACCTAAGGGGCAGCCGACCCTGGTCTGCGCCAGTGACGGCAATCACGGGCTCGCGGTAGCTGCCGCCGCGCGCTTTGCCGGGGCGCCTGCCCGCGTGTTCCTGCACGAGGGCGTGCCGAACGCGCGCGCGCGCCGCATCGAGGATCAGGGTGCCGAGATCGTATGGGTGCCGGGCACCTACGACAATGCAGTTGATGCGGCCGCAGCCGCGGCCTGCCAAGGCGCCGGCATTCTTGTCGCCGACACGACCGACGATCCGAACGACCCCATCGTTTGCGACGTCATGGCGGGATACGGCGTCACGGCGGCGGAAATCCGCGATGAGGTGGATTTCGCCGGCCTTCGGCGTCCGACACACGTCTTTATACAAGCTGGGGTCGGCGGACTCGCCGCTGCCATCGCCGAGGGCCTCTCGGGCTGGCTGGCATCTCCGGGCTGCATCGTGACGGTCGAGCCGGAAACCGCCGCGTGTCTTGCGCCCGCGCTCGCTGCCGGTCGCCCGATTCGGGTGATGGGCGATCTCCGAACATCCGCGGAGATGCTCTCCTGCGGCCAGGCGAGTGCGGCCGCCGTTGCGGTGCTCAGGCGTCACGGCGCTCGAGCCATCACCGTGCCCGAGGCGGAATTAGTGGATGCTGTCCGCGTACTCTCCGCCCATGATGGCCTTGCCACCACGCCGTCCGGTGCAGCGGGCCTGGCGGGTGCCATGGCTGCCCTCGCAGACCCGAGCCATAGAAGGGATCTCGGACTCGACCGGTTGAGCCGCATTCTCGTCCTCCTCACCGAACGCGCCTGGGAGGACCGAACGTGAGCACCGCAATCTTCGCTCCTAGTTCGAATTGCATCCTCATGTCTGGCACGCTCGACGCTCATCATTGGATCATCGGCGGTCCGTCTCCGGCTCGGGGACCAGCGGCGCGCCCCCGACGGAAACGGGCCCTTCTGCTTTAGGCGGGCGAGTGGCTCTTGTAGTCGGCTTTGAAGCGGCCTGGGCTGCTGGCGGACGAATATCCGCAAGAAGAGGCGCAGCAATGTTCTGCAGAGACTCAATTCTTGAGGCCAGGGCTGCGATTTGATCTAACATCCGTTTCAAATCGGCTTGCTGCGCATCGATGTTGCGGTTGAGCGCTGAAAGCTCCTCGCTCACCTCCTGTTGCCCCGACCGAATCTCCGAAAGGGCCGCCTTGTCTTCAGGTGACAACGCCGGCATTGGGACGACTTCACGTGCCACTAACGCCTCGATCATTCGGTCGATATGGGGCCAGTAAAATGGAACCCCAACGCATAGCCCGATGAAGATGGCGACAAATCCAAAAACCCACGGAAGGCGTCTTGATGACTTCTGCAGGACGGGCGGCAACTCCGAACCGTTCGCTTGATCAATCACATCCATCATTCTTTCTCTCGATCTATATTGGCTCTCGTTGCCGCGGTAGTAGCGATGACGGTCAAGAGCGTCCATGCGAAACTAATTGGCCATGCGCACAAAGATATCGGGAAAGATCATGCCGCTTCAGCGTCCAACACGACTCTGCTCGTGCAACGGATCGATGTTTTTCAGCCCCAACAGGCACTCGGCGCATTAACGCTGCACGCGCAACGAAAAAACGCACGAAACGATCGCGTCCATAGCTCTAAGTACACTCGCGATCGCGCGGGCTCCTCCGCACTGGCGGCAATCTGCCGGGAGCCCGGTGTGGGCAGCACGCGGCGGGCACCAAGATGGCTTTGTGCCGCGGCTGACCGCGTCGATGCCGCCAGTCAACGTACGCTAGTCTTATGATCGCGGTCGAGTAGCTCGGCATTTGGCTTTGCCCTCACAGACCCAGGCAGCCGGCTTTCCCGGCTCTTCCCGGGAGTAACCCGCGCCATTCATTGGATAGATAAAAATGACCTGGGCAGGCAATACCGCGCTCGGCCAAATCGGTTCTGTTTTGTGATCAGCCGCTTTTTCACCCTTGTGGATCCCTGGCGCGACGCGCGCCTCTTTCAAAGCACGCGACCCGGGCATCCGGCCAAAGTGGGTCAAGCGCCATCATAGTGATGGCGACGCTCGAATGCTTCGAACCCTCGCTAGCTTGCGTTTGATTCAACCACAATGCCAGCCTCACTCGCGTCTCACGTGATAGCCCCAACATCAACCGCGGTTCGGACGAACGACCGGCATACCTGCTAAATCGCTTCGAAGTACCGCTGGCGTTCACAGTCGGAGACTCGATGTTGAACGGCTTCCCACTCCCATCGCCGGGAACGGGAGAACGCTTCAACAAACCTTTCGCCAAAAACGTCCATCGCCTTTGGAGATTGTTCAAACCGGGATGTGGCCTCAGATAAGTCTTGGGGAAGCCGTTCGAACGGAGGATGTTTTTCCTCGCTTGCATCACCCACAGTTGGAGCTGCCAACCCAGCATTCTCTTCAATCCCCAGAATACCGGAGCCGATAGCACATGCGAGAGCGAGATAGGGGTTCACATCTGCGCCACTCAATCTGTACTCGAGGCGGTGTGCAGACTTGTCTCCCGGAATGACCCGCACCGCACACGAACGATTGTCAACTCCCCAGCTAGGACAGGTTGGAGCCCAGTAGCCTGGCCGCAGCCTCTTATAGCTGTTCACGTTGGGCGCAGCGAGTACACAAAAGTCGTTCATATATTTCAGCTGTCCGGCGAGGAATTGGCTCATAGTTCTTGAGATGTTGCGGCTTGCCTCGCTTTCGTAAAATGCATTTTGACCATTTGACGACATTGAAATGTGAATATGTCCCGACTGTCCCGGCCAATTCTCGGAAACCTTCGCCATAAACGTTGCCATCATACCCCGCTTCTGAGCCCAGGATTTCAACATCGACTTGAATACGACTGCTCGATCCGAAGCCTCCAGGGCATCACAATGACGAAGCGATGCCTCAATCGCCCCAGGGCCGGTTTCAAAGTGGAGCCCGCTGAGCGGCAATCTAGCATTCTCACAAAGCGCCAGAATTTCTTCGAATAGCTCATTACTGGCAAGTGTGCGCGCTACTGAATAGCCAAAAGGGCCCCTCGTCAGGGGGACCCATTGATTATAAGGCTTTTTCTCAATTGTCTCGGCGCTCTCATTAAACAGCATAAACTCGAACTCAAATCCAGCAGCGCAACTGTATCCGTGGTCAGCAGCTCTTCGTAAGACCTTCCGCAAAACACCACGCGGGCAGATGCTCTCATGGCCACCTGCAAACTCTGCGAGGTAAAGATACCGATCATGACGATTAGACACCGGACGCGCTGTGCCTGACAGAACACGCAGGTTGGCGTCTCCGAAGATCGATGGCGCCTCGTGCCCGAAATTCGCAGGTATCACTCGGTCCGAACAATCCCAGCCGAGCACGGCTTCGGAGAACTTGATTGTCCGGCCTTCGTCCGAGATATCGTCAGCAAATACGTGCTTGCCGCGAAGAATGCCGTCAAAGTCGCATACTCCAATCAATGCCTTACGCGCCTCGTCCGCGCCAGCCACCTGTATTTCGCTTGCCATCACTCCTGACCCTGCGCCGTCAATCCGAATACCTCGTCCATACGCATTGCTCGCAGCTTTCGATAATCCTCATAAAGCTCAGTCAAGTTGTTGCTCACGAGATACACAATACCCGGCGTCGAAGCTAAGTCGGTCGTCGGGACCAGATTTTGACCTATCGGAACAAACGCTATCGAATCTGCGAAGCTGGGCAGCTTGCGGATTGCGTCCAGTCCGGGATAACCGCCAACAACACCGTCGATATCGGAGATGAGTGAGACGCACAATGCGTGCGCAAGGCGCGTGTAAGGCCCGCGTCGTCTCATATGAGCAGTAAAACCGATAGGATCTGCGTAGCGCCACGCCGTCAGTGTTATATGATTGTGACCCAAAGCCATGGTCCGGGCTTTTGCCGACATTGTCCCCTGAAGCCTCGCTCCAAGATCCACCAGAACCGGCCCCTTATGATCGATGATAATTTCGGCATGAGCAGGTCCGTTGACCATCTCAAGCGCCCTTAGCGCCGGCACCAAGTAATCGGACAGCTCTTGAACAACTTCTTCGTCACCTCCCAGCAACTGCTCGAGCGCGCAGACCGATGCCGCGCCCTTGATGGCAACGGTGTCATAAGTCCACACCTCCGTGACGAAGATTTCTCCGTCGATCGAGACAGCGTTTACGGTGTATTGTTTGCCGTTTATCTTCTCCTGACCAAGAACAAAACGATTTATCGCTCCGAGGCAATTGGCCTTGCCGACAATAACATGCACAGCTCTGCGAACATCAGCCTCGGTCGCGCAAAAGAACACGTCCTCCGTGCCTGCGCTGTTCAAGGGCTTGATCACGATTTCGTCGTAGCGCTGTTGACGCATCCAACTTATGACGTCCTCCGCATCCTCGGAAACAACTTGTCTGATCGATCGCACTCCTGCAGAGCTCAAAGCGTCAGCCAAGCGCGATTTGTCACGTCTTGCAGCGGACAACGCGGTTCCATTTGAAGGTAGTCCGAGCCGCTCGGACAAGGAATCGGCCACTTCAACTCCTGACTCACAACCCGCTATGATGAATTCCAACTCCCTACCTCGGAGAGCCTTCAAATGAAATTCAACGACCTCCTCCTCAGGCATTCGCTCGTCTGGCTGGATGATTTCATCATAGATGTCGGCGTTAAAGTGCGATTGGAAGATTGGTGGGATTCGTGCATTCGACATCGCATGCACGGTCCTAATTCCGTAGCGCTTGAACTCTTCCGGCAGATATCGGCCTGTCGAGTATGCGTCGACAATTACACAATTCCGTTCCTTCATGCCGATCTCCGATACTGCAAGTAGACGTTAGCCACGGCGACAGCCGTAATGAGAACGTTTCCAACAAACGTATATAAAGAAGGCACGATACGAGTATCGAAATACTGGAAAAGAAACGTAATGACAGGTGCCGTGGACAAGACCATGTTTGCCGTAAATGGCTCTACGCGGCGAATGCCCTCCTGCACAAGGAGCAAGGGAACAATGATCGTCGAGAGTGCAATCACTATGATCGCAAGCCAATGCTGTGAGATCTCTCGTAAGATGGAGGAAGGATCGCTGAGTGCTAGCAGCAAGAGGATTGCTCCATAGAAGCGATGGGCCAGCACTTGTCGACCAGATAATCCACGGTCGAACAGCAGTTTCACAAGGATACTGGTAAGCGAAAGGGACAGCCCAGCTGCGATCGCCAGGAAGATACCAAAGGATGAGCGAGATCCCCATTCGATCCCAGCGTTGCCGCTTGCCGCGATCCAGACCATGTAAACACCAATGGCCGCAATCAGAACGCTCACGGCGATATCTGACTTCGGAGGACGCCCCTGTCTCCTGATCAGTGCGTTCAACCATGCTGTCGCTGTAGGTCCCAATGCGACCATGAACGTGACGACTATAGCTGGCTCGGCGTACTTCAGTCCAATAAACAAACCGACCCAGCTTATCGCGGTAACGCAATTGAGCGACACAAAAGCTAGCATCGACGACTTCGTGACCTTCGCTCCAATGCCTTCGCGGCGAGCCAAAATGTTGAACGTCATACTTACGATACCAAAGGAGAACAGGAGAGTGACCCACACGTTCGCTTGCTGAAAATATGACGCCGCAAAGACTTCACCTGCCGCGCTAACGACAACGTAGAGGGCAATAAAGAGCACTCCTGCGGCGAATTGTCTGCTCGGCCTGTCGAGAGGCTCTTCTTCTTTCAATCCCAAAGGGCCCCATTTCGTTCGAAACTTCACGCTACGCCCCTATCACTTCTTAGGCGATACGTGACACACGCCTCTCCAAATGCATTGAAAAGCTGCTTGCTCAGGGAATCAGTTTCGACGTGCCATTCGGGGTGCCACTGCACGCCGATCTGCAGCGTCGGTGCGCCTATTACGGAAGCCGCTTCGATCAGACCGTCGGACGCCCAGGCCTCCGGTTTCAGCGCAGCCCCAAGCCGTTCTATGCCTTGATTGTGCAAGGAGTTAACGTGCGCTTCGATCGCGCCCGCGATAGCAAGGAGAACGCCGTCAGGACATAATTTCACGCTGTGCGCTATATCGTACTGGCGATCCCTCGGCAGCCCCGCCTTCTCAGCGTGCATCTGTCCGCTTTCCAGCCTCCATTCGGACAACGACGGGTGAAGCGTGCCGCCAAAATAGAGGTTAAGCTCCTGAAGCCCACGGCAGATGCCAAGTATCGGCATCCCAAGGGCAACCGCCTTCTCGATTGCGCCCGCGGACAGCCTGTCACGAGGACGGTCCCTCACGCCAGCTTCAACGTCCGCCTGGCCTGTCAGTTTCGGTCTGCGCGAAGCGGACCAACTGAAGATGGCAGGATCGATATTCGATTCATCACCTGTCAAAATCAGACCGTCGAGCCTGCCCATGATCGACAGATCACTGTCGCCTTCCGCATCGTCAGCATCGATCGTTGGCAATATCACGCAAGCCACGCCCGCATAGCGAACGAGGGCTTGAACATATTTGCGCCGCAACCAGTCGCGGTGTACGCCATCGGCCAAAAGGCGGTTTGAGGTCACGCCCACCACGGCCCGGACCGACTCTGTTAGCCGCGATATCAAGCCAACTGCTCCTTCGCCACGGGACTGGCCAGAGACTGCTCATACAAGCATCGATTTCGCTCCTTCAACTGGGCAATTACGCTGGGTTGACCTTGAGGGCCCTTGACGAAGAGCCCTCCCCAGGTTGCGGCAACACTTGCGTAATGAGGATCCTGCATTCGAATTTTCTGAGCTTTGCGCAGGAGCCAGAAAGGAATGCCGGGCGATAGATGGTGCTCAAGGTGGTATTCATCCAGATTTTGACCGACAATTGCTCGCTCGATAAAATTCCCCTTTCTATTCCGGGTCAGGTAGACATTCGTTGTCTCGGTCTCGCACATAGGTGAGTGCTCGGCGAGCTCGATAAACCAGCCGAGAGCTTGAAACGTGGTGAGATAGGGCACGATCCAAAACAGGACTACGACGTGGAGCAGTCCAAGAAGGTATGACCCACCGAATATGAGCGTCCAAAAGAGATAGAAGCCATACTTGTCGATGAGGATTCCCGACCGGCTCTGGTCCTCGACATCCGTGATCGAAAACCGATTGGTCCAAAGGTACTTCAGATACGCGACTGTCGCGCCACCCAGTATCGGCTTCCAGATGATGTTGAAGGCGTACTGCTTAGGCGGCACAACATCGTAAACGCCGCTGGCCAAGAAGAACTTCAAGTCGGGATCCTTCTCCGGATCGCCGAGATTCGGGTGATGCAGGTAGACGTGTGAAATCCGATATGCCCAGTGGCGCTGGAACAAAGGATAGGACGCGAACAAAATGCCCAGCATATAATTCCAGGTCGTGTTGCTCGCGAGGGTACGGTGAGCCGCATCGTGAGCGATTGTCGTCAATCCACGCTGGTAGGCGCCAATTAACAGAACTGCGAGGGGATATAACCACCATGACACATGAACCGTCGCCAGCACGCAAGCTGCGATCACAGCGTAGTCTTTCGCGATGTAAGCAGCTCCCGTCACGTTGTCAGGCCTCAGCGCGGAGAGCTGCCGGTTGATCTCGCGGCCAAATTGAACCGCCTCAAAACGTGACGACCTCAATTTCCAAGTATCTGCGTGTTTCATGAGAACCCCTTGCTTGATCGGCTTTCAGGTTGTCAGATTGCGGAAAGCGCTTTTTCCAAGTCCTTGATGATGTCGCTAACATCTTCAATGCCGACGCAAAGCCGGATGGAGCCACCAAATATGCCGGCTGCTTCGCGCTTTTCCCGTGGGACGGTGGTGTGGGTCGTAGAGACAGGATGGGTTACCAGCGTGCGGGCGTCCCCCACATTCGACACGTGATACATCAGCTCGACGTTCTGGATGAACTTGCGTCCGGCTTGCTCGTTCTCCACCTCAAACATGATCATCGCCCCGTGCCCATACCCGGTATTAAGTGTCTGATCGATGATTTCTCGGTCAGCTCCCTCAAAGAGGCTCGGGTAGAAGACACGGCACACTTTCGGATGTTCCTTCAGAACGTTGGCTACAATCCTGGCGTTTTCACAGTGCTGCCTCATGCGAAGAGGCAGCGTTTCAAGTCCCTGAATGAGTTGAAAGCTCGCAAAGGGGGCGATGGCCGCGCCAGTATCGCGCAACCACGTCATACGGGCCTTGAGAAGATATTCGCTCTTTCCGAGGTCCTCGAGCTCCGCCAAGGCGTTACGCCAGATGATCCCGCCGTGCGCATCATCCGGACTATTGAACAGTGGGAAGCGAGATCTTCCCTGGTAGTCGAACCCACAGTTGTCGACGATCAGTCCGCCGAGCGTCGTCCCATGACCGCAAATGTATTTCGTGGCAGAGTACGTCGTAATCGCGGCGCCGAGAGCTGACGGCTGGCAAACCAGGGGGGTTGTCGTATTGTCCACAACCAAGGGGACGCCGTGCCTCCTGCCGATCTCCGCCAGCTGCTGGACAGGAAGCGGAATCAGACAGGGATTGGAGATGACCTCCCCGAACAGACATATCGTGCGATCATCAATGGCGCGTTCGAAGGTCTCGGGGTTTCGAGGGTCTGCCGTCCTTACGTTGATACCAAGACGCTTCAACGTGTTGTGGAGCAGATTCCAGGTATTGCCGTATAGATACGGAGAAGCGACGACGTTATCTCCCACCTCACCGCTTGATAAGTTTACGATCGCAAGAAACGTCGCCGCTTGACCTGATGCAACGGCCAGCGAGTCGCTTCCCATGTCGACGGCGGCGTACCTTTTTTCCAGCGCCCGGGTCGTCGGATTGATGATGCGAGTGTATGTGAAACCATCAGCCTTCACGTTATAGACGTCAGCAATATGGCTCAAATTACCGTCGAGCTCATAGGCCGTATTCTGGTAGATCGGCACTGCCACAGCTTTCGTCACCGGATCACGACGGTATCCTGCGTGCAGAACAGCAGTTTCGATCGAATATGAATGCCGCGCGATGCTCGCCATTGGGCGCGATATCTCTGTAGGGCTCTCGCGTGTTTCCTGGGCTGACACTGGTCCCACGGTCAGAGTCTCACCGGAGCGGAAGTATGTGCGAAAGGCACAGCCCAACTGCTCAATCCAATTGGATTGAATCTCGCCAATACAGCCGATCCGAAAACTGCGGGTAGGAAGATGCAGTTTAGAGTAGACGTAGAGGTTATGGGCTGCCAGGTGCCGATATAGGCAGTCAAACGCTACCTGGTCGGAGATGTCAGCTGGCGCGGTGAACGCCACGCAAACCGGCGACTGGAGGTTCGCTGGAAGCAGTGGGGACGCCACTCCTTCCAGCTCTTTTATGACGCTGCCTCTTATCTTCTCATACCTGCGGCGCCTGGCATCAATGCCTTCGATGCTCAGGACCTCCAATGCCTTTGTGACTGCCTGCACGATATGCGTTGGTGGGGTCGATCGCCATTCACCAGTGCGCTCAAGCGAGCGCCATTGATCTCTCACGTCGAGCACAAACGATCTTGGCTCTTGAACTGCATTCTCAAGAAGCTCGCGAGAGGCAATAACGAAAGCCAGCCCTGGCGGACCTTCGACGCACTTGTTGCTCGACGTAACCAAGACGTCTGGCCCGCCTCGGCCTAGGTCGATGTCGACGCCGCCGAAAGAACTCATTGCGTCGACGATAGTCTTTACACCACGCTGCCTTGCTCCTTCTATGATCGCTTCGAGCGGATTCACAATCCCGGTCGTAGTCTCGCAGTGGACCAAGCATACGTGCGTGATACCTGGATCTCGGTTCAAACGCTCGATGACTTCCTCGGGGTCCAACGGTTCGGTGGCTCCCTTGATAAGATTCACCGCTTGGACGCCCCACAGCCGCAGAATTTTGAGAATGCGCTCGCCATAAATGCCGTTTATGCAAACAAGCGGCCGGTCGGTCTGGGCGACAAATGAAGAGAGAGCAGCTTCCATTCCAAAGGAGCCGCCACCCTGGATAGGAACGACCGAATAGCCTTCCGCATTGCCCGACACATTGAGCATCAGCTGCCTCATGCGAGCGGTCACTTTCTTGAACTCGCAATCGCGCGATGCGAGGTCGAGTTGCATCTCGGCCTTCACTGCCGACGATAACGACATTGGCCCAGGCGTCAGCAAAGCACGTTGTGTTGTCACACCACCTCCGGTTAGTTGTCTCGTCACACGATCCCCTTATGTAGTGCCCATCGCAGTTCGACAGAGTCACACGATGTCTTTCGCGTGAAGACGACCGAAACCCGAATGAACGAGACCCTTGAGCCTAGTCGCGGATTCCGGAACGATCTGCGTAAAGCCCGCAGATGTCCGGTACCGCACCACGTAGCCGTTCGCAGTTGCCACGAAGCATCAGCTTCCTTCTGGCATTGAGATGCAGGCTTGAGGGCCACCATCTTGCGTCGCTCACAGGCAAGTCAGCCGCTCTACTTACGTGTGAGCGGCGTCTTACGATCCGACGGTGAGCCAAGCGCATCTGTCAGACGCGCGTTGCTATGACCCAGAGACAGGGGAGCTTCACGACAGTCGTCGATGACCGGGCTCGCCTTCCGTGAGCCTAGGATTGGGACATTCGCACTCTATGTTACTCGTTGGGACGGCTTCGGGTGCTGAAGTCTGTCACCGCCCATTTCGACAGGTTACATCTTGACGTAAGGTGCGATTCAAGCCCCTCCGATAGCTTATCGTGTGAAACTTTTCGGACGATGCGGCTGTGTCGCATGTAATCCGAGGCGCCACAGTATGTGCACGATGTCCAAGATGAATCCCATCAAGCTCCAAACTTAAAGACGCGCTCGACGCACAAGGCAGGCAAATGACCGCTGGGGCTTCTTGAAGGAGAGCGCTTGTCGTGACCGCAGGTATAAGAGCCGCCCGACTGCGTCGTTAGGGCCCGCAATATCATATCCACTTCACGCCGACTAAATCCGCAGACCAGACGGCTCTGCCACAAGGCCTGGCGGACCTGGGGCGAACTTAGATCACCTGACTAGTTTCGGAGTCCGTATCCCTCCGGCGGCGCCGGCGGCGGCCGTGTTGTGTAGTTTGAGAGGCGGCCGAGTATTTGATCTTAAGTCTAGCTTTGAGGTCACGTAGCGATAGGGCGCCGAACGTCGGTGGCGACGGAGCTGCGACGAGCAGGTTCGCCATTTGCAGGCTGACGAGACGGTCTGCGGCCTCGCGCGCCGGTACGCGGTGGCTTACAGCCTGCTGTTCACCAGGCCGACAAGCGCGCCAGGGGCGACCGGGCGGAGATTTCGTGCTAGCTCTTGTTCCTGTCGAGATCACACCTACGCTGGCTCCGGTATTGATCAGCACGCCGCCACCGGCGTCTTCACAGCTCGCCCATCGCTTCAGGATTTAGTTGAACGCGTCGGCCAGGCCATGATCGCGGGACAGTTCGGCGAGCTGTTCGCGCATATAGAGCTGTCGCGATGCGGGCAGAGGTCCTTTCGCGCAAACCGGGACATCGGCGCGCTCGCTGTCTGGAGCACGGGCGATCCGTCCAGCAGCCTTCGCCGCGCAAAGGTGATCTGAAACTGGACCAGGTGCCGAACGATCTGAGCACATTTCTGCGCTAGCTCTCGCAGCCGGCGTTGCCTCGCCTCGAGTTGCTGAGTATCGGATCATCGATCAAGCGGAGCGATACCCCCAATTCGCGACCTCTGCGTCAGGTTCTAAACGCATCCCAATCTTAGAACGAAGTCAGCCGACGATCCGCACTTGAACCGGCACCAGATCGGCGGGCCTTTACCAGCTCGAATTTAGGGCAGAGGAATTGAACTGTTAGGCTACATCGGGCTGAGAGACAGAGCCGTACGACTCAATCAGAAGAAGGTCGGGTGCTCGGCGGCAAGCGGACAAAGTGATCTGGGGCAGCCCCCACAGAGATCCCGCGCGCCCACCGGATTTTTCCTGCTACAAACACTTGTTCCCCAAAAAATCGGTCCTATTTCAGCTGCGCCTGCATTGGCACTCGCCGGCCACGATTGCTAGCAATCGGGAAATCTTCAACTGAAGTAAATACTTAGGAGATCTGCATGGAATTCCGTCCGCTTCACGACCGCGTCGTGGTCAAGCGCATTGACGCAGAAGAAAAGACCGCTGGCGGCATCATCATTCCGGACACTGCCAAGGAAAAGCCTTCGCAAGGTGAAGTCATCGCCGTCGGCCCCGGCGGCCGCGACGAGAGCGGCAAGCTGATCCCGATCGACGTCCTGGTCGGCGACCGCGTCCTGTTCGGCAAGTGGTCAGGCACTGAGGTCAAGATCGACGGCCAGGAGCTGTTGATCATGAAAGAGAGCGACATCCTGGGCGTTCTCACCGACGTGTCCGCCAAGAAGAAGGCCGCCTAAACCATCGCTCGCACCGCTCATCCTGAGGAGCGCCTGCTGGGCGTCGCCAAGGGTGAGACCAAGTAAAACATTCAGGAAAACTCACATGTCAGCTAAAGAAGTCAAATTCGGCGTCGATGCACGCGACAAGATGCTGCGCGGCGTCGACATCCTCGCCAACGCGGTGAAGGTCACGCTCGGCCCGAAGGGCCGCAACGTTGTGCTCGACAAGTCGTTCGGCGCACCCCGCATCACCAAGGACGGCGTCACCGTCGCCAAGGAGATCGAGCTCGAGGACAAGTTCGAGAACATGGGCGCGCAGATGGTGCGCGAAGTCGCCTCCAAGTCCGCCGATGCGGCCGGCGACGGCACCACCACCGCAACCGTTCTCGCGGCTGCGATCGTTCGTGAGGGCGCCAAATCGGTTGCCGCCGGCATGAACCCGATGGATCTGAAGCGCGGTATCGACCTCGCGGTCGAAGCCGTCGTTGCGGACCTCGTCAAGAACTCGAAGAAGGTCACCTCGAACGACGAGATCGCCCAGGTCGGCACCATCTCGGCCAACGGTGACGCGGAGATCGGCAAGTTCCTCGCCGACGCCATGAAGAAGGTCGGCAACGAGGGTGTCATCACCGTCGAGGAAGCCAAGTCGCTCGAGACCGAGCTCGACGTCGTCGAGGGCATGCAGTTCGACCGCGGCTACATCTCGCCCTACTTCGTCACCAACGCCGACAAGATGCGCGTTGAGATGGACGACGCCTACATCCTCATCAACGAGAAGAAGCTCTCCTCGCTGAACGAGCTGCTGCCGCTGCTCGAGGCCGTGGTGCAGACCGGCAAGCCGCTGGTCATCGTCGCCGAGGACGTCGAAGGTGAAGCGCTTGCGACGCTGGTCGTGAACCGTCTTCGTGGCGGCCTGAAGGTTGCGGCCGTCAAGGCTCCGGGCTTCGGTGATCGCCGCAAGGCCATGCTGCAGGACATCGCGATCCTGACCGGCGGCCAGGCGATCTCGGAAGATCTCGGCATCAAGCTCGAGAACGTTACGCTCAACATGCTCGGTCGCGCCAAGAAGGTGATGATCGACAAGGAGAACACCACGATCGTCAACGGCGCCGGCAAGAAGGCCGACATCGAGGCGCGCGTGTCCCAGATAAAGGCGCAGATCGAGGAGACCACCTCGGACTACGACCGTGAGAAGCTCCAGGAGCGTCTTGCCAAGCTCGCAGGCGGCGTCGCGGTGATCCGCGTCGGCGGCGCGACCGAGGTCGAGGTGAAGGAGCGCAAGGATCGCGTTGATGACGCGATGCATGCGACCCGCGCCGCGGTCGAGGAAGGCATCGTCCCGGGCGGCGGCGTCGCCCTGCTCCGTGCCTCCGAGCAGCTCAAGGGTCTGCGCACCAAGAACGACGACCAGAAGACCGGCGTCGAGATCGTCCGCAAGGCGCTCTCCGCGCCCGCTCGCCAGATCGCGATCAACGCCGGTGAAGACGGCTCGGTCATCGTCGGCAAGATCCTGGAGAAGGAGCAATACGCCTACGGCTTCGACTCGCAGACCGGCGAGTACGGCAACCTGATCTCCAAGGGCATCATCGACCCGACCAAGGTGGTCCGCACCGCGATTCAGAACGCTGCCTCCGTGGCGGCCCTGCTGATCACCACGGAAGCCATGGTCGCCGAGCTGCCCAAGAAGGGCGGCTCCGGTCCGGCGATGCCCCCGGGCGGCGGCATGGGCGGCATGGACTTCTGATCCAACTCTCTCAAAAATGCGATCCCCGGCAGAAAAATGCCGGGGTCATTTCTTGCTCGCGTCTTTTTCAGTTCGTTGTTCTGATCTCGCGCTATGCGCTGCGGAAATGACGATCAGCAGTTGCTAGACGTTCCGCTTGGGGTTTTGCGAGTCTGCTGGTAGGCATGTCACCGGCAGGACGAGCGGGTGATCGTCGTTCTGCACAGTCTTTCCCTGCGGCCTCAACGTCGGCGGCCGGTCAAGGCGAACACCTGAGAACGCCGGTCGCGGTAGCCACCCATTGGCGCTACTGACTTAAATAGCATCGGTTCCGGCGCCTATCCATCGCTGTAAACGGATGCGCGAGCTAGGTGGCCGTCCGTTAAGAAGCCGAATTGAGCGGGGCCCGACAGGGCGCGCGTGCGCCAGAGCTGAATCAGGAAGAGGCACAAGAGTTCTCTGAGCCAGGCGAGGATGCGGCGGAAGTTGTGGCCGACGGCTGAGAGGATGACGTTGGCCGCATCGCCGGCGCGGCCTTTGAGGTAGCAGCGGCCGAGGTGGCCATCGGTCTTCAGGTGTCCGATGGCGGAGCGGCGGCGCGGCTCGCGCTTGATGACACCGAAGACGCCGCGCTTCTGGCCAGAGATGAAGATTCGGCGGGGACTTTGTGCGTCGTGGCAGCGGTATCCCTTGTCGACATAGGCCCGCTCGATCGCACAGCCGGTGAGCGTCTCGGTGCGGTCGATGACAGCCCGCAAGGTGTGACCGTCGTACGGGTTATCGGGCAGCGCCCTGGCGTGCAGCATGAACAGGCCACCGGGAGCACGGCGGTTGTTGGTGACGATAGAGGCTTTGACACCGAACTCGTAAGGGCGGCTGCTTTGCCCTTGCCGATGCACTCCACCTCCGGGGCGTGGAACGGATAGAGCTACCAGCCGCGCTGGCGCTGCTGCTGCGAGCGGATCTGCAAGGCCCGGCCAAGCGGGAGGGCGAACGCGTTCTCGAGCACGGTCTGACCTTCGAGCTTGCGGCGGATATCGCGGATGATCCGGCCCAGCCGGCTGCGCAGAATGCGCAACTGCCGCTGATGCCGCTTTATTTGCTTGGCATGGGCGTAGCGCCCCGCCATCATTGCCGCGGCCTTGGCAATGCGAAGATAGGACTGCCGCAGCCTGACCCCGTGCTTCCTCGCCAGTCGATTGAGCCCCTTGATCGCCGCGTGCAGCAGCTTGGCATCGGTCGGGAAGGTGATGGCCTTCGGCTGCACGGTGGTATCGACCGTGACCCGCTTGAGGTCCTGGCCGCGTAACGCACCGGCCTCGTGCGCCACCCGCAAGCTCCTCGGCCAGCAACAGCTCAAGCTTGTCGCCGAGCCGCTTGCGCCAATGGCTCAGGTCCGAGCGCTCGTGCGGGAACGCGTGCTGAAAGAACACTTCGCCGGTGAAGTACTGGAAATACGGGGTCGTGGACCCAACGCTCGCACACCCCCTCATCGGACAGGCCGTAAATGTGCTTGAGCGGGAGTAGCCCGATCACGAAGCGGGTTGCGATGCCCGGCCGACCGTTCTCGCTATATAGCGGCGCGATCTCGCCGTCGATCCAGTCCCAATCGACTTTGCCGGCAAGCTGAACCAGCTCGTGCTTCATATTGATGATCTGGTCCAGCCTGGCCCGGAACAGATCGCCCGATCCCGTCGTCCTGTGCTTCTTCGGTCGCATCGCCACCTCCGATGCGACGACGAAATCATGACTGGCCATTCGACGGAATCCTGAAAATGAAATTGCAAGGTCCCGATGCCCCAAGCATCAAAACCCTGCAATCGCAAAGCAGTCCACAAAGACAAATGCGATTCTGGCTCAATCCCTTAGCCGCTCTTCACGGACGAGTAGGTGGTGGTCCCCGGCAAGAGCGATCCTCATCTCTCCTAATTTGGGCCGATCTGTTGCACCGTTCACAATCAGAAGAAGAACATCGCCAACTCAATCGAGACGGAAAATCTTTCGCCCAACCGCTACAATTTCCCGGTCGGTCGGAGGATTACTTGTCTCGACGTGCAGAGTGAGATTCGGCCTGTTCACTCTCAGGAAGTTCATCAGCTCGGTCTTCTCGGTTCCCGGTCCGATGATCAGCAGATCAGTGCAGCTACTCAGGGCCCGACCTACCCTGACGACAAACGTCGGATCATCATTCACGTCGGCAGAGCCAGTATGCGCTTTGCAATCAAGACGCTGGGGCGCCAAATGCGCGCGTACGGCCGTCGCGCTGACGCCCGTTAAACCTATGGAGAATATCTTAGCAATGAGGTGGTCGATCCACACGACCGCGTGCGAATGAATCTGAGTTGTCATGTTGCTCATGAATGGATTCCATTGCATTTCGTAATTCACCTCTCCGTCGGAGCGCAAGCCCGCAGGCAACTTTCCTGCGGCTGACGATGCAATCATGGCTCAAGTGATCAGCGTAAACCGACTCGCTACGTTGATGTAACCGAGAACAGATCGCGTTAATTGAGCGCTGTGCAGCTGGAAAGTGTCCACAACTTCATGCCGCGCGCCGCCTTCTTGACGATCGAAGGCTTGTGCATTCTCCGCTGCATGTCGCCCACTGCTCCGAGATGGATTTAACGCACCATTACGAATGCTCGAGCGCAACGAAGGAGAGCTCTTGTGGCTGTGAGAGTTCTAGATATTCAGGTTTGCGAAGCCGAAGCCACCCCGCCGGACGTGGGGATGGCTGGAGTGAAGCCATAGAGCACAACGACATCCCGGTCATGACATACACGGATGCGGCCTGGTCACTGATCTCTCCGACCAAACGCGCTGATGCTGACAGGCCGCCATTTGCACTGGCGACCTTAGCGAACTCACTCGTCAACCGCACTCAATCCACAAGCCGCCTGGATGCATAGGTGTATTCGAGTGCAGCCGGCACGCGTATCCCGTGAGATTGGCGGCCGCGCTATGTCCGCCGTCGATATTCTCATAGCAGTAATAGGGCTGGCCGAGCGCAGCAAGCCTAGCGGCGGCCGTGGGCCGCATGCACGCGGTCGCCCTTGGTGGAAGTGAGAATGAAGGTGTCTGGGTAGGTCTTGCCCGGGACAAGCTTCTGATAGGGTGAGTAGGCCTCGATCCACCCGCGCTGCTCGGGATGGCGGGATCGCCATATTCGCCGATGTAGGAGGAGCCTGCGCCCAACTTGGTGAACCGAAACATGTCGAACAGCGCCACCTGCACGATCGCTGCGTTGAAGCGGTCTCGGCGCTGAGTAGTCGCGGTGCCCACCAGCAGATCTCCCTGGCTGCCGCCGACCACGCCCAATCGACGCGGAGAGGTGACCTTCCGGCGGATTAGGTCCTCCGCAAAGGCGATGAAATCATCCCATGTCCGCTGCTTCGTTGCCGCTTGGGCCGCCTCGTGCCATCGCGGCCCAAACTCGCCGCCGCTCCGCAGGTTCGCGACGACATATGCATTGCCCTGCTCGGGCCAGGGCCGCCCCATCGCTCCCGCAAAGGAGGGCAGGAGCGAGGCGTGGAATCCGCCATAACCATTGAGAAGAGTTGGGATCTCCGCTCCGAACCTCGCGTTCTTGGGACGCACCAGAAAGTAGGGAATCCGGGTCCCGTCGAGCGAAGTGGCCTCGAACTGCTCCGCGACATGCCTGAACGGGTTGAACTTCGGAGGTGTCGTCCTCAGTATTTCAAGCCCTTCGCTCGCCGCGTCGAAGTACCAAAGGGGCGTCGGCTCCAAATAGTTGGCCCGCCAAGTGCCCTGGTCGTACCTTGCTCTGAACATTGTCAGGGCTCGCCATCAACAAGTTCTTGGTGACCGGGAACCCGCTGAGCGCTCGCCGAGGCTCGGGCTGGAAGACGAGCGATGGCATCCCGCGCAGCGGATCTTTGTTCCATTTGCCCAAGCCATACGAGATCATCGAGCCGGCCGCAAAGCGGGTGCTGCCGGACAGTATCCAGTCTTCATCGAGCGTCACGAGCAGGCGGCCGCTGACGATGCCGCTGATGTTTGCTTTCTTTGGCAGGTTTAGCTTGATCGGTGCGTTGGGCCCAAAGAGCACATACTCCTGCTCGACGAAGCTTATGGCGCGCATGGCGCCGGCCGCATGAACTTTGCCTTTATTATCCTGCAGCACGAAGGGCGCCGCCACGGCATCGGTCGGCTCCCCACGGAAGACCTCGCGCGCTCGAACGAGCGGCTGAGCGCGCTTGAGCTCCTTCAAGACGAAAGGGTAGCCAACCTGCGTCAGGGTCCCTTCTCCCCAATCTCGTGCGATGAGCACCGCGTTGCGGTCGACCCAGCTGACGGCCTGCTTTCCCTCCGAAAGAGCGAAACCGGTCGTGACGAAGGCGTTGGTGTCCAGGTCGAACTCTCGTCAAAAACCTCAGGGCAACGTCTCTTGGTTGTTCATTAAGAGCGGCCACCATGGTGGTTCGCTACTCACCGACCTCCGATCGATGCGGCGTGCCAGGGAGAGGTTGGTCTTACCGGCCGGCAACAGCGGTCGTGATCTCCCGAGTCTCTGGTGGTCCGACGCTGACAGGGCGCCAAGGTCGACAAGCGTTCATAATCAAAGGTCTCGAGCATGGCGCGATTTGCCTTTCGACACGCGCTTGATCTCGGCATCGGTGCGTTGGCGCACGGAAGGATTTCGTTCGCGGCGGCTACAGCCGAAGGCCGAGTGTTCGGCACCTGAAATTATCCGGCGGACCGGCAATCTTGCACAGTCTTACTACGAGTTTGTGACGTCAGATTACCTTCGAAGCACTTGAGAACGGCGTCAATAAGGTCAAATCAGCGGCTCGATTTTAAATTTAGCAATCTACGGGTGGGGGCTTGCCCCGTGAAGGCGCTGCGCCGGCGCGCTGCGTAAGCCAGGAGCTTGGACAAATTTGTGCGATCATTTCGTTGAAAGGCCTTGATTCGCACGTAACGTCACATTGTACGATCTTGAAATGAGATCGCGACCTCTGACAAACGAACGTAAGCTACTCCTAGGGTGTGTGGCGATGACATAACGATCTTGTCGTATTTCGAATTTGCGGCGAACGCTCGCCGTAAATGAGCCGGCGGCAACTCTCCCTTGCCGACGGTCGGGCGATGTGTAGCAGCGTCGCTCCTCCCAGACTGACTTCGCCCGGCTTCCAAAATGAGGCCGGGCCTTTTTTTCGTCGGGAAGACCTTAGCGCCTTGTCGACGCGCAAGTTTGCCTGGTTTCCCGACGAGCTGATCGAGCAAGTTGCGAGGCGATTCCGGCAAGACAACACGCGTTACGACGACATCGGCATGCTTATTGTAAATCGTCAACAAATCGCAGCCTTCGGTTCTAGCATACAAAGCAACGCTTCCGCAGCCACCAACGACTTGAACGGTTCCGGCCTGTTTTTCCTGTAGACAGGCCATACTGTGCCTTTGCGCAGGAACACCACTACCACAACGTAACGACCTAAAGAGGATATCGTGATGCGCACACAACGAACGCATTTGTTTTTGCGTCCCAAAGCCAACTGCTGTGCAGTAGTTCTTATTGTGCAACGGCATCTCTGTCCTCGAGTCGGCGGGTTGCGCAAGATCAGCTGCCGACCGACGCGAAGCATCTTGCATGGAAGACGTATTTCGCCTGCGTAGCACCCACACCCCCGGATCGCACCGCCATCACTGCGTGTCTCAGAGCCAAGCAGGCGAGCTTGAGTCATCAATGTCGCGACCTCCATTGGCGATACCGCCAAAGAAACCACGGGACTCGAAGTCTCGTTTGAGTTGTTTGTTTGGATGCGAATGTACACAATGCCTTTCGATACAGTCCTTATCGCCAACAGAGGCGAGATCGCCGCCCGCATCATCAAGACGTTGCGAAAGCTGGGCCTTCGTTCTGCAGTTGTCTACCACGAGGTCGATGCGCGAAGCCCGGCAGTCTCCATGGCCGACACAGCGATTCTTATCAGCGGTCACACGCCGATCGCGGCCTATCTGGACATCGCACAAATCATCGCCGCCGCTCACAAGGCGGGCGCCGGCGCTGTTCATCCAGGTTATGGATTTCTTTCCGAACAGGCTCAATTCGCCACGGCCGTGATAAAGGCCGGCATTGCGTTCATCGGCCCCGCCCCCGAAACTATTGAACTGATGGGCGATAAGATTCGGGCCCGCAACTTCGTCCAGTCGAACGGCTTTCCAGTGGCGCCAGCTGCAATTGAGGAGGACGATCCAGCGACGTTCGTCTCCAGGGCGCGTGCAATTGGAACCCCTTTGCTGGTAAAACCGTCAGGGGGCGCGGGCGGCAAGGGCATGCGGATTGTACGCGACGTCGATGCTCTGGAAGGCGAGATTGAGCAGGCTCGCTCTGAGGGGCAACGGTATTTTGGGGATCACCGGCTTTACGTCGAAAGTTACATTGAGAACCCGCGGCATATCGAAGTGCAGGTACTCGGCGACTCTTTTGGGAACATTGTACATCTGTTTGAGCGGGAGTGCTCGGTGCAACGCCGCTTCCAGAAGATCATCGAGGAAGCGCCCTCGCCAGCCCTGTCGCCAGAACTACGGAAACGCGTCTGCGAGACCGCGGTGGGTATCGCACGCGCCGCGAATTATCAAAACGCAGGAACCGTCGAATTCATTTTCGATGCAGGAGAATTCTACTTTCTCGAGATGAATACGCGCCTACAGGTCGAACATCCCGTGACTGAGATGATCACCGGCATCGATCTTGTCGCCGAACAGGTCTATGCCACCGCGGGCCGAGAACTTGGTTTTGCTCAGTCAGATATCGTTTCGAACGGCCACGCGATCGAACTAAGGCTGTACGCTGAAGCCCCCGAACGAGGCTATGTTCCGACGTCCGGCAAAGTACTTCTTCTCGAGTATCCGAGCGGGGTACGGATTGACAGCGGCATCACGCGGGGTCAGCCAATCACCACTGCGTTTGATCCCATGCTCGCAAAGATCATCGCGCATTCGCCGACGCGCACATTGGCCACCGCCACAGCCAATCACGCGATTCAGGGGGTCATTCTTCTCGGCTGCGAGACAAACGCTAGCTTCCTCGCCCGCATCCTTTCCGACGAGTCGTTTGTCCGCGGACAGTTTCATACAGGATATCTGGAGGAAAACCCGCACATTGCCGCTGGTAACTCTGCTACCGGCCTACCGGCATTCCTCGCATCAGCTGCTCTCCTGACCCGACAAGTCCGCGAATCGGCCGATGCCGTGCCCGCGCTTCACGCTTCGCTGGGCGATTGGAGAAATTGACGTGTATCACTCCGTCGAGGTTGATGGCGTCGACCATCAGTTATGGCTTTCACCCTGCCAATCCGGCTCCTATCATCTTCATTTGCGCGACCAAGTCATTTCCCCGGTCGCGTTCGCTCAATACGGCGAGAATTCAGGTGTCCTGACTGTTGCCGGCGAGACCGAACGGGTCCGCTTCGTCATCGAAGGCGATCTGATTCACGTCCACATCCGTGGCATAATGCGCGTTTTGCGCTACCGCGACCCGTTGCGAACGCTCGCTTGCGTGAACCAAGAGGAAAGTTCGCTCATGACCCGCGCACCGATGCCGGGAGTAGTCGTTACGATCGCGGTTTCGCCTGGTCAACCGGTATCCGCAGGCGCGGCGCTGATGATGATTGAGAGCATGAAGCTGGAGACGATTATTCGCTCGTCACAGGATGGCGTAGTCGATGGAATCCATTTCAAAGAAGGGGAGAGCTTCGAGCGGGATGCTGTGCTGATTACGCTATCGAAAGAAGGGCGCTGAAATGCTACGAATCGCTTCTGGGGCGAATGTCAATTCGCAAGACTTTCGTCAAAACGAGCTCCACAACAGGCGGCTTTCTGACGAGTTGAAGGAGCGGCAACGTGCTGTCCGCTTTCAGCGGCCCGAGCGGGAGCTCGAGCGCCTTCGACGTCAAAATAAGCTGTTTGTACGAGATCGGATCGACGCCTTGCTCGATCCAAAAACTCCGTTCCTCGAGCTTTCAACGCTGGCCGCTAACAAGGCCTATAACGGCGAAGTCCCCGGCGCGGCACAGGTCGTCGGCATCGGGATCGTCGCGGGTCGCGAGGTGATGGTTCATGCAGATGACGCAAGCGTGAAGGGCGGCGCATGGTATCCGTTGTCTGTCAAGAAGATAGTGCGGGCCTTGGACATCGCAATCGAGAATCGTCTGTCAGTGATTCATTTGTGCGACGGCGCCGGAGGATTCCTACCTTTTCAGGCAGAGTTCTTCGCCGATCGCTACTTCGCGGGTCGGATCCTCCGTAACCAATCCATTCTCTCGAAGATGGGAGTACCGCAGGTCGCGATCGCAATGGGTCATTGCACAGCGGGAGCGGCCTACGTCCCGGCGCTTAGCGAATTCAGCATTATGGTCGAGGATACGGGAGCTATATTTCTCGGTGGCCCTCCAGTCGTGAAAGCTGCTACCGGTGAAGACGTATCGGCACAGGAGCTTGGGGGCGCCCACATGCATACGAGCGTGTCGGGCACGAGCGATTATTCCGCGAGCTCCGAGATGCACGCTATTGCGATCGCACGTGATATCGTTGCCCGATTCCATCGGGCCGCGAAGACTCCGATTGATCAAGCCGCCCCGGAGCCCCCTGCCTACGACGCATCGGAACTATACGGCATTATTCCCAAGGACCCTCGAGTGCAGTTCGACATGCGGGAGATCATCGCCCGCATGGTCGATGGCAGCCGATTTCACGAATACCAGCCGCGTTTTGGCACGTCTCTGCTGTGCGGTTTCGCGCGGCTTCATGGATATCAAATAGGGATTCTTGCAAATAATGGCGTGCTGCTCAGCGAAAGTGCGCTAAAGGGCGCTCACTTCATCCAACTATGCGACAAGAACCGGACGCCCCTGCTCTTCCTGCAGAATACAACGGGCTTCATGGTCGGCCGCGAATACGAGCGCCGTGGCATAACCAAGGATGGCGCCAAGCTGATCATGGCCGTCTCGGGAGCGTCGGTCCCAAAATTCACGGTCGTTTGCAACAGCTCGCACGGAGCAGGTACCTACGCTATGGCGGGACGTGCTTTCGATCCTCGGTTCGTCTTCACCTGGCCGCAGTCTCAGATCTCTGCGATGGGCGCCGAGCAAGCGGCAGGTGTGCTGACCCATGTTAAGGCCAGACAACTGGCCCGTGATGGTGGGCGACTCGCAGAGCAGGAGCTAGCAGCCATTCGAGGTCCCCTTCTCGACGAGTATCGGGAACGATCGAGCGCCTACTATGCAACCTCTGAAATCTGGGACGACGGAATTCTTGATCCAGTCGATACCCGAAGTGCACTCGCGATTGCCCTGAGCGCTTCGCTGAATGCTCCCATCGAAGCGCCCCATTATGGCGTATTCCGAATGTAGCCGGCAGGAGTCGAACGTCCGTGTCAGTGGATTCTACTCTCTAACCGGAGTCCAAATCGACGGATCGTCCTGTCCCCGGCATGAGCCAGATTGGTGTCGCCCACATTCCGCGCAGAACTCGAATTCGCGACCTTCGTCAAATAGATCAACCCGGGTGGGGCGTTGAATTCGGTGACCACGTTGTCGATCAGGACGACGGCGTTGCGTCGACGCAGGTGGAGCTGGTCGCATAAGCCTGATTGGCCGCGCATCGAACCTCGCGTGGGGACTACGCAAAGTGCGTAACACTCGAGATGATCTGCTCGTTACACTGCTAGCATTGCGTGGTGTAATTGCGAGGTTCCTGCGTGTCGACGCCATCGACATCTGGAGTTCGCGATCGATGCAAGCGCGGTCTGCCCTGCTGACTCTGATCCACCAACGGACGCGTCAGTCACACTAGATCTAAGGTGCGCCCTACTGATGGATTGTTGGTCCATTCATCGCCAACGATAAGAATCCTTAGGAGGAGACAAGCCATCATACCGATCGCGGTCAACGATTCCGCGACGGGCTGGTTGCAGAAGAAGTCATCCCGCCATGCTCGACGATGGAACCACCCACCGTCTTGCCGTCCGATCGTCTGATCTGATCTCGAGCAAAGAACACTTGCTCCTTTGCAGGTGAACGCCATGGATAGCTTGATTCTTACGCAGCGTCAGGTTGTAGGATTGCAGAGCGGACCGACGTTCAAGCTGACACCGCGCATGCCTCGACGACGCATACGCGGTCCGAGCCGGACCGGTTGCCGAGCTGCATGACCCCACCAATGCCCGTTTCGAATGACGCCTCGCTGTTGAACGCAGAAAACGAAAAAGGGTGAGAATGATGTCATGGGCTCGCAAGTATCGATAACGAGTGACTTAGGATCAGTGCAAACATCCACTAAGCAGACGCTTCCGGTAACGAGCGCCGATGATGCCGGCCGAGACGCGCGCAAGTTGCGCAACGCGCTCTAAGGTCAAGTACCTCAAAGAGGAGGAGCACCATTTGTGATCGAGACGGCGCGACATAATGCCATATCAGGAGCAGCATGCAGTGTATTTGGTCAGGATCTCGAGCTATGCGCCAGCGCCAGCGGGGAGCATCAACGGCGAGTAGTCGTGTGTGGCATCGACGTCATCCTGCAACCGTCGAGTTCGGCTCGATCCACAAAACCGCGACGTTTTGTCCGATGATATATCAGCAAAGAACAGCGTGGGTATCGACAACATGGAAGATGGGATCATCTAGCGGATTGAGGTCGCGCTCGCACGCGGGACTGGCCAATTGGAACGACTAAGCACGTGGAGAGCAATGAACGCCCTCAAATCGATCATTAGCAAAGTTGCTACAGGTGCCACGCTGACCCGCGAGGAGACCGCAACAGCCTTTGAAATCATGATGTCGGGCCAGGCGACATCCTCCCAGATCGGAGGATTGTTAATGGGGATGCGGGTACGTGGCGAAACCGTCGAAGAAGTCACAGGCGCAGCCTCGGCCATGCGGAGCAAAATGCTCCGGGTCAGTGCGCCCCCCGATCCCGTCGACATCGTTGGTACGGGCGGTGACGCTTCGGGCTCAGTCAACGTGTCCACATGCGCCTCATTCATCGTCGCCGGGGCCGGCGTTCCGGTGGCCAAGCATGGCAACCGCGCCGTGTCCTCACTACCAGGCGCTGCTGACGTCTTGGCCCGGCTCGGCGTGAAGGTCGACCTCCCGCCTGTAGGCGTTGCTCGTTGTGTGCACGAAGCTGGCATCGGCTTCATGCTTGCGCCCATCCGTCATCCGGCTATGCACCACGTTGCCCGGATCCGAGCGGCACTTGGGACCCGCACGATCTTCAATCTAATCGGCCCGCTCGCAAATCCGGCCGGAGTCAAGCGGCAGATTGTCGGAGTGTTTTCGCGTCGATGGGTGCAGCCCTTGGCGCAAGTGTTAAAGAACCTTGGTGCTGAATCGGTGTGGGTGGTGCATGGCTCAGATGGACTCGATGAGATCACCCTCACCGGGCCGACGTTTGTTGCCGCGCTAGAGAGAGATGCGATCCGTACCTTCGAAGTCACCCCGGAAGAAGCGGGCCTCGCCCGCTGCCACAACGAGGCGCTGAGGGGCGGCAACGCCGATGCCAATGCAATCGCGCTGCAAAGCGTGCTCGACGGCATGTCAAGTCCGTACCGCGATGTTGCTCTTCTCAACGCCGCCGCGGCAATGATCGTGGCCGGCCACGCAACCAGCTTGAAGCACGGCGTCGCCCTTGGGCACGAATCCCTTAATAGCGGTGCGGCAGCCGCGCGATTGAAACACCTGATCGCGATCTCCAATGCTTGAGAACACCAACACCGAAGCCCTACGAGCGCGAAGAGATTGCAGGCGCAAGGCGCGAGTTGCCTCTGCCACACGTCGAGGCGCTTACCGCGGTTGCCGGGTCACAGACGCAGCAGCCCCGCTTTCGAATCGACGGGAGCGGGATGCGCGAAAGGCCTCAGATCGCGAAGACCAGTGCGAAGCAGCCTGCCGAGACAATCAGAAGGCCACGGCCGAAGCTTAGGTTCTCAATTTTGTGTGCACGCAATGCGTCAAAGGATGAGCAATGACGTCCCCACGAACGGTAGAAGCGCTCGCATTTATGGCAAAGATAGAACACATGCTCGGAACTTTCGGGAGGTCATCGATACAGACAGCTCCATCCCCCGAAATCTGCGGGGTACGCTGCACACAACACTCGATAAGCATCTTCTCGCTGCAAGAAAAGCAGATTGTCGACGATTCCGGAAACCACTGGGTGCTCTCATGCCGCTACGCGCGGAGAGCTGCCGACGCTCCCAAACCTTGGAGGTGGCGTCATCTTGCGGGCCCGGGGGTGCCGATGGTTCACCCGCACCTATGCCGATGGCGACGACGAGTTCGTGAGCCACGGCTTACGCTTTTTGGCCCAATCCTGCGCGAAGGCCTTGATGCCCGGAGTGCCTCAGGAAGAAGGCTGAAGTGCGCAAGTACTATCTGGATGATATCGCCACAACGAAAACGCGGAAAACCGAACGCCGGAGCTGCGCTCTTCGATGATGCCAACCCCTTGCCACCGGGCTCGGCTTCGATTTAGTCGACGTCTTCACCGGCGGCGTTTCCGACGCGATTTGCCGCGTCGCACCGCGAATATCTGCCATCGCCATTTGCCGCCGTACGGCGGCGCGCTCGCGCATTCGTGCGGCTCGTTCTTCAAGGCAGGCGCCGCAGCTGGGGTGCATCTCGTGAATTGCGTTGGCGGGACCAAACGCACGCTATGGCGTGAGGGTCGAGTGCGGAAGACGTGGTACTGTGTATTTCTCGGTCGCGGCGATTAATTAAGCTTGGCATCGCGAGCTCTTCCAGCTTGAATCGCACGTAACGTGAAATTGTACCATCTCAAGGTACACCAGTCTCGGGCTGGTCGAGATAGGATTGCGAATGTTCGAGCATGTCAGAATTGCACCGCACCGCCTTACTTCGATCATCGCGACAGTGCGGCTTGCGGGTGGTTTTGATGGGCATGACAATCTTGGGCCGGCACCATACGCCTTCTCTGATCCACATCGCTGGAGAGCTGGTCAATTCAGAGGACGTCAACGTCACCCTACCGCGCTGTGCGGCTCCCCCCAATTGAAGATTGGAAAGCGAGTTCCTCCGCGGGCCGGGACACCCGTGGAGATCAGTTGAACCAAGGCGTTTTTGGTTCTGTTCGCTCAGCCCGCTTGGATCTCGCACGGCGCCATCATCTCGGCTGCAGGACGGTCGATCCGACCTCGGATGGTTCCAATCGGCCCATATCTGTGGTGAGCCTGTAGGTCGGAAACCTGCAGAAGATAACGTCATGGTGCGCTTATCACTGCGCGCAGATGCACGCCAGCGCTGTTGGACGAACCGGAGCCCGTGACGAAGCGCCTCCGCCTTTACGCTTTAAGAGATTTACATCGAGCCCGGGCTGATGACGTCGTCAAGACCGTATGCTTCCGACTGAGATCGCTTGACTGCTCGCGTGCCTGAAGCCATCCGATGCGTCTGATCGCGATCGAGAGCTTCCGAACGGCTCAGGAGGTCAAGAGTTTAAGCAGTTTTCCAAGTACGTAGCGAACCTGAGCGAAAAGGGGACAAAGGTGGATCTTTGCACACTGATTGAGCGTAACGCGTCGTTTACTCCCGACAAACCCGCGATCCACTTCGACGGGGGCACCCTAAGCTACGCCGCCTTCAGTCAAAGGATCGAGCAAATCGCTCGTGCTCTAAAACATCAGCTCGGCATCGAGAGAGGCGACCGCGTCGCGATCCTTGGGCTCAACCGGCCCGACTACCTGGCCCTGCTGTATGCCTGCGCGCGACTCGGCGCAATGCTCGTTCCATTAAATTGGCGGCTTACGGTCGCGGAACAGTTGTTCATCCTCTCCGACGCCCGTCCCAAAGTGCTAGTTCTAGAACAGGCCTTTGATGCACTGCTACCAGCTCTGGCGGGGCAGTTGCCTGATACCTTTGTTGCCGGGTTGAACTTTTCGCCTCTCGGCGGAAGTAAGTGGGACTGCCTGGTAGACCAGGGTCGAGGCGACGATCGCAATCAGCACACGGACCTGTCTTGCCCGCTTCTGATTGTCTATACTTCGGGTACCACAGGGCGGCCGAAAGGCGCTGTGCTGCGTCAACAAGCGTTGCTGTGGAATGGAATTATGAGTCAGCACATGCATAATCTCAGCTCGACCGATCATGTCCTGACAGTCTTGCCGCTGTTTCACGTTGGCGGCCTGAATATCCAGACCACGCCGGCGTTGCATCACGGCGCGACCGTCACCATTCACACGCGATTTACGCCCGAGGCGACGCTTGCTGCGATCGAACGCGACAGACCTACGCTGGCAGCGTTGGTGCCTACCACGATGCAATCCCTAGCCGATCATCCTCAGTGGCGGACGACGGACCTCTCCTCACTGAAGGCAATTTGCACCGGTTCAACGATGGTCCCGCAGCACCTTATCGAACGCTTTGTCGCGCGTGGGGTGCCAGTGCTGCAGGTTTACGGTTCGACCGAGACCTGCCCTATTGCTGTGTATACGAGGCTCGGCGGCGATCTTGCGCGTAAGGGGTCGAGCGGCTTGCCCGGCCTATGTTGCGAAGCGGCTATTCTCGATGATACCGGCAACGAGTTGCAGGCAGGCAGCCCGGGCGAGATCGCCGTACGGGGCCCGAATGTCTTCAGCGGGTATTGGGGCCCTCAACAAGCAACGCGCGAGCCTTTGCACAACGGTTGGTATCTCACCGGTGACATCGGCCGCCGCGACGCCGATGGATACTTTTGGGTTCATGATCGCAAAAGGAACCTGATCATATCGGGTGGAGAAAATATCTACCCGGCGGAAGTAGAGCGCGCGCTTATGGAGCATCCCGATGTCGCAGACTGCGCCGTTGTCAGTCGACCCGATCCGCGCTGGGATGAGGTGCCGATCGCTTATGTGATCAGGCGGCCGGGGGTTCGGCTTGACGCGGAAGCACTAACGGCGCATGCAGCCTCGCAGCTCGCCCGCTTTAAGGTGCCGCGCGAAATTATTTTCACGGCAGAATTGCCACGAACTGCGCTGGGCAAGATCCAGCATTTCGCGCTGAAGGGGCTTACACGATCAAGCCAGCACAACGACGGCGACTGAAGATTTCGATCGGGTGTGGCATTTCCTTTACCCCGCAGGCGTGGCCGCTGAGGGCCGCGAAACCCCACGGGTCACCGCGTCTATGCGAACACGGCAGCTGCGAGTTGATCATGTCGGCGCCTTTCCGTGGAATAACGTTGCCCCGAGGTCGCTGATGCCGCGGATCCTCATTATGAATGCCGGTACCGCGCAAATGTCGGGCTCTGATCTGGCGACATCCAAGTTTCGCTTGCGTCCAATTCGGCCGAGAGTCCATGTCTTCACAGGTGCCACACTCTTCCAGGAAGTTAATGGAGGTGCTGAGCCGGAGCGACGTCGCCAGTTGGATAGCCATCCTCACTCAGCCGATATTCCGATCGTCTGTCCCATCTCGGTTTTTGGCTCCTCGCCGCCGACGCCGCGTCAGTTAGAGCTTTGCCCTTGTTGCTGCCGGCGTATTCTGGGACGTGATCGAACTACCCATGCCGTCTTTGGGAGCGGGATTTGTATCAATCTTCCTATCAACCGATGAGTAGTGCGCCATTCGAGCCCGTCCGGGTTCAAAAGGAGAGATCGCTCTTGCGAGCCTGCGTGGACGCTCGCCCTCGACGAGTGCTTGCAGCAATCCCCGTATCAGCGCCATGTTGAATAAAGCTTCTGATATGCCCGGAAAAATGAGCGACCTGTCGATCGTGCAAAGCGTCTTGAACCGGACCTGACTTGTTCGGAAGCCCGAAACCGCACAACAAGCGCCGGCCTCATAGTGTTAGCCTCGGACACTGCTGTTGAGGAGCATGCGCCGAGCCAGATGGAATTGCTGGAACGCGACCTCATTTTCATCGGACCGCATCGACCCGGGCCGAGAGTGCGAGATGGTCGTTACCGCTCTCACAGCGCGGAAAGCGATTATGCTCCATCCAAGATGAGGGCGTTGAGGGTCACGGCGGGGTCACCAGCATGCCAACGATCCCATTGGTAAAAAGAAACCGGCTTTGACTCGGTCCAGAACAACTACAGTTTCGAGGCGCTTTATATCTGGATTTTCATTTATCAAGCGTCGGGTGAAATGCTCGTACTCTTCCATATTATTTGCAGTCACCAACAGGATGAAATCAGCTTGGCCCGTGACGTAAAACCCGCTCATCACCTCCGTCATAGTGCGGATCCCCCGCTTAAAGCGATCAATGATGTCGGCGCGATCGCGCTCAAAGAAAATGAGGACCAGCATAGTCACGTTTCGGCCGATCGCCCTTGGCGAAATGATTGAGACGTCTGATTCTATCACGCCCTCTTTTCGTAGGCGCTTTAGTCGGCGCTGAACTCCTGATGCAGATAGGGCAACTTTCGCGCCGAGTTCTTCACTGCTTAGGCGATTGTTGCGTTGAACGAGATCAAGAATACGAGCATCGATTTTGTCGATTTCCACGGCTCCATTGCGGACTCTCGAGCGCGACCGCCTCCTCCAAGCATGCGAAGTAGTCCCATTGAGTGTCCCGGCCATCTCTAAACCTCCTCCCTAGCACCTTACGAATGTACGTCTTCAGCCGACAATGCGCGCACTGATGAGTTGAAGGCTCAAACGTTATTGGGGACAGCCAACCACCGGTTCCGGTCTTGTGCGCGCCCGGTCGGCTTGCGTCGCCTCCCCTGATTCCAATAAGCCGCTAAAGCTCTTATCCTCACGGCGCCGTTTGTGGAGGTGAATTTGTCGGAAGCGCACCTCTCTTGACGCCTGGCAGCTGATTGAACGTAGTTCTTCGGCAGCGGACATGTGGGCGGGTTAGCGTCACCAATGGAGAGCGCCATTGGATTGACGTCGCGGGCGAGCTAGTGGGGGGTGAATTTCCTTCAGCTATGTCACGCCGCGCCCGTGGCGGCGCGCAGGCCACACTGGCAGTTCTCGAAATCAATTCACGACAGGCAGGGCGGCTTCCCGCCTGCGTCCCCTAGTGTGATGATCGATCACTGGACGCAATAGATCAGGAAGCAGCGCGCCCGGTATCGTCCCGCTCGCACCAGCATCGAGATCTGGCATCATTGTAATGGCTTCCTCTCCGTCGAAGGGGCCGAGGATTGTCCCTCCTCCGGCGTCAGTCAACGTCCGCGGCTTCGCCGCGGCAAACGGCACCTCGATATTGAAATAACTAAAGCGCGGCATCTCCCGGGCAAGGCGCACCAGAAACGACATTGTTAACGTCACGCCACTGAGCAGCGCATTCAGGACCAGGATCGAAATCTTGGCCGCATCTCCGATACGGCCGAAACGATCGAGCATCGAGGGCGCGTCCGCGTTGAGGCTCACGCCGTGGTAGGCCGGCATCAGCATCAGAAGGCTTGCGCCACGCGCGGCCGCATAGCGGGCGCGCTCGATTGCAATTGCGTCCTGAAATGTTTGCATGTGATCATGACCGCCTTGCGACTACCCACATGAGCCAGGCACAAATCAACCAACATATCGCATTCCTGCTCCGATAACAGGAACTGCTCGGAACGATGAGCCAGAATGCAGATCCATCGACGCGCTCGTCGATCATGCATCGCGGCGCTGCCCCTCAATGGCAAGAACTCCGGTTTCCGTGAAAGCCGATGTGACTGGGAAGAGGCGGCTACAGGCGTGTTTCCTTGCATTTGGCATGAGCAGGCTTCCAACAAGCAGATGTTCTTGACGGGCAGATGTCTTTGGGCTCGCTCAGGTCATCAAGAACATTGGATGCCTCGAACTGACAATAGGATCCGAGAATGGTCCTCCCAGTGTTCGCCATCTGCAACCCAAAGGCCGAAGGGATCATCGGACGTCCAGCCATCTGCTGCGAAGACTTCGTAGTTATTCCTCCAGAGGGTCCACCAGAAACTAAAGGCTGCGTCGGTGTAGCTCATGCCATAACCCGCTTCACTTTCTCTTCCGATGAAGGGCATGAGCAATCCCACGAGATCATTCCGGCTCTGCGGCAGCCTTTGCCGATGAGATCGGAGCGATAGAACTTTATCCTAGCGGTCATCCGTGGATACCCGGCGTTTTTCGCTCAGCATGTGGAGATGACTGGAACTTTCCTGCTTCGACCTTATGAGGCGCAGCCCTGACCCGATCGTGATTATTCCACATGAGGTCGCATTGGTCGCTGGCCCCGAAATCAGCATCTGGGTAATTTTGGGAAAATATCCCCTGTAAGACACAACCTCGTCTAGGGTCTGTTGGGATTCAGGATTCTCATCGGGGCTTGGTTGTGATTCAAGCTTGGGATGGACCGATTCGTTTTGACTGACGCCCAATGGGCGAAGATG
>NZ_JADPKY010000142.1 GCF_023074185.1 Bradyrhizobium sp. 132 | reverse complement strand
CGCTCGATCCAGTCGCGCTGTTGGCCGAGATTCGCGCGACCCAGGACGAACTCGGCAATCGCGTCGATCGTCGTGCCGGCCAGGCGCGCGGCCTGCAACCCGCCAGCACGAGCATCGCGCCAGTGACCGCAGCCACTTTTGCGAAGACGCTCGGCAAGACGACGTCCGGCGAGCCGCGTGCCACGCACCGGCGCACCCGTCGGCCCTATAAAACCAGGGTTCGCATGCCGTCCAAGCGCGACCCGCATATTGCTGCGATCGATGGCTGGCTCGCTACGCAACCGCAGTTAGCTGCACTCGCCATCGTCGGCCGGCTGAGGCAGAAACACCCCGAGGAATTCGGGACACGACAGCATTCGATCGTGCAGCGTCTGCTGAGGGCGCTTAGACGGAAGACGGCCGAGCAGTTGGTCGCGCAGGAGCCACTCGGCGAGGCCACCACCGCTGTCCCGTTGCTCGGGGTTGTGGACGGCTCGGGCTATGTAGGGCCCGACCCGCCCACAGCCCCTCTCGTCGAGCAAGCCGGAAACGTAACTTGGCGCGGCCGATCAACGATATCGCCGGGTCGAAGGACCGGCAGAAGAACGTTCTGGATATAGAGGCGAACGCTCACGCCATCGATCGGCCCTCGATGAAGCATGGCGCGTCGATCCGGTCATGGCGCAGGGCCGCCAGTAAGATCATGGTCGCAGCGGCCGAGGTGGAACCTTGCCAGAAAATTTGTTTGCGCGCGGCGTCCATCCCCGCAAGGGCGCGCCAATAGCCTCTGGGAACAAAGGTGCGTCGATCGACGGCAGTACGTTAATGCATGCGTTGAACTGATCACCTATTTGCCCGTCCAGATCGGCTTCCGCTTCTCGCTAAACGCCTTCAGCCCTTCCTTGGCGTCCTCGGTCATCGCCAGCAGCGCGATCTGGCTTTCAGTGTAGGCGATGCTCTCGTCGAACGACATCGAGGCGATCGCGCGCATCGCGTATTTGCCGCGGCGGATCGCGGTCGGGGACTTGTCGACGATGCGGCCGATCAGCCAGTCGACCTTGGCATCCAGCTCGGCTGTGGGCACGACATAATTGAGCAAGCCTGCTCCTTGCGCCGCTTTCGCATCGAACGGCTCGCCGGTCAGCGCCCATTCGTTGACGAGCCGAGGCGGCGCGATCGACTGCAACAGGCTCAACACTTGCATCGGAAACACGCCGACCTTCACCTCCGGCAGGCCGAAGATGACGTGATCGGCGCCGACCGCCATGTCGGTCATGCAGAGCAGGCCCATGCCGCCGGCCATGCAGACGCCGCCGACGCGCGCAATCGCCGGCTTGGTCGCGTTCTGCGACAAACGCAGCAGATCGGCATAGTCGACATTTGGTCTGGAATGGTCCATCGCGAAAGCCGCGCCGGAGTTCTGCAAATCCGCGCCGGCGCAGAACGCCTTCTCGCCCGCACCCGTCAGCACGATGACGCGGATGTCCTTGTCGTCATGCGCGTCGCGATAGCCGCGTGCGATGCCGGCGATCACCTCGCCATTCAGCGCATTGCGTTTCTCGGGCCGGTTGATGGTGATCCAGAGCGCCTGCCCGCGCTTCTCAGTAATCACGGCTGTGGTGCCGGTCATGGCGCACTCGCTTCCTTTAGTTCCCGTTTTGCAGCCATTTGCGGCAGCACTGGCGGAAGGTGCAAGGGCAATCTGCGGCGAGCCGCCGCTTTAGCGCCTCGACACAAACTTGAAAGGCGAACGAAGCGCGTGCGCTCAGGCCGCGACCGCCTTCCTGATCCAGACCTTGTTGTCGTGGAAAGCGGCTCCGCCGATCGGCGCGATGGTGTCCGCGCCCGTCAACATGTTGATGCCGCGGTTACCGATATGATTCTTGTTGGGATGAACGGACTCCGCGATCAGCACACCACGGCGCACGCCCTCGAACAGAGTGGCAATCAGCGTGGTCTCGCCGCGGGTGTTGCCGAGCGTCACGGCGTCACCGTCGGCGATGTCGAGCGCGGCCGCATCCAGGGGATGGATCATCACGCTCGCTTTGCCCTCGCGCGCCTGCGAGGACGGCGTCTCGTTGAAGGTGGTGTTGAGGAAGCTGCGCGACGGGCTGGTGGCAAGCCGGAACGGATGGGCCTGATCGGAGTGCTCGATCACCGCCCAATGGTCCGGCAGCGACGGCATCTTGTCGAAGTCCCCCATCGTCTGGCCGAACGGCGGATGCGCCCAATCGGCTTTGAAGTGGAATTTCCTGTCGGCATGGGCGAAGCCGTCGAGATAATGCGAGGTGCGGAAGTCCGGTTGCAGGTCACGCCAGAGATCGGCTTCAAGGCCGGCAATGTCGCCGTGGTCGCTGAGCTTCAGCGTCGCGTCGATCAATTCGCGCGGCGTCAGCTCGAAGCCGGGATGCCTGGCGCCGAGCCGCGGCGCCAGCGCCTGCAGGACCTCATGGTTGGAGCGGCATTCGCCGGACGGATCGATCAGCTTCGGCCCGACCGAGATGTGCTGGTGGCCGCCGCCGTAATAGAGATCGTCATGCTCCATGAACATCGTCGCCGGCAGCACGATGTCGGCCATCTCAGCCGTCTCGGTCATGAACTGCTCGTGCACCGCGACGAACAGATCCTCGCGCGCAAAGCCCTGGCGCACCAGCGCCTGCTCCGGCGCCACCGTCATTGGATTGGTGTTCTGGATTAGCATCGCCTTGATCGGACCCTTGCCGTGCAGGGCCTCGGCATCACCCGTGAGGATGCGGCCGATCTGCGACTGGTCGAGCGCACGGATGGTCTGGTCGATGGCGTCGTGGCCTTCGATGATGGATTCGTTGAAGTGCCACAATGCGTAATTGTTGAAGAAGGCGCCGCCGCCTTCATATTGCCAGGCGCCGGTCACCGCGGGAATGCAGTTCGCGGCATGCATCTGCGCCGCGCCGTTGCGCGAGCGGGTGAAGCCGTAGCCAAGCCGGAAGAAGGTCCGCTTGGTTTCGCCGACCAATTTGGCAAAGGCCTCGATCTCCGCCACGGGCACGCCTGAGATCGCGGACGCCCATTCCGGCGTGCGCGTCTTCAGATGCGCCTCGAGCTCGTCAGGGCAATCGGTGTACTTGTCCATATAGGCGCGGTCGGCATAGCCTTCACGGAACAGGACATGCATCACGCCGCAGGCGAAGGCACCATCGGTGCCGGGCCGCAGGATGATCTTGATGTCGGCCTGCTTCATGGTTTCGTTGTCGTAGATGTCGACCGCCGCGATCTTGGCGCCGCGCTCCTTCCGCGCACGTGCCGCGTGCGTCATCACGTTGACCTGCGTGTTGACGGGATTGGTGCCCCAGATCACGACGAGGTCGGAGAGTGCCATCTCGCGCGGATCGACGCCGGCGATCTTGCCGGTGCCGATCGCGAACCCGATACGCCCGACATTGGCGCAGATGGTCTGATAGAAGCGCGAATATTTCTTCACATGCGTGAGACGATTGAGGCCGTCGCGCATCACCAGCCCCATCGTGCCGGCGTAATAATAGGGCCAGATCGATTCCGCGCCGAACTCGCGCTCGGCTTGATTGAAGCGATGCCCGATTTCGTCGAGCGCCTCGTCCCAGCTGATCCGCGCGAATTGGCCGGAACCCTTCGGCCCGGTGCGGCGCATTGGGTACATCAGCCGCTCGGGGTGATGGATGCGCTCGGCATAACGGGCAACCTTGGCGCAGACCACGCCGGCCGTATAGGTCTGCTTTTTCGAACCGCGGACGCGGCCAATGCTGCGTCCCTCGACCACCTCGACATCGAGGGCACAGGCCGACGGGCAATCATGCGGGCAGGTGGAATGGCGGATTTCGATCTTGGCGTGCTGGTTCATGTCCAATTTGGTAACACCAAAATACCTGTCAGCCGAGCGTATTTATCCGGCAACGCCCATGCGATTTGCTCAGGCCGTCTGCGCTGCCGGTTCCTGCCGCACCTGCGAAGAGCGGCGCGGCCACACCGCCAACCGCCCGATATTCCCGGCACCGTCGGCTTTGTGAGCCGTCGACAGCCCGCCTCCCCTGCCGCTACAGTACCGGCCAACAAAAGCGACTTCGGGGAGGTGGGTGTGACGGCCCGACAATTTATGCTGGCGCTGGCCGCCGGCCTGCTCAGCTCATTCTCCGCAGCCCCGTCCCTGGCGCAAGACTATCCCAACCACGCGGTCCGGATCGTCGTGCCCTTCGGCGCCGGCGGACCGGCCGACGTTGCGGCCCGGCTGATCGGCAACGCCCTTCAGCAGAGTTTCGGCCAGCCCTTCGTGATCGAGAACCGAACCGGCGCGGGCGGCGTCATCGGCACGGTCGAAGCGGCGAAGTCGCCGGCCGACGGCTACACGCTGTTGATGATGTCCAACACCCAGACCGCAAACGAATCCCTGCTGACGCCGGATAAACGCAAATACGAGCTGATGCGTGACCTCGCGCCGATCGCGCCGGTGAACTATTCCGATCTCGTCATGGTGGTGAACCCGCAAGTCGCAGCGAAGACACTGCTGGAGTTCGTCGCGCTCGCCAAATCGCAGCCGGGCAAGTTGAACTACGCGTCCTCCGGCCAAGGCACGCCCTATCACATGGCCGGGGAGCTGTTCAAAGCCATGGCCGGCATCGACCTCGTGCACGTCCCCTACCGCAACAGCGGCGAGGCGCGCAGCGGCGTGATCGGCGGGCAGGTGCAGATGATGATCGACGCAGTGCCGGCTATGGCGCCTAATATCGGCGAGAACCAGGTCCGCGCGCTCGCGACCACTGGCAAGCAGCGCTCAGCGGTGCTGCCAAACGTACCGACGGCGATCGAGGCAGGCGTGGCAGGCTATGAAGCCACGATCTGGCTCGGCCTGATGGCGCCGGCCGGCACGCCGAAACCTGTCATCGACAAGCTCAATGCCGCCGTGAACGCGATGGTGAAGCGCCCCGACATCATAAAGCTTTGGACCGAGCAGGGCGCTGTGCCCATGTCGATGACGCCGGACCAATTTGAGAAATTCCTGCGCGGCGACATCGAAAAATGGGCCGACGTCGTCAAGAAGTTCGACAAGTCCTGAGGCTGTAGAGCGACAATGTCTACCATTCAATTCCAGCTCAACGGCGCGGCCACGTCCGTGGATGCCGCTCCCGACCGGACGCTACTCGATGTGCTGCGCGGCCCGCTCGGCGTCACCAGTCCGCATTTCGGTTGCGGAGCCGGCGAGTGCGGCGCCTGCTATGTCATGGTCGGCGACCGCGCGATGGCCTCCTGCGACTTGCCGATGTGGTCGGTCGCGGACAAGGACATCGTCACGGTCGAGGGCCTCGGCACGGCAGAGCAACCGCACCCGCTGCAACGTGCCTTTATCGCCGAACAGGCGATGCAATGCGGCTATTGCGTCTCCGGGATCCTGATCAGCGCGGCGGCGTTGCTGAAGCGCAATCCGTCGCCGACGGAGGCGGAGGTCAAAGCGGCGCTGGATCACAATCTGTGCCGCTGCGGATCGCACAATCGCATGGTCCGCGCCGTACTGCGGGCGGCGTCGCAGATGGCGGCATCATGAGTACGGCGTCCCCTGCCCCGACGCTGCCGGTCAGCCTCGCGGCCAATCCAAAGCTGTCCTCCTGGGTGAGGCTCATCGGCGAAGGCCGTATCGCGATCTCGCCCGGCAAGGTCGAGATCGGCCAAGGCATCGTCACGGCGCTGGCGCAGATCGCCGCCGACGAGCTCGACGTCGATATCATCAGGATCGAGATGATCCGTGCCTCCACGGCGACCAGCCCGAACGAGGGCGTCACCTCGGGCAGCCTCTCAATCCAGCAGTCCGGCCGCGCGCTGCGCCACGCCTGCGCCGAGGTGCGCCAGCGCTTCCTCGTCGCGGCATCGGAACGTCTCGGCGTCGATGCGTCGCTGCTCGAGATCGATGACGGCACGATCTCGGGCCCCGGCAATGTCAGGACTAGCTATTGGGAGCTTGCCGGCGACGTCTCGCTCGACCACGACGCCAATGCGGGCGCGACAACGAAGAACTTCGCCAAACGCGCTATCGCCGGACATTCGGTCCAGCGCGTCGATATTCCCGACAAGGTGTTCGCACGGCCGCGCTTCATTCATGACTGCGCGCTGCCGGGCCTGGTGCACGGACGCGTGTTGCGGCCGCACGTCTCGGGCGCCAAGCTAATCGCACTGGACGAAGCGGCCGCGCGCGCCGTTTCCGGCCTCGTCGCGATCGTCCGCGACGGCGGCTTTGCCGGCGTGGTTGCGGACAGCGAGGCAGCGGCGGAAACCGCGCTGAAAGCCTTGCGCAAGGGCGCGACATGGTCAGCCGGCGAACCGTTGCCCGATGAAAATGATCTGGCGGGCTTCCTGAAGAGCCAGCCGGTCGAGACTTATGTCATCGACACCAGGATGGCGGCAACGACAGGCAAGCCCATTCGGACTCTCCGCCGGCAATACACCCGCCCCTACATCGCGCATGCCTCGATCGCGCCTTCCTGCGCCATGGCACAATGGGCCGGCGACGATCGTGTCCACGTTTGGACGCACAGCCAGGGCGTTTACCTGCTGCGCGCCGATCTCGCGATCGTGCTCAAGCTGTTGGCCGAAAACATCGTGGTCGAGCACATGGAGGGTGCGGGCTGCTACGGGCACAATGCCGCCGACGACGTCGCGCTCGATGCCGTGCTGCTGGCGAAAGCGGCAGGCGGCCGTCCGGTGCGGGTGCAGTGGTCGCGCCAAGACGAGATGGCCCACGCGCCGTTTGGCGCAGCGATGGCGATCGAGGTCGAGGCTGATCTCGACGCGGACAACGAGATCGTCGGTTGGCGTCATGCGATCTGGAGCAACGGCCACGCGGCGCGACCGGGGCGCGCGGCACAGCCCGCGCTGCTTGCCGCGACCGAGATTGCGAACCCCTACCCCCGCATGATCTCGACCAACCCGCCCGCTGCCAACGGCGGCGGCGGCGATCGGAACTCCATTCCGCTCTACGACCTCCCAGCCTGGACGGTTACGAGCCACCGGCTGCTGACCATGCCGGTGCGGACCTCGGCGCTGCGGACACTCGGCGGACAAGGCAATGTGTTCGCCATCGAGTCCCTGCTCGACGAGATCGCCGCCCTGCGCGGCGAGGACCCGATCGCGTTCCGCTTGCGTCATCTGTGCGACGAGCGGGCGAAGGACGTCATCCGCGCCGCGGCACGACGCGCGCAGTGGAAACCGCAGAAGCAGTCCGGCACGGGCCACGGCGTCGGCTTCGCCCGCTACAAGAACACAGGGGCCTATTGCGCCGCGATTGCCGAGATCGAAGGCACTGATGACATCCGCGTCAAGCGGCTGACGCTTGCGGTCGATGTCGGCGAGGCCGTCAATCCGGACGGTGTCATTAACCAGATCGAGGGTGGCGCGATCCAGGCGACAAGCTGGGTGTTGAAGGAACGCGTCCGCTTCGACCGGATGCGGATCACATCGACGTCATGGACCGACTATCCGATCCTGACCTTCAGCGAGGTGCCGGCGGTGGATGTCGAGATCGTTCAGCGACCGGAGATCGAGCCGGCCGGCGCCGGCGAGGCCGCCCACGGCCCGGTGACGGCGGCGATCGCAAATGCCGTTTACGATTGCCTCGGCGTGCGCGTGCGCGACCTGCCGATCACGCGCGCCAAGATCATCGCAGCCATGGAGCTAGCATCGTGACGACAGTGAATGTTTTGAGCGGAGGTGCGGCGCAAGGCCTGGTACGCGGCCTCAGCGAGCCCTTCAAGGCGCAGACCGGCCTCGGTATCGACGGTGAGTTCGGCGCGGTCGGCATCATGGCCGACAAGCTGCGCGCGGGGACGGCGGCCGATCTCGTCATCCTGACGCAGGCGCTGCTTGCGAAGCTCGCGGAGGAGAAGCTCGTCACCCCCTCCTCCATCGCAGATGTCGGCCGGGTCGAGACCGCGCTGGCGGTCCGCAGCCGCGATCCCAAGGTGACGGTGAAGACCGAGGCCAATTTGCGCGAAGTGCTGCGCAGCGCCGACGCAATCTACGTCCCGGATACCAGAGCCTCGACAGCGGGACAGCACGTCGCAAAAGTCCTGGATCAGCTCGGCATCGCCTATGAGGTTGCTTCGCGCCTCAAGATTTTTCCCAATGGCGCGGCCGCGATGCGGGAGCTTGCGTCATCGACCGCGACGCGTCCGATCGGCTGCACCCAGGCGACCGAGATCATCGCGACCGACGGCATCGCGCTATCAGGGGCGTTGCCGCCGGGCTGCGAGCTCGTGACGATGTACACGGCCGGCGTGACCACGCGGGCCGCGCATCCGCAAGAAGCGGCCGCGCTGATCGCGCTGCTGACCGGCGCAGATCACAAGGAACTGCGCCAGCGTGCAGGCTTCACCGGCTAGACAACCGCCCTATTTGTGCAGCTGGGTGAGGCCGGTCGGCGGCCCGTCCACCGCGGTCCAGCCGCCGTCGACGAACAGCGTGCTGCCGCTGACATAGCTTGCGGCGTCCGAGGCGAGATAGGCGACGGCGGTCGCGACCTCGTCGGCGCTGCTCCAGCGGTTGAACACGGTGTGGCCGGCGTAAAGATTGTAGATGTCAGGACGCTGCTTGAACGGGCCGGTCAGCGCGGTCTCGGCGATGCTCGGCGCGATCGCATTGACGCGCACGCCGGAGCGTCCGACCTCGGAAGCAAACCCCTTCACCAGCAGGCCGATGGCCGCCTTGGTCGAGCCGTAGACGCCCAGGCCCGGCTCGATGGTCACCGCACGCACCGAGGAGCAGGCAATGATGCTGCCGCCCTTCTGCTCGACCATGATGCGGCCGAACGCCTGGAAGAACCAGACCGTGCCTTTGATGTTGAGGTTGAGGACGCGGTCGAGATCCTCCTCGGTATAGTCGAGGATGGTCTTGCGAATGTTGAGCCCGGGCGTGGTCACCGCGATATCGAGCCGCGGAAATTTCTGCATCACGGTTTTGGCCAGCGCATTGACGTCCGCAGCGCTCGCGGCGTCACACGCAGCCGCCTCGGCCCAGCCGCCCTTGTCGCGAATGCCGGCGGCGGTCGCTTCGGCGGCATCAAGCGCGCGATCGGCGCAGACGACACGGGCACCGAGCCCGGCCAGCGCCTCGGCTGACGATTTGCCGATGCCCGATGCGGCGCCGAGCACCACGGCGGTCTTGCCGGTGAGATCGAAGAGCTTGCGATAGTCAGTCACGGATAGATTCTCCTGTGTTGCTGCTATCCCTTGTAGCCCATCAGCAGGCGGGGTAGCCACAGCGAGAAGGCGGGGACGTAGGTCACGAACATCAGAGCTGCGATCAGAGCGGCGTAGAACGGCAGGATGGTGCGCATCACCGCGCCCACCGAGATGCCACCGATGGCGCAGCCTACGAACTGCGTGGTTCCGACCGGCGGGGTGTTCAGCCCCAGCGCGCAGTTGATCAGCATCAGCATGCCGAACTGCACCGGATCCATGCCCGCCTTCATCGCGATCGGCAGGAAGATCGGCGTGCAGATCAGGATGGTCGCGGCCATGTCCATGAACGTGCCGAGCACGAACAGGATGACGTTGATGAGCAGGAAGATGACCCAGGGCTGCGTCGAGACCTTGCTCATCATGTCGCCGGCGAAATCGGCCACCTCGTACAGTCCCATCAGATACTGGAACATGGTGGAGACGCCGATCAGCAGCAGCACCACGCCCGTCGTCTTCACCGCCTTGGCCGCAGCGCGCAGGAAGTTCGGCAAGGTCATTGTGCGGTAAATGAAGAACGTCAGCAGGATCGTATAGGTGACCGCGACGGCCGCGGATTCGGTTGCCGTGAACACGCCCGAGAGGATGCCTGAGAGGATGATGCCGACGATCAGAAGGCCAGGCAGAGCGGCCGCAAACGAGCGAAAAACCGCTGGCCAGCCCGGGAACTTGCCGGCCGGATAGCCTCGCTTCACCGCGACCCCGTAAGCGGCGGCCAGCATGCATACCATCAGCACGAGCGCCGGCAGCAGGCCGGCGGCGATCAGCGCGCCGATCGATACCTTGCCGCCGGCGGCGAGCGCATAGATGATCATGTTGTGACTGGTCGGCATCAGCGCTCCGACCAGCGAGGCATGGGTGGTGACGTTGACGGCGTAGTCGGTGTCGAAGCCTTCCTTTTTCATCATGGGGATCATCACGGCCCCCATTGCCGACACGTCAGCCACGGGCGAACCGGAGACGCCGCCGAACAGCGTGCAGGCGACCACGTTCGACATGCCGAGCCCGCCGCGGATGTGCCCGACGAGGTTCTTGGCGAGCTGCACGATTTTGTCGGCGACGCCGCCATGCAGCATCAGCTCACCGCTGAAGACGAAGAACGGGATGGCGAGGAAGGAGAAGATGTTCATCCCCGACATCATCTGCTGGAAGATGACGGCGACCGGCAGGCCTTCGTAAAGGATGGTGCAAATCGCCGAGAGACCGATCGCGAAGGCAACGGGTACACCGATGACGAGAAAGCCGAAGAAAGTGGCGCCGAGAATGATCAATTCCATGAGGGGACGACCTCTTCGCCGCGCAGGAGAGCAATGATGTGCTCGATTGAAAAGGAAACGATCAAAACGCCGGAGGCGATCAGCGGCACGTAGCGGATGACCTCCGGCAGGCCGAGATTGGGGATCTTCACCGTTCCGACCGACGACCCGAGGATCCAGCCGTTGTAGGCCATCGCAATACCGAACACGGCCACCAGGACGTGGATCACGAGTTCGATCTTCTCACGCACTTGATCAGGAAGCATCACCAGCAAGCTGTCCATTCCGATGTGTCCCGCATCGCGCACGCCGACAGCGGCGCCGATCAGCGTGACATACAGGATCAGAACTAGCGCAAGGTTCTCCGTCCAGGTCGGGCTGGAATTCAGCACGTAACGTCCGAACACCTGGTAGAACACGATGGTGACGATGACGAGCAGCCCGGTCACCGACAGATACATCCCCGCGCGAGCGACGACGGCATTGATCCGCGACAGCAAGCCGGTAGACGGGCGTTCGGCTACCTCCCCCTGCTCGTGGCTTGCGACGTGTGGGTCTGTCATCCAGGTCTCCCTTGCGCGTCTCCTTGCGGTGTCCGGTGTCGCCATGCGGCGACGCCGGACCGACGCTATGGTCTTACTTCGTGTCCTGGATCCGCTTGACGAGGCCCTTCAGCTTCTCGTCGCCGGCGAACTTGTCGTACACCGGCTTCATCGCATCGACGAATTCCGCCTTGTTGGCGATCGTCACGACCTGAACGCCGGCCGCCTCGACCGTCTTGCGGGACGCCTGCTCACGCTCGTCCCAGAGCTTGCGCATGACCGGCACCGATTCTTTGGCCGCCTTGCGGACCATCGCCTGATCTTCCTTGCTCAGCGTGTCCCAGACCGTCTTGGACATCACGAGAACTTCGGGCGCCAGGGAGTGCTCGGTGACGTTGTAGAACTTGGCGGCCTCGAAATGGCGCGAGGATTCGTAAGAGGGCCAGTTGTTCTCGGCAGCGTCCACCAGACCCGTCTTGAGCGCGGTATAAACCTCGCCATACGGCATCGGCGTCGGGTTGGCCCCGAGGCTCTGGATCATGCCGACCCACAGGTCGGATTGCTGGACGCGAATCTTCAGTCCCTTGAGGTCGGCGAGCGACTTGATCGGTGCCTTGACGGTGTAGATGGACCGGGCGCCGCTGTCATAATAGGCGAGGCCGATCAGGCCTGCGGGCGCCATGGCCGCCAGGATCTCGTCGCCGATCGGCCCGTCAAGGACCGTGCGCATGTGCTGCGTGTCCCGGAAGATGAAGGGCAGGCACAACGCGATGGTTTCCGGCACGAAGTTGTTCAAGGGCGATGCGTTGATCCGCATCATGTCGAGTGCGCCGATCTTGAGCTGCTCGATGGTGTCCTTCTCGGAGCCCAGGGCTCCGTTGGGAAACACCTTCACACCAAGCTTGCCGCCGCTCGCCGTCGCGAGCTGCTTGCCCATGAACTTGACGGCCTCGACGGTCGGATAATCAGCGGGATGGATGTCGGCGGAACGGAAATCGCGTGCGGTCGCCAAGGGGGCTGAGACCGCAAGCAGAGCGGCTGCAATGATGCCGGTGAGTGTCTTCATCTGGGCTTCCTCCTGAGGTGATTATATCGTTGGGCAGATGCTGTGGGCCGCCTTGGGTCGCTCCACTTCAGGTGTGAAGTCAAGCGCCATTGTCGTCCGTAGGGCGGGCGGCATTCTGAGTCCAAGCCAAATCCGGCATCGATCAATGCTAGAGTTGCATCGATGGATCAAGCGGGTTCGGAGAGGCAAGCTGGGAATAGTCAGCTTTTTCCGAAACCATCTGGCTGCCTGCCGCGGGAAACGTTCACGCGCGTCGCTTGACGCCCCCGGTGCGGCCCCTCCAAGATGCTTCGAAACAAAACGGACCGTCCCGAGGAACACCCATGCCGCGGAAGCTGATCGACATCTCCGTGCCGCTCAGAAACGACGTGACGGCCGATCCCCCGGGCAATCACCCGACGATCCAGTATATCGATCACCAGCAAGGCCTGCCGCGGATGCTGCAGTTCTTCGACGGCCTCAAGGCGCAAGACCTGCCGGACGGCCAGGGCTGGGCCGTCGAGCAAGTCTCGCTGTCGACCCATAACGGCACGCATCTCGATGCGCCCTGGCACTTCCATCCGACCATGAATCGCGGCGAGCGGTCGTGGACGATCGACGAGGTGCCGCTGGAATGGTGCTTTCAGCCCGCCGTGAAGCTCGACTTCCGGCATCTGCCCGACGGTTACGTAGCGAGCGCCGACGACGTCGAGAAGGAGTTGAGGCGGATCGGGCACACGCTGTCGCCGCTGGAGATCGTCGTCGTCAACACCAGCGCCGGCGCCAAATTCGGCCGCGCCGACTACGTCAACTCGGGTTGTGGCATGGGCTATGAGGCCACCATGTATCTGCTCGAACGCGGCGTGCGGCTGACCGGCACCGACGGATGGAGCTGGGACGCGCCATTCGTCTATACCGCGAAGAAATATGCGGAAACAAAAGATGCCGGCCTGATCTGGGAAGGCCACAAGGCGGGACGGCACATCGGCTATTGCCATCTCGAGAAGCTGCACAATCTCGACCAGCTGCCCTCGACCGGGTTCACGGTGTCATGCTTTCCGGTGAAGATCGAGCGTGCCTCCGCAGGCTGGACCCGCGCAGTCGCGATCATCGACAGCTAGTTACCGTCGAGGCCGCTCTCGGCGAGTTCGCGCAAGGCGTCAATGTCGAGCACGACGATGGCGCCGTGCTCGAGGCGAACCCAGTTGCGACCTGCCCAGACGCGCAATTGCTTGTTGATGCTCTCGCGCGTCATCCCCACCATCTCGCTGATCTCCTGCTGCGTGATGGTCAGCGTGCCGCTGCCGGAGTCGAGCTTGCGCTCCTCAGTGAGACCGAGCAGCGCGCTCGCGAGCCGACCCGGTAGATCTTGCAGGATCACCTGCTCGACTTGCTGGCTGGTCCAGCGCAAGCGCGCGCAGAGCAGCTCGATGAATTTCATCGCCAGCGCCGGCTGGCTCTTCACGAACGGCAGGAAGTCCCGGCGGTCGATGATGTAGAGCTCGCAATTGGTGTTGGCGGTCGCGTCGGCCGACCTTGGCGCGCCGTCGAGCACGGCGATCTCGCCAAAGATTTCTCCAGGACCGATCAGGTTGAGAATGGCATTCCGCCCATCAGGCGACGAAGAGGAAATCTTCACTGTCCCGGCGATCACCGCGAACAAATTGTTTCCGGGATCGCCCTTGGCGGCGATCGTCGCACCGCGCTTCACCATGGTGTGCTTGGCGTAGCGGCAGAGCTGATCAAGCGCGTCCGGCTCCAGATCCGCGAAGATCGGGTGCTTGCGCAGGACCGATAGTTTGTTGCCCGCCGACTGTCGCGGGTCGCCGGTCTTGTCCTGAGGCACGCCGCGGGGCTCCTAAGACTGCAAGGCACTGAAGTTCCTGCGTAGTCAACGTTATCAGGCTTTTCAACCAGAAAGCACGCGCGCATCTGTAGGCAAATGCCGCGAAAATGCGGCAGTCGGGCCCCAAGTCGGCATCCGAAGGATGCGCCGATGCATTTGATAGATGCAGAGTTGCAGGTAACGCAATTCTTATTGCGTTGAGACGCTGCCGAACGCCCGGAGCTGGCCCGGGTGAGCATCGCGATTTGGCGCGCCAGATCAGACGATGATCGCGCGAGGGCCTGCGAGACCGTTGTGGACAGAAGGTCAGGCCGCGGCCAGAGCCTCGACGCCGGCCGTCGGGCAGCAGCTTGTATAGCCGCATGACGCCCTCGAGGAGATTGCAGAACGAGGTTGTGATGTCCCCCTCGGAGAACACGTCTCGCCGGAGGCAAAATGGACGCGGCGTTCGAGATGCTCAGAGTTTCAGCCTGACGTCGCAAATATCGGGCTCGGCGGGATCCGGCCTCACCTCGAAGCCGAGCTGGCGACACATCTCAAGCATCGTGGTGTTCTCCCTGAGAACATCACCGGAGATCGCTTTGAGCCCTTCCGACTTCGCGTAGTCGATGATCAGTTGCATCAGCGCCCAGCCCAGCCCCCTGCCCTTGAGATCGGACCGCAGCAGGATCGCGTATTCGCCGCTCTCGTAGATCGAGTCCGAATGGAGCCGGACCACGCCCACCATCTCGCCGGTCGCCTCGTCGAATGCGATAAATGCCATCGCGCGCGCATAGTCGAGCTGGGTCAGGCGCGCGATGAACTCGTGGGTAAACTCCTTCATCGGCGCGAAGAAACGCAGGCGAAGGTCGTGCGCCGTGACGTGACGCAGGAATTCGTGGATGGTCGGCTCGTCTTCGGGACGCAAGGGCCGCACGAAGATGCGCCAGCCGTCCTTGAGCTCGAGGCGGCGTTCCCATTGCGATGGATAGGCCCGAACGGCGAAGTTGGCAGGACCTGAGCCGGCAAACTTCCGTTGCGGCGACCCGACCGCGACGCGGGCATCGACCGCGGTGACGCCGGTTTCATCCGCGAGCAGCGGATTGATGTCGAATTCGCGGATCTCGGGAATGTCGGCGGCCATCTGCGCCAGCTTGACCAGGACCATGGCGACGGCGTCGGGCTTCACCGCCGGCACGTCCCGGTAAGCGCGAAGCAGCCGTGACACGCGCGTGCGGTCGATCAGGTCGCGGGCCAGTTGCAGATCGAGCGGCGGCAGCGCAAGCGCCCTGTCGTTGATGATCTCGACCGCGATCCCGCCGCGGCCGAAGACAACGACGGCGCCGAAGGTGGGATCGTCGGCGAGGCCCAGGATCAGCTCGCGCCCCTTCGCCTTGACGACCATCGCCTGCACGATGACGCCCTCGATGCGAGCTTCGGGAAGCAGCTTCCTTGCCCGAGCGATAATGTCGGTGGCAGCGGTGCGCACCGCCTCGGGCACGGTCAGATTGAGCACGACGCCGCCAACATCGGATTTGTGGACGATGTCGCGCGACATGATTTTCAGCACGACGGTGGCGCCTTGCGCGAAGATTTCTTTCGCGTAGGCTACCGCCTGCTCGACATCAGTGGCGGCATAGGTCGGAACCATTGCGATGTCATAGGCCTCCAGCAGAAGCTTGATCTCGACGGGTTCGAGCCATTCGCGACCGTCGGCGATCGCAGACGTAACAATCTGCCTGGCAGTCTGGGCGTCAGGTACGAACGTATCGGGCATCGCCGGAGGAACCTGGCTCAGCTCCTCCACGACTTCGCGATGCCTCACGAGGTACATGAAGCCGCGTATCGCGTCGTCTTCAGTCGGATAGTTCGGAATGCCGGCGCCAGACAGTGTTTCGATGATGTTCTGGTCTGCTCCGATCCACGAGGCGAGCACGGGCTTGGCCCAACTGCGGTGCTTCTGGCGATATGCCTTGACGCGTTCGGTCACCATCGTTGCGATATCGGCAGCCGAGGCGATCGCGGTCTGCACATTGAGGACCAGGACAGCGTCATTGCCGGAATCGGCGAGCAGCACCTCCAGCGCCGCCGCATAGCGCGACGCATCGGCGTCGCCCACGATGTCGACGGGATTAGCGCCGGACCAGGTCGGCGGCAGCGCATCATCGAGCTTCTTGCGGGCGTCCGCCGAGATGCCCGCCGGAATGCCGCCGAGTTCGACCAATCGGTCAATGGCGAGGACGCCGATGCCGCCGCCATTGGTCAGGATGGCGAGGCGCTTTCCGGCCGGGGATTCGACGCGGCCGAGCGTCTCGGCGCAATCGAACAGCTCGCGCAGATCGGAGACCCGCAGGACGCCCGCGCGGCGGAACGCCGCGTCATAGACGGCGTCGGCGCCCGCGAGCGCACCGGTGTGGGTGGCTGCCGCCCTCGCGCCCTGCGCCATGCGGCCGGATTTGACCACGACGACCGGCTTCACGCGCGCCGCGGCGCGCGCTGCCGACATGAACTTCCGCGCGTCCTTGATGGCCTCGATATAGAGCAGGATCGCACGAGTCTTGTGATCCATCGCGAAATAGTCGAGCAGATCGGCAATATCGACGTCGATCTGATTGCCGATCGAGACGATGCCGGAGAAGCCGACGCCGCGCTGCGCGGCCCAATCGACCATGCCGGCCGCGATGGCACCCGATTGCGAAATCAGCGCGAGATTTCCCGCCCCCGGCATGTGCGCGGCAAAACTCGCATTGAGGCTCACGCCGGGCATCATGATGCCGAGGCAGTTCGGCCCGATCAGCCGCATGCCGAATTTGCGTGCCGCCGCGATGGCGGCCTCGTGCGGGGACCCCGGTCCGTGACCGAGCCCGGCCGAGACGATCAGCGCGCCCGCCGAGCCGCGACGGCCGGCTTGATCGATAATGTCGGGAACCGCGCGCGCCGGCGCGGTGATGACCACGAGTTCGGGCACGAACGACAGTTTGTCGAGGCTGTCCACCGCCGCGACGCCGCCGATCTCGGCATGGCGCGAATTGACGAGGCCGAACTGGCCCGTGAATTCAGCCTTCCGAATGTTCTCCAGAATGGCGCGTCCAACGGAGACCGGGCGGGCGCTCGCACCGACGAGCGCAACGGAACGCGGCGACAGCAGGTTCTTCAGACGATAAGTTGACATGAAAGCAAATGCGCCCGGTCGGTGGCGGTTCCGATGGTTGACGATCAGGCCGATGAACTGGCTAGCCGCCTAGTGCGAGATCATAACCCAGCACGGTGGCTCGCCAATGACGGTCTTTGTCACACCGCCCCAAACGATCTCGTTCAGGCGCGAATGATGGTAGGCACCCATCACGATCGCATCGATGGCATGGGAATTCGCCCAGCTTCCCAGCACCTTGCCGATCGAACTGCCGCTGCCCGTCGTGGTTTCGAACGAGGCGTAGATCCCGTGCTCCCTTAAGTGATCGACCAAAGCCGTCCCGGATTGCACGATCCGGTCGGACTTGTCGTCCGCCACGGTCACCACGCGGACCGAGGTAGCTGCCTGAAGGATAGGCAGCGCGTCACCGACCGCTCGCGCCGCACGCGCGGAGTGATCCCATGCGATCATAACGTTCTCGAATTCCGGTCGCAATTCGTCCACATGCTGCTCCGGGCAGAGCAGCACTGGCCGCCCGGATTCGAACAGGAGCGTCTCGATGATGTGCTCGGTCCGGCTGTCGTGCGGCTTCACGGGGACCAGCGTGAGATCGCTGAAACGCCCGTGCTCGGCCAGGATTGACGCGATCTGGTCGGCCGGCACCTTGGCCGATCGGCTGTGAGCGCGAATGTTGGCGCGGGACGTCGCATGGCTGAACGCATTCAGGAGCTGCTGCATGTCGCCGGCCTCGAGCAACCCTTTTGCCTCGGCCGCATCGGAATCGTCTGGGAGCATCACCTTCGGCCGCACGAAAACATCCTCTTCGAGTCCCAGCGCGGTGATCCTGGCGCCGAGGTCGGCGGCAACGGCAACGCATTTCTCGATCGCAGCAAGGGCCGGCTCGCGCGGCTGGCCGACAAGCGGCAGAAAGACGTCCTTGATGGGCATCGGGATTCTCCTTTGACTGCTGGATTAGGCTCGGCTTCGTCGGGACGCTTGATCCTCGTCAAGCCCGGGGAACTCCGCCAGCCGGGACAGGCGTTGACCAAGGTCAAGGACTGGCCGCGATCTCCTCCTAAGGGTTAACCTGTCGCTTGGTGGACCGCCTTTCGATGCATGTGGAAGTGCCAACTGGAATGATAGAGAATTCTGCGACCCAGGACCGGATCTTTGCGGCGCTCACCGATTCTGTCATGCATCCAGGCGTGAGGCGGATCGATACGCACGCAGCTTCGGTTTTTCTCGAAGGCAGGCGCGCGCTGAAAATCAAGCGCGCCGTGCAGTTTCCGTTCCTCGATTATTCGACTCTCGAGAAGCGCAAGGCGGCGTGCGAGGAGGAGCTCAGGATCAACCGGCCGCAGGCGCCGCAGATCTATCATCGGGTCGTGGCGATCACGGAAGAGCCCGACGGATCGGTGAAGGTCGACGGCCCCGGACGGCCGATCGAGTATGCGGTCGAGATGTCGCGCTTCGACGAGAGCCGGACGCTAGACCATCTGGCCAAGGCCGGTCCGCTGGATGCTAATTTTGCCTCGGCTGTCGCCGACGCCATCGTGGCTTCGCATGCCGCGGCGATCCCCGCCGACGGCGAGGCATGGGTTTCCTCCATCCCCGGCCTGATCGACGGCAACAGCAATGGCCTGCGAACCGGCTTCGAAGCCGGAGAGATTGCACGGCTCGGTACAGCCTCGCTCGCGATGTTTAGGGGCCTCCGGCCGCTGCTCATAGAGCGCAGCCGTCAGGGCTTCGTGCGCCGCTGCCACGGCGACCTGCATCTTGCGAACATCGTGTCGATCGACAAAAAGCCGGTGCTGTTCGACGCCATCGAGTTTGACGCCCAGATCGCAACCATCGACGTGCTCTACGATCTCGCATTCACGCTGATGGACCTGCTGCGCCATGATCAACGATACGCGGCCAACATCGTGCTGAACCGTTATCTCGCCGCGACGCCGCCCGAAAATCTCGACGCGCTCTCCGCATTGCCGCTGTTCATGTCCGTCCGGGCCGCGATCCGTGCCCAGGTGGCCCTGGCACGGCTGAAGCCGTCACATTCTAGTAATCCCGGCATCGTGGACGACGCACGGCGCTATTTTGGCCTCGCCCGGGCGTTGATCCACCCTCCCGCTCCCCGCCTGATCGCGGTCGGCGGACTGTCAGGCACCGGAAAGACGATTTTGGCACGCGCACTCGCACCGGTCGTTACGCCGCAGCCGGGGGCCGTCGTGCTGCGCAGCGACGTCGTCCGCAAGCAGATGTTCGGGGTCGAGGAGACGCACAAGCTGCCGGCATCCGCATACACGCCGGAGGTTACAGCCCGCGTTTACGACATGTTGGCTCAGCACGCCCGGCGGGTGCTGGCGCAAGGCCATTCGGCGATCATCGACGGCGTATTCGCCCGCGAGAACGAACGAGACGCGGTCGCCGCACTGGCACGCGAGCGCAACGTGCCGCTGAGCGGCCTGTTTCTGGTTGCGGACCTCGCGACCCGGCAGGCGCGGATCGGAAGCCGCCGGGGCGACGCATCCGACGCCACGCAAGAGGTTGCCGCGCTGCAAGAGCACTATAATATCGGCCATGTCGGTTGGGCGACCATCGATGCATCCGGGACGCAAGAGCAGACGCTCCAGAACTGCCGGGACGCGATCGCCGAGAGCAAGTAAGGCAATCTGCAGATAAGGCAATCTGTTTGACGCGGGTAAGGATGGCGCGACCCAGCACGAGTTCGACGGCGGCCGCGAGCGCCAAGCCTGCGGCAAAGCGCAACGCCCTGCCCGGCCGGCTCAGCCCCGGCATGGTCTGCGACACGGCCTTCCGCATCATTGCCCGCCGTCACCTCGACGCCGTTCTTGCCCAGCATGACGGCACCTGCCGCGGCGATCCAGAGGCGCTGCACCAGATCCGAATCGCACTGACGCATCTACGCACCGCCATCCGCTTCTTCTCGCCGATGGTGGATGACGCCCTGCGCCCGCAGGTCTGGACCGAACTGAAATGGCTGAACAGCCAACTCGGCATGGTGCGGGACCTCGACGTGGCGATCGAGCGGGTCATCGCCGAGAGCGGCGGCGAGTTGACCGTGATTGCCGAACTTCAGCACTGGGACGAGAAGCGCGCCGAGAGCCATCGTCTGCTGGCGCGTGCGCTGCAATCCGCGCGATATCGCCGTCTCGTCGAGCAGACCTCTAGCTGGATCGAGAGCGGCCCCTGGTCGACCCGGCGCAGCAAGGAGGCCATCCGATTGCGCCGCTGCTCGCTTGCCGACCACGCGACGGCGCAACTCACGGAGTGGGAAACGACGCTGCTCAAGAAGGCGCGAAAACTCCGTAAGCTAGACGTCGAAAAGCGGCACAAGCTGCGGCTTCTCAACAAGCGGCTGACCTATTCGATCGAGTCGCTGGAGGACCTGTTCGCCGACGACTCGTTGACGAAGCAGAAGTCGATCCTCAAGCAATTGCGCAAGGCGCAAAAGTCGCTGGGACAGTTGAACGACGATGCGCGAGGGCAGACCCTGGCCGCGTCATTGAACGAGGTCGTCCCAGAGGCGGGCATTCGCTTCCTCAGCCGCAAGCGGGAAAAGAAGCTGTTGCGGACCGCGTCGGACGCCTACCGGAAACTGGACAAGGCCAAGCCGTTCCGCTCCGCCGACATTGCGCCGAATGCGGAGCCTGAGGATTAGGTGATCTCGCCAAGGCGAGCTGCAACCGGGCACGGCTCAGCGCGGAATGACGGCGGTGGCCTCGATTTCGACGCGCGCCGCCTTCTCGACGAGGCGGACCACCTGAACCAGCGCCATCGCCGGATAGTGCGCGCCGAAGATGGTGCGGTAGGCCTTGCCGAGCTCTTTGAGGTTCGTCAGGTACTCGTCCATGTCGACGACGTACCAGGTCAGCCGAACCAAATGCTCGGGCTGCGCACCGGCCTCAGCAAGGATCGCGGCGATGTTGCCCAGGGTTTGGCGCACCTGCGCGACAAAACCCTCCGCGAGACGTTCCTCGGCATCCCAGCCGATCACGCCGCCAGTGACGACGATGCGTCCCTCGGCGGCCATGCCGTTGGCATAGCCTTTCGGTACCGGCCAACCAGACGGCTGAAGTACCTGCGCCTTGGAGCGGGTTTCGTCCTCGGCTGCTGTCGGCAGCACCGCGAGGTGCGGGCCTTTCGGCGTCGTCACGGACAACTCTCTATCCTTCTCATTCCGCCGCGACGCCAGAGGACGTCACTGCGGCTTGCGCCAGTTGCCGCAGGGCGAAGCGTTTTAACTTGCCAGTCTCGGTCTTCGGTAGCTGCGTCACGAACTCGATCGCGCGCGGATATTTGTATGGCGCGATCTCGCGCTTGACATGCTCCTGCAACGCGGTGACCAGCTGAGCGTCGGGCGTCACGCTAGGCGCGGCAATGACATAGGCCTTCACGATCATGCCGCGCGCCTCGTCCGGCGCACCGACGACCCCGCACTCGACGACGGAGGGATGCGTGAGCAGCGCCGCCTCGACGTCCGTGCCTGCGATGTTGTAGCCGGCCGACACGATCATGTCGTCCGAGCGCGACTGGTACCAGAAATAGCCGTCGCTATCCATCAGGTAGGTGTCGCCCGTGATGTTCCAGCCGTTCTGGACGTATTTGCGCTGCCGCTCGTCGGCGAGATAGCGGCAGCCGGTCGGCCCGCGTACCGCGAGCTGTCCTATCGTGCCGGGCGGTAAATCATTGCCGGAATCGTCGACGATCTTGGCCTCATAACCCGGCACGGGCTTACCCGTCGCACCCGGGCGGATCTCGTCCTCGGTAGCGCTGATGAAGATGTGCAGCAGCTCGGTCGAACCGATGCCGTCCATCAGCTTGATGCCGGTCGCCTTCAGCCAGGCGTCGAATGTCGGCTTGGGCAGCGTCTCGCCGGCGGACACGCATTTGCGCAGCGTGGAAATGTCGCGGCCCGGGAGCTTGCCGATCATCGCCCGGTACGCGGTCGGCGCGGTGAAGCAGACCGTGATCTTGTGCTGCTCGATGGCGTTCAGAATGTCGTCGGGCGCTGTCTTCTCCAGAACGACGAAGGAGGCGCCGATGTGCATCGGAAACAGCACGCCACCGAAGCCAAACGTGAAGGCGAGCGGTGCCGAGCCGACGAAGCGATCCTTCTGCTCCGCACGCAAGATGTTGCGCGCATAACCATCGCAGACCGCCAGCATGTCGCGGTGGAAATGCATGGTGCCTTTGGGATCGCCAGTCGTGCCCGACGTGAAGGCGATCAGGCAGATGTCGTCGGAGGCAGTATCGACAGCTCTGAACTCCGGGCTCGCCTCCGCCATCAGCGCCTCGAGCGAGTCGCCGGCCCCGTTGCCCCAATAGACCACGTGTCTGAGGCCGGGTGCTGCGGCTTTCGCCTTCTCCATTTCCTCGGCGAGTTTTCCATCGCAGAGCGCCAGTGTGATCTCCGCCTTCTGGATCGGATATGACAGCTCCTTGGCGCGGAGCAACGGCATGGTCGCGACGACGATGCCGCCAGCCTTGATCACCGCGAGGTAGGTCGCAACCATCATCGGATTGTTGGCCGAGCGCAACAGCACGCGTTCGCCGGTCACAAGACCAAGCCTGCCGACCAGTACGTTGGCGATGCGGTTCACGAGCTCTTGCAACTCGCGATAGGTGTAGCTGCCAGCGGGGCTGATGACGCAAGGGGCGTCGCCATGTCCCTGCTCGACCCAGCGGTCGAGGAAATAGCTGACGCAGTTCAAGCGGGCCGGATATTGCAGCTCGGGACGCGAGAAAATGAATTCGGGCAAAAACTCTCGCGGCGGCAGATGTTGCCGCGCGAACGCATCGACATGAGCCGTTGCGGCGTTGCCGTCATGCGAGCCCGAGACTTGAACCTTGGCGGCGTTGGCCATCGCACGCTCCTTTCGGCATGGAAAGCACCCGGCAGCACTAACTCAAAAACATTTTATGCTTAAAACAATTTGGTGCAATAGCGGATTTTGGGCATCCTGTGCTTTTTCCGGCGGCAAATGGGATTGGTGGGGCGTCAGCCCGTGGACCTAAGTCCGCCGACGACCGGCTGATTTCTGCGCCGATGCCTTGGTCTTGGCGAGCAGCCGCATCAATTCGCGTACATCCTTCGGCGTCAGATCGGCGAACAAATCGGCGATCCAGGTCTCGTGTTCCGCGGCCATTTTGCGAAACTCGCCGCGACCGAGTTTCGTGAGGCGGATCACCTGAACGCGGCGGTCCGTCTCGGAAGTGCGGCGGTCGAGATGACCGGATTCCACGAGGCGTTCGACGAGGCCGGTCACGTTGCCGTTCGACACCATCATGCGCTTGGAGACGTCGGACAGCGTCATGCCGTCAGGCGCCTTGTCGAGCTGCGCCATCAGGTCGAAACGGGGCAATGTGACGTCGAAGCGCTGCCGCAACCGGCCACGGACCTCGCCCTCGATCAGGGTCGTGCAGGTCAAGAGCCGCAGCCACAGCCGAAGCTCTTCGGCGTGATCCTCCGGAGTTTCGACGGCCTTGGTCTCGGAATCGAGCATGTTGATGCAGTCACTCACGGCCGGCATTGGCGCGGGCACGGATTCCCCAACGTTTTGAGCTTCAAATAAATCGAAGCCGGCTGCAAGCCTAAAGCCGCAACAATCGACCGCACGCTGATTTCTTTAGGCTTCAAATAATTGGCGCGCCGCTTGCATGCGCGGCTGCGCGCAGCATGACGAGGCCTTGAGCTCGCTTGCCGCGGCAGCAATCATCGGCATAAACTTGGATTGGAGTAGCGGCTTGCAGCGCAAGGCCGTCGTCACGGGGGACTGATCATGAAGACGCAGATGACCTTGGCCGCAGCCGCGTTGCTGCTTGGCACCGCGAGCCCTTCCCTCGCCCAGGAGAAGATCAAGCTGGGTGTGATCGTGACCCTCTCGGGACCCGCCGCCGCGCTCGGCCAACAGGTCCGCGACGGCTTTGCGCTCGGGATGAAGGACCTCGGCGGCAAGATGGGCGGCCGCGATGTCGAGGTCGTCGTGGTCGACGATGAATTGAAGCCGGACGCAGCAGTCACCAAGGTCAAGGGCCTTCTGGAGCGCGACAAGGTCGACTTCGTGGTCGGCCCGATCTTCTCCAACATCCTCCAGGCGATCCACCGGCCGGTCACGGAATCGAAAACCTTCCTGATCAGCCCCAACGCCGGCCCATCTACTTTTGCCGGCAAGGACTGCAATCCGTTCTTTTATGTCACCTCGTACCAGAACGATCAGGTGCACGAAATCCTCGGCAAGGTGGCGCAGGATCGCGGCTACAAGCGCATGTATCTGATGGTGCCGAACTATCAGGCCGGCAAGGACTCGGTCGCCGGCTTCAAGCTCGACTACAAGGGTGAGATTGTCGAGGAATCCTACATGCCGCTCAACACGCTGGACTTCCAGCCGGAGCTTTCCAAGATTTCATCGCAGAAGCCCGATGCTCTTTTCACGTTCATGCCGGGCGGCCTCGGCGTCAATCTCGTCAAGCAATACAAGCAGGCAGGCCTCGCCGACAGCATTCCGGTGCTCTCGGCTTTCACGGTGGATGAATCGACCTTGCCGGCGCAGCAGGACGCCGCGGTCGGCATGTTCGGCGGCGCGAACTGGGCTCCAAATCTCGACAATCCCCAGAACAAGAAGTTCGTCGCCGCCTACGAGGCCGCCTACAACAGCGTGCCAGGCACCTACGCCTTCCAGGCGTACGATGCCGCGATGCTGATCGACAGCGCCGTCAAAGCCGTGAAGGGAGATCTCTCGAACAAGGATGCAGTTGGGGCTGCGCTGAAAAAGGCCGACTTCACCTCGCTGCGCGGCGCCTTCAAGTTCAACACCAACGGCTATCCGATCCAGGATTTCTACCTGACCAAGGTCGCCAAGCGCGCGGACGGCAAGTTCCAGACCGAGATCGTGCAGAAGGTTTTTGAGAATTACGGCGACCGTTACGCCAAGGACTGCAAGGCAGCGAACTAAGCCGCACGTCGCGTTGAGGGAGGATCACAATGAAGAGCGAAATCACCGGCATCACGCGGGCCAATGAGGGGATCCAGGGCATCTCCTGGAACATCCTCGGCCAGACCTATGTGCCGAAGAGCAACACAGAGCACAGCTTCTCCTGGCACGCGACGCTGCCGCCGGGCACGTTCGTACCGCCGCACATTCATCCCGACCAGGATGAATATCTCTACATGCTAGAGGGCAATCTCGATTTCATGCTCGGCCATTCCGAGTCGCAGGCGACCGCGGGAGATCTGATTCGGCTCGGCATGGGCGTGCCGCATGGCATCTTCAACAAGTCGGAGCAGACCGCAAAAGTGCTGTTCTGGGTCTCGCCGACCCGCAAGCTGTTCGACCTGTTCTGGGGCCTTCACAACATGAAGGAGCAGAAGCCGGAGGACGTGGTGGCGATGGCGGCCGAGTTCAACATCCACTTCCTGCCGCCGCCTTCCGGCGGCTAGCAGCGCATCCTAAGCGCGCACCGCCGCCAGTCCCGGCACTGCAGCGAATCCGGCTTTGGTGGCATAGCCGCGTACGATCGCTTCGCGCTGGGAATAGCTCAGCACGGTGTCGACATTATCGAAGCCGTCAGGCGCGAGTTGCTCGACGGCGTCGATGACGCCCTCGGGGCCGCCGCGACGGTTGGAGCGGACGATGTCAGCGGTCATCGGCAGGCGCTTCTTCTCGTATTCAAGCAGCGCCTGGCGCGGGTGCTCGGCGCGCATCAGCGTGTCGGCGAGGCAGCGTGCATCGAGGATCGCCTGCGAGGCGCCATTGGAGCCGACCGGATACATCGGATGCGCGGCATCGCCGAGCAGCGTGACGCGCCCGGACGACCAATAGGGTAACGGATCGCGGTCGCAGGTCGGATATTCGTAGAACTCGGGCGTGGCCGAGATCAGGCTCTTCACGTCGATGTAAGGCACCGAGAAGCGCGCGACATGCGGCATCAGCTCCTCGCGCCGCCCCGGCCGGGACCAGTCTTCCTTTCGCGGCGGCGGCGCGTTGCCCTCGCCGACCTTCACCAGCACCGCCCAGTTGGTGAGACGGCTCGCCGGGCTCGATCCCTCTGCGATCGGATAGATCACCACCTTGGCGTTGAGGCCACCGGCGACGATCATCGACTTGCCGGTCAGGAACAGCGGCCAATCTCGCGCACCACGCCATAGCATCAGGCCGTTCCAGCACGGCGGCCCCTCGCACGGAAACAACGTGTCGCGGACCCGCGAATGGATGCCGTCGGCACCAATCAGAATGTCCCCGCGCGCGGTGTGAATGTGCGCGCCGGCGCGATCGAAGAAATAAGCGGTGACGCCGCCCTCGTCCTGGGTGAAGGCACCGAGGCGGCAGCCGGTGTGGATGGCCTCCGGCCCAAGCCGCTCCTCGACGGCCCGATGAATGACGCCCTGAAGGCGACCGCGGTGGATCGAGAATTGCGGCACATCGTGCCCGGCGTCGATGCCGCGGGCCTCGCGCCAGACTTCCTGGCCGTGACGGTTGAGGTAATAGAGCTGGTCGGTGCGGATCGCGACATCGTCTAACTGCTGGAGCAGCCCGAGGCCTGCCAGCTCGCGCATGGCATGCGGAAGCGTGTTGATGCCGACGCCAAGCTCTCGGATGGCGTCGGACTGCTCGAATATCTCGCAAGCCAGGCCCCGCGAGCGCAGCATCAACGCGGTGGTGAGACCACCGACACCGCCACCGACGATAATCGCCTTCATCGCCCTCACTCCACTCGATACACACCAGGCAATGCGGCCAAATTCGCACGGGCGGTCACTCCGCCGCAAGCGGCTTTGTCGCCTCCGCCCTGAGCTCGGCCCGGGTCTTGGGCTTAGCCTTAATTCTCAGCTCCTCGAGATCCTGTCGGTCCCGTACGCTGTTGCGGAAAATCTGATCTTTTCCGGGATGATATTGCGGCGGGCAGAACGCGTCGCCTGCTCCGTACCAGGCTGCAGCCCGCATGGTGAAGAAGGGATCGACCAGATGCGGCCGCCCGAGCGCGACGAGGTCCGCCCGGCCGGCAGCCAGGATGGTGTTGGCCTGGTCGGCGGTCGTGATGTTGCCGACGCACATCGTGGCCACGCGAGCCTCATTGCGGACCTGGTCGGAGAACGGGGTCTGGAACATGCGCCCATAGACCGGCTGCGCATCGCGCACGGTCTGCCCGGTCGAGACGTCGACGAGATCGACGCCGGCTTCGGCAAAAGCGCGCGCGATCGCCACCGCGTCATCGCCGCCGATACCACCCTCGGCCCAGTCGGTCGCGGAAATGCGCACCGACATCGGCTTGTGCGACGGCCACACGGCCCGCAGCGCCTCGAAAATTTCGAGCGGGAAGCGCAGGCGATTGGCGAGCGATCCGCCATAATCATCCGTCCGCGTATTCGTCAGCGGCGAAATGAAGCTCGCGAGCAGATAGCCGTGGGCGCAGTGCAGTTCGAGCATGTCGAAACCGCAGCGTTCGCCGCGCTCGGCCGCCGCGACGAAAGCGTCCCTCACCGCATCCATGCCGGCGCGATCGAGCTCACGCGGAACCTGGCTGTCGGGGAAATAGGGCAGCGGCGATGCGGAAAAGACGTCCCAGCCGCCCTCCTCCAGCGGACGATCCATGCCGTCCCACATCAGCTTGGTCGCGCCCTTGCGCCCGGCGTGGCCCAATTGCAGGCAGATTTTCGCAGTCGAATTGGCATGAACGAAATCAACGATGCGCCACCACGACGCCTCCTGCTCGTCATTCCACAGTCCTGTGCAGCCGGGCGTGATGCGGGCGTCGCGGGCAACGCAGGTCATCTCCGTGAAGATCAGGCCGGCGCCGCCGATCGCGCGCGATCCGTAATGCACCAGATGGAAATCGGTCGGCACGCCCTCCTTCGCCGAATACATGCACATCGGCGATACCACGGCGCGGTTGGCGATCTCCATCTCGCGCAGCCGGAATGGCTGGAACAGCGGCACCATCGGGTTCTTGGTGTCGACGTCGAAGCCGCCGTCACGAACACGCTTGGCAAACGATCTTTCGACCTCCGCCACGAAGTCAGGGGCACGGAGTTTCAGATTGTCATAGGTGATCGCCTTCGAGCGCGTCATCACGCCGAAGGCGAACTGCACGGGATCGAAATCCCAGAAGCGGTCGACATGCTCGAACCAGACCAGCGAGACGTCGGCGGCGTGCTGCATCTTCTCGACCTCTTCGCGGCGGCCGTGCTCATAGACGTCCAGCGCCGCCTTGATGCTGGGCGCCCTCTCCATGGCGTCAGCCAGCGCGATCGCGTCTTCCATTGCGAGCTTGGTGCCCGAGCCGATCGAGAAATGCGCGGTCGCCTTGGCGTCGCCGAGCAGCACCATGTTGTCCTTGACCCAGCGCTTGCTGCGGATCATCGGGAAGTTACGCCACGTCGAGCGGTTGGTGAGCAGTTGGTGCCCTTCGAGGAACCAGCCGAAGATCTCAGCCATCCGCGCGGCGGATTGGGTCTCGTTCAGACCCGTCAGTCCCGCCCGCTCGAACGTCTCCGGATCGGTCTCGAAAATCCAGGTCGAGTGCCCGGCTTGATATTGATAGGCATGGGCGATGAACCGCCCCCACTCCGTCTCCTGGAAGATGAAGGTGAAGGCATCCAGCGGCCTGGTCGAACCCATCCAGGCAAACTTGTTGGTACGGAGATCGACTTCCGGGGCGAAATGATCGACGTATTTGTCGCGGAAGCGGCTGTTGATGCCGTCCGCGAGCAGGATGAGATCGGCGTCGGCGAAGCTGGATTCGTCCTCGACGTCCGCTTCGAAAATCAGGACGACGCCCAGTTCGCGCGCTCGCGCCTGGAGAATCAGGAGCAGCTTCTGCCGCGAGCAGCCACAAAAGCCGTTGCCACCGACCCGATGGACCGTTCCGCGGAAGTGCACGGCGATGTCGTCCCAGTAGGCGAATTCCTGGGTGATACGGCGATAGCTCGGAAGATCGTGCTTCTCGAAATTATCGAGCGTCGCGTCTGAGAACACCACGCCGAAGCCGAAAGTGTCGTCCGCGCGGTTGCGCTCGTACACCGTAATCTCAGCGCTCGGCCGCTGCTTTTTGAGCAGGATTGCAGCGTAGAGACCCGCAGGTCCGCCACCAATGATCGCGACTTTCATGGGAGCCTCGCCAGTTCAACCCGCCGAAACTATTTTAAGCCTAAACTAATTTCGCGCAAGTCCCCATTGCGGCAGGATGCCGGCAAAGCCCGGCTTAGTCGCCCCTGAAGACCGGCTTGACCTTGTTGGCGAAGGCCTCGAAGGCCCGTTCGAAATCCGCCGTCGTCATGCACAGCGCTTGAGCAACAGCTTCCGCCTCGATCGCCTCCTCCACCGACATCGCCCATTCCATCGCCAGCATCCGCTTGGTCATGGTGTTGGCAAAGGTCGGTCCCTCCGCAATCTGCTTGGCCAGCAGCTGTGCCTGGGGCAGCACCTGCTCCGATGTGACGATGCGGCTGAAGAAACCCCAGCGCTCGCCCTCCTCCGCAGTCATGAACCGGCCGGTGTAGAGCAACTCGGAGGCGCGGGACTGTCCGATGATCCGCGGCAGGATCGCGCAGGCGCCCATGTCACAACCGGCAAGGCCCACCTTGTTGAAGAGGAATGCGACCTTGGTCCCGCTCGCCGCAAGCCGCATGTCCGACGCCATGGCGATGATTGCGCCCGCGCCGGCGCAGATCCCTTCGACCGCCGCCACGATCGGCTGCGGGCAGGCCCGCATCGCCTTGACGAGGTCGCCGGTCATCCGCGTAAACGCCGTCAGCCCCTTGGTGTCCATCTTCACGAGCGGACCGATGATCTCGAACACATCGCCGCCGGACGAGAAATTGGCACCGGCGCCTGTCATGACGATGGACTTGACCGCATCATCGAACGCGCAAGCGCGAAAGAAATCGGTGAGTTCGCGATAGCTCTCGAAGGTCAGCGGATTCTTCCGTTCCTGACGATTGAGCGTAACTGTTGCAACGCCATCGACTACGGCGAACAGGAAGTGCTGCGGCGAATAGTCCGCGAGCGGCAAGGTCACGGGGTTGGCTGGTCTGCTCATGCGATCTCCTTGGATTTCTTATTATGTGCCCATGCCAGGCGCGCTAAATCTCACCACCGGCAACAGCGATCGCCTGCCCGGTGATCGCACCGGCGCTCCCGCCGCACAGCCAGAGCACGGCATCGGCGACCTCCTGGGGCGTGATCAACCGTCCCTGCGGATTATGTTTCGCGAGCTCGGCAATGGCCTGCTCGCGACTACGCCCCGTCTTTTTCATGATGTTCTCGATGCTGCCGGCGACAAGATCCGTGTCGGTGAAACCGGGGCACACCGCGTTTACGGTTACGCTGCTGCCAGCCATCTCGATAGCGAGGGACCGCACGAGACCGACCACAGCATGCTTGGCCGCAGTGTACGCGCTGACGTAGGCATAGCCCTTGAGCCCGGCCGTCGACGCGATCGCGACGATGCGCCCGTAGGGGCGATCCTTCATCCCGGGCAGCACACCGCTGATGGCATGGACCACGCCCATGAAATTGACGTCCATCATGCGCGCAAACAGGGCGCTGTCGGATTTGAAGAACGGCGCGGACTCGGCACTTCCCGCGTTGGCGATCAGAATGTCGATCGGCTGCCGCGCGCTCGCTTCAGCGATGGCGGCCTTCAAAGAGGTTTCGTTCGAGACGTCGGCGACGGCCGCGAAATGCGCAGCTCCTGCACTGACGGCCTCTTCAAGCGTCGCGGCGTTCCGGCCAAGCACCGTCACCGTGGCGCCGGCCTCGACGAGCGCTGCCGCGATAGCGCGACCGATGCCGCGACCGCCACCGGTCACCAGCGCGTGCGGCGAATGCGGTAATCCGGACATGCGCTGGCTTCCTTGCATTCTGCTGATCGCTCTCTTGGATATATTTTGATATATTTTAACCTTCAAACTTTTGCAAACAAGCCTCGACTTGGCACCGCGAACAACTGCACGCCAACGACCGGCCCAAAAATTGCTTTAAGTATAAAATTATCTCTTCCCATCCCTCACAGGCCTGTTAGCATCGAAGGGCCGAGCAAAAGGATGTCGCGTGTCGCAGCCTGCGCCAATGATAACAAAGGACGGCCGCTTCGCCTATGAAGCCGCCGGCGATCCGGGCGCGACGCCTCTGATTTTCCTGCACGGAATCGGCGGTGCGGCACGGGCCTGGCGGCAGCAGCTTGCTACATTCGGCGACCGCTTCCACGCGATTGCGTGGGACATGCCGGGCTATGGCGGATCGGCGCCGCTCGCCAGCGTCAGCATCGCTGCCCTGGCCGATGCGCTCCAGCAATTCATCGAGCAGCTTGGTGCGAGCAGGCCCATTCTGGTTGGCCATTCCATCGGCGGCATGATCGTCCAGAAATGGCTGGTGCAATCCCCAAAACCGGCGCGCGCAGTCGTGCTGGCGCAGACCAGCCCGGCCTTCGGCAAGGCCGATGGCGATTGGCAGAAATCGTTTCTCGCCGCACGCCTGGGACCGCTCGATCGCGGGGAAACGATGAAGTCGCTGGCGCCCTCTCTGGTGGAGGAACTCGTGGGCGACGATCCTGATCCCAAGGGAATGGAGCTCGCACGCGAGTGCATGGCAAGCGTGCCCGAGGCGAGCTATCGCGCCATGATGCTGGCCTTGATTGGATTCGATCAGCGAGCCACGCTCAAGGACATTTCCATCCCGACGCTGCTGCTGTCCGGCTCCAGGGACAACAACGCGCCGGCCGCCATGATGGCGAAGACGGCGACCTACATTCCATTTGCCGAATATGTCGAGTTGGCCGGTGCCGGCCATCTTGCGAACCTTGAGCGCCCCGATGCCTTTGACGGGGCCCTCGGTCGGTTCCTGAACTCCGTCGCGACCAAAACGTAGGGTAACTGCGCCATGACCATGCAAGTCAGCAAGAATATCGGCGCAACCGACAAGGTCGCGCTCGATGCGCCGATCTTCGATCCCGTCGCGTTCCGCCTGAGCGACGAACAAGCCGGCATCATCGCGCGGGCGCGCGAGATCGGCCAGAGCGTGTTCGCTGGCCGCGCCGCGACTTACGACCGCGAGGCGATCTTCCCGTCCGAGAATTATCGCGACCTGCATCGCGTCGGCCTGCTCGGCATTGCCGTCCCCAAGAAACATGGCGGGCTCGGCGCAAACTACCAGACCTACGCTTTGGCGGCAGCCGAAATCGGCCGTTATTGCGGCGCGACTGCGCTCACCTGGAACATGCATGTCTGCTCGACGCTGTGGTCGGGCCCGCTCGCCGACGATCTCGATATGGACGCTGAGACCCGCGCCGAGCACGAAGGGCGGCGTGCAGTCCACTACAAGCGCATCGTCGAGGATGGCGCGATCTATTCGCAGCCCTTCTCGGAGGGTGGTGCGGCAGCGGCAGGCGGCGTCGCTTTCGGCACGGAAGCACGGCCGGCCGAAGGCGGCTGGATCGTCAACGGCAAGAAGATCTTTGCATCGCTCTCCGGACATGCGGACTATTACGGCGTGCTCTGCACCGAGATCGAGGAAGGCGAAAAGGCTTCGCGCCGCAATACGCTTTACCTCGCCATCCCCGCAAAATCGGAAGGCGTTTCGGTCGTCGGCGACTGGGATCCGCTCGGGATGCGCGGAACGGTCTCGCGCACGCTGCTGTTCAAGGACGTGTTCGTGCCGGGAGATTCGGCGCTGATGCCGCGGGGCGTCTATTTCCAGGCCGCGATGCGCTGGCCGCACATGTTCCTGACGCTGTCGCCGACCTATATGGGCCTTGCGCAAGCCGCCTATGACTTCACCGTGCGATATCTGCGCGGCGAAATACCGGGCATGCCGCCGATCAAGCGCCGGATGTATCCGACCAAGCAAATTGCGGTCGCGCAGATGGAGATCAAGCTCGAGCAGATCAAGGCGATCTGGTTCCAGGCCGTCACCGAGGCCCGCGCCAATCCGAGCAAGGAGCAGGTGCTGCGCGCCTATGCCGCGCAATATTCGGTGATGGAGGGCGCCAATGAGCTCGCTACACTCGCGATCCGGACCTGCGGCGGCCAGGCCATGCTCCGCTCGCTGCCGCTCGAGCGCATCTATCGAGACAGCCGCTGCGGCTCGCTGATGCTGCCTTGGACAGCCGAGCTCTGCCTCGACCGGATCGGACGCGAAGCACTATACGAGGCCGGCGAAACGGACGACTGACGGTGGACCTCTGTAGTCTGATCGATCGCAACGCGGCGTTCGCGCCAGACAAGACAGCCATTGCCTTTGAAGGCGAGCGGTTGAGCTATGCAGCGTTCGCCGCACGGATCGAGCGGACCGCGGCGACGTTGAAGCAGGAGCTCGGCGTAGGCCGGGGCGACCGCGTCGCCATCCTCAGCCTGAACCGGCCGGACTATCTGGTTCTGCTCTATGCCTGCGCCCGGCTCGGCGCGATGCTGGTGCCCCTGAACTGGCGGCTCGCTATCGCCGAGCAGCTTTTCATCCTCACCGATGCCGGCGCCAAGGTTTTGGTGCTCGAGCAGGCATTTGAAGGCGTTCTTGCCGAGCTTGAGGGGACTGCAATTGTCGGGCTCGACTTCGAGCCGCTTCGCGGCACGACGTTCGAAAACCTGTTGGCTCGAAGCGGGGGCACCGGCCGCAACCCGCACACTGATCTCTCCTGCCCGCTCCTTATTGTCTACACGTCAGGAACGACCGGACGGCCCAAAGGCGCGGTGCTGCGCCAGGAGGCGCTGTTCTGGAACGGCGTCATGAGCCAGCACATGCACAACATGACGTCCGACGACCATGTGCTGACGCTGCTGCCGTTTTTCCATGTCGGCGGCCTCAACATCCAGACCACGCCGGCGCTCCAGCTAGGCGCGACGGTCACGGTTCACGCGCGCTTCACGCCGGACACTGCGCTTGCAGCCATCGAACGGGAACGACCGACACTGACCGTGATGGTGCCGGCGATCATCCAGGCCGTAAGCGAGCATCCCGCCTGGGCCACGACCGATCTTTCATCACTCAAGGCCGTCACGACCGGCTCGACCATCGTGCCGCCGCATCTGATCGACCGCTTCGTCGCCCGTGGCGTCCCGGTGCTTCAGGTCTACGGCTCGACGGAGACTTGTCCCATCGCAGTCTACACTCGGCTTGGTGGCGATCTCTCGCGCGCAGGATCGACGGGACTTGCCGGCCTGTGCTGCGAAGCGAAGGTGATTGATCAGGCCGGCAACGAGATGCCGGCGGGCGGGCCGGGCGAGATCGCGGTTCGCGGCCCCCACGTGTTCTTCGAATATTGGAGCAATGCGGACGCCACGCGCGATGTGCTGCACGACGGCTGGTATCGCACCGGCGATATCGGCCTGTGCGATGCGGACGGCTATTTCTGGGTCCGAGATCGCAAGAAAAACATGATCATATCCGGCGGCGAGAATGTCTACCCTGCAGAGGTCGAGCGCGTCCTGCTCGAACACCCCGATGTCAGCGAATGCGCCGTGATCGGCCGGCCCGATCCGCGTTGGGACGAAGTGCCAATCGCCTATGTGATTCAGCGATCCGGCTGTCGACTGGAAGCAGACGAGTTGAAAGTGCATCTTCAGGCACAACTCGCGCGCTACAAGGTTCCGCGCGAGATCGTTTTCGTCACCGACCTGCCGCGCACTGCGCTGGGCAAGGTCCAGCATTTTCTGCTGAAGCAGCTTGATGCGCAATCGCGCACGCGAGGAGAAGCATCTTGAAGATTGCGGTTCTAGGCGGGGGGAACGGCTCTTTCGCGGCCGCGGGCGATTTTGCGCTGTCGGGACATGCGGTCCGGCTCTGGCGCCGCGACGCGAATCAGGTCGCAGCCCATCGCGCCGCCGGCTCGCGCATCCTGGTGAAGGATCATAACGGTCCTCACGACGTCAAGCTCGCGGTGCTAACGGCTGACATTGCCGAAGCGGTCGACGGCGCAGAGTTGATCCTGTGCCCTGCACCTGCCTTCGCGCAGCCCGACATTGCGCGGCTGCTTGCTCCACATCTACGAAATGGACAGGTCGTGTTTCTGCCGCCGGCGACGTTCGGCTCGATGATCTTCGCACAGGCTGCGCGGGATGCGGACAATCGCGCCAAGGCGAGCTTTGCTGAGACCGGGACGTTACCCTGGCTGACCCGCAAGCACGGGCCATTCGAGGTCGCGATCACCATCCGCGCCAAGCGACTTCCGGTCGGCGTTTTCCCGCTCGATCAAGCGCCGCATGCACTTGAGGTGATTGGACAGGCTTTCCCCGGCGCGGTCGAGCCGTGCGGAGATGCTCTCTCCGGCGCGCTGATGAACGCAGGCCCGATTATCCATCCGCCTCTGATCGTGATGAATGCGGGCCCGATCGAGCATTTCGAGCGGTGGGACATCCACAAGGAAGGAACGCAAGCCGCGATTCGCCGAGTTACGGATGCACTCGATGCCGAGCGGATCGCCGTGCGTGAGGCACTCGGATATGGCGCACCGCATTTTCCGCTCGCCCATCATTATGCGAGGGAAGGCGAGATCTGGATGTATGGGCGCGGCTCGCATGACCGGCTGACCGATTCCGGTGACTGGCGCGAGCGGATCGTGCTGAGGGAGCATCGCTACATGCGTGAAGATTTGCGGCTTGGGCTATCGCTGCTGGTCTCCGTCGCCGGCCTAGCGGGCGTGGCGACGCCATTGGCCAAGGCATTCCTGGCCATCGGTGGCGCAATCTGCGGTGAGGATTTAGCGCAAGGCGGCCGAACGCTCGAGACGCTGGGGCTCGGCAATCTCGGCAAGGCCGAACTGCAGACGCTTCTTCGCAAGGGATTTTAACCGATGACCAGCCGAGCTAACATTGCCTGTCTCGGGGCCGGCCGCATGGGCCGCGGCATCGCCGTCGCGTTCGCCTACGCGGGGCATACGGTCACGATGATCGACATCAAGGCCCGCTCAGCGGAAGATTTCGCCAGGCTGGAGGCAGATGCGCTCGGCGAGGTCAGGAAGACCTTTGCCAGCCTGTCGAAGCTGGGGCTAGTGACCGAGGCGGATGTCGATCCGCTCATCGCACGGGTCTCGGTGGCGCCGGCCAGCCAGAGCGGTGTTGCACTATCCGACGCGGGAATAGTCTTTGAGGGGGTCCCAGAAGTCGTCGAACTGAAGAGAGAGATCCTGGGGGCGGCTTCAAAGCAGATCGGCCCGGATACGATCATCGCCTCAACGACGTCGACCATTCTCGTCGACGATCTCTCAGGTGCCATCGTGAACCCCCGACGCTTCCTCAACGTGCACTGGCTCAATCCGGCCTATCTGATACCGCTGGTCGAGGTTTCGCCCGGCAAGGCTACCGATCCCGCCATCATCGACGAGGTCAAGGCTCTGCTCGAAGGCATCGGCAAGGTACCGGTGGTCTGCGCGGCGACGCCTGGCTTCATCGTTCCGCGCATCCAGGCGCTCGCGATGAACGAGGCCGCACGCATGGTCGAGGAAGGCGTCGCCAGCGCAGAAGAGATCGACAAGGCGATCCGCTACGGATTTGGCTTCCGCTATGCCGTACTCGGGTTGCTTGAATTCATCGACTGGGGAGGCGGCGACATTTTGTACTACGCCAGCCGGTATCTCGAGGACGCACTTGGCAGTGACCGGTATCGCGCGCCGGACGTCATTACCCGCAATATGCACGAAGGCCGGATCGGCCTGCGCACTGGCGCAGGCTTTCTCGATTATTCAGGTATGGACGTCGACGCCTATCGGGTGAAGCGGCTTCAGGCCATGGTCGACCTGCTCCGGCACTTCGACCTGGCGCGTCCGCCGGTGCTCGATCGCGGCTAGAGCATTATCGGTTCTGATTGAATCAGAACCGAAGCTCTACATTCTTGTTTTGACGCGTTTTCTTCACGCGAACCGGTATCCACTTCGCTCGAAAACGCTCTAGCCGAAGACGTCCTGAAGCACCCCTTCACGCACCACCGCGAGGTCATCAAGCTCAATCGTCGTCCCCATCATCGGCAGATCGAAATGGCCCGCCGTGTAGCGGCCGGCGAATTCATTGGCCCCGGTCGAAAACAGGAAGTTGCCGGAGACGGCGCGAATCTCCGTGCCGTTGGTATCGCGCTGGTCATACATCGACAGCGCCTCGTAGCGTGCGCCCGGATTCATGCCGAAACCGACATGGGATACCGCATAGGCTTCCCGATCGCCCCAGGCCGCGAGATAGGCACGCATCATCGCGGCATCCGTGCCCTCGCCGTCGAGCTCGACGACATAATCGTCCTTCAGTGTCATCTTCACCGGAGATGTCAGGTAACGCTTGAAGGTCAGGTTGATGTCGCCGGGCGCCATCACCAGCGTGCCATTGATCGTTCCGTTCTTGGGGAAGCTGACAACGATGCCGCCGGGCCAATGCGCCAACGTACCGGGCTTGTCCGTCCACCCCCACACGCCGACCGTGGACGCGCCGACCATATCGACGTCGAGCGCCGTGCCGGCTTTTGACGTCACCCGCATCCGCTTGGTCCCGCGCAGCATCTTCGCCGCTGCGCGAACGCGCTTCTCCAGCGCCGGATCCGGCACCATCCGCTCCAGCGCCTCGGGATGCTCGTTGGAGATCACCAGGATGCGCGCACCGGCCTTGAGGATCTCTGGTGTCTCCACGGCATGCATTAGACCCTCGATGGTGCAATCCACCACAAAGCCGGCCTGTTGAAGCGCGGTGATGACCGGCCCGAGCCGTTGGATCGCCTCACTCGCCCCCGTTGAGCGAACCGGAACAATATTCCGGTTACGCGGAGTCGGCATAACCACATGAAACGGCCGCGCGCCCATCCGCAGCAGCGCGAGCTCCGCCAGATGAACATTCAACGCACGTGACTGGGTTTCCGAGAGGATCGCGGCGGTATCGCCGGCCTTGACAGCGCATCGTTCAAAGATCTCGCAAAATGCGTCGATCCATTTAGCCTCAATGCGATCAGCCAGCATGGTCTACTCCCGTCTTCTGGTTTCTTCTTCGCAGTTCATGCTTCGGGGAAACCCCGCAGCAGGTACGCGCGCACGGCCCCCAGCAGACCATTCAGGATCAACCCCAGCAGCGAGATCGTGATTAGCGGCACGAACATATCGACGGCCTGAAAAGTCCGGGCCGCCGTGACGAGCGAATGTCCGAGCCCATCCGTCGATGTGATCATCTCGGCCAGAAACACCACGATGCAGGAAATGACAAGGCCGATCCGGCAACCGGTCAGGATCGACGGCATCGCCGCCGGCAGCACCACCTTGAACAGGATCTCATAGCGCGGCGTTCCCGCCGCCATGGCCGACCAGATCAGCTTCTGCTCCACCGTCGACGCGCCGTAATAGGTAGAGAGCAAAATGGGAAAGAGTGCGTCTGCCGCCACCAGCGTGATCTTCGATCCGTGTCCGAAGCCGAGCAGCAACAGAAGTGCCGGATAAAGCGCAACCTTGGGCAACGGCGCCAATACGCGAACAATCGGCCGAACCACGGCGTTGATAGCCGGATTGGCGGCAGCGGCGATGCCGACGCTGACACCGAGCACGACCGCAATCGCGAAGCCGGCAAACAACCTGAGCAGGGTCGCCGCGATATCCTGCTGGAACGTCCAGGTCAAAAGTTGCTGGAGCAGCCGGCCGAAGACGTATCCCGGCGGCGGCAGCAAGACTGCAGGCGCAAAGCCAAATGAAACGAGGCCCTGCCACAGCGCGAGCACCAGCACGATTGGCGCGAGCCCGAGGATGATGCTTGTGGAGTGAAGGCGCGATATCATGAGAAGCTCAGCGGCATGTCGAACTGAGGCTCGGACCACCGCACCAGCCTTGCGCGAATCCGCTCGAAGATCGCATCCAGGCAGATTCCCATCGCCCCAACGATGATGATCATTGCGAAGACGGTGTCGTATTGGCCCATGTCGAGCGCGTTGAACAGGATATTGCCGGCGCCCGACTGGCGGGCAATCATCTCGCTGGTGATCATCGTGATCAGCGCCAGCACGAGTCCAGTTCGGCACCCGGTCAAGATTTCCGGAAGCGCCGCCGGCAGCACAATCCGGACCAGCCGTTGCGCAGGTGAAAGCCCCATCGCGGCGCCCGACCAGAGCATTTTCTCTTCCACTGCCTTGGCGCCCTCGAAGCTGTGATAGATCACGGGCAGGCTGACGCCCAGAAAGATCACCAGCGTCTTCGTGACATCACCGACGCCCAGCCACAGCATGATGATCGGCATCAAGGCCGCCTTCGGCACCGGATAGATGATCATCAGCAGCGGATTGAAGAAGGCCGCAACGGCCCGGCTGCGGCCCATCAACAGGCCCAGCGGAATCGAGATCAATACCGCTATGCCGAACCCGATCGCCATGCGGCGCAGCGAGGCCAGGATGTTGATCAGCGATTCCCTGTCGCCAAGAATGTCCGGAATCGCCCGGATCGCCTCGATCGCCGTCGGAAAGCTGTCATTCTTTAGCGCGAGCGACGCCACCTGCCACATTGCGAGCAATCCGATGCAGGCAAGCACCGGGGCAGCACGTCTCGCCAAGGCAGCAGGCGATATCATGACGAAGACCCAATTAGGTCGCTCTCGTCGAACATCCGCTCGATCTCGACGACGTATTTCTGGTAGCGCGGGTCAAGCAGCAGCTCGTTACGCCGGCGTGGCCGCGGCAGGTCGATGTCGATGATGTCGCGGATGCGGCCGGGCGATGTCGACATCATGACGACCTTGTCCGACAGGAAGACGGCCTCGTCCACCGAGTGGGTGACGAACAGCACCGTCTTGCGATCACGCTCCCAGATGTTCAGGAGATCGTTCTGCAGGCGCGTCCGGGTGTGAGCATCGAGCGCACCGAATGGCTCGTCCATCAACAGAACCTCAGGATGGTAAGCCAGCGTTCGGGCCAGTGCCACGCGCTGCTTCATGCCGCCGGACAATTCCTTGGGATAGAAGCCCTCATAGCCCTTGAGCCCGACCATCTCGATCAGGGCCCGGCTCTGCGCTTCCGCCTCAGTAGCCCGCACGCCCTGCTGACGCGGGCCATACATCACGTTACCCAGCACGGTCTTCCACGGAAACAACGCGAATTCCTGAAACACCGGACCGCGATCCGGCCCTGGCCCCGTGATTGTCCGTCCCTTTATCTTTGCTGAGCCGCTGGTCGGGCTGACGAAGCCGCCGACGACGTAAAGCAGGGTCGACTTGCCACAGCCGGACGGACCAAGGATGGAGACGAAGGCTCCCTCGTCGATCGTCAGCGAGATGTCAGATAGCGCCACATGATCCTTGCGCGTCGAGGTCTGGAAAACCTGCGAGACGCGCTCGATCTCGATGATTGCAGAAGCCGGTTTTTGCGGCCTCACCGGTCTCACCCATTCGCTCGATCTCGAAGGCACTACCTTCATCCCATCTCACTTCACTCGCGCGAATCCTGCGCAACAGACTCGCTGAACGTCCCCGTCAGCGGCACGAGCTTAGCAAGAAACTTGCCAGACTACCGACTGTTTCCGAGCAGGTGCGCCGCGTCATTCGAACCAGGGCCATTCTGCGGGCCCTTCATGCGTGACAGCACCGCCTGGCGCCTGGCCAACCAATCGCGCATATTTCGCGAGGGCGCCAGCACGGTGACGAGGCGGACGCGGCTTCCAATTGTGCCGGCGAGCAGTGAGTTCCTGCTCGTCGACGAGCATATCCATCCGCCGATTTGCAGCATCAATCCGGATCCTGTCGCCATCGCGAACCAGCGTCAGCGGGCCGCCAACGAAGGCCTCGGGAGACACATAGCCGACGCACATTCCGCGAGTGGCGCCGGAGAACCGTCCATCCGTGATCAGGGCCACTTTTTCGCCCATGCCCTGTCCATAGATCAGCGCGGTGACGCCGAGCATCTCGCGCATGCCTGGGCCGCCAACCGGCCCTTCATTGCGGATTACGAGCACCTCGCCCGCTTTGTAGCTGCGGTCACGAACCGCTGCGACGCAAGCTTCTTCGTCTTCGAAGATGCGCGCCACACCTTCGAACAACAGGCTCTTCAAGCCCGCGACCTTGATCACCGCGCCATCAGGGCAGAGGTTTCCCTTCAGCACAGCCACGCCGCCATCGGGCATGATTGGCGCCCGAGCCGCGTAAACGACCTCTCCGTCGGGTGCGTTGGCGGCGCCATATTCTTCGGCAAGTGTACGCCCCGTGACGGACAGGCAACTGCCATCAATATGCCCGCTCTGGATCAGCTCCCGGATCACCACGGCGGCGCCGCCGATATCGTAGACATCCTTCGCCGTATATTTGCCTCCAGGTCGCAGGTTTCCGATCAGCGGCGTCCTGGCAAAAACCTCGCCGACATCATCGATCGTGAATGCGATCCCGGCCTCGTTCGCAATCGCCGGCAGATGCAGCGCAGCATTGGTCGAACCACCCGTGGCAGCCACGATTGCCGCACCGTTTTCCAGGGATTTCCGCGTCACGATGTCGCGCGGCAAGGGCCCGCCGCGCTCCAGCATCTCCATGATGAGGCGCCCCGCCCGCCTGGATATCTGCGCGCGCTCGGCATAGACGCCCGGCACCATCGACACGTTGGGAATGGTGAGGCCCATCGCTTCAGACACCATCCCCATGGTGTTCGCGGTGAACTGCCCGGCGCACGCGCCGATGGTCGGCAGGCAGGCGCGCTCGATCCGCTCGAGCGTGGCGCCGTCGATCTCTCCGGTCATGAAGCTGCCGACAGCCTCATAGGAGTCGAGCACGGTCAGGGTCCGCCCGTCCACACGGCCCGGCAGCGAGCTACCGCCATAGATGAAAATGGACGGCACGTTGCACCGGACCATCCCCATCATCACGCCGGGAAGCGTCTTGTCGCATCCGCCGTATCCGATCAGCGCATCGTAGGCGAGACCATGGACGACGGCTTCGATCGAATCGGCAATCAGCTCCCGCGAAAACAGGGAGAACTTCATCCCCTCGTGATTCATGCTGATGCCGTCGGAAACCGACACGGTCGAAAACTCGCGCGGCGTCCCGCCGGCCTCCTCGATGCCCGTTTTGGCCGCCGCGACCTGGAAGTCGTGGGTCATGTTGCAGGGCGTCTGTTCGCCCTTCATGCTGACGACGCCCACCATCGGCTTGGCAATCGCAGCGTCGTCGAGCCCCATGGCCCGCATGAACGCGCGGTGCGGGGCCCGATCGAGGCCGTCCGTCGTGATCCGTGATCGCAACTTCTTCATACGTGCATCTTCACGCCGCGACCTCCTCGCTCGGATCGTTCGCCCGATCGCCTATTGCAAAGGAGCGACAATCGTCGAATGCTTGAATTGCGCGACATCCAATTTTGGTAGCATCCCTGTCTCCGCGTAGATGTCCAGCATCTTCTGGATCGCGGGGAAATTCGGTGCCGCACCGGGATCGCGGCCGAAATCATTGTCCTTGAGCAGATAGGTCTCGAGAACCGGAATAGGTGCCTTCAGGACTTCGTTGACCACCTTCAACGTCTCTTCGCGGTTGGCCAGCACTTTCTTCATGCCGGAGGTGATGTCACGCACGTAAGCCTTCACCAGCTCCGGGTTTTTGTCGACGAAATCCGCACGGCAGGCTTCCAGGATATGCACGATGTTTGGCATGGCCTGCGACAGCGAGAAGAGTTTGCGAGTGCCGCCCTTTGCCTCCGCGCGCGCGGCAAACGGCTGGTTCATGTTGACCGCATCGACACGGCCCTGCCGCAGCGCATCTTCAGAAATGGCAAAGCCGACCTCGACCAGCTTGATGTCCTTGGCCGGATCGACGCCATTCTGCTTCAGCAGCAGATTGAACGGGCCTTGCGTGCCGCCGCCGATCACGGAGATCCCGACCGTCTTGCCTTTGAGATCGGCGATTGACTTGATCGGGGAGTCGTCCATGACGGCCCAGTAGACCGAGAATCCGCCGGGCTTCTCGAAGACGTGCTGCGCCACAATGTAGGCCTTGAGGTTGCCGCCGACCACGCCGTTGGCGAGCGACAGCGGCGCCTGCGTCGCGCAATCCAGCGCGCCGGCCGTCAATGCCTGCGTCATTGGAGCGGTGCCCTGAAATTGGGTCCATTCGATGTTGTAGGTCTTGCCGATATTGGGAAACTCAGCCGGGCGGCGCATCATCCAGTACTTGGATTCCTCAGCCGGAATCGTCCAGCCGACGCGGATCGTCTGCTGCGCCCATGACGAGCCTGCACTCGCACTCGCGGCCGCTGCCGCCCCCAAAGCCAGGATCCACTTCGAAACGGTTCGCATCGTGCCCACTCCGCTGCTCCGGCACCGACCGGCGCCATCCAATCCGACCGCCGCAAATGTTTCATGGTTCAAACAATCAAGCAAGCCATGCGGGCCGGGCGGTTTCGTCGTGGCATGCGCCATGTATGGTAATGCAGCGTCGCAGAGCGACGGATGGAGGCAACCTATGGCCGAAGCGAGCAGGACAAACCCGCAAGGCGTCGAGCGGCTCGGCTATCTCGGCCTTGGACTGATGGGGACACCCATGACCCGGCGCCTGCTCGAGACCAGCCATCAGGTCACGGTCTGGAACCGTTCGGAAGCGAAGGTGGCCGCGCTCGTCGAGGCCGGCGCCAAATGCGCAGCCACCCCACGCGACTTGTTGGAGAGCTCGGACATCGTCTTCATGTGCGTGACCGATGCCGCCGCCGTTGAAGAGGTGATCTTCGGGCCTGAAGGCGTTTCAACCGCTGCCGGAACAGGGAAGCTCGTGGTCGACTTCTCATCGATCCATCCTGACGCGGCGCGTGACCTTGCAGCACGGCTGAAAGCTTCGAACGGCGCGAGTTGGGTCGATGCGCCAGTGTCTGGCGGCACCAAGGGCGCCGAGGAAGGCACCCTTGCGATCATGGCCGGCGGAGAAGCAGGCGACATCGAGAGGGTTCGGCCCTATGTGCTCGCTATGGCACGCAGGTTCACCCACATGGGCCCGACCGGCGCCGGCCAGACTACAAAGCTCTGCAACCAGGTGATTGTCGGATGCGCGATGGCTGTGCTTGCCGAAGCAACGCGCCTTGCCGTGAACGCCGGAATCGACGCCAACCGGTTACCCGAAGCACTCGCCGGCGGCTTCGCGGACTCCATTCCGCTTCAGCTGTTCGTGCCGCGGATGGTCCAGGGCATTCACTCACCGCCGCTCGGTCACATCGCTACAATGCTCAAGGACCTCGATACGGTCGCCGATGTCGCGCAGACGACGTCAACGCCGGTGCCCATGGCTTCGCTTGCGGGACAACTTTTCAGGCTCGCCAAGGCCGCGCGAGGCGCGGATGCGGATGCACTCGAAATCTACAAGCTTTCGGCGCGGGAGCGCTGAACCGCCCAGCGCGAGCTGAAGCACGTCAGGGTAGCTTCTTGGGCTCGTCGTCGGCGAGAAATCGACCAAACGCGCCCCGCGCGAACAGCAGCGGCTCCGTCGCATTGTAAGCATAGGCCTCGACTGCACCGAGAAAGATCACATGGTCGCCGCCGTAATAGCGATTGACCGAGCGGCATTGAAAATTGGCGACGCTCTCGGCGAGCACCGGTGCGTTGCCCAGGCCCGGCGTCCAGTCAACACCGGTAAACTTGTCATCCGATGACTTGGCGAATTTGCTCGCAAGCGCCTGTTGCGAAGCGCTAAGCACATTGACGGTGAAATGACTGGCGTTCTGGAAGATGATCAAACTGGACGAATAGACGAGCAGGCTCCAAAGAACCAGCGGAGGATTCAGGGAGACCGAGGCGAACGAATTGCATGTCAGGCCATAGGGCTTGCCATCAGGCGCCGCGGCCGTGATGATCGTCACGCCCGTAGCGTAGGTGCCAAGCGCGCTGCGAAAATCACGGGGATCGATCGGCGAGCTGTCGTTCGCGAATTCGTTGGCTGGATCGGGAACGGCCGGTTGCTTCGGCAGATCATTCATCGGCCGGCCTCAAAGCGTGAGATTCTCGGACGGCAGGCCCAGCGCCACGCGTCCATAATTGGTCCCGGCCGCATCGAAATTGAACGCGAGATGCGAGTTGATCGCGTGCGCATCGCGGAACTGCCGCTGCAACACGCCCGTCGTGAACAAACCCCGCGCCCCGCTCGCGGCAAACAGCATCGAAACCGCATCCGTGCAGGAGTTTACTGAATAAGCCCCGTCGCGCCGGTATCTGGTCTTGGTCGCCATATCGGGGACATGACCGCGCCGCGCATCCTCCATGGCATTCAGACAGGCCGAGCGCATGATCAAGCGTGCGGCGTCGATCTTCGCCGAGGCCTCTGCGATCTTGATCTGGGTGCTTTGAAAGTCGCTCAGCTTGGCGTGGTTGTAGGTGGAAATGCGATGACGGACGACCTCCGCATAGTCGTCGAGACACGCCTGCGCGTTCCCCAGCGCGACGCCGGAGAGGACGTAAGGAAACAGCGCGAACACGGGGAGCGCATACAGCGAATTAGGATTGAGCTCGCTCCCCGGAGTCGGACCGCCGGCAAGATCGCCCACCGCGACCGTCATGTAGTCGGGCACGAAAACGTCCCTGACCTCCACGTCGCAAGACCCTGTGCCGCGCAGTCCCGCGACATTCCAGGTATCAAGGACCTTGTAGTCGGCTTTCGGCAGCAGAAATATCCGATACTCGATGCCGTCTGCCTCATCGTCGGAGTAAACCACGCTTGCGAGCATGTTCCATGCGCAGGAGGCAACGCCCGAGGAGAACGGCCAGCTGCCATGGAGCCGGTATCCCCCCTGGACTCTCGTGGCGCGTCCGGCGGGAAATATGAACGAGGATGCGATCAGCGCGTCCGGATCACGGCCCCAGACCAGATCCTGCGCCGTCGGCTCGAACATGCCGAGCATCCAGTGATGGCTCGCCAGATTGGCCAGATTCCACGCCACTGACGCGTCTGCTTGTCCGAGGAGGTCCGCGCAATCGATTAAGGCGACATAGTCGAGTTCTGCGCCGCCAATGCGCCTGGGCTGGAGCATCCGGAACAGGCCGGCCTCGTGCAGGTCCAGTTCGGTCTCCGGCGGCAGGTGCCGCAGCTCTTCCGTTTGTGCCGCGCGGTCTCGCAGCCGTGGTACGAGCGCCCGGGCCTTCGCGACCATTGCCGCATGGGCACGTTCATCGGATTGCGCCCCCGCGGGCTGACCCACGCTCGGCTCTTGACCAGGCGCCATTGGCATCCCTCGCTTTCACGCAGTTATGAGGCGAGACTTTTGCCAAATCAAGCCGAGGCGGCGCCCGCTGGGTATAGTCGCCCTGAACCCGGCCGCCCGGGAAGGATGCGATGTCGCGAAGGCGGTATTGCGACGCCGAGAACTGCGAACCGCGCCAGGCTTGGCCTGCAGGATCAGCCCCTCAGGCTCAAACCGACGCCGATGGCTTACCTGAGCCAAAGACACCCCTTTGGGTGAACTGCGATATCCGGCGCTCATCATAACCGAGCGTATCACGTAAAACCTGCTCCGTGTGCTCGCCCAGCAGCGGAGCAGCCACAGGATCAACCGAACCGGTCAGGCTCATGGCAATAGGTGGCTCGATGTTCGGGACCCACTCTGCCGTACGATGCGGAATCCGGCTCAAGCGATGGCGCTCTCGCGCCTCCGGTGCATTGAACCCCTCCTCGACCGTCCGGAGATAGCCGACCGGGATATTGGCGAGCTTCATCTTCGCCATCCAGCTCTCGAGGGTATCGCTTGCAAAGACCTCCGCGATGGCTGCTCGCAAAAGCTCCTTGTTCTCAGAGCGGGCTTTGCGCGTTGCAAACTGCGGATCGGTTATGAGATCAGGCCTGTTCAGCACCTCGACGACCAGCCTGCGATAGAGCCGGTCGTTGGCACACGCGATGTAGAGCGGCCCATCGGAGGCCTCGTAGACGCCGACGGTGGGAGACCCGCTCGGCGAATTACCGAACCGCCCAGGGTTCTCGCCATTGATCAGATAAGCCATGCCGTAGAAGCTCGTCATGCCCATGGCGATGTCGAACAGGGCGACCTCGACATGCTGGCCGCGACCGAGCCGATCCCGCGCCAACAGCGCCAGCAGGATGGCGTTGCAGGCAGACATCCCCGTCGCTATGTCCACGATGGGCGGGCCGGTGCGAACCGCCGGTCCATCGGCAAATCCGTTAAGCGACATGAAGCCGCTTTCCGCCTGCGTGATCGGATCAAAACCGGGACGCGAGGCAAACGGTCCGGTGCGCCCGTAGGCGGAGATCGAGCAATAGACCAGCCGCGGATTGAGCGGTGCAACAGCTTCATAATCGAGGCCAAATTTCTTCATGACCCCGCTGGAAAAGTTCTCGACGACGACGTCGGCCTTGCGAATCAGATCCAGCGCAATCTCACGAGCCTCCGGTACGGTCAGGTCGAGCGCGATGCCGCGCTTGTTGCGATTCAAGCTGAGATAGGCAGCACTCTCTCCACCGATCTCGGCGTGTTCATACGCACGCGTGTCGTCGCCGCCGTCCGGATTCTCGATCTTGATGACGTGCGCGCCGAAATCGGCAAGCGTCTGCGTACAGGCCGGGCCGGCAACCACACGCGTGAAATCGACGACCAGTAGACCATCGAGTGCGGTCAGCCCTCCCGTCGTCCGCGGCGAACGTTCCGGCAATTGAGGCTTGGTGGGCATCGATAGAGCTCCCTTACATCGGCTTGTGGTCGCCGAATTTCCTGCGAGAGCAAACTTAAAGCGCGCCACCGCTGACTTCGCAAGTGCTTCACCCGCATCGCTCGAATACGCAAAAGGGCCCGGCAGCTGTCAAGCTGCCGGGCCCTTGGACGTTTCGTGCTGCGCTTCATCTCGCGCGAACCATCTTACGTTGCGCGAATCACGCTCGCACCGCGGGAAACCTGGCTCCATTCGCTCAGCGAAGCCGCTTTCGCCAGTAAAGCGTATGCGACCAAGCCCAGGGCACTTGGGGCTAAAAGAGCCGATAGCCCGCCCGGATGAAATTATTGGCAGACACCGGATTGTCCGTCGTATCCGAGACGATGCTGTCCCATCCAATACGCCGTCCCCTCGCCTCGATCACCCGCATCAGCCTGCACTGAAGATCACGTCCCCGATGCCGCTGCAACACACCGACCCTGGAGAAATAGCCGCCATTTCGAATGTGCGTTGAGGGCACGACACCAGCGAAGGCTACCGCCTCATCGCCGTGATAGGCAAGCCACCACGCCCCTAACTCGAATTGTGGCAAGGCAGCCGCATCGAAGAACGTCAACTGATGCAGATCGGCCAATGTCTCGGCGATGTCGTCATCGGATGCATCGACAATGCGAATTCTGTACATGAGACGGTCCATTGGCGAGGAATGACGTGAGTGGAAGTGCAGCAATGTCGTCGCGGTTGAGGCTCACTTGCCGAGCACGACCTTGACGCCTAGCCAAACCGCACCCACCAGGCCGGTGGCGATCACTGTAATGACGGCCTTGAAGGTGTAGCTCTGCGCCTGCTCCACGCTCGTTCGCCATCGGCGTAGGTGCTGAAAATCAGCCCTCAGCTCCTTTCGGTCGTCATCCTCGATTCCAAAAGAGGCCAGCACCGATGCCACCGTCCTCAATACGATCGCATCGATATTCGCCTGCTGAAGCCTGTGTTGCTCGGCCAGCGTCTCGGCAACGATTGCCCTGATTTCATCATCTGGCATTTTCACCGCTTGATGATCCTTGCGACATTTTCGAAGCCGCGGTTAGCGAAGTAGAAGGACACAACCAGATTGGCTCCGGAGACCGCAGCGGCGCGAGCAAATGCCCAACTCCGCGACCGGCACGTTCGCGCGTGCACGGCCAGCAATGGTTCGGACGACGGCGGCACGACGCCGCGGATGGTCTTGAGCGCGCGCAGGCAGGCGTTCTGGAAGGCCTCCTCGGCGGTGTCGAGATCGCGGAAATAGCGCAGCAGCGCGCCGACCGCCTGGGGGCGCGCCGAGGTCAGCGCGGTCTCGATCCAGGCGGTATCGGCCTCGCTCACGTCAGATTCCCTCCGGGCCTGAACACGCCGACCGGACGCACCTCATAGGCGCCGCCGGGATTGGCCTATCCGAGGTCGCGCGCAACATCGAGAGCCTCGTCGAGGTTCTTGCAATCGACGATGTAGAAGCCGAGCAACTGCTCCTTGGTCTCCGCATAGGGGCCGTCGAGCACCAACGGCGCGCCGATCGGCGCTCGAGGTTCGACGAGTGGCCGCAATGCGCCACCGCCGTCCGATCTCGAAATCAAGACAAAAAAACCCGCGGCGGATGTTTTCCGCGCGGGTGAACCAACTCGTCTCGATGATATCATTCTGCCGGTGTGTTGCCCGACGTGTCAAACGAACGAATTCGCCAAGGCTGCGTTAGGCGATCAGGAGGACCGACAGATGACACGCAACACTACGTCCCAGCAGACGTCGCGAAATCTTCCAAGACAAAAGCCGCGCATCGACAAGGAGCGCAACACGCGAGAGGCCATCGTTGAAGACGCCGGCGAGACGGAGGACAAGGGCCGCGATCTCGTGCACGGCGACGGCGGCACCATCGACCTTCCCACCAAGCCCGGCGATTTGTCGAAGGATGACTAGGCCGCTTCCGCGGGCGGCACGCATCTCGATGATGCCATTCTGCCGGTGTTTTGCCCGATGTGTCAACGTGGCGGACGCGGAAGGGGGATTTCCTCTCCCACTCAGATATGTGGTGTGCAACGGGCTTGCTTCAAGCCCCCGGCCCTGCCGTAGAACCCTCGACCCGAACAATATCCAAACTCGAGGGGGTCACCACATGTCCGTATTGCATCCGACGTCCCGGCCGCGCGGCCACACCACACCGGCCCGCGCCGGCGACGCGACCGACCACGCCGTGGTGATCGTCGGCGGTGGCCCGACCGGCTTGATGCTGGCCGCGGAGCTCGCGCTCGCGAATGTCGACGTCGCCGTGGTCGAACGGCGCGCCGACCAGGAGCTATCAGGCACGCGCGCAGCATCGAGATCCTCGACCAGCGCGGCGTCGCGGATCGTTTCCTGCGCGAAGGACAGATCACCCAGCTCGCCGGCTTCGCCTGGACCACGCTCGACATCAGCGACCTCCCCGCCCGGCACGCTTACGGGCTCGCACTGCGGCAGAGCCATATCGAGCGCATCCTGGCCGGCTGGGTCGAAGAGCTCGCTGTGCCGATCTATCGAAACCTGGAGGTGACGGGCTTCGCGGAGGACGAGACCGGCATCGACCTGACGCTCTCCGACGGCGAGACCTTGCGCACAAACTATCTGGTCGGCTGCGACGGCGGCCGCAGCCTGGTGCGCAAGGCCGCCGGCATCGAGTTCGCCGGCTCCGATCCGACGCTGAGCAACCTCATGGCCGAGGTCGAAATGCGCCAAAAACCGGCTTGCGAGCCGGCCTGGGGCCTGCGCCACGATGCGCTCGGCTTTCACGGCCTCAGCAAGACCACGAGCGGACGCGTGCTGGTGGTCTTGACCGAAGCGACGCTCGACCGCACCGGAGAACCCGGCTTGCGCGATCTCAGCGAGGCCCTCGTCGCCGTGTACGGCACCGACTTGGGACTGCACAGCCCGTCCTGGATCCCGCTTCACCGATGCAGCACGGCAGGCCGTGTTCTATCGCAAGGGACGCGTGCTGCTCGCCGGCGATGCCGCGCATATCCATCATTCCGTCGGCGGACGTGGCCTCAACATCGGCGCGCAGGACGCGGTCAATCTCGGCTGGAAGCTCGCGCAGGTGGTCAAAGGCATATCCCCCGAAAGCCTGCTCGACACTTACAGTGCCGAGCGCCATCCCGTCGCCGCGCGCGTGCGACGCAACACCATGGCGCAAATCGCCCTGCTCCGCCGTGGCGAGGACGGCCTCAAGGCCGCGCGCGACATCGTGGCGGAGCTGCTCGCGATGGACGAGCCGCGCCAGCGTTTTGGCGCGATGATGAGCGGGCTCGACGTGCACTATGATCTGGGCAAAGGACATCCACTGCTCGGGCGCCGCATGCCCGATCTCGATCTCACGATCGACGGACGACCGCTGCGATTGTTCACGCTGCTACATGGCGCGCGGGGCTTGCTGCTCAATTTCAGCAAGACAGGCGGCCTCGACATCGCGCCCTGGGCAGATCGCATCGATCGCATTTACGCCGATTGCGACGGCCCGTGGCAGCTTCCGGCGATCGGACAAGTCGCAGCACCAGGCGCCGTGCTGGTGCGGCCCGACGGGCACGTGGCCTGGGTGGGAGATCAGCGCCAACACGAACTCGCTAACGCGCTGACGAGGTGGTTCGGACCGGCTGCGGCGTGGAAGGCAGATACGGGACTGGTGCACTTCCCGACGTGAAAACGCTGCCCGCATTCGACTCATTGACACGACTGAGACGGCGGACCTCTTCGGGAGCGACTACTCCCGCGGCGGAAGGGAGCAGTGGTTCTGGCGAGTATCGGGCAGGCATAGTGCCGGCCGGCGTGTCGGTCCAGTTTCCGAGGCGATCGACGAAGGAACCGGCGGAAACAGCCTCTTGATCAAGCTGTGCGTGCTCGGTCAGCGGCGATCCGGACATCGACGACGCGGAGCTACTGCTGGTCGTGGCGCCAGTCATGCCCCCGTCAATGAACGCGTTGTACGCAGGCGCTCCCGTTGAGAACACTCCTCTACTATCTGCGACGAGCTCCTTCGTCCCGGCGGCGCGCGACCACAGGCCGGCATCCATGTTCTCGATCGACCTCGACGACCTCTCCGGCGCCCCGGCCCGCCGCCTGCTGGCGCTGCACCTCGCCGGCGTGCATGCGTTCGCGACGGCAATGAGGTGGTCCGCATCGGGCGCTGAAGGAGGTGGGACGACGGTAGCGCGGAGGTGAAATCGATGCGCACTCATCGGTCGCCGCGGCGCTGCTGCCCGAGCCGATGCGGTCCACCGCAGCTCGCATCCTGCACCGCAAAATGAGTAAGCCACTCAAGCCGCTCAGACTAGCCGCGCGCACCCCCGAAAGATTCTTCTAAACAAAATAGCAAATGACAAAGACGGTGCGAAACCGGCGGCCTAGGCTTGAGATATCACCGCGCCTCACTCGGCATCGATCGGCAACGACAACGCCGGGGTTGCGCTCCCCCTGCTCGCACGATGGACATGCGCCATGCTGACGCGTCGACGCTTCAAGCAGATCAAACCCCTCCATGAGCGACTCGCAGACGAAGCGACACGCCTTCGCGAGGAGGCGCGCACGCTCGCGCCGGGGCGCCGCCGCGAGATGCTGCTGCGCCGCGCGCGGCAGGACGAGACGGCCATTCGCATCGACGCCTGGCTGCATTCCCCGGGTCTGAGGGCTCCGACATGACACAGCAATATCGCGCCTACCTGGTCGGCGAAAACGGTGTCTTCCGCTCCGCCGAAGCTTTCGAGGCCACGTCGGATGCGACCGCGCTCATCTTCGCGCAGCAATTCACGCGGCACGGCAAGGTCGAGGTCTGGCAGCTCGGCCGCAAGATCGCCGTGCTCGAGCCCGAGCAGTCGGCGACATTGCTGACGCGTCAATGATCGCGTGATTCTGAAGCTGTCCTGAAGATCTCGATCGCGAACGAGAAGTTCACCTGCATCACGGGACCTGCGGCATCGCGAACGTCGATCGCCATCGTCTGCCTGCGGCCGGCGGGAGGCGCGGAGAGGATGGCGTCGCGCGCCATATCCGCGACCGACCTGGCGGCCTCCGCGTGAACGGAGCGAGGGCTTGCCAGCTCCAGCCCTTCCTCGTCGAGCGCTACACCGGTCTCGTCGCGCAGATCGAAATAATATCGGGGCATTGCAGCATCCTTTGCCGTAATAGGTCCGAAGCGGACAAAGGGTTTCCGGCGGCACGAAAAAATCTGCGGGGAATCAATGGGTTCCAGGAACTCCAGCGTCCTGCCCGCCGATTCCGCGCCTCCGTCGCGGACGCGCGCGCCACAACGGCCTAATCACTCATCCCACGACGACGGTTTCAAGCAAAACAAGCAAGCAGACAGGTGCTGCCGCCGACCCAGTAACCGCGCGGAAGCCGAGCGTGAAATTCGATGAAGACGCGAACGCGGCAGCATCAGTTGCCGCGTTCGTGCCCGGTCTCTTCACGGGCGAAAGCGACAGGGGCGAAATGACGCTCGCCACCCTCACTCCTCCGCAAGCTTCCGCTCGATATAGGCATCCACCGTCTCGGCGAACGAGCGCTGCACGCCGACCGCGGCACCATGCTGGTCAAGCGCATCGCGCTGGAGCACGCGCAGGCCGCGCCCGCGCATGCACACCGGCGCCGTGTTCAGGTATGAATCGATAGCGCCTTGGGCGAGCGGGATGGCTTTCGGGTCGCCCCTTGCGATCAGAAGGCGCAAGAGGCTCTGGCATTCGGCCAAACCTGGCATGGGATCAGCGCCTCACGCCTGCTGCGATGTCGACTTCGGCCGCTTGACCGGTTGGGTATGCGTGCCGAACAGCGCCAGCAGAAACGCGACTTCTTCCTTCGAACCGACCTGGATCATGGTGATCTCCTTTTCGCCTGGTTGGTCGGGCGCCGCGGGCGGGGAGTTCGAGACTATCTGGTTTCAGCACTGTTTCAGGCGTGTTTCGTCGAGACGCGCCATGCCGCATTGGGCACGCAAACCGGCCGGAGCACGGCCCCGGCAGCTACGCGACAAGCGAAAAACACGCCACCCGATTAGGAACAGCTTTAAGGGACAAAGGGTTATTCGGGTGTCGGTCCGGATGAACGACCGACAACCTCCACGGCCTCAGCTCGGCCCGCCGCGCTGCGGCCGTTTCTTTCCACTGGCAGGTCAAAGCAGGCCAGAGGTTCAGCCGCTATGGAAGCAGCGTTGGCAGCCTGGAGGCGCCGACCGAGGCGCCCTTAGTTTTGGTCTCGTCTGGGCTTCTCCCAGCAGAGCTTGTTGCACCCGGAGCACCGAAAGATGGCAATCGCGCCGTCCGGTGAAGCAACCGCGTCAATGAACGTCATGGGTATGTTGCACGCAGCACAAATAGGCCGCTGCCTGGTGTCTCGGTTCGCCATTCCGCGCAACGCGGGAACGGCGGACGAGGTTTCTATTGTTCTGGAGGCTCAGGGTGCCAGATCTTCGGAACCCGTTGCTGAAGCAGTGTCGTTGACATCTCGATCTGCTCCCGCGAACGGCGCAGCAATTGTCGTGTCGTTTGGCTTGCGTCAAGCTGGTGCGTTTTCTGCACGTCGAGATACGCCCCGAATTCCTTGCTGATGAGCATGACAAGCTCCCGTCTTCCTGCTCTATTCGCAGCGTAGGTTATGAAACGATTTAGGACAGTCCAAAAGTGAACACGCGGAGGGAAGCTCGCCTGCAGCTATCCGGTGCGCTCTTGCCCTCTTGCGCAATCCGAACGCGCGCCTTTCACCTCACATTCACGACCCCGCCCCTAAACCACGGCGAGAAACGGCACGTAGGTAGGATCATGTCCTTTGACCCGATGGCCGCTGCGGTTGACTGGCTCGATGCCTACCGTGACGGCGATATCGAAACCATTCTGGCAATGTATGCTGACGACGCGGTGGTCCATTGCGGCTGCGGCGGCATGAAAACGATCTCGGGCCGGCAAGGCTTGTGGGAGTAAGGCTTGCGGGAGTATTGGGTCGATCGCATGAAGAACTACCCCGCATCCCGCCTGGACAACCTCCAGCCGACCGCGGACGCAACGATCATCTCATACGTTTCGCGCGACGGCATCGTGAGCGCGATCCTCACTTTTAATGCCTCCGGGAAGATCGCGGCGCTGAGCTGCGGGCCTTCAAACTAGCTGTTTTTCAGGGTCTGCGCTTCTGCGGGACCGCCGGCAGACACCCTCGCTCACACCCAGACCTCCTCGCGGCAACCATCGCACCGGTAGATCAGGACCGGGCGATCGCGTTGCACGTCGAGGATCGAGGTCAGGTAGCGCGTGGACGTCTCGCATTTGGAGCACGACGGCCCCGGCTGATGATGATGGACTCTCAACGGCCCGGCTTGCTGGTCCTTGCTCATTTCCCCTCGCTGGCGAACTGAGTCCTAAGTCCCAAAGTGAACGTTTGTTCCCTGGCGCGGTAGCGCTTCTAATTCATGGGCGCGCCCAGACGTCCCATGATCGCGCGCTGATCCTCGGCGTAGTCCTGAACGACTTGGTGGGATTCCTGCCTTCGCCGTTCGTCCAGGGTCGGGACGGTGCAGATGCGCGCGGCGCGGCGCGCCAGTTCTTCGTAATTTTCCGCCACCTTGCGCAGCACTTCCCGCGTCTCGGCGTACTCGCAATTGTCCGCCTTGGTGCGGAATTCTTCCGCCCGCATTCGCCAGTACCGCGGAGGGTGCATCCTTTCGGCGCCCATGGGCCACTCCCCTAGGTTGGTCCAGCCAATTTCCTGTTCGTTAATGGACCGCGCGTCCAGATGTTCCCGTCCCGAATCAACGTAGATAGCGCAGCAAACTGCAACCAATGGCGGCAACGTCTCGCGGGACTGATCGACTTTAGTTCAAATGCAGCAAGGCACATTCGGCAGGATGCAATTCGTTCGCGCCATGCTGGAACGTGTCCCTTGCGAAAGACGCAATCGGGAAAGCTTCGGAGAGATCGTCGATGTATTACGTCGCCGCTGCATTGCTGGTGCTGTCGGGACTGTTCTATTCCGCAAGCCATCACGAGATCGGCTCGTTCGGCGTCACCATGTGCACCTATGGGAGCGCGTTCTGCGACAATCCGCTGATCGTCTTTTCCGGCGCCGCGCTGGCCGGCGCCTGGGGCATGTTCGTCAGCATCAAATAGTCCCGAAGCGTATCTGCTCAGGGGACAAACACCTCGCTGCTCTCCATGCGCACGTTGCGGACGCGCGACGGCCGTCCATGGTCGCCGGTTGCGCTAGGGATGCGGGCAAAAGCGGGCACCGAGTGTTCTTCGATGATGCACTTATACAGGTGTTTTGCCCGACGAGTCAAAAGTCGATTAGCTTTATCAGAAATTGGCGAGGAGCCCGCTCATGCCCCGCTCGGAACCTTGTTCCCTCATTAGCATTTGCTAAAGACGGCCCCCGACCGAGGTCCCTCCTGCCATGACCGACAGTGCCCTCACCCCCCCGAAATCGGCGCCGACGCTGTTGCAAAGGCTCGGGCCGGGTCTCGTCACCGGAGCGGCCGACGACGATCCGTCCGGCATCGCCACCTATTCGCAGGCCGGCGCGCAGTTCGGCTATGGCTTGCTCTGGACGGTGTTTCTGACCACACCGTTCATGATCGCCATCCAACTCGTCAGCGCCCGGATCGGCCGCGTCACCGGCAAGGGGCTGGCCGCCAACGTGATGCAGATCGCGCCGCGCTGGGCGGTGCTGACGCTCGTCGCCATGCTCGTCGCCGCCAACACCTTCAACATCGCCGCTGACATCGCCGCGATGGCTGAGGCGCTCTCGCTGGTGATCGGCGGCCTCAACCACGAGCACGCGCTGATCTTCGCGGCGGGCTCGACCCTGCTGCAGGTGTTTCTGCCCTATCGGCGCTATTCGCCGGTGCTGAAATTCCTCACTTTGGCGCTGTTCGCCTATGTCGCGACGGCCTTCACCGTGAATATCCCGTGGAGCACGGCGCTGCTCGCGGCGGTGTGGCCGAAGGCCAATGTCAGCGCCGACTACCTCATGATGGTGGTCGCCGTGCTCGGCACCACCATCAGCCCCTATCTGTTCTTCTGGCAGGCTTCGCAGGAGGTCGAGGAGATGAATCAGGGCAAGCGCGACAAGCCGCTTCGCGCACTGAAGCGCGGCGGCAATCCCGAACTCGCGCGCATCAGGGTCGACACCCTCGCCGGCATGCTGCTCTCCAACGGCATCGCCTTCTTCATCATCCTAACCACCGCGTCGGTCCTGCACGCACATGGCGTCACCAACATCAACTCGGCGACGCAGGCCGCCGAAGCGCTGCGGCCGCTCGCCGGCGACTTCACCTTCGCCCTGTTCGCGACCGGCATCATCGGCACGGGCCTGCTCGCAATTCCGGTGCTGGCGGGTTCGGCCGCTTACGGCGTGGCGGAGATCTTCGGCTGGCGCGCGACGCTGGAGGCCAAGCCGGACGAGGCGGTCGGCTTCTACACCATCATCGCCGCGGCGACCATTATGGGCTTCGGGCTCGGCTTCACCGGGATCGGCTCAATTCAAATGCTGGTGTGGAGCGCCGTGCTCAACGGCATCGTCGCCGTTCCGATCATGGCGATGATGATGCTGATCGTCTCGAGCAAGGCGATCATGGGCCGCTTCAAGGCCCGGTCATGGCTCGTCGTACTGGGCTGGCTCGGCACCGCGTTGATGGCGCTGGCCGTGCTTGCTCTGCTCGGCTCTTCCGCGATCGGCTGACTAACCTTGCGACAATGGCCGTAAAACGTCTAGGGCCAGGCCCGCTGCGGGCTTCACGCCGATCCGTGGTTGGCCTAACAATTGCGACCAGGGCCGGGGCTTGCGACCGGGCCTCAAGAATAAGCAAAGCCCGGCCGGGCGACGGGGAGCGACATGACCAAATCATCAAAAGCAACAAGTCTCGAAATTCTCGCCTGCGATGCCGGTTGGAGAAACTACCACTTCGTCAAACTGACGACCGAAGACGGTATCGTCGGCTGGAGCGAGTTCGACGAAGGCTTCGGCTCGCCCGGCGTCGGCGCTGCGATCCAGCGCCTGTCCGCCCGCGTCATCGGGCAAAACGTTTTCCGGCACGAGCGCATCTACGCCGAGCTGTTCGCGGCCACACGTCCCGCCGCCGGCGGCGTGGTGGCGCAGGCGCTCGGCGCGATCGAGAACGCACTGCTCGATGCCAAGGCGAAGTGTCTCGGCGTGCCTTGCTACGAACTGCTCGGCGGCAAGATCCGTCACCGCGTCAGGGTGTATTGGTCGCATTGCGCGACATGGCGGATCAATCATCCGTCCTGGTACAAGCCGCCGATCGAGAACCTCGACGGCGTCAAGGCAATGGGACGCGAGGTGCGCGAGAAGAAGTTCACCGCGCTCAAGACCAACATCTTTTCCTACGACGACGGCAAGCCGACCGGTTGGCGGCCGGGGTTCGGCTCTCCCTTCGCCCCCGAGATCAACGTCGACCGCAAAATCCTGCGCGACCTGCGCATGCATCTGGAAGCGATCCGCGACGGTGCAGGCCCCGACGTCGACATCCTGCTCGACTGCAACTTCAACGCCAAGACCGAGGGCTATCTGAATATCCTGCGTACCATCGCGGACCTCGACATGTTCTGGATCGAGATCGACAGCTTCAACCCGGAAGCGCTCGGTTACATCCGCAGGCAAAGCCCGCATCCGATCTCGTCCTGCGAGACGCTATTGGGCCTGCGGGAATTCCTGCCCTATTTCCACGAGCAGGCGATGGACGTCGCGATCATCGACACGCCCTGGAACGGCGTCTGGCAGTCGATGAAAATCGCAGCCGCCGCGGAAGCGTTCGAAGTCAACGTCGCACCGCATAATTTCTACGGCCATCTCTGCTCGATGATGAATGCGCATTTCTGCGCCGCGGTGCCGAACCTGCGCATCATGGAGATCGACATCGATCGCTTGGCATGGGACCGCGAGCTGTTCACGCATGAGCCGGAGATTGCGAACGGGCATCTGGTTATTCCAGACCGGCCCGGCTGGGGCACCGAGCCGAACGAGGAAGCCCTTCGCGCGCATCCGCCAAAGGCCAGCGGCGGGCTCCTCAACTACGGTCGCAAGGATTGAGGCCGACTACGGCGTCACGGGGTTGATGGTCGGGGACGTGTTCGGCCCCGGCCGCTCCGGCTCGATCGGCGACTTCTGTTCGGTCGGGAGCACTGCCGCACCAGCGGCGCGCGCAGCTTCTCCCGTGGTCGCATACATCGCGACGTGAGCCGGCTGCGTCTTGGCGCGATTCCACGGCCCATGATCGACGATGAGCATCGCAGCAATCGTCACGCCGGCCACAATCAACGCAATCACGCCGGGATGGCGAAGCGCTGACAACATGGAGTTTGCGAAGCGATCAGTTGCCATCGTATGACCCATATTTTTTCCTCTCGCAGGTTAATTCAATGACGTCCCGCGAGTTCCACCATTAGCATAAGCAAGTTCCGAGCCACCGCGTGGAACCTGATCGCGACAAGGCCATCACTTTTTCACATCAGGCCGCGCATCGTCAACGAACCTGTCGCGGTTCGGCATATTGACCGCCGCAAGCGATTTTGCATCGAGCGCCGCATCGGCTGCCACCAGCCCGTTCAGGTTCAGGATATAGGCGGACACCGCATAGACGTCCTCGTCACTCAGCGACTGCGGCGCGTTCTGCGGCATGGCGCGACGGATGTAGTCGAACAGCGTCGGCGCATAAGGCCAATAGCTGCCGACCGTTCTGATAGGCTTAGGAGTCCCGATCGTGCCCTGCCCTCCGACGAGCCGATCACCCAGTCCGCCCTCGCCCTGGTCGCCATGGCATGAAGCACATTGCTGGGCGAACACCTCGCGCCCGTGGCCGACTGAGCCACTTCCCTTCGGCAGATTGCTGCCGTCGCGCCCGATATCGATGTTCCAGCCTGCGATCTCCGCAGCCGTCGCCGGGTGCCCGATGCCGTACAGGCTTTGCGCCTGCGCTTCGCTTGCAAAGACAGAGACCACGATTGCAACGGCGATGCTGCAAATCTCACGCCAGCGCATTGGTCACCTCACCGTCAGCCGCGATGCGCCAGGGCCATATCGCGTTGTTGTGGTAGAAATAGTTCTCGCCGCGCACCGCGAGCAGCTCGGACAGCGTCGGCTGCACATAGCCGGTCTCATCGATGGCCCGGCTCTGGATCACGGCAGGTTTGCCGTCCCATCGCCACGGCAGACGGAAGCGCGTGAGAGCGCGCGTCAGCACCGGCTCCTGCAATCGCGCGTCCTGCCAGCTCTTGCCGTCGTCGACGGATATCTCGACGCGCGCGATCTTGCCATGCCCGCTCCAAGCGATGCCGGTGATCTCGTGGAAGCCGGGCGCGTTCAGACGCTGGCCGCCCGAGGGCCGCGTAATGATCGACTTCGCCTCCATGAAGAACGAAAATTCACGTGCGGTGCCGTCCGGCAGGAGGTCGGTGTATTTCGAGGTCTCCTCTCGCGAATAAACCGGCTCCGCCGTCACATGCAGGCGGCGCAGCCACTTCACGCTCATATTGCCCTCGAAGCCAGGGAGGAACAGCCGCAGCGGATAGCCCTGCTGCGGACGCAGCCGCTCCCCGTTCTGGCTGTAAACCAACATTGCGTCCTCGAGGCATTTCTCGATCGGGATGCTGCGGGTCAGAGCAGCGGCGTCGGCGCCCTCGGCGACGACCCATTTGGCTTCCGGCTTCAACCCGGCCTCCTGAAGCACCAGCTTGAGACTGACGCCGGTCCACTCCGCACAACTCACCAGACCCACAAGGTCCGACGCTGTCTTGCCGTAAGGCTTGCTGTAGCCGGGATTGCCGGAGCATTCGAGAAAGTGGACGCGCGATTCCGACGGGAAACGCCTGAGATCGTCCATTGTGAAGATCAGCGGACGCTCGACCAGCCCGTGCAGCATCAACCGGTGCTGAGCCGGATCGATGGTCGGAACGCCGCCGTGATGCCGCTCGTAGAACAGTCCGTTCGGCGTGATAATGCCATCGAGCTCCTGCAATGGAGTCCGGCCGGAGGCCGATATGTACTGCTTGAGGGTCTTTGAGATGTTCTTGACGACGCCCTTCTCGAACGGTGACGGCGCGCCATAGGGCTGGCTTCCCATCGGTTCGCCCGGCGCCTTCATCCATTCGGGAACGTTGGGTGGAAGGTTGTCGGTCTCGGCGACAGCCGATGCACCGGCGCCCATGACGGTGCCACCCGCCACCGCAGCACTGCCGCGCAGAAAGAGGCGGCGAGTCGTGCCTGCGGATTTGTCGTCGGCGTCGAACGTGCTGCTCATTTGCGGATCCTCGGCTGAAGCGCCACCCGCATGAAACATTCTGCGACGTGCATTTGCAATTCGCAGCTGTTTCAAAAATAGGCGATTTCGACCTCGACTGATCTAAATCCGGCGGCGGCGACGGCAGTTCCCTTCTTCGCAACGCACAAACGGCTCGTGCGTCACTCACCCGGCGCGATCGCATTGCTTGGTGTCGGCCGGTCGGCGATCTGCTGGCCGAACAGGCTGCCGATCAGTTCAACCGCAGTCCGCGCAGTGCGGCCACGTTCGTCGAGGAACGGGTTGAGCTCGACGATGTCGACTGATCCGACCACGCCGGAATCGTGCAGAAGCTCCATGATCAGATGCGCCTCGCGATAGGTCGCTCCGCCCGGCACCGTCGTGCCGACACCCGGCGCGACGCAGGGGTCGAGAAAATCGACGTCGAAGCTGACATGCAGCACGCCGTTGCCGGCCCTGACGCGCTCGATGACGCGGCGGATCAGCACGGCGACGCCGAACTCGTCGATCTGTCGCATGTCGACAACCCTGATCCGGCGCGCGCGCATCAACTCCTTTTCGAGCTTGTCGATTGAGCGCGCGCCGAACAGGTCGAGCCTGTCGGGATCGATCGAGGCGCGCGGATCGTCACCGAGCAATCCGTCGAGGCCGGGTTCGCCGCACAGGAACGCTGCCGACATGCCGTGCATATTGGCGGTAATCGTCGTCTCCGGCGTGTTGTAGTCGGCATGGGCATCGAGCCAGAGCACGAACAGCTCGCGTCCGCGCTCCTGCCAGTGACGGGCCATGGCGTTCACCGATCCCATCGACAAGGTGTGATCGCCTCCCAGGAAAATCGGCAGCGCACCGGTGTTCGCGATCTCGTAGCCTTTGCGGCTCAGCACGCGCGTCCAGCGCTGAATTTCGCGGTAGTGATTGGCTTTGTCGGGAGGCCTGTCCGCGAGGTCCCGGACCTCGGCCACCGAGAGATCGCCGTAATCAGTGACCTCGAAATCCAGGCTTTCGAGCAGTGTCGCAAGGCCGGCGGTGCGGAGCGCCGCAGGACCCATCAGGGTGCCGCGCTGCGAAGCCCCCATGTCGATGGGAGCGCCCAGCAAGGCGATTCGCCGGGCTCGATCCGTCGGGGTCCGATCGGTCACAGCCGTCTCCTGAGATCAGCAAGATTGCGCCAGCCTAACAGAGATTCGCGCCCGTCGTTTCACGGGGGAGGTCCGCGTAGCGGTGTATCGACTCGGAACAAAACCCCGCGCGCCGAATTGCTCATCCACGGCCGGTACCCGCCGTAAAAACCACGGCGCCTGTCGCGGATAGCCAAAGGTCGTCGGACCCGCTGTTCAGAACGAGCGCTCGCGCGGATAGCCAAAGGTACCGGCCTCCGTCACACGATCAGCCTGGAGGTCGCGCGCTTGAGCACGGAGATTCCGCAGTCCACTTCCCACCCCGGCATGGCCGAGCGCGCCATCGATGCCGCGACGGACGTATCCCGCACCGTCGGTGAGGTCGCAGGCGGCTTGCATGCAGCTGTCGACCGCATGACCTCCGCAATCGATGAAGCGCGAAAGCCCGGACGGCCCCTCGCGACCGTCGCGGCAATCACGCGCGAAGCGCCGCTTGCGAGCCTGTTCGTTGCTTTCCTGTTCGGGGTCGCGGTGGCGCGTCGGCGCTAGCAGTCTGCTGAAAAACCCCCTCGCCAGGGAGGGGACTTGATGATTCACTTTATCATCTCGAATCGGCGGAGACGATCATGCGCGGCAGGTTTACGGATCAGGGCGGCCTGTTTTCGTACATCGCGCCGGATAAACGTGTGCCAGCGAACCATCCGCTGCGGAAGGTCCGGGAACTTGTCCGGGATGTTTTGAATGATTTGAACCGCAGCCTTGGAAAGCTATACGCCAGCGAGGGACGTCCTTCGATCCCTCCGGAGCAATTGCTGAGCGCCTTGCTGCTGCAGGTGTTCTA
>NZ_JADPKY010000092.1 GCF_023074185.1 Bradyrhizobium sp. 132 | reverse complement strand
ATCAGGGCCGACGGTCGCAGGGCTCGCTGCATCATGTTGATTCCCTTGTGAAACCAACGCGAGCCGGCGCCTGAACTTCATCAAAAGTGAGTCAGAGCCCAACTTTGACCCCTCGTATTGCCTCACTTGCAGATGTTACCCTGGCGGCGCCGTGGCCGATGACGATCCGAGGTCGCCTGATGGGTCGCGCCAGGTAGCTTTCCCGGCTTGCTCGATGAGAGGGGCTGTGGGCGGGTCGGGCCCTACATAGCCCGAGCCGTCCACAACCCCGGGCAATGGGGCTGCGGTCGTGACGTCCGCAAGCGGCTCCTTCGCGAGCAACTGCTTAACAGTCTTCCGTCGAAGCACCCTCAGCAGACGCTGCACAATAGAATGCTGCGTCGGCCCGAAATCCTCGGGGTATTTCTCGCTCAGCCGGCAGACAATGGCGAGCGCAGTTAGCTGCGGCTGCTCGGCGAGCCAACCCTCGATCACAGCAATATGCGGATCGAGCTTGGACGGCATGCGAACCCTGGTTTTATAGGGCCGACGGGTGCGCCGGTGTGTGGCACGTGGCTCGCCGGAGGTCGTCGTCTTGCCGAGCGTCTTCGCAAAGGTGGCTGTGGTGGCTGGCGCGGTGCTCGTGCTGGCGGCTTGCAGGCCGCGCACTTGTCCGGCACGACGATCGACGCGATTGCCGAGTTCGTCCTGGGTCGCGCGAATCTCGGCCAACAGCCCGACCGGATCGAGCGAGCGATACTGATCGCGCAGCCGCTTCTTTGCGGCTGCGGTGACCTTGGGATGCGCCAATGCACGCTCATAGGGCGTTGATGGGAGATGATAGCGCTTGATCACTTTAGCCCCTTCGCGGCGCTTCTCCTTCAGCTTGAATGACGGCTGGAAGAAGTTGACGTAGAGCCTTGCCGCCGCATAGAGGCGACCCATCACGCGCGCCGTCTCGACGCCATCGAAGCGGCCATAACCCATGAGGCGGCGGACGACGGCACCATTCTTCTGCTCGACGAACGCCTGATCGTTCTTCTTGTAGGCGCGCGAGCGTGTGACTTCGAGCTTCTGTTCGCGACACCATGGCACTACGACATCGTTCATGAAGGCGCTGTCGTTGTCGAAGTCGACGCCGCGCAACAGCCAGGGGAACAGGCTCTGTGCGCGGTTGATCGCCTCGACGACCAGCGAACCTTCCCGCGTCACCAACGGCAGACACTCCGTCCAGCCCGTGGCGACATCGACCATCGTCAAAGTCTGGATGAACGAGCCAGCCACCGACGTTCCGCCATGGGCGACCATGTCGACCTCGCAGAAGCCAGGCGGCGGGCTGTTCCAGTCATTGAACGTGCGGATCGGGACCTCGCGCCGGATTGCCGAATAAAATCCGGCACGGCGTCGCCTGCCACCGCTCGCCGCGACCTTCACGTCCACGAGCAGGCGGTCGATGGTTGCGGGGCTGATCGAGAGAACACAGTCACGATCCGCCTGGCCAAGTCGCAATCGGCCATGTTGCTCGAGGGCAGGCAGCAAGGTCGGGATCATCACCTTGAGCCGCTTGCCGCACACCCGATCCGACGCCTCCCACAGCGCCGTCATCGCGTCCTTGATCGTCGCACCATATCTACGCTTGCGCTCTCGCGGTGCCTCAACTGCGCCGGGCCCAACCGTTGCGCGTCGCCGGAGTGCGCGCACCGCATGCTTGCGATGCCAGCCCGTCGTCGCGCACAGCTCGTCAAGGATCCGCCCCTTCTCCGCTCGTTTGGCCGATCGGTAACGTTCCATCACCGCCGACACCACCTCGCGCCTCGCGCCCATGCTGATCTTTCCCGCCATGGAGGCCAGCGAACCAATTTGGTGGCGCCGCTGCATTCATCGGCGAGAAGTTGTCCAGTAACATTCTGGGTGAGGCAATGCGCAGGCCGAATGACAATCATCTCCACGATATGGGGATGGCGCAGGTCCTGGAGCATCTGCACTTCGCGCCTGAAACCCTCCCGCGCGCGCTCGCCCTCTGGTCCGAACCGCATCCGCTTGATGGCGACCAGCGCCGCAGTGCCACCAATTGATCGGTCGCAACGATGGTGAAGGGCGCCGGCCTCGCGCTCGGTGCCTAGCGCGCGGGAGCTGCGACCGGGCTCTGTGTAGACGGGCGACGTCTCATGGCGCTGACGGCAGTCAAAATGCCTCCACCATAACCGGGCGGAGGATTTAAAACCTGCATGCGCCGCCGGCATTATTGACGAAAGAGAAAGTCGCGGTTGGTCAGCCTAGGGCCTTGTTTTGGGACTGAGTAGTATCCGTGGACGTGCCGTCTTGTGTCAGAAGAACACTGACACGTTCAAGTGCGGCGGCACCAAAAACTGACACGCGGCGCGCGTAAGTACCTGATCAAGAACATGTAATTTTGTGTCAGTTCTGCATCCGCCTTCGGGTAAGCCGGGGGATTACCCGTGGTTTTTCGCATGCAGAACGCTCATTTACCCCGGAAATGCGCGAAACACGCCGGCGATACGGCCGATAACAATTTCGCCAGGGCCGACAGAGCATCCGCCCGAGCCGGGCATCCCGCGTACCGAGATGGAGCCCTGTCGGCCTCGAACGGCAAATCCGTACCCTGGTCGGACGGACGTGTCGTCGCGATCGACGAGCACGCGATCGCCTGCCTTCATGTCGCTCGTGTCGGTTGCCAAGGCGAGCATCGCTAAGCCATCGGGCTTCATGCCCCAGGCCTCCGAGATCAGACCTATCGGGAAGCCCCAAACCCCGGATCTAACGTCACCGTTACCCTCAGGGATGAGGTCCAGTGCGTCGGTTGCGGAGGCCAACTTGCTCGAGACCTGGCTCGGTGTCTCCGTCAGAACCGGAGAATGCGTCGCTCCGCGCCGTGCCTCTGAAGTCAAACTTTCGAGCTCAGGAGGAAGCGCGTCTGAAGAGGCGAGCACAAAAGCCGCGGCGATCTCATCGACTGCTGTGGCTTCGTCTGAAGATACCAATCCCGAAGGGAATTCACCTTTTATTAACCATGCTGCAGTGACGCCGAAGGCGCTCGCGTACTGGCGAGCAGTCCGCGCGGGCAAGCCATGCCGTCCCTTTTCGTGGGCATAATAGGTGCCAGGACGCCAATCAAAGTGCTCGGCCGCGGAAAGAGCAGTTTCAAAAGCCGCAAGACGACGGGCCAAAACGAGACGGCGCGCAACCGACCTACGATCGACCAATTTGAGTAAATAGAGCTCTCTCAGCTTGCTTTCGACCTCATCCCACCCCTCCGGAAGGCCGGGATCGATCCTGTTGGAGAAGGCCTCCTTGTATCGGCGCATCTGCTCCGGAGATGGCCTCCGTGTGCCGGCCTCGTGGGCGGCGTAGGCACTGACTGGCCAAGCAAAGGTCAATGCGGCAGCTCGGGATGACTTGAATCCCGCTAGTAAGCGGTCCCTCCGCAACTCCGTTCCTACTCGCCATCGATCCATCCGAGCCTCTCGATCACTGCGCAGCAATATCGCTTAAAACGCGTTAACCCTCAGTAAGTTTCCGAGTCGCAATACACGGAAACTGGTGCTTCTTTGCTGCAGCAAGGGAGCCAATGACGGTCCGATCCTTCTCAGAACCGGTCGATCCGACCGATGTGTCCATAGTGCCGGACGCCGACGCCGATCTTCAGATCGACGACCGTCCCGCCGTGCCTCCTATCACCCTCGCCGAGCTCGAAATCTTCGTCCGTGCGACCGTGCGCGACCGTGCGCAAGCCGCAGGTTTGAATGACAACAAGGCACAAGCGAGGGTCGATCAAGCGGCCACCGCGCTGAACCGCGCGGGTCTCAAGCGGGACGCGACGCTCCCGGCGCGGCGCGCGCTCGAGACCAGTCTTAAGGACTTGAAGCAGCGCAAGGGCACGAATAATCGCAAGCCCTTGAGCCAAGCGAATTTGGCGCTGGACCTGCTAGGAGAGCTAGAGTCGGCGCGCGAACGCCAAGCGCAGCAACTGCTAAGGTCGCCCCGCCAAGCCGTTGTCGTCGTTCCGACGTTCGGATCGGAGCTCAAGCGCTATCGCAAACTCGCCGGGTACAGCCAGAACGGCCTGGCGAAGAAGTTCGGCATCCATTCTTCGTTCATTTCCCGTTGGGAAGCTGGCATGCTTCCCGAAGACAATGAGAAGCGGCGCGCTCTCGTCATGGCCATCGGCAAAACGATCGGCTGCGGCGGAGAGCGCCTCTGGAACTTGGGCGGCGACCAGTTGCGCGTCACCGACGTGTGGCCTGAAGCAGTGCCGGAGAAGATGCGGCGTCGCGTGTCGAAACTTGCGGGCAATTTGCGCGGACTTTCTTCGAAGAAGCGTTGCGAAGCGCGCCTCAGCGCCTGGACCAAGCTGCAGAACGAAGAGGAAGATGGCCCCAAGCAGAAGCGCTACAGCTTAGGGTTCGATATCGATGCCTGGCCCGGCCTGCTCGCTGAGGACTGGAAATGGCACTTGCGCTTAGTTCTCACCGGCGAGAAATTGCCGCCTGAGCGGACACCGATCATCGAACTGACGGAAGACGAAAAGAAGTCGCGGCCGGTGGATCCGGACACGGGCTTGAAGATCTACGCGTCGGGGGTGCCGCTCTTGGAAGATACGGCACGCAAGCGCACCAAGGATCTGTCCTTGATACTCGGTAGCTGCGTTAACTTGGAGCGGCCGAAGGAAGTGCGTTTCGAGCCACAAGTCGGTGGCTCCGCCAAGAAGTCGGAAGTTCAAGTTCAACCGCCCCCTCTCACGCTCGACCATCTGGCTCAATTGGGTTTTTCCCTCTTGGCTTTTCCCGCTCTCATCGAGCACCACTTCGCTGCGTTGCGACATCGCAGGGGGCTGCAGAAAGCCAAAAACGGCAAGAAAAAGGAGAGCAAGCTCACGCGAGACAGGTCCCGCTACTGTGGCGTGCTGCGGGGCATACTGCACTGTCTCGGACAACAGCCACGCTATGCGGAGCGGCTTGTGCCAATTCCCGCCCTCATCACTGAGAAGGACGTGCGTGCGGCGCGTTCAGACTGGAAGAAATTCTGCGAGGATGCGAGCGCTCGCTACAAGACCATTTACGAGGGCGAGAAGCACCGAGTCTCCGAGCCCTACGATCACGCCGCGGAGATCGAGGGGATCTTGGATGACGAGGAATCGCCGGATGCTCTTTTTGCAATTTTTGAGCATCATTCCGGTTTGCTCAGGTCGACGCCCGAGAGGAACCAGCGTCGGGCACGTCAACTCAAAAAAGCCCTGGCCGCAGGCTTGAAAGCCCAGGCCTTTCTTCGGCCCGGGACCGAACAGCGCCTGAACACCAACAACTTGGTATGTCGCGTCGAACGCGGCAAAGCAGTGTGGCGTCTGCAAGGGCCCAAGCATTATTTCAAGAACCACAGATCTCCCGCCATAAAAAACGGCCTGAACCGCAAGCTGGTCGATCTGGACGGAGTCTTCTACGACATCATCGAAGAATACCTGGAGTGGGCGCGCGGCCATCTTCTGGCTGGCGTACACACAGACGCGCTCATTGTCAGAACACCGTCGAATCCTCGATTTGTCGGAGACAAGGCGTTCAGCGATTGGTGGGTCGAAGTTTCCCGCGAAGCAATGGCTGAGGATCGGCCGGAGTACCACGGCGCAAAGAGGCTGAATTCCATCCAGGTTCGCAAGATCGCAGCGACCGATAGCTTTCGAAAGACCGGCAAGGAAGATGAGGCTGCAAAGGCTCTCGGCAACACCAAGAGGTGTGCGCAAATCTACATCAAAGTGACGGCGGCCGCACTGACCGAAAGCTCCAGTCAGCGTGTTGCCGACGCCGACGCCGCGCGCAGAGACAAGCGCAAGAGCCTGATAGCCCTCGTCGCCGGTTAAGCGCAAGCGATAGCAATGTGACGCGATACGGACGGGGACAAGGTTGGGTTGGACCCCGGCCCTCCCGATCCGCTCGGGTTTTCTTCAAGCACCGAGCCGTCCCTCAAATCGCCGACGTCGCGACCGCGAATCGACCTGTTCCGCTGAAGAGCAAAGGCACATCAGATTGGTGTTTCAGCCCGCAGCGAGCAACCATACTCCGTTGCAAGCATACCTGAACTACGTGCAAACGTTTGCTGTTGGTGCTGTCAATTTCCATCAAAAAACATGAGTAGTTAAATGGTTTACCCGCGAAATGCGGAGAACCTCGCGCGCTTTTCCCGCACAAACTCGACTGGTCACTGACAATGTCGATCCAAAGTGCTGTCGTTGTCAGCGGCGGTTAAGCTCATCTGTTTGCCACGCGAAGGCTCTGGAAAGGCAAGGCAACGCCTTCTCTGCGACGGAGAACAACGACCTAAAGCGGGCGGTCTCGTTACGGGCGCCGACGAACTGTGGACCTTCGGTGAGATGGTCTACCGCCGTTGGAGGCTACGCTTCATCTATCCGAGTAGCGCTCGAAGGCGGTTAACCTGACCACCGAGATATCGGGATTCGAGTTTCTGTAGACGCGCTCCCGAAGGAAGGCGATCTCGGCCACGATGTCCTCTTCGCCACGTTCGACGAACCAGCATTTCCGTCTATCGGGCGACCCGGGATGCCACCTGTACCCTCGTTCCTTCAGTACTTCCCGTGCGGCGAACGGGGTGTCGCCGGCCGAAATGCGAGCGGTCGTCCTCCGCGCCGACGCGAGCAGCGTCGCGAACGCCATCGAGCCGCTCCGCGGTAACTTCTGTCGGAGAACCTCGATGCCGGCGTAGCAGTCGTCCGCGGCCCTGTGCGAATCGAAGTAGAACCCGAAGCCGGCGGCGATCTGTCCTAGCTTCGCTCCTTCGAATCCCTCGGCGGACCAGTCGATCTCCTTGAGCGAGCAGGCCCAGGGCTTGTCTCTGAAGACGGGCCAAAGTCGCTCGCAGAAGGCTCGGTCGAAAGCGCAGTTGTGTGCGACGACAACGGCGCACTCGCGTGCGGCGGCCTCGACGGTGGCGGCGTCGATCGACATGCCCTTCACGGCGGCGTCGGTAATGCCCGTAAGGCGCGACACGGCCTCGGGGATGGGAAAACCGGGATCGCGCAAGCCGGAGTAGGCTTGGCCGACCCAGACGATCTCGCCGTCGGCGCGGTAGCCGATCGGCACCATCGCGAGCTCGATGACGGTATCCTTGCGTGCGTCGAGCCCGGTCGTCTCCACGTCGACGAACAGCCCCCGTCGAAAGAGGTCGGCCGGCACGGGAGCAGGGGCGGGCTCCGCCAGCCGCCTCAGAACCCGAAACCGGCCCGAGGATTCAAGCAAGGCTGCGATCTCCTCCAGGTCGCGGTTGCCCATGTCGATCGGAAAATGCTGGCTCATGACGGAATCCTCAACCTTGCGAGGAGATCGGCGACGGCGAGCCCGTCGATGTGGCGCGCCTGCAGCAGGATCTTCACGATCTCTTCGAGAACGGGACGGTGCGCAGTCAGCTTGGCGAGACAGCTCTCGGCCGCCTTCTGCAGTTCTTCGTGCGCCGCCCGTCTGACTTCGGGATAGCTCATGAGCTCCTCGGTGTCGTCGAGCGATCCGAAGAACAGCAGCGGTACAGGACCGGCCAGCCCAAGCGAGCCGACCATCGCGGAGGCGGTGGTGGTCAGGAGCTGGATATCCGATCCCCTGCGACCTCCGGAGCCGTGCGAATGTTCGGAGAGCAGCAAGCTCTCCGCGGTGCGTCCTGCAATCAGAGTTTCCAGCCGAAGACGATAGTCCGAGTAGGTGCCTGCGAACGGCGGAGGCTTGGTGCGCACCGTGGCGCCGCCGCGCTGGCCGACGGCCGCGATGTTCGCGAACACGCCTTCCGGCGCGCCGAAATTGAGCACGTCCATGAGGATGTGGCCGGCTTCGTGGATCGCGACCCGCCGTTGCGTGTCGAAGTCGCGGTCCTCCTCGGGCGAGACTACGGCGCGCAGGTCCGGCAACATCAGATCTCGCGAGGCATGGCGCGCGATGCGCAGCGCATCCTTGACGATGCGTTCGACGTCGGCGCCGGTGCTGCCGAGCGACAGCATGCAGATCTCCCGCAGGTCCTCGTCGACGAGCCGGACGCCGAGCCTGAAGCGGTACATCTTTTCCAGATCGTTCAGGTCGGGCAAACCGATCCTGATGATGCGGTTTAGCCGACCCGAACGGAGGATCGCGGGATCGCATCTGCTGAGATCGTTTGACGCTCCAAGCAGTATCAGGCCCTCGCGACTCGACGTCGCGCCTTCGCGGCCGCTGGAAATACCGTCTAATTCGGAAATTAATCCGTTTACACAAGCCGTAACGTAGTCAGAGTGGGAATGACGCAATTTGGATCTATCGGCGAACGAGTCGCATTCGTCGATGAACACCAGAATCGGCCGGGGTTTTGCCCTGGCGGCAGCAAAAAAATTGGTCATCTCACGTAAAAAGTGGCCAAGGTGACCTTCGCCTGCGCCCTGAAACTGGCTGTGCGAGCAAGACGCCAGCTCGAGCTTGATGCCCTGCTCGGCGGCCGACCGTTGCATGGCCATCGGGAGCGTCGTCTTGCCGACGCCGGGCGGTCCCTCCAGGCACGCGCCGGCATCGATCGCCGACCAGGGCATACCGGCTTTCCACATCTTCAGATCCGTGATCACGGATTTTGCCCAGCTCACCGCCTCGCTCATGCCGTGCAGGTCGTCGAGCGAGATGTCTCGGACGGATGCCGGCACCCGCTTCAGGACGACGAGGCGTTGGAGCTGAGCGAGGCATTCCTCCGGCGACCGGTCGAACCGGATGCCGATCGAGAGATCGGTGGCGGTGAGCAGCCGTGCGGCATCTTCCTCCATAAGTTCGCGACAAGGTTTGCCGGTGACCACGCGGATCGCAAGCGCGACGATGCGCGCGTCGATGGACGGCAACACGAGCCGGATCGGGTCCGACTTCAGCACCACGGCCGGCAGGTGCGATTCCGCATCGGGCGAGATCGCGATGAACGGAAGCCCCAAACACAGAGCGGAGAGCGCCTCTTTCTCGGGTTCGCTCGTGTCCTTGGTCTTGCGGGGCTGCGTCATGGTCAGGCAGACCATGTCGAAATCTTCCCGCCTGCCGAGGTTGCCGGTATCCATTACCCGCACGCCCTCCGGAAAGAGGACGTCCTGCCAGTTGCCGATAACTCCCTGAAGCAGGTCGCGCTCGGCGACGTCGATGGTGACCACCGGCGCCGCAAGCTTCAGCCGATCGAGCACGTCTTTGCGACCGTCGAACAGACGGGCGAGGAGGAGACGCGCGGCGACCTTGGCGGCGATCACCGGGTACGCAGGACCGGGCTTGGGCCTCTCCGGCAACGTCTCCACTTCGTCGTCGTCCAGCATCTCGATGAACCTGTGGCGGCTGAGTTGCGAGAACGTGTCGGACGGCGCCTCGGACGCCTTCTTCCGGGCCTTGCCGGCCCTCTTCGGAGCCGCCCCGCGCCGGTTCATCGCCTTCACGAAAGCGGCGCGCAGCCTGAATTGCGCAGCCTCCCGCCAGTCATCCCGATAGACCGCGAGCTCCAGCGGACCCATGCCCGCGACGTCCTTGGATGGCGTCGTGTCGTCGGAGGCGGCGACGCTGTCCGGCGCCACGGTGATCTTCGGCAGGGCAGGAGACATCGTCAGGTTATCACCTTTGGGTTCGGCTGAGGTTTGACGTCGGTGTCCTTCCCGGCGCTGGCGAATGAGCTGCCGCCCGCCGCCGGCGGTGGCCAAGTCACCGAGGACGCGAATAGGAAGGCGCCGGTCGGAAGCTCCGCGAAATTCAGGTCTCATGCCCCTTGCGAGGCGGCGCGGACTGCTTGAGGCACGACAGCATATTCGCCACCAGCCACGAGGTGGCGAGCTGCTTGCGAAGCCGGGCCGCGAGCGGCATCTGCCGAAGCTTGATGGACAGCACGAGCGCCGCGGCGGGGTCGTCGAAGGCGCACGCCAGCAGAACCGTCATGGCGAAGTCGACCTTGATGCCGATGGCGTCGGGCGACTTGCAGTCGATCACCATGGCGATGGCGGCCGCGGTGTCGCCCGCGATCGCGCGGCGCCACTCCGGGATTGTGGTGGTCGTACCGCGCACGAAGGCCGTCACCTCCGCCTTGAAGGCGTCCTCTTCGGCCGGGACGGTGCGCCAGTAGCTCAGCACGCGGGGCCAGCCGGAGCCGTGGCGGCGGGCGGGATCGTGCCGCTCGTTGTCGTCGTAGTTCTTCAGGTCAGCCTCCATCGATCGCGCAGCCGACTGCGCGTTCGTTGCGATTGGTGATGTTGCGCGGATCTTTCTCCTGAAGATCCACGGCGGGCCATGCCATGCCTCGCCGGGCCACGCCCCGGCACGGGGAGCTATTTGACCACTTCCTCGACCTGAAAGCGGCCGAACTCGGGGGTGTAGTCGCCGAGGCCGTACAAGCCGGCCATGCGGTAAAACGCGACGATGTCTTCGCGGTCGAGCAGCGAGGTCAGGAACGTGCCGTGGATGACAGCGCTCCAGCCGTCGAACATGGGCCGCGTCCTCACGGTGAGCGAACCGGTCCTACGGATCCGGACTGTCGTGCGGTACCGGAACCGCTCATCCTTCCACAACTCCGGCGCGGTCTTGGGACCATCGTAGTGCAGGAGGGCCGGGCCGTCCGCGCGGAAGGCGGCCTTGGTGGTGTTGCCCATCTTCGTCGGCTTGGCGCCGTCCACGCAGACGCTCTTGATCATGTTCGCCGGAAGGCACGGCGCGCCGTCGTGCAGATACAGCGAACCGTGGAATTCCAGCTCCGCCACCCGCAGATGGTCGGCCTCGGTCCTCTCTCTTTTGCCGGTCACGGCCTCGATCTGCTTGGCCAAGGGATCGAGAGGATCGCCGAGGCGCGAATTGCGCATCAGCATGGGGCCGATGCCCATGAGGCGGAGGGAAATGTGGTCGATGCTCATCAGGTGATCTCCAGGGGCGAGCGGTAGTCGAAGAGGGCGGGAGGCGGCGGCGCCGCCGGCATGGGCGGCGGCGGCTTGAAGGGTGACCGCGCGTACTTGCGGAAGCGCTCCATGCCGGTGACGCCGAGGTGACAGGGATGGCAGAGGGTCGTCAGGTCCTCGGCGAGTTCGCAGCGGAAGTTCCGGTAGGTGCGGTGGTGCACCTCCAGCCTCGCCTCCCGGCGCGAGGCGAAGCACAGCCGGCACCGGTGTCCGGAGGCCTCGAGCTCCGCCAGGCGGGCCGGGCTGGTTTGCCAGGCCGCGCTGCTGATGTAGCGTCCGTAGACCGAAGCGCGATCGGCGGATTCGGCAGGAGCCTCGGAGCAGGGGGTGGAGATGGGCATGTCGTCGGCGGAAGTGGGCTCCGCAGAGGTGATCACGTTCGGCTGGCCGTCGGCGTCGGGGAAGGTCATCAGGGTCCTCGTTCCTTGCGTTGACAGGACCCTAGCGCATGTGGCGCACAAGTGCATCAGGAATGCACAATAATGGTTAACGGAAGGCAAATTGCGTCAGCGCGCGTCTGGCTGGAGATCTCTCAGGCTGAACTTGCACTCGCATCCAAGGTGGCGAAGCGAACGATCGCGCACATCGAGAATGGTGGTCGCATTCCCCACGACCGTACTCTCAAGGCACTCGTCGATTGTCTGCAGGAGATGGGTGTCGAGTTTCTGATGGACGAATACAACGCCGAGCGGGGCGTCGGCATCCGCGTGAGGGACGCCAAGCTGCATCCTTTAATCCAGGAAAGCCGCGACGAGGCGCCGTCGTGACCTTTGCGGGTTGAGGCATTAAGCACGACGCCCAAGCCCACGAGTTCCTAGTATCCGTCGCCTTGGCGGCGAGGTGTCGTCGAAAATTCAGCTTGTGGCTGCGTACTGCCACAATTGTTAGCCGTCGAAGGAGGCCGCTGCGGGTCAAAGTGCGACAGCTCAGGTCGAGCAAATCTGATGCGCTTTACCGCGATGAGCGGACCTCCGGCAGACCTGACCCAACTTCGCAAAGTCGACCCAGGCGTACAAGTTCTCTTGCCGTCTGTTGCGGTTTGTGCGTCGGCAACTAAGCGGCCAACGCGTTGGTCTCCTCAACGCGGCCATGGGCGAGGCGAGCCGGGTCGGACAGCCGATGTGTATTTTGTTGGTCGATACGTGCAAATCTGCAGGCGTTCCGTCGGAGCTTCCGAAGAAGCTTGTCCACGCGCAGGCCACATATTCATCCTCAAACGAGTGAAGGACCGTCGATCCGACGTACGAAGTCAGCTTATTTGACGGCTCCTCCTGTGATACCGGCGATAAAGCGATCGAGAAACAGATTGTAAGCGATGGCCACCGGCACCGCGGCGATCAGGGCACCCGCCATGATCTCACCCCAGAAGAACACGTCGCCGCGGATCAAGTCGGTCGAGACACCCAACGTGATCGGCTTTTGGTCGGATGACGAGACGAAGGTCAGCGCGTAGACAAATTCCTGCAGCGTCAGGTGAACGTAAAGATCACCCCGTCATAATTGCCGGCACCGACAGCGGGATCGCTATCTTGACGAAAGCGCTGAAAAGGCTGCCGCCGTCGACGATTGCGGCCTCCTCGATCTCGACCGGCAGCGCCTTGAAGAATCCCATCAACAGGCAGGAGCAAAATGCGATCGTGTACGTCGAGTAGACCAACACCAGCGACCACATCGAGTTTTGCAGACTGAGCACGGCGATGATCCGGGACAATGGCAGGAACAGCAGGGTTTGGAGGAACCAGGTAGGTTAGGAAGATCATGATGCGGAGAGCTTCGCGCTGTTCTCCCCGTTCTTAGTGGCCCTTGCCCCTCGCAAGTCGTATTTTGTCGAGGCTGCCTCTGCCGACCAGCGGTCAGCGGCCGGTGCTCGGCAACGAGTAGGCGATCAAGGAATCACCGATCGGCGTCTCCATGAAATGATGACCGCCGGCCATGATGACGAGATATTCGCGGCCGCCGGCCTCATAGGTGATCGGCGTGGCCTGGCCGCCGGCAGGAAGCACGTCCTTCCAGACGGTTTTTCCGGTCTTGATGTCGATGGCACGGATCAGATTGTCAGTCGTCGCTGCGATGAAGATAAGTCCGCCGGCAGTCACGACCGCGCCGCCATTGTTAGGCGTGCCGATCGTGATCGGCAGCATCGACGGGATCCCGAACGGGCCGTTCGTCCGGGCTTCACCCAACGGACGATCCCACAGCGTCTTGCCGGTCTTCAGATCGATCGCGCGAATTCCGCCATAGGGCGGCTGCTTGCACAACAATCCGGTGCCGGGTAGCCGCCAGCCGGCATTGACGTTGATCGCATAGGGGGAACCGAGCTGTGGATCGCCCGCGCCTTCCTGCCCCCCGATTTCGCCGCGCGCCTGGTCCCGCGGCGCCCAACCGAGACGATTGGCCTCGTCGCGCGGCACCAGCCGATTATAGTTCGGCATGTCATTGTAATTGGCAACGATGATGTCGCGTACAGGATCGATGGCGATGCCGCCCCAATCGGAGCCGCCATTATAGCCTGGATATTCAATCCAGTGCGGGCTGGCCGTGGGTGGCGTGAAGATACCCTCGTAGCTCGCCTGACGAAACTGGATACGGCAGATCATTTGGTCGATGGGCGACATGCCCCACATGTCCTGCTCGGTGAGATCGGCCTTTCGCAGGGTGTGGTAAAGCGAGAATGGCTGGGTTTTGGCGCGCTGCGCAGGCTCCACGCCGCCTTGCGGCACCGGCCGCTCTTCGACGCCGACGAGCGGCTTGCCCGTGCGGCGGTCGAGCACGAAAATGTCGCCGCGCTTGCTCGGCAGCACCAGCGCCGGCACCGGCTCGCCTTTGTCCGTCGGGAAGTCGACCAGCGTCGCTTGAGAGCCGAGATCGTAGTCCCAGACGTCATTGTGCACGGTCTGGAAATGCCAGGCGGGCTTGCCGGTCGTAACATCTAGCGCGACCAGCGATGTCGCGAACTCTTTCTCGCGGTCCGAGCGGCTGCTGCTCCAGTAGTCCACGGCCGAAACCCCAAGCGGCAGATAGACGAGTCCCAGTTCCTCGTCGCCGGAGGCGGTCGTCCACATGTTGGGCGTGCCCCTTGTAAAGGTTTGTCCAACCGGCGGCGGCGCGCTTGCATCCGGCTTGACCATGTCCCATGCCCAACGCAACGCGCCCGTTTGCGCGTCGTATCCCTGAATCACACCCGAGGGCGCGTCCCGCTTTTGTCCGTCGAGGACTTCGTGCCCGATGAGGATGACGCCGCGAACGATCGTCGGCGCCGAAGTAATCGCGAACATGCCGGGATCGTGCCGGCCGATCCCCGTCGCGGTGTCGACCTGACCGTCATATCCGAATGCCTCGCAGCGCGTCCCGGTCTTCGCATCGATTGCGATCAGGCGTGCGTCAAGCGTGCCTTCGATGATGCGGCTGGCACAGGCCGCGCCCTGATCGGCATTGAACAGTTCGTAATATGCAAGGCCTCTGCAAGCCGCGGTGTACGGAATGAACTCGTCCGGGACGCGCGGGTCAAATCGCCAGATCTGCTTGCCGGTCTTCGCGTCGACCGCGATAACGATGTTCTTGGGCGTGCAAACGTAGAGGTTATCCCCCACCTTGAGCGGGGTGTTCTCTGCGCCGTATGTGCCCTTTGTGTTCTTGGTAGGCAAGTCGCCGGTATGAAAGGTCCAGACCTTGGTGAGCTTGGCGACGTTCGTCGAGTTGATCTCGTCGAGCGGCGAATAGCGGCGCGCACTGTAGCTGCCGCCATAGGCAGGCCAATCTGAGCCTGCCTTGAGAGACGAAGGGTCGGTCATTGCGACGGTCGGAGACGGCATTACGCGAGGAGCGGCGCTTGCCGGCCGAAAAGCTCCGGTCATCAACACAGTTGTGGCTACCAGCAGTACAAGCCCGGCAGCGATTGTAGCCGCAGCTTCATACTGGTGGCGAATGGGGCGAAGCTTCGGTGTGAGCGCCAGGACGGCGATCAGCAAAATGGCCGGTCCGACAGTCCGGGGCACCAGCGCCCAACCGTTGGCGCCAACTTCCCAGAACGCCCAGGCGAGGGTGAGCAGGAAGAGCAGAAGGTAAAGCCATGCGCCTTCAACGCGCCGGCGGGCCAACAGGAGACCCGAGACGATCAGGACGATTCCGCTGGGCAGATAATAGAAGGAGCCTCCCAACCAAAGCAGCCAAGCACCGCCGGCCCCGAGCACGAGGCCGATCAGAACCATGACTCCGCCAAGGGTGAATGCCGCCCAATCTGCAGCGCGATACGTCTGAGCCATACCAGTTACTCGTCATAGATTGATGCTTTGCTCCAGATCCAAGAGTGCGTCCGCAGCTTTGGTTCCCACATTTGCGGGTACGCTTCCGGACCACCGAGCGCCCTTGGCTCGGCAAGCGGTGAGCTCAAGAGACCCTCGGCAGCCTGTAAAGATGGGCAATTCGTCTCTCGATCATTGGCACGGGAACGTCAGCTGCACTCGAAGGTTTTCGTGTCCTCTCATGAAGACTGGCTAGAGATCAACGTGACTGGAAAGGCAAACCGCAAAGTTGAGGGGGTAAGCAGCGGCAGCTTCGAACCTCTTCGCAGGTTCGTCTCCGTCGCAATCGCCGTTTGGGCCAAGCTGAGCGACCACAACATTTCGATCTTGTCTGCCGCCGTCGCCTTCTATTCCTTTCTCTCGATTTTCCCCGCTATTGCCGCGCTGGTGTCACTCTACGGACTAGTCGCCGACACGAATGACATCGTGAAACAGCTCAATGCGCTCCAGGTCATCCTGCCGGGTGAGGCGACCGCCCTCATTTCAGAACGCTTAAAAGTGATCGAGCAGGGCACGCATCCGCCCTTCGGCGTCGGGCTGATGGTCAGTGTAGGGATATCGATCTGGAGTGCGCGGTACGCGACCGGGACGCTCATGACCGCCTTAAACGTCACTTACGCGGTCTCCGAGGAGCGTGGGCTCGTTCTGTTTAACGCTGTCGCTCTGTCGTTGACCGTGGCGTTGATCGTCCTCGCCGGCGGCGCCGTGATCCTGATTGCCGTGATTCCCCTCCTGCTCAGCTACGTGCCAATTCCTACCGGCTGGCAGGCTGCGGCAATGTTGATACGGTGGCCGCTGCTCGTGTGCATGATCATCGCGATTGTCGCTTTGCTTTATCGCTATGCACCCAACAGGTCCGAGCCGAGATGGGACCTTGCGTCGGCCGGCGGCCTCCTCGCAACAACCGGTTTGATTGCGGGTTCATACGCATTCTCAACATATGTGAACACGTTCGCCGCCTATCAAAAGACCTACGGATCGCTCGGCGCAGTTGCCGTGTTGATGACATGGCTCTGGGTCGCGGCCTATTCCATCCTGGCGGGCGCCGAACTCAACGCTGAGATCGGAAGGCGGCTGTCTCAGCGATAGCGTTTGGCGGATCATTGGCGCCCGGCAGAGGCAAAACCTGTTCGGTGAATCGACCCATTGGACCTGCCCGGACCATCAGAGCCAATAGCTGATGCCGGCGTTCGACATCCTCTCTGTCACTGCGAGCGGCAATCAGGCGACGAGCGTCCGCAAGGACGAGATCCGCGTGGTGGGAGAGCGCCGAGAGCCGGGTGGCATCGCGCTCGCAGCTTGCGACCTGAGTCATCACCTCAATCATCCGGATCGATATTGCAGGTTGGGCGCCTGCGCTTTGGCGGATCATATGAAACATTGTCCCGAGCAATTGATCGTATTGCACATGCGGCACCACCAAAACCGGCCGACTTCCTCTGATCGACACTCCTGATGGCAGATGCAGGGGCACAACATCGCACAATGCCGCGCCCAGTCGATCCAGGACCGAGAGGGCGGTGTGTGGATCGTTGATGCCGGGCGAAAGCGCCCTCACCGCGACTTCAACGAGTTGTCGAACGGCGAAGCGCAGATCGGAAGAAATGCTGCTTGTTGCGCCCAGCGCCGTCGCATTCCGGATAGCCGCTTCGGCACCGTCGACGGGAGGATTAACCAGAGCGACGGTCGCCCCCGGAAAAACATAGTCGCCGGGGCCGATCAACAGCCGAATGGTGACTCTATGCTTGGCCGCCCAGGTGGCCAGGCCCTCTTCGTCCAGATGCTGCAGATAACCGCGCCGCGAGTCCTTCAGGGGCAGGGAGCCGATCCAGTACTCACCCGGCGGAGGCTTCGGCTGCGGATCCTGCACGGTTAGCTGGCGCATAGCGCTGCGGAGGTCTTCACTGACGAGTTCGACGACAGTTTCAACGTTGATCCGGCCGGCGACGTGACCGACGAAGTAGACGAGCATCGCCACGCAAGCCAATGCGAGCAGAATTCCAACGCTCAATGATAGATGAGGGACGAAGCCGCCTTCCGGCTCTGTCCGGATGCTTCTCAGCACGACGAGAGCGTAACAGAAAGTGCCGAGCAGCATGCCTAGCGTGAATTGATTGCCACGATCGCGCGTGAAATTACGCAGCAGCCGAGGCCCCATCTGACCCGCAGCGAGAGACAACGCGGCAATGGTAATAGAGAACACGGTTCCCGCGACGCCGATCGTCGCGCCGGCTACGGTGCCGAGCAGGGTGCGAGCGCCGGTCGCGCCGCCGTCGTACAACCAGCCCTGTAGATTTGATAGCGAGACCGCGTCGCTTTGGTCAACATGAACGAGAGTGAAGGCGCCGATTAGACTGGAAAGCACCATGAGTATAGGCACCGGCCAGAATGTCTCGCCAAGGTCGGCCAGCAGTTTTTCAGCGCGGGCGAGCATATTTGAGCCGCATGACCGAATCGAACCTGGAGCCAACAACCGGGAGGCTGGAGCGTTCCGCCGAACCGCTCCACCTCAGAAGATTATCCGTTGCTGGGGTACTTGAATTCAGGCGCCGACTTCAATTGGTCGGCCGTCGTGTCCATGGTCGCGCTCCACTTGTTGGCTGCATGATCGAACTTCAGATTGATTGCCGAAGGCCGCACCGCAACGTAGTGGTCGCCAATGCCAAGGAACCCTCCGACCGAGAGGATATAGCCGTCGATGCCGTTCTCGTTTAGCGCGACGTCCTTGATCGTGCCAATGTCCTGTTTGGTGTTGTTGTACACCTGCAGACCCATCAACTGCGAGCTCAGGCCGTCCTTCGGCGGCACCGAAGTGAAGGCTCCGCCCGGGCGATCCGAAGTTGCGTTAGCGCTGTTGCTGGACGAGTTTGTATTCGAAGAAGACTTCTGCGCGTTAGCGCCGATCGTTTTCACCTCGGCGAAAGTATTTGGACCAACGAACATTGTCACCGGATTTCCTGACCGATCTCTGGCCTCCACCAGGAACGACTCCGGCCGTACCTTGACGTCGGTGAAACCTGCCTGCTGCAGGTCGCTGACCATCTGCTGCCGAACGCTCGCTTGACTAGCGTCGGACTGGACCGCGTCGCCCTTGTTGCCCCCCTTGTTTGCCATGCCGTTTTCCGTGCGTTGGTCGGCCGACTGATTGCGGCTCGAGCTCTGCACGGCGCTATGGTCCCCAGGACCGGTAGCTTGCGGAGCGCTTTGTGCCATCGCAAGCGATGATGCGCCGACGAGAGCTGCCGCCGCCAAGAATGAGGTCGCTTTCATGTATGGATCTCCTTGCTCGAGTTCAAAAGTTGATGGCGTTCGTAATGGCCGGCGCCGGCAGAACGCCGTGTTGCTCAGGGACATGGATGCCGTATGCCGTCGTAACCCATGTAAGTCCCGGAGCTCGGGTCGTACGACTTGTATCGCTGGGAGCAGTAGGCGTTGTTCTCGGCAGCTTGCGCCCGGCTGTTGGCGACGGCGCTTCCAATCGCCGCACCTGCCACGAAGCCGCCTAACGCTGGACCCCAGCCGCCGCTATAGCGGTGCCTGTAGCCGTCGCGCCACTTATGACGATGCCAAGCATGGTGACGGTCATGCCGCCATTGAACTTCCACCAGGCTCGGGTCGTTTTTGGCTATCCCGCTCGCAGCCAACATCGGCGCGGCTTGCGCAGCAGTTCCGACCGGAATCGCGAGCGCCAATACGGCCACGGCGACGTGCCATCCGCTTGTTTTCATAAACGCATCTCCTCGCTTTCATTGCCTGAAGGAAATGCGCGAGCTGCGGTGCCGTTGCAGAGACAGTTGGTACATAAGTGTACCCCGGCCGGGAGCACCTGTTTACTGCAGCAGGAGTAACGCTGCGGTCAAAGCACTACTGGCCCCGTGCGGCAGCGGGCCAAGTTATGCGTCTACGATCCGGGTCCGGGTTGATCACCGCGGCATCACTGGTAGGATAAGCGAAAATCTCGCAGGGGCTTGCCGCTACGTCATAGGAGACCCAATGCGAATAGCCATAATCGAAGACGAATACTTCATCGCCGACGATCTCGCGACCGAGATCCGGCGCAGCGGTCATGAAACAATTGGCCCATTTGCCGAGCTAAGCCCTGCTTTCCATGCAGCGAGTAGCGCAGCTATCGGCGCCGCGCTTCTCGACGTCGACCTGCACGGGCGGGCGTCCTTCGAATTCGCAGATCTCCTTTTGAAAAGAAGCATCCCGTTTCTGATTTACACGGGATACAGCCGCGAAGTCATACCCGGCCGATTTGCCCCGTACGTGGCTGAAAAGCCGATTCAGCTCGCGATGTGGTTGATAGACTGTGTCGCCATGTGCTTGTGCACGGCTCGCTACGGGACCGGTACGTCGTCCGTGATTGCCCAGACATCAGCCGGTAGGGTTGGGTGCAGCAACGCTACCGCGAGACTTGCTTCATGAGTTCAGCCGAAAAGGACTTGAGGCGCGCTCGCTTCTGATCCTCGGACAAAGCTGCGTTGTGTCGCACCAGAGGGCAGTAGAGGGTCAATACAAAATTGGTGATCTGTGCTGCCGACGCATTCGGATGAGCCATGCGCACGCTGCTGACAATGCTGCGTGTTGCACGATCGCCGCGCGCTGCGAGCATAGCTTGGAAGCTCTCCGTTTGTGCTCTTGTTTCCTTGATCGCAGCGTCGGTATCGCTCGGATGGTAAACGGGGCATTCGAGTGCGGAAGCTGGGGTCGCGTGGCCGAGCAGGAGTGCGGTGGCGAGGGTCAACCAGGGAAGAACGCGATCAGAACGTAACTGCATTTGGGATTGCCTCGCTCACTGAAGCTAAGAAGATAATTCGCATTCACTGATTAAAAAAGACGTCGAGACCCCGATGACTGTCCGGTCGCGAACAAACATTTCAGTTCGCTTGGCTTCTGACGCAGCGCGTACGCAGGTGTGCCGACTTTCTGTCGGACATAAAACGTTCAGATCGGAACGCCGAATGCCTAGAACGATTGTCGGCAGAACGATTGTCGCTAGGCAAGTCCGAGAGCACCTTCGAGCTGGGTGGGATTGCAGACTTGTGCGTACGTCAACTGTAAATAAGGCCGCAGGAGCTTGTCATGCTGAAGTGGGCGTTGATCTTCTTTGTGATATCGATCGTAGCCGGATTGCTCGGATTCAGCGGAATCGCCGCCGGTGCGTCCACTATCGCCAAGTGGCCATTTTTCGCGGCTGTTGCGATTTTTCTGGTGCTCGTGCTCCTCGCCTTTTTCGCGGGGGAGGTGATTTTTTAGCGCTGATCGACGGGCGCTCGGCGCGTCCGGTAACCGCGAGGGTCTGCTCCGAAAGGGGTCCCACTTCGATCTTGGAGACACGCCGGGGCGATGGCCGGCGGCCCGATCTGCCAAGACGCAACTACTTTGGAGCTCGAACGGTTGCCGCTGTTGAGTCCGTCTGGCGTTGCACTTCAAGAAAAGAAGTACGCAAGGGCCAATACGACGTAAACTCCAATCAGCATTACGCCCTCGAACCAGGTGGTCTCGGCGTCTCTCGTGATGGCGTTCACGATGAACGCTGTGCCGGCGATTGAAAAGAGGTCGACGGGATTTTGGAAGACAAGGGTCATTGGCTTCCCGATCATCCACGAGAAAATGACGAGAAGCGGAGCAACAACCAGCGCAATCTGAATGGCGGATCCAATGCAGAGCGTCATCACAAGTCCCATCCGGTCGCGCCGAGCGAACCAGACGGCCGCAAAAATGTCCGAGCTGGTGCCCACAAGAGCAAGCACGACGACGCCAAGAAAGAGTGGTGTCACACCCGTCGATGTGGCCGTTTCCGTCAGAGCGCCGGAGACAAAGTCGCTCTGCAGGGCCGCCGCGCAGGTGCATGCCAGTAACACGATCAAGCATGTGGTCGATGACCACGCATTGTTCGCCGAAGCCTCCTCATTGGGCGCGAAGACATTCCAGTGGGTAATGAGGGTGAAGACAAGGTTTCCGGAGTAGAGGATTAGCAGGACCACGGACACCGCGAGGCTAAGCAGCTCGTCAGAGGCATTCACGTTGTTGACATGACGGATGCTGCGACCCGTGTAGTCGAACACTGCGGGCAGAATGAGAGCGATCACCGACAGAACAAGCATGCTTGACAACAACCCAGCGCGCGCTTGTGTGAAGCTCTGACGCTCGCGATTGAACCCGCCGGCGACGATGGCCAGACCCAGCCCCAACAAGCAGGTCGCCGCTATGGACCCGGTGATCTGGGCATGGACCACCTCGACATGGCCGCGCGCGAGAACAAATAGCGCAAGAATGAGTTCGGCCAAGCTTCCAAGACTGACGGTCAGGAGACCGCCTATGGCAGGACCGGTGTGGGAGGAGAGCTGGTCGGTTGCTACGCGAATCCATTCAGCGAGTACAGCTATTGCGAGAACACCGGATCCGAAGATCCAGATCGGAGAAAGGTGAAAAACATGCTCGCCCATCGGGGTGAGCAGAACGAACACCAGCGGCGCAACGCGCGCGGTGGTGCCGTACTGCCCGAAGATAGTCGTTGCTCTGGAGAGGTTGGACTTCGGCAAGCTGGCGACTGGCTCCTGGCTATCCCGCAAGACTGGCAGTCATTCGATTGGTAGCGGGGCGCAGATCCGGCCATTCCCGCCGCCGGCGGAGCGTAGCTTCTGCACACAAAGCTCTTCGCATTCGAGTCCCGGGCAGCTTGCGATCGCTAACGAGGTAAGACACGTAGCGTTCGCTGCGCCGGTCAGAACTCGGTACGCAACCGGACAAGGCGAGCGCATTGCGCCGCCCAAGCCATCATTCCTTTGAGCCATCAATCACGAATTGCTTGTTTGTCCAGCGTTGGCTCCATTGAGAGAGTTCTCATGTGCAGATAGAATCACGCGATAGCAGTTGCAGGACAGAGGCTCGAGTTGCGACTGATCCAGAATCTCGACTTGAGCGCGGCCTCGCTTGATGATGCCTCGCGCTTCCATTTCGCCCATTGTCGAAGTGATACCTGCGCGCCGAACTCCTAGGGCCTGTGCCATGCATCGATGCGTGAGCGGGATTTCGCGGGAGAACAATTTATCCTCTGCAACGAGAAGCCACCGAGCCAATCGTTGCTGCAAGCTGTGACGCGAATTACATGCCGCCAGCTGCGAGCTTTGGATCAGGGTGGCCTGCACGTACCTCAGCAACAGCTTCTGGATCTCGACATCCCCCTCACCAACTCGATCAAAGCATCGGCCTCGATGCGCAAGGCTCTCCCGGAGACCTGAACCATGCAACGGTGAGGGGAAACGCGCATGCCAAGGATCAGAGGGATGCCAATGAAATCCTTTGCTCCGACAGTCTGTATCTCGACGGGGAGGCAGTCTCCGGCCTTGGCGGTCAGCGAGGCCGCGCCATTTTCAAGAAAATAGGCATGCTGCAACGGCAGATTACGTTCCTGCAGCAGTTGTCTCGGTCGCAGCGTTACTTGGTCGCAGAGTTCGACTAACCGGGTGCGTGATGCCTGTGGAAGGCGACGTACCAGATCGTTCGTTGCGTGGTGGGCGTGCGGCGTTTGATTGCGCTCTCGTGAAGGTTCGAGAGACGGCGTCGAACTGCGCGTCGGCAGGAGGAGTTCGTTGCTCAACATTTCGCGTCTCCTTGGAACGGCGATTTACCCAGATGTGGGGCGCACGCCGGCCTTCTCACAGTCGGGCTTAGGGTGAAGATCCGTCAGGAGAAACCTGACCTGGTCCCCGAGGCCTGGATCGTGAGCTTGCGTCTGATGTGCGAGCAACGAATTAAGTACGTCGGCCGAGGCATGTAATAGCGTTGCCTGGATGTGCACGCGTGGATCTGCGGTGCGTTTCCTAAGGGCCGGGTACCCGATTGGTCGCGGCACTCTCTCCTTGGCACGGCAGCGGACCGTTCGCTTGACCGGCGCCCAGAACTTCCCGCATCGGAAACGATTATACGATCAACGGTAATGTTGGCACGACGGATCGCAGGAGCACTGAATGGGCGTAAAGAGCAGGATCACCCTTGCAATTGTCATAGGTACAATCTCGACCTCCGTTCTGTTGGGTCCCTCATGGGCAGAGACGGCGACGCAGACGGCCACGGAACAGCCGGCGCAGTCCGAGCAGTTCGTCAACACGGTCTATAATGGATACCGTGCTTCGCGACTGCTTGGGAGCGCGGTGTTCTCGTTGAAAGGTGAGTATCTGGGAGCCGTCCGGAACGTGACCTTGGCGGACGACGGGCGGATTGATTCTTTGCTCGTCGAAGGCTTCAGAACAAAGGATGAGCCGGAGTTCATCTCCCGAATTCCCTTCAACCGGGTGCTGCGCCCGCTTCACGAAGGAGCTATCGTGGCCGACTTTTCCGATTTGAGGTCGCGAGAGTACGGCCTCTTTGTTGACCCTGATCAGGCGCAAGCAGAGCCGCACGAATTCTCGGTCTCCAAGGTCATCGGAGATTATGCGCGGCTGCAGGCAGGCCAAGGCTATGGCTATGTCTCCGACCTCGTTTTCGACAGCGGCGGAAAGCTCGCGGCGGTTGTGATATCCCGCGAGGCGTCCGTTGGTGGGGGCACCTATGCCTTCCCTTACCCGGGCCAAACGGGGCGATGGAGCCCGAAGCTAAGCTATTATGGTCTGCCTTACGTCACAGCAGAGCAAGCAAACAAAGCCGGTCTGCGGCTCGACATGAAGGAGTTTCAGAACTCGTGAGCCACCAACGTCCGCCTAATGGTCGCCGGCGGTGTGCCTCACGGAGAGGCGCATGGCTTCACGAGCGAACTGGTGCAGTCACCCTTTGAGCGCAGCAAAAGTTCTCCTCTCCCAAGCTTACGTTCGAAGGTGGCTGCATCAGAGCGCTTCAATGCATGCGGGGTAGCAAAAGGTACCGAAAGTTAAGTGCTCCCGCGCGTTAGATTCGTGCGAGAACATCAGCGAAGGTCAATGCGAACATCGCGATCACGAAAACAAGCCCCGAGATCGCCGCGATCCGGATCAGCGGCTTTGCTGAGGCGAGTTCCATGAAGAGCAAGACGACGAGGGTCGATTTCACCCCCGCAATGATAATGCCGCTGGCTGTTGTCATTCGGCCCATGGGAACATAGGCGGCGACCAGGCTGAGCACGAGGAGTGCGAGGAGCGCTGCCCAGATCAAGAGGTTCCTCGCCCATAGGTGGCGCACAACACCACCTGATTCACCTTGCCTGTTCATGATGCACGGCCCGGCAAATAGATCAGCGGATACAGGAAGATCCACACGATATCGACCAGATGCCAGTAGAGGGCTGTGACCTCGATCTCGGGATTGTCTTTCGCCGGAAGTTGGCGCCGGAGCAGCACCCAGAACAAGCGGCTCACGAGAGCAATCCCGATGGAAAGGTGGATCGCGTGGACGCCCGTGACCAGCCAATAAAATCCATAAAACAGCTGCGCTCCGGGCTGAGACAATGCAAACCCGGCTCCCGGTACGAGCTGCTTGTCAATGTCTTCCTTGTACTCGAAGCCCTTGATGACGATGAACGCGAGCCCGAGCATCGCGGTGAGCATGAGGCACACGAGGACGAGCCGTCGCAGTCGGGCAGACGCTTCGGACGCTTGCGAAGCCATGGCCATGGTGAGGCTGCTCGTCAACAGCACGGCGGTGTTGATCGTGCCATACCAGATATTTGTCTCACGCCCGGCCGCGGTGAACGCATCCGGATGTTCGATACGACAAACTGTGTAGGTCAATATCAGCGCCCCAAAGAACAGCGTCTCGCTGGCGAGGAAGACCCATATGCCGAACTTGCCTGCCTCGCGCTGCCGGCCGAAATCCAACCAGGGTTCTCTCAGCAGTGCGCTTTCGTCGCTCATCGCGTTTCTCTTGCGTTTTGCATTTCGGGAGGATCGGTTCCAGCCGACATGCCTTCGGCGTGGTAGGCATACGGCCCGCGATCTACGCGGGGCTGCCTGTCAAAATTCTTCGGGGGAGGCGGAGAGCCCGTGGTCCACTCCAGCCCTGTCGCACCCCAAGGGTTCTTCGCGGCCTTTCCGCCGTAGAACAGGGACCAGGTGAGATATCCCAGAGGCAACAAGTAGGCGATGGCGAGGACCGCCGCTCCCGCAGACGACATGACATTGTAGATCTGAAACTCCGCCGGATAGGTATGGTAGCGGCGCGGCATGCCGAGGTACCCGGCGAAGAATTGCGGCAGGAATGTCATGTTGAAGCCGGCATACATGAGGATGGCCGCGAACTTTGCCCAGCTCTCCGGATAGAGCTTGCCCGTGACCTTGGGCCACCAGAAGTGGAGCCCGGCAAAGAAGGCGGACACCGAGCCGCCCACCATGATGTAGTGGAAGTGCGCGACGACGAAGTAGGTGTCGGTGACATGGATGTCCACCGGAATCGAGGCGAGGAACAGCCCGGAAAGCCCGCCCGTCGTAAACAGACCAACGAAGCCGAGCGCATACAGCATCGGCGATTCGAAGCTGATCTGACCGCGATACAGCGAAGCGGTCCAGTTGAAAACTTTGATTGCCGACGGCACGGCGATGATGAAGGAGAGGAAGGAGAAGACGAGGCTGGCAAGGGCCGACTGTCCGGAGACAAACATGTGGTGGCCCCAGACGAAGAACCCGACGCCCGCAATCGCAAGCATTGCATAGACCATGAAGTCGTATCCGAAAATCCGCCGCCTCGCGAAGCATGGGATTATTTCGGACACGACGCCCATCGCCGGCAGGACCATGATGTAAACCGCCGGGTGCGAGTAGAACCAGAACAGGTGCTGGAACAGGATCGGATCGCCGCCGCGAGCCGGATCGAAGATCGGCAAGCCCAGCACGCGCTCCGCGATCACGAGCAGGAGCGAGATGGCGAGCACCGGGGTGGCAAGCACCATGATCAGCGACGTCGCGTAGATCGCCCAGACGAACAGCGGAAGCCGGAACCAGGTCATGCCGGGAGCACGAAGCATGTGGGTGGTCGTGATGAAGTTCACTCCCGTGGCGATGCTGGCAAAGCCGACAACGAACACGCCCGCGGCCGCCGCGAAGACGTGGGTGTTGGAGAACATCGACGAATAAGGCGTGTAGAACGTCCAGCCGGTGTCGACGCCTCCGGCGACGAGCGCATAAACCGTGAAAGCGCCGGCAGCGACGGTCAAATACCAGCTGAAAAGATTGAGGCGGGGAAAGGCGACGTCCGGAGCCCCGATCATCAGCGGCAGTAGAAAGTTTCCGAACGTATTCGGGATCGACGGCACCAAGAAGAACCAGACCATGATGATTCCGTGGAACGAGAACAGCTTGTTGTAAGTGTCCGAGGTCAACAGCCATCCGTTCGGCTGGAATAGCTCGAGCCGAACGGCGGTGATTGCGGCGCCTCCCATGAAAAAGAAGAACGTGATCGTGATCGCGTAAAGGATTGCGATGCGCTTGTGGTCTGTCGTGGCAAGCCAGGACGAGATCGTCGCGCCGTGGCGCAGATAGTCGGGGCGCGGCGGCAGCGGCAGCTCTCCGGCGAGCAGGGCGTCAGTCATTTTGCTGCTCCTCTCTGAGCGAGCGGATATAGGCGGTCAGGCTCTGGATCTCTCCGTCGTCGAGCAGCCCTTTGAAGCTCGGCATGATCGGCTCGAAGCCGGCCACGACGTCGCGCTTCGGCTGCAGGATCGAATCGCGGATGTAGGCATCGTCCGCGGAAACCGTGCGCCCATCCGCCAGCTGCACCGCGCGGCCATAAAGACCCGCCAGGCGCGGCGCGTGGACGTTCGAGGAGACGGCGTGGCAGCCCGAGCATCCCTGCGATACGAACAGCCTGGCGCCATCATGAGCAAGGTCGTCGCCCTCCGGCTGCTGGACCAGCCATTTGGCATAGTCATCCTGTCGCATGACGACGATCTTGCCGCGCATCATGGAATGATTGGTGCCGCAATACTCGGCGCAGAGCAGTGGGAAGGTGCCGCTCTTGTTGGCCTGAAACCAGATGTCGGTGTCGCGGCCAGGCAGCACGTCCTTCTTGACCCGAAACGCGGGGACGAAGAACGAATGGATCACGTCCTGCGAGCTCATTAGGAGATGGACTGGTTTATCCAGCGGCACGTGAAGGGCATTGATCTCACGCGCGCCGTTCGGATGTTGCGTCTTCCACATCCACTGCTTGGCGACGACGTGAATTTCAAGTGCGCCGGTGGGTGCGGCAAGGCTGCTGAGGTCAGCAGAAGATGCCCACCAGAATAGGAAGGCGAACGTCAACAACGTCGCGACCGTCCAACCGATTTCGAACTCGCGGCTGAGAATCTCAGGCATCGGGCCGCGCTTGGCGGGAGATCCGCGCCGATATCGGACGGCAAACAGCAGGATGAGCCCGAAGACGAGGACCACGGTAGCCCCGGAAAGGAAGAGCAGAAGATAGAAGATGTGATCAACCGTGACGGCGTGCGTGCTCGCTTCCGGCAGCCTGAATAACGAATTCATGCCGAGGCTCCCCGACGCCTGCTGCGGACCAGCATCAGCCCGACGAGGGCGGCCATAATGGCAACCGTGGATGCTCCGAAAATCTGTAGGACCGTTGTGATCCTGCGGGTGTAGATTCCGTGTACCGCGTCAAATCCATAGCAGAGCAGCGCGATGCGCCCGGAGAGTCCACCGATCCGGCCGTCACCGGCATCCAACAGAGCGAGGCGAAGGTCACCGGGCTGCAGCGCCAGGCTGGACAGCGCGCGGACGACCCGTCCGTCGGACGCGAGCGTGACGAAGGCTGCCGGATGCGCAATCGCGTCATGGTTGTCGTCGATTTCGGCATGGTATCCGATTGCACCGAGCAGCGCGGCAACAGTCTCCTGCGATCCTGTCAGGACCGATGTTCCCGTGCCCCCGATCTGTCCCCGGGTAAAGCGGCGGGCGTCGTCAATGGTGTCCCGCGGATCGATGCCGACAATGACGAGGCTGTAGTCGCGTCCTGCGATAAACCCGGTCTGCTGCAGCGCCGAGCTTGCGATCGTCAGCGCAGGCCCGCAAATCTGCTTGCAGGTGAAGTCCGCTGGAAGCAGCAGGGTCGGACGTCCGTCGATCGCATCGCGAAGGGTGACGGTGTCACCGCCGACTGCCCTAAACTGCAGGGATAACGGAACGCGGGCGCCCTGAGGAGGATCGAAGCCGACGCGCCCGATCTGCTGCTCGGTCAAACCGGCATGCGCGAGCCCCGGCCAGAGCGCAAGCGCCAAGACAACGATGGCCCGCCTCATGGATTCCCTCCACTTGCACCGGACGGAGGGGCGGGCGCAGGTTGGGGGGCGTCATAAGCTTGATAGCCCCGACCGACGACGAGCTGCATCGCCTCGTCGATCGGGATGCTGGCGATGTTGTGGTCGCGATCGACCCAGGCATAAGCGGTGAGCCTCGCACGCTGCGCGGCCTCGAACCGGGTCAGGTCGGCCTCCGGAGAGGTCTGGAGCTCGGGGGAGGGAAATCGGCGCTCAGCGCGCGGGGTGAATGCGCGCGGCGCTTGCGTATTCAGGAACAGTAGCATTCCCGCAATCGCGGCACCCACGAAGAGCAGGAAGCCACCGACTACCAAGAGAACGGCGCGGTTGTGAATGCCGGCGGGTTGTGGGAATGCACGACTGCCCATTTCCTCATTCGGCATGGCGCACCTCCACGGATGCGATGCCCTGTCCAAAGAGGACAGAAGCTATCGTCAAGGTGAGGAGAGTGCCCAGAGCCGTGAGAGCAACAGGAGCTTTCGCGGAAAATGCCGGCATCATCAGCCAAGCGAAGTGCATGACAGTGCCGAAGAGCAGCAACAGGCCGACAATGAGCAAGCCTGCACGGCTGCGGCGCAGGCCCTCGAACAGCAGCATCGAGAATGGAAGCACGGCTCCGGCGACGAATGTCACGAGCAGGATGCCGACCCATGCATCTGTGCTGCGCCTGAGGAACCACTCAGCCTTGTGAGGTAGATCGCCGTACCAAGCCACCAGATATGTCATATATTCGAGGTAGACGACGCCGAGCACGGTTGCGATCAAAAGGCTGCCGATATCGCTCAGCGCTCTACCTTCGAAATTGGTCGTTGCAAGCACGGCGACAACGGCAAGCGCGGCGAGCAGCTGCTGTATTGCGATCATGGAGCCGAAGGCGGTCGAGACGTAATGCGGTTCAAGGGAGAGGAACCAATCGACCGCGACCATGCTGATGGTGAAGCCGTAGAACGCAAGTCCGAGCGCGGCCAATAGCCGCCCGCCGAGTCCGAGTGCGAAGGTCACGCCGAGCACGGACCATCCCATCAGTGCGATGACGGCGCGCAGGACGAACCATGGCTGGCCGAGGTACCAGCGCGCGATGTCGGGCTTGATCTGGCTGGCATCCGCGGCCCAGGGGTAGATGTAAGTCAGCCCGGCGAGAACGGGGACGAAGGCGATGGCGACAAGAGGCATCGTCGCGGCGAGGGGGCGCAATATGGCTCCGGCGACAACGCCCCAACGGCCGCCCGTCAGACGGTGGATGAGCAGCAACGTCACGCTGCCGACCGGGGCGCAGCTCCATATTGCAAATGCAAGCAGCCAGCCCTGCAGCAGGCTCGGATGAGGACCGAGCCGTCCAGCCATGAGCACCAGCGCAGCCATGAGCGACACCAGCGCGACACCCGCCGCCGCGTGCGGCGAGGCGAATGCACTCAGCGTCTGGTTACGAAGCGCGGCGATCACGGCAGCTTGCTCCTCAACTCGGGCACGTCGGCCATGTCGGTTCGTTGCGACTGCTGCAGCGCGCGGATATAGGTGACGATGGCCCATCGGTCGCGCGGCTCGACCCGCGCGGCGTAAGAATACATCGCGCCGTAGCCATGGGTGATCACGTCGAAGAAGTGCTGAGCATCGGCCGAGCGGAGGCGGGCGGAATGGTAGGAGGGCGGTGCGGGAAAGCCACGCTGCACGATCATCCCATCGCCCTGGCCGGAGAACCCGTGACACGGGGAGCAATAGATGTCGTAGCGCTCGCGGCCGCGGGACAGCAGCGCCATGTCGACCGCCGGTGGCTTGGAGATCTGCTGCAAACGGTCGAGATCGCCCTGTGCAACGACCCCTTGCGGTAAGGCCCGGGCTTCGCTGCCATCCTTGAACAGCCCAGCCTTCGAGAACGTCCCGTAGCGATTCTGCTGAGACATGGAATGATCGCCACAGCCGGCCAGCGCCCATGACAGCAACAACAGCAATGGCAGCGCGCGGGCGGTCATGGCGTGCGCAGCTCCGTGACCGCGACGGCGCCGGCGTCGCGGAGAACTGTCCTCAGCTCGTTCGGGTCGCCGTCAGATGCGGCCAGCAGGAAGTACCGATCCTGCGTTGCGCGTTCGAAGCCCGGAATCTCGAACATTGCATCGTGCAGACGAGGCAGGCGGCACGACCAAAGAAAGGCGATGACGCCGGCGAGCGCGGCCGCGAAGACACCGACCTCAAACGGCACCAGCAGGAACACTTGCCAGGAGTTCAGTGGCCGACCGCCGCTGTTGATGGGATAGTCGATCACGGCGCTGTACCATAGCAGTGCGAAGGCGAATGCTGCAGTTCCGAGGCCGCCGGCAAGCATCACACCCCGAATTGCCGATCGGCCCTGCGCAAGCTGTTCGGCGAGCCCTTCGATCGGATACGGCCCGAATGCTTCGAGGGCGGCGTGTCCGGCGGTATGCACGCGCTGCGGGGCCGCCTTCAGCGCTTCACCGTCGAGGAATTCCGCCACAAGCTTGGCCGTCATGCCGCGGCCTCCTGATGAGCGAGCTCGCGCACGTCGAACATTGATATGCTCGGGACCAGCCTCACGAAGACCAGGAACAGGAAGGCGAAAAATCCGAGCGGCGCGACGAGAAAGCTCCAGTCCCAGAACGTGAAGTGAAACGCCCGCCACAGTGACGGCATGTAGCCGTGCGAAAGTGTGTTCCAGACGATGAGGATGCGCTCGAGCCACATGCCTATGTTGATCGCGATGGCTACAGGAATCAGAATGAACAGCGACCGTCGCGCGAAGGGCCACCATAGCAACTGCGGGATGAGGCAGTTGCAGGCCAGCAAGGCCCAGTACAGCGGCGCGTAGGTTCCAGTGAACTCGAAGCGAACCACCTCACGGTCGGCATGCTCACCGCCGTACCAGCCCATGAACCACTCCGTCGCATAAGAATAGAACATGACGATGGAGGCCATCAGCAGGATGCGGGCCATCACCTCGAAGTGGCGGTGAGTGATAATAGCCTGAAGGCTGAGACCCCAGCGGATCGCGGCCGCCAGCACCACAACCATGGCAAAACCAGAATACATCGCGCCCACGACGAAATAAGGTGGGAAGATGCTCTCCTGCCAACCGGCCATTAGGCTCGCTGCGAAGTCGAGTCCGACGATCGAGTGCACAGAGCAGACCAGAGGCACGCCGAGGGCGGCCATCGTGGTATGCAGTGTCTGCAAACGCGACCACTCGCGCGACGAGCCGCGCCATCCCATCGCAAATGCGCCGTAGAGCAGCTGGCCGGCACGGTGGGGCGTGCGGTCGCGCATGGTCGCAAGGTCGGGAATCAGGCTGACATACCAGAACAGAAGGGAGAACAGCAGGTAGCTGAGGATGGCCCAGAAGTCCCACACCAAGGCGCTGCGCCATTGCGGCCAAAGCGCCATGGTGTTCGGATATGGCGCGAGCCAATAGGCGTAGATCGGTCGACCGAGGTGAACGATGGGCATCAGCCCGGCGATCGCAACCGCAAACAGCGTCATGGCTTCCGCGAAGCGGTTGATCGAGGCGCGCCATCTTTGCCGGGTCAACAGCAGCATCGCCGAAATCAGCGTGCCGGCATTGCCGATTCCGATCCACCAGACGTAGTTCGCGATCGCGACTCCCCATACGACGGTGGAGTTGATGCCCCAGATGCCGATGCCCTGGTAGAACAGCCACGCGATCGCAACGAACAGCCAGAGCACGAACGGCAGGGTGATAAGCAGCGCCAGCCACCATATTTTGCCGAACCCGGTGAAGAGCGGATCTGCCACGGCCTGGGTAACCGTGGCGTCTCCTGCCCGCGCGGCCGAGATCCAGCGGTGCGCCGGGGGATGCTGAGGAACGAGAACTTCGCTCATGTCCGCCCCTCCGGCTCCGAAGGTGCGGGATTGCGCACATCGGCAAGATAGGTGGTGCGCGGCCGCGTGCCGAGGTGGCCGAGCAAGGCATAGTGGCGCGGGTCGGCTTTCCTGTGGTTGATCTCTGCGTCAGCCTGGTTCAGGTCTCCGAAGCTGATGGCACGGGTCGGGCATGCGTTCTGGCAGGCTGTCTGCACCTCGTCTGGACCGAGCGGCCGGTCCTGACGTTCCGAGGCGCGGCGTGCGCCGCTGATGCGCTGGACACAGTATGTGCATTTTTCCATGACACCGCGGGCGCGGACGGTCACCTCGGGATTCTTTTGGCCGCGATAAGATTCCGCGCCGAGATTGCCGTATTCCTCGCCGTCAGCATAACCGAAGAAGTTGAAGCGGCGCACCTTGTAAGGGCAGTTCGCTTCGCAGAAGCGGGTGCCGATACAGCGATTGTAGACCTGCGCGTTCAGCCCTTCGCTGTCATGGACGGATGCGGCGACAGGGCACACAGGCTCGCACGGCGCGTGCTCGCAGTGCATGCACGGCACGGGCTGAAAGCCGAGTTGCGGGGTGTTCGGCGCGCCATGATCATAAGCATCGACGCGCATCCAGTGCATGTCGCGTCCCATGGCCACCTGCTCTGGCCCCACCACGGGAATGTTGTTCTCGGCCTGGCAAGAGAGCACGCAGGCATTGCAACCGATACAAACCGATGTGTCGATCACCATCGCCCAGGCATGGCCGTCGCCAGACTTCACGGCCGGTGGCATCAGGCTTGGAGGATGGGGGATGGCCGCCGACGGCAGGGATTGCCCGAGCCGATATTGCGGATAGAGCTCGCGGACATCCTCCGGCGTGCGAACGACGTTCTGCGTTGTGAGAATCGGCTCCCGGCGCCCTGTTCGCCTGATCGCAATTTGCGGAAGGCGCCAACTGTTGTCCGAGGTCCGGATCGTGTAGGCACTGGCGCCGACGCCGTTGCCGATCGCGCCGACCTTTTGCCGCCCCCCGCCGAGCGTGAGCGCGCCGACGCCCATGGCCATCCCGGGTTCAGTCAGCACGGGCACCTCGATCGATCGGCCGTTCGCGGCGACCGTGACGACGTCCCCGGACGTGAGACCGAGCCGGCTTGCCTCGTCCGGATGCAGCGCCAGCGCATTGCCCCAGACCTGCTTGCTTAGCGGTTTCGGACACTCCTGGAGCCAGGCGTTGTTGGCGTATGAACCATCCCATAGGCAAGGATCAGGGCGCAGAACCAGGCTGATCTCGTCATCGCGCTTGTCGTGAGGTTCGGAGTCCGCGAGTGGCGGCAGGAGCGGAGCAGCGAGGGAAACAGCAGTGGCGCCGCTTCCTGCAATGATCCCGTCGTGCAGCACGCGCTGCCACCATGCCTCGAAATCCGCAGCGGCCGCGCTCGTCCAGGTCTGCCGCACCAACTCGTAAGCGCCCGCGTCTTCTGCGCCGCTCAGCCAGGCGAGAAGCTCGTGCTCGCTGAAGCTCTCGTAGAGCGGCTTGATCAGAGGCTGGACGATGCTGGCCGTGCCGTCGCCGGCCCGCAGATCCGACCACGTTTCAAGTCGATGTCTTTGCGGGAGATGCCAGTTGGCGATAGCCGCGGTTTCGTCCGCGTACTCGCCCATATGAACGCGAAAGGCCGCTTTCTGGGCTCGGGCCCCGAAGTGCAAATCGGCTGGTGCGTCATAAGCGGGATTGACGCCGATCATTACGAGCTGACGCACGCGGCCGGAGTCCAGATCGCCTACGAGCTGTTCAAGCGTTCCCGCCTGCTTGCCGGATGGCGTCCGATCGATGGGATCGATGAGCCGAACGGGCGCATTGAGTTGGGCATTGATCCAATGCACAAATGCGTGGACTTCCCTGGACATTGCCGGGCCCGCGATGACGATCGCCTCGCCCTTGTGGGAGTTCATGTCTGCCGTGATCTTCTGAAGCAGCAGACGCTCGCGCTCGGCAAGTTCGGTGGCGCTTGCAGTGGCGCCGAGCTCCCGCGCGAGGCTCGCCGCGAATCGTTCGATCGCCTCCGGACGAAGCGAAAGACGTTCGTCCGACTTTGCTCCGGTGAGGGTGAGTGCGCTCTCTAAACAATAGAGACGCGAGAAGGCATTGGCGTCGCTGCGGCCACTTGCGTAGCCACGGCCAATTCGTATCTGATCGGGGCCATGCCCGAGCGGATCGGCATCGAGCGCGACAATCACGCGGGCCTTTGCGAAATCGGCAATGCTGCGCACAGATTTGCCATAAGCGAGTTGCGCACCTTGGCGCGCATTCTCGTCGTCGGTTGGGTCGTACGCGTGCCACGATGCGGCCGGGAACGCCTGAAGCAGGCCATCGATCTGGCGCAGCAGAGTCGGGGACGTGGTGCGCCCGGTCAACAAGCGCAGGCCTTTACCCTGGCTGTTGCGGGTCTCGGAGAGTTCGGTCACCAGCGCTCGGTTCAACGCTTCGCGCGGCGCAATCGCGCCATTGTGCAGGATGGTGCGCGAGCGGTCGGGATCGTAAAGCGAAAGGACGGCTGCTTCAGCGAAAACATCGGTGGCACCCAGGCTGCCCGGATGAAGCGGATTGCCTTCGACCTTGATCGGCCGGCCGTCGATTGAGGTCACGATCGCTCCGCGACCGATCCCCGCCAGCGGAAGTGTGGTCGCGAATTTCAGCGGTTCGCCAGGAACGATCCGCTCCGGCATTCTGACATAGGGCAGGATCTGTTCGTCTGGTTTGCTGCAGGCCGCGAGTCCGCCCGCCACGCCGGTCGCCAGTAGGCTGAGCGCCTGACGGCGATTGAGCTTGCTGCGTCGGGCAGGATCGGGCCGCGTTGGCAACTCCTTCAGCGGTGACATATCGTGCAATCCGTCAAATGATCCGTATTGATGTGATAGCCCGCGGCAAGCTTGGGCCCGATCTCGGCCTGGTTCTTCGGCTCTTGCCAGTTTGGATTGAAAACCGCTTCGCGTGGACGCAGGTAACGTTCAGGAGAGCGGTGGCAATCGAGGCACCATTGCATCGTCAGCGGCGCGGCCTGGCGCATCAGCCGCATCCCTCCCACGTCGCCGTGACAGGTGGTGCACCCAACCCCTTTTGCGACGTGGACCGAATGATCAAAATAGACGTAGCCGGGGAGGCGGTGCACGCGCTCCCAGGCCATTGGCTGGTTCTTGGCAAGACTCTCGCGCACTGGCGCCAGCATCTGCGCGTTGGTCCAGATCTGCGAATGGCAAGTCATGCAGATCTCGGTCGGTGGGATGCCGGCAAAGCGCGCCTTTTCCACCGAGGTGTGGCAATAGCGGCAGTCGAGGCCGAGACCCGAAACGTGATGCTCATGACTGAACGGCACCGGCTGATTCCGTGTGATGTTCTGGTTGGTGACGTAGGGGGATCGCATCACCTCGTAGGACAGTCCCACCGCAAGCACCGGCACGGCTCCAATCGCTGCGATCACCACCGCCGCAATCGTGTTCGCGCCGGGACGAAAAAGCTGCATTCGTCGGCCCCCTGCCGCGCGCCCTAGCTCACGCGCGGATTCGGACGGGCACCGACTTTGCGGCCGGCGTTTTTGAATGGATGTCGTGGTGCGACAGCGGGATCAGGGGATTCATTTCCGGATAGTAGGCTCCAAGGCATCCATCCGGCAGCTTGAACGGGGTCACCTTAAGTGGCCCGACCTCACGCTCGATGCCGTCTTCTGCGTCGCTGACGAGAGAGACCATCTGGCCATCCTGCAGTCCGGCGCGTGCAATCTCCTCGGGATTCATCAGCAGCACATCCCGTGTGCCCTCGATGCCCCGCAGCCGGTCGCTGTAGCCGTAGATCGTGGTGTTGAACTGATCATTGCTGCGCATCGTGAGTAGCCGGAATCGGCCGGGAGCGTCCGCGAAGCCGGTGGAGCTGAGAATCTCCGGAGCAGTGAATTCCGCTTTGCCGGTTTTCGTCTTCCAGATCCGCTCGCGCGCGGAGTTGCCGCGATAAAACCCGCCGGGCGTGAACATCCGTTCGTTAAAGGCGTGGAATTCGTCCGGATAGGTCTCGGCGATCTCGTTGCGAATGAGATCGTAGTTGCCGACCCATTCATTCCATTTCAGCTTCGGGTTCCTGGGCAGGGTCGCCTTGGCGAGACCTGCGACGATCGCCACCTCCGACTTCAGGTGTTCGCTTGCCGGCTTGCGCAACCCGATCGAGCCCTGGATACAGCTGAAAGTGTCCTCCATGCTGACGGCCTGCTGCCCGCTTGCCTGCACGTCTTCCTCGGTTCGACCGAGGCACGGCAACAGATAGGCGGCCTTGCCCTGCACGAGGTGACTGCGGTTGAGCTTGGTGGCAATCTGGACCGTCAGCTCCAGTCCGCGCCAGGCTTCTTCCATCTTCGATCGCTCGGGAATGGCACGGACGAAATTACCGCCGAGCCCGATGAACGCCTTGACCTTGCCGGCGATAACCCCTTCGCAGGTCTCGACGGTGTTCATGCCTTTGTCGCGTGGCGGCTCGAACTTGAACTGTTTGGCATATTTATCGAGCGGGACCAGTTCAGGCTTCTCGGAGATGCCAACGGTGCGCTGGCCCTGAACATTCGAGTGTCCACGCACGGGTGAAATGCCGGTGCCATCTCGTCCGATGTTGCCCTTCAGGAGCAGCATATTTACCAGCATCGCCACGTTCTCGAAACCGTGCACGTGCTGGGTCAGGCCCATGCCGTAGATCCCGATCACGCGATCAGCCTCGACATAGACCTGAGCTGCGCCTTCGATGGCCGACCGGCTAAGACCGGATGCGGTCTCGATCGCGCTCCAGTCCGTTGCCCGGACCTTGGCTTCGAACGCTTCGAAGCCGTGCGTGTGCTGTTCGATGAAGGGGGCGTCGAGAACTCTTTTGCCCTGCTGTTTGGCTGCGTCGTCCGCGGCGAAGACGTGCTTGCAAATTCCCATGATGACGGCAATGTCGCCGCCGGCCTTCACTTGGTGATATTGACTGCTGATCTGGGTCGCCTCGCCAGTCAGCATCTCTGTCGGATTCTGTGGATTGACGAAGGTTTCGAGGCCTTTCTCGCGGACTGGGTTAAAGGTGATGATCTGGACTCCGCGCCTGGCTGCGTCCTGCAACGGATGCAGAAAGCGCGGACTGTTAGACCCGGTATTCTGGCCGAAAAAGAACATCGCGTCACAGTTGCTGAGATCGTCGAACACCACAGTTCCAACGCCCGCGCCGATCAGCTTTTTGAGCGCGACGGACGTCGTCTCGTGGCACATGTTGGAGCTGTCAGGCAGATTGTTGTTGCCGTAGACCCGCGCGAACAGCGCGTACAGATATGACGTCTCCAGGCTTGCCCGCCCAGAGGAATAGAAAACGACGGATTTCGGATCGAGTGCCTTCAGTTGCGTGCCGATCGCTTGAAATGCTTCGTCCCAGCTACATGGCATGTAACGATCAGTAGGACCGTCATAGCGCAGGGGCTCAGTCAGGCGGCCCTGTTGTTCGAGATCGTAGTCGCTCCAGGAGCGCAGCTCAGTCAGCGTATGTTTTCCGAAGAAATCCGGTCTGCATCGACGCGTGGTCAACTCCCAAAGGGTAGCCTTGGCGCCGTTCTCGCAGAATTCGAACGTGTGATAGTCGGCCGGCTTGGCCCACGAGCAGGAAACGCACATAAAGCCTTTCGGCTTGTTCTGGCGACGGAGCGTATTCAAGGCCGCCGGCGAGTCCCACTCCTTCCCGAAGATTCGGGCTATCCCTTTGAGGGATCCCCATCCGCCAGATGGACCGTCGTATTCAACCGTCTTGTCTGGGGTCTCGTCACGAGCTTCGTGTGGTCGCGCCATGATCTTGCTTTCTCTTCGGGAACCGGCCAGCCTGTGCCTCGCCAACGTATGTTCGTCAGGGGGGTTCCTCGGTCCGAGGTTTTGAAGTTGGAGGAAGCACAGCGACCGCCGAGCGAAAAACGCAGAGTGCTCAATACCATGGAGCGGAAGCGAGCCTCTGTGTCTGCGCGCGCACGATAGTGTGCGCGCTGCCGTACAAAGAAATCTCGAGCTGGAACTTGGCTCTCCGGAAGAGGTTGGCAGACGCCAATGGGAGTGGGACATGGGTGATCGCTGTACGCTCGACAAACCGGAGTTGGTGTGGCGAGGGAGCCGCCCAATCCCCTCCTCCCGCAGGGTCGCAGAGGAGCGGCCGATAGCGCTCACCTACAACGGCTCGACTTACGCTGTGATGATGGCCTCGCCCGCCGACCTCTGGGATTTTGGCGTCGGTTTTAGCTTGAGCGAGGGCATTGTCGAGCGGTGCGAGGACATCATCAGCATCGAAATCGTCGAGCTCGAGCGCGGTTGCGAAGTGCGGATCTGGCTCGACAACTCCCATGGTGATCTCCTTGCAAGCAGGCGGAGGGCGATGGTCGGGCCGGTCGGCTGCGGCCTCTGCGGAATCGAAAGCCTGGAGCACGCTTGCCCGCGGCTGCCGCGCATCGTCAGCCGGGGCGGATTTCGCGCCTTCGACATCCTGACAGCGATGCGCTCGTTACGGCCGCTCCAGTATCACAACCAGGCGACAGGGGCGATGCACGCTGCGGCGTTCTGGGACGGCAATACCGTTCGCTTGCTAAGAGAAGATGTCGGTCGCCACAACGCTTTGGACAAGCTCGCGGGAGCGGTTGCCAGAGCCGGCCTGGAGACGTCATCGGGAGCTGTCCTCATCACCAGTCGGGTATCCGTCGAGCTGGTGCAAAAGACAGCGAGAATGGGCGTGCCGCTCCTCGTCGCCGTCTCGGCCCCGACTTCGCTGGCGATCGAGATCGCTGAAGGGGCCGGGGTCACGCTCGTCGCGGTCGCGCGTGACGATGGTTACGAGATATTCAGCCACGCCAGCCGATTGGCGTTTGGAGAGGGAGAGTCCGCGCCCGAATTGCTTTCCGGCTGAATTGGCCGCAAGGCCGGTTATCGGCAGAAGCTCGTCCTCCGCTTCGTTCGGTCTCGTACCGAGTTCGCGCGACCGCGACTGTTTCTGGCGGAACGTCTGGGGCCGGCCAGCGCTGTCGCGATATTGATCCGTCAAACTGTAGGAGATAGCGATGAAGACCACGCTTTTGGCAGCCTTCTTGCTCGCAGCCACGGCTTCCAGTCCGGTACTCGCGCAAGGTGGCGCCAATTCCACGGCACCCTCGCAAGCAGCCACCAACTCGGGCCAGAATACGGCGGTGCAGAAAATTCAGGATGATCTGAAGAAGGCAGGTTTCACCGACATCAAGATCGTTGCCGAATCCTTCGTCGTCCAGGCCAAGACGAAGGACGGCAATCCGATGGTGATGACGATCGGTCCACATGGCATGTCCGTGTTCGAAGCCATGAACACGACCACGACCGGCTCCGCAACCAACTCTCAGGGCACGACCGCGTCCGGCTCTTCGAACAACAACGCCGCGTCGAAGTAGTCCTCCACCTTAGGCGAACATCGCCACTCGTCCATAGAGGGCCCGCGATGTTCGTCTGCTGGCGCGGGATGGGAGTGAATGAAGCCGTTGGAGAGGTACGCGAGCGTACGGACATTCGTGAGAACCGGCCAGTAGCAGAAGCGTTTGAACTAAGTCGGCTGCGCGAAAGCGAGAAAATCCAATGAACGTCAGTGAATTCGTTTGGCACCGGCTCTCCGAGTGGGGCCTGAGCCGGGTCTTTGGCTATCCTGGGGACGGGGTCGGAGGGTTGGACGTCGCTCTAGAAGACGCGAAAGAAAAGATGGAATACGTGCAGGTCCGGCACGAGGAGATGGCCGCCTTCATGGCTTGCGCTCATGCCAAGTTTACAGGACAGGTCGGCCTCTGTTTTGCGACCTCCGGCCCTGGCGCAATTCATCTTCTCAACGGCCTGTACGACGCCAAAATGGATCATGTGCCTGTGGTCGCCCTCGTCGGCCAGCAGGCGAGGAGCGCGATTGGGGCGAGCTATCAGCAGGAAGTCGATCTGCAGGTCCTGTTCCAGGACGTGGCAGAATACGTCGCACAGGCAAGCGTACCCGAGCAGATACGCCACCTGATAGACCGGGCCGTTCGCATTGCGCACAACAGGCGCACCGTGACTTGCGTGATCTTGCCCAAGGACGTGCAGGAACTGGACTACCGGGATCCGCCGCTCGCGCATGGGGCAACACACACCGGGACCGGTTACGCCGATCCCGCGAAACGTCCCGATGAAGCTCCGGTACGCGCGGCGGCGGAGGTGCTGAACAAGGGCAGCAAAGTCGCGATGCTGATCGGAGCGGGTGCTCTGTCCGCGACCGATGAAGTGATCGCAGTCGCAGAGCGCCTTCAGGCGGGAGTCGCAAAGGCGCTGCTCGGCAAGGCCGCACTTCCCGACGACCTGCCCTTTGTCACGGGTTCGATCGGCTTGCTTGGTACCAAGCCGAGTTGGGACCTCATGAAAAATTGCGACACTTTCCTGATGGTAGGGTCGGCGTTCCCGTACAGCGAGTTCCTGCCGAAGCCAGGCTCTGCGCGCGGCGTCCAGGTCGACATCGACGGCTCACGTTTGAGTCTTCGTTACCCCATGGAGGTCAATATCGTGGGGGACAGCTCGGCGACCTTGCAAGCGCTGCTGCCGCTTCTGCAGCAGAAGCAAGGTTCAGCCTGGCGGCAAGAGATCGAAGAGGGTGTGCGGGAATGGTGGCAGACTCTCGAACGGCGCGCAATGGATTCAGCAGAACCACTCAACCCACAGCGCGTGTTCTGGGAGCTGTCGCCGCGCTTGCCTGAGAATGCGATCATCACCGCGGATTCCGGCTCGGTCGCCAACTGGTACGCGCGCGATCTGAAGATCCGGCGTGGCATGAAGGCGTCGCTTTCCGGTGGGCTGGCGTCGTTAGGCGCGGGAACGCCTTACGCTGTTGCGGCAAAGATGGCTCACCCGGACCGCACGGTGGTCGCCTGCATGGGCGATGGCGCCATGCAGATGAACGGCCTGAACGTTTTGATCACCATCTCCAAATACTGGAAAACGTGGTCGAACCCTCGGCTGATCGTGCTCGTTCTCAACAACCGCGATCTCAATCAGGTCACATGGGAGGAGCGGATTCAGCTCGGCTCGGGCAAGACGCTATCGACCCAGAGCATTCCGGATTTCCCCTATCACCGATATGCGGAGCTTATTGGCCTGAAGGGCATCTTTGTCGACAATCCGGACTGCGTGGGTGCTGCTTGGGATGAGGCGCTGTCCGCGGATTGTCCTGTGGTCCTCGAAGCGTATACCGATCCGAACGTGCCGCCGCTTCCTCCGCACATCACCCTCAAGGATGCCAAGAACTTCGTCAGCATGATTCCTTCCGAGCCCGAACTTGCAAGCGTCCTTAAGAACAGCGCCAAAGAGCTGCTGACGAGCGTGATGCCCGGGAAGGAATGATGTCACAGGTGCAGATCGAGAAGATACAGGCGCGGGCATTCGAGGTCCCGACCGATCGGCCTGAGGCGGACGGCACAATGAGCTGGAGCTCTACTACGCTCGTGCTGGTCGAAGCCTTTGCCGGCGGCAAACTCGGGATCGGCTACAGTTACACGGATCGAAGTGCGGTCGGGTTGGTCGCGGGCAAGCTCGCCGGTACGGTCCAGGGCAAGGATGCCTTTGCACCCGAGGCGGCGTGGCTGGCCATGCAGCGTTCCGTGCGCAATCTGGGCCGCGAAGGTCTTGCGGCAACCGCAATCTCGGCCGTGGATACGGCGCTCTACGACTTAAAGGCGCGCCTGATGCAAGTGCCGCTCGTTCAGCTGCTGGGAAGCTACCGCACGGCCGTTCCGATCTATGGAAGCGGCGGGTTCACCTCCTATTCCGACGATGAACTCAGTCGCCAGCTGTCGGGCTGGGTCATGGAGCAGGGCTGTAGATATGTCAAAATGAAAGTTGGCTCGGAGCCGGAGCTCGATCTTCACCGCGTCGAAGTCGCTAGGCGCGCGATCGGCGCCTGGGCGGAGCTTTTCGTTGATGCAAACGGTGCCTACGGCGTGAAGCAAGCGCTGCAGCTTGCTGGCGTTTTCACAAGGCAGGGCGTGACATGGTTCGAGGAGCCGGTATCGTCGGATGATCTGCGAGGGCTCAGGGCGATCCGGGAGCGCGCGCCCGCAGGCATGGACGTCGCTGCCGGAGAATATGCTTATACGACCGACTATGTGCGGGCGATGCTGGAGGCGTCCGCCGTCGACGTGCAGCAGGCGGACCTCACACGTTGCGGCGGCGTCACCGGGTTTTTGCAGGTCGCCGCGATTTGCGACGCGTACCACATCGACCTCTCTGGCCACTGCGCGCCTGCGGTGCATTTGCATGCAGCTTGCGCGGTGCCGCGGCTGCGCCACCTCGAATGGTTTCACGACCATGTTCGCATCGAGCACCTGCTGTTCGATGGTGCTCCATTGGCGCGCAATGGCGCGATCGAGCCGGACCTTAACCGGCCGGGCAATGGTTTGATCTTCAAGGAAGCGGATGCTGGACGCTATGCGGTCTGACCATGCTAGAAAACAAAGAGCGCACGGCATCGCCCGAGCCGGAGTGAGGGAAGAGAGGAGCGCGCCGGCTCAGGGGCGTTGGTCGCCTACCAGCCGTTCGCTCTCAGGTCCTGATCGCCAAAAGGCCGACAACGTGTTGGCGGCGCGACAGCTAAATCGGGCAGCGGGTACACTTGCAGCATCAGTTCTTGCAGACAGCGCCGTGGAGCACTACCGCGGCTCGTTCAAGAACAAAGCCATGCTGACGCCGATCGTCGTCGCGGGCCTGACTTTGGCAATGAGCCTGCATGGCACGGCCGACAAGCGCCCCGTCGCTCACAACGCGCGCGATACCTCCTACCTACTGGCAGCTGGTACAGGCCTGCTTGGCACAGGCTTTCACATTTACAACGTCACCAAGAAGGTGGGTGGGTTCAGCTGGCAGAACCTCTTCTATGGTGCCCCGCTCGGGGCCCCCATGGCTATTCTGCTGTCAGGCCTGCTGGGCTTCTGCTCGGAGCGGCTGCGCGCCAATGGGCCGCGGCGCCGTCCTCGCGTGCTCAGCCTTCCAGCTGGCAAGACCGTTGCGACGGTTGCAGCGCTCGGCCTGCTGGGCACGAGCGGGGAGGCGGGTCTGCTGCACTTCCGCGGTGCCTTTCACAACCCGCTCATGGCCATTCCGGTCACCCTGCCGCCAATCGGCGCCGGGTTGCTCGGCGCAACCGTGGCGGGGAGCGGCGAGTGCGCGCACCGCGCCACCCGGTGGTGGATGCGGCTGCTGGTCGCCATGGGTTTCGCTGGTGTGGGCTTGCACGCCTATGGGATCTCGCGAAACATGGGGGGCTGGCGCAACTGGAGCCAGAACATTCTTGACGGTCCGCCGCTACCCGCGCCGCCAAGCTTCGCAGGACTTGCGCTGGCCGGGCTTGCTGCGCTCGAGCTCATGAGAGAGGCCTCCGATGGCTGAGAGGAGCTCGCAGCGCAGCCGGGGGAGTGTTTATCCCGGCTACGACGTTCTCGCGAAGTGGAACAGTCCGTCCTGGAATGACAAGACGCGGGACGTCATCTCGCGTCGGCTTGCGGTCGCGAACGACCCGCGCTTTTTCACGGCGGAAGAATTCCAATCCGTCACGGCGATGGCCGATCGAATAGTCCCGCAATCCGCCTCGCATTCGCGTATCCCCGTTGCGGCACTTGTTGATCGTAAACTGCAAGATGGCATCTTCGACGGCTATCGTCCTGCCGGTATGCCGCGAGATGGTGATGCGTGGCGGCTTGGGCTCCATGCTCTCGATGCGGAGGCGCTAAGCCGTCATGGCTCCCGGTTCGCTGAGATGGCCGGGCCTGATCAAGACGCGTTGTTGCGACGCTGCGAAGCCGGTGGATTGCATGCGCCCGAATGGGCCGGCATGCCGCCTAGCGCCTTCTTCAAGCACCGCCTGCTCCAAGATCTGGTGCTGGCATATTACTCACACCCGGCCGCCTGGAGTGAGATCGGATGGGGCGGACCGGCCAGTCCGCGCGGCTATGTGCGTCTCGATTTCGACGATCGCGACCCCTGGGAGGCCGCCGAGGCCAAGCCCGGAGATGAGCTCGCCGCTCTGAGGATCAACCGCCATGTCCGATGATCCCCGGCATAGTCCTCGCGCACGCAACGGTCGTGCGCCGGACGTTTTCCGGCCGGGCCGTTGGGTCAGCATGCAGCAATACGCCGACAACGAAGCGGTGGACTTCGTCATCGTCGGGACGGGCGCTGGCGGAGGGACCCTGGCCTGCAAGCTGGCCGAATATGGTTTCTCGGTGGTGGCACTCGACGCCGGCCCTTACTTTCGTCCTCTGGAGGACTTCGCCTCCGACGAATCCGAGCAAACCAAGCTCTATTGGACCGACGATCGCATCGTCGACGGTGACAACCCGCTGCAACTTGGAAGCAACAACAGCGGCAAGGCCGTTGGCGGTTCGACCGTGCATTTTGCCATGGTGTCGCTGCGCTTCCGCCCGGAATGGTTCAAAGCCCGAACGAAGCTCGGCTACGGCGCTGATTGGCCAATCGATTGGCGCGAGATGTGGGCTTACTACACGGAGGTCGAGCAGGCCCTCAAAATATCCGGGCCGATCAACTATCCGTGGGGACCGCCGCGCCCGCGCTACCCCTATCGCGCCCATCCGCTCAATGCTGCAGCCCGCGCGCTGGCGCGCGGCTGCGAGGCCATGGGCATCGCGTGGACGGAAACGCCGCTCGCGACTCTTTCTGCTCCTCGCGGACTAGCGCATCCCTGCGTCTATCGCGGCTTCTGCGTGGCGGGCTGTTCGACCAACGCGAAGCAGAGCGCCCTAGTGACCTGGATTCCCCGTGCCCTCTCGGCCGGTGCCGAAATCCGCGACCTGGCCATGGTCGGCCGGATCGAGACCGACGAGAACGGGCTCGCCGTTGGGGTGCACTATCATCGTCAGGACAAGTGGCACTTCCAGAAGGCACGCAATGTGGTTGTGGCCGGTTATGCCATCGAAACGCCCCGGCTGTTGCTGAATTCTGCGACGGACAAGTTTCCGGATGGTCTTGCAAACAGTTCCGGTCTCGTCGGCAAGAATCTGATGGCCCAGGCCAACCAGGCTGTGTGGGGCGTGATGGAGGAGGAGGTTCGGTCGTACAAGGGACCTCCCTCCCTCGCGATCACCGAGCACTGGAATTACGCGGACGAAGGCAAGGACTTCTTTGGGGGCTATTGTTACATGAGCCAAGGCCCTCTGCCGCAACTCTGGGCCAAGACGCAGGCGAGCGCGCACGGACTTTGGGGAGCCCGGTTGGTCGAAGAAATGAAGCGCTACAACCATGCCGTCGGCCTGAAAATCGTGGGTGAAATGCTCCCGCAGGAGAAAAATCGGGTCACGCTGGACGACGAGGTCGATCAATACGGGATCAGAATTCCCCGCGTCACCTACTCATGGTGCGACAACGACAAGCGCCTGATAGATCATTCGATCGGCTTCATGAGCCGGGCCTTAACCGCCGCGGGCGCCAAGGACATCTGGATCCAGCACGACGACACCTGTCACCTCAACGGAACAGCGCGGATGGGCAGTCGCCCGGACAACAGCGTGGTCAACGCGGATTGCCGCAGCTGGGACATTCCAAATTTATGGGTTTGTGACGGCTCCGTGTTCCCAACCGTCGGCGGCGCGAATCCGTCGCTCACGATTCAGGCGATCGCATGCCGCACGGCGGACCGGATCCGCTCGCTGGCGCGGCTGGGAGAGATCAGGTTTTAGCCACCAGGCATGGGAGAGACGACTCGATGCAGCACAAGCTTCTCAACGACGATCGCCAGCGAACCTTTGCTGTTGTCCTGGACACCGGTGACGAGGCGATGGCGAGCATCCGTTCGTTCGCAGCATCGCAGCATATTGCTGCCGCTCAAATCACCGGCATCGGGGCGTTCAGCAGCCTCACCCTGAAATTTTTCGATTGGGAGAAGAAGGCCTATCTGGAAAATCGGGTCGATGAGCAGGTGGAGGTTGCATCGCTCGTCGGGGACGTCGCGCTTGCGCCTTCGGGCGAAGCTTCCGTACACATTCATCTCGTCGTCGGCCGGAGCGATGGCACCGCGCTCGCCGGGCACTTGGGCTCAGGCATGGTGCGTCCAACGCTTGAAATGATCGTCACCGAAAGCCCGGCGCATCTCCAAAAGGTGCACGATCCCGACACCGGGCTGGCGCTGATCAAGCTGGAGCAACGACGATGACAAATCTCGGTTCGACGGTATGGGCGATCCCCGAAGGTTACATCCCAAGCGACAGCGTCAGCGACGCACACGACCTTGTCTCTCACGAGGCGGCTTGCTTCCTGAACGCCGGAGATCGCGAGGTGCACGTCGAAATCACGCTGTTCTTCGAGAACAGGGAGCCGGTCGGTCCTTACCGCCTGAAAGTGCCGGCGCGCCGCACGCTTCATCTGCGGTTCAACGATCTGAGCGATCCTGCGCCAGTCCCGCGCGACACCAGCTACGCGTCTCTGATTGAAGCAAGCGCTCCGGTCATTGTCCAGCACACCAGGCTGGACTCACGCCAGCCGGCGATGGCGCTGCTGTCGACCATAGCCTACCCGGCCGAGCAGCCATGACAAGCATAGCACCGACTCCAGGGAGCGTGCGCGTGCCCGAGAATCCTGCACAATCGCCTGTTGTTGTCGTGATCACCGGGGCATCCGCCGGCGTCGGACGGGCGACGGCTCACCGCTTCGCGCGCGCGGGCTGCTCGATCGGTCTCATCGCGCGCGACGCCGAAGCCCTCGAAGAGGTGAGGCGAGAGGTTGGGGATCTGGGCGGGCGAGCTATCGCGATGACCCTCGATGTGGCAGATGCCGCCGCGATGTTCGCCGCTGCTGACCGGGTCGCCGCGGCGTTCGGCCGGATCGACGTGTGGGTCAATGATGCGATGGCGACGGTGTTCTCGCCGGTTTGGCGCATGACGCCGGACGAATTCCGCCGCGTCACCGAGGTGACCTATCTCGGCTTCGTGCACGGAACCATGGCTGCTCTCCGTCACATGCGGCTGGCCAACCACGGAACGATCATCCAGATCGGATCGGCGTTGGCCTATCGCGGTATTCCACTGCAGTCCGCTTATTGCGGCGCCAAGCACGCCATCCGCGGCTTTACCGACTCGCTACGAAGCGAACTCATTCACGAGCGGAGCAGGATCAATCTATCCATGCTTCAGCTGCCGGCGGTGAACACGCCACAATTCGATTGGGCACGAGCGCATATGCCCCGTTCGCCCCGGCCGGTCGCGCCCGTCGTGGAGCCCGAGGTGATCGCGAATGCGGTCTACAAGGCCGCGCAAAAGCCTGCCAGGGAGTACTGGATCGGTCTCAGCACGCTCAAGGTCATTTTCGGCAATATGCTCGCGCCCGGTTTGCTGGATCGCTATCTCGCCCGAACCTGTATCGCGGGTCAACAGACCGATCGCGCCATCGATGGCAGCCGGCCGGACAATCTCAACAAGCCGCTGCACGGCCTGCATCGCACCCGAGGCAGCTTCGGTTCGGAAGCGCTCGATCACGCCTTCGTCGCGCCTGCGAGCCTGTTGCGGCTTGGGCCTGTTGCGGCATTGATCGGGATCGTCGCGGTTGCGTTCGCCGCCCAAGCAAGCGCATCTGAACGCAGAGAGACTGGGATCGAACGGTACCGTGCACGCAACCAGCGATCCAGGTGAGCACGGGTGGTGGCGGAAAAGCTCATCGAAGATTATGGGATGATCGCGGACGGCCAGACCGCCGCCCTGGTTCACCGCAACGGTTCAATTGATTGGCTGTGCTGGCCGCGCTTCGATTCGGATGCATGTTTTGCGGCTTTGCTCGGCACGAGATCACACGGATATTGGAAGCTCGCGCCGGCCGGTGGCAGCACTTCCTGCAGCCGCCGCTATCGCGCCGATACGCTCATTCTGGAGACCGATTGCGAGGTGCCGACGGGCCGCGTTCGGCTGATCGACTTTATGCCGATTCACGATGGCGCGTGCGCCGTGATTCGGATCGTGCTCGGCCTCGCTGGAACAGTCGAGGTGCGAAGCGAGCTGGATCTGCGCTTCGACTATGGGTCCTTGAAACCCGCGCTGGAAGTCGGCGACGATCGGGCGGTTGCGTTCGTGGGACCGGACCTCGTGGTGCTGCATTCTCCCGCGAAGCTTTCGCGCCAGGGATCGTGCATCCTTGGCGAAGTGGAAGTGCGTGAAGGCGAGCAGGCCGCCTTTTGCCTTCGCTACGGCAGAGCCACAGCGCTGCCGCCTCCGCCACTGGCGCCGAGCGCCGCGCTGCATGCGACAGAAGACTATTGGCGCGGTTGGATTGCGAAGTTCGAAGTCGAGACGCAGTGGCCTGAGGCTGTCAGGCGCTCGCTCTTGACGCTCAAGGCGATGATCTTTCGAGCTTCAGGCGGCATCATCGCCGCTCCCACCACCTCGCTTCCGGAAGCGCAGGGTTCGCACCTGAATTGGGACTACCGTTATTGCTGGCTGCGCGATGCGACGTTTACGCTCAGCGCTCTACTGGAGGCTGGCTATCGTGATGAAGCCAAAGCGTTCCGGGATTGGCTTCTCAGGGCCGCCGGCGCCGAACCGGAGAAGATCAGGATCATGTACCGGGTCGACGGCTCGCGCCGGTTGGAGGAATGCACCGCGTCCTGGTTGCCCGGATACGCGGGCGTCGGACCCGTGCGGATCCGAAATGCGGCCGCTTCCCAGCGTCAGCTTGACGTGTACGGCGAACTCCTGAACTCCATAGCTTTCGCAGCCAACGCCGGGATTGCGCCTACAGAACGGGAAAGCGAGCTGATCACTGCTGTCGTCGATCATGTTCAGCGCGTATGGGACCAACCTGACCACGGTTTATGGGAGCTGAGGGGGGATGCGCGTCACTACACCTATTCCAAGGTCTCAGCCTGGGCTGCGGTGGATCGTTTCGTCAGTTGCACTGATCTGCATCGGGCAGCCGATCGCCCGTTTCTCCAGCAGATGGCGGCATTGCGCGACCGGATGCATCGCGAAGTGTGCGAAAAAGCTTTCGACCGCAGGCGTGAAACGTTTGTGGAGTACTATGGAGCTGATGGGGTTGACGCCAGCCTTCTGAACCTTCCCCTCCTGGGCTTTTTGCCCGTAACCGACGAACGCATCCGCAACACCATCAAAACGATCGAGCGCGACCTCGTGCACGAAGGCTACGTTCACCGCAGGTCATCAGGGGCGATCCGTCAAGGAGCATTCCTGGCGTGCAGCGGGTGGCTCGCGGAATGCCAGCTTATGCAGGGGAGGCGGGCTGAAGCGGAGAGAACCTTCGAGCATCTGTTGCATGCGCGAAATGAACTGGGGCTTCTCGCTGAGGAGTTCAACGGCCGGGATGGACGCCTCGCTGGCAACTTCCCTCAGGGATTGAGCCATCTCGCGCTGGTCCGAGCCGCTCTTCGTTTCGAGGACAAGGCATCAAATCGAGGCGATCGACATGAAAAATAGTCTCATGCACGGCTAGGAACCGCAGACGGCCCCGACAGCTTTACCCTCCTTAGACCCGTGACGGGCTTGATCGCCCACGGGATTGCGGGGAGTAGCGAAAATGCGCGACGGCCAAGCGACGGGCCCGGCTTTGAGGCCGATTGCGCCAAACGATCTTTCTCGACACTTGGCTGTACGAAACAAGCTGTTGCGCTGCATTCCAGAGCCGGAGGTGGCAGTTCTTCATTCAATCGGGACCGACGTTGAGCTCAAGCCCCGTCAGGTCCTGCACCATTGGCGCTTGCCGATGGAGCACGTCTACTTCCTTGCAAACGGGCTCGTATCGGTTTCCGCGAAGGTTGAGGCCGGACGCTTTGTGGAAGCTTGGCTGGTCGGGTCCGAGGGAATGATTGGCTCTCCCTGCATATTAGCGCCGGACGATCCGATGCCGCCGCACCGTCGGGTCGTTCAGGTGGGCGGAACGGCCCTGCGAATTCCGGTGGTGGCCTTCCTTGCGGCGCTCGATGAATTGGTGGTCCTTCGCGAGCTGATCCTTCGTTACGTCAACCTTGTCTTGTTTCAGACTTCCCAGGTAGGAGCGTGCAATTCGCTCCATTCGGTCAAGCAGCGGCTTGCCCGCTGGCTGCTCGTGGCGGCGAACGCAACGGATACCAGCGAGTTGCCGATCACGCACGCCGTTTTGGCCCAGCTAATCGGGATCCGGCGGGCGAGCGTAAGCAAGTGTCTTGAGGCATTCGAGCAGGACGGAATAATCCGCAACGCTCGAGCCGCGATATCTCTGGTCGACCGGGCTCAGCTGGAGCATTTGGCCTGTTCGTGCTCTGGATTGATACAGCGCGAGTATGATCGGCAGATCGGCCGCCGTCTGCGGGGTTGAACGTCGAATACGACTTCTGCAGAGAGCTCGCTCGCGATAAAGCTCTTGATCCTGCCCAACTCCAAGGCTCGAGTTGAACGAAAGCGATCTTCAGAACGTTTGCTTCTCCGAGCAACGGAGGAGCCATGATTCCAATTTGGCTTAGAGATATGGCGCTGGCTAGTCTGGCCGTCGGACTTGTCTGCGCGATGGTAATCGCGATCGACCTGATCCGGCATCCACAGCGCATGTGGATCATGAATGTCGTCTGGCCAGTCAACGGTCTGTTCGGCACCGTACTGACCTTGTGGATGTACTACCAATTTGGGCGGCTTGCAGCGCGTGATGCGGCTGAGATAAATGAGCACTCCGATAGCAAGAAGGGCACTCCTTTCCCTGTCATGGTGGCAAAAGGTGCCATGCACTGCGGAGCCGGATGTACGCTCGGGGACATCATCGCTGAAACCCTTGTGCTTGCGTTTCCGGTGATTGCGATCTGGGCCGGATGGAAAAGCCTTTTTTCAGAGAAGATGTTCTCCATCTGGGTGGTGGATTACCTGTTCGCCTTCGTGCTCGGCGTCGCATTTCAGTACTTCACGATCAAACCGATGCGCGACTTGTCACCGGGCGCAGGAATCGTTCAGGCCGTGAAGGCAGACACTCTCTCACTGACTGCCTGGCAGATCGGTATGTACGGCTTTATGGCAATCGCGCAGTTCGCGATCTTCAGGAATCTCTTCGGGGTGAGGCTCGAGCCATCGATGCCAGAGTTTTGGTTCATGATGCAGATTGCGATGATCGCGGGATTTTTCACGAGCTACCCAGTGAATTGGTGGCTTGTAGAGGCAGGCGTCAAAGAACGCATGTAGGGGCAAGCTCCGATCGGTTGAGGGTGTTGCTTTGACGACCCCGAACACAATTAGCAACTCTTTCCGCTCGCGACCCTTTGACCAAACGGGGCGCCCGCGCTCAGCAGGGAGTAGTATCATGGCGGCGCATGCAGGTGAGACAGCCCAAGAGACTGGAGACTTCAGGTGTGAGCGATGTCATCAGGCCACTCACGTCACAAAAGGACACAAGATTCCGAAATGCCCGCATTGTGGAAGCACGAGCTTTGATACTCGGCGGAGCGAGCCGTAGGTACGCACGTCACTCGGAAGCAAGACGTCAACACAGCCAATCTTGCACCGTGATTGCCCTCTCGAAGTCTTTCGAATGGCTGACGGACATCCTGTTCTGCGTTCGGTGGTTCTGTCCCGACGTCGACAGACATGCGCATCGAAGAATTACCGTGATGGGACGCACGCTTCTCGTCTTTGCAGCAATTTCGCGATCTAGCAGCTTCTCCAACGAAATGTTCGTGGTCGCCCGGCGCGCTTCTCCACTGGCTGAATGCGCCGGGCACTGTGCTACAGGCGCAGCGTCACCACCGATGGTGCGCACGGATCACGCCGTGATGGTGGTGCCGATACTGCCGCGGCGCCCAGCCGTAGCTATGACGCCAGGGGTGCGTGCGCCGGACCGTATATCCCCACGGCCTCGGCGCGGACCAGCCGTAGCTATAGCGCCAGGGGCTCGGGCCCCAGGCGTATGGTCGCGGCCCCGAACCATAGCCACCCCAGTAAGGTGTATAGGCGTAAGCCGGATAGTACCCACGGTAGCCGTAGGGGTATCTGTATCCATAGTATGGCGGATATTCCTCATAGTAGGGGGTCGCAATGGCGGAGCCGATCAAGGCTCCTGCCAGCAGGCCGGCGCCGATCCCCCAGCCGCCATGCCAGCGAATCTGGGTGAGATTATCCTGCACTGCCGACGTGTGCTGCGTCGGGCTCGCGGCAGCCGAGAGCGCGGTCAAAGGTGCAGCTTGGGTACTGCCGACGGGAGAAATCGCGATGAGGCCGGTAAGAGAAAGGGCAAGTGTAAGTCTCCGCATCTGTGGCTCCTCTAGCTTCAGAATGCGGTCTCAACTTGAGCCTGCTATGTTGGTTTCTCGCGTCAAGAGTTCGGGACACTTTGTCGCGCCGAGTGCCCGGCCGGAGTCGCGATTGTACGACACCGTACAAACTACACAGCCTCCGCTCTTTTAGTGGTGTTCTTCAACAAGGGAAGCCGGTCTACTCTCGCGCTCCAGGAACGCTTCAACATAGATCATGCGGACGGCAACGAGCAGGACAGCGATCAAAGGCGTAGCAACGATCAACCCGATCAAACCGAAGAGAGTGCCGAGAACGGTTTGGGAAAGGATTGTAAGTGCGGGCGGCAGCGAGACCGTTCGTTTCTGAATCCATGGTGCGATGACATTTCCCTCCAATAACTGGATCGTCAAAAACAAGAGCGCGACCCAAGCGGCAAGGGCAGGAGACTGTGCCAGAGCCACAAGGATCGCCGGCACTGCTCCTGCAAGTGCCCCGATGTATGGTACGAAATTCAGAAGGGCCGCCAGTAGGGCCAGTGATAGTGGCAAAGGCGAGCCAATGAGGAGAAGGCCCAATCCGAGCAGCACGCCCACGATCAGCATGTCGACGAGTTGCCCGAGAAACCAGAGCCTAAGCGTAGCACCGAGCTCTCCGGCAACTTCGCGGCCGCGAGGGCGCCAATCCATTGGAAGCAGACGAAGCGCGCCTTCGAGATATAATTGGGGCGACGCAGCGAGGAATACTGCTGTCGCCGCCGTAACGACAAGAGTGCCACCAATGCCAAGAACGGAGCCCACGACACCTGTGACGTAGCCGGTCAGGCCGGCGCGCAGAGACTTTCCGGCGATCTGCAACTGTTGAGCCAAAATGGAGCCCCACGAGCTATTTTGCAGTTCGCCCCAGATCCGTGCCAGTTGGGTTCTCAGTTGCTGGCTGATCTCGTTGGCTTGGTCGAAGATCGCGTTGCCGCGCCACCACAGCAGCGCACCGAGTGCGAGGCCTGTGACCAGAATGACGGAGATCAAAGACGTGTATGGCCCGAGGCGCGTTACGCGACGGACGGCGTCGCTGGCGCCCCGCAGAACGCAAGCGATGACGACGGCGCTGAACAAGAGCAACAGTATGTCGCGAAGCAGCCAGACCGAGAGGGCGAGAAATAGAGCTATTGTGCCTACACGAAGGGTGCGCTCGATATGCCGGACATGAACAGTCAACTTGTCTTCCAATTCATCTCCTTTGTCGGAACAGTCCAGATTCCGAAGCTCGACATTGAAGTTGCGCGGGCGAGACTACTCGGAACATCATCGGGGCGATCGTATCGCGATGAATGTAATACTCTGTCGCAACCCCAAATGTTCTTGTACCCGAGCAAAAAATCTCGTTCGAAGACCGCCGAGGCACCAGAGCGAGCTCGGGCGTCGTGTTGCCGATCGTCGTTCGTTTCTGAGAAGATGGCATGAACACTGTTCTGATCTCCGGGGTTGGAATTGCCGGGCCCACGCTTGCCTATTGGTTGAAAGCAGCCGGCTTCCAGCCGACGCTCCTCGAGCGCGCCTCCGCTCTACGGAGCGGAGGCTATGTCATCGATTTCTGGGGGCTCGGCTACATCATCGCCGAACGGATGGGATTGATGCCGGAGATCAATCGCGACGGGTACCACGCCCAAGAGTTTCGGATCGTAGATGAAGCTGGCCATCCGCTGGCCGGCTTTGGTACCGACGTCTTCTCCGAGTTGACGAATGGACAATACGTTACTCTTCAGCGCAGTGACCTCTCGCGCATGCTGTTCGAACAGATCAGCGGCGTTGAAGCCATTTTCGGAGACGAGATCATTCTCGTTGAAGAGAAACCAGATTGCGTTGAAGTCAAGCTGAAGCACGGCGGCAGGCGCAGGTTCGACCTTCTCGTCGGGGCAGACGGCCTGCATTCAGCCGTGCGCGATCTGGTCTTTGGTCCGCAGGCTCAGTTCGAGCGGCGTCTGGGGTATATCGTGGCCGCCTTCGAAGCTCACGGCTATCGACCGCGCGACGAGGATGTGTATCTGATCTACGGTCAGCCGGGCCGTATGGTAGGCCGCTTCACGCTGCGTGATGACCGTACCTTGTTTCTCTTGGTATTTGCCGAGCATCGCTCAGTGTTGCCGGAAACGCCGGCCTCGCAAAAGGCGCTCCTTCGTGAAATCTATGGCGGAGATGGCTGGGAGTGCGATCAGATGCTTGCCGAACTGGAGCGCGCCGGTGAACTCTATTTCGACACCGTCAGTCAGATCAGGATGCCGAACTGGTCACGAGGTCGGGTGGCGCTCATTGGTGATGCCGCTTTCTGCGTCTCGCTCCTGGCGGGGCAGGGATCGGCGCTGGCGATGATTTCAGCTTATGTGTTGGCAGGCGAACTCGCCATGGTCGGTGGACGATATTCCGAGGCGTTTGCCGGATACGAGGCGCGGCTGAAGAGCTATATAGGCCGGAAACAGCGGGGTGCGGAGCGCTTTGCCGGGGCGCTGGCTCCGAGAACGCGTGTGGGAGTGCTCTTTCGCAACATCGTGGTCAGAAGTTTCTCGATATCGGGGCTGGCGAGGCTCGCAATTGGGCGAGACATCGCCGACGAACTGGAACTTCCTGACTACCGTTGGGCGGCACCATGAACCGACGGAGAACCACTAAGGGCGTCCAATGGCGGTGACGTGCAGGCTCGATGGGCGCGGATTGTCGCCATGCCTCTCGGCAGGAACCGCCTTTCGGAACCAGAGTTCATATCGTTGTCTGTGCGCAATAGTGGTCAAATGCCCTCGGTCCTGACGTACGGCACGCGAAAAGCCCTGATCGGCAGCAGTATCAAGCCGTTTGCTGAAGAGCGGAAGGTCAGCCTTCTCGTGCTTTGCGCGCTCGCCTTGGTGATTGGCGTCATGACCGGACTTGGCGCCGTCGGCTTTCGCGCGCTGATCGGCCTCGTGCACAACTTGTCTTACAATGGCAGGCTGAGCGTCGTTTACGACGCAAACGTCAGTGAGGGCCCCAGTCCTTTCGGCGACTTTGTTCTTCTTGCGCCTGTGATCTGCGGCCTCATCGTCGTGTTTCTCGTCAGGCGGTTCGCTCCAGAAGCAAAGGGCCATGGCGTACCCGAAGTGATGGACGCCATATTCTACAAGCGCGGGAAAATTCGGGGTTCGGTAGCTTTGATAAAGGCGCTCGCATCCGCAATATCGATCGGAAGCGGCGCGGCCGTCGGACGGGAGGGGCCCATCATTCAGATTGGCTCAGCCCTGGGCTCAGCCTTTGCCCAATTCATCGGGCTTTCCACCCGGCAGAGGATCACGCTGCTGTCCGCGGGCGCGGGCGCGGGCATTGCCGCAACCTTCAATACTCCGCTGGGCGGCGTGCTGTTTGCTCTGGAAATTCTTCTGCCGGAAGTTTCAAACCGGACATTCCTTCCAGTCGTCGTGGCCACGGGGGCTGCGACCACGATCGGGCGCATCCTGATCGGTCCGGACCCGGCCTTTTCGGTTCCGAATATGCAATTCAGCATGGTCGCATCCTTCAATGCGCAGGAAGCTCTCGCATTCGTCCTGCTCGGCCTGTTGTCTGGAGCGGCAGCTTGGGCGTTCATCCGTCTGCTCGTCTTCATGGAAGACGGGTTTCCGAAGCTGTCTGGCAACGAGTATGTTCAGAATATCATCGGCATGTCGTCAATCGGCCTGATGATGGTGGTGCTCACGCATGCCTTTGGTCACTCCTACGTCGACGGCGTTGGCTATTCCGTCATTCAGGAGATACTGGACCACAACATGACGGGGGCGGGATTACTGGTGCTGCTGTTTGTGCTGAAGCTGTTGGCAACGACGGTCAGTCTCGGCTGTGGGGCGTCGGGTGGGATATTCTCGCCATCGCTTTACCTTGGCGCCACCCTCGGGGCCGCCTTTGCCGCCGCAACCAATTCAATCCTGCCTCATTCAGGGCTGACGCCATCTTCGGCCGCGATCATTGGAATGGCGGCAATGGTCGGTGCAGGTACGGGCGGCGTCATGACGGCGATCGTGATGGTCTTCGAAATGACGCGCGACTACGCAATCATCGTTCCGGTGATCGTTGCGGTGGCGTTGGCGGCAGGCGTCAGGCGTGCACTCGTCAACGAGACGATCTACACGGTCAAGCTGCGCCACCGCGGTCACCGCATTCCAAAGGAGCGGCATATCAACCTCTATCTGGTGAAGCAGGCCCAGGACATCATGGAAACGCGCTTTATCGTCGCCGGAGTAGGAACGACACTAGAACAGGCCATGGCTGCGGAAGATATCGACGATGCACTTCCTATCGTGGTTGAGCGCGAAGGCCGGATTGTCGGGCTGATCCCACCACGTTCCGGCTTATGGGCGGAGTCGCAATCGAATCCAGCTCTCATCGTCGAGCAATTCGTCGAGCGGCGGATGGTCATTTGCCGCGATCAGGACCTTTTGAGCTTGGTGTTTGCCAGGTTGAAGCGCCATCGGGCCGGCGCGGCAATCGTTGTCCGCTCTGCCTCGCGCCCGCGCGTTAAGGATATCGTCGGCGTCCTGACCAAACGCGTGATCGCAGATGCGGTCATCGACAGCTATGAGGATTGAACCGGTTAGAGTGAGCGCTTGTCGCCCCGCGCTTCAGCGACAGTTCGAGACGAGACTTATTGTCCGACGGTCCGCTTTGCCACCCAGCCTAGAGTCGAGCCTTGAATGATGATGCTGAACAGGACGACCCCATAGGTTGAGGCGAGCATTGCGGCCTTGGCCGGGCTATCCGGCATGGACAGGGCTAGTGCAACTGAAATTCCGCCTCGGACGCCGGCCCAGGTGAGAAAGGGCGCGTTGCGCAAGGAGAGCAGCCGAGTCCATCCGAACAGAAATGGTTGAACCGAAACAGAAACAAAGCGGGCGAAGAGAACGACTGGCACCGTCGCTGCCGCCAGACCGAGGCTGCGAGGATCGAAGCGCAGTATCAAGGTCTCCAGCCCGATGAGCAGAAAAAGGACCGAGTTGAGAATTTCGTCGATGAGGGTCCAGAGCGCGAAGAGATATCCTTGTGTCCGCTCACTCATCGCATATCGCGGTCCTCGGTCGCCGATGAGGAGGCCCGCGGCGACCATGGAGAGCGGGCCACTGACGTGCAATTGCAGCGCAAGTGCGTAGGTTCCGGTGACGAGGGCAAGGGAGATCAGCACCTCGATGGCGTAGTCGTCGATGAGCCGCATCGCGCGATACGCAACATAACCAGTCAACAAGCCCAGCACTATTCCGCCACCAGCTTCGCGAACGAGTAACTCAGTGACATCGGCGGCCGAAACCTGAGCGCCGTCTCCGGTGCTCGCAAAGCGAAGCATGATCGTGAACAGAACAATCCCGACGCCGTCGTTGAACAATGCCTCGCCTTCCGTCTCGATCTGCAGCTCTTTCGGCACTTCGGTGTTGCGAAGCGTACTCAGGACAGCAACGGGGTCAGTCGGGCTGATCAGTGCGCCGAACACGAATGCCCAAGCCAACGATACGGGTAGGTTTAAAAGGCCGCAGATGAACCAGAACATCAGGCCTACGAGGACGGTTGAAATTGAGGTGCCGAGGACGGCCAGAATAAATACCGGAATGGCGCGGCTTCTGAGTGTGTCCAGATCTACGTGCAACGCGCCGGCGAACAGCAGAAATGCAAGCATCCCATTCACCACGACTTCGGCAAAGTCGATCTGCCGGAGCCCATTGGCAAGCTGGTCTAGTAGTTGAATCTTCGGAAACGCCGCATCCAAGCCGATCAGGAGCAGTGACGTCAGGACGCTCATCACGAGAAGACCTACGCTGCGGGAGAGCGGCAGGAACTTGTGATTGAGCCAGCCGAAGACGGCAGACAATGTAAGCAGAACGGCAGCAATATCCATCAGCGAAAGCACGGCAGGCTCCCTTGTGTCCTGGCGAGAGTGCCTGTTCACTCCCTTCCGTTAAGGCCGCTGTTCGCTCTACTCCAATGAGGGCAGTGCGTTCGAGATGGCGACTTTTGAGACGTGAATAATCAAAAGCGACTTCGGCAGTTCCTGCGGGACATGTAAGCGGATTAGGATGCGCCTCAATCCCAACCCGTCTCCGCGACGGAGTCAGCTATCCATTTCTGCATATCTGCGGCGAAAGATCGCGACGACGATTGAACTATCGTCGTTCACTCCGCATTCATTGCAACGACATAGAAGTGCGGAGGGGGTTTACGACAAGGAAAAACTATGAAGAAAATCGCCTATGGATTTGCGGCCGCTGCTCTGCTTGCAGGCACTCAGTTCTTGGTTCCTGCCAATGCGATGATGGCGCCACCGGTCGGCGCAGTGGCAACATCCGAGACGATGCAGGCCGGCTATCACTATCATCATCATCGGAGGGTCTGCACCGTGCGAACCATAGTCACACGCGGCTATCATGGTCGGCGTTTCGTCAAGCACGTGCGTGTCTGCCGATAAACGCAAACTTGAAGGGCCGTCGATCGAGGCGGCCCTCACCTTGCATAACAGCAATCTTCATCGCGCAGTGAGATGGGTGCGTCGCACATTACATCGGAAGCTGACGCCCAAAAGTCCGGTAAAATCGACGTGCCGCGATCTCCAGCGCCGCAAAACAAAGAGCCGTGAACAACATACCGAGGACCAGGAGAGCCACGACTGTATCCATAATCGAACGAGTTCCTGCAAGGGATCGGGACAATGAATCCAACTTCGTGATTCTGTCGGTTGCCACACGCCTGTTGCCATCAAGCAATCGCGTACGCCGAGAACAGAAGACAGGTGATGTAGACGCAAGCGAGGCAAATGCCCGCGGTTCTAGCCGGGCGGGCATCTAGCCGCGAGTTCGTCCGAGTCGCGAGCTCGGGCAGTTTCTCATACTGTGCAAAGAGCCGACGACGGGCACGTCCTCGGAAAAGTACATTTCTCATATATGCCTCCAAACAACACTGATCCGTCCAAAAAGGTGCGGAGTGCAAAAGCCGTTCGGCCGGCGATTCGCGTTGGTTCTCTCGTCCGCTTCATGGAAGATATTGGACGGCGTCCCATCGGGCAGTCAGGAGATGAGCGGGGCCTGTCGGGATAATCCTGACGTCCGCATGCCGCGCGCAGGGCCGTTTGGCCCACCTACTTCCCGCTCAAACTTGATCGGCACTCTTTCCCGAATGGCCCAACCAGCCAAGGGCCACGCCGTAGCGCACGATGTCGGCACGCGTGAACAGTCCGAGCTTTTCGACCGCCCTGGCCTTGTAAGTTTCGACGGTCTTGATGCTGATGCTTAGCTGATTGGCAATTTCCTTGTTGCTGAAGCCTTGTGCAATGAATCTGAGAACCTCACTCTCGCGCGGTGTCAGCTCGCCGGCCGTGGAAGCGCCGGAAGACGAATGGACGCCCTGCGCAGATGGAAGTGCTTTCTCCGCTATTGCGGGATCCAGATACAATCCACCTCCAGCAATCGCGCGAACTGCGCGCTCGAGCTCGTCGGCCGCAGAGCGCTTCAGCAGATAGCCGCGAGCTCCCGCTTGCAGCATAGGCTGAACGTAGGCGTGATCCTCGTGCACGGTCAGCGCCAGCAGACGAACCTGAGGAAGCTGCGTCGCTAGGGTGCGAGCAACTTCGAGGCCACTGATACCCGGAAGTGAAATGTCCAGGATGGCAATGTCCGGTGTGGCCTGGCGAATGATGTCTAGCGCGGTCTGTCCATCCGTTGCTTCCCCGACGATCTCAATGTCCTGCACGTCCTGAAGCAACGCCTTCATTCCGGCCAGAACAAGCGGATGATCGTCAGTCAACGTGATCCGGATCGGGCACATAGCCCATCTCCTCCATTGGCACCGGTATTCTCATGAAGAGAGAGGTGCCGTGGCCGGGTTCAGATTCAATCGCCAAAGATCCGCCGAGCAGCGTGAGGCGCTCCTCGATGACAGACAAGCCCAATTTTGCGTGGCGGCTCTCACCCTGCGAGAATTCCTGAAAGTCGAAGCCGTTCCCATCGTCTTCGACGACTATCCTAAGCTCAGCTGTGCGTCGGTCGATGACCACGCTGACGTTTCGAGCTTGCGCGTGTTTGACCACGTTGTTCACGGCCTCCTGGACGGCGCGGTAAACCGCGATTTCGACGTCCTGGCCGAGACGATCTCTTCTGCCCAGCGGCTGAAAATCAACGCTAATCCCGAACCGGCGCCGGATCTCCGCGCAGAATGCCTCCAGCGCCTTGTAAAGGCCCAGGTCATCAAGGGCGGTCGGGCGCAAGTCAGAGGCGATTTGATGGATATCGCGCCCAATCCCTCTCGCGAGTCCCTGCAGCCAATTGAGCCTCTCCAATCCGAGCTTGCGTTTGGGGCTCGTGCCCAGAAGCGGCTCCAGATTCTTTAGACCGAGAAGGAGACCTGTGACCGTCTGGCCGATTTGATCGTGAAGCTCCCTTGCGATTCTGCGGCGTTCATTTTCTTCCGCCTCGGAAAGGCGTCGCAGCAGTTGCTGTCGTTCCAGCTCGGCTCTCTTGGTCTCGTCGATATCGAGAATGACGCCATATACGACGTCAAGGTTTTTATCATCGATGCGAGACAGCCGTCCGCTGGCCCGCAGCCACCGGCTCTGAGGGGGAGCGGTCCGGAAATCAGCAATCGTCACGTTTCCCGAACGGCAACTCAGCAAGGAAGCCTCAAACTTCCGCTGGTCGGCGGGATCAATACTGCTCAGTATCCGATCTATCGGAAGGATCGTATCTCCTTCCGAGCGCGAACCGTTTATCCGGAGCATCTCCCGGGCGCGGGGCGACACGATCGCTTCTCTGCTCGCAAAGTCACAGCTGAACACGCCGAGATCTGCGGCATCGATCGTCAGCCTCCGTCGCTCTTCACTTGCCCTGAGTGCCAATGCGGCCTGCGCCTCTTGCTCACGCCGGCGCAGCGAGATGTCGCGGATCGTGTACCAGGCCAAAGTCAGAGCCAGGACGAAGCTCAGGATTGCACCCCCGGCAAGAAAAATGGCCGAGCGCTGGACGGGCCCGTTGAGTTCCTGCGTCGGTATTCCGAAATGGACGGACCATCCGCTGGTGCCGGGGATGAGTTTATAGATCGAGTCGACTTGATCACCATCAGGCGTGGTTTTGATGTAGCTCCCTTCTGGCGCAGACGCTATCGCTTGGCGGACTGTGGCGCTGGCAGATTGCCCGAGCTCGGATTGTTCACCAAAGGTGCGGGCGACGATGTTGCCCTTGGCATCGACCACGAATCCGACCCAGCCGGCCGGAGCTCCTGCGCTCTTCAAAATCTGGCTTATTGCATCGGGCACCAGGGCCGCCGTGAGGACAAACTTCAGCTGCCCATCGCGCTCAACAGGCGCCCTGACGGCTACCACGCGTTTGCCGGTGACGGGACCACGCGGCCCTATTCCGCCAATTGCAGGCTTTCTCGTCTTCAGGATCTGTTCGAAATTCTCGCGGTCGACGGTGGCGCGGATCCCATCTCCAAGTGGCCGGCTAACGTCAAGCACCTGATTTCCCTCGGGATCGACGAGCTGAATCGTCTGCCAAAGAGGACGTGCTTCGTTGATACGCGTCGCTTCTCGATAGAACGCGTCGAGGTCCGGCTTGTCGAGTGTTGCGGAAGCCGCGACGGTCTCGACGATCTCGAGCTGGAGACTGATCTCGGAGGCAAGCCGGTTGACGACGCTATCGAGCGTCTCCACGGCGGCAGCCTGAGAACCCCTGCGCTGCTGCTGGGCGTTCAGGAAAACGACCCAACCCGCGAAAAGCGCAAGAGGCATCGCTGCCGCGATGAAGACGAGGATCAAGGGGCGGCGGGCTGCGCGCCGGGAGATTGAGGTGGGCGCCTCCATGCGGGTGGGTATCAAATGAGACAGCAAAACGCCCACGTCTGGCACTTTCTCGATGTTTCTGGTTCTTGTCAGGTTTTTCCCGACGGTACTATCGGTCACCCTGACTCCCAGGATCGCTCGATACATCCCATCGTACAGGCAATCATTGTAGCGGTCTAGAATTGGGCTTGACATGGAACATTCTTCATCGCCGCTGCGGTTGATCGAAAACCAATTCAACCCGAAGCGGCTCGGCCTTGACGAGCCCTTCTGCGGCACTAGCCGCAACGAACTCGTCTCCCGACTGTCGGCCTCATCGCAGTGCCGGTTGCTCGAAAGCTGCGAGACAGTGTCTCTGAACAAAGGACAAATTCTCTACGATCGCGGCACTCCTCTTCGCTACGCGTACTTCATCGAGTCCGGCGGGTGTTCTGTCACGACCCGTGCGGGCGACTGCCTGCCGGTAGAGATCCATACGCTCGGGATGAAGGATTTCGTCGGCGTGCCGTTGGTCCTGGGCATGCAAGTGTCGCCGCACCGCTGCAGCGTGAGAGTGCCGGGTCAAGCGAGTCGGATCCAGTCCGATCAGCTGATTGCTTTGATCAAGAGCGACGTCGAGCTTGAAAAGATGCTTTTAGGCTATGTTCAGGCGATCCTAATTCACAGTTCGCAACTATCAGCCTGCAACTCCAGGCACACGCTGCACCAGCGCCTCGCGCGGTGGCTCCTGGTTGCCAGCGACAGGCTCGGATCTCGCGAGGTACTTTTCACGCATAGTTACATAGCCAACGCTCTCGCGGTCCGGCGCGCCGGCGTTACGGTCGCTCTCGGGAGTATGGTGCGCGACGGGGTGATTGGATGTCGCAGGGCAGGGATCGTTGTCACGGACGAAGCCAGGCTGAAAGCGATGTCTTGCGATTGTCAGGGTATCATCCTGGCAGCCCACAACCGTCCTTGTGCGGTGCCGCCCCTCCGCATTGCATATTCGTGAACGCGATTCCCGACTGCGTTATGTCAAGTGTCCGGCAGCGAACAGAGTCCAGATATTCTTGAAGCGATAGAGGCGGAGATGTCATCGCAAGAAAGCCGGATCCGAACCGATACCGAAGTTCTGGTGGGAGCCTTGGAGGAGGCCCAAAGGCTTCTTGCCGTTTACGAGAACCCTTGCTGCAATCGTACCAGGGACGACATTATCGCTATGGTCGAGTTCATCATATGTAACCCTTCCGTGACACGTGCAATGCTTCGTCAGAAGATGCGCGGCCGTCTCAAGCTGGTGGGATAAGTCTCGTGCGGCAGCGTACCTTCGCATGCAGGAAACGAAACTTGCGGGCGTGCGATGAGTTGACGATGATCAAACAGAACTAGGAGCAATCGTCATGAAGACATCAGTTTGCATTCTTGCCTCCGCGATGCTGCTGGCTACGCCGGCCATGGCGCAGTCACCCCACAACAACGCGACGACCGCCGCGCCCAACATGCAGCCGGCTGCCTCGACCGCCTCCATGCACAAGGAAGGCGAATGGCGTGCATCGAAACTCGTTGGTGTGAACGTCTATAACAACAGCAACGAGAAGATCGGCGATATCAACGATCTGATTCTGGATGCCAGCGGGCGGGTTGCCAACGTGGTGATCGGAGTGGGAGGATTTCTTGGGATGGGTGAGCACAACGTCGCCGTGGCGTTCGATCAGCTCAAATTCGCCAAGGAACCGGTAAAGACGGCGTCCAACGATGGCGCTGGAAAGGCCGGCACGACCAGTTCTACGAGCACAACGGGAAGTGCATCAACGTCGGCCCAGCGAAGCGACAATTGGTATCCGGACCACGTGGTGCTGAACGCCAACAAGGATCAGCTGAAGAAGATGCCCGAATTCAAGTACTGAGCCGATTTCGGTCTGTATTTCCAGCATGCTTATCGGCGGTGTCATCGGAGATGACGCCGCCGCTTCCAGTTGTCTTTGATCCGGTCGGCTTAGGTTTAGTAGCAGGAAAAGCAGCCTTGAATTTCCGCATTGAATCGATCAGCTTGCGTGCCGCTGGCTGAGGTCGACGATGTCCGATGAAGCACTGCCGGAACAGGTAGAGGAGCTTGTCCGGCGCTACATTCGCTCTGTGGCGCAGCTCGAAGCCCTTTTGTTCTTCCATAAGCGGCCGGGCGAGCGTTTTGACGCAGAAACGCTCGCTGCACGCCTTTACGCGGGCAAGACCGAGACGGCCGATGCTCTCGCGTCCCTCGGGAGGGATGGCTTCCTGGACGGCGAGGCAGGGATCTATGCGTTTGCGCCGCGGCCCGAATTGCGGGCTGTGGTCGATAGCTTGGCCTTGGCGTATTCGCGGCATCTGATCCCGATCACACATATCATCCACAACAGCCCACACCGTATCCAGGCATTTTCAGACGCCTTCAGGATTCGAAAGGATTAGTCATGGCTGCGGTGATTTACACGCTTTGCGCGATCACGAGCGGCTTTTGTGCCTGGCTGCTCGTTCGGGCATTTATCGATAACAGGTCTAGATTGCTCCTCTGGAGCGCGGTCTGCTTCGCGGGTCTGACTTTCGAAAATGCTGCTCTGTGGATCGATAAGATCGTGTTTCCTCAAGTTGATCTCTCCGCCGTGCGTCTGTCGATCGGCCTGTTCGCCATGACGGTCCTGCTTATAGGCATGATCTGGGAGGCCGAGTGATGGACCATTTGAATCCCGTTCTTTCAGGTGCGACGGCATTCGCATCGCTCCTGGCGAGCATATATTTCCTGAAGTTTTGGCGTAAGACGGGCGACACCTTTTTCCTGTTCTTTGCCGCTGCTTTTGTGATCGACGCCGTTGCGAGATTTGTCCTGGCGGTGGTGCAAGTGACGAATGCGAGCGAGCCGGTCTACTTCATCCCGCGCCTGATCACATTCGGTCTGATCGCACTTTCGATTGTCGGGAAGAACGCGCTGCCGAAGAATCGCAAGTGACGCACGAATTCAAGAGGCGCTGACTTGCAAAAATGCTGTGCACGAACAACCGCTTTCGCGCTTTGAACGATGATACCTTGGACAGGTCATGCCGTCAGGAGAGGCGGACCCCAGCCGAGGAACGCTGGGGTCCCAGCTCCGCCGCGCGCCAATTCACCCGGACCTTGGTGGGCTGCTGTGTGGGACAGGAGTGATCTTGAGCGGAGCGCGCACAGCTTGCTACCTGACGAAACACGGTACACTTCCGTACAATAGACAGCCGATCTGCCCCGCTGCCGCTTGCTCGCGGGCGACCTCGGAAGGATATTGCGCAGGGGGCTTTCATGATCAGCAAATCGGGTCAAACGACACTCAATGTGTTTCCGCAAGCATACTGCCTGTCTTGCGAGGAAAAGACGCCGCATCGGCATGAACGGCTGGCAATCCACGGCACGCAAGTGGCACGCGCGATTTGTCTCGCCTGCAACAACCAGCGTACGGGCTTTGAGAAGGGGAAGCGGCTCGCCAATCCGACCTAGGAGCCGCCGTCCTTTGGTGCATGTTCGCGTATTATTGCTTACGAAATCGGCAGAGTGTCCAAATTCGCTGCGAGGGCTGCGTCTGCTCGACGGCTCGAACAATCATCTCCATCCAGCCGGCGTAGCTCCAGAGTGACCCCGATATCGTACAAGGAGTTCTTCCGCTATGGCATTTTCGGCCTGGCGGTAGCCGCAGTCGTGGCGTTCGGTATCTCGCCATTTACCGGAGGAATCGTACAGCAATGGTCGCGCAGCGATGTTGAAGCCAGATCCAAGCTGGTCTTCAACGCCATCCAGCCGTTGCTTAGTCGTGATGTGGAAGACCAGGCGTGGGACCGGCTCTCGGACCTTTTCAAGAGAGTGGCGCTTGACAAGAAGATTCTCGCGGTTGGATTTTGTGATCCGGGAGGCTCGTTGCTCGCGCCAACACCGGAGATGCCGGCGAGCTTCTCCTGCGAAAAGTCGGCCAAATCCGAGAACGACAGTTTCGCAAGCATCGCCAGCGGGGGGCGACGAATTCTTGTAGCTGCGTTTCCGATCTCGAGTAGCCGAGGTCGTTCCTACCTCGTCATTCTAACCGACCTCAGCTTCGCGGCGGCCAGGTCTAGCCAGGTGCTGGCGTATCTGCTTGCAGCGCTTGCCGGCGTCGTTCTGGTCCTGACCGTTGGCACGATCATTTTCGCCGTCCTCATGATGCGCGGCTGGATGAAGGCGTTGCGACGCGCGGTCGAAGAGGTCCGTCGAGGTGCTCAGGGAGTGCCACTCCGACTCGGTGGCTCGTCTATTGATCGAGAAATTCACAAGCTGTTGCGTAGCGCCGAACAAGTTACGTTTACACGCCAGATCGAGTGGACGCCAAAATCGCTTCAGGAGGTGCTGCAAAGCGTCCTCCCGGGGGCCGAAGTTCTCGTCCTTTCCAATCGGGAGCCCTACATTCACAACACTTCGGAAGCGGGGACTGTGGTGCAGCGGCCGGCGAGTGGATTGGTCTCGGCCCTGGAGCCGATCATGCGTGCCTGCGGTGGCACTTGGATCGCACACGGCAGCGGCAGCGCCGATCGGGAGACGGTCGACGACAACGATAGGATCCGCGTGCCCGAGGCAAGTCCGGCCTACACGCTTCGGCGCATCTGGATCTCCGAGGAGGAACAGGACGGATATTATTACGGTTTTGCCAACGAGGGGCTCTGGCCCTTGTGCCATATCGTTTTCGTGCGCCCTACGTTCAGGTCCAGCGACTGGCAGATGTATCGGCAGATCAACCAGCGCTTTGCCGATGCAGTCGTTGCCGAGGCGCGGACCGAGGACCCCATTGTGCTGGTCCAGGACTATCACTTCGCGCTTGCTCCAAGAATGATCCGTGAGCGCCTGCCGAGGGCGACGATCATAACCTTCTGGCACATTCCATGGCCGAATGCGGAAACATTCAGCATCTGCCCATGGAAGGCGGAGATTATCGAAGGATTGCTCGGCAGCACCATTGTTGGATTTCATACCCAGTTTCACTGCAACAACTTCATCGAGGGTGTGGATCGCTTCGTGGAGAGCAGGATCGATCGCGAAGTGCAAGCGGTCAGCCTTGGAAGACATGAGACCAGAATACGTGCTTATCCAATCTCTATCGAGTGGCCGCCAAGAGAACTGGAAAAGCTACCACCTCCCGGGGAATGCCGATCTAGCATCCTTGCCCAGTTCGGATTGGCGGAGAATACGAGGCTGATCGTAGGCGTTGAACGATTCGATTACACCAAAGGCATTCTTGATCGCATGCGGGCCGTAGACGCGCTTTTGGCGCGAGATCCGGCCTGGACAGATCGGCTTGCATTCATCCAGGTTGCAGCGCCGACACGCAGCAAACTCAGCTCATACTCGAAGCTCCAGGCGGAAGCGGAAGTGCTTGCTGCCGAAATAAACGAGCGGCACCACGGTCGCCAACCCGTGATGCACTTGGTCGCGCGGCACTACGAGCCGTCAGATGTGTTCCGGCTGTTTAGAGGAGCCGATGTCTGCATCGTCAGCAGCCTGCACGATGGAATGAACCTTGTCGCAAAGGAGTTCGTTAGCTCGCGAGAGGACGATGCTGGGGTCCTTATCTTATCGAGCTTCACTGGGGCGTCACGAGAATTGTCCGAGGCTCTCATTGTCAATCCCTATGACATTGGAGAAATGGCATCGGCGATCGAGCTTGCACTTACTATGCCGGCGGAGGAGCAGGCCGAGCGCATGAAGCTCATGCGGCAGCAGGTGAAGGAACATAACGTCTATCGCTGGGCGGGCGCGATGCTAGTGGACGCAGCGAGAAGTCGCACCCGCGAGCGGGTTCTTGGTCTGGCCGCTAAGGCCCGTCACGGCGTGAAGCCGATCTGAGCGAGATCTCTTCAAAAGCGGTCTTCCAAGAAAATCGGTACGAAAGCGTACTGTCCGCTCTTTCCAAAACGAACAGCTCGGTCGCACTCTCGTGCTTGCGACTTTTTGCTCCGTGATGTGGAGGAAGGCGAATATGAACATCCTGATTGGAGCTGCTATGCTTGCGGTAGCAGGCATCCTGATCTTCATTGGGCTTCCCAATCGGACCGGCGAGCAACCGAAGTTCCTGCGCTTTGAAGCAGCGCTGGTTCTGTATCCTCCAATGATCTTGTCGTTCATTGGCCTCGGCGCTGCGGCCCTGATTTCAGGCATGCTCACCAGATAGTCGCCTTTCGAGACATAGAGACGGCCCTCCAAACGGCCCAAAATGCAATCAGTCACGGCGTGGGTTGGAAGCCATCGTCCAGGAGGCGGATGCGTGGCCCATGCCGGCAATCCCAGGCATCAGTGAAGCCGGAGTAGAGTTGGCCTCGCGGGCTTAGCCGTTGGAATTCGGCCCGCCAGAGTGCCGAAACGACCTCAGCAGGCGATTGAGTGCCAGGCTCGCGGCACGGCGGAGCTCCTGAAGATTTTTCTGCGATAGTGCCCGCAGTTTCTGTTCACCTCTCCCGGTCAGTTTGAGGTGCACACGTCTGGCATCCTGCGGGTCGGCAACCCGGTTTACTAGCCCAAGCTTGGCCAAACGATTGATCAATTCAACCGCCGAGTGAGGACGGATCAGCAGAAAGCGCGCAACATTACCGACTGTCGCTGGACCCGGGCGCACGAAGCCCTTGATCCCAAGCAGCGCCTGATGCTGCGTCGGCGTCAATCCCTGCTTTGCTGCGGCTGCCTCGCTGAAGGCCAGAAAGCTCCGGATTTGGTACCGGAACTGCGCCAGCGCAGCATAGTCGGAGTCATGCATCGTGTGGGTGGCTGAGGACCGCGCAGACCTCGCCGCAGTCGCCCGTTGCGCCTTCTTCACCTGAACCATGCCATGCCGCTCCGTGCTTCCACCCGGCAACCTGGCCGTTAGCCAAAGCTACCAAGCAGGAGCGCCCGGACCAAGCAGCAGGAATTCCGGATGCACAGCTATCGCGCCGCCTATTCGAAGCTCGACAGCAGGATCTTCACCAGGATGATCTGAAACGCGATCGGGATGCGAACACTTTTCCGTCTGATCGACCGCTGCAGCGCGCCGGCGATCTCGGCGCTGGTCAGGTTGCCTGCCGAGGCATTGGCGATCAGCTCGCTCCACATCTGCGACAGCGAACCGCCCGGCGGGATTACCGGCTTGATGGTCACGCCGCAGCCCTGCGCCCATTCCACGATCTCCCGCATCGTATGCGGCCCGCAATTGCGCGCCGTCGCGAGACGCTCGGCCGTGAGCGCCCGCAGCAACTCGCGCGACGGCGACCAATTGTCCCTCGGCGGCTGCTCGCCGTTGAGCTCGACTGCGAGCTCCTTCAGGACGTTCTGGGCACGCACGCTTAGCCGCTTCATCGGCCCCGGCACACGCTTCGCCTGAACAGAGCCGACTGTCGGTCTCCGCTCACCGGTCGGTCGATTGCGCGGATCGGGCATGCGCGAGGCATCGCCAGACTGCGGTGTCGCCCACTGCCCGTTCACCTCTTCCACCGACCACGCCGGCTCCTGCCGCTCCGCACTTTGCGGCCATGACCGTCGCTTCCGGGTACCCGCCACTGTCGTTCGCCGCGCCATTTCTCCCGCCAAGCTCGCCAGCCTCGTACTCACAAAGACTAATATATATCGTGAGCCGATAGGTTTTCACGTGATAATTTTCGTCGTTCGACCAAAGACGAAATTGACAGAAGGTGTTCACAAGCAATGCTTACGTCCAAGAGCTACACGCGGATCTGACGTGCCCGGCGCGGGCAGGCCCTCAAGGCCGGTTGCCACCGGACAGGTTGTGTTTTGCCTGCAAACAAGAACGATGTTCGGAGGAAACGACCATGACTGACGATCTCATCCGCCGCGGCCTTTCGCGCCGAGGCCTGCTCCAGACCACAGCGGGCCTCATCGGTGGCGCGGTTCTGCCGGGGATGCCGGCGTTTGCCGAGGACAAGCCGGCGATCGGCTCCTACCCCGCGGGGGTCTCGGGCTCCACCGCCTTCATCGGCATCTCGGTGCCGCGCACCGGCACCTATGCCGTACAGGGCGAGGACGAGCTCAAGGGCTACCAGCTCGCGATTGAGCACATCAATGAAGGCCACGAGCTGATCAAGAAGATCTCGCCCAAGACCAGCAAGGGCGTGCTCGGCAAGGAGCTGAAGTTCGGCGTCGCCGATTCCGCGGCCAAGCCGAACGAGGCGGTGCAGGCGCAGCAGCGCTTCATCAGCGAGAACAAGGCGATCATGATCACCGGCGGCACGTCGAGCGCCGTTGCGGTGGCGCTGAACAAGCTCGCCCAGCGCGAGCACGTGATCTTCGTGTGCGGCATTTCCGGCTCGAACGACACGACCGGCAAGGATTGCGTCCGCTACGGCTTTCGCCAGAACTTCTACGGCCAGACTGCTGCTGCAGCGATCGGCCCGGTGATGGTACGTGAGTTCGGCAAGGGCAAGAAGGCGGCGTATCTGACGCCCGACTACACCTACGGCCACACCGTTACCAAGTCGATGCAGGACTTCCTGGCGACCGCCGGCTGGACCACCGTGACCAACCAGGTCGCCCCGCTCGGCGCCCCCGACTATTCCTCATACCTGCTGAACGTCGCCAATTCCGGCGCCGACGTGCTGATCAACGTCAATTGGGGCCACGACGCGGTACTGTCGACACAACAGGCCAAGCAGTTTGGCGTGCTCGACAAGATGAAACTGGTCGTGCCGTACCAGGTGCCTTTCATCGCGCGCGAGACCGGGGGTCTGATGCAGGGCGTCTACGCCGCCACCGACTATTGGTGGACCATCGAGGACAAGTTCCCGCTGGCGAAAATGTTCAACGAGGCCTTTGAGAAGAAGTACGGTTACAAGCCGGAATGGGGCGCCGAGAACGCCTATGTCAGCTTCGCGCACTGGGCCCACATGTGCGAGCAGGCCGGCAGCTTCAGCCCGCCCGACGTGATCAAGGCCTACGAGAAGGGCGAAACCATCCCCTCGCTGGTCGGCGACGTGCATTACCGCCCCGAAGATCACCAATGTGTCCGCCCCGTGATTATCGTCAAGGGCAAGCAGCAGAAGGACATGAAGAACAAGGAAGACTGGTACGACGTCGTCGAGATCGTCCCGGGTGAAGGCCTGATGCAGAAGCCTGACGCTTTCGGCTGCCATCTCGGCGACTACAGCTGATGCCGAACTAACCCCTGTGGCGCCGTGGGCCTTACTCTGGACCTGCGGCGTCACCTTTTTTGGACGCGCACCATCGCGCGCCACAGCAGCGATTGTCGCATGATAAGTTGGCCCAACCTCGTTTCACAGCTTTTCAACGGGCTCGCGCTCGGCGCCCTGCTCGCGCTGATCAGCTCCGGCCTGACCATCATTTACGGCACGCTCGGTGTGCTGAACCTCGCGCACGGCGCGATGTTCATGATCGGCGGCTATGCCGGCTTCGTCGCCTACCAGTACACGGAGTCGTTCATTCTCGCCGTCATCGCGGGCTCGCTGTTCGTGATGCTGCTCGGCGTCGTCATGGAACGCGTCATCATCCGCCATTTCTATCACCGCCCCCACGAGGATCAGCTGCTCGTGACCTTCGGGCTCGGCATCTGCTTCGTCGAGCTGGTGCGCCTGATCTTCTCGAGCCAGTCGCAGCTGGTGCCGCCGCCGGCG
>NZ_JADPKY010000170.1 GCF_023074185.1 Bradyrhizobium sp. 132 | reverse complement strand
GAAAGACCCAGCGGTCGGGACGAAAAGCTGGCAGCAATCAAACAAAAAGCTGAACATCCGCCTTGACACACCAAATCCCCATGTGAGCAATCCAGAATCTTTCTTCGGGGACAGCCTGGATTGCTTCACTCGCAATGACGGGCAAAGCGTCCGCGCTACGCCGTCAGCCCGCGCTGCCCGGCGAGCTCCTTCAGCGACACCTGCGGCCGCGCGCCGATGTGCTGGATCACTTCGGCGGCCGCGAGCGCGCCGAGCGCGCCGCACTGCTTATGCGAGAGATCGCGCGAGAGGCCATACAGGAAGCCGGCGGCGAACAGGTCGCCGGCGCCGGTGGTGTCCACGAGCTGCGCGATCGGAGACGCCGGCGCTGCGACGGCCTCGGTTGGCGTCACCACCACGCAGCCTTTGTCGCTGCGCGTGACCACGCCAAGCTTGACGTCGTTGCGCAATTGCTTGAGCGCGGTGTCGAAGTCGGACGTTTCGTAGAGCGAGTGCAGCTCAGACTCGTTGGCAAAGACGATGTCGGCGGTGCCGTTGCGCATCAGCCCCAGGAACTCGTCGCGATAGCGACTGACGCAGAAGGAATCCGACAGCGTGAGCGCGACCTTGCGGCCGGCCTCGTGCGCAATCTTGGCCGCCTTGACGAAGGCCTCCTTGGCCCCCGGCGGATCCCAGAGATAACCCTCGAGATAGACAATGCCGGCGCTAGCGATCTCGGCCGGGTCGATGTCGGCCGGCGACAAATCCTGCGCCGCGCCGAGATAGGTGTTCATGGTGCGCTCGCCGTCGCCCGTGACCAGGATGTAGGAGCAGCCGGTGGCGGGACCGTCCTTCGCGGCGGGCGTGTTGAAGGCGACGCCGGCAGCGCGGATGTCGTGGACGTAGAGCTTGCCGATCTGGTCGTCCTTGACCTTGCCGACATAGGCCGCGCGCGCCCCCAGACTGCCGATGCCGACGATGGTGTTGGCGGCCGAGCCGCCCGAAACTTCCGTCGCCGGGCCCATGTCGTTGTAGATGGCGGCGGCCCGCGCCTCGTCGATCAGGGACATGCTGCCCTTGGTCATGCCGTGCTTGCCTAAAAAGGCTTCATCGGTCTTGACCAGCACGTCGAACAGCGCGTTGCCGATGCCGAGAACGTCATATTTCACGTCAGCCATTCACCTTGATCCTGTTTGGCGGATTGCGATACCTGCGGAAATCCGCTTCCTGTCGGTCTGAAATCTGGCTCGCGGCCTATCACGACCGGGCCCGCGCGAGCAAGCAACGGTATTATAACAGCTCCGATGATCCGCTCCTTCCTGACTGTCTCGACGGGAACACTGGCCTCACGACTGCTCGGCTTCGCCCGCGATTCCCTGATCGCGGCGCTGCTCGGCACCGGCGCGGTGGCGGACGCGTTTCTGGCGGCGTTCCAGCTCGTCAACGTGGTGCGGCGCCTGCTCAGCGAGGGGGCCCTGAATGCGGCGCTGATCCCGGCATGGCTGCGCGTTCGTGACCGCGATGGCGAGGCCGCTGCGGCGGCGTTTGCGGGACGCGTACTCGGAACGGTCAGCGCGGGACTGATCGCGATATCGATCGCGATCGCGGTTCTCATGCCGCTGATCATCATGATCATCGCGCCGGGCTTCGTCGGCAGCGCGACGCTCGATCTCACCGTCCAGAGCGCGCGGCTGATGCTGCCTTATCTCGCCTTCGCGGGACCCGTCACGGTGCTGATGGGTCTGCTCAACGCGCAGGGGCGGTTTGCCCTCACCGCGTTCTCGCCGCTGCTGTTCAACATTGCCCTGATCGCCGCGATCGCAGCACTCCTGCTGTGGCACGCCGATGCAACCTTCGCCGCACGGATGCTGGCGGCCATCGTCGGCATCGCCGGCCTGCTACAACTCCTGATGCTGCTGTCGCAGCGAAGTGCACGCCTGGCGACACCGCTGCGTGCGAGCTTCGATCAGGAAATGCGTGGCTTCTTCGCCAAGGCCATTCCCGGCATGATCGCAGGCTCGGGGCCGCAATGGCTGATGGTTGCCGGCGCGGTCATCGCCTCGGCCACGCCGGCCGCGGTGTCCTGGCTCTATTTCGCCAACCGCCTGATCGAGCTGCCGCTCGGTATTGTCGGCGTCGCCATGGGCACGGTGCTGGTGCCGGAGCTGACGCGCGCAGTGAGCAGCGGCGACCGTGATGCGGTCGCGCACGCGGAATCGCGCGCGCTCGAACTCGCGGCCGGGCTGGCGCTGCCGGCCACGCTGGGCCTGATCGTGCTGGCCGAGCCGATCGTGCGGATGCTGTTCGAACATGGCGCCTTCGGTGAGGAGGACAGCGCGGCCACGGCGCGCGCACTGATGTGGCTGGCGCTGGGCCTGCCGGCGCACGTGCTGATCAAGGCGCTGTCGCCGGCGTTCTATGCCCGCAGCGACACGACGACGCCGCTGCTTGCAACGGCCAAAGGCTTTGTGGTCGCGATCGCGCTTGCCGTCGTGCTCGGGCACTTCTTCGGTGCGACAGGAATCGCCGCGAGCATTGCGGCCGGCGCCTGGAGCAGCGCGATCTCCCTGCTCCGGAAAGGCACGGGCGAATTCGGCTTCTCGGTCGATGCCGCCGCTCGCAAGCGGCTGCCCCGGATCGTGCTCGCCGCAGCCGCCATGGGCGCCCTGCTCTGGCTGACTGTGGGTCTTGTGCCTGCCGAGGCCCATGGCCTGATCCGCTTCATTGTGCTGGGCCTGCAGATCGCGGCGGGGATCACCGTCTATGGCCTGCTCCTGCAAGTCCTCGGCGTCGCTTCCTGGCGCGAGGCGGTTAACGCCCTGAGGAAGCCTGCCCCCAAGGCTCCTGACGCGCGGGCTCCTGGCGCGTAAGCTCGCGAATTGCACTTGACGACGCTCCGCCGCTGTTGGAAACGACCGCCAATGACCTTCAGGAAGGCTTGCCAGGAAGACTAACCATGCCATTCGTTGAACGGGTTTTTTCGGGCGTCCAGCCGACGGGCAATCTGCACCTCGGCAATTATCTCGGCGCGATCGTCAACTTCGTGAAGATGCAGGAAACCCACAACTGCATCTATTGCGTCGTCGACATGCACGCGATCACGCAGGGCGTGGACGTGTGGGGTGGACCGGTCGAGCTCGCGCGCAACACCCGCGAGGTGACCGCGGCGTTCATCGCCAGCGGTATCGATCCGAGCAAGCACATCGTGTTCAACCAGAGCCAGGTCTCGGGCCATGCCGAGCTCGCCTGGATCTTCAACTGCGTCGCGCGCATGGGCTGGCTGGGCCGCATGACCCAGTTCAAGGAAAAAGCCGGCAAGGATCGCGAGAATGCGTCCGTCGGGCTGTTCGACTATCCCGTGCTGATGGCGGCCGACATTCTGCTCTACCGCGCCACCCATGTTCCGGTCGGCGAGGACCAGAAGCAGCATCTTGAGCTGTCGCGGGACATCGCGCAAAAATTCAACAACGACTTCGCCGACTCGATCCGCAGCCAGGGCGCCAATGACGGCCTGTTCTTCCCGCTGCCGGAACCCTTGATCACGGGCCCGGCCACGCGCGTGATGAGCTTGCGTGACGGCACCAAGAAGATGTCGAAGTCGGACGCGTCCGATAATTCGCGCATCAATTTGACCGACGACGCCGACACCATCGCGCAGAAGGTGCGCAAGGCCAAGACTGACCCGGAGCCGCTGCCGACCGCGGAGAAGGGACTGGAAGCGCGCCCCGAGGCCGACAATCTCGTCGGTATCTTCGCTGCCCTCTCCGGCCGTTCCAAGGCCGAGGTGCTCAGGGATTTCGGCGGCGGCCAGTTCTCCAGCTTCAAGAACGCGCTGGTGGATTTGTGCGTCACGAAACTCGCGCCGATCGCCGGCGAGATGAAGCGCCTCGTCGCCGACCCCGCCCATATCGATGCGATCCTGAACGAGGGCGCCGACCGGGCGCGCGCGATCGCCGATGAGACCATGAAGCTCTCGAAGGACATCGTCGGCTTCATCCGCCGGCGTTGATTCTCCGCATTCAGGAAACGCGGCCGACGCCACGGCGCCGGCGGCTTCTCCTCTCCCCAAGCGGGACGGAGTGTGGCAGCATGTCGTTGTGCACATTCCGGGACATGCATGACCAGCAAGCGACTTTGCTTCCAGCCGGGTCACAAGCCCAAATGCCTCGTCATCGTCGACGACACCGCCGAGTGGGATCGTGCGGTTTATTATGCCAGCCGCTGGGCGATCCGCGCCGGCGGCGGCGTGGTGATGCTCCGCATCATCGAGCCCGACCAGCAGAGCCAGGAATGGCTGGGGGTCGCCGACATCATGCGCGCCGAAGCGCATGAGGCAGCGGAAGCCGCGCTCGACCGTGCCGCCGGCCGTGCCAACGGCATCGCCGCGATCACGCCGGAACGGGTGATCCGCGAAGGCGGCGCGATGGAACAGCTGCTGGCGGTGATCGACGAGGACCCCGACATCGCCATGCTGGTGCTCGCCGCGAACCCGGGCGCGGAGGGACCGGGGCCGCTGGTCGCGCTGCTCGCGCACGCGCTGGGCACGTTCCCGGTGCCGGTGACGGTCATTTCGGGCGCGCTGAGCGACCAAAGCGTGGATTCGCTGTCGTAGGCTGCCGCTCTTCACCTCGCATCGCTTGCCTTGGGAGGGAGAAGCGGGCGCCCTAACCCGCTGATATAACAGGCAAACGGCCAGCTCACCCCTTGACCGTGCGTTCGCCGTCGCCATCTGCTAGTGGATAGAGCACGCGCCGGCCTTGAACCGGCGACGTCTGGAGAAAACCATGTTCATTCAAACCGAAGCCACCCCCAATCCCGCCACGCTGAAGTTCATTCCCGGCCGCGTCGTGGTCGATGGCGGTCCGATGGAATTTGCGAACCGCGAATCGGCCGCACGCTCGCCGCTCGCCGAAAAGCTGTTCGACGTGCCCGGCGTTATCGGTGTGTTCTATGGATCGGACTTCATCACCGTGACCAAGGCGAACGGTGAATGGCAGCAGCTCAAGCCCGCGATCCTCGGCGCCATCATGGAGCACTACATGTCCGGCGCGCCGCTGCTCGCCGACGGTGCGGCCGCGAGCAATGTCGATATCGATGGCGAGGACGAATTCTTCGACGAGGCCGATGCCGAGACGGTCGACGTGATCAAGGATCTGATCGAGACCCGCGTGCGGCCGGCGGTCGCCAATGACGGCGGCGACATCACTTTCCGCGGCTTCAAGGACGGTATCGTCTATCTCAACATGAAGGGCTCCTGCGCCGGCTGCCCGTCATCGACTGCGACGCTCCAGCACGGCATCCAGAACCTGCTCAAGCATTTCGTGCCCGACGTGGTCGAAGTCCGGCCGATGTAGGCGCGATGGCGGGCACGGCGCAAGTGCGCCTTTGCCCACCCTGCGAGGTCTGACCGGGCACGCGGCATTCACGTTCTTGGAGCGCAAAGGCGTGGATGGCCGGGACAAGCCCGGCCATGACGGCAAGAACATCGGGCATCATGCGATTGCCAATGCTATGATCGCCTTATGCTGATCCTTGCCATCGATACCGCGCTGGAAGCGTGCGCGGCCGCCGTGCTCGACACCGACGCCGGCCAGCTCCTTGCGCAGGAGCAGCTTCTGATGAAGCGCGGCCACGCCGAAGCGCTGATGCCGATGATCGCGCGCGTGATGCTATCAGCCAATCTCGCCTTCACCTCGCTCGATCGCATCGCGGTCACCATGGGCCCTGGAAGTTTCACCGGGCTGCGCGTCGGCATCTCGGCGGCCCGCGGCCTGGCGCTTGCGGCGAAGCGTCCCGCCGTAGGCCTGACTACCTTGTCGGCCTATGCCGCCACCGTGGTCGGCCAGAGCGGAACGGCGCCGGTGATCTCCGCGATCGATGCCCGGCACGATCACGTCTACTTCCAGATCGTGGCCGGCGACGGCAGCCAGCTGGTACGGCCGGGCGTCGCGTCCGTCGACGAGGTGATCGCCGCCTCGCAATTCGGCGCACCGCATCTGGTCGGCAATGCCGCAAAGATCCTCGCGGAGCGCTGGCCGAAAGATATCCCGCAGCCGGTCGCGGTCGACGCGCAGCCCGCGCCTGACATCGGCTGGGTCGCGTGGCTTGGCGCCGCGGCCGATCCCGAGACAAATCCGGCGCGGCCGTTCTATCTGCGCGCGCCCGATGCAAAGCCGGCCGCACACCTGCCGCTTGCAGCACAAGCTGCAAGCTCATGATGAGATGGTTGTCGGAATGGTGGCGCGGCGGCACGGCGGTTGTCGAGCCGGCTGTCGCGCGCGACGTCGCACGGCTCGCGCAGCTTCACGGCGCCTCCTTCGCGCGCGGCTGGGGCGAAGGCGAGTTCGAGAGCATGCTCAGTGAGCGCAACACGCTGGTGCACCGGTTGCGCCTCGGCCGCAGCACGATCGGCTTTGCGGTGTCGCGGATCGGCGCGGACGAAGCGGAAATCCTCTCGATCGCGGTCGACCAGGCCCATCGCGGCCGCGGTCTCTCCCGCACGCTGCTGATGACCCATCTCGGCCACCTGGCCGGACGTGGCGTGCGCACGATATTTCTCGAGGTCGAGGAAAATAACCAGCCCGCGCGGCGGCTCTACGACCGAACCGGATTCATGGTGGTCGGACGCCGCGAACGCTACTATAAGCAGCCGAACGGGGAACAATTGAACGCACTTCTGATGCGACGTGACTTGTCGTAACATTGGTGGCAGAAAGCGCCCCGCTAGGCAAACAAATCTATGACCGCACTGAAACCTTCTTCCGAATCAAAGGCATCCGGCATCGAGGCGCGCTGTGCCGCAACGGGCATGCGCATGACCGAGCAGCGCCGTGTCATCGCCCGCGTGCTCGCGGAGGCGGTCGATCATCCCGACGTCGAGGAATTATACCGTCGCTGTGTCGCGGTCGACGACAAGATCTCGATCTCGACCGTGTATCGCACCGTCAAATTGTTCGAGGATGCGGGCATCATCGAGCGCCATGATTTCCGCGAAGGCCGCGCGCGCTACGAGCAGATGCGCGACAGCCATCACGACCACCTCATCAACCTGCGCGACGGCAAGGTGATCGAGTTTACCTCCGAAGAGATCGAGAAGCTCCAGGCGGAGATCGCCCGCAAGCTCGGTTACAAGCTGGTCGATCATCGGCTCGAACTCTATTGCGTCCCGCTCGACGACGACAAACCCACAAGTTAAGTGCCGATCGATCTCGTCATCTTCGATTGCGACGGCGTGCTCGTGGACAGCGAGGTGATCTCCTGTCGCGCGCATGCGGATGTGCTGTCCAGGCACGGTTATCCAATTACCTCGGATCAGGTATTCGAGCGCTTTCTCGGCCGCTCGACGCGGCAAGCCAATCTCGAGATCGAGACCGAGCTCGGCCGCAAGCTGCCCGAAGCCTATCACGGCGACCTGCAGGACGAGCTGTTCCGCGCATTCGAAGCCGACCTTGAGGCGATCCGCGGCATTCGCGATGTGCTTGACGTCATCAATCAGCGCGTCTGCGTCGCCTCGAGCGGCTCGCATCAGCGCATGCGCGTGAGCCTGGGAAGCACGGGCCTGTACGAGCGCCTCGCGCCAAATATCTTTTCGGCTTCCCAGGTGAAGAACGGCAAGCCGGCACCGGACCTGTTCCTGTTCGCAGCGAACGAGATGGGCGTGCCGCCCGAGCGCTGCGTCGTGATCGAGGACAGCCTGGCCGGAATTGCCGGCGCGCGGACGGCCGGGATGACGGTGTTCGGCTTTCACGGCGGGAGCCATTGCCGCGAGGGCCATGCCGAAACATTGCATCGGGCCGGCGCCGACCTGCTCTTTGCCGACATGCATCAGCTGCCGGAGTTGGTCCGGCGGGTCGAGGCGGACGCCTTGGCGGGTTGATTTCGGCCATCTGGCGTCAGTCCGAGGGACGCGTCCAGCGCGTGAACCGGGAATCCGGAGGTTTTAGGTGGAGATTCGGGGCTTGCTTGGCTTGCGGCGTCCCGAAATGCCTTTGATGGGCCCATTCGCTGGATTTTCGCCGCTCCAGCCTATATTTGAGGGCTGTCCTCCACCTCAACTCCGGGTTCCATGACGCCGCCGCGCAAGCTGCACATCAAATCATATGGCTGCCAGATGAACGTCTACGATGCCCAGCGCATGGTGGACACGCTGGCCCCGGAAGGATTCGTGGAGACGGCCAGCGCTGATGACGCCGACCTCGTCATCCTCAACACCTGCCATATCCGCGAGAAGGCCTCGGAGAAGGTCTACTCGGAGCTCGGCCGGCTGCGCATCGCCAAGGACGAGGCTGCGCGCGCAGGCCGCACCATGCAGATCGCGGTCGCGGGCTGCGTGGCGCAGGCCGAGGGCGAGGAGATCGTGCGCCGTGCACCCGCGGTCGACGTCGTGGTCGGCCCGCAGAGCTATCATCATTTGCCGCAGCTGTTGAAGCGCGCCGGCAATGAAGGCCGTGCGATCGAGACCGAATTTCCGGCCGCGAACAAGTTCGGCTTCCTCGCCCAGCCCAAGCCCGACGCGATCCGCGCCCGCGGCATTTCCGCCTTCGTCACGGTCCAGGAAGGCTGCGACAAGTTCTGCACCTTCTGCGTCGTGCCGTACACGCGAGGTTCGGAAGTCTCGCGGCCGGTGGCAAAGATCGTCGACGACGTGAAGCGGCTCGCCGACAACGGCGTGCGCGAGCTCACGCTGATCGGCCAGAACGTCAACGCCTATCATGGCGAGGGGCCGGACGGAAAAAGCTGGCCGCTCGGCAGACTGCTGGAGCACCTCGCGGCGCTGCCGGGCGTCGCGCGGCTGCGCTATTCGACCAGCCATCCCCGCGATGTCGATGACAGTTTGATTGCAGCCCATCGCGATCTCGGCGAGCTGATGCCGTTCGTGCACCTGCCGGTCCAGTCGGGCTCGGACCGGATTTTGGCGGCCATGAACCGGAAACATACCGCCGATGATTATCGGCGTGTTGTCGACCGTTTCCGGTCCGCGCGCCAAGACATTGCTTTTTCATCGGATTTTATCGTCGGCTTCCCCGGCGAGAGCGAGCAAGATTTTCTCGCGACACTCGCGCTTGTCGCGCAAATCGGCTACGCTGCGGCGTATTCGTTCAAATACTCCGCCCGGCCGGGAACGCCGGCCGCGGACATGCAGGAGACGGTGTCCCCAGCCGAGATGGACCAGCGATTGGAGCGGCTCCAGGAACTGATCGACAGCCAGCAATCGGCCTTCAACAAGGCTGCGATTGGCTCAACGGTCGACGTGCTGTTCGAACGCCCGGCCCGCAAGGATGGCCAGATCGTCGGCCGCACCGCGTTCCTCCAGCCCGCGCACGTGATGGCCTCGCCCGACATCATCGGACAAATCCTGCCGGTCCGGATCGACAGTCTCGAACGCTACAGCTTTCTCGGCGAGCTCGTGACGCCGCGCAACGCGCGCGAGCTCGCTTTATCGCAAGCCAGTGGAGCCTGAACCCTTGCCCAAAAGCGCATCGGATTCGTCTTCTTCTATCGCTCCCAGCCGCAAATTTGACCGCGACATGCAGGTTCCACCCGAGACCCAGGTCGTCATCGACTTCGACGACAATCGCGCCGCATCCGCGCTGGTCGGCCCCTACGGCCAGCATCTGGCGCAGATCGAGCGGCGGCTCGGCGTCGTCGTCGATTCCAAGGGTAACCACATCACCATCGGCGGCTCACGCGACGGCTGCGATGCCGCGCGCCGCGTGCTGGAGACGCTCTACGCACAGGCCGTGAAGGGACAGGATCTCGACCAGGGCGAGGTCGAGGGCGCGATCCGCGCCGTGATCGCACAGGGTTCGCTGTTCGAGTTCGACGCCAAGTCGGCCAAATCCACCTTCGACAGCATCAATTTGCGCAAGCGCCCGGTGCGCGCGCGCACGGCGGCACAGGATTCCTACATCCGCGCGCTGAAGCGCCACGAGCTGGTGTTCGGCATCGGCCCCGCCGGCACCGGCAAGACCTGGCTCGCGGTCGCGCATGCCGCGCAACTGTTCGAGCGCAAGGAGGTCGACAAGATCATCCTGTCACGCCCGGCGGTGGAAGCCGGCGAGCGGCTCGGCTTCTTGCCCGGCGATCTCCGCGAGAAGGTCGATCCTTATCTGCGCCCGATCTACGATGCGCTCTACGACCTCATGGATGCGCGCATCGTCGAGCGCGCGCTGCAGACCGGCGAAATCGAGATCGCGCCGCTCGCCTTCATGCGCGGCCGCACGCTGACCAACGCGGCCATCATCCTGGACGAGGCGCAGAACACCACGTCGATGCAGATGAAGATGTTTTTGACGCGTCTCGGCGAGAACAGCCGCATGATCGTAACGGGCGATCCCTCGCAGATCGATCTGCCGAATGGCCAGACCTCGGGCCTCGCCGAGGCGACGCGCTTGCTGAGCGGCGTCGAAGGCATTGCGCAAGTTCATTTCAAGGCCGAGGACGTGATCCGCCACGAGCTCGTGGCGCGGATCGTTTCTGCCTACGAAGGCTTGCCGCAGCGGCCGGCCGCCGGCAACAAATCCTGACGGGACAACAGCCGGACCATAGCGGGCACAGACACGGCGCCCCTTCGTTCCGAACAAAGACAATGTCACACCCCAACCTTCCCAATACCGAGGTCCTCGTCGTCGCCGATTGCTGGCAGAGCGAGCCCGACTCCGAAGCCGTGATCCAGCGCGCCGTGGCGGCCGCCGCCGAGAATGTCGACGAAGACGTTGCGGAGGCGGAAGTGGCGGTGATGCTGACCGATGATGTCGGCATCCGCACGCTGAACAGCAACTGGCGCGGCATCGACAAGCCGACCAACGTGCTGTCGTTTCCCGCGCTTCAGCCGGAAGGCGAATGGAAACCGGGCGATGCGCCGCGCATGCTCGGCGACATCGCAATCGCCTACGAGACTATGCGGCATGAGGCGGACGAGGAACAGAAACCGTTCGATCATCATTTAAGCCATCTCGCCGTGCATGGTTTCCTGCACCTGGTCGGCTACGACCACGAAAACGAAGACGACGCGGAAGAAATGGAAGCGCTGGAGCGGGAGATCCTGGCTCATCTCGGCATTCCCGACCCCTACGCAGACCGCCCGGGGACGCATTGAGATGCCGGATTCCGACCCAATTCACGACAATCCGCGCAACACGGCCAATTTGCCGGCCGTGGTGACCTCAGGCGAGGTGATGCGCCCGAGCGCAGACGGCTGGCTGCTGCGCGCCATCCGGACCTTGTTCGGGTGGAAGGCGGGCTCGGTGCGCGACGACCTTCAGGTCGTGCTCGACGCCACGACGCCCGACGACACCGGCTTCTCGACCGTCGAGCGCACCATGCTGCGCAACATCCTCGGCCTGCACGAGCGCCGCATCGCCGACGTCATGGTGCATCGCGCCGACATCATCGCGGTGAAGCGCGACATCCCGCTCGGCGAGTTGATGGACCGCTTCGAGAGCGCCGGCCATTCGCGCCTCGTGGTCTACAACGAGACGCTCGACGATCCTGTCGGCATCGTCCACATCCGCGATTTACTCGCCTTCATGACCGCGCGCGCGCGCGTGTCGGGGGTCACCAAAACCAAGCGCAAGAAACCGCTGCCGGCCGGGCTCGATCTGCGTACGGTCGATCTCGCGCTGCCGCTCGAAGAAGCGCGCATCATCCGCAAGCTGCTCTACGTCCCGCCCTCGATGCGGGCGATCGATCTGCTCGCGCAGATGCAGGCCACCCGCATCCATCTGGCGCTGGTGGTCGACGAATATGGCGGCAGCGACGGGCTGGTTTCGCTCGAGGACATCGTCGAGCAGATCGTCGGCGAGATCGACGACGAGCATGACAGCGACGAGCCGCCCTCGATCGTGCGGCTGCCCGACAACGCCTTCATCGCCGATGCCCGCGCCAGCCTCGACGACGTCCGCACCGTGATCGGCCAGGACTTCGTCACCGGGGAGGCCGGCGAGGAAGTGGAGACGCTGGGCGGCTATCTCGTCAGCTTCGTCGGGCGCCTGCCGGTGCGCGGCGAGGTGATCTCGGGCCCCGGCCATTACGAGATCGAGGTGCTCGATGCCGACCCGCGCCGCGTCAAGCGATTGCGGATTTCGACGCGGAAGGAGCGTCCCGCACCACGCACCCAGCGCGAGAGCCGGCGCCGCGAGACTGCGCCGGATGGCAGCCAGCCGACGGCCAGCGACACCCCCACCCCGCCGCCAAGCGACGGGACCGGTCCGCAGTGAGCCCACTCCAGCGACTTCGCCAGATCGCGCTTGCCATTATCCTCACCTGGGGATGGAAGCGCGCGCTCGTCGCGATGGCGGCCGGGGCGCTCTCGGTGCTGGCGCTGGCGCCGTTCAACGCCTTCCCGGTGCTGTTCATCACGTTCCCGGTGCTGGTCTGGCTGATCGATGGCGCCGCCGCCGGACGATATGGCGGCGTCCCCGCGGCGGCGCTGACCGGCTATTGGTTCGGACTGGGCTATTTCGTCCCCGGCCTTTATTGGATCGGTTACGCCTTCTTCGTCGACGCCGATGTGTTCGCCTGGCTGACGCCGTTCGCCGTGCTGGGCCTGCCGGCCTATCTTTCCATCTTCACGGCGATGGGCTTTGCGCTCGCCCGCCTGCTCTGGACCAAGAACGCCACGCGCGTGCTTGCGCTTGCGGCAAGCCTCACCATCACCGAATGGCTACGCGGTCACGCGCTGACCGGCTTTCCCTGGAACGCGTTCGGCTACGCGCTGTCCGAGCCGCTGCCGCTGGCACAAACGGCCTCGCTGATCGGCCTGTGGGGCATGACGTTCCTGGCGGTTGCGATCTTCGCGAGCCCTGCAACGCTGATCGACCGCACGCCCGATCGCCGCCTGGCGTGGCGCGTGCCGGCCGCGGCCGTGGCGCTCCTGCTTGTCATGAGCATCTTCGGCGCGATTCGCCTGTCGCTGTATCCGACCACCATGGTCGCGGGCATCAAGCTGCGCCTGATGCAGCCGGATCTCCAGCAAGACGCGAAATTCAACTACGCCGCCAAGGCGGAGGTGATGAAGAAATATCTGGCCTTGTCGGATCGCGCCTCCGGACCGCAATCGACCGGCGTACGCGATGCCACCATCCTGATCTGGCCGGAATCTGCGTTTCCGTTCTTCCTGACCCGCGAAGCCGATGCGATGGCGCAAATTGCCGAGCTTCTGCCCAGGGGCACGGTACTGATCACGGGCTCGGTCCGCGCGCCCGACCTGCCGCGAGGCACGCCGATCACCCGCGCCTATAATTCGATCTACGTGATCGACCACGACGCCAGCGTGCTCGCGGTGTACGACAAGCTGCATCTGGTGCCGTTTGGCGAATTTCTTCCGTACCAAGGCCTGATGGAGAAGCTCGGCTTTGAGCAACTCACGCGTGTGCGCGGCGGCTTCATTCCAGGCACCGTGCGCCATGCGCTGCCGGTCCCCGGCGCGCCGCCCGCGCTGCCGCTGATCTGCTACGAAGCAATCTTTCCCGGCGAGGTGGCTGGACGCAATGAGCGTCCGGGCTGGATCGTGAATCTCACCAATGACGGCTGGTTCGGTATCTCGACCGGCCCCTATCAACACCTGGAGCAGGCGCGGATGCGCGCGATCGAGCTCGGATTGCCGCTGGTCCGCTCCGCGAATACCGGCGTCTCCGCGGTAGTCGATCCGGTGGGACGCACCGTCGCCAGTCTCGGTCTCGGAATCGAGGGCATATTGGACGCAAACCTGCCCGCCGCGATCCCGCCGACGGTCTATGCGCGGGTGGGCGATGTGCCCGCGGCCATGCTCGTCGCGCTGGCCATATTTCTGGCGGTCCGCCGACGTGTTGCCAAACGGCACCCTTGATCACGCCGTCGCGGCCGGAAACTTTTGACAACCGTAGTCCCACGGTTGACAGACTGCACGCGGCCTCCTCATTCTGCACCATCTGCAAAAGACAGTGGGCATTGCTAAATTTCTCCGCAATGTTTCTCAATAACAGGGTTTGATTTTGACGGTGCTGACACCTGAGGCATTCCTGATTGCGCCGAAGGTGATGTTTGGAGGGCTGAGGAAATGTCGAAAGCGCCCAACCCTGTTGACAAATATGTCGGCAGTCGCGTGCGGATGCGCCGCATCATGTTGGGCATGAGCCAGGAAAAGCTCGGTGAAGCTTTGGGGCTGACTTTCCAGCAGGTCCAGAAATACGAGAAGGGCACCAACCGGGTCGGCGCGAGCCGCATCCAGCAAATTGCCGAGATTCTCCAGGTGCCGGTGTCGTTCCTGTTCGAGGGCGGTCCGAGCGGCGTGCCGGGTCCGGATGGCTTCAGCGAAGGCGCATCGCCGTCTTACGTCTCGGACTTCCTCGCGACTTCCGAAGGACTCGCTTTGACCAAGGCGTTCACGCGAATCACCGATTCGAAAATGCGCCGCTCGATCGTCGATCTCGTCGAGCAGATCGCGGCCCGCGAAGGCCCTGACAAGCGCTGACGCGCCGTCTCAATCGGATTTGAGACTGCGTCAAATCTGGCCTATGTCGTCATTTGCGGCCGCGCTTTGATGTGCGTCCTTCCCGATGATGTGATTCAAAGGCACAGATGCGCCCATGACCAGCTCCAATTGGTTCGATTCCCAAACTATTCTCGATGGCATCCGCCGCTGGGTGGAGGTCGAGACGCCAACGGAAGCGCCTGAACAGGTCAACAAGCTGATCTCCATGGTCGCGGAGCAATACCGCGATCTGCCTGTTACGCTCGAGCGCGTCGCGGGCGTCGATGGCTGCGGTGATCATCTCGTGGCGCGCTCGACCTGGGGCCAGAACCGGCCGGGCATCCTGGTGCTGAGCCACCTCGATACCGTTCACCCCATGGGGTTCATCGAGCGCCTGCCGTTCAAGGTCGAAGGCGACAGCGCGTTCGGTCCCGGCATCTACGACATGAAGGGCGGCGCCTACATTGCCCATCAGGCCTTTCGCGCGCTTTGCGCCACGGCCGATCGCTCGCCGCTCGGCATCACCCACATGTTCACTTCCGACGAGGAGATCGGCAGCCCCACCTCTCGTGCACTGATCGAGAGGGAAGGGCGCAAGGCCAAATACGTGCTGGTGACGGAGCCGGCGCGCGACGGCGGCAAGATCGTCACCGGCCGCAAGGGCGTCGGGCGATTCGAAGTCTTTATCAAGGGTGTGCCCGCACATGCCGGCACGCGGCCCCAGGACGGCCGCAGCGCGATCCGCGAGCTTGCCAACGTCATCCTGGCGCTGGAAGCGATGAACGATCTGGCGCGCGGCGTCACCGTCAATGTCGGCGTGGTGCGCGGCGGCACGCGGCCCAACGTGACGCCGGAAGAAGCCCATGCCGAAATCGATCTGCGCGTGCTGAGCTTCAAGGACGCGGACGAATTCGTCGGCAAGATCCTCGCCCTGACATCAAAGACGGATGGCGTCACCGTCAAGGTCACGGGCGGGCTCAATCGTCCGCCTTACGAGAAGAGCAATGCAGGCGCATCGCTGTACGAACATGCGAAGACTGTCGCCATGGAGATCGGCTTCGAGCTGGTCGACGCTCACACCGGCGGCGGCTCGGACGGCAATTTCACCGCCGCCCACACCGCGACGCTCGACGGGCTCGGCGTCGACGGCAAGGGCGCGCACACCCATTATGAGCAGCTCTATGTCTCATCGCTCGAACCGCGCGCGCGGCTGCTCCATCGCCTGTACCAGACGCTGCGATGAGCGAGCGCAAATCAGATCCCGATCGCGATGACAGCGAGCGTGCGTTCTTCGGACGCCGCAAGGGCCACAAGCTCAGGCAGCACCAGGCCGAGCTGATCGGTCATCTGCTGCCGCGTCTTGCGCTCGCCATCGACAGCGAAGCACCGGCGGATGCCCGCGAGATATTCACCCCCGCGGCCGACGACGTGCGGCTCGAGATCGGCTTCGGCGGTGGCGAGCATCTTGCGGCGGAAGCGCAAAACTTCGTCACAACCGGCTTCATCGGCTGCGAGCCCTATGTCAACGGCATGGCGAAGATGCTCGCGCAGATCGAGGCCGCCAGCATCGGCAACATCCGTCTGTTCGCAGGCGATGCCGCCGAGCTCCTGGCCTGGCTGCCGAAGGCTTCGCTGTCGCGGATCGACCTGATCCATCCCGATCCCTGGCCGAAACGGCGGCACTGGAAGCGGCGCTTCGTCCAGGACCGGACCATCGCGGCGATGGCGCGCGTGCTGAAAGCCGGCGGCGAATTCCGTTTTGTCTGCGACATCGACGATTATTGCGCCTGGACGCTGTCGCATCTGGCGCGCTCGCAGGACTTTGTCTGGCTCGCGGAGCGCGCCGATGATTTTCGCCTGCCGTGGGACGGCTACACGATGACGCGCTATGGCCGAAAGGCGACGCGCGAAGGCCGCAAGGCGGCGTATCTGCGATTCAGGCGGGTTTAGATCGTCTGCCGATTGCGCCAGAAATTGACGACGCGCTCGGCGGTCGTCGGCATCAAGCGCGTGAAATTTGCGCGCGCCGCCTCGAGGTCGGCATCGGCCGGTGTGCGGTGCGGTCCGTACCAGAGCAGGACAAGCGCGCGCACAGTCGGCCAGCCGAGATTCAGCACGCGCCCCAGCACCAGAATTGGATCGTACCGATCACCCGCGACCAGGCGCTCGAGGATCGAGAGGCGAACGCCGGACAGCGCCGAAAGCGAGGCGATCGACTCCTCATATTTGTGAGCCTTGGCGAAGCCAAGCAGCGCGCTCTCGCCAAGATGGCCCTCGCGATGCAAGGCCAGCACCGTGCGCTGTGCCCCCGAGAAATCGCGACGCGGGCCCGGCGGCAGCGTGGCCTCATCGATCGCCGCCATGGCGCGCTTGATCTCGACCTGACGCACGGGATTGACCACGCTCGAGAGGCGGCGGCGGATGACGTCGAGCGTGCCGTCGAGAAGCTGTTTCAGGTTCTCGCCTGAAAGATCGCTGCGCTGGCCGATCTTGAGCGTCAGCACGCCGTCCTGCGCGGCACGCTTGATCAGCTCGGAATAACTGCCGGGCGAGAACACCGCGCCGGCATTGCCCGCGGCGCGGCGCACCACATCGCGATCGCCGCGCTCGACCAGCACGTCGGTGACGACAGCCGACAGTGTGGGGCGCTCGGTCATCGCCAGCAGATGGCCCTGGCCCTTCAGCCGCGCGATCTCGACGAGGGCGGCTTCGTCGAGCACGGGCGAACGGCGCAACACCGGGCCCGCCACCGTGATCTCGTTTTCGCGCGCGAGCTGGCTCACCAGATGCCGTGGCGCATTGGTCAGCAGCGAGAAGCGTTCGGCGAGATCGACGCGCGAGGCGAGCTCTGCGTGCGGGACGAGATCGATCAGCAGATTGTCGAAGAGATCGACGACATCGGGACGGAGCTTCTCAGCATCCTGAAAGAACAATTGGGAGATGGCGCGCGCGATCTCGCCGCGACGCCGCGGGTCGCCGCGTTTGACGATATCGTCCAGTCCGGGAATAAGAGACGTGGCAACGGTCATGAAAACGCAACTCGTATAGGGCACGCCGCGGGTGCGCCCTAGGTCCAAGCCGCCCCGCAATCAGCGAATTTAGGCCTTCTAGATGAAGGAAGCGTTGCGCGGGGGGCCGCAGCCCGGTCGCAAAAAGCCTCGCCTGCCCTTCGATGGGCCTTGTCCGGGAAGACGGAAAGGGCTATATCAGCGCCAATTCATCTTCTCATACGATCCGCGTAATGAGAGTGGGCCCGAAAGGACCCGCTCTTTTTTATTACCTGAACGCGGCTTGTCGGAAGGTGTGCGGCCCGGCGATCTGTCGGGAGAGTTCCGAACGGGCTTTGAAATCTTAAACCAAGCCTTAACCATATCGAGCGCCTTGACCCCTGACATGACCGAGCCGAACTCTGGTTCCACGGATGCCGAACTGCTGGCCGAGCCGAGGCTCGTGGTCGAGCCGGGCGTGGCGGCGCGGGTGTCCGCGGTCGCGGGGCCGGTGCTCGAAGGCATGGGCTACCGCCTGGTGCGGATCCGCATTTCTGGGGAATCCGGCTGCACCGTGCAGGTCATGGCCGAGCGGCCGGACGGCTCGATGCAGATCGAGGATTGCGAGGCGATCTCGCGGGCGCTGTCGCCCGTGCTCGACGTCGCCGACCCTGTCGATCGCGCCTATCGGCTGGAAATCTCTTCCCCGGGGATCGACCGCCCGCTGGTTCGCCGCTCCGACTTCGAGCGTTATGCCGGGCATCTGGTGAAGATCGATATGGCGGTCGCCCATGAGGGGCGGAAGCGGTTCCGCGGCACGATCGGTCCCGTCGAAGGCGATCGCGTGCATCTGCATCGCGACGACGTCAAGGCGAATGAGGCTGCCGACGTTCTCCTGACGATGGAGGATATCGCCGAGGCACGGCTGGTGCTGACCGACGAGCTGATCGCGGAATCCATGCGCCGCGGCAAGGCCCAGGCACGCGAGATGCGCCGCAATCTGGGCCTGGAGCCGCCGGCTGCACCGCACGCCGGCATCAGCGAAAAAACGACCAAGAACACAAAGCCGACAAAGAAGCCGGCGCCGACCACTACAAAGAAGCCGGCCCCGACCAATACCAAGAAACATCGCCTGGCCGCCGAACGCGCGCGACGGGGCGAGATCGATCCTGACGAAGGAGACTAGCCATGGCAGTCAGCGCCAATCGACTTGAATTGCTCCAGATCGCCGACGCCGTTGCACGCGAGAAATCGATCGACCGCGGCATCGTGATCGCGGCGATGGAGGACGCCATCGCCAAGGCGGCACGGGCACGTTACGGCAGCGAGACTGATGTTCACGCCGAGATCGACCCGAAGAAGGGCGAGCTGCGGCTGTCGCGCCATATGCTGGTGGTCGAGACGGTCGAAAACCATTCCAACCAGATCTCGCTGGTGGATGCGCAGCGCGCCAATCCCGGTGCCCAGGTCGGCGACACCATCGCAGACACCCTGCCGCCGCTGGAATATGGCCGCATCGCCGCGCAGTCGGCCAAGCAGGTGATCGTGCAGAAGGTGCGCGAAGCCGAGCGCGACCGGCAATATCAGGAATTCAAGGACCGCATCGGCGACATCGTCAACGGCGTCGTCAAGCGCGTCGAATATGGCAGCGTGATCGTCGATCTCGGCCGCGGCGAGGCCATCATCCGCCGCGACGAGATGCTGCCGCGCGAAGTGTTCCGCAACGGTGACCGCGTCCGCGCCTACATCTTCGACGTCCGCCGCGAGACCCGCGGCCCGCAGATTTTCCTCTCCCGCACCCATCCGCAGTTCATGGCAAAACTGTTCGCGCAGGAAGTACCCGAGATCTATGACGGCATCGTCGAGATCAAGGCGGTTGCCCGCGATCCCGGCTCGCGCGCGAAAATCGGCGTGATTTCCCGCGATTCCTCGGTCGATCCGGTCGGCGCCTGCGTCGGTATGCGCGGTTCGCGCGTGCAGGCGGTGGTGAACGAATTGCAGGGCGAGAAGATCGACATCATCCCCTGGTCGCCCGACATCGCGACCTTCGTGGTCAACGCGCTGGCGCCGGCCGAAGTCTCCAAGGTCGTCATCGACGAAGACCGCGAGCGCATCGAGGTCGTCGTGCCCGACACCAACAACCAGCTCTCGCTGGCGATCGGTCGCCGCGGCCAGAACGTGCGTCTGGCTTCGCAGCTCACCGGCTGGGACATCGACATCCTGACCGAGCAGGAGGAATCGGAGCGCCGCCAGGCCGACTTCGAGAACTCCACCCGCGTCTTCATGGAATCGCTCAATGTCGACGAAGTGGTCGGTCAGTTGCTGGCGTCCGAAGGCTTCACCTCGGTCGAGGAACTCGCGATGGTGGACCTAAAGGAGCTCGCCGGCATCGAGGGCTTCGACGAGGAGACCGCGCAGGAACTCCAGAACCGCGCTCGTGAATATCTCGAACAGCTGGAAGCCGAGATTGAGGCCAGGCGCAAGGAGCTCGGCGTCGAGGACGCCGTCAAGGACGTGCCCGGCGTCACCTCGAAGATGCTGGTGAAATTCGGCGAGAACGACATCAAGACGGTCGACGATCTCGCCGGCTGCGCCACTGACGATCTGGTCGGCTGGACCGAGCGCAAGGAAGGCGGCGAGCAGACCAAATATCCGGGCGCGCTCGACGGCCTTGAGATCTCCCGTGACGATGCCGAAGCGATGATCATGCAGGCCCGCGTCAAGGCCGGCTGGATCACCGAGGCCGATCTCGCCAGGCCGGCTGAGGAGGCCGAGGCGGCCGAAGATCAGCCGGCTTAGGGCGAAGGAGGATGTCACCCGGATGCTCGCCGATACTGACCCCGAACTCGACCATGGACCGCGGACTGAGAAGTCCGCGACCATGCGGATGTGCGCGGTCAGCCGCGAGGTCCGGCCGATCGACGAGCTGATCCGCTTCGTCGTCTCGCCCCAAGGGGACATAGTTCCCGATCTCAAGCGCAAGCTGCCCGGACGCGGCATGTGGGTCACCGCCTCGCGCGAGGTGGTTGCGGAAGCCGTGCGGCGTCACCACTTTACCAAAGCCTTCAAGCGCCAGCTGCGCATCCCTCAGACGCTTCCCGCCGACATCGAGGCGCTTCTGGTTCGGGGCGTGACCGAAGCCCTCGGGATTGCCGCCAAGGCGGGCCAGATTGTGGCCGGCTTCGGCAAGGTCGAAAGCGCGCTTCGGGGAGGTACGGCCGAGGTCCTGATCCATGCCAGCGACGGGGCCGCGGACGGAATCCGCAAATTGGACATGCTGGCGCGTCAAAATGACGGAAATCGCGGCTCCAAGCCGCAGATTCCCGTCGTCACCGCGCTGAAATCAATAGAATTGGATTTGGCACTTACCCGGTCAAATGTGATACATGCTGCCCTGCTCGCGGGCCCGGCGAGCAAGTCATTCCTGTCACGTAGCCAGATGCTGGTCCGATACCGGATGGCGCACGTTGACAAGACTGCCGAAATGCCCGGCCAGGATTTCTGAGAGACAACGACCACCCGATAGCACGGTGCGGCAACGCACAACGACAACAAGATCAGGATTAGGACTGCTTAATGGTTGATACCAAGACCCCTGGCGACAAGAAGCTGAGCGTTCCGAGCAAGACGCTATCGCTCAAGCCGCGCGTCGAAACGGGCACCGTGCGCCAGAGCTTCAGCCATGGCCGTAGCAAGCAGGTCGTGGTCGAGAAGCGCGGCAAGCGCCGTGTCGACGGCACCCCCGAGCCGCAGGTGGCCGAAGTGGCGAAGCCTGCGCCGGCCGCGCCGGCGCCTGCTCCTGCACGCGCGGCTCCGCCGCGCAACACCGGCTCCGGCGTGGTGCTGCGCACGCTGACCGAGGACGAACGTTCCGCCCGCGCCAGCGCGCTGGCCGATGCCAAGGTGCGCGAAGTCGAAGAGCGTCGTAGTGCCGAGGAAGAGGCTCAGCGCCGCGCTGTCCGCGAAACCGCCGAACGCGCCGACCGCGAGGCCGCTGAAGCCCGCCGCAAGGCCGAGGACGAGCGTCACCGCCACGAAGAGGAAGCCAAGCGGAAGGCCGAAACCGAGGCCAAGAAGCGTTTTGGCGAAGGCGAGCAGCCGCAATCTGCGGCGCGCCCTGCAACCGCGACCTCTGCCGCTACTGCACCGCGGTCCGGAGCGCCCACGGCGCGCCCCGGAACGAGCACCACGGCACGCCCGGGAACAACGACCGCGCGGCCTGGGACGACCACGCGGCCGGGAGGCCCGGTGGGTCGCGCCCCCGCTGTCGCAGCCGGACCGGACGAGGACGAGGGTCCGCGCCAGATCCGTCGCGGTCCCGGCGGCGCTGCGCGGCCTGTGGTAGCCCCCAAGCCCACCCAGAAGCCCGGCCCGCAGAAGGAGCGCGGCCGCCTGACGGTCGTCACCGCCTTCAATGCCGACGATGTGCGCGAGCGCTCGATCGCCTCGTTCCGCCGCCGCACCCAGCGCCTGAAGGGCCATGCCGCGAACGAGCCGAAGGAAAAGCTCATCCGCGAGGTGATCATTCCGGAAGCGATCACGATCCAGGAACTCGCCAACCGCATGGCCGAGCGCGCGGTCGACGTCATCCGCATGCTGATGAAGCAGGGCGCGATGCACAAGATCACCGACGTGATCGACGCCGACACCGCGCAGCTGATCGCCGAAGAGCTCGGTCACACCGTCAAGCGCGTTGCCGCGTCCGACGTTGAAGAAGGCCTGTTCGACGCCATCGACGATCCCACCGATACCGAGCCGCGCTCGCCGGTGGTGACCGTGATGGGCCACGTCGACCACGGCAAGACCTCGCTGCTCGATGCGCTCCGTCATGCCAACGTTGTCTCCGGCGAAGCCGGCGGCATCACCCAGCATATCGGCGCCTATCAGGTGGTGTCGCCCGAGAGCGGCAAGAAGATCACCTTCATCGACACGCCCGGCCACGCCGCGTTCACCGCGATGCGCGCCCGCGGCGCCAAGGTCACCGACATCGTCGTGCTGGTGGTTGCGGCCGATGACGGCGTGATGCCGCAGACGATCGAAGCCATCAACCACGCCAAGGCGGCGCGGGTGCCGATCATCGTTGCCATCAACAAGATCGACAAGCCCGACGCCAAGCCCGAGCGCGTGCGCACCGAGCTGCTGCAGCACGAGGTGCAGGTGGAATCCTTCGGCGGCGAAGTCGTCGACGTCGAAGTGTCCGCGAAGAACAAGACCAATCTCGACAAGCTGCTCGAGATGATCGCGCTCCAGGCCGACATCCTCGACCTGAAGACCAATCCGGAGCGCCCGGCCGAAGGCACCGTGATCGAAGCCAAGCTCGACCGCGGCCGTGGTCCGGTCGCGACCGTGCTGGTCCAGCGCGGCACGCTCCGTGTCGGTGACATCATCGTCGCTGGCGCCGAGATGGGCCGCGTCCGTGCGCTGATCTCCGATCAGGGTGAGACGGTTCAGGAAGCCGGTCCCTCGGTACCGGTCGAAGTGCTCGGCTTCAACGGTCCGCCGGAAGCCGGCGATCGTCTCGCCGTGGTCGAGAACGAAGCCCGCGCCCGTCAGGTCACGAGCTACCGCGCGCACCAGAAGCGCGAGAACGCGGCTGCCTCGATCTCCGGCATGCGCGGCTCGCTCGAGCAGATGATGTCGCAGTTGAAGACGGCGGGCCGCAAGGAATTCCCGCTGATCATCAAGGCCGACGTGCAGGGCTCGCTGGAAGCGATCCTCGGCTCGCTGGAGAAGCTCGGCACCGACGAAGTCGCCGCGCGTATCCTGCATGCCGGTGTCGGCGGCATCTCGGAATCGGACGTGACGCTCGCGGAAGGTTTTAACGCCGCGATCATCGGCTTCTCGGTTCGTGCGAACAAGGAGGCCGCTGCGGCCGCCAAGCGCAACGGCATCGAGATCCGCTACTACAACATCATCTACGACCTCGTGGACGACGTGAAGAAGGCCATGAGCGGCCTGCTCGCACCGACCTTGCGCGAAACCATGCTCGGCAATGCCGCGATCCTGGAGATCTTCAACATCTCCAAGATCGGCAAGGTCGCCGGCTGCCGCGTTACCGACGGCACCGTGGAACGCGGCGCCAATGTGCGCCTGATCCGCGACAACGTCGTCGTGCACGAAGGCAAGCTGTCGACGCTGAAGCGCTTCAAGGACGAAGTGAAGGAAGTCCAGTCCGGTCAGGAATGCGGCATGGCCTTCGAGAACTATCACGACATGCGCGCCGGTGACGTGATCGAGTGTTACCGCGTGGAGACGATCCAGCGCTCCCTGTAAGTCCAAATCTTACCGAAGCGCCTGGATCTTTCTGAGCTGAAATTGCGGGAGTGAGATGGCCGGATTTATTCCGGCCATCTCACCGCATTCGTTTCAACAGAACAAATGACAATGCTCGTGTCCCATACACGCGCATGACGAGGTAATTTTCGACCATGCCCAGCCATCATCAGAAAAAAAGTTCCGCACCCGGCGGCTCGCAGCGCCAGTTGCGTGTCGGGGAGCAGGTTCGCCATGCGGTGGCCGAGATTTTGGCGCAAGGCAATGTGCATGATGAGGACCTCGAAGGTCACATCATCACCGTGCCGGAGGTACGGATGTCGCCCGACCTGAAGCTTGCAACAGTTTATGTGATGCCGCTCGGTGGCCGCGACACCGAGGTCATTATCGCTGCGCTCGAGCGCAACAAGAAGTTCCTGCGCGGCGAGGTCGCGCGGCGCGTTAACCTGAAATTTGCACCTGACCTTCGCTTCCGCGTCGATGAACGATTCGACGAAGCGGAACGGATCGAGAAACTTTTGCGAACACCTGCGGTGCAGAAGGACCTGGAACAGGATCCGAAATCGGATCGGGAAGAAGAGCAATGACGATGGACCCGGCTCACGGCACGATCGGCGGCGAAGAGCCCGATCAGCGCGACGTGCAGAAAAATAATTTTGCGGAGATGGACGGCAATTCCCAGCCGCATCAGGAGCCGCGCCGCGTCAACAACGATCCGCGCGCCAACAAGCAGAAGGGCAACAAGCCGCGCCGTGACCGCCGCGACGTCCACGGCTGGGTCGTGCTCGACAAGCCGATCGGCATGACCTCGACGCAGGCCGTTGCCGTGCTCAAGCGCCTGTTCAACGCCAAACGCGCCGGTCATGCCGGCACGCTGGATCCGCTCGCCTCCGGCGGCCTGCCGATCGCGCTCGGCGAGGCCACCAAGACCGTCCCCTTCGTCATGGACGGCCGCAAGCGCTACCAGTTCACCGTGTGCTGGGGCGAGGAGCGCGATACCGACGATATAGAGGGCCGGGCTACCGCAACCTCCGACCAGCGCCCGACCCGGGAGGCCATCGAGGCCCTGCTGCCCCGTTTCACAGGGGTGATCGAGCAGATCCCGCCGCGCTATTCCGCGATCAAGATCAAGGGCGAGCGTGCCTACGACCTCGCCCGCGACGGCGAGATCGTGGAACTGGCCCCGCGTCCGGTCGAGATTCACCGTTTAAGCCTTGTAAATCAACCGGGTAGTGACCACGCCGTGTTCGAGGCCGAGTGCGGCAAGGGCACCTATGTCCGCGCGCTGGCCCGCGATATGGGCCGAATTCTCGGCACTTACGGCCATATCTGCGCGCTGCGGCGGACCCTGGTCGGCCCATTTGGCGAGAACGACATGATTCCGCTGGATCAGTTGGAGGCTTTGTGCGATAGAGCCGCGTCCGGCGAGGGGAGCCTCGCCGACGCGCTTATGCCCGTTGAGACCGCGCTGGACGACATCCCGGCACTGGCCGTCACTCGGGCTGATGCGGCAAGGCTCCATCGGGGCCAGGCCGTTTTGTTGCGCGGACGGGATGCGCCCACTTCGAGCGGCACAGTCTATGTCACGGTGGCAGGCCGGCTTCTAGCGCTTGCCGAAGTTGGCAATGGCGAAATCATCCCCAAGCGTGTGTTCAACCTGACCGGCCTGACTGCCAGCGCCGTTCGCAACGAGAGAAATTGACGATGTCGATTGCCGCAGAACGCAAAGCGGAAGTCATCAAGACGAATGCCAACAAAGCCGGCGATACCGGCTCGCCAGAGGTTCAGGTCGCGATCCTTTCGGAACGCATCGCCAACCTCACGAGCCATTTCAAGACCCACGTGAAGGACAACCATTCGCGTCGCGGCCTCTTGAAGCTGGTGTCGACCCGCCGCTCGCTTCTCGACTATGTGAAGAAGAAGGACGAGGCGCGCTACAAGGCGCTGCTCGAGAAGCACAACATTCGTCGTTAAGAGTTCTTGCGCGCGCCCAACGGCGCGCGTTTTCGCGCGTGGTTTCGAACGAAAGCGCTTGTTTAAAGGTTTTTGATCGAGGCTGCGTGCGCGTCGGGTACGGGCCGTTGACGGTTCGCATCCGGGGCATGATGGGCGAAGACCCAAGGTTTGGTGTTCGCGTTTGTGCCGACTGACAGTCCAGCAGCAATCCGGCGGCTGGGCACAACGGGCAAGGCGCCCGTATGACCCGAAAGGATGGACGCCATCCGAAATCCAAAAACCATGGCAGGATCGCAGGACGCTGATCGCCCGCTTCGATCAACGTCCCGCAATCTTGCGCATGGTTTTTGTTTTTCGAGCCGTCCTTCTTTCGAGAACCCATGAAAGAAGACATCTATGTTCAATAAGCATTCGGTCGAGATCGACTGGGGCGGACGCCCTCTCAAGCTTGAAACCGGCAAGATCGCCCGCCAGGCCGACGGCGCCGTCGTCGCGACCTACGGCGAGACCGTGGTGCTCGCCACCGTCGTCGCGGCAAAGACCCCGCGCGAAGGTGTCGACTTCCTGCCGCTGACCGTCGACTATCAGGAGAAGACCTACGCAGCCGGCCGCATTCCCGGCGGCTATTTCAAGCGCGAGGGCCGTCCGACCGAGAAGGAGACGCTGGTCTCCCGCCTGATCGACCGTCCGATCCGTCCGCTGTTCGTCGACGGCTGGCGCAACGAGACCCAGGTGATCGTCACCGTGCTCTCGCACGACATGGAGAACGATCCCGACATCGTGGCGCTGGTGGCATCGTCGGCCGCGCTGACCCTGTCGGGCGCTCCGTTCAAGGGCCCGATCGGCGCCGCGCGCGTCGGTTTCGCCAATGACGAGTTCATCCTCAACCCGACCCTCGACGAGATGGTCGACACCCAGCTCGACCTTGTCGTCGCCGGCACTGCCGACGCCGTGCTGATGGTGGAATCGGAAGCCAAGGAACTGAACGAAGACATCATGCTCGGCGCCGTGATGTTCGGTCACCGCCACATCCAGCCGGTGATCAACGCGATCATCGAGCTCGCCGAGAAGGCCGCGAAGGAGCCGCGCGAGGTCACCGCGATCGACAATTCGGCGCTCGAAAAGGAAATGCTCGGCATGGTCGAGCAGGAATTGCGCACCGCCTACGCCATTCCGATCAAGCAGGATCGCTACGCTGCGGTCGGCAAGGTCAAGGAAAAGGTGATCGCCCACTACTTCCCCGAAGGGCAGGAGCCGAAATACGACAAGCTGCGCATCGGCGGCGTGTTCAAGAAGCTCGAAGCCAAGATCGTTCGCTGGAACATCCTCGACACCGGCAAGCGCATCGACGGCCGGGACTCCAAGACCGTGCGCAACATCATCGCCGAAGTCGGCGTGCTGCCCCGCGCCCACGGCTCGGCGCTGTTCACCCGCGGCGAGACCCAGGCGCTGGTCGTGACCACGCTCGGCACCGGCGAGGACGAGCAGTACATCGACGCACTGTCGGGAACGTACAAAGAGACGTTCCTGCTGCACTACAACTTCCCTCCCTACTCGGTCGGTGAAACCGGTCGCCTCGGCGGCACCAAGCGCCGCGAGATCGGCCACGGCAAGCTTGCCTGGCGCGCGATTCACCCCGTGCTGCCGCCGCACCACGAGTTCCCCTACACCACGCGCGTGGTGTCGGAGATCACCGAATCCAACGGCTCGTCGTCGATGGCTTCGGTCTGCGGCGCCTCGCTCGCGCTGATGGACGCAGGCGTGCCGCTGAAGCGGCCGACCGCGGGCATCGCGATGGGCCTGATCCTCGAAGACAAGCGCTACGCGGTTCTCTCCGACATCCTCGGTGACGAGGACCATCTCGGCGACATGGACTTCAAGGTCGCCGGCACCGAGCAGGGCATCACCTCGCTCCAGATGGACATCAAGATCGAAGGCATCACCGAAGAGATCATGAAGGTCGCGCTCGGTCAGGCCAAGGATGGTCGTATCCACATCCTCGGCGAGATGTCCAAGGCGCTTACCAACGCCCGTGCCGAGCTCGGCGAATATGCGCCGCGCATCGAGACCTTCAAGATTGCCACCGACAAGATCCGTGAAGTGATCGGTACCGGCGGCAAGGTGATCCGCGAGATCGTCGAGAAGACCGGCGCCAAGGTCAACATCGAGGACGACGGCACCGTGAAGGTCGCCTCCAGCGACGGCGAGGCGATGAAGGCCGCGATCAAGTGGATCAAGTCGATCGCGTCCGATCCGGAAGTCGGCCAGATCTACGACGGCACCGTCGTCAAGGTGATGGAGTTCGGCGCCTTCGTGAACTTCTTTGGTTCCAAGGACGGTCTCGTCCACATCAGCCAGCTCGCTTCGGCGCGCGTGCAGAAGACCTCCGACGTCGTCAAGGAAGGCGATAAGGTCAAGGTCAAGCTGCTCGGCTTCGACGACCGCGGCAAGACCCGCCTGTCGATGAAGGTGGTCGACCAGGAGACCGGCGAAGACCTCGAGGGCAAGGGCGAGGGCGAAAAGGCTCCGCGCGAAGCGGCCGGCGAGTAATCGCTCCGCTGCATCAGAAACATGAAGGGCGGCCTTTCGGCCGCCCTTTTTGTTTGTGCTGTTGTGCCTGCTCCGGTCGAAATGCGCCCCCTCTCTCGCTTGCGGGAGAGGTCAAACACCTCAAGCCGCGAGGTCGAACCGGTCGAGGTTCATCACCTTGGTCCAGGCCTTGGCGAAGTCCTTGACGAACTGCTCCTTGGAATCCGACGTGGCATAGACCTCGGCGTAGGCGCGAAGCTGCGAGTGCGCGCCGAAGATCAGATCGACGCGCGTGCCGGTCCACTTCACCGCGTTGGTCTTGCGATCGCGGGCCTCATAGCTGCCGTCAGTGCCGGTCGGCGTCCACTGCGTGCTCATGTCGAGCAGGTTGACGAAGAAGTCGTTGCTCAGCGTTCCCACCTTCGAGGTGAGGACGCCGTTCTTCGAACCGTTCGCATTGGCACCGAGCACGCGCAGACCGCCGACGAGCGCCGTCATCTCCGGGCCGGTAAGCCGGAGCAGCTGCGCACGATCGACCAGAGCCTCCTCGGGCATCATGAACTGCTGCCGCTTGCCGGTGTAGTTGCGGAAGCCATCGGCCCGCGGCTCCAGCGGAGCGAAGGAGGCAGCGTCGGTCTGCTCCTGCGAGGCATCAATGCGGCCCGGGGTGAAGCCGACCTTGATGCCGACGCCGGCATCCTTCGCGGCCTTCTCGACCGCGGCGGTGCCGCCGAGCACGATGAGGTCCGCCAGCGAGACCTTCTTCGCACCGGATGACGCATTGAAGTCCTTCTGGATCGCTTCGAGCTTGCCCAGGACCTTGGAGAGCTGAGCCGGCTCGTTCACCTCCCAGTCCTTCTGCGGGGCGAGGCGGATGCGTGCGCCGTTGGCGCCGCCGCGCTTGTCCGAGCCGCGGAACGTCGAGGCCGACGCCCAGGCCGTCGACACCAGCTCCGGCACCGACAGGCCCGAGGCCAGGATCTTCGTCTTCAGCGAGGCGATATCCTGCTCGCCGGCCAGCTCGTGATTCACGGCCGGGATCGGATCCTGCCAGATCAGCGTCTCCTTCGGCACCAGCGGGCCGAGATAGCGCACAACCGGACCCATGTCGCGATGGGTGAGCTTGAACCAGGCGCGGGCGAAGGCGTCGGCGAACTGATCGGGATTCTCCAGGAAGCACCGCGAGATTTTCTCATAGGCGGGATCGAGACGCAGCGAGAGATCGGTGGTCAGCATGGTCGGCCGATGCTTCTTGGACTTGTCGAAAGCGTCCGGAATGATCGCCTCCGCGCCCTTGGCCGTCCACTGCTGCGCACCCGCCGGGCTCTTCGTCAGTTCCCATTCGTACTTGAACAGGTTCTCGAAGAAGTTGTTGCTCCACTTCGTCGGCGTCGTCGTCCATGTCACCTCGAGACCGCTGGTGATGGAATCACCGCCGAGGCCCGAAGCGTGCTTGCTCTTCCAGCCGAGGCCCTGATCCTCGAGCGCGCCCGCTTCCGGCTCCGGTCCGACCAGAGACGGATCGCCAGCACCATGGGTCTTGCCGAAGGTATGGCCACCGGCGATCAGCGCGACGGTTTCCTCGTCATTCATCGCCATGCGGAAGAAGGTCTCGCGGATGTCCTTGGCCGCGGCGATCGGATCCGGCTTGCCGTTCGGGCCTTCCGGATTGACGTAGATGAGGCCCATCTGCACCGCGCCGAGCGGCTCGGCGAGCTGGCGTTCGCCGCTGTAGCGCTCATCGCCCAGCCAGGTGCCTTCGGGACCCCAATAGAGCTCCTCCGGCTCCCACACGTCGGCGCGGCCACCAGCGAAGCCGAAGGTCTTGAAGCCCATCGACTCCAGCGCGACGTTGCCGGCCAGCACCATCAAATCGGCCCAGGAAATCTTGCGGCCGTACTTCTGCTTGATCGGCCAGAGCAGACGGCGCGCCTTGTCGAGGTTGGCGTTGTCGGGCCAGCTGTTGAGCGGCGCGAAACGCTGCTGACCGGCGCCGGCGCCACCGCGGCCGTCCGTGGTGCGGTAGGTGCCCGCGCTGTGCCAGGCCATGCGGATCATGAGACCGCCATAGTGACCGAAGTCGGCGGGCCACCATTCCTGCGATTCTGTCATCAAAGCGGTCAGATCCTTGATGACCGCGTTCAGGTCGAGCGTCTTGAATTCCTTGGCGTAGTCGAATTCCTTGCCCATCGGATCGGACAGGCCGGAATTCTTGTGCAGCATCTCGATGCTGAGCTGAGTTGGCCACCAATCGCGGTTCGTTGGCACGCGTTTTCCACCCGAAAACGGGCACTTCGAATTGTCGTCCATGAATACCTCCTCTGGTGGCGTCGAACTCGCGCCCTTGACCAGGTGGTAACACTCTAAGCTTCGCGTTCGATCAGGGGAAGTTGACTTTAATGATCACTGCGATAAGATTTTCTGATGATCAACTTGACGATGCGGCAGCTCCGATATTTCGATGCGCTGGCGCGCCACGGCCATTTCGGCCGCGCGGCTGAATCCTGTTCCATCTCGCAACCGGCCTTGTCGATGCAGATCAAGGAGATGGAGGAGGCGCTCGGCGGCCTGCTGCTGGAGCGCAGCGCGCGACAGGTGGCGCTGACCCGGTTTGGCGAGGAACTCGCGCAGCGCGTCCGCGACATTTTGCGCTCGGTCGACGAACTCGGCGATTTCGCCCGCGCCTCGCAGGACCGGTTCTCGGGACGGCTGCGCATCGGCATGATCCCGACGATCGCGCCTTATCTGCTGCCCACGATCACCAAGAATCTCACGCGCATGCATCCGGAGCTCGACATCCGCGTGCGCGAGACTATGACGCCGCGGCTGATCCAGGAACTGGTGGAAGGCCGACTCGACACCGCCATCGTCGCGCTGCCGGTGTCCGAGCCCTCGCTCACCGAGGTCGCCCTGTTCGCGGAGAAATTCCTGCTGGTGCGGCCGGGAGCGGATGAGGGGACGCCGGCACCATCGCGGGAGATGATGCGCGAGATGCGGCTGTTGCTGCTCGAAGAGGGGCACTGCTTCCGCGATCAGGCGCTGTCGTTCTGCAACATGCAATCGGCGCCGCCGCGCGAGATGCTGGATGCCAATTCGCTGTCGACGCTGGTCCAGATGGTCAGCGCCGGCATCGGCGTCACCTTGATCCCGGAGATGGCGGTGTCGGTGGAGACGCGATCGGCGTCGGTCTCGCTCACGCGCTTCCGCGACCCGCAGCCGTCGCGCACCATCGGCATGGTCTGGCGCAAGACCAGCCCGCTCGCGCGCCAACTGCTTCAGATCTCCGAGGTGGTGTGCCTGTCGGCCGGCAAGGTGCGCGCGCGGCCATCCGCGCGCAGCCAGCCGGCCTGAGTTCCCGATGTCCCACCCCATCATCCGCCCGGCCCGCGCGGACGAATACGACGAGATCGGCCGCGTCTGGATGGAGAGCTGGGTCTCGACCGGACTCGGCGAGACGAGCAACTTCCTGCTCGCGAACCTGCGTGCACGCATCCGGCGCGAGATCGAGGGTGGCTGGAGCCTGTTCGTCGCCGACGACAACGGCACGATCGCCGCGATGCTGGCGCTGCATCTGCCAAAGCTCTATCTCGACATGCTGTTCGTCGCGCCCGCCTATCAGGGCCAATCGCTCGGCCGCCAATTGCTCGCCTTCACGCGCACGCAAATGCCGGACGAGATGTATCTGCGCTGCGTCCGCGAAAACGAAAAAGCCTGGCGCTGGTACGAACGCGAAGGCTTTGTGTTCGAGAAGCAAGAGATCGAGCCGTCGAACGGGTTCATGATGAAGTATTATCGGTGGCGGCGGCAGCGGCCCGCTGGATAGACAGCGAGCTCTGGGTGCAGCTTGCGGGCAGCGCGACGCAGGTCTTCGACGTGCGGGAGCCGCGCTCGCCAACGGGCCGTGGATTCTCGAGGAATTTTCGGCCGCCGACATCACGATCGGATCGGGCCTGAACCTTGCGGTGCGCCTGTTCAAGACGGTGCCGTCGCGCCCGGCCTTCGTCGCCTGTCTCGCGCGCTGCATGGCACGGCCGGCGTTCCAGCGGGCGGAGAAAATCGCGGCGGGTTAATCAGGCATTGCAAGGTCGTCCGGCTTCGGCATCAGGACGATGTTGTAACCGGAATCGACATAGTGGATCTCGCCGGTCACGCCGCCGGAGAGATCCGACAACAGATACAGCGCCGAGCCGCCGAGCTCGTCGAGCGTCACGCCGCGGCGAAGCGGCGAATGTTTTTGCATGAAGGCGAACATCGCGCGCGCCTCGCCGATGCCCGAGCCGGCCAGCGTGCGGATGGGGCCTGCGGAAATCGCGTTGACGCGGATGCCGCGCGGCCCGAAGTCGGAGGCGAGATAGCGCACCGAGGCTTCCAGCGCCGCCTTGGCCACGCCCATCACGTTGTAGTTCGGCATCGCGCGCATCGAGGCACCGAAGGTCAGCGTGATCATGCTGCCGCCCTCAGTCATCAGCTCGGCGGCGCGTTTTGCAATCTCCGTAAACGAGAAGCAGGAGATCACCATGGTGCGCGAAAAATTCTCGCGGCTGGTGTCGGCGTAGCGGCCCTTGAGCTCGTTCTTGTCGGCGAATCCGATCGCGTGGATCACGAAATCCAGCCGGCCCCACTTTTCGCGCAAGGCCGTGAATGTGGCGTCGACGCTGGCAATGTCCTCGACGTCGCAGGGCAGCACCATGTCGACGCCAAGCTGCTCCGCCAGCGGCTTGACACGCTTGCCCAGGGCCTCGCCCTGGAAGGTGAAGGCAAGCTCGGCGCCGTGAGCATGCAGCGTCTTCGCCATGCCCCAGGCGATCGAATGATCATTGGCAATGCCCATGATCAGGCCGCGCTTGCCTTTCATCAATTCCTGCATCGTTTCGATCGCTTTCCACTTTCGTCATGCCCGGGCTCGTCCCCGGCATCCACGCCCTTCGAAGCCGGCGGCCAAGACGTGGATGGCCGGGACAAGCCCGGCCATGACGAGAAAATTACCAGGGCGTCCGCAAGAACCTCACGCATCCAGCCGGCTGAACACCAGCGTGGCGTTGGTGCCGCCGAAGCCGAAGGAGTTCGACAGCACGGTGCCGATCTTGACGTTGTCGATACGCTTGCGCACGATCGGCATGTCGGCGAATGCGGGATCGAGCTCCACAATGTGCGCGCTCTCGCAAATGAAGCCGTTGTTCATCATCAGCAGCGAATAGATCGCCTCCTGCACGCCGGTTGCGCCCAGGGAGTGGCCGGTCAGTGCCTTGGTCGCCGAGATCGGCGGACACTTCTCGCCACTTCCGAACACCCTGCGGAGCGCGTCGATCTCCGGCGGATCGCCGGCCGGCGTCGAGGTCGCGTGCGGATTGATGTAGTCGACCTTGGTCTTCACGGTCGACATCGCCATGCGCATGCAGCGCTCGGCGCCTTCACCTGACGGTGCGACCATGTCGTAGCCGTCGGACGTCGCGCCGTAGCCGACGATCTCGCCGTAGATGCGCGCGCCGCGCGCCTTGGCATGCTCGAGCTCTTCCAGCACCAGCACGCCTGCGCCGCCGGCAATCACGAAGCCGTCGCGGTTGACGTCGTAGGGACGCGAGGCCGTGGCGGGCGTGTCGTTGTACTTCGAGGACATCGCGCCCATGGCGTCGAACAGCACCGACAGCGACCAGTCCAGCTCCTCGCAGCCGCCGGCGAAGACGACGTCCTGCTTGCCGATCTGGATCGTCTCATAGGCATTGCCGACACAATGATTCGACGTGGCGCAGGCCGACGAAATCGAATAGTTCACGCCCTTGATCTTGAACCAGGTCGCAAGCGTCGCGGAGGCGGTGGAGGACATCGCCTTCGGCACTGCAAACGGTCCGACGCGCTTCGGCCCCTTGGTGCGGGTGGTGTCGGCGGCCTCGACGATGGTGCGAGCGGACGGACCGCCGGAGCCCATGATGATGCCGGTGCGGATGTTGGACACTTCGTCAGGCGACAGGCCGGAATCCTGGATCGCCTGCTCCATCGCGACGTGATTCCACGCCGCGCCCTGACCGAGGAAACGCATGGCGCGGCGGTCGACCACCGTCGAAGGATCGAGCGTCGGCGCACCTTGCACCTGCGAACGGAAGCCGAGCTCCGCATATTTCTCAGCCCGCGAAATGCCCGACTTCGCCTCGTGAAGGCTTGCAAGCACTTCCTGGGTGTTGTTTCCGATGGAGGAGACAATGCCCATCCCGGTGACCACAACCCGCCTCATGACAGCCTCGCTTCAATCGTTGTCTTCGTGGTGATGCGCTCAGCCCAGGCTCGTGCCCTGCTTGAACAGGCCGACCTTCAGATCCTTCGCGCGATAGATAATCTGGTCATCGACCGAAAGCCATCCGTCGGCGATACCCAGCACCAGCTTTGAACGCATCACGCGCTTGATATCGATGTTGTACACAACCTTGCGGGCCTCCGGCAGCACCTGGCCGCTGAACTTCAGCTCGTTCAGGCCGAGCGCGCGGCCGCGACCTTCACCACCACTCCACCCCAGATAAAAGCCGACCAGTTGCCACAGCGCGTCGAGGCCGAGGCAGCCGGGCATCACCGGATCGTTCTTGAAGTGGCACCCGAAAAACCAGAGATCGGGCTTCACGTCGAGCTCGGCACGCACCACGCCCTTGCCGAATTCGCCGCCGGTCTCGCTGATGTCCGTAATACGGTCGAACATGAGCATCGGCGGCAGCGGCAGTTGGGCATTGCCCGGGCCGAACATCTCGCCGCGGGCACAAGCCAGCAGATCTTCATATTCGTAGCCGTTGCGCCTGTTCAGCATGCGGAAGCCTCTGTGTTCTAACCCGATTGAGCGGCGTTTCCGGCAAAAATGGGCCCAGTCCTGCTCGAAAAGCAACGTCCGTTGCCATCGTCAGACGAGAATACGAAGGACCGGATGGATTGCGAGCGGCCCTCAATGCCTGGGCTGCGCCAAAATCGGTTAAGCGGAACCGCGGGCTCTCTAACACAGGCCATTTCGGGTGGCAAAGCGCTCTCATGAAGGTAAAATGACGCGGGCTCGGCCCGGTTCCTTGCCCGATTAGAACCACTCTAGTTGCGAGAAACTTGCATCTGCATCTATCTCTCCATATATGTTGGGGAAGATAGTGTTCACGCGTGCCCGAAGCTGGAAATGAGCGAAAATAACGCGCCCCATCACGACGAAGAGGCCCATGCGGCGGCTCTTATGTCCGGCCGCCAGCCGGCTTTGACCGGCTGCCCGTGGCACGACGTCAACGAAATGCTCCAATCCGCCGGGCTTCGTCCGACGCGCCAGCGCATGGCGCTGGGCTGGCTCCTGTTCGGCAAGGGTGCACGCCACCTCACGGCTGAAATGCTTTACGAGGAAGCGACGCTGGCCAAGGTGCCGGTCTCGCTGGCGACCGTCTACAACACGCTGAACCAGCTCACCGATGCCGGTCTGCTCCGTCAGGTCAGCGTCGACGGCACCAAGACCTATTTCGACACCAACGTCACGACCCACCATCACTACTACCTCGAGAACAGCCATGAGCTGGTCGACATCGAGGATCCGCATCTGGCGCTGTCCAAGATGCCGGAGGTGCCTGCGGGTTACGAGATCGCCCGCATCGACATGGTCGTGCGGCTGCGCAAGAAGCGCTGAGATCAATCCTAAACTGCTGATTTAGTCGTCGTGGCCGGGCCTGCCCCGGCCATCCACGTTTTTGGGCCAGATGCAAGGTCCGTTGATGCCCACGAGGCAAGGGATTGGAGGCAAGGGATTGCCCCTAAGCCTCAGTTCACCTGCTCGTCCGAGTAGACGCCCCAGAGGCGCTCCTGCTGGATCCAGCCGTCAAAACCGTTGCCGAGGACGTGGCACCAGTTTGCGCTGCACCTCTTGACCTGTGTGACGACACCAACCTGAAGCTTGGCTGCAACCGCACTGTCGGGATCGGCGCGATCGTAGATCGGCGCGAGGTCGTCCTTGTGCTTCATGGTGACGACAGCGGTGCGGCGGCCCGACAGCAGCGAGTGATAGACCCAGCCCTCGGCACCCTCGGAATCGCGCACCCGGCGCCAGTTCTCGAACTCCGCGGTGATTTCGACCGGCAGGCCGGAGCGGGTATAGACCCAGGCGACGTCATTGTCCTTGGTGGGACCGGCGCGGACGTTGACGTGATCCGATTTGAGGCTGACGTAGCGCGGCACCGGGAGGCCCGAGGCTGTCTGGGGTGTGTTGTCCTTCGCCGAATGCCCGGGGCTGACCGAAGCGCTCAACCAGGTGCAAACGAGCGCCATCACCGAACAAAAACGCCCCAACGCCATCAACCCGTCTCCTGTCGAAGGTCCGGCCGAGCCGGGCCCTCACCCACAATTCCAATACCGTGCCGCACCAGCCCCGACCCGCCCCACGCGGGTGTTCCCGAGCCCTTTGCCCGTGGTTCTTGTCTTGGCCCGGTCTTCTGCTAGAGAGGACGGACGTCTGAACAACCAGTTTGCCCCGATTTTCCGGCCGGAAATGTCGGGAGAGCTTGAAGGAAACGCCGGGGACGACACGGCAAAGGCAGTGTCGAACAACCGGGTTAATGAGGCCTCAACAGCCGGCCTTTGGTGACAGAGGTGGCCTGCGACGCCTCATGAGGGCAGAACATGTCTGTGAAGAAAAAGCCCCTCGTCGTGGTGACGCGCAAGCTTCCGGATTCGATCGAGACCCGGATGCGCGAACTGTTCGACGCGCGGATCAATCTCGACGACGCGCCGATGTCGGCCGACCAGATAGCGGAAGCCGCGCGCACCGCCGACGTGCTGGTTCCGACCGTTACCGATCACATCTCCGCCGACATCGTCAATCAGCCCGACTGCAAGCTGAAACTGATCGCGAATTTCGGCAACGGCGTCGACAACATCGACGTCGAGGCCGCGCACGCCCGCGGCATCACCGTCACCAACACACCAAAAGTCCTGACCGAAGACACCGCCGACATGACCATGGCGCTGATCCTCGCCGTGCCGCGGCGGATGATCGAAGGCGCCTCGATCCTGACGGAAGGAAAACCCTGGCCCGGCTGGTCGCCGACCTGGATGCTCGGTCATCGCATCGGGGGAAAGCGCCTCGGCATCATCGGCATGGGCCGCATCGGCCAGGCGGTCGCGCGCCGCGCCCGCGCTTTCGGCTTGCAGATCCACTATCACAACCGCCGGCCCGTGGCGCCGAAGATCGCCGAAGAGCTGGGCGCGACCTATTGGGAAAGCCTCGACCAGATGCTGGCGCGGATGGACATCATCTCGGTGAACTGTCCGCACACGCCGGCGACCTACCATCTGCTCTCGGCGCGCCGGCTGAAGCTGATCCGCAAGGACGCGTACATCGTCAACACCGCGCGCGGCGGGGTCACCGACGAGGACACGCTGATCAAGCTGATCGAAGGCGGCGAGATCGGCGGCGCGGGCCTCGACGTCTACGAGCACGAGCCCGCGGTCAACCCGAAGCTGGTGCGGCTCGCCAAGGCCGGCAAGGTGACGCTGCTGCCGCATATGGGTTCGGCCACCATCGAAGGCCGCGTCGAGATGGGCGAGAAGGTGATCATCAACATCCGCACCTTCCTCGACGCCCACAAGCCGCCGGATCGCGTGCTGCCGAGCATGCTCTGAGGGTTCAGTGTCTCAGCGCGTTTCGCGCTTGCGCCAGTCTGCTGTGAAATCGATGAAGGCGCGCAGCGCCGGCGGCGTTTGGCGCCGGCTTGGATAATAGAGAAACGGTCCGGGAAACGGTTCGCACCAATCCTGGAGCAGGCTGACCAGCGCGCCGGATTTCACGGCGTCATGGACGTAGCCATCGAGCGTCGCCCACACACCTACGCCGTCGAGCGTAGCGCGCATCGCGAGGCCCATATTGGTCGAGATCAGCTTGGCCGGCGGATCTACCTTCACCAACTGACCGGCCTTCTCGAACTCCAGATCATGCATGACGCCGCTCGAGTAGCGGGCGCGGATGCAATCATGGTCGAGCAGGTCCTTCGGATGCCCGGGCATGCCGCGGCGCGCGACGTAATCGGGCGATGCGACGACGACATAGCTCTGCGGGCCGCTCAGCGGGATCGCCACCATGTCCTGCGCGAGATGCTCGCCGTAGCGCACGCCGGCATCGAAGCCGGCGCTGACGATGTCGACGAACCCGCTTTCGGACACGACGTCGAGATCGACCTGCGGATACGCCCCCAGGAACGGCCCGACCATCGGCGCCAGCACGAGGTCGACCGCCGGGGGCGGTGCGTTGATGCGCAGGCGGCCCGAGGCCACCTCGCGCAGGCCCCGCACCTGATCGAGGGCGTCGCCGACGTCGCGCAAGGCGGGCGCCACGCGCGATAGCAGCAGCTCGCCCGCCTCGGTCAAGGCGACGCTGCGGGTGGTGCGGTTCATCAGGCGGACGCCGAGGCGCTCCTCCAGGTCCCGAAGCCGCTGGCTAAGGCTCGACACCGACACGCGAATTTTGACCGCCGCGCGCCGGAAATTGCGGGTGCGGGCGACCGCCACGAAGACGTCGAGATCACGCAGGTCGGGTTCGGCCATTGTTCGCCTTAATGAACAAGCTATTCTCGATTGTCCAGCTTATCGGCGTAATCGATCAGGCGCATATCAGGCCTCGTCACCCGGCGCGGTCAGCGCCTTTTCGAGGAGAGCCATCATGGAACAGCGCAAACTCGGTTCAACCGGCCCCACCGTCTCCGCCCTCGGTCTCGGCTGCATGGGCATGTCCGAGGTCTACGGCCCGGCCGATCGCGGCGAGAGCATCGCCACGATCCACGCGGCGCTCGATGCCGGCATCACGCTGCTGGATACCGGCGACTTCTACGCCATGGGCCACAATGAAATGCTGGTCCGCGAGGCGCTGAAAGACGTTCCGCGCGAGAAAGTGCAGATCAGCGTCAAGTTCGGCGCGTTGCGCGGCCCCGCCGGCGAATTCGCCGGGATCGACTCGCGGCCGGCCGCAACGAAGAACTTCCTTGCCTATTCGCTGCAGCGGCTCGGCACCGACTACATCGACGTCTACCGTCCGGCGCGGCTCGATCCCAACATCCCGATCGAGGAGACCATCGGCGGCATCGCCGAGCTCGTGAAGGCCGGCTACATCAAACATATCGGTCTGTCCGAGGTTGGCTCCGACACCATCCGCCGCGCGCACGCCGTGCATCCGATCGCCGATCTCCAGATCGAATATTCGCTGATCGAACGCGGCATCGAGCGCGACATCCTGACGACCTGCCGCGAGCTCGGCATCGGAATCACCGCCTACGGCGTGCTGGCGCGCGGCCTGATCAGCGGCCATTGGTCGAAGGATTCCGGCAAGACCGGCAAGGACTACCGGCTGATGAGCCCGCGCTTCCAAGGCGCGAACCTCGATGCCAATCTCGCGCTGGCCGAGCAGCTGCGCGCCATCGCCGGCGAGATCGGTGCGACGCCGGCGCAGGTCGCGATCGCTTGGGTGGCAGCGCAAGGCAAGCAGATCGTGCCGCTGGTTGGCGCTCGCACCCGCAACCGTCTCCTCGAGGCGCTCGGCGCGACCAAGGTCGCGCTGACGCCGGGTCATCTTGCGGTGTTGGCAAAAGCTTTCCCGCCGGATGTCGCTTCCGGCACGCGCTATACGGCGGAGCAGATGGCGCACCTCGACAGCGAGAAGCTGGCCACGACGTAACGACGGCAATCAGGTGCGATGGGCGCTGAGGTCAGTGATGACAGGCCCATCGCCGTTGAGCGGATTGGCCGGATCGCGCGCATAGCGCAACGTCTCGAAGCGCATCGCGCGCGCGTCGATCATCAGAAGGCGGCCGACCAGGCCGTCGCCAAAGCCGACGATCTCGCGGATCGCCTCCAGCGCCATCATCGAGCCCATCACGCCCGCAAGCGCGCCCATGACGCCGGCTTCCGCGCACGCCGGCACGGTCCCGGGCGGCGGCGCCTCCGGGAACAGGCAGCGATAGGTCGGATTGAACTCGCCGTCGTCGTTTTTCTCATGCGCGCGGATGGTGGTGAGCGAGCCGTCGAAGGTCCCGAGCGCGGCGGTGATCAGCGGCCTCTTCGCGAAGAAGCAGGCGTCCGAGGCCAGATAGCGCGTCGAGAAATTATCGGAGCCGTCGAGGACGAGGTCGTAGTCGCCGATCAGGCCGAGCGCGTTGTCGGCGTTGAGCCAAGTGGCGTGGCCGACGAAGCGGACGTGCGGATTGAGCGCGGTGATTCGCTCGGCCGCGCTCTCGACCTTGTGCCGGCCGATATCGGGCGTGGTGTGAATGACCTGGCGCTGGAGGTTGGAGAGCGACACCACATCGTCGTCGACCACGCCGAGCGTGCCGATCCCTGCCGCAGCCAGATACATCAGGGCCGGTGCACCGAGCCCGCCGGCGCCAATCACCAGCACGGAGGCCCGCTTCAGCGCAGCCTGGCCGGGACCGCCGACATCGCGCAGCACGATATGGCGGGCATAACGTTCGAGTTCGTCCGGGCTCAGCATCGTCGTCCTTCCAGATCCTCCCCTCATGGTGAGGAGGCGCGAAGCGCCGTCTCGAACCATGAAGGCCCCGCTGCGGCTGCACGGCCTTCATCCTTCGAGACGCCGCTTACGCGGCCCCTCAGGATGAGGAGCTAGACCTCTCCTGCCGGTCTGAACCACCGCAACATTGTTCGCGACCAACGAGATGTGCTTCAATGGCATTGCGTTCAATGGGCTGGCTGGATTTGTCATGAGATCGATGCTTGCGGCAACACTGATGTTTGCGGCTGCGACAGGCGCGAACGCCCAGATGACGACGCCGCAGATCCCCGGCACCAGGCCGAAGCCGGTCCAGACCATTCCGATCCGCCCGCCCGCACTGCAGACGCCATCGGAGACGGCTGGTGCCATGGCGCAGGCGGAGCGGCTGTCGCTGCAGTCCGACCTCGCCTGGGTCGGCCAGTACAACGGCGCCATCACCGGCGACGTCAGCGCGCGCATGGTCGATGCCATCAAGGAATACCAGAAGCTCAAGGGCAGCAAGCCGACCGGCGTGCTCAATCCGCAGGAGCGCGCGGCGCTCGCCGAGGCCGCGCGCCGGAAGCAGGACAACGTCGGCTGGAAGATCGTGACCGAGATGACCAGCGGCGCGCGGCTCGGCATTCCCTCGAAACTGGTGCCGCAGCAGGCGACCGACGCCAACGGCTCGAAATGGACCTCGCCGACCGGCACGGTGCAGGTGCTGCTCGGCCGCCGCAAGGAGGCGAACCCGACCACAGCCAAGCTTGCCGAAGCGGAGAAGAAGGAGCCGGGTCGCAAGGTCGACTACACCGTGGTGAAGCCTGACTTCTTCGTGCTGTCTGGTTTGCAGGGCATGAAGAAATTCTATTTGCGCGGCACCTCCAGGGGCGACGAGGTCCGCATCATGACGATCCTCTACGATCAGGCGACCGAGAACACGGTCGAGCCGGTCGTGATCGCGATGTCGAGCGCGTTCAATGCATTCCCGTCAGGACCACAGGCCGGGCCGCCGCCGCGCAAGACCGTCGAATATGGCACCGGCATCGTCGTCAGCACCGATGGCGCGATCATTACCGACCGCCTCGTCACTGATAGCTGCCTCGCGATCACGATCGCGGGCTATGGCAGCGCCGACCGTCTCGCTGAGGACAAGGAACACGATCTCGCGCTGCTGCACGTCTATGGCACGCGCGGCCTGAAGCCGTTCAGCCTCTCCACCGGCGCGGCGAAGACGAGTGTCGATATCATCGGTATCGCTGATCCACAGAGCCAGGGCGGAGCGGCCGGTGCGTCGAGCCTCAAGGCCGCGTTGGCATCTGTCGGTGGCGGCGATTCCGCGCTCTCACCGCCGCCGGCGGTAGGATTTTCCGGCAGCGTCGCCATCGACGGCGACGGCAAGTTCGCCGGCATCGCGCTGTTGAAATCTGCGATGGTTGCGGGCCCCGCGACATCGGTGCCGGCGTCGCAGGCGGTGATGGTCTCCGCGGAAACGGTGCGCGATTTTCTGAAGGCGAACGGCGTTACTGGGAATGGCACGTCGACGGATGCGAAGGCCGCGGTCGTGCGCGTGATATGCGTGCGGAAGTAAGCGAGCGCTGCGCTCCCGCTCCCGCAAGCGGGAGAGGTGACCGAGCCCTCGGCCAGCGCGCCATCAAATCAGCTCAGCCTGAATCTGATCCCGCTCTTCGCGAGACCACCCGAGATCCCCACCGGCGTGCCGTCCGCGCGCCAGCAGGCGGCGCCGGTCATGGTGCCGTCGTCGTGGAAGGCGATGCCATTCATGCCGCCGGCCACCGTCGCAACCGGCTGGACCTTGTGGCCGAGGCTTTCAAGCTTCGCGCGCACGGCTTCCGGCACCTTCTGCTCGACCTCGAGCGCATTGCCCTCGGTCCAGACGCGGGGCGCCTCGACCGCCTCCTGCAGGCTCATGCCGTGGTCGATCAGATTGACCAGCGCCTGCATCGCGCTCGGAAAGATGCGTTTTCCCCCGGGCAGACCCAACGCGTAACGCAACTTGCCCTCGCGCAACGCCATCATCGGCGACATCGAGGTCGTCACCCGCTTGCCCGGCGCCAGCGACAGGGCGTGGCCTGGCCGCGGATCGAACAGGTTCATGTAGTTGTTGGCGATGGCGCCGAGGCCCGGGATCATGATCTTGGCACCGAACAGATTGTTGATGGTCTGCGTGGTTGCGACCACGTTGCCGAAGGCATCCGCCGCGGTCATGTGCGTGGTGTGAGCGCCTTCAAGCTGCGACACGCCGGCGCCCCAGGCCTGCGCCCGCGCCGGATCGATCGCACGGCGGCGCTCCTCGGCGTACGCCTTCGAGGTCAACTTCTCCACGGGCACCCCAACATAATCAGGATCGCCGCTGGCCGCGGCGCGATCGGCGAAGGCGATCTTCAGGACTTCCGCGAGATAGTGGATCGTCTCCGGCGTGCCGAAGCCAAGGCTGCCGATGTCGTAACCTTCCAGAATGTTCAGCATCTGCGCGATATGCACGCCGGAGGCCGCGGGCGGCGGCGGGCCAAAGATGGTCCAGCCGCGATAATCGGCGCGGATCGGCTGCCGCTCGACGGTCTTGTAGCTGGTGAGATCGTTGCACCGGATGAAGCCGCCGGCCTTTTCCATGTAGTCGATCAGGATATCGCCGAGCGGCCCCTCGTAGAGCGCGGTCTCGCCGTGATCGGCGATGTAGCGGAGCGTCTCGGCATATTCTGATTGCACCACGCGCTCACCGACCTTCAACGGCTCTCCACCAGGCAGGTAAATCGCCGCGATCGGCTTGTCCTTGCGCATCTCGACGGCGCTCTCGCTGACGCATTCATGCAAATAGGGCGTCGCCGCATAGCCGCGCGCGGCGTGCTTGATCGCGGGCTGCATGACGTCGGCAAGACTCATCGTGCCGAACCGACGCAGCGTCTCGCACCAGGCTTTCAGCGAACCCGGTGTAGCGACCGCCTTTGGGCCGTTGAGGTTTTCATTACCGACGGTGTCGAACACGTCATGCGCCGAGCCCGGCATGGAGGTGTAGCTGGTGTCGCGCACCGCCGCGGGCACAGTGCTCTGGCCGTCGATGAAGCGGTGGCTGCCGTCGGCCAGCCGGATGTGCGCCATGCCACCGCCGATGATGCCGACCATCATCGGCTCGACCACGGTCAGCGTGAACAGGGTCGCGATTGCGGCGTCGATGGCGTTGCCGCCCGCGGCCAGCATCTCCGCGCCGGCGCTGGAGGCCAGTGGATGGTTGCTGACCACCATGCCGCGGCTCGATACCGCAGGCATCTTCTGGCACTCAAAATTCGTCGCCGTCCGGTCGCGCCAGTTTCCGCTCATGCCGCTTGTCCTTTTATTCACGGCGGCAAGCACAGCACACGTACCACTACTGGTCCAGTAATCGTACGGATTCGCTGGCATTCCCGATTCCGCCATCATCGTTACTGCTGATTCGGACCTCCGCGATCCCCTTTGGATCGGGCCGGCACGTCCTGAGCGAGAAGAGCTCAGCATCGAGATCGATGCACGTTCGCGTGGCGTTTCCCTGACCCAAGCACTCCAAAGGATTGATCTTCAATGCACACGATCGTACTGGCCACCCAAAAGGGTGGCAGCGGCAAGAGCACGCTCGCCATCGGCCTCGCGCTCGCAGCCAAGCAGGCCGGCTTCACCGTCCGCCTGATCGAGACCGACCCGCAGGGCACTCTGTCCAACTGGCAGCGCCGCCGCACTGCCGATGATCTCGTCGTCGAGCCGATCTATCACGCCGCCGACATCGAGCCGCGTCTGAAGATGCTGGCCGACAGCGGCCTCCAGCTCGCAATCGTCGACACCGCGGCCGGCCTCAGCGCCGCGACCACCGCCGCGATCCGCCATTCCGACCTCTGCCTGATCCCGGCCCGCCCGAGCGTCGCCGATATCGAGGCGACCGCCTCGACGCTGAGCGTCGCGCGCGCCTGGAAACGGCCTTACAGCTTCGTGCTGAACCAGACCCCGATCCGCGGCCAGCGCATCGACAACGCGGCCAACACGCTCGCCGAGGAAGCCGCCCTCGATCTCACCGAGGTGCTCGCACGCCCGCTGATCGTGATGCGCAATGATCATCAGGACTCGCTCGCCAGCGGCCTTGCGGTCAGCGAATTCGCGCCGAACGGCAAATCATCAGACGAGATCCGCGGCCTCTGGCATTGGATCGAGACCCGGCTCGAGCTCGCCGCCACGACCAATGTTCTGATCGACCAGGTCATCTCGGTCGCGGACGGCATGCTGCACCCGCCTTCAGAGCTTGCGGCCGACGAATCCACGACACTGACGTCCTGAGCGGGGCGATTGCTCAGACGCCAGCCGGCCCTTCGCCATCCGGAAGGCCCCAGCGACGAAGCAATCCGGCCACCAACCCGGGCGGATTGCTTCGCTTCGCGCTTTTGAAAGGACTCCATCCACCGTTATTGCGAGCGCAGCGAAGCAATCCAGAGTCCTTCCGCGGAAAGATTCTGGATTACTTCGCTGCGCTCGCAATGACGCTCGTGGTGAAATTGTCACCCTCGCAGAAACTTACTTCTGACATTTCGAGCACCAGAAGGTCGAGCGGCCGTTCTGCGTAAAACGCTTCACCGTGCCGCCGCAGCGCTGCGTCGTGCATTTCTCGTCTTCGCGATCGTAGACCTTGAACGAATGCTGGAAATAGCCGAGCTCGCCCGAGGTCTGGCGATGGTCGCGCAGTGACGATCCGCCGGCCTTGATGGCGTCGTTCAGCACGGTGTGGATCGCGCCTACCAATCTCTTTGCATGGTCGGTCGGCTCGTCCTTTTTCGTGGCGAGCGTCGCAGCAATCCGGCGCGGCGACAGATGCGAGCGATGCAGGGCTTCGCAGACATAAATGTTGCCGAGCCCCGCGACTACGCGCTGGTCGAGCAGCGCCACCTTCAAGTTGGTCTTTTTCCCCGCGCAGGACTGCGCCAGCATCGCCGCGTCGAATTCGTTGCCGAGCGGCTCAGGACCGAGCCCACGGAGCAGCGGCTCCTCGTCCAGCGCGCTGCGCGCGATCACTTTCATGTAACCGAAGCGGCGCGGGTCGTTGAAGATGATGTCGGCGCCCGAGGACATCCGAAACAGCACGTGGTCGTGCGTGGAGTCCTTGGCCCGCGGATGGTGAAACTCGCCCGGCGCAGCCTCGTTGTCCCGCTTGATGACGCGAAACGAGCCCGACATGCCCAGATGCATCAGCAGCACGTCGCCGGAGGCGAGATCGGCCATGAGATATTTTGCACGGCGCCCGAGCCCGGTGACGACCTGCCCCTTCAGCCGGGCCACGAAATCCGGCTGGAACGGAAAGCGCAGATCGGGCCTGCGGGCCTCCGCAACGAGGATTTTTGCACCTTCCATGACGGGCTGAAGGCCGCGGCGGACGGTCTCGACTTCGGGCAATTCAGGCATGGTCAGGCATTCACCTTATCAGGGCGGTGTGATAGCGCCATTGCGGCGGGCGCGCTATGGTCCGTCTCGTGGAGTAGAGTAATGGATCGGCCGGGCGAAACCACGCATTTTGGCTTCAGGGACGTTCCCCTGGGGGACAAGCAGACGCTGGTGAACGATGTGTTTCACAGCGTGGCGTCGCGCTATGATTTGATGAACGATTTGATGTCCGGTGGCCTGCACCGGGTCTGGAAGGACATCATGATCAACGCGCTCAACCCGCCCAAAGGCGATCGGCCGTTCGCGCTGCTCGACGTTGCCGGCGGCACCGGCGACATCTCGTTCCGCGCCGCCAAGGCCGCAGGCCCCGGCTTCCATGCCACCGTCTGCGACATCAGTACCGGGATGCTGGAGGTAGGCCGCGAGCGCGCCGCGAAACGGCATCTCGAGACCCAGGTCGATTTCGTCGAAGGCAATGCCGAGGCGCTCGCCTTCGCCGACCGCAGCTTCGACGCATATACGATCGCTTTCGGCATTCGCAACGTGCCGCGGATCGATCTCGCGCTGGCCGAGGCCTATCGCGTGCTCAAGCCAGGCAGCCGCTTCCTCTGCCTGGAATTCTCCACCGTCGAGATGCCCGGGCTCGATCGCCTTTACGACCTGTTCTCGTTCAAGGTGATCCCGCCGCTCGGCCGCATGATCACGGGTGACGCCGAGTCCTACCAATATCTGGTCGAGTCGATCCGCAAGTTCCCAAGACCCAACGCCTTCGCCGACATGATCCGCGACGCCGGCTTCGCCCGCGTGAATTGGCAGACATTGTCCGGCGGCATCGTCGCGCTGCATTCGGGCTGGCGTTTGTGATTTCTGCCGTCACCCACATTGCGCGCCTGATCCGCGCCGCGTTCGTCTTTGCGCGCGAGGGCGTGTTCGGCTCAGTCGATCCGAGCTTGGTGCCGGCGCCCGGGCAGCTCGCGCTGAAAATTGCACGCCTCATCGAGCGGCGCGGCCCGAAGCACGGCCCGCGGCTGACCCGCGCGCTAACCCGGATGGGCCCGGCCTATCTCAAGCTCGGACAATTTTTGGCAACACGCCCCGACGTCGTCGGCGTCGTCATGGCGCTCGACCTCGAAAGCCTGCAGGATCGCCTGCCGCCGTTCTCGCAAGCCGAAGCGGAAGCTGCGATCGCAACCTCGCTGGAACGGCCGCTGACGGATGTGTTCGCGAGCCTCAGTCCGCCGGTCGCGGCTGCCTCGATCGCGCAGGTTCATCGCGGCGAAGTTTTGCGCGACGGCGTCCGCAAGGCCGTCGCAGTGAAGGTGCTGCGACCCAACGTGGCCGCCCGCTTCCGCCGCGACCTCTCCGACTTCTTCTTCGTCGCGCACAAGGCCGAAGCCTATTCGTCCGAGGCGCGGCGCCTGCGCCTGATTGAGGTCATCAACACCATGTCGCGCTCGGTCGCGATGGAGATGGATCTGCGGCTCGAGGCTGCCGCGCTGTCGGAAATGGCGGAGAACACGCGCGACGATCCTGATTTCCGTGTGCCGACCGTTGACTGGGACCGCACCACGCACAACGTGCTGACGATGGAGTGGATCGACGGCATTGCGTTGAACGACCACAAACGCCTCAAAGAAGCGCAGGTCGACCTGCCCGATCTCGGCCGCAAGGTGATCCAGAGTTTCCTGCGCCACGCGTTGCGCGACGGCTTCTTCCATGCCGACATGCATCCGGGCAATCTGTTCCTGGATGACGCCGGCCGTCTCGTCGCGGTCGATTTCGGCATCATGGGCCGGCTCGGCATGAAGGAGCGGCGCTTCCTCGCCGAAATCCTGCTCGGCTTCATCACCCGCGACTATCGCCGCGTCGCCGAGGTGCATTTCGAAGCGGGCTACGTGCCCGCGCATCACTCGGTCGAGAATTTTGCGCAAGCGATCCGCGCAATTGGCGAGCCGATTCACAATCGCACCGCCGAAGAGATCTCGATGGCGCGGCTGCTGACGCTGCTGCTCGAAGTCACCGGCATGTTCGACATGAAGACGCGGCCCGAGCTGATCTTGCTTCAGAAGACCATGGTGGTGGTCGAGGGTGTGGCGCGCGGCTTCAATCCCAAGCTCGACATCTGGAAAGTCGCCGACCCCGTGGTGCGCGAATGGATCGAGCGCAATCTCGGGCCGATCGGCCGGGTCCAAGGCGCACTTTCCGGCACCGGCGATCTCGCCCGCATCCTGATGCGTCTGCCTGACATCGCCGCGCGCTCGGTCGCGGTGCTCGAACAGTTGGAGACCATGACGCGGGAAGGCATCCGGCTGTCGCCGGAGAGCATCGCGGCGATGGGCCGCAGCGAGGGCCGCAAGAACCGCTGGCGCACCGTGGCGCTCTGGATCATCGCGGCGACCTTCATCGGCATCCTGATCGCCGTCCGGAATCTATGATTGCAATGCAATCATACGAATGATAGCATCGCTATCATTTTCCGCCGGAGAGTGCCATGGCAAGCCTGACCATCCGCAAGCTCGACGAGAACGTCAAAACCTTCCTCCGCCTGCGTTCGGCCAGGAACCGCAGGTCGGTCGAGGAAGAGGTCCGGGTCATTCTCGGGGAGCTGATCGAGGGCCGCGAGGAGCCGCTGACGCCGTTCACGGCGCCGCCCGCGGCCTCCGCCACCCCCATCCCCCAGCGCACCGGTGCCCTTCCCGAGGCCGGCGTCACCCTGATCATCGGCGGCGGGATCGCGGCCTACAAATCGCTCGACCTGATTCGAAGGCTCAAGGAGCGACGGATCGAGGTGCGCTGCGTGCTGACCAAGGCGGCGCAGCAATTCGTCACGCCGCTGGCCGTGAGTGCGCTCTCGCATGAGCGCGTCTACACCGACCTGTTCGATCCCCAGAGCGAGTTCGACGCCGGCCATATCCGCCTCGCGCGCGAGTGCGACCTGATCGTGGTGGCGCCCGCCACCGCCGATTTGATGGCCAAGATGGCCAACGGCCACGCCGACGACCTCGCCAGCGCCATCCTGCTCGCGACCAACCGCAAGGTGCTGCTGGCGCCGGCGATGAATCCGCTGATGTGGAATAACGCGGCGACGCGGCGCAATGTCGCGCAGCTCAAGCGCGACGGCGTGGTGCTGATCGGGCCGAATTCCGGCGAGATGGCCGAAGCCGGCGAGGCCGGGATCGGCCGCATGTCCGAGGCGATCGAGATCGCGACCGCCGCCGAGCGCCTGCTGCGGCCGCCGGTGCCGCGCCCGCTCGCCGGCAAGCGCGTGCTGATCACGGCAGGTCCGACTCACGAGCCGATCGACCCGGTGCGCTACATCGCCAACCGCTCCTCCGGCAAGCAGGGCTTTGCCATCGCCGCCGCCGCACAGGCCGCAGGCGCCGAGGTGATTTTGGTGAGCGGACCGGTCGATCTCGGCGATCCCCGGGGCGTGACGGTCAAGCACGTGGAATCGGCGCGGCAGATGCTGGAGCAGGTGCAGGCCGCGCTTCCCGCCGACATTGCGATCTTCGCCGCGGCCGTCGCCGACTGGCGGGTCGCCAATGAGGGCGAGCAGAAGCTGAAGAAGAGTTCGGCCGGCATGCCGCCGCTCCAGCTGGTCGAGAACCCCGACATTCTCGCGACGATCTCCAAGCTGACCGACAAGCGTCCGCCACTGGTGATCGGCTTTGCTGCCGAGACCGAGCACCTCATCGATAACGCCAAGTCGAAGCTTGCCCGCAAGGGCTGCGACTGGATCGTCGCCAACGACGTCTCTCCCGCCACCGGGGTGATGGGCGGAGACCGCAACACCGTTCACCTCATCAGCCGCAAGAACGATGAGAAGGACGGCGAGATTGCAGTTGATTCCTGGCCGGCGATGACCAAGGAACAGGTCGCCATCGAACTGGTCGCGCATGTCGCAAAGAGCGTGACCGGCAAATCCCGGGAGCCGGCATCTTGAGCACGAAAGTCACGATCGAACTGCAACGCCTGCCCCATGCGGAGAGCCTGCCGCTGCCGGCCTATCAGACCAACGATGCCGCCGGTCTCGACCTGATGGCAGCGGTGTCGGACAGCGAGCCGATGACGCTCGCTGCCGGCCAATACGCGCTGGTGCCGACGGGCCTCGCGATCGCACTGCCGCCCGGGTACGAGGCGCAGGTGCGACCGCGCTCGGGGCTTGCGGCCAAGCACGGTGTCACTGTGCTGAACTCGCCAGGCACGATCGACGCGGACTATCGCGGCGAGATCAAGGTGATCCTGATCAATCACGGCCAGGCCGCCTTCGTGATCAAGCGCGGCGAGCGCATCGCGCAGATGGTGATCGCGCCCGTGGTGCAGGCCGCGCTGGTTCCCGTGGCCGAATTGTCGTCCACCGACCGCGGTGCCGGCGGCTTCGGCTCGACCGGCCGCTAACGCGCGGCACGTCCAGCCGAATTATCCCGAAGATTTACGTGGCTGGAACAGCGCGGCCGGCATTTTTGTGGGGCCGGCTTTGCGTTCACGATCTGGACTCTTACCGGTGGAGTCACGGTGAGGGTATTGTCGTTTGATTCGCGCGCGACGGGGGTCGCCGCGTGCAAATTCGTGCGGTTCTTGGGGCAACTATGTCAGGCGTGATCGTGTCGATGCGTCGGACGCTGCTGTCGTGCACATCGCTGGTGCGCAACGGCGTCTTGGGAAGCGCTCTCGCGGCGCTGCTGCCGGCTGCGCCGGCTGAGGCCGCCGATCTCGTCGACACACTCTCAACATTGCTGGATTTCAACCGGCAGGAACTCGCGGTGCTGGCCACTGCGCTGGCTTTGCTAGGCTTCTCGGTGGTCGCCGCGATTCTCCTGATGCGCACGCGTGTGCGCACGGCGAGGAACGAGGCGCGGCTGCGCGCCCGAATCGGGGAACTCCAGCTCCAGGCCGACCGCTTCGGCGCGCTGCTGTTCGCCGAGCCGCAAATTTTGATCTCCTGGCCGGCCGGCGACAATCGCGCCCAGATTTCCGGCGACATCTCCATGGTGTTGCCGCGCGACTCCTCCCCGCAGCGCCTGCTCGCATTTGGAACCTGGTTGCCGCCGGAGCCGGCGCTCCAGATGGATCACGCGGTCGACGCGCTGCGGGACCGTGGCGACGGGTTCCAGCTGACGCTGACCACCGCGCATGGCCACACGCTCGAGGCCATCGGCCGCGCCATCGGCGGCCAGGCCATCGTCAGGATTCGCGAACTCTCAGGGCTGCGCCGCGATCTGGCCGAGACCAATTTGCGCTACAAGGCGCTGTCGGACGAAACCGAGATGCTGCGCGGCTTCGCCGCCGCCGCACCCTGGCCGATCTGGGCCAAAAGTGAGAACGGCGCGCTGACCTACGCCAACCCCGCCTATGTCCGTGCGACCGAAGCGGCCACCATCGCCGACGCCCAGGCGCGCAAGCTCGAGCTGCTCGACAGCGCCGACCGCACGGCGATGGAGCGGGGACTGAAGGAGGCGGCCAATTTCACCTCGCGGCTGCCGATCGTGATCAGCGGCGAGCGGCGCATCTATGACGTCCGCGCCGTCAATGTCGGCCGGGGCAATGTCGGCGTTGCCATCGATGCCAGCGAGGCGGATGCGCTGAGCTCGGCGCTGGTGCGGATGGCGGAGGCGCATCGCCGCACGCTCGACCAGCTTTCCTCCGGCGTTGCCGTGTTCGACGGCCAGCGCCGGCTCGCTTTCTACAACGATTCCTACCGCCGGCTGTGGGACCTCGATCGCACCTTCCTCGACGCCAACCCCGATGATTCCAGCGTGCTTGACCAACTCCGCGCCGGGCGCAAGCTGCCGGAGCAGCCGGACTTCCGCGCCTGGAAGGTCGAGCTGCACGAGGCCTACCGCGCGGTCGAGACCGCCAAGGACACCTGGTACCTGCCCGACGGCCGCGCACTTTCCGTCGTCACCACGCCGAATCCGGAAGGCGGCGTCACCTATCTGTTCGACGACGTCACCGAGAGCCTCGAGCTCGCCCGCCGCTTCGACGGCATGATCCGCGTCCAGCGCGAGACGCTGGACAGCCTCGCCGAGGGCGTCGCGGTGTTCGGCAGCAACGGCAGGGCGCAGCTGTTCAACCCGGCCTTCGTCCGGATGTGGAAGCTGTCAAGCGACGCCATGCGCGACGAGCCGCACATCCAGACCGTCGAAGGCTGGTGCCATCAGCTGTTCGACGACGCCATCGTCTGGCGGCAGATCCGCGAGGCCGTCACCTCGATCGAGAGCCGCGCCGACGTTCCGCTGAAGCTGGAGCGCAAGGACGGCAGCGTGCTCGACGGCATGATCCGGCCGCTGCACGACGGCGCGACCATGCTGACGTTCCAGGACATCACCGACACCGAGAATGTCGAGCGCGCGCTGCGCGAGCGCAACGAGGCGCTGGAGGCCGCCGACCAGATGAAGGTGGATTTCGTCCACCACGTCTCCTACGAGCTGCGCTCGCCGCTTACCACCATCATCGGCTTCGCGCATTTCCTCAGCGATCCCTCGACCGGGCCGCTGACGCCGAAGCAGGCCGAATATCTCGACTACGTCACCAAATCGACCAACGCCCTGCTGGCGCTGACCAACAACATCCTGGATCTCGCCACCATCGACGCCGGCGCCATGAAGCTGGAACTCGGCCCGGTCGACGTCAGCAAGACCATCGAGCTCGCCGCCGAGGGTATTCAGGACCGGCTCGCCACCGACCGCATCCGTCTCAAGGTCGAGATCGCGCCCGACGTCGGCAGCTTCACCGGCGACGAGAAGCGCGTGGTGCAGGTGCTCTATAACCTCCTCGCCAACGCCGTCGGGTTTTCTCCACAGGATTCCGCCGTCGGCATCAGCGCCCGCCGCACCGAACGCAGCGTGGTCTTCACTGTGACAGATTCCGGGCCTGGAATACCTGCCGACATGAAGGACAAGGTGTTCAACTGGTTTGAAAGCCGATCGCAGGGCTCGCGTCACCGCGGCGCCGGGCTTGGCCTGTCGCTGGTGCGCTCCTTCGTCGAGCTGCACGGCGGCAAGATCCGGGTAGATTCGATCGTGGGCAGGGGCACGGTCGTAATCTGCGACTTCCCGACCGAGCAGGCGGCGCATCGCGACGCCGCCGAATGACTGAACCAACCACATTCTCCGTCGCGCTTCACAACGAGACGGCGACTGCGCACCTGATGGCCGACCTCGCGCTGCTGGTCGGCTCCGGCGACGTCATCACGCTCACCGGCGATCTCGGTGCCGGCAAGACCGCGGCGGCGCGGGCCATGATCCGCTATCTCGCCGGCGACGAGGCGCTGGAAGTGCCGAGCCCGACCTTCACGCTGGTGCAGGGCTACGAGCTGCCGCCATTCCCGGTGATGCATGCCGACCTCTACCGCGTCGAGGACGAGAGCGAGCTCGAAGAGATCGGGCTGTCGCCGCTGCCGGAAGCGACCCTCGTCCTGATCGAATGGCCGGAGCGCGCCCCGTCGGCGATGCCTCAAGACCGCATCGACATCGCGCTGACGCACCGGCCGGCGCTGGGCTCGAGCGCACGCGCCGCCGACATTACCGGCTATGGTAAGGCCGCCGCCACCGTCGCGCGGCTGAAGGCGCTGCGCGAATTCCTCGATGCATCCGGCTACATGGATGCGACGCGCAAGCGCATGCCGGGCGACGCCTCGACGCGCTCCTATGCACGGCTGCTGCGCGACGACGCGATCGTCATCCTCATGAACTCACCGCAGCGCCCGGATGGCGCTACGATCTACAACGGAAAATCCTACAGCGCCGCGGTGCACCTCGCCGAAAATATAAAACCCTTCGTTGCCATCGGCGAAGGTCTGCGCGCACATGGCATCTCGGCACCTGCGATCCATCATTCGGACCTCGACCAGGGATTCCTGATCAGCGAAGACTTTGGCAGCGAAGGCGTGATCGAGGGCGATCCGCCGCGCCCGATCGCCGAGCGCTACGAAGCCGCGGCCGATTTGCTGGCCGTGCTGCACGGCGAGACGCTGCCGGAAAAATTGCCGCTCGATGGGCAGACCTACGCCATTCCTGTCTTCGATACCGAGGCGCTGCTGATTGAAATCGGGTTGATGCCGGAATGGTACCTGCCCGATCGCAACGCACCGCTGGACGACGCGAAGCGCACCGAATTTTTCGCGATCTGGCGCGAACTGCTGAAGAAGCCGCTGGCGGCGCCGAAGACGTGGATCATCCGCGACTATCACTCGCCGAACCTGATCTGGCTCGGGAATCGCACCGGCATCGAACGCGTCGGCGTGATCGATTTTCAGGACACCGTGCTGGGGCCGCAATCCTACGACGTGGTGTCGCTGCTCCAGGACGCCCGCATCGACGTGCCCGAGGCAATCGAGCTGACGCTGCTGTCGCGCTACATCAAGGCGCGCCGCGCAAACGACGCAAACTTCGACGCGGCCGGCTTCGCCGAGCTCTACGCCATCATGTCGGCGCAGCGGAACACGCGTCTGCTCGGCACCTTCGCCCGCCTCAACCGCCGCGACGGCAAGCCGCATTATCTGCGTCACCAACCGCGGATCTGGACCTATCTCCAGCGCTCCCTGGCGCATCCCGCGCTCGCCCATCTGCGCGGCTGGTATCTCGCCAACGTCCCACCGCCCCAACGGCCGGTCCAAGGCTGACAAGGCCGACAAGGCTGATTAGGGGCCCGATTTACCGGCTGTTAGCCAAGACACCGGTAATCTGGCGGCGGGGCAGCCGGATAATTGCGGGGCCGGAGCAGGGCAGATGGCGGTGAAGACGGACCAGCGCGGCAACAGCCGGGTTGTTTTCGAGCGCGGGATCGCGGCCCAGATGATGGGTATCGACGGCACCTGGCGGCGCGACTGCAGCATGGAGGACGTCTCCGAGAGCGGCGCCAAGCTGACCATCGACGGCTCGGTCGAAGGCCTGCATCTGAAGGAGTTTTTTCTGCTGCTGTCGTCTACCGGACTTGCATACCGGCGCTGCGAGCTCGCCTGGGTCAATGGCGACCAGATCGGTGTCAATTTTCTCAAGCTTGGCGACAAGAAGAAAAAGGCGCGTTCCACATCCGTCCGGGCGTAACGGCAACACTCGTCGTACAAGCGTCACGGCAGGTGGTTAAGGCGATTAAGACGCGGTGCGGTCGGTCAAGCCTCGTGTTAGGATTGCGGCGAACGCGAAATCAATGGGTCTGAGAAAGCGAAGGATGTCCGTCAAGCCGACCAAAGCCATGGTGCTCGCCGCAGGGTTCGGCCTGCGCATGCGTCCGTTGACGGATAAGATGCCGAAGCCGCTGGTGCCGGTGGCCGGCCAGCCGCTGCTCGACCACGTGCTCGACAAGCTCGGCCAGGCCGGCGTGAGCGAGGCGGTGGTCAACGTGCACTATCTGCCGGACCAGATCATCAATCACACCGCGTCCCGCCAGCATCCGCGCGTGACCATCTCGGACGAGCGCGACCAGGTGCTCGGCACCGGCGGCGGCGTGGTCAGGGCGTTGCCATTGCTCGGCGATGCGCCGTTCTTCCATGTCAATTCCGATACGCTGTGGATCGACGGCGTGCGCTCCAATCTGGCGCGGCTTGCCGAAAACTTCGATCTCGCGCGGATGGACATCCTGCTGCTAATGGCGCCGACGGCGACCAGCATCGGCTATAGCGGCCGCGGCGATTACGGCATGCTGGCCGACGGCGCCCTGCGCAAGCGCAAGGAAAAGGAGGTCGTTCCGTTCGTCTATGCCGGCGCGGCGATCTTGTCGCCCTCGATCTTCGCCGATGCTCCGACAGGCGAGTTCTCGCTGACCAAAATGTTTGACCGCGCCAACGAGCAGGAGCGGCTGTTCGGCCTCCGCCTCGACGGCGTCTGGATGCATGTCGGCACGCCCGACGCCGTGCACGCCGCGGAAGAGGCGTTTCTGGAGAGCGTGGCGTAGGGTCTCTCTTGTCCCGGACGCGGTGCGGCGCGAAGTGCCGCTCCGCAGAGCCGGGACCCACAGCCACAGCCGTGATGACGTAGCCTGGGGCCCGGCTCAGCGGCGCATCACTGCGTGCTGCGCCGCGTCCGGGGCACGCGAGCGGCGAAGCCGTCAAACAGCGGGGAAGACCTCGTCTGCACCCATGACCATTTGAGTCCATCTCCCTATATTGGCGCCTGATTCCCGAATCAGGCAGCTCATGCGCGTTTTCAGCGTTCCAGTCTCAGTTCCCTTCCTGCGCACCATCGTCTCAAGCCTGCTCGACGGCCGGCTGGTCGACGGCTTTGAGGCGCGCAAGGAACCTGCACAGCTGGCGGACGCCACGTTGTACCTGCCGACAAGGCGCGCCATGCGAATCGTCCGCGAGATCTTCCTCGACGAGATGAAGGCAGATGCCGTCGTGCTGCCGCGCATCGTCGCGCTCGGCGACATCGACGAGGATGAACTCGCTTTCGCCGATGAGGGCGAACAGTTTTCCGGCGCAACGCCGCTCGACATTCCGCCGCGGCTCGGCGAGCTCGAACGGCGGCTGACACTGGCGCAGCTGGTCGCGGCCTGGGCCAAGGGCCCGGTGCTGTCTCCGCTGGTCGTCGGCGGCCCCGCTTCGACGCTGGCGCTGGCCTCTGATCTCGCGCGGCTGATCGACGACATGGTCACGCGCGGCGTCGACTGGAGCGCGCTCGATGGCCTCGTGCCTGACCTGCTCGACCGGTACTGGCAGCACTCGCTCGAATTTTTGCGCATCGCGCGCATCGCCTGGCCCGGTCATCTCGCCGAAATCAAACGCATCGAGCCCGCTGCCCGCCGCGACCTCCTGATCGATGCCGAAGCCAAGCGGCTGACCGCGCATCACCATGGCCCCGTGATCGCGGCCGGTTCGACCGGCTCGATGCCGGCCACTGCAAGATTTCTCCACGCAGTCGCCTTGCTGCCGCGTGGCGCCGTGGTGCTGCCCGGCCTGGACACCGATCTCGACGACGATGCCTGGCGCAGCATCGGCGGCGTACGCGACTCGCTCGGCAAGTTCGCGGAGCATCCGGTCTCGAACCATCCGCAATATGCCATGCACGCGCTGCTCGATCGCTTTGGCATCAAGCGCAGCGACGTCGATATCCTCCAGCCTCCGGCGGAAGGCGGCCGCGATCTGCTCGCCTCCGAATCGATGCGGCCATCGGCCAAGACCGAGATTTGGCACGACCGCCTGAAGCAGCCGGATGTGGCCGCGAAGATCACCGGCGGCATGAACAATCTCGCAGTGGTCGAAGCCCCCAATCCCGAGATGGAAGCCCTCGCCATCGCGATTGCGATGCGTGAGGCGCGGCATCTCGACAAATCCGCCGCGCTTGTCACGCCCGACCGCGCACTAGCGCGGCGGGTGATGGCCGCGCTGACCCGGTGGGACCTCGCGTTCGACGATTCCGGCGGCGACGTCTTGATGGAGACGTCCGCCGGCGTCTTTGCGCGGCTCACAGCGGAGGCTGCGACCAAGGGATTGGAGCCGCCGACGCTTCTGGCGATGCTGAAGCATCCGCTGTGCCGGCTGGGCCGCGCACCTGGCGCGTGGAGGGCGGCGATCGAAGGCCTGGAGCTTGCGGTCTTGCGCGGCACGCGACCGCCTGCAGGCACTGCCGGCCTGCTGCGTGAATTCAATCGCTTCCGCGAGGAGCTGGCAAAGCTGTGGCGCAGCGAGGTCTCCGCGCTGCATAAGGCCGAGCCGCGCGCGCGCCTCAAAGCGGAAGACCTCGATCGCATCCAGGCGCTGATCGATGCCCTGCGGATAGCATTGGCGCCGATCGAGAGCCTGGCGTCAGCGAAGGCGTTTGACTTCGCCGAGCTCGCACATCGCCACCGCGAGATCATGATCGAGCTGTCGCGCGACGAGCAGGGCATTTCCCTGGCCTTCGAGGAGCGCGAAGGCCTCGCGCTCGCAAGCGCCTTCGACGATCTCCTGCGCGGCGGCACGACCAGCGGACTGATGGTGACGCTGCCCGACTACGCAGACGTCTTTCAGACCGCATTTGGCGATCGCGCGGTGCGGCGGCGAGACAAGCCTGGCGCGCGGCTCCAGATCTACGGCCCGCTTGAATCGCGCCTGATGCAGGCCGACCGAATCATCGTCGGCGGACTGATCGAGGGCGTCTGGCCGCCGGCGCCGCGCATCGATCCCTGGCTCAGCCGACCGATGCGGCACCAGCTCGGCCTCGATCTGCCTGAGCGCCGTATCGGCCTCTCCGCCCATGATTTTGCGCAACTGCTCGGCGGCGACGAGGTCATCCTCACCCACTCCGCAAAGGCCGGCGGCGCGCCCGCGGTGGCTTCGCGCTTCCTGCACCGGTTGGAGGCGGTCGCGGGCGACGCGCGCTGGAAGGCAGCAATTCGCGCGGGCGAGAAATACGTGCAGTTTGCAGCCGCGCTGGACCAGCCCGACGAGGTCAAACCGATCAAGCAGCCCGAGCCGCGACCGCCGCGCGCGACCCGGCCGCTCAGGATGTCTGTGACTGCGATCGAGGACTGGCTGCGCGATCCCTATACGATCTACGCAAAACACATTTTGCGGCTCGACGCACTCGATCCCGTCGACATGCCGCTGTCGGCCGCCGACCGCGGCTCGGCGATCCACGATGCACTCGGCGAGTTCACGGAACGCTACGCCACGAATCTGCCCGACGATCCCGCGCGCGTGCTGCGCGTGATCGGTGAAAAGTACTTTGCACCGCTGATGGAACGTCCCGAGGCGCGGGCGCTGTGGTGGCCGCGTTTCCAGCGCATCGCCCGCTGGTTCGGCGAATGGGAGACGGCGCGTCGCGACGTGATCGAGGCTATCGCTGCGGAAACCCGCGGCGAGATCTCGATCCCGCTCGACCACGGGCGCAGCTTCCGTCTCTCCGCCCGCGCCGACCGCATCGAACGGCGCCAGGGCGGCGGCTACGCCATCCTCGACTACAAGACCGGCCAGCCACCGACCGACAAGCAGGTCCAAATAGGCCTGTCGCCGCAGCTCACGCTGGAAGCCGCGATCCTGCGCGAAGGCGGCTTTCCCGATATCGATGCCGGCGCATCCGTGAGCCAGCTCGTCTATGTCCGCCTCAGCGGCAACAATCCACCCGGCGAGGAGCGAATCGTCAAGCTCAAAGTCAATAAGGGCGAAGAGGCGCAGCCGCCTGATACTGCTGCCGCAGAAGCGAGAGCCAAGCTTGAGGCGCTTATCCGCGCCTTCGAGGACGAGAACCAGCCCTACACCTCACTGAACCTGCCGATGTGGACCAACCGCTACGGCACTTACGACGACCTCGCCCGGATCAAGGAATGGTCCGCGGCCGGCGGATTGGGGATCGAGGAATGGTGAAGGCACCGCGCCCCATCCCGGATGAAGTGCGCGCCAGGCAAGCACGCGCATCGGACCCGACCGCGTCGGCCTTTGTGTCGGCCAATGCCGGCTCGGGCAAGACGCATGTGCTGGTGCAGCGGGTGATCCGCCTGCTGCTCTCTGGCGTGCCGCCGGAAAAGATCCTCTGCATCACCTTCACCAAGGCGGCTGCCGCCAACATGGCCGAGCGCGTGTTCACCACGCTCGGGCATTGGGTGACGCTCGACGACACGGCACTCGACGCAGCGATCCGCGCGGTCGGCATTCCGCACCCCAATACAAAATTGCGGCGCGAAGCGCGAAAGCTGTTCGCCTGCGCGCTGGAGACGCCGGGCGGATTGAAGGTGCAGACCATCCACGCGCTGTGCACCCGCCTGCTCCAGCAGTTTCCGTTCGAGGCCAACGTGCCGGCGCGCTTCGCGGTGATCGACGATCGCGACCAGACCGACATGATGGAGCGCGCCAATCTGAAAGTACTGCTGGAGGCCGCGCGCGACCCTGACAGCGTTACCGGCCGGGCGCTGCTGACCGCGATGGCGAGCGCCGCCGACGTCACCTTCAAGGAGGTGGTGCGCGAGGCCTGTCTGAGCCGCGATCATTTCATGGCCTGGACCGATGAGGCCGGGAACGCGGAAGCGGCTGCGACGCAGATGAGCACCGCGCTGGGCGTGGACGCGAGCGATGGCATAGAGGGCGTCGAGACGGAGATTCTCGACGGTCCGTTCCTGCCGCGATCGCGCTGGGACGAAGTTGCCCTCGCACTCGATGGCGGCAACAAGACCGAGAAGGACCAAGCCGATTGCTTACGTTCGGCAAAAGCGTTCTCAGGCAGTGCGCAAGTCGATGCTTATCTTGGGGCCTTCCTGACCGATGAAAAGAAGCAACCACGCAAGACGTTGCTAACCAAACAGTTTTGCAAAGATTATCCGTCAGTCGCTCACCTATTCGAGCACGAGGCGCAGCGGCTCGACGCTCTGATCGAGAAGCGCCGTGCGGTGACCATGCGCGACCGCACCGCAGCCCTGCTGCATATCGCGACCGCGGCTGCCGCAAACTACCGCCGCGAGAAGCAGGAGCGCGGGCTGCTGGACTATGACGACCTCATCGACAAGACGCTGACAATGCTGGACCGCGTCTCCTCGGGCTGGGTGCATTACAAGCTCGACCGCGGCGTCGATCACGTGCTGATCGACGAAGCCCAGGACACGAGCCCGCGGCAATGGGAGATCGTCGCGCACATCATCTCGGAATTCACGGCCGGAGAAGGCGCGCGCGAGGGGCTGAACCGCACCGTCTTCGCTGTCGGCGACGAGAAGCAATCGATCTTCTCGTTCCAGGGCGCGGAACCGCGAGAGTTTGATCGGCGCCGATATGATCTCAGAAGAAAGTTTGAGGCTGCTAACCTTAAATTCGATCCGGTCTCGTTCAACTACTCCTTCCGATCGGGCGCGGCTATTTTGCATTCGGTCGATCAGGTTTTTCGCGAGGAGACTATCTATCGCAGCATTCACGCGGAGAAGGCCTATCCCGTGCACAATGCGCTCGCCGATGCCGGCCCGAGTGTAATCGAACTCTGGGATCTCGCGATTGCCGACGAACGGCAGGAGATCGAGGGCTGGCGCGCGCCGTTCGACGGCGTCGCCGCCACCAGCCCCGAGGTCAAGCTTGCGCGCCGCATCCAGACCGAGATCAAGCGGCTGGTCGAGAGCGGCACGCTGACGGGACACGAAGGCGAGCGGCGGCCCCTGCGCTATGGCGACATGCTGATCCTGGTGCGGCGGCGCGGCAATGCGTTCGACGCCGTGATCCAGGCCCTGAAGCATGCCAACGTTCCTGTCGCGGGCGCCGATCGACTGAAGCTCACCGAGCACATCGGAATCATCGATCTGATGAACCTCGCCGATGCGCTGCTGCTGCCGCAGGACGATCTCGCGCTCGCGGTGGCGCTGAAGAGCCCGCTGTTCGGCCTCGATGACGACGATCTGTTTCAGCTTGCCTGGGATCGCAAGGGATCGCTGCGACGCGCGCTTGGTGAGCATGCGTCCACAAGCGACAAATTCTCGACGGTGCTGCGGCGACTGGAAGCCTGCGAGGTCCGGTCGCGCGAAGAGACGCCGTTCGCCTTCTATGCCTGGCTGCTCGGCGGCGACGGCGGACGCGCGCGCATCCTGCGCCGGCTCGGTCACGAGGCCAACGACGCGCTCGACGAATTTCTGGAGCTGGCGCTGAACTACGAGCGCAAGGCGCCGGCCTCGCTGCAGGGTTTCATGGCCTGGCTGCGCTCGGCCGACACTGAGGTGAAGCGCGACATGGAGATCTCGCGCGACGAGGTACGGGTGATGACCGTGCACGGCGCCAAGGGACTGGAAGCTTCCGTCGTGTTCATGGTCGACACCACATCGTCGCCTGCGGACTCGCAGCGGGTCCGATTGATCCACATGCCGCGCGGCAATGGCGGCGAGGTCGTGGTGTGGGCCGGCCGCAAGGCGGACGATCCCAAGCCCGTCGCCGACGCACGCAAGGCGATGATCGAGGAGACCGAGGACGAATACCGCCGCCTGCTCTACGTCGCGATGACGCGCGCCGCCGACCGGCTGATCGTCAGCGGCTGCTTGCCCGGCAACATGAAGACGGTTCGCAAGCTGAGCTGGTACGACCTGGTCGACACCGGGCTCGCCGGCTCGGGCCTGGACAAGCAGACAATCGAGACGCCGCTCGGCAAGGTGACGCGGTTCGCGCGGCCCGGGGATGCCGAGGCACTGGGCGCGCCGGCGACATCCGTGGACCAGAGGACCGCGCTCCCGGACTGGCTGCGGACGCCGGCGCCGCGCGAGACCGTCGATGACGATCCGGTTCGTCCCTCCGGCCAGTCGGCCGAGGAAGGCCGCGCGGTGCGGTCAAGTGAATCGGTGCAGTCCCGCGCGCTCGCGCTGCAACGCGGCACGCTGGTGCACCGGCTGCTGCAATCACTCCCCGACATCGCCAGCGATCGCCGGCGCGAGGCCGCGCTCGGCTTCATGGCGCGCAATGCCTCGGACTGGGCGGAGGCTGACCGCGCCGCTCTGGCCGACAAGGTGCTCGCCCTCATCACTGAGCCGCGCTTCGCGCCGGTCTTTGCCGCGGGCAGCCGGGCGGAGGTCGCCATCGTCGGCAGACTGGAGCGGCCGGGCCGCACCCCGGCGCTGGTGTCGGGGCAGATCGACCGGCTGGTCGTTCGTCCGGATGAGGTTTTGATCGTCGATTTCAAGACCAACCAGGCGGCGCCCATCAGCGCCGCTGAGGTGCCCGCGACCTATGTCCGGCAGCTTGCGCTGTATCGGGCGGTGCTATCGCGGCTTTATCCCCAAAAGCCTGTTCGAGCCGTCCTGCTCTGGACCGAGGCCCTTGAATATATGGAGATTTCAGCCCCCGCGCTGGACGCGGCGCTGGCATCCCTTCATCTCCGTGTGAGCGTCCTTGACCCGGCAAGGAGCCGTTCATAGGTTGACGGCATGATCTCGGGTGCGATTCCCGTCGCGTCCTTCTCTCAGGTACGAGGTATTCCCATGGCCGTTGGCAAAGTTTCTGACACCGATTTCGAAGCCGAAGTGCTCAAGGCGGACGGTCCGGTGGTTGTCGATTTCTGGGCCGAATGGTGCGGTCCCTGCCGCATGATCGCACCCGCGCTCGACGAGATCTCCGGCGCGATGGGCGACAAGGTCAAGATCGTGAAGCTCAACGTCGACGAGAGCCCGAAGACCGCATCGAAGTATGGCGTGATGTCGATCCCTACCCTGATGATCTTCAAGGGCGGCGAGATGGCTTCCCGCCAAGTCGGCGCCGCGCCCAAGGCAAAGCTGCAGCAGTGGATCACCTCCGCGGTCTGATCCGCCGCGCACGAGATTATTTTTTGGAAACGGCCGGCGAAAGTCGGCCGTTTTGCGTTGATGGGACATCTCCAGCTTATGACGAGTCCCAGCCCCTTGCCTGCAGCCCCTGCAAAGCGCGCACGAAAATCGACATCTCTCGTTGCGATGGAGGCGAAGTCCGTCGATGCGATCCCGCGCGGCAAGGAGTGGCAATACGAGCCGAAATGGGATGGCTTCCGTTGCCTGCTGTCGCGCAACGGCGGCAGCATTGATTTGCGCTCGAAATCCGGCGAGGACCTCGCGCGCTACTTCCCCGAGATCGTCGCCGCGGCACTGAAGCTGAAGGCGGATTGCTTCACGCTCGACGGCGAGATTGTCGTGCCGCACGGCAAAAGCTTTTCTTTCGACGCGCTGCTGCAGCGCATTCACCCTGCTTCAAGCCGCGTGAACAAGCTCTCTCAGGACACGCCGGCACTTTATCTCGTCTTCGATCTGCTTGCGACGGCTGGCGAGAAGCAGCTTGCCAAAGAGCCGCTCGGCGAGCGGCGGCCGGCGCTGGAAGCGTTTGCGAAAGCCAACCTGAAAGCCAGCATCTTCCGCCTCTCACCGGCGGCGACAAGCTACGCCACCGCGCAAAAATGGCTGGCGCAATCCGGCGGCGGCTCGGACGGCGTCATCGCCAAGCGCATCGACCTGCCTTACCAGGCGGGAAATCGCGACGGCATGCAGAAGATCAAGAAATTCCGCAGCGCCGATTGTGTCGTCGGCGGCTTCCGCTATGCCACCAACAAGCTCGCCGGCCGGAGCGTGGTCGGCTCGCTGCTGCTCGGACTCTACGATGACGAAGGTCTGCTTCACCATGTCGGCTTCACCTCGGCGATCAAGGCGACAGAAAGGCCTGCTCTGACCGATCGGCTGGAAGCGCTGATCGGCGAGCCGGGCTTCACCGGTAACGCGCCGGGCGGGCCGAGCCGCTGGTAAAATGGTGTCCGCTCAAGCCGAAGCTCGTGATCGAGGTCTGCTACGACCATTTCAGCGGCGAGCGCTTTCGCCACGGCACCTCGATCCTGCGCTGGCGCCCCGACAAGGCACCGCGCCAATGCAGCTTCGCGCAGCTGAAGCAGAAGGTGGCGGATCCGATGAAGTTGCTTGGATGACGATCGCTCTCGTGCCCCGGACGCAGCGCAGCGCTTCTTCAGCGGTGCGCTGCAGAGCCGGGGCCCACCGCCTGCTGGGTCCCGGCTCTGCGTCGCGTCATTTCATGCCGCGCCGCGTCCGGGACACGAGCGGGGCTATCTAATCCATCCCGTCGCCAGCGCATTTGCCAACTCCGGCTGGCCGTTGCGACGCGCCAGCGCGGCCATCGTGTCGTGATCGTACGCAACATGACGAAACGTCATCTGCCAGGCGTCATCGACGCGCTCGGCGATCGCATAGCGCGCATGCGGTGTGCCGGCTTCGACGACATGCGGGAACGGATGCTTGTCGCGATAACCGGGACTGCCGACGCTGCCGGGATTGACGACCAGCCGACCATCGCGCAGCCGCACCGCGCGGGCGAGATGGGTGTGGGCGCAAAGGATCAATGATTGCGCGATGCCTTGCGCAAACTGCTCGATGCGATCGAGCGGCGACAGCGCCACCGCGCCGTCGGGATGCACGGTATCGAGCCAGTAGACCTCGTCATTGCCGGGCGTCGCGTGGCAGAGGAAAACCTGATCGCGGAACACCCGCGTCATCGGCTGGGCGCGCAGCCAGTCGAGCTGCGTGCCATCCAGCTGCGCATGGGCGGGGCGATCCCATGAACCCATCTTCTCCGGGGGACGGTCGAGCAGATAGCGGTCGTGATTGCCAAGCACGTGCACGGCATCGAGCTTCATCAGGATCTCGATCGTGCGGCGCGCGTCGAGCGGCCCGCTCAGCATGTCGCCGAGATTAACGATCTCGGCGATGCCCTGCGCGCGAATGTCGGCGAGCACTGCCTCCAGCGCGAGATAGTTTCCGTGGACGTCGGCAATCGTGGCAAAACGCATGTTGGTCACCGCAACCCTTATGCAGGAGGCGTTCCGTTGAGCCCCAGCACGTGGCCGGCGAGATAGAGCGAGCCGGTGATCAGGATGCGCGGCGGCACTTCATAGGCGAGCTTCGCCAATGCGCGCAGTGCGGCCTCGATACCCGGCGCGGGCTCGACGCGCATGCCGAGGCTGCGCGCGGCATCCGCGAGGATGTCGACCGGCATCGCGTTGTCGGTGTCGGGAATCGGCACCGCGATGATATGACGGGTCAGACCGGCGAAATTGGCCAGAAACGCTCGCGCGTCCTTGTTGGCCATCATGCCGGCGATGACGACCAGCGGTCGCGACACCCGCTCCTCGAGATCGCCGAGCGCCGCCGCCGTGACGCGGCCGCCCTCGGCATTGTGCCCACCATCGAGCCAGATCTCCGATCCCTGCGGCCCCCAGGAGAGCAACTCGCCGGACGTAATGCGCTGCATCCGTGCCGGCCATTCGGCGCCGACGATGCCCGCTTCGAAGGCCGCTTGGTTGATCTTGAAGGCGCTGGTGGCCCGCAGCGTCGCAATCGCGAGGCCGGCATTGTCGAACTGGTGGCGGCCGAACAGGCGCGGCGCGGTGAGATCCATCAAACCGCGATCGTCGGAATAGACCAGCCGCCCGTGCTCGACATTGACATGCCAGCTCTCGCCCGCGGCAAACAACGGCGCGCGCATGCGCTTGGCCTGAGCCTCGATCACCGCCATCGCCTCGCCCGACTGCTCGGCACAGATGACGGGTACGCCGCGCTTGATGATCGCGGCCTTCTCCCCGGCGATGGAGGTCAAGGTGTCACCGAGGAAATCCATGTGATCCATGCTGACAGGCGTGATCACGCAGGCCGCTGGTGCATCGACCACATTGGTCGAATCGAGCCGGCCGCCGAGGCCGACTTCGAGCAGCACGACATCGGCCGGGTTCTGCGCGAACAGAAGAAACGCAGCCGCAGTCTTGAGCTCGAACACGGTGGCGGCTTCGCCGGCATTGACCCGCTCGACCTCTTCCAGCGCCGCGCGCAATTCGTCGTCACCGACCAGCACGCCGCCGCCAACGCGGCCGAGCCGGAAGCATTCGTTGATGCGAACGAGATAGGGCGAGGTGTAGGCGTGGACGCGGAGGCCCGCGGCCTCCAGCGTCGCGCGCAGATAAGCGAGCGTCGAGCCCTTGCCGTTGGTGCCGGCGATATGGATCACCGGCGGCAGCTTGCTTTCAGGGTGACCGAGCCGCTCGAGCAGGCGGTGCATCCGCTCCAGCCCGAGATCGATGCGCTTCTGATGCAGGACCGACAGCCGCGCGATCAAGTCGCCGAGCGACGGCTTTGCGCTGTCAGAGGGAGCGTTCACGCGTGCGGCGCGGCCGGCGCCGTCTCGGGAGCCGATACGATCTGCGCCGGGCTAAGGACCGGCTGCACCGGTTTCGAGGCGCTCTCCAGCGCTGGCGCCCTGGTCAACAGGCGGCAAAGCCGCGCCAGGGTCGGGCGCAATTCGTGGCGGTGCACGACCATGTCGACCATGCCGTGCTCCTTGAGGTATTCGGCGCGCTGAAAACCCTCGGGGAGCTTTTCGCGAATGGTCTGCTCGATCACGCGCGCGCCGGCAAAACCGATCAGCGCACCGGGCTCGGCGATCTGCACGTCGCCGAGCATCGCATAGGACGCGGTGACGCCGCCGGTGGTCGGGTTGGTCAGCACGACGATGTAGGGCTGTTTTGCCTCACGCAGCATCTGCACCGCGACGGTGGTACGCGGCATCTGCATCAGCGACAGGATGCCTTCCTGCATGCGCGCGCCGCCTGACGCTGCGAACACGATGAACGGCGACTTCTTCTCGACCGCAAGCTCGAGCCCGCGCACGATGGCTTCGCCCGCGGCCATGCCGAGCGAGCCGCCCATGAAATCGAAATCCTGCACGGCGACGACGACGGCGGCACCTTCGAGCTTGCCGTACCCGACCTTGATCGCGTCGTTCAGATTGGTCCGCGCGCGTGCATCCTTGATGCGATCGACGTATTTCTTCTCGTCGCGGAATTTGAGCGGATCGGGCGTGACGTCAGGCAGCGCGACGTCGTACCAGGTCTCGTTGTCGAAAATCGACTTCAGACGCGCCACCGAGTTCATGCGCATGTGGTAGTTCGAGCCGGGGATGACGAACTGGTTGGCCTCGACGTCCTTGTAGAACACGAGCTGTCCGGAATCCGGGCACTTGATCCACAAATTCTCCGGCGTCTCCCGCCGCAGCATGTTGCGGATCTTCGGCCGGACCACATTGGTAAGCCAGTTCATGGTTTGCTCCGATGTGCGACCCGCCTTGCGGATCGCCTGAAGGGATATATGGCGGCCGGGCCCCGGCTCGGCAAGCCGCCGTGTCGCCCGCCCGAAAAGCGGAATTGTGGCCTATTCCGCCGCCTGTTGCGCGCCCTTGACGCCCTGGGCCAGGGCCGCCGTCAACTCGGCGACGGCGTTAACGGTTTTGCCGGTGGCGCGCCCGTCCGCATCGAGGCTGTTCCTGAGGGCGTCGATCAGCGCGGTGCCGACCACGGCGCCATTGGCATGGGACGCAATGGCGCGGGCGTTCTCCGGCGTGCGGATGCCGAAGCCGACGCAGACCGGCAGCTTGGTGTGCCGCTTGATACGGGTAACCGCCTCGCTCACGGAGGAGGCGTCAGCCGCCGCCGCGCCTGTGATGCCGGTGATCGCGACGTAATAGACAAAGCCCGAGGTGTTGGCGAGCACCGCCGGCAGACGCTTGTCGTCGGTGGTCGGCGTCGCCAGGCGGATGAAGTTGAGGCCGGCCTTCATCGCGGGCAGGCAAAGCTCATCATCCTCTTCCGGCGGCAAGTCGACGATGATGAGGCCGTCGATGCCGGCGGCTTTGGCATCACCTAAGAATTTGTCGACGCCATAGATGTAGATCGGGTTGTAATAGCCCATCAGCACGATCGGCGTGGCGTTGTCGTCCTTGCGGAAGCCGCGCACGAGATCGAGCGTCTTCTTCAGCGTCATGCCGACCTTGAGCGCGCGAAGGCCGGCGGCCTGGATCGACGGGCCGTCGGCCATCGGATCGGTAAAGGGCATGCCGAGCTCGATCACATCGGCGCCCGCCTTCGGCAGCGCCTTGATGATCTCGAGCGAGGTCGCCGGATCGGGATCGCCGGCCATCACGAAGGTAACGAAGGCCGCGCGGCCGGCTTTTTTCAACTCGGCGAAACGGGTGTCGATACGCGTGGTCACTTGCTCTTGCCCCTCAGGATGTCACCGACCTGCGGGACGTCCTTGTCGCCGCGGCCGGAGAGGTTGACGACCATCAGGTGATCTTTTGCCCGCTTCGGCGCGAGCTCCATCACCTTGGCGATGGCATGTGCCGGCTCGAGCGCGGGGATGATGCCTTCCAGCTTTGACAACAACTGGAACGCTGCGAGCGCCTCGTCGTCGGTCGCGGAGAGATAGTTCACGCGGCCGATCTCGTGCAGCCAGGAATGCTCGGGGCCGATGCCGGGATAGTCGAGGCCGGCCGAGATCGAATGCGCGTCCTGGATCTGGCCGTCGGCATCCATCAGGAGATAGGTGCGGTTGCCGTGCAGCACGCCGGGACGGCCGCCCGCGATCGAGGCCGCGTGCAGCTGCGTCAGCCCGTGGCCCGCAGCTTCGACGCCGAAGATTTCGACCGTGGAATCATCGAGGAACGGATGAAACAGGCCCATCGCGTTGGAGCCGCCGCCGATGCAGGCGACCAGCGAATCCGGCAGGCGGCCTTCGATCTCCTGCATCTGGGCCTTGGTCTCGTTGCCGATGATCGACTGGAAGTCGCGCACCAGCGTCGGATAGGGATGCGGACCGGCGACAGTGCCGATGCAGTAGAAGGTATCGTGCACGTTGGTGACCCAGTCGCGCAGCGCCTCGTTCATGGCGTCCTTCAGCGTGCGCGTGCCCGACTGCACCGGAATCACCTTGGCGCCCAGCATCTCCATGCGGATGACATTGGGTTGCTGCCGCTCGACGTCGACGGCGCCCATATAGACGACGCAGTCGAGACCGAAGCGCGCGCACAGCGTCGCAGTGGCGACACCGTGCTGGCCGGCGCCGGTCTCGGCGATGATGCGCTTCTTGCCCATGCGCCGCGCCAGCATGATCTGGCCGAGCACGTTGTTCACCTTGTGGGAGCCGGTGTGGTTGAGCTCTTCACGCTTGAGGTAGATTTTTGCGCCGCCGAGATGTTCGGTCAGACGCTCGGCGAAATAAAGCGGCGAGGGCCGGCCGACATAATTCTTGAGATAGCCGTTCATCTCGGACTGGAAGGCCGGATCGGCCTTGGCCTCGGTGTAGGCCTTCTCCAGATCGAGGATCAGCGGCATCAGGGTTTCGGCGACGAAGCGTCCGCCGAAAATGCCGAAATGGCCGCGCTCGTCGGGCCCGCTACGATAGGAATTGGGTTTTACGCTATTCATCGGACGCTCAATTTTTGACTTGCATCTTGGCTTGCGCGCGCAGCGCGAATGAAGGCTTTGATCATCTCGGGGTCCTTCACGCCCGGTGCGCTCTCGACACCGGAGGAGACGTCGACACCGCCGGCGCGGGTGACGCGAAGGGCTTCGGCGACGTTCCCTGGATGTAGCCCGCCCGAAACCATATACGGCAGCGCGAGCTCAAGGTTTTCGAGCAGGCGCCAATCGAACGGTGCACCCAGGCCACCGGGCCGGGTCGCGTCTTTCGGCGCGCGTGCGTCGAACAGGATGCGATCGGCGACCGCGAGGTAGCCAGGCAGCACGGCGAGATCGGCTGACGTTGCGACCGGCACGACCTTCATCACCGGGCGACCGAACCGCTGCTTGATGTCGCGCAGCCGCGCCACGCTCTCCTTGCCGTGAAGCTGGAAAATGTCCGGCGACAGCGCGTCCATGATGTTGTCGAGCGTCGCATCGTCGGCGTCGACGGTGAGCGCGAGCTTGAGCGCGCGCCGTTTCACCTGCCGGCCGAGGTCCCGCCCCGCCTCCAGCGACAAATGCCGCGGCGACGGCGGGAAGAACACGAACCCCACCATGTCGGCACCCGCGTCGAGCGCCGTTTCGAGCGTCTCGGGCGTGGACAGGCCGCAGATTTTGACGAGCAGGGACATGTTTTCCAAGGATATGGGCTCAAAGCAAATGGAGGCCGCGGGCCGGCGGCCGGAAAACAGGGTTGTCGGTTGCGGCCGCTTCTACAACCTCGCGCGCTGCTTGTCTCGCCCGACCGGCCCGTAAAGGCCCACCCCGAAGGGAACGGGGAGGCGCTGGGACTCGGGCCTTGCTGCGGCCGCCTGGGCCCGCAGATCGGCCAGTTCGCCCCGTGCGGCCCGGGCCTCCGCCTCATTCCGGCGCGCCGCACGCCGCCAGTGCCGCTGGCCGAACCAGACGGCACAGCCGCCTGCGAAGACCCCGAGCGCAGCCACCACGATCAGAAGCAGGAACAGCGGCAGCGTGACCGAGAATGACGGATCGTTGGAAACGAAGGGATCGAACGAGACCGTGACGAATTGCCGGTTGGCGACGGCAAAGACCATCAGGATCAGGCCCAGCGGAATCACGATCAGCGCGGTCAGGAACTTTCGCATCTCGCTTCGCTCGCCTTGAATCAAGCTTGCGGCCCCATCGCTCGCGACCGCGGGAAACCCTGACGTCGGCCTCAGTCTGGCGCGCCTGGATCCGGATGGTCGCGATTCAGCCGTTCGCGCATTTCCTTGCCGGTCTTGAAGAACGGAACGCTCTTCTGGTCGACGGGCACATGGGCGCCGGTGCGCGGATTGCGCCCTGCGCGTGCAGGGCGATGCTTGACCGAGAAGGCACCGAAGCCGCGCAACTCGACGCGGTCACCGCGCGCGAGAGCCGCTACGATCTCTTCGAGAATCGCATTCACAATGTTCTCGACATCCCGCTGGTACAGATGCGGGTTGTGCTCGGCGATACGCTGAACAAGTTCGGATTTGATCATTGAGAGATAGGACCCGGGAGCGTGCGGATGACCATTTCCGTGAAAATACCGTGATCTGTCAAGACGCTAAATGAAGATTGAGCGTCGTGAAAATGCGTGACAAATGCCGAAAAAGCGGGCTGGCCCGGCACGCGTCGAACGGGAAAAGCTTCTGGGGCTCGCCCGGCGCCGGTCAGTTCGACGCCGCCGGCTGCCACAAGGCCAGCATTCCATCCATTCCGATCCGATCGACCGCCTGAGCGACGCCGGTTTGTCCGATTTGATGCGCAATCGAGCCTAAACCCAGCGCTTCCAGCGTCACTGCGGCCGCAGTCTTGAGGAACGGCAGATCGCCGAAGCGCGGCTGCAACTTGTAATCGCGCACGGAGAGCCCCTTCTTGACGCCCCTCTGCTCGACCAGCCAGGTCACGGCGGTCTTCTCGTCGCCGATCTGGTCGATCAGCTTGAGATCGATCGCCTGGCGTCCGGTGAAGACACGGCCATCAACCACTTTCTCGAGCTGCGTGTCATCCATGCCACGCCGTTCCTTCACCAGGCCCTTGAACCAGGCATAGGAGTCCTTCACCAGCGCATCGAGCGCAGCCCGCGCCTCGGGGCTGGTCGGCTCAAAACCGTTGGGCGCGGCCTTCAACGGCGTGGATTTCACCTCCTCGACCTTGACGCCGACGGTTTTCAGCAGCTCCGAGAAGTTTGGAAACTGGAACAGCACGCCGATCGAGCCGACCAGCGAGCTCTGCTGGGCGATGATGTGGTCGCTGGCGATTGCGGTGATGTAGCCGCCGGACGCCGCAAGCCCTTCGACCACGACGACGAGAGGCTTCTTCGCCTTCAGACTCACAAGCGAATCATAGAGCTGCTCGGAGCCGGCGGTGGTGCCGCCCGGCGAGTTGATGTGGACGATGACGGCGGCAGCCTGCGAATTCTCCAGCCGCTCCAGCGCCTGCGTGCGATCGGAATCGCTGCGGATCAGACCCTCGATCTGGATCCGCGCGATCGAGCCGGCGGACGCGAACGTGCCGCGCGCACCTGGTGTCGCCACCAGCGCGAAGCCTGCAATCGCCGCGATCGCGATCAGCGCGGCCATCACGCGCCAGAACGTCAGCTTGCGGCGGATCCTGCGGCGATCGACGATGACGTCTGAGTCGAGCGACATCGGAATATCTCCAAAATGAAGGGCCAAGCGCGTTGTGCCGTCACAGCGTGACCATTGGCTTATCTGGATACATCAATTGCGGCGCAATTTGAAGTAAACAAGGCCTGGCTCGGCGGAGGCCGCGTAGCCGGGCGCACACAAAAAAGCCCCGGCTTGCGCCGGGGCTTTGATGCAGCGAAACGTACGTTTCGCTTATTTGGTGTCGCGGTTCTTGAGCGCGGTGCCGAGGATGTCGCCGAGCGTCGCTCCCGAATCGGAGGAGCCGTATTGCGCGATGGCTTCCTTCTCTTCAGCGACTTCGAGCGCCTTGATCGACACCTGGACCTTGCGGGCCTTCTTGTCGAACTGGATCACGCGGGCATCGACCTTCTCGCCGACGGCGAAACGTTCGGTGCGCTGATCGTTGCGGTCACGGGCGAGCTCCGAGCGCTTCACGAAAGTGGCGAAGTCGGTACCGATGATCTTCACCTCGATGCCGCCCTCCTTCACTTCGAGCACTTCGCAGGTCACGACCGCGCCCTTCTTGACATCGCCCGGCTCGGCGAAGGGGTCGCCTTCGAGCTGCTTGATGCCGAGCGAGATACGTTCCTTCTCGACGTCCACATCGAGCACCACGGCCTTCACCATGTCGCCCTTCTTGTAGTTGTCGATCACCTGCTCGCCCGGAACCTTCCAGTCGAGGTCGGAGAGATGGACCATGCCGTCGACGTCGCCCTCGAGGCCCAGGAACAGACCGAACTCGGTCTTGTTCTTGACCTCGCCCTCGACCGTCGAACCGGTCGGGTGACCTTCGACGAAGACCTCCCACGGGTTGCGCATGGTCTGCTTGAGGCCGAGCGAGATGCGGCGCTTGACGGAATCGACTTCCAGCACCTGCACTTCGACTTCCTGCGAGGTCGAAACGATCTTGCCGGGGTGCATGTTCTTCTTGGTCCACGACATCTCGGAGACGTGGATCAGGCCTTCGATGCCCGGCTCGAGCTCGACGAACGCACCGTAGTCGGTGATGTTGGTGACGCGGCCGGTGAAGCGAGACCCCAGCGGGTACTTGGCTTCGATGCCCTGCCACGGATCGTCCAGCAGCTGCTTCATGCCCAGCGAGATGCGGTGCGTCTCGTGGTTGATCTTGATGATCTTGACCTTCACGGTCTGGCCGATCGAGAGCACCTCGGTCGGATGATTGACGCGGCGCCACGCGATATCGGTGACGTGCAGCAGACCGTCGATGCCGCCGAGATCAACGAACGCACCGTAATCGGTGATGTTCTTGACCACGCCGTCGATGACCTGACCCTCTTCGAGGTTCTGCACCAGCTCCTGGCGCTGCTCGGCGCGGGTCTCTTCGAGAACCGTGCGGCGGGACACGACGATGTTGCCGCGGCGGCGGTCCATCTTGAGGATCTGGAACGGCTGCGAGTTGTTCATCAGCGGCGCAACGTCGCGGATCGGACGGATATCGACCTGCGAACGCGGCAGGAAGGCCACGGCACCGTCGAGGTCGACGGTGAAGCCGCCCTTAACCTGGTTGAAGATGACGCCGTTGACCTTCTCGTTGTTCTGGAAAGCCTTCTCGAGCTTGCCCCAGCTCTCTTCGCGGCGCGCCTTGTCGCGCGACAGCACCGCTTCGCCGAGGGCGTTCTCGATGCGATCGAGGAACACTTCCACCTCGTCGCCGACCTTGAGTTCGCTCTCACGGCCGGGGCCGGAAAATTCGCGCAGGGCGACGCGGCCCTCGGTCTTCAGGCCGACGTCGATGACGGCCATGTCCTTTTCGATTGCAACAACCTTGCCCTTGATGACGGAGCTTTCCTGCAGGTTGCCACCTGCGAAGGACTCGTCGAGCATCGCGGCGAAATCGTCGCGCGACGGGCTATAGGTATCAGCAGAAGTCGAAGCCATTTGTTCTCCAGTTGCGGGTGTCGTGCCGGCCGTTGGGTTCATGGGCGCATCGTACGCGCAGTGTCGGAAGGTCCGCAGAACCTTCGAGCGACCGCTCGTTGCCCCGGCCTGGCACCGGAACAGCGGAAGCGGGCCGGCTGAGGCCCGCGCATTCGATACGTGGAAATCGTTGTCCGGAGCCTGATCGCGTCGGTCCCGAACAGGGACCGAAGTATCGACCTCAAAGAGCGGGAGCGGGCGCTTCCTCCAATGACGGCAGCGGCTTAACCCCGCGACCGGCCCGCTCGGACGGCCTCGATAATGTCGATGGCGGCCCGGACGCCGCCTTCTATATCCAGTTGGGAGTTATCTAGCAAGTAAGCATCCGCGGCCGGTTTTAACGGCGCAATAGGCCGGTTCTTGTCGCGCTCGTCGCGCTGGATGATGTCGGCGAGCACGGCCGCCTCGTCGGCCTCCTCGCCCCGCGCCTTGGCCTCCATGGTCCGGCGGCGGGCGCGCACCATGGGGTCGGCGACGACGAAGATCTTCACGTCGGCATGGGGACAGATCACGGTTCCAATATCCCGCCCATCGAGCACGGCGCCGGGCGGATCGGCGGCGAATTGCCGCTGAAAACCGACCAGGGCCTCGCGGACTTTGGGGATCGCCGAGACGATGGAAGCGCCCTCGCCGGCCTTCTGGGTCTTCAGGGCGGGATTGCCGAACTTTTCGGGATCGAGTTCCAACGCTGCCGCGACCGCCGCCGTCTCGTCCCTGAGATCATGCCCGGACTGCATCAGCGAATAGGCTACCGCGCGATAGATCACGCCGGTATCGAGGTGACGGTAGCCGTAATGGTGGGCAAGACGCTTGCCGAGCGTGCCCTTGCCCGACGCCGCGGGCCCGTCGATGGCGATGATCATGAAAATTCGGCCCCAAGCGAACGCATCATCGGAATGAAATCCGGAAAACTGGTGGCGATGAAGGCGGTGTCGTCGACGGTCACGGGCTGGTCGGACGCGCAGCCCATCACCAGCGCGGACATGGCGATGCGATGATCCATGCGGGTGGCGACGAGGCCGCCGCCGGGGACGTGGCCGCGGCCTTCGACGATCAGGTCGTTGCCGGAGACCTCGACCTTCACGCCGTTGACGCGGAGCATGGCGGCGGTGGCTTCGAGACGATCGGATTCCTTGACGCGCAGCTCCTGGAGGCCGCGCATGATGGTCGTGCCCTCGGCGAAGGCGGCCGCCACCGCCAGCACCAGATATTCGTCGATCATCGAGGGCGCGCGCTCCGGCGGGACCACAACACCACGCAGTTTCGAGGCGCGCACGCGCAGCTTTGCCATCGGCTCGCCGGCGTCGCCACGCACCTCGCTCGCCTCGATCGAGGCGCCCATTTCGCGCAGCGTCGTGAACAGGCCGGTCCGCAGCGGATTGGTCATGACGTCGGACAGGACGACATCGGAGCCTTCGACGATCAGCGCAGCAACAATGGGGAACGCCGCCGATGAGGGATCGGCGGGCACGACGACATTGGCGCCATGCAGCTCAGGTTGACCGACGAGCGTGATGCGGCGGCCGTGCCGGCCCTCCTGCGCCGAGCTGATCTCGGCGCCAAAGTGCTTCAGCATCAGCTCGGTATGGTCGCGGCTGGCCTCGGTCTCAATGACCGTGGTGGTGCCCGGCGCGGCCAGGCCCGCGAGCAGCACGGCGGATTTGATCTGGGCCGAGGCGACCGGGGTCTCGTAGGTGATCGGCAGCGGATCGCGCGCGCCCTGGACGGTCAGCGGCAGACGGCCGCCCTCGCCACCGGAGGCGACCTTCGCGCCCATCTTTTCCAATGGGTCCAGGATCCGGCGCATGGGCCGGCTGCGCAGCGAGGCATCGCCGTCGAACACCGCCGAGATCGGGCAGCCGGCGACGGCGCCCATGACCAGCCGGCAGCCGGTGCCGGAGTTGCCGAAATCCAGCCGGGCCTTGGGCTCGGCGAAGCCCGCAACACCCACGCCGTTCACCGTCCAGGTGAAATCACCTATGCGCTCGACCCGGGCGCCGAGCGCTTCCATGGCTTTTGCGGTGTTGAGGACGTCCTCGCCCTCAAGGAGGCCCGAGATCCTGGTCGCTCCAACCGCGAGCGCGCCCAGGATGAGGGCACGGTGGGAGATCGACTTGTCCCCAGGCACCCGTACTTTTCCGGTCAGGGGGCCGCTGGCGCGCGACTGAAGCGGCGTCGGCTTGTCGGAATGGGTCAAGATTGTGTCCTTGGATGTGCCCTCTGGGCTCGCGGGCAGGTACCACATGGTCTCTCCGCCGTCACGGGCATGTCGTTCTCCCGTAATGCGCTATTGACAGCGGGCCGCCAACTAGCCAAGTGAAACACCGCTTTTCAGACATTTCCAGGATTCCTCTGCCGTGGCCAAGTCCGAACTCGGAACCAAACGTATTTGCCCAACCACGGGCAAGAAGTTCTATGACCTCAACAAGAGTCCGGTGATCTCGCCGTACACCGGTGAGGTCGTGCCGATCGCGCCCGTGGCGCCGGCTCGCGCGCCTCGCGGCGCCGAAGCCCGCCACGCGGCAGCAGCCGCCGACACCAAGCCGGAGCCGGCCGAAGTCGAGGAAGTCTCGCTCGAGGAGGCCGATGCCGAGGAGAACACCGGCAAGGTCAAGGCCGTCGTGCCCGAATCCGAGGACGACATCGAGGCCGACGAGACCATCGACGACGACGATGACGATGATTCGACCTTTATCGCCGACGACGAAGAGGGCGATGAGGACGTCACCGACATCATTGGTGATGTCACCGGTGATGAAGAGACTTGAGATAATCCCAGAACTGTGGTTCTGGGTCTTTCCCGACGCGTCGCCCACGGCGCGTCGGACGGTTAAGGGGCCATAGCTCAGCTGGGAGAGCGCTTGCATGGCATGCAAGAGGTCGGCGGTTCGATCCCGCCTGGCTCCACCAGCCTTCGCTCGCTTCGCGAGCTTCGGCTGGGCAAGCCCGGGAAGTCCCTCGTAGCGAAGTGAACGAAGGCTGTCCCGCCATAGCCCGCAGGGCGACGGCGGACCGGTGACATTCCCACGCAGCGGCTGCCCAGGCGATAATCGTCAATGTGGTACGTCTACATCCTCCGCAGCATCGAATTTCCCGAGCAGGAATACGCCTACTCCCCGATCACCGCATTCAACCTATCGCGCAGCGCGACGATCTCGTCCTTCATCGTGACCAGTTCCGAGACCGAGCAGTCCGACGCTGCCAGGATCGATTGCGGCACGGCGCGCGCCTTGTCCTTCAAGGCGTGGCCCTGCGCGGTTAGCGCGATCAGGACCTGACGTTCGTCCTCGCGCGAGCGCGTGCGCTTGACGAGGTGGGCGGCTTCGAGTCGCTTGAGCAGCGGCGTCAGCGTGCCCGAATCCAGGAACAGCTTTTCGCCGATGTCTTTCACCGGCACGTCGTCGCGCTCCCACAGCACCAGCATGACCAGATATTGCGGATAGGTCAGGCCGAGCCGGTCCAGCAGCGGTTTGTAGACGCGGTTGAAGGCATGCGCGGCCGAATAGACCGCGAAACAGATCTGGTTGTCGAGGCGCAGCGGCTGGTCCGCTGCCGATGATTTCCGGGGCATAGAGAATCTCACGAGGCTTGCTCCATTCTGGGGCCGCCCGGCGGCACATTCAATTGCGAACAATTAAATGTGAGGCTCCGTAATTTCAATTGCGCACAATCTAATTGCCTGCGATAAAGATTGCACCAGCGAAAACCCAGGGAGACCAAAATGTCCGTGAACGTCCTCTACAAGACCAGCGCAAAAGCCACCGGCGGCCGCGACGGCCATGCTGCGACCCTCGACGGCGCGCTCGACGTCAAGCTCACCACTCCGAAGGAGCTCGGCGGCGGCGGCGGCGAAGGCAACAATCCCGAGCAGCTGTTTGCGGCCGGCTATGCCGCCTGCTTCATCGGCGCGATGAAATTCGTGGCCTCGCAGGGCGGACCGAAGGTTCCGGCCGACGCCTCGGTGACCTCGACCGTCGGTATCGGCCCGCGCGCCGCTGGCGGCTTCGGTCTCGACATCGACCTTGCCGTATCGCTGCCGGGCCTTGCCCGTGCCGAAGCCGAGGCACTGGTCGAGAAGGCTCATCAGGTGTGCCCCTATTCCAACGCAACGCGCGGCAATGTCGACGTCCGCCTGACGGTCGTCTGATCGTAGATTGGATTGGCTGGCCCGGGATTCTCCTCGGGCCGGCCGCTTCCGTTTGATTTGCCATTCGGCGGGATGGCGCAGCCGCGGCGCATGCGGCCCCCCGCAACAAGCCATTGCTGGCTCAGACGAACCTCGCTAGGCCTGTGATCAATATCGACACAGGGGAAGCGAAGGCATGACTGAAGCCGCCAGTTCCGGAGCTGCCACGGGCGCAATGAGCGGCCTGCGCGTCATCGATCTCACGCGCGTGCTCGGCGGTCCCTATTGCACCCAGATCCTCGCCGACCATGGCGCCGACGTGATCAAGGTCGAGCCGCCCGCAGGCGACGAGGTGCGCGACTGGGGCCCTCCCTTCCACGAGGAAGACGCGGCCTATTTCATCGGCATCAACCGCAACAAGCGCTCGATCGGCCTCGACCTCGCCTCCGAGGGCGGCCGCCTCGTGCTGCTCAAGATGCTGGAAAGCGCCGACGTCCTGATCGAAAACTTCAAGCCGGGCACGCTGGAGAAATGGGGCATCGGCAGCGAGGTGCTGCGCGAGAAATTCCCGCGCCTGGTGCATTGCCGGATCTGCGGCTTCGGCGCCGACGGCCCGCGCGGCGGCAATCCCGGCTATGACGCCATCATCCAGGCGATGACCGGCATGATCGCGGCGACCGGCTCGCCCGAGAGCGGACCGATGCGGATCGGCGTGCCGCTGGTCGACATCGGCACCGGCCTCTATGCGGCGATCGGCATCCTGATGGCGCTGTCGGAGCGGCAGCGCTCGGGCCAGGGCCAGTTCCTGGAGACGACGCTGTACGAGACCGGTCTCGCCATCATGCACCCGCACACCGCGAATTATTTCATGCATGGCAAGCCGCCGTCGCTGACCGGCAACGAGCATCCCAACCTCGTGCCTTACGCGATCTTCCCGACCAAGACCGACGACATCTTCATCGGCGTCGGCAATGACGGCACCTTCCGCAAGCTCGCCAAGGAGATCGGCAAGCCCGAGCTCGGCACCGATCCGCGCTTTGCCCGCAACAAGGACCGCATCGCCAATCGCGAAGCGCTGCGCGCCGAGCTCGCCGCCGTGTTCAGCCAGCACGAGGCCGAGCCGCTGTGCAATCGCCTCCTCGCCGCGGGCCTGCCCGCAGGCCCCGTGCAGAAGATCGACCAGGCGCTGACCAACCCGCACACGATCGCCCGCGGCGATATCATCGAGAAGGACTGGTACAAGGGCGTGGCGTCGCCGATCCGGCTCGATCGCAGCAAGCCGAGCCTGCGCAGCCTGCCGCCGAAATTCAGCCAGCACTCGGCCGAGGTGCTGGGCGAGTTCGGCTACTCCAAGTCCGAGATCAACGCGATGGTCGAGCAGGGCACGGTCTGCGGCCCCGAGCGCAAGCGCTGAGGCGTGACGCTATTGAACTGACAACGCGCCGCAAGGAAGGTGCGCTCCCTCGCCCGCTTGCGGGAGAGGGTTGGGGAGAGGGTGCCTCCGCAGTGAGACTCCCCAAGAGGAGAGAGCCCTCACCCGGCGCGTTGCGCCAACCTCTCCCGCAAGCGGGAGAGGTTGGAGCCCGCGGGCCGAGCGTCTGCCTCGCGCTATTCTGCTGACGACGCAGCGACCCAACCCATCACTCCCGAATGCTGCACCGCGAACGAAGAAACCTGCCCGCTCCGCATTCGCCTATTTGCCTGCTTCCCTTTTCCAGCGCTTGCCGCTTTCGTTTCGGCCGCTTACACAGTCATGTGAACGTCATATGGCGCTGCTAGCGCAAGCGATCATTTTTGACGGCCCAAGGGAGGTTTACTTGATGGCTCTTCGATACTTTGGAGCGGCTGCCGCTGTTGCACTCACGGTTGGAATGTCGGCCTCGCCGGCCTTTGCCGTGACCGAAATCCAGTGGTGGCACGCGATGACCGGCGCCAACAACGACGTCATCGTCAAGCTCGCCACCGACTTCAACGCGGCGCAGACCGACTACAAGGTGATCCCGACCTACAAGGGCAACTACGCCGATACGATGAACGCCGGCATCGCGGCCTTCCGCGCCGGCAACGCGCCCCACATCATGCAGGTCTTCGAAGTCGGCACCGCGACCATGATGGCGGCGACCGGCGCCGTGAAGCCCGTCTACAAGCTGATGGCCGAGGCCGGCGAGAAATTCGATCCCAAGGCCTATCTGCCCGCGATCAGCGGCTATTACTCGACCTCCAAGGGCGAGATGCTGTCGTTCCCCTTCAACTCGTCGTCGACCGTCATGTGGGTGAACCTCGACGAGCTCAAGAAGGTCGGCGTCGAGATCCCGAAGACCTGGCCCGAGACGTTCGCAGCCGCCAAGAAGCTCCACGACAACGGCCATCCGACCTGCGGCTTCTCCAACTCCTGGGTCACTTGGGTCAATCTCGAACAGCTCTCGGCCTGGCACAACGTGCCGCTCTCCAGCAAAGCCAACGGCCTCGACGGCTTCGACACCAAGCTCGAGTTCAACGGTCCGCTCCAGGTCAAGCATCTCGAGAAGCTGGTCGAGCTGCAAAAAGACAAGACTTACGACTACGCCGGTCGCACCAACACAGGCGAAGGCCGCTTCACTTCGGGTGAGTGCGCGATCTACCTGACCTCGTCGGCCTTCTTCGGCAACGTCAAGGCGCAGGCCAAGTTCAACTTCACCGCGGCGCCGATGCCGTATTATCCGGACGTCAAGGGCGCGCCGCAGAACTCGATCATCGGCGGCGCCTCGCTCTGGGTCATGGGCGGCAAGTCGGCCGACGAGTACAAGGGCATTGCGAAGTTCATGACATTCCTCTCCGACACCGATCGCCAGATCTACATCCACAAGGCCTCGGGCTATCTGCCGATCACCAAGGCGGCCTACGCCAAGGCGAAGGAAGAAGGGTTCTACAAGGACCAGCCCTACCTCGAGACCCCGCTGCTCGAGCTGACTAACAAGGAGCCGACCGAGAATTCGCGCGGTCTGCGCCTCGGCAACATGGTTCAGCTGCGTGACGTCTGGTCGGAAGAGATCGAGCAGGCGCTGGCTGGTAAGAAGACCGCCAAGCAGGCGCTCGATGCCGCCGTCGAGCGCGGCAACACGATGCTGCGTCAGTTCGAAAAGACCGCCGTCAAGTGAGGCGATGAGCGGCAGGTCGCGACCCGGCCTGCCGCTCAGCTGATATCATGCAAAAGCAAGCCATTTTCCAGTCGAAGCTGTTGCCCTATGCGCTGGTTGCCCCGCAACTCGCGATCGTCCTGATCTTTTTCTACTGGCCGGCTGCGCAGGCTGTCATTCAGTCCTTCCTGCTCCAGGACGCCTTCGGTCTCTCGACCAGCTTCGTCTGGTTCGACAATTATCTCGATCTCTTCAGTGACGCCGCCTATTTCGAGGCGATCGTCCGGACCTTCTTCTTCTCGTTCGCGATCGCGGTCTCTTCGCTCTCCGTGGCCCTGCTGCTGGCGATCATGGCGGACAAGCCGATGCGCGGCGGCTCGCTGTATCGCACGCTGCTGATCTGGCCCTACGCCGTCGCGCCGCCCGTCGTCGGCGTGCTCTGGATCTTCATGCTGCATCCCTCGCTCGGCGTGCTCTCGCGCTATCTGCGCGAAGCCGGCATCGACTGGAATCCGCTGCTCGACGGCAACCAGGCCGCGACGCTGATCATCCTGGCCGCCGCCTGGAAGCAGATCTCCTACAATTTCCTGTTTTTCCTCGCCGGCCTCGCGAGCATCCCGAAGAGCGTGTTCGAGGCCGCCGCGATCGACGGCGCGCGTCCGATGCGTCGCTTCTGGACCGTGACTTTCCCGCTGTTGTCGCCGACTATCTTCTTCCTGCTGGTCGTCAACATTGTCTACGCCTTCTTCGATACATTCGGCATCATCGACACCATGACCCGCGGCGGTCCGGGAACGTCGACGGTGACGCTGGTCTACAAGGTCTATTCCGACGGCCTGCTCGGCGGCAATCTCGGCAGCTCCGCGGCGCAATCGGTGATCCTGATGGTCATGGTGATCGTGCTGACCGGAATCCAGTTCCGCTTCGTCGAACGCAAGGTGACCTACTGATGGTCGAGGAAGAGGGCTTTCGGCGCTACGTCGCTCACGCCATTTTGTGGATCGGGATCGCGATCGTCGCGTTCCCCGTCTACATCGCGATCGTCGCCTCGACCCAGGACAACGCGCTGATCGCGAACGGGCAGATGTCGCTGCTGCCGGGCGGCCATTTCTTCGAGGTCTACTACCAGACCATTTTCGTCGGCACGAGCGGCTCGACCCGCGAGCCCGTCGGCAACATGATGCTGAACTCGCTGGTGATGGCGTTGTTGATCGCGGTCGGCAAGATCGCGATCTCGATCATCTCGGCCTATGCGATCGTGTATTTCCGCTTTCCGTTCCGGATGCCGATCTTCTGGATCATCTTCATCACCCTGATGCTGCCGGTCGAGGTGCGCATCTATCCGACCTACAAGATCGTCGCCGACCTCCACATGCTCGACAGCTATGCCGGCCTGGCGCTGCCGCTGATCGCCTCAGCCACCGCGACGCTGCTGTTTCGCCAGTTCTTCATGACCGTGCCGGACGAGCTGCTGGAGGCGTCGCGCATCGACGGGGCCGGTCCCCTGCGCTTCTTCTGGGATACGCTGCTGCCGCTGTCGCGCACCAACATGGCGGCGCTGTTCGTCATCCTCTTCATCCTCGGCTGGAATCAGTATCTCTGGCCGCTGCTGATCACCACGCGCGACGACATGCAGACCATCCAGGTCGGCATCCGCAAGATGATCACCACCACCGACGCGCTGACCGAATGGCCGATCGTGATGGCGACCGCCGTGCTGGCGATGCTGCCGCCGGTGTTCGTCGTGGTCGCAATGCAGAAATTGTTCGTGCGCGGACTCGTGGAGACGGAAAAGTAAATCCCATGGCTAACGTTACCCTGCGCAACGTCCGCAAGACCTATCCCGGCGGCTTCGAGGCCATCAAGGGCGTCAACGTCGATGTTGGCGACGGACAATTCTGCGTGCTGGTCGGTCCTTCCGGCTGCGGCAAGTCGACATTGCTGCGCATGGTCGCGGGTCTCGAAACCGTCACCGGCGGCGAGATCGACATCGGCGGCCGAATCGTCAACCAGGTCGAGCCCGCCGATCGCGACATCGCGATGGTGTTCCAGAACTACGCGCTCTATCCGCATATGAGCGTCTTCAACAACATGGCTTACGGCCTGCGCAACCGCGGCATGAAGGAGGCCGAGGTCAAGACCCGCGTCGAGGAAGCCGCGCGCGTGCTCGAACTGTCGCCGATGCTGGAGCGCAAGCCGCGCCAGCTCTCCGGCGGTCAGCGCCAGCGCGTCGCCATGGGCCGCGCCATCGTGCGCCAGCCGAAGGTGTTTCTGTTTGACGAGCCGCTGTCGAACCTCGATGCAAAGCTGCGCATCGCGATGCGGGTCGAGATCCGCAAATTGCAGCGCCGGCTCAACACCACGTCGATCTACGTCACCCACGATCAGCTGGAGGCGATGACACTCGCCGACGTCCTCGTGGTGATGAACGGCGGCCAGGTCGAGCAGGTCGGCAATCCCCTGGCGATCTACGAGAAGCCGGCGACGACCTTCGTCGCCTCCTTCATCGGGGCACCGCCGATGAATCTGATGTCGATTCGCGCCGAGGAGATCAAGTCGCAGCTCGGCAGCACCGAGGCCGGCATCCTCGGCATCCGTCCGGAAGATTTTGTCATCACCGACCAGACCCCGGCCGGCGGCGTCGCGCTGCCGCTCACCGTGGAAGCGATCGAGCGCGTCGGCGCGGAAACCTTTGTCTACGGCACGCGGCAGCAGGACGAGCAGCGCGTCGCAGCCACCCCCGGCGAGCTGCCGCCCGGCGAGGTCATCGTCCGCATTCCCGGCTCCGAGGCACCGCCGATCGGTGAGAGGATCCGCGTCGCAGCAATGCGGGCGAAGCTGCATCTTTTCAGCGGCGACGGGCGGACGCGGATCGAGGCCTAACCGGTTCCACGGGTCCGCCGATTAAAAAACGCGAAAACAACCCCATGCACAGTAGCCGGGGGTCTGTTTTCGTTGAGATAAATCGGCCCGCAAATTCGTCGCGCCGGGCTTGTCGCGGGCATCCACGGTCTCAGTGCCACGGGCAAGATCGTGGATGGCCGGAACGCAGGCGAGCGGAAGCTCCTGGCCTCCGGCCATTCCAGCTACGTCCTTGAACCGACACGGGGATATGACCATATTGCTGACCAAGGGGTGCCTCTACGGGCCCTGATGCACCAAAGTCGCTTCGAGAGGACTTTGTAAACTATGTCTCGTGTTCCAACGCTTTCCAGTCCGTTCCTTTTGGGCTTCGACGAGATCGAGCGCGTGCTTGATCGCGTCGTCAAAGGCGCCGACGGCTATCCTCCCTACAATATCGAGAGGTGTGACCGGTCGGACGGCCAGCCCGAGCGTTTGCGGATCACGCTGGCGGTCGCCGGATTCACCCGCGACCAACTCGATGTAACCATTGAGGAAAACCAGCTCGTCATTCGCGGGCGGCAGCAGGACGACAAGTCCCGGCAATACATCCATCGCGGCATCGCCGCGCGCCACTTCCAGCGCACTTTCGTGCTGGCGGAGGGGATGCTGGTGCTGGGTGCGGATCTGAAAAACGGGCTGTTGTCGGTCGATCTTGCCCGGCCTGAACCGGAGAGGATCGTTAAGACAATCGCTATCAATGAGCACGAATAATGGAACGAGTAGCGGACTCGACCGCTTAGTTTCGAGAGAGGAGTCGAGACCATGAGTGAAGGTCATGTTGCGTTCGAATACGAAGCCAAGAATGTCTCTCCCGAGACGCTGGCAACCCTCGGCGAAGGCCATATCGCCTATGTGAAGCAGATCCGCTCGGAGGATGTGCCGGGCCTGTTTCCCGAAGCCCCGAAGATCGCGCCGGGCCTCAAGCTTTTCGCGCTCCACGCCGCCGACGGCACGCCGATCATGCTGACCGACAGCCGCGAAGCCGCGATCGCCAACGCCTGGAGCAACGAGCTGCAAGCAGTGAGCGTGCACTGAGCACGCGCGCGTCGCACGAATAGAGTTTCAAGCGGGCATGCCTTCGGACGAAGGCGTGCCCGTTTGTTTTGGACATGCATTTTTCCAGAGCCGAAACCGCTTCAGATTGGCTCGATCGAGCCGTGAGCCCCTTCTGGCGGGCCGCCAAAAACTTAGCCGAAGAGCGTTGTCACCATATTTTTCCGAGGAATCGGCGGGCAAGAGGGTTCGCGTGAGTCAAAACGACTCAGGCAACGCCGGAATCGGCGCATCATCATGCGCAGGCAATGCGCGGTGCTCGCTGCATTGAACGTGGCGCTGAATGATGCCTCAGAAATTGGAGAGGGCTACGGGGGAAAGCTCGCAGCCGATGCCACGAGGTGACCTCTCAGATTTGGACCCTTGCACAATTCTCGCCCGGGTCCATCACCGCGCGGCATCAAGCGGCACAGAACGTTCTTGCAGTGCGTGGCCTAGAGAACAAGCTGCGCCAGATAGGGCCGCAAATGTTCGCTAACAGATGCAAACTGATTGTCGCCAAGTAGCTGGCGCTTCTGGACTCCCACGGTGATGATATCCGCGTCATCCGCCGTGATGCCAACCGCATCTTCTACGCCAAGTATCAGTTGCGCGTTCTCAGGGCGCTTCTTGACGAGAAATGAGATAATAGCGGGCAGATGCTGTCCATCTTGTCCTTGTTGATTGGGAGCATCGATTACAATCGGACAAAATGTCGACGATCCAAATTCCTTTGTGGTGTGTAAGAAAGCGTAAAAATAGGCGGTGAGACCGCGTGGCCCTTCACTGCCACGAGCTAGATGCGCATTCGCGATTGAACCTGACTTGGATCTCTCCACCCTCACATCTAGTCTCATCGAAAAGCTTGTGAGACGGCTGAAGAAGAAATCGGTAATCGCGGCAGACCTCTTACGATCAAGTGATTTGCGCATCGCAAGTTTTAGTTCCTTGATACGGGTGCTAAGCGCACCAACCTTGCTTTCAATTTGGGTCACGCGCTCTCGGAGCACGCGGCTTGCCGCATTGCGGCCTTCCGCAGCCATGACCTCTTCCAAGGTGACATCATTCTTGCGGGTTGAGAGAATCGCCCTAACACGGGAAAGCGCAGTCTCGACATCGCCTAACTCCTTCTGAGCGGCATCGATCTGCTTCTGAAGCCCGTCCTTTTGTTCTTTAGCTTGGTGGAGGATGCCGATCAGGGCTTCGGTATCTGCCGCAATGCCGAAGCGTTCAGCAATATCGTTTGTGTAGTGTTCTCCGCAGGTGGGACATTCAACGTCTGCCGGATGCCCAATTGCGCTTTTAAACACTTCATCAAGTTCCGCGAGAGCCGCTTTGGCGATGTCTATCTGTGTCGTCCACAACGCGCGAGCATCGATCAATTCGGATAATTTTGCCCGGTGGGCATTCTGTTGGTCTAGCAGTTCCGAGCACTCGGCCAAGAGGCTGTTCGTTTCGGCCTCGAAATCCTTCAGGTCAAAATAAATTCCCGCCTCGGGTTGCACGGAACGAATTTGCTCCAGTGCATCTCGGAGCCCCTGAAGCTGTGCTTGCACCCCTCGAAGTTCGACGGCGAGTCGATCCCTCTCAGCCCTCGCAACGTAATAGGCGTTGGGTTTAAGACCGGAGTGATACTCGGCGAGGCTTGCATCTGAATTCGGAAGATACATTCCACGAAACGGCTTCCATGGTTCGGACCAGCTCTTATCTTGATCGATACAGAAAGGGGCGAATGCGTAAGCCGGCGGCGGGATAAGAACCTGCTCGCGCTTGTCGGACATTAATAGTCGAAAATCGAGAAGGTCGGCCATGAAAGGCGACAGCTCCCGAGTCACCGAGGTCGTTTGGAGGATCTTCTGCCCGGTGGCGTCGAACACCATATAGGTGCCCGCGATTTTCATAGCGGTATATGCGTCGCCGGCCACTTCGAAATCGACCGCGGAAATAACATGCGCTTTACGCCAACTTTCGTCGACCCGATGCGGGTCGGCCCCAAAAGTATCATAGAGGCTCTTTATCAGAGCCGACTTTCCGAAGCCGTTTCCCGCCGCCAGCACCGTTGCGCCCGGGCTGAACTCCATCGTGAAGGCTCGTCGCTCTTCTTGCGATAGAAGAAAGACTCTCTTGAACCTCATCGTGCGCACGTCGCTTGCCTCCGCCAATATTCAATAGCAATCGTCGTAGTCCCAACCCGCGTCGTTTATTTTCCATTCACAGCCTCAAACAATTCGACGAATATGGCGGCATCAATTTCGATTGCGTCATAACTGGATAGCTCGGACATCTGTAACTGAGCTTTGACCGTGTCGACGACCGGCAGCAGCTTGTCACATTCCATCAGGGCAGCTTCAATTGTGGCGAGAGGTTTGTTCACTATTTCGGAGAGCGTCACTGATCTGGCACTGCGATTTGTACAGCCGCGAAGATGAGTGATTGTCTGCGTCTTCAGCCTAATTCGAAATGCGATCGAACGGCCAGCATCCTTGAGTTCGTCTTCAATGATGGACCAGCTATCGAGAATGCTCCGTCTATTCTCAGCAGCAGAAAGAACGTCTGCCAGAGTTTTCCGAGACAGTGTCTTCCGAGCAAATATATCTTCAATGCTACTGTATTCCGTCGTGTCGTTTGTTCGCGCTGTAACTTCCTCAACGAGAGTGCGATATAAAGCGCTAACAGCCAGTCCGTCTGTATTTTCGAGCATCTCGACCAACTTGCCCTTCACCATCGTGTCATAACCCGTCACAGGCACGTCAGTGCGCTCGTAGTGCAGCACGATGCTCTCGCTAGGTGACCGGGGCGCCGCAAAATCGAGATCGAGCGCCTTAGCAATCACTTCGCTGTCCTTGAGACCAAGGCTCGCATGCGCAATGTTCCGATGGTCGCTGCTAGTCTTGGTGCCGTCCGCCAGCGTGAAGCTGAAAAATGCGTTCGTTAGGAATGTGCAGCGCGTAACGGCCGATCCGAAAATGGTGGTGTGATGATACATCTTGCCAACCGGCGTGCAGGGGCTCTCGCCTTCCTTCTTGGCGAGGTTGGCAGCGGTCCAGGGCTTCGACTGCTTGCCCTTGATCTGGAAGAACGCGATCTTATCGGGATCATCGGGGCCGGTGAGAATCGCAAGGTCGTCGAAATGATCAAATACGGCACGATAATCGGAGCCCGCTGCGTGCCACTCTAGAACTTTGGCTAAACAAACGTGCACCTGAAACGCATACCTTGCGCCTGTTCGGGGTCCCGACTTCTCGCGCGGCCTCGCTGTAACAAGCGCTGTCGCTAGCGTCATACATCCCCCACTGCCCAAGGTTTCGCTCCCCGGCCGATGCTACTTTGCAGCCGGAGCCGCGCCAAGGGTTCTTCATCTTCAAATGGATGGCGGCAGCAAGCCTTTAGGATAACTTGGTTGCACCTAAGTTCAGTCCGTGCGCGGACCAAAGAACTTCACTGTGTAACAATCTCTGGGCAGAAGCGAAATTATACTGTAAAATCAACGGCACATGGGCCATCTGCCGCAATCCTTTCCTAGGCACCATTTTCGAAATCTCAGCATCAAATGGCTCGCCTGCACATCAGGCTTTGCTGGCACTTGCGTGAAGCAAGGCCAGATCGGGCATTCATCTGAACTGTTGGAGACCCGGCTTCTTACGCCGCAGTCGCGGGCGGTAGCGCGAGCACCGAATAGATCGCCTGGGCGTCGCGCGAGGCGCGGAGCTTTTTGGCGATGTCCTGGTCGCGCAGCAGGCGGGCGATGCGGGCGAGCGCCTTCAGATGGTCGGCGCCGGCGCCTTCGGGGGCGAGCAGCAGAAAGACGAGATCGACCGGCTGGCCGTCCATCGATTCGAAATCGATCGGACGATCGAGGCGCGCGAACAGGCCAAAAATCTTTTCCAGCTTGGGCAGCTTGCCGTGGGGAATGGCGACGCCGTAGCCGACCGCGGTGGTGCCGAGCTTCTCACGCTGCAGCAGCACCTCGAACACGGAGCGCTCGTTCTGCCCGGTCAGCTCGGCCGCCCTGGCGGCGAGTTCCTGGAGCGCCTGCTTCTTGCTGTTGACCTTCAATGCCGGGAGAATCGCCTCGGGCGCGACCAGATCGGTAATCGGCATGGAAGGTTTCCGAGGTGAATTAAACCGTCAGGTTCCGAATTGGCCAGCTTGGTGAGAAACCACGCCGGGCCGGCGTCAAGAAGGTGATGCAGGAGGGGAACTTAGCCCGGTCCTGATGTGGGGCGCTTCTACTCCAACGCAATCCCGGTGCCAACTGCTGCGTGCGGCTTTGCCCCCGTCATTGTTAAGGCTGCGGATGGTACGGGCCCCGGTTCCGGCCCTAACCACCTGATTTGGCCCCCGGCGGGTCGATCCAGCCCACATTGCCGTCGGCCCGGCGGTAAATGATATTCACCCGGCCGCTGGAGCCGTGCTGGAAAACCAGGCAGGGCGCACCGCTGAGGTCGAGCTCCATGACGGCCTCGCTCACCGAAAGCTGCTTCAGGGAGGTGGTGGCTTCGGCGATGATCACGGGGCTGTAGCCGGTGACCTCGTCTTCGTCCTCACCCTCGCCCGGCGCTTCCAGCACGTAGCTCGTGGCATCCATGGCGGCGAGAGCGGCGGAGGCGACATGGGCCTTGCGGGCCGAGCGGTCCTTGAGCCGGCTCTTGTAGCGCTTGAGGCGCTTCTCGATCATCAGGAGCGCCAGGTCGGCACTGGCATAGGCATCGGGCGCGTTCGAATCGGCCTCCAGCGTAATTCCGGAATCGAGGTGCAGCGCGCAGTCAGTGCGGAAGCCGAAGCCGTCCTTGCTGAGCGTAATGTGCCCGGAATAGTTGCCGTCGAAATATTTACGCAGGACCTCTTCAGTCCGGTCGGTGACGCGGCCGCGCAGGGCCTCGCCGACGCTGACGCTCTTTCCCGAAATCCGAAGAGTCATGTGATACCTCGCTTGGTTTGAGTGCCTAGCTTGGATCGGCCGCGAAGGGGGGATGAGAGTAGCGCGATTCCGCGCCAGCGCAATCAGGCCGGCACGGTGCTGCGGGAGCGATCGGACATTGCGGTGGAGAGGACGTTACCAAGAGCGCTCTGCTTGTCGCGGCGGCGTTGCACCGAGGAAGGAATGCGCATGGCTTCGCGGTACTTCGCGACCGTGCGGCGGGCAATATCAATGCCCGAGCCGCGCAAGCGTTCCACGATGGTATCGTCGGACAGGATCGCGGACGGCGCCTCCGAATCGATCAGCTGCTTGATGTGGTGACGCACGGCTTCGGCCGAATGCGCCTCGCCGCCGTCAGCCGAAGCGATCGAGGCCGTGAAGAAATATTTCAGCTCGAACGTGCCGCGATTGGTCGCCATGTATTTGTTGGCGGTGACGCGCGACACCGTGGATTCATGCATCTGGATGGCGTCGGCGACGGCCTTCAGATTTAGCGGCCGCAGGTGCGCCACGCCATGGGTGAAGAAGCCGTCCTGCTGGCGCACGATCTCGGTCGCGACCTTCAGGATGGTGCGGGCGCGCTGGTCGAGCGCGCGCACCAGCCAGGTCGCATTCTGGAGCGCGTCGGTGAAATAGGACTTGTCGCCGTCCTTGCCGATCTTCTTGGAGAGCTGCGAATAGTAGGTCTGGTTGACCAGCACGCGCGGCAAGGTGTCGCTGTTGAGCTCAACGTGCCAACCGCCGTCGGGACCGGGGCGGACATAGACGTCAGGTACCATGGTCTGGAGCCGGGCCGAGCCGAACTTCATGCCGGGCTTGGGATTGAGCCGGCGAATCTCGCCGATCATGTCGGCGATGTCCTCGTCATCGACGCCGCAGAGCTTGCGCAAGGCTCCGACGTCGCGCTTGGCGAGGAGATCGAGATGCTCGACCAGGGCCTGCATCGCGGGATCGTAGCGGTCGAGCTCGCGGAGCTGGATCGCCAGGCATTCGCTCAAATTGCGCGCGCAGACGCCGGGCGGATCGAATTTTTGCAGCACGGCAAGAACGTTCTCGACGTCCTGTTGCGATGCGCCAAGCCGCTCGGCGGCCTGGCCGAGATCCGGCGGCAGATAGCCGGCCTCGTCGACGAGGTCGATCAGGTACTGGCCGATCATGCGCTGCGCGGCCCCGGTGAAAGCAACCGACAGCTGCTCGGCGAGGTGGTCGCCGAGCGTGGTCTCCGCGGCGACGAAGGCTTCGAGATTGTAGGCCTCGTCACCGGAGGCACCGCCGCCCCATTCCGTATAGGTGGTCGGCGCCGCATCCTGGGCGTTGCGTGCGGCAGCCTCGGCCGGTTCCTCGGAGAAGACGTTGTCGAGGCCGGTGTCCATGGTCTGCTCGATCTCGGCGCGGGTGCCGAGATCCTTGCTCATCCATTCTTCCTGGCCGGGCTCGAACGCCTCGCCCGGACCGCCGCCGGGCTCGTCATTGTGGCCGCCGTCGCTATCGTTGAACTGGCCGGTCTCGGCCGGGGCTTCGCCGGCCGGGGGCTCGTCATTGGCCCGCTCCAGCAGCGGATTGCGCTCGAGTTCCTCTTCCACGAACGTCGTGAGATCGAGATTGGACAATTGCAGCAGCTTGATCGCCTGCATCAACTGCGGCGTCATGACCAGCGACTGCGATTGCCGGAACTCTAATCTCTGCGTAAGCGCCATGAAGCAAGAACCGATCCCAAAAGTTGGTCCGATTTTTGCTTATCCTAGTCCGAGCCTGATGTACACGCCTTGACGAAATGGAAAAACGGGCTAGAGGCGGAACTCCTCGCCAAGGTAAAGACGGCGTACGTCCGGATCGGCGACGATCTCATCCGGGCTCCCCTCGGTCAGGATTTCACCGGCATAGACGATGTAGGCGCGATCGGTGAGGCCGAGCGTCTCGCGCACATTGTGGTCGGTGATCAGCACGCCGATGCCGCGGTTGGTGAGATGGCGGACGAGGTCCTGGATGTCGCCGACCGCGATCGGATCGATGCCGGCAAAGGGCTCGTCGAGCAGCATGTAGTTCGGACGCGTCGCCAGCGCACGTGCGATCTCGACGCGGCGCCGCTCACCGCCGGACAGCGCGATCGACGGCGATTTACGCAGGCGCGTGATGTTGAATTCGTCGAGCAGCGAGTCGAGCTGCTGCTCGCGCTTCTTGCGCGAGGGCTCGACCACTTCAAGCACGGCGCGGATGTTCTGCTCGACGGTGAGGCCGCGAAAGATCGAGGCTTCCTGCGGCAGATAGCCGATGCCCAGTCGCGCACGCTGATACATCGGCAGCTTGGTGACGTCGTGGCCGTCGAGTTCGATCGCGCCGCGGTCGGCCTTGATCAGGCCGGTGATCATGTAGAACACGGTGGTCTTGCCGGCGCCGTTCGGACCGAGCAGGCCGACCGCTTCGCCGCGGCGCACATAGATGCTGACGCCGCGCACAACCTGGCGGCTGCCAAAACTCTTTTCCACGCTATGCACAGCCAGGAAGCCCGGGCGCTTCAACAGCTGAGGCCCGCCGGAACCATTGGGCTTGGCGGCAGCGGCCCTGACGGGATGAACCGCCTGCGCGCGCGGCTCGGCTTGATAGGTGGCCTGGAAGTCAGCCTGGAACTGGTCTGGCGCATGCATCGGCTGGTCACGCGCAATCGGCGGCGCATCCCGTACCGGGCTGGCCACGAGACCGCCGACACTGTCACCGAGCGCGGTGATGTCCTGGCGCGCAAATCCTGGCCGGCCGCGCTTGGCGGGGCGCCGACGGAACATGCTGAAGAGATCGACCATCCCCGCCTTCTAGCCTTTCGCGACGATCCTGCGCGGAACTGCCCGGTGAAACACCCCCGATAAGCGGCGAACCCCGCTTCGAAAGCCCTTCGCACCAGATACAGTCTCGCCGGGCAAGCTTCAACCTCGGATCAGCAGTGCTCGGCCCAAGCGCTTGAAATCATTCTTCAAATTTTACTTCGGTTTACTGGCGCCAGGCAGTTGCAAAGGCCCCGCGCCGGGCTTGCCCGATCCTCCGGATCCGCAATCATTGCCGCCGCCTTGTGGCAGCAGCGCCTGCACCCGGCCGGTGTCGGATTCCACACGCGACACGCCGGTGGTCATGTCGACCGCCAGCCGGTCGCCGCGCAGCACGTTCTTGCACTGCGTCAAGACGACGCCGCCGAGCATGGTGATCTGATTGGTCCTGGTGTCGAACACGGCGGTCTCGCCTGTCACCACCTGGTCCTTCTGGGTGACGACGACATTGCCGCGCGCCTCCAGCCGCTTGATCGAGGAGCTGCCGCCCGGCCCCGGCGTCGCCGACTGCATCGGAGCGCCCTTTGTCGCCTTCGCCGCAGGCTGCGGTGTGGCCGGCTTGTCGCCGCCCGAATCGTAAAACACCACCAGCGTCTTCGAGGTCATGGTGGTGTCGCCCTGGATGACCTTCACATTGCCGGAGAAGGTCGCCTCCTTCTTCTTGTCGCGCATCTCGAGCGAGGCAGCTTCGATCTGGATCGGTTGATCGCGATTCTGCGAGAAGCCCTGCATCGCGTTGGGCACGCCTTGCATCGTGCTCTGCGCGATTGCCGCACCCGTTGCGAGCAGTGCGACGCCGACGGCGAGCGCGGCCGCACCAGGGATGACGCGCCGCTTGTCTTTGTTGCGCGGAAAAAACCTGATCATGAAAATCACTTTGAATTGGCAGACTTGTTCTGCGGCGTGCGTGTCTTCGCTGGCGGCGCAGGCTCGGGGGGCACAGGCTGAGCGGCGGCAGGATCGTCCAGCTTGTCGAGATGCATCACCACATTGCCCTCGAAGCGGATGACATCGCCGCCGTCCGTGATCCGCAGCCGATCGGCGGTCAGCGTGCCGTTGGTCAGCTTGACGTCGACATGCTCATCCGACGAGACCGTGCCCTTGCCCATATCGACGAAGGCCGAGTTCAGCCGCGCCTCGTAGCCGGTCGAGGTGCGCAGGAAGATGTCCTTGTGCAGGTCGAGCTGCTGCTGCTTGTTGTCGAACCGTCCGGTGCGGGCATCGAGGAACAGGGTCGATTGGTCTTCCATCAACACTTTCGCGCGCAAATCATGGAGATCGACATGGTCGGGATCGGTGATGTCCTGTGTCGCGGTCTTGGCCCAGAGCTCGTAGGGCCGCTGGTCCGGGGTGAAGCCGGACATATGCGGCGATTCCATCGTGATCTTGGTGCCTGTCACCACGAGGTTTCCGGAGTCGAGCTTCACCGGGATCTTGAAGGGATTGAGGAAGGTTGACACGGCCACGATCACAGCCATGGCCACGGCCACCGTCGTCGGCACCGCGATGCGCAGAATCCGCACCAGGCGGCTGTGGCGAGCCGCGCCGGCGAACTTCGCCGCAAGCGCGGCGTCATAGGTGGGATTATGGGCCGAATTCACCTGGGCTCCTGAGGTATCGCTCGCCTTGTCCGGTTGACGGGCGCCCCATTGTAGCCGGCAACGCCAAAATATGCAGCCGGCGACAGGCCGTCAGGAAAGTGACCGAAACGGGGCGACCGCCCAACCCAGCCGCCACGCGAAGCTCTAGGAATGCGCGAAAATGTCCTCTTCGGCCCAGCCCTGGAGGTCGAGCAGAGCGCGGGTCGGCAGGAAGTCGAAACAGGCTTTTGCCAGCGCGGTGCGGCCTTCCCGCGCCAGCATGGCATCGAGCCGCTCGCGCAAGCCGTGCAGATGGAGCACGTCGGAGGCGGCGTAGGCGAGCTGCGGCTCGGTCAGGCTGTCGGAACCCCAATCGCTCGATTGCTGCTGCTTGGAGAGATCGACATTGAGCACCTCGCGCACGAGGTCCTTGAGGCCATGGCGATCGGTATAGGTGCGGATCAGGCGGGAGGCGATCTTGGTGCAGTAAATCGGCCCGGTCATGACGCCAAACGTCTGGTAGAGCACCGCGACGTCGAACCGCGCAAAGTGGAAGATCTTCGTGATCGCGGGATTGGCCAGCAGGGCCTTCAGGTTCGGCGCGTCGGTATGCCCCTTGGGTATCTGCACCACGTCTGCGCTGCCGTCGCCGGGCGAGAGCTGCACCACGCAGAGCCGGTCGCGGTGCGGGTTCAAGCCCATGGTCTCGGTGTCGATCGCCACCGCTCCGGTGTAGCGGGACAGATCGGGCAGGTCGCCGCGGTGCAGGCGTACGGTCATGGCGTTTCAAACCTCAATCGAATCGGTGCGCTTTCGCAGGCTAATACCCGCGACAGACGCTGGCGAGGGCCGGCCGCGATGTATCCGCTGGCAGCCGTCGGCGCAAGCATCAGGCGCAGCTGGGCATACAGAGCTGCGGCGCTGCTCGTCATTATCGTTTGTCATTGTCTTTTGGCATCGCCGGCAAAACCGGATCAAGGCCGGACGTAAACGGTCTCGTAGGCGCCGGTGTATTGCTCGCGCCAGCCTCGGCGCTCCACGAGAAAGTGCCGCAGCTGGTCGTGCGCCTTGACCCATAGCACGGCGTCGATCCGGTATTTGTCGAGCACCATGTCCCACGCGGCTTCGTCGATCTCCCAGCTCACCAGCTTGAAATAGTCGCGCAGCAGATCATCCGGATAGGCCGTTGCGGCGCGGCCGTCGACGAACAGGGGGACAGTTCCGTGCGTCGCGAAAATCAGGTAACCGCCGACGTTCCAATTGTTCAGCACCCGCTGACCTGCGAGGTATTTTTGCAGATAGCCGGCATCTTCGGTCGACAGCATCTGCGGAAGTGCGAGCGCCGGCGCAACGCGTAAGTAGACCATCGGCAGGGTGCACAGACCGACGATGCCGGCGGCAAGCAACGGTCCACGCAGATCGAGACCCGTGAGACGTTCCGGCAGCAAGCGGCTGAGGTGAAGCGCCATCGGCGCGGTCGAGAAGATGAAGAAGAAGGCGATGTACCTGAACTGATACAGCCCCAGAATCAGGAACAGCCATGACATCAATCTCGGTTCGAGCGGGATCGGCCTGGAGTTTCTGTAGCGCAGTTCGAGCGCAACGAAGGCCAGCATGTACAGGATGCCGGGAATGCTGCCGGGCATTTCCATGTTGTGATAGTAGGACAGCCATTCGCCGATATTGCCCTGGACGAAGTGCCCCATCGTCGCGGCAGCACCGGCATAGATATTCCAGCCGAGCGGGTTGACGAATGTCGCGGCAAGACACCCGATTCCGGTGAGCGCAACGATCCTGAGCTCGGCCCAGGCCGCTCTGAGCAAGGCGGCGCCGAAGAAAACGCCGATCACGAAGAAGCCGAGCAGAAAGCCGCCGTGCAGATTGGCCCAGAGCGCCATCAACACGGGAAGCACGAACCATCGCGTTCGTCTCAGGCACTCGCGGTAGAACACGACGCAGAACAACATCGTGCATGTATTCGGCGAGACCGCGAGATACATGTTCGGCGAAGCTTCGTAGGCGGGATAGAGCAGGCAGGCAAAGAAGACCGAGACGCAAACCGCGATCGCCGATGCGCCGTAGCCAAGAGAGATCGCAGTCAGGGTGCCGACGATCGCCGCGCCACAGGCCACCGTCAGCACGACGAGGCCGCCAAAGCCCGCGTATTGAAACGTCGCACTGGCAAGCGCGTCCCAGAGCCAGGACAGATTGAACCACGGCTTGTCGCCGTGGGTGAACGACCAGGTGTCCTGGGGCGGGATAGCGTTGCTGTCCCGGATCAGATCTCCGGCCGCCAGATGCCAGCCCAGATCGTAGTGACCGAGCAGAAGCGGCGCGTTCAAGACGTAGAACAGGCAAATGAACGAGATCAGGAATAGATAAATTCCCGATCTCAGAAAAAACGGGCTGATCGCGTTCGCAACCTTGTCGAATGCCGACGCGCGCCAGACCTGGTGCTGATCCACCGCTTCCCTCACGACAAAGCGAGCCCGACGGCTCTGCGTGCTCGCCGACCGCCGGTTGCGAGCCTGACCGCTGACTTAGGCCAAGTTGTCTAAGGTGGAGTAAATTCGGATGGCGCAATCGGGGGTACCAGCGGACGAAATTCGGCGCGGCGGCAGGTTTCCGAGGTCCCCAACCAGCTGTTTTCTTGAAAATACCGATGCAGGCCGGCTCAAGCCGGGTTCTGGCGTGTTCGATCGGCTCGAAGCCAAACTGGCGGCGCAAGCGGACCGCAACTGATCCTCACCGTCGCCGCGCCCAGGAAAGGATTGGATCGCCCCCGCCGAAAAAGCCCCATTTTGCTGGGATTTTGAACCGCTCGGTGGACGATTGTGTACCGCTCTTGCGTACCGAAAGACAAGGTGAGTCATTTCGATCCGTCAAGCACCTGGACGCCAGCTTCCCGAACCTGCGCCTTGACCGGGACCTGCGTGCCGCAATCGGCTTAGCATCCGGCTTTGATCGTGTTGCTGATCTCATCGGGTGCGGCAAAAATCACGTCCGCCCGGTCGCCCATCATGCCCGCGGGAACCAACGCCGGCGCGCCACTTTGCGGGCCGTCTTTGCCAGAATCAGTTTTCAGGCGCAGGTTGCGTTCCCAAAAGGCGCGGGTCTTGCCATCGGCAGTGGTCACTCGGTAGGTATCGCGACAATAGGTGATCGCCTTCACCTGCATGTTCGCTTCCATATTTTTCAAATTGGGATCGGGACCGCCGCCCATCATCCCGCCCATGCCTCCCATTTGCCCTTGAGCGGTCACCTGCGGTGCGGCGCCTGGCTTGGTCGCCTCTTTCAGGAAGGCGAGCAGGTCTGCACGGTCCTGGGGGTTCTTGATGCCGTTGAACGGCATTTCGTTGCCCGGCACCATGCGGTCGGGATCGGTCAACCAGCCGTCCAGCGAGCGATCGTCCCAGATGATGCCGGACGATTTGAGCACATCGGAATAGCGCTCGAAGCTCGGTAGCGATCCGGCCTTGCGTCCCCACAGACCGGCAAGGCTCGGCCCCGTCATGTTTCGGTCGGGTTCAAGCGAATGGCAAGGGGCGCACATGCGGAAACTCCGTTGGCCTCGCGCGACGTCGTCGTGCTGGGCAAACGACGGCGATGCAAATGCAATCGTCGAAAGCCCAATGACAATGAGTTTGTTCATTGCCGATCGTCCTTGCTTCTCGTGCGAAGGTACTTAATCAGCGCCGCGGCCGCCAGGATTAAGACGATCACGACCAGCAACCAGACGAGGCCCATACCCCACATCATCCCAGGCATCATATTGTCCATCATAGGCTCACCTCGAACATCTTGCGGGGCAACGCGGCTCTACCTGCAAGCGGCGCGCTTCATGCACATCAGCATCATGAATGCGCACGGCAGCGACGCCATGATGCGAAATATTTCGGCGCCGATCAGCCAATTCCAGTTCCAGGCGACACTCAGAGACGCCGCCGCTGCGAAAACCAGATACAGCGGCATCCGATAGCGGGCGACATGGTTGCCCGGAGTGACGCTCAGTGAATTCGCGACGTTAGTAGTGATGTGGTGATCCAAAGCCATGAAATGCCCTTTCCTATTGCAGCGAGAACCAAAGGCGAGGGGTTTGCGGAGCGTCGATCACGACCCACAACTCCCTAGCACTTGGCCAACAGCCGTGGTTGCGCTGCGATGTTGGCAAGCTCTGCGTGGACGACGTCAATGCCCCTTCGGACCGCCGTGATACTGGAGCGCCGGGTTGGCAACGCCGCCGATGGCGGGTGCCCAACGTGACGCGGCGCGATCGTAGGCGAACGCGGAGTTGAGGTCGGTCTGCGATCCCGCCCTGATCGGCGCGCTCCGTTTGGCTTCGTTCGGCCAATAGCTCTTATCGGTGATAGTCGAGCCCGCCTGCGCCGTCGCGGAGATCGCCAAGAGCGGCAACAAGAGGGAAATCGTGAGAAGGTGCTTGGTCGACATGTTCCGGCTCCATGATGTTGGAAGCACCGTGATGTGCGCTTCTGGTCATGAGTTCGGAGTCAAATGTCAGCGGGTTACACGCTCACGCCGACGTGAAACCACTTGATCGGTTACTCACCAGCGCAACAGCCGTGGTCCCAACGCCGCGCCTGCCAGTGTGCACAGCACAATCGTTCCGCCGTACCAGACGGCAATAAATGGCAGCGAATCTTCCGTGCAGTGAAGCGCATAAGCTATTGCGCTTGCACCTCCCGCTATGAGCCCCGCGAACGCGCCGGCGCGTCGAAGATTTGTGGGCGCACCTTTGCGCACGGCCCAAATTGAAACGGCAAAGGGGACGATCGCAATGACCGGAATGGAGAGGAGGCATTCCAGCCATTCATCCCCCACGATCATCCGGTCCCAATGCGCGCGGGGCGCCGCCCCTAGGCTGACGGCGGCAAGAGCCACAATGACGAGAAACGGCACCGCGACGAGGAAGGGCGAAATTTTTTGTTCCCCGCCGGGGCGGGCCAGCCTCGTCAAGTAAACCAGCGCGAGACCGACGACCCCGATTGCGAATGCGAGCTTTATGGCGAGAAAAGCCAGCGCGCGGGTCGTCGCCAAGTCGGCGCGGAAGCCCAAGCCGGCAAAGGCGATGCCAAGCGCCACGGTTGTCCCTGCGGCGATTGCGATGGACAGCGTGCGAACGACCGCGTTGCGGTCGACCGGCTCGACATTTGTACTCAGGAGCGCGACCAGATCATCCGTTTTCATGTTCGGGTTTCCCGCGCAATTAATGCGGCCAGCGCTTTGAGCCCACGGTGGATGTTTACTTTTACGCCCGACTCGGAGAGCCCACATCTCCTCGCGGCTTCCGCTACGTTTAATCCGTCGAGTTTCACAGCCTTGATCGCGCATTGCATGCCTTCGGGCAGCCGCTCGATCAGCCGCCTTACGTCATACGTGCTTTCTGTACCGGCATGGTCATCATCCGCCATGACCTCGTCGGCCGCATCGATCGGCACGTCGGCAAGCGACCCACGGTTCCGACGCAGAAAATCGATCAGTTTGTAGCGCGCGATGGCGTGCACCCAAGGCGTCAACGGCTCCCGCGGATCATAGGTATGCCGTTTGATGTGGACCGCCAACACTGCTTCCTGCACCAGATCTTCAGCCTCCGATGTATCCCTGCCGATCGCTGCGAGCTTAGCCTTGTAATAGCCGCGCAGGCGGCGGCTCAACTGGTCGAGCAGCGAGCGGTGTGACGCCGCATCACCTTTCAGGCTCGCAAGCATCAGGGCCTTAAGTTCAATTTCCAGGGGCGTCATGCCCTGTCTCATTAGTTCGGCGGCCCTGCGGATTTGGTTACAGTCTCAGCGTCGGGCCGCAAAATCGGGGCTAGGTCTGGACGGTTGGCTCGACGAGTTTGAACTCGTAATCCTTGATCCCGGCAGGGCGGAAGTCACGATTTCGCCAGACGCCTATCAGGAAAGTCATAACTCACCCAGCATGCGGGCGACAGCGGTCTGACCCGGAACGATCGGCTCGACGTCCCTTATTCGCCCCCCCTCCGCAACGCGCGATTGAAGGCCTAGTGAGCTATCCAAACGTCGTTCGAGCCATGATCATCATCCTGGAATGCCTCGACGTAGAGCTCATGGATGGCACGCGACAGACCAAGCAGCTGCTTGTGCGTGAGCGGTTGCGGCCCGGCGCGGATTGTCGCGAACACCTTGTTCAATTCCGCTAGCGCCACGCTCGTCCAGAACCGCGCCACATCATCGTCGCGGGTACGCAGAGAGAATTTGATCTCTGCGCCGATCGTCGCGGTCGCGATGAAGGGCCGGCTGAACATGAACTCTGGGAACTGGATCAGGACGCGCCGGTTCATCGCGCCGCGCGCCAGGACATCGGCGGGCGTTCTGAGTCGAAAGATATGGCTGGAACAGTCAGCCCGAGAAGTGATGTAGGCCATTCCAGACGTCACCAGCGCTATGTCCCGGTATTGTGTACCGGTCAGCGGCTCGAATTCCCTGCAAATCAGCAATTTCAATCGCTTAGGGAAAGGGTGGTGCCCAGGAAAGGATTGCGACGACCGAACTCTATACTATTGAAACTGCAAGATAATTTCAAGTCTGAAAATTCTTTGTTACACACCTCTGTATCTCAAAGGATAGAGAGCTGACGTCTTCAAAAATCTTCCATGCTCGCATATGGCCACTTCACCAAGGTAGGACGCCCGTCCTCCCATAGCTTGTAAACTGTCCCTTCCCACATCACGAGCACTGCCCTGAACTTGTCCTTCGCGGGTGCGGTGCCGTTCTGAAGGACCGGCAGGCCTTCGTCCACGTATGCACCATAGCAACCTAGGTTGACGTAGATCGCTAGCCCAACTTCCGGCGGGTAATTCTTTGCGATCTTCTTGGTAACTACTCGGTCAAGCGCGGCCGGGATGGCCTCAAATCGCGCCCTCCATTGTTCTACTGGATCAGGCTCCAGAGCAAAGCTGCCTTCCTCATCCCCGCGTCGGCGGCCGTCCCTGTCAGCCTCGGTCGCCTCAAATTGCTGTATCACCCCGTCCGTTTGTATCTCGAAGTCCGGTCGCTCGGTAGGCGCCAACCGAACGAGGTCCGACGAAAGGGCCGTTGCGAAGCGACCTGCAATCCAAGCGTCCCGCAAGAACGCGAGCCCGGCTTGACCAAAGAAAACTGATCGCGAGAGGGGTCGTAGGATTTCGTCCACCCGATGACGAAATGCATCGACACGGTTCCAATTCGAGAGTTCGGTTCTCCAACTATCGAGCGTTGTTTTGGGGATACGGCTCTTCAGCGACATAAGTTTATCGATAGGATGCGGCTGATATCCGGACTGGCACGTTTTTCCAACCATACCGCTCAAGTGCAGCCGTGATGTATCGAGTGGGTGTAATGTTCTTAGGTCCAAGAACAACCTCGATTACGCACGGCGCGGTTTCCCCAAGCGGAAGAATGCGATACGGAACTATGCGGTCGTGTCCTGGACGAAAATCCATCTTGGACAGGTCGCCATGCGAGGATGCTTCTGTCGCATACGACAAGATAAGCGAGATCAATCGCCACTCGCGCTCCTCGCGGAAAGCCGGGTTCTTCACTCGGTATTGCACGAGGTGCAGAGCTAGAAAGCTCGCGGTGAGGCTTCGAAATTGCTTATCGACCTCGACCTTCCTGTCCCCGTCTAATGCGGTCAATAGTGTTCCCGTGTCGAGCGCCCCGGCTTTCACCGCGTGCACGACGTCATCCAAAATCGATTGAACAAGGCTGGCTTGGTCTTCGCTAGAGTAAGCAACCTTGTGCAATGACAGGGCTTCTCCTGACTGTCTGGCGTATAGAACGCCGGCCAGCGCTTCCAAACGCTGTTTGGAGAAACCGATAGAAACGCCGCCCCCGTCGCCTGCGTAGGCACGCCACTGGCTGAGAAGGTCACCTTCCTCCGACATACAAAAGCCCGCAGCACCAAGCCGAGTCGCGCCCAAATCAAAGAAAGATAGTAATCTTTCCATCTGTACGGGATAGAAACCTTCCTGCGTGCAGCGTTCGACCAAAAGATTGCGCAGCCATCTCCCCTCTAACCGGTCATTGGAGAGTGTGAAGTCGGACAACCAAACGCTTCTGGTCTGTAAGATCGAAAGGAACGCGCTGTTGGTGCAATAGTGGTACAGCATCTAAGCTGGCTTCCCCTCAATCTGCACAGTGGGAGAGTTGCTTCCCTAGAATATCTCGCTGACGAATCGATTCACATGGCAGCGTGACATAGCAACCTTCTGATAGCAGCCGAAAGAACCACCGATAGCCCGCAATCCACAGCCCCAGAATGACCGGGAGCATTCATGGACGAGCCTATTAAGACTTTCGATCTTTCGCCTGAGCAGCAAAATACGACGACACTGATCCAACGCATGCTCGGTAAGCGCATTGCCGATCGTTATGTTGACTTTTGCCGCTTGGCGGCTGGAGTTTTTGCACTCCGAGTATCGAGCCCGATGGCCGCTCATGCCTTGCGCGAATTGGAATCGATCCTCCGACAAACGCTCGAAGTTCCGATGGACGTAGCGGTCACACCCTCACCCGAAGAGACGAAGCGAATTGAGGAAGTGAAAAAACAACTCAAGGCGTTCGGATTCAGTGACGATGCAGTTCATCGGGCGACCAATCAGCTACGTCCGCGGCTCAGCCATAAGGAAGAAATCGAAAAAATTGTGACTCGCCTTGGTCTCGCGCCGACCGGCGATATCGCGCGGGCCTGGAAATCTATCTCTCAAATTCATAGCCAAGCCCATGGCGGTCGCGCCCTACATCAGTCGTTTGTCGTTGACGATGAGTTTCGGACCAACTGGCAAGCACCTTTCGATACCACCATCCGTGGCCTCATGATCGCTCTGCAGGGCCGGTACGCGGCGTTTATCCGGCGGATAGATCAGCTAATAGCAATGCACGATCGTAGCGCCGCGGTAACAAGCTTCTCAAAGGAGATTCCCGGCGCTCTGCCATTGCTCTGGCATTTTTTCAATAAGCTGGAAACTCCAGATTGGTTACCGCACCTAGCAAAGCGAAACCTGCTAGCTGCTCCCTCATCGCAGACAGATGAGGCGGGCGACGACGGATTATTTCTGCGCCAATGGCCTGCGGGCCGCTACCTTCTGCGTATGGCCAAATCGCACGATGTGAGCACGCTGACGCTGGTTGTCTCGGCGCTTCGCGATATTGCGGTGTCCACCCACCCTGACGTTCAGCAGATGGGGATGGATATTTTGGCATCTTTGCCGCCGGCCGATGCCGCGCCACTTGTCGATCTCGTCGAACAATGGCTAACGCCCGCCGCTCGTTTCATCATGGCGCAAGCCCCGCACGATTTGATCAAGAGCCTCGCCCAAGGAAACGAAGGTGATGCAGCTCTCCACGTGACACGCTCCGTGTTCAAGGTCTTCGCGGAGAACGAAAGGCTGACTACGTTGTTCAGTCGACACATGTACGAGCACCACTTGCCGGATGCAGTCAAGGCTATTGCTCCAGTCTGCAAGGTCGACGCGGTCTCTTTAATCAGCGACTTACTCGATCAGGCTGTACGCATCAGTGGCAAAGTGAGTGAGAATCCGCCACATGACTATACATACTATCTTTCGGGTGAGATATCCGAGCACGGCATAAAGCACGACGTGATTGACTCTCTTGTTGGCGAACTTGTCAGAGCGTCTCAACTAGCCATCAAGGCTGATCCAACTTGCACACCGAACGTATTGTCGGAAATACGAAAATATTCGCCAAAGATATTTACTCGGATTGGGCTGCACGTACTCTCTCTTAATCCAAGTGGTGCTCCCGACTTAGCACAAGCTTGGCTAACTGATCGCGACCTTATTGAGGAGACATGGTGTCGGGCGGAATATGGCGAGCTTGCACGAGCTTGGTTTCCCTCTTTGCCTGAGCCGATTCAGCTTGAAATCTTGGCTTGCGTGGATGGAGCCCCCAAGAAAACTCGCGGCCGCTTCATCGAACTCTTCGAACAACACGAGAAGAGGCCCCCCACGCTTCAAGAACAGCAAAGCCGCGACGAATCTCTTGTGCGCGATCTGCTGTGGCATTGGCGGGAAGCTCTGCCCATTGCACGACGCGAGAGCATAGAAAGACTCGGCGACCCTGAAGCATGGCGTCAGCGCTTGTACGAGGCTCCACAGAGGCCTCAAGAGACACCGGAGCTATCAACGGCACCCCTGGACGAGATTGTCGCCTTCTTGGAGATGTGGCGGCCCTCCTCTAGCGGCCAACGAGAAACGATAACCGCGCTCGCGCAAGACCTTCGCAATGCCGCGATGGTCAGAGCAGATTCGTACTCCGCAAACGCTGCTCGCTTTGCTTCGCTTCCGCCAATTTATGCACGCGCAATCCTCGAAGGGCTATCCAACGCTTCGAATAACAACACCGATTTGGATTGGACCGGTGCGCTTGCGCTGATTGAAGCCGTGGTCCGGCCGGCTTCTCAGTACGTTCCTAGCGGCATCGAGGGAGATGATCCCGACCGGTCATGGTCGCGGAAAGCTGCGATCGGATTGCTTGCTTCCGGCTTCCGTCGAGGAGCCCACGCAATTCCGTTTGCGCAGACCGACCTTTTGCAACAAATCGTTCTCGAACTGTATCGCTCCGCCCCACGGCATCCAGATACGGAGAATTTCGAGGAAAGCTATAGCAGCTTGCCCCACCTTGGGGCACAAGCAACATGGAGGGGCGCCTCGGTCGAGCTTGCTATCCTTTTCATCTTCTGGCGCACCAAAGACTTAGACGGCGAGCTCGGTAAAAGGCCCCGCGAAGCCATTCAAGAGCTATCCGACATTCGTCAACTCTTCGAAGCGGAACTAGCTGATCGCACTCCGGCCGGTCGTATTCCCCGCGCGATCATGGGGCGATACCTCAGTTGGCTCGCGTTCTTTGGAGAGGCTTGGCTACGTCAGCAAATGACGGCTCTCTTTCCGAACGATGACGAAGCTCTACGCGACGCTACGTGGCTTGCGCACCTCAGCGCGGATAGCGGCCCAATGAGCGGGTTCGCTTTGGCTATGCGTGCTTGTTATGTGCACGAGATCGAGAGGCTCGGGCAGAATAATGTTGCCAGGGACAAACATCTCGATGATCGTCTCGCCGAATATCTGGTCATTCTCTATATTAAGTCGGCGTTTCCGGACGATGTATTTCAGCAGTTTTGGGATAGAGCGCCAGTAGGGCCGCGTCAGCATGCAATTTGGTTTCTCGGTGCCCAACTTGAGCTGCGCCCCGATCAGCTTCCCGACGACCTGCGTGCTCGCGCACGTTCGTATTGGGACCGCCGACTAGCAGCAGCGAAAGCCTCGGAAAAGCCCGATATGTTTCGTGAAGAGATCGGCGCGATGGGGCAGCTATTCTCTCGCAAAGGCATTCCGGACGAATGGCTGATGGATCAGGCGCTCTCGATGTCGCACGCTGGCTTTGCGCCTAGCGAGCCGTACAATGTATTGGATCGATTGGCGCAGGCATCTTCCAAGTTTCCGGATCGTGCCGCCGAGACTCTTGCGGCTCTGGTGAAGAACCAACGCTTCGACCGCTGGGTCTATATGAGCCAAGCCGCCGGGATGCGCTCGATATTCACGAACGGTCTTGCGACCGGATCGCCAAAAACTGCCGCAGCCATCACAGAGGCTATTAACTACCTCGCGACCCTAGGCGAGACCGGCTATCTAGACCTCCTGCTCGCGCCATGAAAGCACCTAAGGCGTTCTACTTCCTTATGGCACCGGTAAACGATAGCCCCCGCGACTCCGCCTCCGCGAATGAAAATCAGCCTATTTTTTCGAGCGTCCACTGTATTTGACGTTTCAAGGTCGTCCGGCCTCCACATTGACAGCTTACGTCCAATCCGTCACGCGCCTTGCTCTGCGCGATCTCCCGTTTCGTGCCGCAGCCGTCGCAATCCCAACTGAAGGAATGCGGGACAAATAAATAGCTGCCATTGCCTCCTACCTCCGCATCATAGAGTTGGCCGCAGTGGCCGCATTCGATCACGCCGCCCGTCTCCAGTACCTCGCTTCGACGCTTGATTGGGGCCTCGCATTCAGCGCAGTCAAACGTGACTGACACGGCAAAGTTAGCGTTCCAAATGGAAGCTTCCAGTATTCGCGCAAGCTCTTCTGCAATCTGCACCGCACGGTCGCGGCACGTTGCCGCATCAAAAGCCACTCCTTCGCGCTGCTGTTTGATTGTTTGCACATGTAAGAAGCTGCCGAGTTGGTGATACGACTTAGTGACCCATGCAGCCTTAGGGCGCCGATCTTCGCCGAGATTCATCCAGTCCCCGGACGGTCCTCCATCAGTGCCCTCGCGTCTCATTCGAAGGAATGAATTGCGTTCGGCTCCGGGGTCAATCCGGACTAGCTCCTTCATGACCTTATCGGGCTGCCAAGTTTCTATGACCTTCATCGAGGCCTCGGCCAAGTAGCCCGTGAGGAGTTCGTACGACAGCGCTTCGATGCACTTGCGAAGTTCCAGACAAGCATAGGGCAATTGATCAACGTCGTGGGTAGCCAAAAGGGAGGTCGCCTTCTTGAGATGCTCCTTGGCAAGAAATCGGTATTGCATCTCACTGCTCCTGACGGGGCGCGGACTGCGCGGACGTCGATCACGTTGTCGATGATCGGGCCGAAGAGGCCATAGGACCGCTCAAAGGTTAGCCGTTTGAAATCAACTCCGCCGCCGTATCAAGCTTTCGTCTATAGGTTACGAGGACCGTGTCGCCGTTTGCTGACGTGGGATCTGGCGCGGTGAGAAGAGCATACAGTGAGACATCCGGGCTCGGTGCCCCGAATATCCGCCCGGCCAGTGATTCTAAGGCCTGCTGAGTGGTTGACGATATGTGGGCAGATGCATTCCGCATGGTTCTGAGGTCGTTCAGCTCTGAGACAATCGAACTGATGTGAGGCTCGTACGGGTATCCATTCTCAAAATAGAGATTCACAATTTTTCGCACGTTGTCGTGGTTGGCGAAGTCGAAGTAGCGCATAGTCCCAGTGACCATCTTCTGTGCCACTGCAAGGTTCGGTGGATTGACGTACCGCACGGGTTGTGCACCCCCTATAGTTGCACCACCGATCATATGTTCATGAATCGATGCCTCTAGGAATGCCTCCCAAGCGATGAACATATTTAGAAATGCCGCCACCGTGATCTGCTCCAAATCGATCTGGGGGAGGATTGGCGCTCCCGCAGCATCAAATCTATGTGCATTCGCAATGAGACTCTCGCACTGAGCGACGCTCGCGCGGAAATCAGCGAGGGTTTGGACGGCTGGCACGGCAACTTATCCCATCAGAGATAGTAGAAATGCAGTCCTGCGCTCACGCACTTTGGGATCAGTGGTGGCGCGACGACTATCTTGGAGAAATTGCTGCTCTACCTCATTCAACTGGGCAGCATCCTTCAAGGCAAAGAGCTCTTCCACCCGGTCAAGGCCGTTGCGTGCCTTTTCAATAGCGGCATCTGTCGTCAGCGCTACCTTTGCAGAGTCGAAGTTGGGCAAGCCGTGAATGCAATGTGCCACGGCTGTAAACAAGGTGTAGAACAGGAACGGGCGGCTGAATTCTGTTTCGCCTAGACCCTCCGGGAAGATTTTCGATATGGTCACAATCACCGCGTCGAAGTCTTCTTCAACCTTTTTTGGATCGTGCTCGAAGCTATCTTCATATCGATCGTAATAACGAGCCACCTGTTTACGGTTTTTGATCCCTTCGAGCATGGCAACTATCAGATCGGCAACTAGTGCCACTTCGGCCATCCGAAGGACTTCCTTTGAGGTCAGGATCTTCTGCTTGATCCAGTATTCGTAGTATTTTCGTCCAACCTGATCCGCCAGCACTTTGAACGCACCAAAGTGAATGGCATTTAGCTTTTCCTGTTCATTCAAAATGACAGCGTAAGAGTTGAGGCGGCCGAATATGTCGAGGATTTCAGCGTCTGGCAGATTGATCAGAAGATCGACAGCAATCTCATAGGACAGAATTTGCGATTGCACATCCTCGGGAAGCTGACTGAAGAGCAAGCCGCCGTAGTCGGGATGCATTCGTTTTGTGATCGCAAAGCCATCTTTAATGTACGAGAGAATTGACCGGAGCCGCTGCTGACCGTCCACAACTTCTCGGACCGAAACTTTGGTAGTTACATTTATCTTCTGCCTGATGAATACCTTGGGAATTGGCTTCCCACGCACGATGGTGTCCATCAGGAAACTTTTCGCCTTGTCACTCCAAACAGCACGTCGCTGGAACGACGGGTTCAAGACCAGTTGCTTATGTTTATCCCACTCAACAAAATCGTTGATGCTGTAGACGCGAGAATCGAAGCTTTTCATGATGAAACTCGAACTGGAGGCGGGGATAGCTACCTAACGTTACGCAGAACTCCCGCATCAAACTCGTAAAAGTCGGGATTTCGCTCAGCGGTTATGTTTAGAAGCTCGTCGAATATATCTGATAGGGGCAGGGGCGTCTCAGGTTTCCCAACTTCAAAAGTCCGTACAGGGCTCGCAGCCGACGCGTCTAACAATAAAATGTAGAACCGCTCGAATTGCTCATCCCGCCCGGCTGGGTCGGCGCGACCAGTGAACAGCCTCAAACGAGCGTGCGCATTAAGGAATGTAGACTTTCGTTTGCTGGTGCCGTCAGATTCGGCGTCCTTATTGAAGAAGAAAAACGCACCGAGCACCGCATAGGGGAAGCGCCGGTGGAGCGTAACGGCCTCCATCAGCATGTCGCCCCGCCTATTAACCAAATTCTTTTGAAAATTCTTCGTGCTGGCATCACGGAAATTGATGCTCTTTATAGAGATGGCGAGAAGTAGACCTGCTTCCTCGGTAGCCCAGGTCACATCTACTTTCTTTGCTCCCAGGCCACCGGCCATCCGGCGCTCAGCTCCGGAGGAATCGAGTTCGCCGGGGCTTGCAGGCCGAGCCTCCTTGAGCCCACGCTCTCGAAGTTCAGCGGCTACTGCCAAAGCAACACATTCGGACAGTCTCTCGCTATAGCGGCGCTTTACATTCTGCGCCTCCGAATCCAATGGCTTGGATCCAAGCCCCGAAATGGCTTGCTTTAAGCGATTTTCAATCCGCGACACGTGCGCTGGCCGCTCGTGAAACACGTCTATTGAAAAGCAACTCGCGAGCCGCTCTCAATCCTTGAAGTTCGACTTCATCAACCTGCATGTGCTTCGTAAGCACTACCGAGTCCACGAGCCTGACGGCAGCAGATAAGTCATTTGACCGAAGGGCGGTCGCCAGCTGCGGCTTTAAGAAGGTCAACTCTTCACCAATTTCCCCAAGCGCCTTCGGCGAAGGGGCGGGAAGAAGGTCTGCTTCGCGAGGTTCATGTTTCAGAAGTCCGCCACCATATGCGCGGCCAACTACTTCTGATCCCAACAGAGTAAGGCTGTTAAGGCAAGCTATTGGCAAGAGCGTCTTCCCCAAATCCCTCAGCTGGTCCTTTAGCTTTAAACCATAGAGTGAGTTGAGAATTGAGATTCCTGCATCGTTGGTGACTAGACGAGGATGGTCGTGATTCATGTAAGAGAATAGGATGTCTGGCTTGGCGACTTGCGGGACACGCCACCATGGCGTCCGATTGCTGCACTTATAAGCTCGCTGGACTTTTTTCTTCTCTCCATCTCGAATGTAGGCACGTGCAGCCGCCGAAAGCTCTTCGCCCTGCGGCGCAAACATATAGCAGCGGGCTCCCCGGTTAGACATTTCCTTCCATGCTCTATCGCTGAAAGTTAGCCCTTTTAAATGCCGCGATCCTGGTGGCGAAATCTTCAGAATATCTCGCGTTCCAAGCTTTAGTGTCTCCACCTGCTCAGCAGTGAGGGTGAAATAGCCGTTGTTTCCAGTGACGTTCCCCAAATAGGTTTCGCCCCAATCTACCAGGCGACCGAATGCACCTTGACATGTCAGCTCCCGATAAACCCTAAAGGCTTCGTTCGAGATCAGAGCGGGCGTCCATTTCTCGCCACCCGAAGGAAGAAAGTCGATGCTTCCCGGACCGTTGAGCTCGGACAGCGATTCAAGATCGCGCAGCTGCATAACCTCAAAGCTCTTGGCCTTGCCGCGACCTTCGGCAAGCAAGAGTATTACCTCAGCCGTCACCCCGGGAAAGACCAGATGGTCGAACACAACGAGTCGCACGCTGGCAAATCGATTGAGGAGAAATCGTCTGACCTCTGAAGCATAGCTGACAGACAGCAATTCCGCCGGGAGCACCATCCCGAGGCGCCCCGTATCTTTGAGAAATTCCGAGGCGTGAATTACAAACGCGGCCCAAGAACTAGCAAGAGCAGTAAGCCGAACGCCATGCGCCAGCGCAACGCGCAAGCTTTTGGCACGGGCCTCGCCCGAAAACGACTGATACCGAATAAAAGGCGGATTTCCCACCACTGCATCGAATACCGGACGCGGCTCACAATCAAAGAAATCCGAATGAACGATGGTCGCGGAGACCCCCTCCTCCTCCAGACGCTCCTCGGCCTCTTCAACAGAAGCTTTGTGTATTTCCACCCCTTGCAGCTGGTTTGGAAGCGCTCGGCGGGGGGCGCCAAGGTGCCGCAATCGCTCGCCGGCCGGCACTAAGAAAGCTGCGTCCCCACAAGAGGGTTCGAGAACCAAATCTCCTTTATGGCGCACAGCCCAATCAACGAGGAATTGGCTGATCTCCGGAGGTGTATAAAATGCACCCCGTGCTTTCTGTCGTTGAAATTCGATGTTCACTTCCGCCGCCCGCATCCGCCGAATCGCAGGGTCTCACATTGCAGCGAATCAGTAAACGTTCATTTTATGTTCTAAGCCTAAATCGTTGCGCTTAGAAATCCAGCCAGCGAGACCAAAACGGCCCGGCAACCTTGACGTGCCGCTTCTATACCGCAAGCTTGAATGGACGTAGCGCGAGATTCGCCCCTTGAGGAGCTTGGAAGCACATGCAGCTAAACCCGCAGCACTTGACACTGAACCAACTTTTGGCGGGCCGGCTATTTCGCATACCGGACTATCAACGAGCATACGCCTGGGAGACCAAGCAAAGAAAGGATCTCTTCGCCGACATCCGCGAGGTTCAGAAGACCAAGCAAGATCATTTTCTTGCAACGGTCGTAGGTCTCGCTCGGGAGCGACGCTTGATCGTTGCGAACGAATTCACTGCGGTGGAAGTCGTTGACGGACAGCAACGATTAACAACATTCGTCATCTTGTTAAAGGCGATCGAAAAAGCCTTAGGGACCGGTGGCGATGAAAACAAGATCAAGCAGGAACTGCATGAGCTGCTAGTCAAAAGCGATGATCACTCGCTAGCGCTCCTACAAACGAACCATGACAGCACGCACGTTTTTGTGGATTACATCCGAGAAGGCATCATCCGCAAGGATGCTGGCGAGACGGCAGCCGATAAGAACTTGATAGACGCTGCGAGCGAATGTGAATCTTTTGTCGAAGACTGGAAGAGGTCCGCATCGCTCATTGAACTCGTTGCTCTCTTGCGAAACCGTTTATCGATGATCTACCACGAACTAACGGATGAGTCGGCCGTCTATCGAGTTTTCGAGGTCCTAAACAGCCGCGGCTTAGACGTGAGATGGATTGATAAGTTCAAAAGTCAACTCATGGGGTTAATCTTCCTACAGACAAACCAGAGCGCAGAACCCCTCAAGGAAATGCACAGCATTTGGCAGGACATTTATCGCGTGCTTGGGCTTAGGAATGCTCTCGGGGATCAAGCTCTTCGGTTCGCCGGCACCCTCAAAAACTCTCAGAAGGTCAATCGGCTCCAGTCAGAGGAAGATGCAGCGGCAACACTTGTGGACCAAGCAAGTGGCGGACTTGCCAACACTGTAGGTCAGGCCCGCTGGTTACATTCGATTGTTGTCGCACTGGATCGGCTTGATCGCGATGCACGCCTCAAAGCAGTCACCAATATTGTGCACGCCCGCTTCGTAGCAACATCAATCATAGTGAGACAGTTTCCGCCCGATGTCGAACGATCCCTTCTTGCGCAATGGGAACGAGTAACTTTTCGCATATTCGGGCTGGGGGGCGCCGATTCGCGGCATAAGGTCGGAGACTATGTCCGCCTAGGCCAAGAGATTTTCGTAGACAAGCTAAAGGCGCCCGAAATCGTTGATCGCCTGCTTTCGATTGGCTCGGACTATTCAATTGATGCCGTGCTTACAAGTGCGAAGGACTACACAAACAGCTACGAGGGGTGGACGGAAGAGCTGCGATACCTTCTCTTCCGCTATGACGAACATCTCGCCCAAGCAGCGGGAGAGAAGCTCAACGAGTTTCAATGGACCAAGATCTGGGCTGCGGACCCTTCCAAATCGATTGAACACATCAAGCCACAGAGCTCAAATGTCTCGTACGTTCATCACCTCGGCAATCTTACGATGCTGCCTCCCGGCGTGAATTCGTCGCTGCAGGATAAACCTCCAAATGAGAAGGCCAAAAGCTACAAAGAGTGCGGCATCCGTGGCACCGTGGCAGTCGCCAACACAATTCGTTCACGCACGTGGGACAAGGTCGCCGTGTTGGCTAGAGCGCAACTTATCGAAGACTTTGTTCGCAAGGAATGGGCTAACTAGTTGGGCTAACGGACGCGATTTTTGGCGCCGAGCTTTCGTCTCAAGCCTGCATAAGGGGCCCGGCCCATGTGCTCCTCCAGACAGGTTAGGCTCCGGGCGGAATTTTTTAGGGGTTACAAATCTGAGATATGACCTCGCGGCGGCGGCTCGCTGCTTTCCCCCGTGCCTCACGTCCAATTTCTCAAACCCGCCTTCATGGTGGCTGACGTTTGCTTTCACTCCGGCTGCCCCTTCTCCTTCCTCTCGTTCCCCTTCCTACCCGCTCTGATTACGAAGGGCAGCATCTCCATGCTCGACCCTGAGTCGATTTGACTCATGGCCGAACGATTGGCGCACGATTCCAGCGACGATAAGAAAAATATGGTGACAACGCTCGTTGACTAAGTTTTTCGGGGGCCACCATCGAGAGAGAAATGATCGTGAAGCGCCGGTTTGTTGCTTACTATCGGGTGTCCACCCGCAAGCAGGGCCAATCGGGCTTAGGGCTCGATGCACAGAGAGCCGCCGTTGCAAACCACCTAGGGGATGGGCTCGCGAACGTAATCGCTGAGTTCACGGAGGTCGAGAGCGGACGCCGCAACGATAGACCCGCCTTGGATGGGGCACTCACGGCGGCACGTCTGCACCGGGCGGCCCTCGTGGTCGCGAAGGTGGATCGCCTGACCCGCTCAGTGGGTTTCCTAGAGAGGCTCCTAGAGGCAGGGGTGGACGTGCGCTTTGCCGATCTCCCTGCCATCGAGGGACCTACCGGGCGCTTCATGCTTCAACAGATGGCGGCAGTAGCAGAGCTAGAGGCCGGCCTGATCTCTGCTCGGACCAAGGCAGCACTAGCGGCAGCTAAGGCACGGGGGCAGCGACTGGGGGGCTACCGGGGAGGAAGCCTGGCTAGCGATATACAAGCACGCGGAAGGGACGAACAGTCACGGCTTGCAGATAGACGAGCGGAAGATCTAGCGCCGCTGTTGAAGAAGCTCAGAGCTAACGGGATTACCTCACCCACCGAGGTCGCACGGGCTTTGACGGCACAGGGCATCCCTACGGCAAGGGGTGGGGTAAAGTGGTCAGCTCCACAGGTCAGGCTAATCGAAGCACGGCTTGCAAGGATGAGCTAAAGACTAACGCAAAAGAGTCTGCTTCCTCGGTTTTTCAAGCGTCACTGGTCGAAACTTTTCTATGGCAGATTCCTCGCATCATCTCTTGAATTCCTACATAATGCGGAGTGAATCAATTCTGTCGGAATGAGGAATGACCAAGAAGAAGCCTGCAGCCGCTGGTCCTAGGAGAGTGTCAGCTAAGAAGGTGAACGCCGGGCTCGTCCGTAACGTCAAGCCAGCGACTAGGAGACGAACGAAGACTACAGAATTGTTGTCGGAGTTGTTGAAGCCCGAGCCTGACTCAGACGACTTTCCGTTCCAAGATGGGCGAGCCTTCGTAGCCACGTTAGTGGCCTCGGACGACCGAGCGGCACGAGCCGCGTTTGCCGTAGGCTATCGTGCTTCCGAGGACGACGCGGAACTGGCCTATTTGGATGCTGCACCGGCAAGTGCCCCATCAAGCACGCAACAAGAGGCTTCCGTTCTCGGAGTGCACAGGATCGTGCACCAAGCCGCCCCGAGGGCTAGTGTTCTGATCGAGACCAGTAACGATTACATCGTTAGGAGCGTGAACACCTTACGGCTGGATTGGCGTAAGAACCGCTGGAAAAACAAGAAGGGCGATTCGGTAGCATACGCCCCACTATGGAAGGAAATTGATGGGCTGATCCTCCAGAAGGCCCTGGAGATCACAGCGGTTCACATCCGGTCCGAAGACGCGAAGGGCAACAAGATAGTGATCATTCTGAAAGACCTTGCACAGGGGGGCCGGGAGCATCATGGGCGGCCTCCTCGCAGCTAGGAAACACGAGGACCTCAGCGAGGGTGTGAACTTGTGACCTCACCGTCTCTCCGAAAGACGCGCAGAGCAGCTCTGAAGGAAAGCATCCGACTAGGACCGCTCGCGGCAGCAGCCAAGTGCGCCATTCCCGGCTGCGGGCGCCCGACAATGAAAGCGGCCCGCGAAGGCCTCGCCCCACACCACTGTAGGCGCCACGTTGAGCACCGGCAGCGTCATGGGTCCTACTGGCGGCCGAGCTTCAAGGCTTCCGAGTTGCGGCCATACATTACGGCGGCAACCGCGTATGTCGGCCTTGCAGCCAATGATAAGTTTATAGCCGCCGCGATTGCGGACATGGGGCGGACGCTAGAGGACGCTGGCCCGGTGGAGATTGCGACGCGCCTCAAAGGCATGTCCGCCACTAAGCGAGCCAAGATCGGACTGGCGCGGCTCCGCGTTGAAGGCGTTCTCCCGCAGCGTATTGTCTCTATCGTCCTCGCCGTCTCCGCCCTGATCAAGGCCGACGCCACGGCCCCCCGCGCAAAGGAGTTTCGGACGGTCCAGATTTGCAAAGCGGTTCACCGCCTAGCTTCGGGCACGCATCGTGTGTGGGTCGTGGAGGACCATCAGGGAAGGAAACGGCGGACTGAAATGCACGCTTTTCCGAGGTCCACCGGGCGGGTTCTGCGGGAGATGGGGCGGATGCTGGAGAAACCTTGCGAATGGGTCGTTGAGAAGCATGTCGCGGGCGTCCTGGCCCATCGGCAGCGCTATGGACGGCCCCGCGCGTCGAGTTGATCCATGCCCGAAAGAAATCGTAAGCCGCAGCATTCGCGCGAGCTATCTGGTCGGAGTGAAGCAGTGCGTGCATATCGAGGGTTGGGGCAGGCCACTTTGAACACACGCCTCACGCCTCCATGACACAATCACCCAACATCATGTGGTTCGATCCACTGCTCCGGGCCAAGACGACCGAGCTTGCCCATGCGGTCCAATGTTTGCGCGATGCGCTGCTGCTCCACGAAACCGATGGCGGCGGCAGGAAGCGAGCGCGGAAGGAAGCGGACAAGGAGAAATTCGGCCTCGCCGTTGAGGCGCTGGCCTGCAACCTGATCTTGCTCAGCGCAATCGAGTCCAGCCCCAAGCTCGCGGTGCCCCGGTCACATGGCTTTCTTTGGCGGGGCGATGGCAGCGCCAACCCGGTTTATGGCCAGCACTTCCTATCCGCGATAGACGGGCTTGCATTACTTGGCCTGATCGCAGAGGAGCGAAGGGGATATAAGCTATCCAAAAGAATGCGGGTGCCGTCGCTCATTCGACCAAGCGCAGCGCTCGCTCAGCATCTTCCGCTGGCACCACCGGATTGGCGAAGCGTCAAGCAAATCGACGACCGCGCTCTGATCATCTTGAAGGAAGGCAAGGATGACGACGGGCGTGCGGCCTCGATTGCCTTCCCGGAGACAGCCAAGACCCGCCAGCTTGCGGGACAGATGCGGCGCATCAATGAATTTCTGCGCAGCGCTAATATCGAGGTGAGAGGTCAAGACACCGGCCTCTCTTTAGGGAAGAACGGCCAAGTCATCGCACCCTATCGCCGTTCTCTTCGGCGTATCTTCAATAACGACAATTGGCAGCACGGAGGCCGGCTCGCTGGCGGCTTCTGGATGGGCATGGAGCGGGCCGAGCGATTTGAGCGCATCCGGATTGATGGCGAGCGAATTGCCGATGTCGATTACAGGCAGCTTTTCCCGCGCCTCGCGTATGTGCGGGCGGGACAGCCGCAGCCGGAAGGTGACATCTATGACGTGGCGGGAGATGGCTCCGGGCGTGATGGCTGGAAACGGCTGATGAACGCGATGTTGTTCGCGGACGGCCCATTGCGGAATTGGCCGGAGGGAACGCTTCCACATTTCCTCTCGGGCACGAAACTCCGTGACGCCATTGAGATGCTAGCCACGCGCCATGCGCCCATCGCTGATTTGTTCGGCACCGGGCTGGGCTTTCAGTTGATGCGCATCGAAAGCGACATGTTGATCGGGATCATCACGCATCTTGCGAGCATAGGGGTCCCCGCCCTGCCGCTGCATGACGCTGTGTTGGTCGCGGAATCGAAAGCCGACGTTGCGGCCGACGCGATGCAGGCTGCTTTCAGCATGGGGACGGGATCTTCCTGCGCGATTGTTTCCATAGATTTTTGCCAACGATAACAGCCACTTGGGACAAAATTGGGCCTTACGCCTCCGCTAATGGAGGAGGAAGAAGCTAGAGGGGAGGAACTTAAAGGGGGGAGACTTTGAGGCTTAACTCGGTGCCGTCTTTAAGTTGCCCTCAAGTTGGGAGGGTGACACCACCCTCCTTCATGGCCCCCTAAGTGCGGCCTCTAGGGTCACCCTCACCGACCCGAAGGCTCACCTCCAAGCTCGGGTGAGTGACCACCACCCCTCCCATGGGCACCACCTAGCCTCATCCTTTGACCTACATCGAGCAGGCCCTATCGCCCCTGCCCTTGTGATGGGAAGCGAGATGGGGTCACGTGTTGAAAGTGACCGCCCTCATAACACCGGACGAAATAGGGATTAAGGTCGCCCCTTCCGCTGGGGGACAAGCAACCTATCAGGGGTCGTCTTCAAGGCCTTCGCCAAGCGGGCGAGGACGATGATGGTGCAGTTGCGGGCGCCCCGCTCCACCTGACTGACGTAGGTCCGATCCAGCCCCGCCTCTAGGGCCAAATCCTCTTGGGACAGACCAAGCCCCTTCCGGGCCCGCCGCACAGCCGCCGCCACCACGTTAACGATGCCTGTCTCGTCATCCATCCACGGAAGCAGGCCGTCATGATGACTTTGGGTCTACGGACTATGAGTCCCATTTTCCCATTGAGCCATGATGACTATCGTCTACATTGCGTCAGCCACCTGTTGAGGAACGCGCAAATGTCCAGCACCGAGAGCAACGCCCCGAAGTTGGGCGAAAACGACCCCATTAAGGTCCTCTTCGACATGGCCAGCTACTGGGCCACCATCTGGGGATTCATCGCGCTTTGCCTTTGGCTCGAACATGAGGTTCTCAACCGGCTGGACATCGAGCCGGGCAGCATCCAAGTTGTCATCCTTCTCGTGAGCACACCGGCCATTTTCTTGGTGACGGTCACCCGCATTGAGAAGAACCCCAAGGCTCGGCTCATTTTGGAGCGGGCCCGTTACGTCGTGGTCTTGGTCGCTGCGGCCTTGCTCGGGGCCTATCTTCACGCGAACCACAAAGACGATTCCTATGAGAATGCCCTGCGGGACGGCGCCGTGCTGGCCTGCTCAAAAATAGCAGCCTGCAAAGCGGCAGCGACCAAATATGCGAGCACACGCTAGAAGATAAACCGATCTCGGCTTACGGGTACAAGCCAGACTCTCTCCGCTTAATATACGACGCTGCCTTGCGACCTCACCGACACTTGCTGCCGACATGCAATCTTGGCATTCTACACTCCTTATGACGGGACGAGGAGTGCGCCATGTTGCGAGAGCTCTTCATTATAATGATCCACGGTACCTGGGGCCGTGGCATTTTTCCCAGTTCACGAGCTCTGATACATCGACAACCTCGCTGGTACGAACCGGGATCCGGCTTTCATAATGATTTAGTGAGTCAGCTGAATGAACGCGGGATTGAGGTCCAGGCAAGTTTTATTAAATGGTCGGGTGCGAATTCCTTTAAAGGACGGGAATTTGCAGCTAAGAAACTTGCTGAGGCCATAGATCTGCGAGCGAAACAGTTTCCGAACGTTCCAATCCTTCTCTTAGGGCATAGCCACGGGGGGAACGTCATATCGCATGCACTTAGCCATACTACGAATCTTGACAGAATATACACGGCTAGTCTTGCGACCCCCTTCCTCGAAGTGTTCAAAACAGAGCTTACCCCAGCTCAATCCCGCGCATTGTATACGCTGTATTTTTTCTCGTTTATCGTAGTTGTGGCCCTGTTCAACATTACGGTGGACTACTTCTTACCGCATTTGCGGCGGAACCCGGGGCTGCACATTCCTAATATCATTGCTGCAATAGGAGCGGTCGTCTTGGGGATCGTCGCATCAATTCTTGTTTGCTCGTGGATACTGCGGAAGTCGGCCGCACAAATTGAACTGATCGAAAGAATATCTTCGCAAGTGGACGCTTCGCATCTTGGCGCCCGCAGGCTTGTGGTTCGAGCAATAGATGATGAAGCGACACTGACCATAACGACTGGTGCAATCGGGACTAGGCTGGCCTCACTGGCGCTCTCCTTAATTGGAGCCTTTCGACCAAACAATCTAATATGGCTTGCACTACCGTTGTGTTTGATATTCGCAGCCACTCAATTGCCGATCGAGACGAAAACAAGACTGTATTTACGTGAGCTTGAACAAGTCTACATGTTTGCTTACCTTGGCCTTCTTCCCTTCTTAGTTTTTCTCCTGGTGGTTCTCGCTGCCGCTTTTCGCGCTTTTTGTGGGCGCGAACTGGCACTTGCCGGAGTGAACTGCGAGGTGAGTGCTCACTCAGCGCCGGATGGCCAAGGGGTTGATATTGTAACCCTTCGACAGGATGGTGCAGCAAAGCGGATCCTGCGCCATTACATCTATGAGCATCCGGGCTGCGTCCCAGCACTGGTGGACTGGATCGCTTCGAGGCCTACCTAGCTATGAAGCACGGGGGCATTGGGCCTAAGGTGAGGAGATTTCCGCGCTCGATCGTGTAACTGGTTGGCAGATCCACCTAGATGTCAGCGAGCCAGCCACGCCATAATCCGGGTGGTGGCTCATGCGACATCGATGGCTGGAAACCGAGCGATAGCGTTCGCCTTCGCCTTGACGGTCACGTCTCCATACCCCTCTGAGACATTCCGCGGCGCATGCCCCTGAATGGCGTCCAGCACGCGCATCTCAACGCCCTGATCGATTCCGACTGTCTTGAAGCGATGTCGCCAGCCGTGGCTTGGATCAACGTTCTTGTCTTTCACCACCTCGCGCACAAATTCATTGACCTTGTTCCGCGCCGTCTTCACCGCGTTGCGCACCCCTAGCTCACCGGCCCTAGGGTCAATAAACAGATAGCCGCCCTTCGATTTCTCAAAGAACGCCAAGAAGCCTTCCTCGATGACTTGCCGATGGAGAACGACATCACGCGCTTCATCCGTCTTCACCGGCCCCGCCTCGGGCGTCACGTGCAGCACCCAGAGCTTGCCTTCGCGCCGAAGGTCCTCCTTTCGAATCTGGATCATCTCGCCCACGCGACCACCCGTGAAGGCACACAGCCATGGTACCCACCGCTTGGCCGCCGCAAGCTTCGGGGCTTCCCGGCCGGGCACGAACTCGCGGGCGTGCTTCAGGATGGCGATGGCTTCCGAATCATAGAACCCTTTGGACCGGAGCTTGCGCGACTTGCCGACCTTGATGGTGATCCCCTCGGCCGGATTACTGGACAGCCGCCGATTGACCACCGCCCAGCCGAACACCGTCTTTATCCCAGCGAGGTCGCTATCCTTCACCGTCTTCGGGCTCACGCCGCTTTGCACGCGATAGTCCTTGAAGCGAACTATGTCCTCCGGCGTCACCCGGCTCGCAGAGTCGTGCTTCAGAAATGTCACGAGGCGCGCCATCGAGTTGCGATAGCTCTCATAGGTGCTCTGCTTGCGGCCCGCCCGCTTGGCTTCCTTCCACCAATCCTCAACGAGGGCAGTAAGGGAATTCTTGGAGGTGCCTCGCTTTGGCTTTTCCTTCGGCGCATCTGCCGGGGCCTGCCACTCGGGAAAGCGAGCGGCCTTGGGGTCGAGCGAATAGTCGCCACCCGCATTCCGCTGGCGGCTCGCGAAGGCGTCACGCAGCGCCATCCAAAAGGCGGTGAGCAAGAGCGCACGCGATTCGCTGTCCACGCGGCGGATGCCTTTGGTCAGCAAGAGGCGGTCCACGATGGGCCCGAGCGCCTTCTCTAATTTCTTGGCCTCGCCGTCGCCGCCGATCCTCTCCCACATCTCCGTTACGGCTGCCCAGTGGGCCTCCTGCTCCTCATGGCTCTCCGTGTCGGGCGCCCAGCCGATTCCGGGCGTGTGGACCATGGCGACACTCCGGGCGCGGTTCTCGCTGTCGGCCCAGACGCGATAGAGTTCGCCTGCCAAGGCCGTCGCCTGCCGGTGGGTCAGATGCACTGGAGCGTCGTTGCGGAGTGCCGCCCAGACGGTTTCCAGATAGGCCGCAGCGAGCGCCTGACGGGTCTTGACCTCGCTAGGTTCCGTAGTGCGAAGGGAGAACCGGACGGCCTGAGCGCCCTCGCTAAGCGTCACGAAGACGAAGCCATTACCAAGCGGAATCGCCAGCTCGATGCCGACCGCTTTGGCCCGGACGTCAGCCGGAATGCGCTGCACGAAAAGAGAAAAACGAGACCCAACCCGGCGCATCGGCCGAACAACCCTGAACAGCAATGTTACACCCCATTGTTACACAGTCGGGGCCAACGCAACACTCTGATTGGGCTTATGTATCTGGATTTACTTCATATCCAGAATCGTATGGTGCCCAGGAAAGGACTCGAACCTTCACGGCCGTTAAGCCACTGGCACCTGAAGCCAGCGCGTCTACCAATTCCACCACCTGGGCATGCCGTTTAGGGCACGGAGGCGGTTACTACGGTTCGGTGACGCGGTTGTCAATTCATGCTTGAACCCCGCTTCCGGATGCGGATTGCGCATCGCAAACCGGCCCGATACAAGCCTGATAACACGCACTCTTCCTGCAGGAATGGACCTCCATGGCATCGAATCTGGAAACTCTCGTCACGGTTTTCGGCGGATCGGGGTTTTTGGGCCGGAATGTCGTCCGCGCGCTGTGCCGGCGCGACTACCGTATCCGGGTCGCGGTGCGGCGGCCGGAGCTGGCCGGCTACCTCCAGCCGTCGGGCAAGGTCGGGCAGGTTCACACCGTTCAAGCGAACTTGCGCTATCCGGCCTCGGTCGAGGCGGCGCTGCGTGATTCGCAGGTCGTGATCAATCTGGTCGGCATCCTCGCCGAGGGTGGCGCGCAGAACTTCGATGCCGTCCAGGCCAAGGGCGCCGAGACCGTCGCCAAGGCGGCCGCGGCCGCGGGGGCACGCCTGATCCATGTCTCGGCGATCGGCGCCGACGCTGAATCGCCCTCGCGCTACGCCAAGGCCAAGGCGGCCGGCGAAGCCGCGGTGTTGGCCGCGGTGCCGTCGGCGACGATCTTCCGTCCCTCCGTGATGTTCGGCCCCGAGGACCAGTTCACCAACCGCTTCGCGGCACTGGCCCGGATGTCGCCGGTGCTGCCGCTGATCGGCGGCGAGACTAGGATGCAGCCGGTCTATGTCGGCGACGTCGCCACCGGGATCGCGGATGCCGTCGACGGCAAGGCCAAGGCGGGCGCGACCTACGAACTCGGCGGGCCGGACGTGCTGACCATGCGCGAGATCATCGAGGCCATCCTCAAGATCGCCGATCGCAAGCCGATGCTGGTGCCGCTGCCGTTCGGGCTGGCCCGCTTCCAGGCCAATTTCCTGCAATTCGCGCCCGGCGCGTTGAAGCTGACGCCGGACCAGGTCACGCTGCTCGCGCGCGACAATGTCGTGTCGGATGCGGCGAAGGCCGCCGGCCTGACGCTGGAGGGCCTTGGCATCACGGCCGACTCGCTCGAGGCGATCGCCCCGCAATATCTCTGGCGTTTCCGCGCCGCCGGGCAATTCCAGCGCAAGAGCGCGTAACCATCCGCCGTCATGGCCGCGCTTGTCCCGGCCATCCACGTCTTTCCTTGATGGTCGCCAAGAACGTGGATGCCCGGCACAAGGCCGGGCACGACGAGATTCAACGTTCAGGCTGCAGTTGTTTGAAGTTCGGGCTTACCGCCCCATGGCCAGCGCGATCAGGCCGAGCGTGCCGACGATCACGCGCCACCAGGCGAACACCACGAAACCGTGGCGGGTGACGTATTCCAGGAACGTCTTCACCACGATGATCGCGGTGACGAACGATACCACGAAGCCGATCGCGACGATGCCCATGTGGTCCATCGTCATCTCGGAGCGGTTCTTGTAGAAATCGTAGGCGAACGCGCCGATCATGGTGGGGATGGCGAGGAAGAACGAAAATTCCGCCGCGGCGCGCTTGTCGGCCCCCAAAAACATTGCGGCGACGATGCTGGCGCCGGAGCGCGACACGCCTGGGATCATCGCGATGCACTGCGCGATGCCGATATAGAGATACATCAGCAGCGGAAACCGGGTGGCGTCATGCTCGCGCGCCTTGAGATCGAGCTTGTCGACCCAGAGCAGGATGGCGCCGCCGACGATCAGCGAGAAGCACACCACCCACGGATTGAACAGCATGCTCTTGATGTATTTGCCGGCGACGAGACCGACGACGACAGCGGGCAGGAACGCCACCAGCACGCCGATCACGAAGCGGCGCGCATAGGCGTCGCCCGTGAACATGCCGATCGCGACGTCCCACAATTTCTTGAAGTACAGCACGACGATCGCGAGGATCGCGCCGAGCTGGATCAGAACCGTAAACGAATCCCAGAACGCGCCCTCGCCGAGATGGAAGAAGCGCTCCGCAAGCAGCAGGTGACCGGTCGAGGACACGGGAAGGAACTCGGTCACACCCTCGATGATGCCGAGGATCACTGCCCGTATTGCGTCTGACATATTTACGGTCCATTTCCGCTGGAAAAGCGGGGCTCTTCTCGCCCATCCGCCCCATTGCTGCAATCGCAAAATGCGGCGTCACGCCCTTGCTTCGCGGTTTTGAATGACTAGTGTGGCGCCGCACAAACATTGATGGATTCTTAAGCACCATCAAATAGTCAAAGGCTTCATGTTCACGCTGTTTCATCATCCGTTCTGTCCGCATTCGCGCTTCATCCGCCTGATCGCGGGGGAATACGGGCTTGAGCTGAAGCTGGTTGAAGAGCGCAGCTGGGAGCGGCGCGAGGCATTTCTGCTGCTCAATGCGGCGGGCACGACGCCCGTCCTGGTGGACAACGAGCAGCCGCCCATCCCGGGCGCGGCGATCGTCGCAGAATATGTCGACGAGGCCTATGGCGCCGAGATGGGACCCAAGCGCCTGATGCCGGACACGATCGGCGAGCGCGTCGAGGTGCGCCGGCTGATGGCCTGGTTCAACGAAAAATTCTTCGAGGAGGTCTCCCACCCGCTCGTCACCGAGCGCATCTACAAGCGCTTCATGAGCGAGGACAATGGCGGCGGCCCGCCTTCGGCCGACGTGATGCGCGCCGCGAAGGCAAATGTGCGCTATCATCTGGCCTATATCGGCTGGCTGGCGCAGACGCGTAATTTCCTCGCCGGCGACCGGCTCAGTTACGCGGATCTCGCCGCCGCGGCGCACCTCTCGGCGATCGACTATCTGGGCGACGTGCCATGGAGCGAGGACGACGCAGCAAAGGCGTGGTACGCGCGGGTGAAATCCCGCCCGTCGTTCCGTCCGCTGCTGAGCGAATGGCTGGCGGGCGTGCCGGCGTCGCGGACCTACGTGGACCTCGACTTCTGAACTCCGATCCGACCGAACTGAAGACGGCGCTTGCAAACGAGGCACGCGCGCTCGGCTTCGACTGCATCGGCGTCACTGAACCGGGCACGATCGACAGCGCCGGAAAACATTTTCTCGAATTCATCGCATCGGGCGGCCATGGCGACATGGACTGGCTCGCCGCGCAGCCGGAGCGCCGGGTCGATCCGCGCGGGCTGTGGCAGGACGTGCGCAGCGTCATCATGCTCGGCGTCAATTACGGCCCCGACCAGGATCCGCTCGCGATCCTCGAACAACGCACGCGCGCGGCGATTTCGGTCTATGCGCAGGGCGACGACTATCACGACCTCATCAAGAAACGCCTGAAGGCGCTGGCGCGATGGCTGGTTGCGACCGCACCGTCCGACGTGAAAGTGTTCGTCGACACTGCCGCCGTGATGGAGAAGCCGCTGGCGCAAGCTGCGCATCTCGGCTGGCAGGGCAAGCACACCAATCTGGTCTCGCGCGAATTCGGCTCGTGGCTGTTTCTCGGCGCGATCTACACCACGCTGGAGCTGCCGCGCGACGACGCCGACATCGATCATTGCGGCTCGTGCCGGGCGTGTCTCGACATCTGCCCGACCGCGGCCTTCCCCGCGCCCTATAAGCTCGATGCGCGGCGCTGCATCTCATACCTCACCATCGAGAACAAGGGACCGATCCCGCGCGAGTTTCGCAAGGCGATCGGCAACCGCATCTATGGCTGCGACGATTGCCTCGCCGCCTGTCCCTGGAACAAGTTCGCGCAGGAGGGTCGCGAGGCAAAGCTCGCGGCGCGTGACGAATTGCGCGCGCCAGGTCTCGCCGAACTCACCCGGCTCGATGACGCTTCGTTTCGCGCGCTGTTCAAGAAGTCGCCGGTCAAGCGTATCGGCCGCGATCGTTTTTTGCGGAACGTGCTGATCGCGATCGGCAACTCCGGCGATCCGGCACTGGCGGACGAGGCGCGGCGATTGCTGGATGATGCGAGCCCGCTGGTGCGGGGGGCTGCGGTGTGGGCGCTGAGGCAGTTGTTGTCAGATGCAGGGTTCGCTGCAATGAGGGCAGCTGCAATCGCGAGCGAGCGCGATGACAGCGTACGCGAGGAGTGGCGGGCCGCGTCCTGATCTTCATCCTGAGGAGCGCGCTCTTCGCGCGTCTCGAAGGATAGAGGCCGAACTGAAAGAGCCGGGCCTTCATGGTTCGAGACGACGCTTCGCGCCTCCTCACCATGAGGATTGGGGACCTTGATTTCCCCACGCGTTCCTTCAATCTCGCGCGCCATGACAAACATGCCTTTCTTCACTTGCGACGGCGACACATTCCATCCGACGGAAGCCGCCAACGGTCCGTGGGATCCGAAATCGCTGCACGGACGCGTCATCATCGGCCTGCTCGGCTTCGCCATCGAGGAGCGGCATTCCGGCCCTGAATTCGTGCCGGCGCGGCTGACCGTCGACATGTTTCGGCTGCCGACCATCGACAAGCCGATCGAGGTGACGACGCGTCTCGTGCGCGACGGAATGCGCATCCGCGTCGTGGAAGCGGAATTCTTGTCCGGCGGCGTCGGCATGGCGCGCGCCTCGTGTCAGCTGTTGCGGCGAACGCAGAATCCGGAAGGCAATGTCTGGTCGCCGCCGAACTGGGACGTGCCGAAGCCGGCCGACATTCCCAAGCCCACCGATCCCAGGCTCGGCATGAACGGCAAATGGGCGACGCGGCCGATCGTCGGCCATATGGGCTCGCTCGGGCCACGAAAACTCTGGATGAGCGAGGTGCGCGAGCTGGTGGCGGGCGTGCCGATGACGCCGTTCGTCCACGTCGCCACCGGCGCCGATTTCGCCAGCCCGTTCGCGAACGCCGGCGACAAGGGGCTCCGCTACATCAACAGCGACGTCACGATCTATCTGCACCGCTTGCCGGTGACGAACTGGATCGGCTTCGACGTGGTCAACCACCAGGCCACCGACGGCGTGGCAATCGGCGAATGCTGGCTCTATGACGAAGCGGGCCCGATCGGCACCGCCACGGTCGCGGCGCTGGCGCAGCGCAAGCCGATTGCGAAGCCACCGCCGCCTTAACCGTCAGGACAAATGCCGCTTCATCTCCGGCCGCGCCTTGAGCTCAGCGCCCTGCCTGGCGACGATCTTGGCGATGCGCTCGGGCGCAAACTTCAGATCGACAAACGCCGGCGCGGTGTTGGCGACCTCGTGATAGCTGACGATCTTGCCGTCGCGTAGCGTCATGATCGCGACGCCCTCGAACATCGCCCGCGCGCCATTCGCCTCGGGCAAGGTCGAGCGGTAGCTGAACGTGTAGCGCGCATAGAGCGTGGTGCCGTCGGACACGGGATCGTGCATGTCCCAGCGAAAATCGGTGGCCGTGCGATAAAACCAGTCGTCGATCATCGCGGCGATGTTCTCGCGGCCGTCGAAGGCGTCGTAGAACACGTCGTGATAGACGCCGTCCTCGGTGAAGAGGCTGGCAAATGCTTTCCCGTTGCGTTGTTCGACGGCGTCACAGAAGGCGCGCAGCATGGCGGTGGTCATCGCATTGCCTCCCAGTGCTTTTTATCGTGCCCTCGCCCCTTGCGGGAGAGGGCAGATCCGCTCGTTGACACGCATTCACTTGGGTGAGGGGTCTGTCTCCGCGGAGAGAACCCTTCATCCGGCTTCGCTTCGCGAAGCCACCTTCTCCCACAAGGGGGAAGGAAGAAAGCACTTCACCCGATCTCGGCCACCGCGGCAAGAATGCGCGCGATGTCTTGCGGGCGGGAGAGACGGTGATCGCCGTCCTGGATCATGGTCAGCACGACGTCGTCGGCCGGCAGGCGATGTGTCAGCGCGAACGCGTGCTGCCAGGGCACATCAGGATCCTGCGCGCCTTGCAGGATGCGGACAGGACAGCCGAGATCGATGGCGCTGCCGAGCACGAGGTGGTTGCGCCCCTCCTCGATCAGTTTCCGCGTGATCGGATAGGGCGAGCCATCGCCATAGTCCGACGGCCGCAGCCAGACACCCTTGGTCTCGATTTCTTTCTTCACCGCGGCCGGAAAGTTCTTCCACATCAGCTCCTCGGTGAAGTCGGGCGCCGGCGCGATCAGCACCAGGCCCGCCAGCGACGCCTTGGCTTGCTGTTTCTCTTGACGCTTCTTGATTTCGCGCGCGAGCAGCAGCGCCATCCAGCCGCCCATGGACGAGCCGATCAGGACTTGCGGGCCGTCGCAGAACCGATCGAACACCGCCACGCTATCCTCGAGCCAGCTCCCGATGGTTCCATCGGCGAAGTCGCCGCCGGATTCGCCGTGGCCGGAATAGTCGAACCGGACCACGGCACGGCCGCGATCCCTGGCCCATTCGTCCAGCGCCACGGCCTTGCTGCCCTGCATGTCCGACTTGAACCCGCCGAGCCAAACCAGTCCCGGTCCTTGTTCAGGTCCTTGCTCAGGTCCTTGCCCGCGCCGGCTGCGCACCGCGATCCGGCGTGCGGACGGGCCCTCGCCCACATCGATGAAGTCGAGCATGGCATCAGGAATTGCGTGATTCATGGAACGTTTACTCTGACTGCGCAGTTTGAGTTGTCCGGACGTGCTCCGCAGCGCAGCCGGACATCGGCATTGGCCCTTTGGGACGCTTGCGGAACAGAAGCAAGGTGTCTATGTCGGTCTTCGTGCCCCGGCGTGGCCAAAATGCCTCGCAGTTGAGGCTTTTTCGACCGCCGCACGAGCGAATTGCTTGCCGGCAACCGTATCTTCCTGCAAAATAGCCGCCTCTTTTCATAACTTTGGAGAACCACCCATTCGCCGTCCCAATAAAGCCCCACCCACTGCCGCCAAAGACGGGCCGCGCATCAATGACGATATTCGCAATGCGCAGATCCAGCTGATCGATCAGACCGGTGACAACAAGGGCACCATCGAGACCGTCGCGGCTATCCGCCTGGCCCAGGAGGCCGGCATGGATCTGGTCGAGATCTCGCCGAACGTCAGCCCTCCCGTCTGCAAGATCATGGACTACGGGAAGTATAAGTATTCCGCGCAGAAAAAAGCTGCCGAAGCCCGCAAGCGGCAGAAGATCGTCGAGATCAAGGAGATCAAGCTCCGCCCGATGATCGACGACCATGATTACGAAGTTAAGATGCGCGCGATGCAGCGGTTCTTCGAAGAGGGCGATAAGGTCAAGATCACTCTGCGCTATCGCGGCCGCGAAATGGCGCACCAGGAGATCGGCACCAAGCTGCTCGACAAGATCAAGACCGACGTCGCCGAGCTCGCCAAGGTGGAGCAGGACGCGCGGTTCGAGGGCCGTCAGGTCGTCATGGTGCTGGCGCCGCGTTGACGCTGACACCGATACTTTGAATTAGCGAATTCAACGGCCCGTCCGGATTTCCGGCGGGCCGTTTTGTTTTCTTGCCTCTCCCACTTGCGGGAGAGGGAGCGCACCGTCCTCTTGGGCGATAGTTACGTCCTTGTCGCGTGCCAGGTGCCGCTGCAGCGGTCGCCGGAGATGATGCCGTGCCAGGAGCCGGCGCCGGCCATGCCGGCAAGACGGCCGCCGCCGCTGGCATGGGACGCCCCGACCGAGACCCGGACTGCAACGGAGCCGCCGCGATTGACCTTGCCGGAGACCCGGCCACCGCCGGCGGACAACACCCGACCGCCGGCGACGGTAAAGGGAACGCTGTAGCCGGAGCTGCAATTGCCGCGGGTGGTGGCGAAAGTGACGTTCCACACGCCGTTATAGCCGCGTGCGTCGGCGGTCGAGGGAAGCGCAGCCGTGGCGAGCACGGCCAACAGCGCTAGGCGGCGCGGACGGGCGAACTCGGTCAAAAACGAAAGCGATTGGGAAAGATGGGCCATTTGGGTCCTGCTCCGGGCGACACGGCTCGGACATGAAGATAGCAATTCCGGACAGTCGCCGGCTAGGTTCCAGCGGTTCATCGTTGCCAATTCGCCCGTCCTCTGTCATAAGCCCAGCCTTCATTGCCCGGCTGATTAAGGGCTGCCGTGGCGGTGTCCGTGCGGGTTTCGCGCTAGTTCGCAAAAACCTGAGCATAATCAACGCTCTAACGAGCATTTTAGACGGCCAGCCGCCTTCACGGGCGGCATTCTGTTGTGGCCATAGGAGAGCAAAATGCCCAAGCTGAAGACCAAATCGGGCGCCAAAAAGCGCTTCAAGGTGACTGCCACCGGCAAAGTGATGTTCGCCCATCGCGGCAAGCGTCACGGCATGATCAAGCGGACGAAGAAGCAGATCCGTCAGCTCCGCGGCACCAGCGTGCTGTTCAAGACCGACGGCGACAACGTCAAGAAGTACTTCTTGCCGAACGCCTGATCGCGTCCACGATCATTGCCACCAGCGCCGCACCTCTCGCGGCGATCCGAAAACCAAGTCATCTCTGAAGGAAATTTGTCATGGCTCGCGTCAAACGCGGTGTGACCGCCCACGCCAAGCACAAGAAAGTCTACAAGGCCGCCAAGGGTTTCCGCGGCCGCCGCAAGAACACCATCCGCACTGCCAAGCCGGCGGTCGACAAGGCCATGCAGTACGCCTTCCGTGACCGCAAGCGCAAGAAGCGGACGTTCCGTGCGCTTTGGATCCAGCGCATCAACGCTGCCGTCCGTCCGTTCGGCCTGACCTACAGCCGTTTTATCGACGGCATGGCCAAGTCCGGGATCACCGTGGACCGCAAGGTGCTGTCGGATCTCGCGATCAACGAGCCCGCGTCGTTCCAGGCGATCGCCGAGAAGGCCAAAGCTGCGCTCGCGGCCTAAGAGGCCGCGCTAGCGGGCTTTCGAGCCCGCAGCCTTCAGCGCGCGTTGCGAGTAACGCTGGGCGACCTCCGCCCGGCAGAATGCCGTAAACGACAGATACATGGTGCCGGATTTATTCCGGTACTTTCGGTCGCAAACACGCATCTCGCGTTGGTAGGCCTGTTTCCGCACCATGTTGAGGCCGGGCATGAAATCCGCCTCGCATTTCTTCTCGACGGCGGCGCCGAGCTGAACATCGCCGCTCGCGGTCAATTGGCAACCCTGAAACACCTTCATCGCGCGCGCGCAGCCCTTCTGGGCAGCGATGGTGTCGATGACCTCGTCCAGCGTCATGGATTTCTCCATGCAGACCATGGCTCGCGCCGGGGTGCCGGCAACAGAGAGCGCGACGGCCAGAACAGCCAGACCGGATCTTGAAAGCATCGCGAAAGCCTCCTCGTATCCCCTTGGTGCCAAGCCCCCGCGCGAGGTTCAACCCAGCCGTTCGTCAGCCCGAAATGACCGGCTTTTCGCTTGACGTTACGGCCTTCGGGCGGCGACAACCCAGCCGAATTTGGCAGCAGGGATTTGACCGTGTCCGACCTCGCAACGCTCGAAACATCCATCCTCGACCAGATCGCCGCCGCCGGAGACGAGGCCGCCCTCGAGGCGGTGCGCGTCGCAGCCCTCGGCAAGAAAGGTTCGATCTCGGCGCTTCTTGCCACGCTCGGAAAAATGTCGCCGGACGAGCGCAAGACGCAAGGCGCTGCGATCAACCAGGCCAAGGACAAGGTCACCGAGGCCCTCGCCGCGCGGCGCGACGTTTTGAAATCGGCGGCGCTCGACGCGCGGCTCGCGTCGGAAACGATCGACGTCACCCTGCCGCTGCGCGATGCGCCGACCGAAGCCGGCCGCATTCATCCGCTGAGCCAGGTCTGGGACGAGCTGACCACGATCTTCGCCGACATGGGATTCTCGGTCGCCGAAGGTCCTGACATCGAGACCGACGACTACAACTTCACCAAGCTGAATTTTCCCGAAGGCCATCCCGCGCGCGAGATGCACGACACGTTCTTCTTCCATCCGAAGGAGGATGGCTCGCGCATGCTGTTGCGCACACACACCTCGCCGGTGCAGGTGCGCACCATGCTGAGTGAGAAGCCGCCGATCCGCGTGATCTGCCCGGGCCGCACCTATCGCATCGATTCGGATGCGACCCACACGCCGCAATTCCACCAGGTCGAAGGCCTCGTCATCGACAAGCACTCGCATCTCGGCCACCTCAAATGGATCCTGCACGAGTTCTGCAAGGCGTTCTTCGAGGTCGATCACATCAACATGCGCTTCCGGCCCTCGTTCTTCCCGTTCACCGAGCCGTCGCTGGAAGTCGACATCCAGTGCCGCCGCGACAAGGGCGAGATCCGCTTCGGCGAGGGCGAAGACTGGCTGGAGATTCTCGGCTGCGGCATGGTGCATCCGAACGTGCTGCGCGCCTGCGGCATCGATCCCGACGAGTACCAGGGCTTTGCCTGGGGCATGGGCATCGACCGCATCGCCATGCTGAAATACGGCATCGCCGATCTGCGCCAGCTGTTCGACAACGACGTCCGCTGGCTGTCCCATTACGGCTTCAAACCACTGGAAGTGCCGACCCTCGCGGGAGGGCTGAGCTCGTGATGGCACTACTCAGCCATACGATGACTCTCTCCGTTCCCTGTGCGGAGACAGCCCTCTCCCTGACCCTCCCCCGCAAGCGGGGGAGGGAATGGATGGAGCGAGCGCGTGGCGTTTGCCCCTTGGGTACCAATGCTCTGTCCGCTCGACAGCTCGAACTCCCTCCCCCGCCTGCGGGGGAGGGTTGGGGAGAGGGTGTTTCCGCAATGGGGCTGCCGATGGTCGATCCCAAGCATCCGGATTGGAAAGTATCAGCCCGCCTACGAGCCAATGCGCGCGCGCTCAGACGCAACTCGACCGATGCGGAGCGCATCCTCTGGTCGGAGCTGCGCGGCGGCCGGCTGAATGGTACGAGCTTTCGTCGCCAAGTGCCGATCGAGCACTACGTCGCCGACTTCATCTGCCATGCGGCCAAGCTCGTCATCGAACTCGATGGCGGCCAGCACTTCTCGGAGCAAGGTGAGCGCGCCGATGCACGGCGGTCTGCCGTGATCGAAGCGGGAGGCTTCAAGGTGCTCCGTTTCAGCAACCTCGACGTCATGATCAATCGTGCTGGCGTTCTCGAAACAATTGCTACCGCCGTTACGGAGAGAGCCCCCACCCCAGCCCTCCCCCGCAAGCGGGAGAGGGAGCAGACCGCCTCCGTGGAGAAAAAGCAGCCATGAAATTCACCCTCTCCTGGCTGAAGGAACATCTCGACACCGACGAGCCGCTGGAAAAGCTCGCCGAGAAGCTCACCATGATCGGGCTCGAGGTCGAGAGCATCGAGGACAAGGCGAAGGCGCTGAAGCCGTTCACCATCGCGAAGGTGATTTCCGCCGAGCAGCATCCGAATGCGGATCGGCTGCGCGTCTGCATGGTCGACACCGGTGACGGTGGCGCGCCCGTGCAGGTCGTGTGCGGCGCGCCTAATGCGCGGACGGGTCTCGTCAGCGTGTTCTCGCCGCCCGGGACCTACATTCCCGGCAAGGACATCACGCTCGGCGTCGGCACCATCCGCGGTGTCGAAAGCCGCGGCATGCTGTGTTCGGCGGCCGAGCTGCAGATCTCCAACGACCATGACGGCATCATGGAACTACCGGCCGACGCGCCGATCGGCGCTGCTTACGCCGCATGGGCCGGCCTCGGCGATCCCGTGGTCGAGATCAATCTGACGCCGAACCGGCAGGACTGCACCGGCGTGCACGGCATCGCGCGCGATCTTGCCGCCGCCGACATGGGCAAGTTCAAAGACCCCACCATCAAGCCGATCAAGGGCGAATTCCCGTGTCCGGTGAAGGTCACGGTCGAAGACGCCGCACTGTGCCCTGGCTTTGCGCTTCGTCTCGTGCGCGGCGTCAAGAACGGGCCGTCGCCGGAATGGCTGCAGAAGCGGCTCACCGCGATTGGCCTGCGTCCAATCAACGCGCTGGTCGATATCACCAACTTCATGACTTACGACCGCGCACGGCCACTGCACGTGTTCGACGCGAAGAAAGTGAAGGGCAATCTCGTGGTGCGCCGCGCCTATGACGGCGAGACGCTGCTCGCGCTCGACGGCCGCAGCTACAATCTCGATCCCGCGATTTGCGTGATCGCGGACGAGCACGGCGTCGAATCGCTGGCCGGCATCATGGGCGGCGAGGCCTCGGGCTGCGACGAGACCACCACCGACGTGCTGATCGAATCGGCGCTGTGGAACGAGATCAACATCGCCCAGACCGGCCGCAAGCTCGGCATCAATTCGGATGCGCGCTACCGCTTCGAGCGCGGCGTCGACCCGGCCTTCATGGTCCCGGGGCTGGAGCTCGCGACCAGGCTGGTGATGGAGATGTGCGGCGGCACGCCGTCGGAGAACGTCGTGGTCGGCAAGACCTTCGGCGATGACCGCGTGATCGATTTTCCGGTCACCGAGGTGAAGCGGCTCTCGGGCATCGAGGTGCCGATGCCGGAGATGAAGCGCATCCTGACCCATCTCGGCTTCATGATGGCGGGCCCGGGACCCGTCGTGAAGGTCGCGGTGCCGTCGTGGCGCACCGACGTGCACGGCAAGGCCGACATCGTCGAGGAAGTCGTCCGCATCTTCGGCGTCGACAAGGTGCCGATGACGCCGTTCGAGCGCGGCGAGGACGCACGCAAATCCGTGCTGACCACGCTCCAGCTCCGCACCCGCCGCGCGCGGCGCGCGCTGGCGAGCCGCGGCATCATCGAAGCGGTGACCTGGTCTTTCATCACCAAGTCTGCGGCAAAACTGTTCGGCGGCGGCCAGCGCGAACTCGAAGTCGCCAACCCGATCGCGGCGGACCTCTCCGACATGCGCCCGACGCTGTTGGCGGGCCTGATCGGGGCGGCGCAGGCCAATGCCGATCGCGGCTTTGGCGATGTCGCGCTGTTCGAGGTCGGGCAGGTGTTCACGGGCGATCGCCCGCAGGATCAATTCACGGCGGCAAGCGGCGTCCGCCGCGGCTTTGCGTCGTCGCAAGGCCTGGGACGGCATTGGTCGGGTTCGGCGCAGGCTGAATTGTTCGACGCCAAGGCCGATGCGCTTGCGGTGCTGGCCGCCGCCGGCGCGCCGATGCAGGCACTTCAAATCGTCGCGGGCGGCCCGTCCTGGCTGCATCCCGGGCGCTCCGGCACGATCCAGATCGGGCCGCAGAACGTGCTGGGCTATTTCGGCGAGATGCATCCGCGCGCGCTCGAGGCGCTCGGTGCCGGCGGCCCGCTGATGGTGTTCGAGGTGATCCTCGACCGTGTCCCCGAGGCGAAGAAGAAGCCGACCCGCGCCAAGCCCGTGATCGAGCTGTCGGCCTTCCAGCCGGTTTCGCGCGATTTCGCCTTCATCGTCGACCGCACCGTAAGGGGCGGCGACATCGTGCGCGCGGCCCAGAGCGTCGACAAGAAGCTGATCACCGGCGTGAACGTGTTCGACGTCTACGAAGGCAAGGGCATCGACGACGGCAAGAAGTCGATCGCGATCGCGGTGACGATCCAGCCGCGCGAGAAGACGCTGACCGACCAGGAGATCGAGGCCGTCGGCGCGAAAATCGTGGCGGAGGTGACGAAGAAGACCGGCGGCGCTTTGAGAGCATGACGCCGGAAAGTGTGAAGCGGTATTCGGACAACGTCATGCTCGAGAAATAATAGAGCATGAGTCTCACTGACTTTCTCCCAAAAGACGTCAGCCTCACCATTGCGATGGCGCTCTGCGCCGTCGCTTTCGTTTCGGGCACCGCGCGCGGCTTCTCCGGCTTCGGCTCGGCGCTGATCTTCATGCCGCTGGCGAGCAGCATCGCGGCGCCGCGGCTCGTTGCCGCGCTGCTCCTCGTGATCGATTTCGTCGCGGCCGCGCCGCTGCTGCCTGACGCCTGGCGCAAGGCGGATCGCAAGGCCACCGCGGTGATCGTGCTCGGCGCGCTGGTCGCCGTACCCGTCGGCACCTATTTCCTCAGCGTGCTCGAGCCCGTCACGACGCGCTGGATCATCTCCTGCTTCGTCGCCGCGCTGTTGCTTCTGCTGCTGTCGGGCTGGCGCTATCGCGGCAAGGACCACGCCTGGCTCTCGGTCGGCATCGGCAGCCTCTCCGGGTTCTGTAGCGGCCTCGCACAGACCGGCGGCCCGCCGATCGTCGGCTATTGGCTCGGCCGCCCGGTCGCATCGATCGTCGCGCGCGCCAACATCTTGCTGTTTTTTGGCGCATCGGATTTTTTCTCGATGGTCAGCTATGCGACCACGGGACTGATCTCGCGCGAATCGCTCGTGCTCTCGCTGATCGTCGGCCCGGTCTATGCGATCGGCGTCGCCTTCGGCGCCTCGCTGTTCGGCCGTGCCAGCGAGAAAGTGTTCCGCGCGATTTGCTACGGGCTGATCGCAATAGCGGTGATCGCCGGGCTGCCCGTGTTAGACGGCATACTGCGCTAGTTGCCCTGCCGTCGCGGCGCACGCCGCCTCTTCGTCGACTGCGTCGGGACATCGCTCGGCTCATCCTTCAGCGCACCGATCTTGCGTAGTGCCGCGTCCGCGGCGCGCTCGCCGCTTTCCCAGGCGCCGTCGACGGTGCCCCAGAGGGACTCGTGCGTGGCTTCGCCGGCGAGGAACAGGTTGCCGATCGGCTCGGCCAAAATCTTTCGCGAGAGCTGACCGCCGGGCGAGGCCGCCGACATCGCACCCATCACGAAAGGCGAGGCGTTCCAGTGCGTCGCGCTGGCTTTCTGCACGGCGGCCGCGACTTCGCTGCCGAACAGTTTTGTGATCCATTCCCTGGCGAAGGCCGTCATCGCCTTCTCGCCCTGCTCGGAGAGATCGCGGCCGAACGAGCCGCCGACATCGATCGAGCACAGCGAGGAGCCGCCGATATTGGCGAACATCAGCGCCGTGCGCGTCGAGTTGCTCTGTTCGATCAGGATGTCGTCGCGCGACAGGCCCAACGGGTTACCCGGCAGTTGCAGCACGATATGATCGTAGCTTCCGAGGGTGAGCTTCGAGGCGGCGTCGAGCGTGCGCTTGGGAATGTCAGGCCCAAACTTGATCGCACCCGAGGTCAGCACATTGGTCGAGACCGTGATGATGGCGGCGCGTGCGGCAATCCTGCCGGCCTGCGTCTCCACACTGACGTCGCGATTGCTCCAGACGATGCGGCTCGCCGGCGTCGACAGCGCGACCGGCGCCTGCTCACCGAGCCTGGTGATCAGAGTTCCCAGGCCCTGGCGGCAGGCGATCGCGGCGTTGCGATCCTGCGCGCGCGCCTTGTCGATCGCCGAAAGCTCCCTCAGGTCCTTGCCGGCGAAGCTCGCGCCCAGCATGAACTCGGCCGCGCCGGCCCAGTCGCCGAGATCCTTCGGCAGCGCCGATGCGCAAGCCGTATCGAGCTTGCCGCGCCCAGCCTCGTCGATGGCGCGGTTGGCGCGCACCAGCGCCGCCAGGAATTCTTCGGTCTCGCCGGCGCGTGCGTTGCGGCGGCCGATGCGCATCTTCTGGCCCGATGGCGCCGGCAGCACGTCGAGCCCGGCACTGCGCGCAAGCCGGATCATCGGATTGGTGTCGGGATTGTGCATCCAGCGCGCGCCGCGATCGAACGGCGTGTCGAAAGTCGTCGTGTCGGTGATGCAGCGCCCGCCGATCTTGCCTGTAGCTTCCACCACCACGACCTTGCGATTGGCCGCCATGATGCGCCGCGCTGCGGCAATTCCGGCCGCGCCCGCGCCGATCACGACAATGTCAGCCTCGCGCGGCAGGGTCGCCGCGGTTGCGCGCAGGACCGGCATCGCGGCAAGGCCCGCCGACGCCGATAGGAAGCTGCGGCGCGTGATTGTCATGTCATGGTTTCCGGAGACTTGCGGCAAACGGGAACAGCTAGCGAACCTTGCCGCATCCGATGTTGCACGGCAACTATCATGGTGAATCAATCGTGCTAGACCTCACAGAGCTATGAACCGAATTGCAAGACGTTTCGACCATGATAGAGAAGAGAAAAAGGCGGCCGGAAAAGGCCGTGGGGAGAGTTCGACATGGGGACGGTCCTAGACTCAGCCGGCAAGCTTATTGCCGCGTACCTCTCGAAGGAGGTGCCGGGCTATGAGCCGTTCACGCCGAGCGACCCGGAGCATCTGCGCGGCGTCATCGAGCCCGGCGACGTGCTGCTGGTCGAGGGCAACAACCGCATTTCCGGCATCATCAAATATCTGACGCAGTCGACCTGGTCGCATGCCGCACTCTATGTCGGCCCGATCGAGGGCGCCGAGGAACCCGACGGCGAGCCCCACGTGCTGATCGAGGCCAATATCGGCGAGGGCGTCACCTCCGCGCCGCTTTCGAAATATTTCCCCTATCACACCCGGGTCTGCCGCCCGGTCGGGCTGTCCTATGAGGACCGCACCACGGTCTGCCGCTATGCGATCAACCGCATCGGCTTCGGCTACGACACCAAGAATATCGTCGACCTGATGCGCTTTCTGTTTCCGCTGCCGATCCCGCAGCGCTGGCGACGCCGCATGATCTCGATCGGCTCGGGCGATCCCACCAAGATCATCTGCTCGGCGCTGATCGCGCAGGCCTTCGACGCCGTGCGCTATCCGATCCTGCCCAAGATCACCAAGGCCGGCAGTCGTGCTGCCCGCCGCGAGATCCTGCATATTCGCGATTCCTCGCTCTACATGCCCCGCGACTTCGACATCTCGCCCTATTTCGAAGTCGTCAAACCCACCATCGTGCACGGTTTCGACTACACCGCCCTGCACTGGGCCGACAAGCAGAAGCCGCTCGAGGAGGTAGCCGGCACCTTCAGTGTCTTTCCAGAAACGCTCAGTGCGCCGCCGCTCGTTCCTGAAGCGATTGACAAAGAGGCGCCGGATCAAATTCCGGCTGAGCAAGTGATGCCTGAGGCGGTCGCGGAAATGAGCGTCGCCTTCTCCGATCATTTTGTGCTGCTGAACGAGCTCGCAAGGTACCGCGCACGCGGACGGGCGCAGGAGATGGCGGCGTAGAAACGTCCGCCGTCGTGCCCGGCGATTGGGGTGGTGCTCGCCTCCCTCAACGCCGTCATTGCGAGCGAAGCGAAGCAATCCAGACTGTCACCGCGGTGGGATTCTGGATTGCTTCGCTTCGCTCGCAATGACGGTGGAAACCTAGCGCTCCGCCCGCCCGATCACCGCCATCAGCTCCGCGATCTTCTCGCGCTGGTCGGCCTTGTCGCCGCTCGCGATCGCATGCTCGACGCAATGGGCGACGTGGTCCTTCAAAACCTCTTCCTCGACCCGGCGCAGCGCGGCTCGCACCGCTGAGATCTGCGTGACGATGTCGATGCAGTAGCGGTCCTCCTCGACCATTTTCGAGAGGCCGCGAACCTGACCCTCGATCCGGCCGAGACGTTTTCCGACGGATGCCTTGATGTCTTTGCGCATGGTGGCTATATACCCCCCTAGGGTATAAGTTGCAAGGCCGGAGCATGGCAATGAACGACGTCGGACACGAACACCATCACAAGCCGGAAACACATTCCGGATGCAGCTGTTCCAGCAAAGCGGCGCCGGCCGCCCAGCCCGCGGCTTCCTCCTGCTGCGGCGATCACGACCACGGCGCCGCCGCGACAAGAGTCCACGATCCCGTCTGCGGCATGACGGTCGATCCCGCGACCTCAAAATACCGCTTCGACCATCACGGCGAGACATTCCATTTCTGCTCGGTCGGCTGCCGCACCAAATTCGCCGCCGATCCCGCAAAATATCTTGCCAAGAGGAACGAAGAGCAGAAGACACCCGAGCCCGAGATGCCCGTGGGCACGATCTACACCTGCCCGATGCATCCGGACGTACGTCAGGTCGGACCGGGAAGCTGCCCGATCTGCGGCATGGCGCTGGAGCCGGAGGTCGCAAGCCTCGACAGCGGTCCCAACCCCGAGCTCGCCGACATGACGCGGCGGTTCTGGATCGGCGGTGTGCTGGCGCTGCCGGCGGTGGTGCTGGAGATGGGCGGCCATCTCGCGGGCCCCCACAACTGGACCGATCCGACGCTGTCGAACTGGATCCAGCTCGTTTTCGCCACGCCCGTCGTGCTGTGGGCAGGCTGGCCGTTCTTCCTGCGCGGCTGGCAGTCGCTGCTAACGCGCAACCTCAACATGTTCACGCTGATCGCGATGGGCACGGGCGTTGCCTATGTCTACAGCCTGATCGGCACCATCGCGCCGCAGATCTTCCCCGCGACCTTCCGCGGCCATGGCGGCGCGGTCGCCGTCTATTTCGAAGCGGCTGCTGTGATCACCGCGCTGGTGCTGCTCGGCCAGGTGCTGGAGCTGCGCGCCCGCGACGCGACGTCAGGCGCGATCAAGGCGCTGTTGCAGCTCGCCCCGAAGACCGCGCGCCGCGTCGAGCCTGATGGCAGCGAACACGAGGTCGAGATCGATACGCTCCATGCGGGCGATCGTCTGCGCGTTCGTCCCGGCGAGAAGGTACCCGTCGACGGCACCATCCTCGAGGGCCGCTCTTCGCTCGACGAGTCGCTCGTGACGGGCGAATCCATGCCGGTCACCAAGGAGAGCGGCGCAAAAGTCATCGCCGGTACGCTGAACCAGTCGGGCAGCTTCATCATGCGCGCCGACAAGGTCGGGCGCGAGACGCTGCTGTCGCAGATCGTGCAGATGGTTGCCGACGCGCAGCGCTCGCGCGCGCCGATCCAGCGGCTGGCCGACCAGGTCGCGGGCTGGTTCGTGCCGACGGTGATCGCCGTCGCGCTCGCAGCCTTCGCTGCCTGGGCCTGGTTCGGGCCGGAGCCGCGGCTTGCCTTCGGGCTCGTTGCCGCCGTCAGCGTGCTGATCATCGCCTGCCCCTGCGCGCTCGGGCTCGCCACCCCGATGTCGATCATGGTCGGCGTCGGACGCGGTGCGCAGGCAGGCGTGCTGATCAAGAACGCCGAGGCGCTGGAGCGGATGGAGAAGATCGACACGTTGGTGATCGACAAGACCGGCACGCTGACCGAGGGCAAGCCGAAGCTGGTCGCGATCGTGGCGGCCGCCGGTTTTGCGGAAGATGACATCCTGCGCCTTGCGGCCACCGTCGAGCGCGCCAGCGAGCATCCCTTGGCCGACGCGATCATGCGCGCGGCGAAGGACAAGCAGCTCACACTGGGCCAGGTCGAGCAATTCGATTCGCCGACGGGCAAGGGCGCGACCGGCGAGGTCGACGGCAAGACCATCGTGCTCGGCAATGCCAAATATCTGACGTCGATCGGCATCGACACCAAAGCGCTTGATACCGAGGCCGAACGGCTGCGCGGCGACGGCGCAACCGTGATCAACATGGCCGTCGATGGGCGGCTTGCCGGCCTGTTCGCGATCGCCGATCCGGTCAAGGCTTCCACCCCAGAGGCGCTGACGGCATTGGCAGCCGAAGGCATCAAGGTCATCATGCTGACCGGCGACAATCGCACAACGGCGGAAGCGGTGGCACGCCGGCTCGGCATTGCCGAGGTCGAGGCCGAGGTGCTGCCGGATCAGAAGAGCGCGGTGGTGACAAAGTTGCAAAAGGCCGGCCGCAGCGTCGCGATGGCCGGTGACGGCGTCAACGACGCGCCGGCGTTGGCCGCCGCCGAAGTCGGCATCGCCATGGGCACCGGCACTGACGTGGCCATGGAGAGCGCTGGCGTCACCCTGCTCAAGGGCGATCTCACCGGCATCGTCCGTGCACGAAAGTTGTCGCAGGCGACCATGAGCAACATCCGGCAAAACCTGTTCTTTGCGTTCATCTACAACGCCGCGGGCATTCCGATCGCGGCCGGCATCCTCTATCCGGCGTTCGGCGTGTTGCTGTCGCCGATCATCGCCGCGGCCGCGATGGCGCTGTCCTCGGTGAGCGTCGTTGGAAATGCGTTGCGGCTGAGGGCAACGCAGCTGTGAGCCTCGCCAAATCCGTGTAAAACGGCATCGAGCGGCGCGAGGGGGCATTTTCATGCAGCGAATTACGATCACGATCGAGGACGATCTGCTGGCGGAGATCGACGCGGCGGCGGAAGCGCGCGGCTATCAGAACCGGTCCGAGATGATTCGCGATCTCGCCCGCGCCGGCCTGCAACAAAGCAGCGAAAACACCGCACAGACCGGCCCCTGCGTCGCAGGCCTCGTCTATGTCTACGACCACGCCGCCCGCGATCTCTCAAAACGCCTGGTGCAGGAATTCCACGGCCATCACGACCTCGCGCTGGCGACGCTGCATGTCCATCTCGACGACAACAATTGCATGGAGATGACGGCGCTTCGCGGCGATGCCGGCGAGGTCAGACATTTCGCCGACCACATCATCGCCGAACGCGGCGTCCGCTACGGCCGCGTGGTGATGATCCCGACGGGTGAAGGCAAGCAGGCGAAGGCGCGCAAGCACGGGCACCGGCATGAGTAGGAGCTATCCTCTCGTGCCCCGGACGCAGCGCAGCACAGAGTGATGCGATGCTGAGCCGGGGCCCATCTCACCGCTAGCGTCCCGGCTCTGCGTCGCGTCATTTCATGCCGCGCCGCGTCCGGGACACTCTTCATGGTGTTCAACCTCTGCCAGGCCTTCGGCTTCCACGGCTTCGCCAATTGGGTGCCGACGCTGCTGGTCGAGAAAGGCATCAATGTCACCAAGAGCCTGCAATATGCTTTCATCGTCGCCTTCGCCTATCCGATCGCGGCGCTGCTGGCTTCGAGCTTCGCCGACAGGTTCGAACGGCGATGGATCATCGCGGGGGCGTGCGCCGCCATCATCATCTTCGGCATGGCGTTCGCCCGGCTGACCGAGCCTTCGCTGCTGATCATCTGCGGCGTGCTGCTGACAGCTTGCAACACGACGATGTCCTACGCCTACCACGCCTATCAGACCGAGGTGTTCCCGACCCAGGTCCGCGCGCGTGCCTCCGGCCTCGTCTATTCAATGAGCCGGCTGAGCACGACGCTCTCTGGCTTCATCGTCGCCTACATGCTGAAGGAAGCCGGCGTCACCGGCGTGTTCGGCCTGATCACCGCGGCGATGTTGATCGTGGTGGTCGCCATGACGCTGTTCGGCCCGAACGTGCGCGGCAAGCCGCTCGATGTGATGTGGTTCGTCATTGCGAGCGTAGCGAAGTAATCCAGGCTGCCTCTGCGGAGCGATTCTGGATTGCTTCGCTACGCTCGCAATGACGGAAGAGAGACCCTCTCCCCGCAACAACGGGGAGAAGGAGAAAATCATCACACCGCCAGCAAATTCTGCAACGCCGCACCATCGGGGACGCCGAGACCGCAACATGGATCCCAGCCGGGGCCGGCCTTGTACATGCCGTGCAGGTCGCCGGTGATGTCGTTGTTGCCGGCCGTGATGTCGCGGAACACGCCTTGCGCGTGCGAGGCGTAAATCAGCGGGTTGATAAAGCCGACGGTCTTGCCGAATTTCTTCATCGTCGCCTCGTTGATGCGGGCGATCAATCCGGCCATCAGCGGCGCCACCGCGCTGGTGCCGCCGATCGTGGTGCCGACGCCGTTGAGGAAGATCTGATAGCCGGTCGCGGGGTCGGCATCACCGGCGACGTCAGGGACGCCGCGTCCGCTCCGATGCACCGGCGATTTCGGCACGTGCGCGTGGGCCTGGTATTTCGGCTGCGCGAACATGACGCTGACGCCGCCACCGCCCGCGCCGCCCCGCGGCCCGCCATTCCAGACCACCTCGTTGATGTGGCCGTTCGGTGCCTTGAGATTGGTGCCGCCGCAGGCGAGCGCGAAGGGACTCGAGGCGGGGAAGTCTGCGTGCGGCTTGCCGTCCCAATCCTGGCCCATGTCGGCCGAGCCGTTGTCGCCGGAGGCGACGCAGACGGTGACGCCCATCGCCGCGGCATCGCGGATCGCCTCGTTGAGGCCGTCGACGAATTGCTGCGAGCCCTCCTGGTCTTCCGGTCCGCCCCAGCTGATCGAGATCACCGAGGGCTTTCGCGCAGTGTCATGAACAGCGGCCTTCACCGCATCGATGAAGCCGTTGGTGGTGTTGGGGGCGAAATAGACCACGATCTTGGCGCCCGGCGCGATCGCACCGGCGACCTCGATGTCGAGCACGACCTCGCCGTCGGCCTCGGAATGGCCGGGCTTGTTGGCGCCGCCGTCGACGCTCACGGGCGCGATCTTCGGCATCGGGATGCGCGCCTTCTTGAAGAAGGCGCGCAGGTCGGAAGACTTGTAGCCGGCTCCCGTGGGATGACCCTTCTGATCGATGTCGTTGAGCTCGATGATGGCGATGCACTGGTCGGCGCCGGTCTCGCCGCCGGGGAAATTGTAGAGCCGGGCGATCTGCTCGACCGAGAAACTGCCGCCCTGTGCCGCCCTCGCGCTCGCGCCCTTGTTCGGCAACTTGCGCCGGAAATGCGGCTGCGCCACCGGCCGGTTGTCGAGCCCGTGCACGCCGACCACGATCCCCTCAAGCTCGGCCGGGATCTGCACGTTGCCCTTGCGCATGCGATAGGTCGCGCCGTCGTGCTTCACTTTGTTGAGTTTGACGCCGAAGGCCGCGCTCATCGCCTTCACCGTGCCGGTCAGCTTTACCGTACGAGACGCCAGATGCACGCTCTTGACGTTGAGATCGTGATGGTGCGCGAAATCGTCGATCTTGGCGACATCGGCGGGGTCGGCTCCCATCTCTGCGCCGAACTCGGCACGCGAGAGATATTTTCGCTCGCGCGGCGGTTGCGCACCCAACGCCATCACCTGCTCGTCGTCCGAGCGCTTGGCACGCAGGCGGACGCTGACCTCGATTTCCTGCTTGGGATCGGCCGCACCGACGTGCTTGGCGCCCTTCGGCAACTTCCGTGCGCTGTTCTCCAACGCGACACGCTTGGTCAGGCTTGCCATGACTTCCTCCGTTGTGATTGGAAGGCGGATTGTCGCACCTCAACTATAGGTGTAATCTCAAGGTCGGATTGGTTCAGGTATTGAGCAATATTTTTTCAAAAGACCTCTTGTCTGGCAGGGCAGAACCTCGACAGCCTCCCATCGACGCTGAATCGGTCAGTGGTCACGACCCTTCGACGCTAAGGATTACGATTTAAGATTGCAGGAACCGGGCCACCGGGCCCGCAACAGAAGACGTTTGTCAAAAATCAATTGGCGGAGACAATGCGATGCTGGCTGACCGTAAATGGGTTGAGCGAAATCTTGGTTTCGATCCGATCACGACGCCGCCGCCGCGCGAGACCTTCACGATCAAACGCGTGGCGGATGCCGCGGTGAAGAAGACAGCGAACATCGACGTCTGGCGCCAGATCATCACCGAAGTGCAGCCGACGCTCGTCATCACGACAGGCACGGCCGGCGGCATCGGCAAGGAATTCGAGGTCGGCGACGTCGTCGTCTCACCGATCGTGCGTTTCGACTGCCTGTCGAAGTTCAAGAAGCAGCCCTTCGCGCAGGAGCACTTTTCCAGCAGGTCCGCCGTGACGACTTCTTCGGCTTCGACACCTCGGACGACCACTTCCATCTCCAGGGGATCCGCAACGTCTCCGACCCGCAGATCAAGGCCGAAGGCACCTTGAAGCAGCAGGAGCAGGTCGCCGCCCAGATCTACAAGGGTTTTGGTCGATGGAGCACGGTCTGTAGCGCGATCACCTGCTGGGCCAGTATCGCGGCGGAGCCTTGAGCCGCTGCAGTCGGATTACGTCGTAGAAGCCCCTCATGGTGAGGAGCGCGAAGCGCGTCTCGAACCATGAAGGCCCCGCCGCTAGCTTCGGGCCTCTATCCTTCGAGACGCTTGCTACGCAAGCTCCTCAGGATGAGGGGCGAGGGTTCCTATGACGCGGCCAGAGTCAGTCGGCCTCCCTTGCCGAAGGAGCCTCCTGTGTCTACCTCTCGCGGGTGGTTTCGCGAGAGGTACTCCCATGCTGGATGCCGCCGTAAAGGCGCTGTCGCAAATGATGTCGCCGGCGATGCGCTCGATCCTGTGGCGGTCGATCGGCGTCGCGCTGGTGCTGATCATCGTGCTCGCGATCGGCTTGCAGCGGCTGCTGAGCTGGTTTGCGACCTATGGCGAGGTCTGGCTGGAAGGCCTGCTCGGTCCGGGCTGGCACTCATCGCTCGAGGTACTGTCCTGGATCGTCTCGATCGCTGCCGGCCTCGGCGTTGTGTTCGGCGGCCTATTCCTGATGCCCGCGATCACCTCGCTGGTGGCGAGCCTGTTCGTCGACGACGTCGCCGACATCGTCGAGCGGGACCACTATCCGGCCGAGCGACCGGGTTCGGCGCTGCCGTTCAGCCAGGCGATCTACGAGGGCGTCAAGACCGCACTGCTGACGATCCTTGTCTATCTGATCGCGTTGCCGCTGGTGCTTTTCGCCGGCGCCGGTTTCCTGGTCTTCTTCCTCGCCGCCGCCTGGCTGCTCGGCCGCGAATATTTCGAGCTCGCTGCGATGCGCTTCCGCTCGCCGGAGGAAGCCAAGGCGATGCGGCGCGACAACGCCGCCACCATCTTCACCGCAGGCCTGTTCATCGCGGTCTTCGTCTCGATCCCGATCGTCAATCTGGCGACGCCGATCTTCGGCATGGCCTTCATGGTCCACATGCACAAGCGGCTGTCAGGCCCGCGGCCCGAGCTGATCGAGCCGGCGCGGCAGATGCGGTGACGAGACGCTCCCTCTCCCGCTTGCGGGAGAGGGTCGGGGAGAGGGTGTCTCCGCAATGGGACAATCCCCCAGAGGAGAGAAGGAATGGATTTGCTCACGGACGCGCAGCCACGTCCCCATCAGCGCCACGCCGATCTCGGCACCGCCAAGCCGCATGAGCTGGGTATAGGCGGCAAACGCTGCCGCTGATCATCACGCTGCTGTCCAATTCCGATCCGAGCCGCGCCACCTTCGAGCGCATTGCGCCCGCGACCGGCGCGCGGGTCGCGCTGCTGCCGCCGGACAACGCAACCGGTAATTTCACCAAAGTTCATAGTCGGCGGGATCGATCTGGATCAGGAGATCGCCGGCCTTGACGCGCTGGAAGTCGGTGACCCCGACCGTCAGCACTTCGCCGGAGACGCGGCTCGCAAGCCGCGTCAGCTCGGCGCGCACATAGGCGTCGTTGGTGGTCTGGACCACTGCGTTGCCGACCCATTCGTCGAAGCGCTGCGTTGCCAGCGCGACGAAGCCGAGTGCGACGATCACCGCGAACAGCGGGATCGCGAGCCGGCTCCACAGCGAGCTCGCCGGTGGCTGCGTGGGCTTGGGTGGTGGGGTCGGTGCCGCGGCGGCAGGCGATGGCGGTGCGATCTGGTCTTGCTGACTCACGACTTCACCCCAAACCGCTTAATGACCGCGTAATTCTCGCTCAGACCGTCTTTTCCGGCCATCGGCAGAGATCGTTGATCAGGCACACCTCGCAGCGCGGCTTGCGCGCGAGGCAAGTATAGCGGCCGTGCAGGATCAGCCAATGATGGGCGTGGAGCATGAATTCGGCCGGGATCACCTTTTCGAGACCAAGCTCAACCTCCAGCGGCGTCTTGCCGGGCGCAAGTTCCGTCCGATTACCGACGCGGAAGACATGCGTATCGACCGCCATGGTGTGCTCGCCGAAGGCCATGTTGAGCACGACGTTGGCAGTTTTCCGCCCGGCTCCCGGCAGCGACTCGATCTCGGCCCGCGTGCACGGCACCTCGCCGCCGAACTCGCTGAGCACCTTTGCCGACAGCGCGATGACGTTCCTGGCCTTGGTGCGGTAGAGACCGACGGTCTTGATGTACTCGCGCAGGCGTTCTTCGCCGAGATCGAGCATCTTCTGCGGCGTGTCGGCGATCTCGAACAATGCACGCGTTGCCTTGTTGACGCCGGCATCGGTTGCCTGCGCCGACAGCACCACTGCGACCAGCAGCGTGAACGGATTGACGTGCTCGAGCTCGCCTTTCGGCTCCGGGTTGGCTTTGCGGAAACGGCTGAAAACCTCGTGGACCTCAGCCGGCGTCCAGGGTTTTGTCGCCTTGAGCGACTTTTTTGCGGGGGCCTTTGGCTTCGCGACGACCGCTTTCGCCTTTTTCTTCGGCACGGGCGCTTTGCGCGGGGCCGGCTTGCGGGTGATTTTCGCCATGATCGGGATATACTGAGGGACGATGAGCACAGGCAACGAAATTGAGCGCGAACGATCTGAAAGCGAGGCCGAGCCTCAGATCTTTTCCGCGCGGCTGACGCCACACCGCTCGCTGAACCGCACCGGCTTCCTTGCCGTGATGCTGTTTCTGAGCGCTGTCAGCTTCGTCACCGGCCTCGCCTTCCTGATGATGGGCGCGTGGCCGGTGTTTGGCTTCTTCGGCCTGGACGTGCTGGTGATCTGGTGGGCCTTCAAGGCCAATTTCCGCGCGGCGCGGGCCAGCGAGGAGATCGTGGTCACGCCATCTGAATTGCGCGTGCGGCGCGTCAGCCAACGCGGCCAGGTCCTCGAGTGGACGTTCAATCCGCTCTGGGTCCGGCTCGACATGGAAATCGACGAGGATTTTGGCATCGAGCATCTCTATCTGATCTCGCGAGGCCACCAGATCCAGATCGCCCGATTCCTGGGGCCGGACGAGAAGGCAAGCTTTTACAAAGGCTTGGTTGAGGCATTAAATGCCGCCAAGCGCGGCCCGACCTACAATCCGGTCACCTGATTTGCGGATCGGAAATCGGGTGGTTTCGCAGCCCGCGCGCTCCTACATTTGTGGTCATGATGACACTCGCGATACATGACCAACGCCTGGCCGGGCCGGGCTCCCAGAACGCCGCGATGCGCGACTATGATTCCGTGCGCCGGGCGATCGCCTTCATCTCCGAAAATTGGCGCGCACAGCCGACCATCGAGGCGATGGCGGATGCGGCCGGCGTCACGCCGGACGAGCTGCACCATTTGTTCCGCCGCTGGGCCTCGATCACGCCGAAGGCTTTTATGCAGGCGCTCACCCTCGATCATGCCAAGGGCCTGCTGCGCGATTCCGCGAGCATCCTCGACGCGGCGCTCGATTCGGGGCTGTCGGGTCCGGGCCGGCTGCACGATCTCTTCGTCACCCATGAGGCGATGTCGCCGGGCGAATGGAAGAACGGCGGCGCGGGGCTCATCTTGCGCTACGGTTTCCATCACTCGCCGTTCGGCACCGCGATCGTGATCGCGACCGACCGCGGCCTCTCCGGCCTCGCCTTCGCCGATCACGGCGAAGAGAAGGTCGCGCTCGCCGATATGACCCGGCGCTGGCGGAACGCGACCTATGTCGAGGATCACGAAGGCACCGCGCCGCTGGCGCAGCGCATCTTCGACACAAAACTGTGGCGGCCGGACCAGCCGCTGCGCGTGGTGATGATCGGCACCGATTTCGAGGTAAGGGTGTGGGAGACGCTGCTGAAAATCCCGATGGGCCGCGCGGTGTCTTATTCGGACATCGCCTGCAACATCAACAGCCCCAAGGCCTCACGCGCCGTTGGTGCTGCGGTCGGCAAGAACCCCGTCTCCTTCGTCGTGCCCTGCCACCGCGCGCTCGGCAAGAGCGGCACGCTCACCGGCTACCATTGGGGCATCACCCGCAAGCAGGCGATGCTGGGCTGGGAGGCCGGGCAGTTGGGGATGCAGTAGATCATTTGCAAACTGCCTCCACATCGTCGTCCTGACGAAAGCCAGGACCCATTACCCCAGGGAGGTGTTGTAGCGCGAAATGCTAACCACGAATCTTTGCAACTATGACGGCCGGTGGCTATGGGTCCTGGCTTTCGCCAGGACGACACCGATTGTGCGGTGCCGACCTCGTCCCACCTCACGCAATCTGGCTCACCCCGCCAGATCCAGCTTGGACGCCACGGTCGAATCTGCATTGAGCCGATAGATGATCGGCACACCCGTCGCGAGCTCGCGCTTCAAAATGCCTTCGGGCGAGAGCTTTTCCAGCACCATGATGAGCGCGCGCAGCGAATTGCCGTGAGCGGCAACCAAAGTGCGCTTGCCGTTGAGCACACCGGGCAGAATCTCCTGCACGTAGTAAGGCAGCGCACGCGCGAGGGTGTCCTTCAGGCTTTCGCCGCCGGGCGGCGGCACGTCGTAGGAGCGGCGCCAGATCAGCACCTGGTCCTCGCCCCACTTCTTGCGCGCGTCGTCCTTGTTGAGGCCGGAGAGATCGCCATAGTCGCGCTCGTTCAGCGCGAGGTCCTTCGCCGTCGGCAGGCCCTTCTGGTCGAGCTCGCCGAGAATGAGATCGAGCGTGTGCTGTGCGCGCGTCAACACCGAGGTGTAAGCGACATCGAACACGAGGCCCTGCGCCTTCAGCTTGCGGCCGGCTTCGGTTGCCTCCTTCACGCCGAGCTCGGTGAGATCGGGATCCTTCCAGCCCGTGAACAGGTTCTTCAGATTCCATTCGCTCTGGCCGTGCCGCACCAGCACGAGAAGACGTTCGCTCATTGACTGCTTTCCGTTCCGGTTATTGTTTTGAGCATGATCTTATCGGAAAAACCGCTCCGCACTTTTCCGGATCATGCTCTCGTTCGTTCAGATGTCAGACAGGCCGAGCACGTCGGCCATGGAGTAGTGCCCCGGCTTCTTGCCGTGTGCCCAGAGCGCCGCCTTCAGCGCGCCGTGGGCGAACAGCATGCGATCCTCGGCGTGATGCGACAGCGTCAGACGTTCGAACGGGCCGAGGAAGCTCACGCTGTGATCGCCGGCTGCGGTGCCGCCGCGCAACGACGCAAAACCGATGTCGCCGGGCCGGCGCGCACCGGTGATGCCGTCGCGGCCCCGGTCTGCATGCTCGTCGAGCGCGACGCCGCGGCCGGCTGCAGCGGCCTGGCCCAGCATCAGCGCCGTGCCCGAGGGCGCATCGATCTTCATGCGGTGGTGGGTTTCGACGATCTCGATATCGAAGTTCTCGTCGAGCGCCTTGGCGACGCGCTTGACCACGGCGGCGAGCAGATTGACGCCCAGGCTCATATTGCCGGACTGCACCACGACGGCGCGGTTGGTGACGCTCTGGATCACGGCGTTGTCGGAGCCGGAAAGACCCGTCGTGCCGACGACGTGGACGAGGCCGCGCTCGGCGGCGATTGCGACATTGGCGAGGGTCGCCGCGGGCACGGTGAAATCCAGAATGCCGTCGGCATCCTTCGACAACGCCCAGAGGTCGCCGGAGAGTTTGATGCCGTTGGCGGGCAGGCCTGCGAGCACGCCGGCATCCTTGCCGAGCAGCTCCGAGCCCGGCGCCTCCAGCGCTCCGGCCAGCACCGCGCCTTTGCTTTCTGCAATCGCCCGCGTCAGCGCCCGGCCCATCCGGCCGCCGGCTCCAGCAACAATCAAGCGCATGTCGGACATGGTGTGATCCTCTCACGGCCGTTGTAGCGGCGGGATGCAGTTCCGGCAACCAAGGGGGAGATCACGGGCGCAGGCGCGCCCCTACCTTCCCATGGAGGGCAAGTTGCTTGCGGCCATCCTTCGAGACGCCCGCCTACGGCGGGCCCTCAGGATGAGGTCGGAATACGTGGCAACAAATTCCACGGGGGCCGGTGCTGCTTAGCCTCATCCTGAGGAGACCGCAAAGCGGTCGTCTCGAAGGACGAAGCGCGCACGCAGACCGCGCCAGGACGCCATATGCGATAGCCCTTCCCTGAAGGGAGGGCGAGACGGGATCGCGCTCAACCGTCTGACGGCTGCGGGCCGTCATGGCCCTCGATGATGATGAGGTCGGCTATGGAGTGCGGCTGGCGCACCTTGATGTTGGCCTGGTATTCCGGCGAGTTGTAACAGGCGATCGCGGTCTCGTAGTCCGGGAATTCAATCACGACGTTGCGGGTGCGGCTGGCGCCTTCGACGGTGGTGAACTTGCCGCCGCGGACGGCGAAGCGGCCGCCCCATTTCTTGAAGATCGGACCGTTGGCGACGGCGTAGGGCTTGTAGCCCTCGTCATTGCTCACATCGACGCGTCCGATCCAGTAGCCCTTTGCCATTGTTCTTCTCCATTGTTGATGGTCTCTATTTGAGCATGATCTGATCGGAAAACCGCTACACACTTTTCCGGATCATGCTCCGAGCGCCTGCGCGATCTCGGCCTGGATGGTTTCTGCGACCGCCTTGGGATCGGTGGCTTCCAGCACCGGCCGTCCGACGACGAGATAGTCCGCACCGGCCGCAATCGCGCGTCCCGGCGTCATGATGCGCTTCTGGTCGCCGGTCGCCGCGCCCGCCGGACGGATGCCGGGGGTGACGAGCCTCATCTGGTGGCCGACGATCTTGCGCAGGCTACCAACTTCCTCGGGCGACGACACCAGCCCGTCGACGCCGAGCACCTGCGCCTGATGCGCACGCGCTTCGACCAACTCGGAGACGCCGAGCCGGAAGCCTGCCGCATGCAGATCGTCCTCGTTGTAGGAGGTCAGCACCGTGACGGCGAGGATCTTCAGGTCGGAGCTGCCGCGGCCTTCGACGGCGCCCTTCATCGTCTGCGGATAGGCGTGCACGGTGAGGAAGGTCGCCCCCAGCCTGGTGATGCTTTCGACGCCCTGCGTCACGGTGTTGCCGATGTCGTGCAGCTTGAGATCGAGAAAGACCTTCTTGCCCTTGTCGGCGAGCTTGCCGACCAGCGGCAAGCCGCCGGCATAAGCGAGCCGATAACCGATCTTGTAGAAGGTGACGCTGTCGCCGAGCCGGTTGACCATCGCTTCCGCGGCCTCAACGCTGGGCAGATCAAGCGCGACGATCAGGCGGTCTTTCGGGGCGATCTCGGCTGGCGTCATGTCATCTCACATCATGCGTTGGGAAAAATCGATCAACTGCCGCACCAGCTCCTTCAACGCGGCGATATCGCCCTCGTGCTTCAGCCTGTCCATATCGTCATAGGCCTGATCGGCAAAGGCGAGCGTGAGCTGGTTGGCGATCACATTGGCGTGGCAGGAGGTCAGGATCAGCCGCAACGCCTGCAGCGCGCGCGCGGCACCGAGCCGGCTCTGCGAGGCACCGGCGAGCGCGAAGGCGCGATTGCGGAACACGTCGCCGCGCGCCTCGTGCAATTCATGCACGCGACTGACCCAGTCGATCGCATTCTTCAGCAGCGGCGGCACCGAGGCATTGTATTCGGGCGAGACGATCAGCACGCCATGATGCGCGCCGATCATGCGCTTGAGATTGATCGCGTGCCTGGGCAAACCGGACTTGGCCTGAAGATCGCCATCATAGATCGGCAACGGAAAATCGGCGAGCGAGATGCGCGTGATCTCGACACCGGCCTGGACGAATTCATAGGCGGCGACCGCCGCCAGCTTCGCATTGTGCGAGCCGGTGCGCAGCGAGCCGGGAATGATCAGGATTTTGGGTGCGGACATCCGCTTCCATGCGTTCGGCGAAACGAGCCCGCCACGCAAAGAGGAATGCCGGCGGAATTAGTCCTTGCGATACACCCAGACGCGGGCCGGCGGAAGGTTCATCCAGATCCGCTCCGAAGCCTCTGTGGACACGCCGGGCAGCGATTTCGGAATCGGCGGCACCACCGCATAGGTGAACTGCACGAAGGGCGCACCGGGCGCCAGCGCCGTGAAGGCATCGCGGATAAGCCGCAGCCGCGTCAGCATCGGTTTTGTGACCAGCGGCAGGCCCGACACCACCGCGGAGGCCGGCGCACTCAAGACGTTCCAGAGCGTGTCACGCAGGCGATAGGCATCGCCCTGCACCACCTTGGCCTGCGGATAGCGGTCGCGCAGCAGGGCGCAGAAGCCGGGATTGTATTCGACCAGAACGAGACGCTTTTGATCGACGCCGCGCTCGACCAAGGCCGAGGTGATGGCACCCGTGCCGGGTCCGAGCTCGACCACCGGCGCGTCCGAATTGACGTCGACGTAATGGGCCATGGTCCGGGCCAGCAGCTTGCCCGACGGCATCACCGCGCCCATGTGGAGGGGCTTTTCAATCCATGACCGGAGAAAACGCACCTCGTCATCGAGACGGGGCTTCTTCAACGCACGCGCGGACGATGGCAATGGCATGTCGGGACCGGACGGGACCGCGTGACCGCGGCGTGTCAGAAAATGGTCACAAAGAGGTATAGGCCGAAGGCGGTACGGTCAAGCCGGGTCAATTCGCCCGATTACCGAAGAAGTCCTTGACCTTGGTGAAGAAGCCCTCGGATTCCGGCTGGGTGTTGCCGGAGGAAAGCTTTTCGAATTCGGCCAGCAATTCCTGCTGCTTCTTGGTGAGATTTTGCGGAGTCTCGACCACGACCTGAACATACATGTCGCCCATCTGGCGCGAGCGCAGCACCGGCATGCCTTTTGATGCAATGCGGAATCGGCGGCTAGACTGGGTGCCGGCGGGGACCTTCACCTTGGTCTTGCCTTTCTCGATGGTCGGCACCTCGAATTCGCCGCCAAGCGCGGCCGTCACCATCGAGATCGGCACACGACAATGCAGATCGGCGCCGTCCCGCTGGAAGAACTGGTGCTGGGACAGCGACAGGAAGATGTAGAGGTCGCCGGGCGGGCCGCCGCGGACCCCGGCCTCGCCCTCGCCGGCGAGCCTGATCCTGGTGCCGTCCTCAACGCCCGGAGGAATGTTGACCGACAGATTCCGCTCGTGGGTGACGCGCCCCTGACCCGAGCAGGACGGGCAGGCGTCCTCGATCATCTGGCCGCGGCCCTGGCACCCCGGACAGGTCCGCTCCAGCGTGAAGAAGCCCTGCGACTGCCGTACGCGTCCGGCGCCGCCGCAGGTCGAGCAGGTCTTCGGCTTGGTGCCGGCCTTGGCGCCGATGCCCGAACAGGCCTCGCAGGTGACCGAGACCGGGATCTCGATCTGCGCGGTCTTGCCGCCAAAAGCTTCCTCGAGCGTGATTTCCATGTTGTAGCGCAGGTCGGCGCCGCGCTCGCGGCCGCCGCGGCCACCGCCGCGCTGTCCGGCCATGCCGAACAAATCTTCGAAAATGTCGGAGAAGGAGGAGGCGAATCCCGCACCGAAACCGGCGCCGCCGCCGCCCTGCTCGAAGGCGGCATGACCGTAACGGTCATAGGCTGCGCGCTTGTCCTTATCTTTCAGGACCTCGTAGGCCTCGTTGATTTCCTTGAACTTGACTTCGCTGGTGTTGTCCCCGGGATTGCGGTCGGGGTGAAACTTCATCGCCAGCTTGCGGAACGACGATTTCAGGACGGAATCGTCGGCACCGCGTTCGACTTCGAGGGTTTCGTAGTAGCAGCGCTTGGTGGACGTGGACATGATGAGCTCGGTCTATCCAATCGCGATTCAAATCGGAGCGAAACGACGTCGCCACGCGACGATATAAGCGCTCCTCCGCCTTACGGCAGAGGGCAGCATGGCGACATTCAGCATAGCGGCTGGGAATTGATCGATCGTAACGGGGCCGATTTTAACAGAATCTTGGCCCGCCCGGCCCGGCACGATGGCCTCCCCCGCGAGGGAGGAGGCCGTTGGCGCGTGTGGGGTCCAAACCGTCCGCATCATCACCCTCGCGGGGTTCAGGCGGACTTCTTGTTGTTCTTATCGTCGTCGACTTCGGTGAATTCCGCGTCGACGACGTCGTCCTTGGCCGCATCCTTCTTGGCGTCGGCCTCGGCCTGCTGCGTGTAAATGGCCTCGCCGAGCTTCATCGAAGCCTGGGCCAGCGTTTGGGTCTTGGCCTTGATCGCTTCGGCATCGTCGCCCTTCAGCGCTTCCTTGAGGTCGCTGACGGCATCCTCAATGGAGCGGCGCTCGGTCTCGGCGATCTTCGAACCGTGCTCGGCCAGCGCCTTCTCGGTCGAATGCACCAGTCCGTCCGCATCGTTCTTGGCCATGACGGCCTCGCGGCGCTTCTTGTCCGCCTCGGCATTGGCCTCGGCGTCCTTGACCATCTTCTCGATGTCGGCTTCCGACAGACCGCCGGAAGCCTGGATGCGAATCTGCTGCTCCTTGGAAGTCGCCTTGTCCTTGGCCGACACGTTGACGATGCCGTTGGCGTCGATATCGAAGGTCACTTCGATCTGCGGCATGCCGCGCGGGGCCGGCGGAATGCCCATCAGGTCGAACTGGCCGAGCATCTTGTTGTCGGCCGCCATTTCACGCTCGCCCTGGAAGACGCGTATCGTAACCGCGTTCTGGCTGTCCTCGGCGGTCGAGAACACCTGGCTCTTCTTGGTCGGGATCGTGGTGTTGCGGTCGATGATACGGGTGAACACGCCGCCCAGCGTCTCGATGCCCAGCGACAGCGGGGTCACGTCGAGCAGCAGCACGTCCTTGACGTCGCCCTGAAGCACGCCGGCCTGGATCGCGGCGCCGATCGCCACGACTTCATCCGGGTTGACGCCCTTGTGCGGCTCCTTGCCGAACAGCTGCTTCACGACTTCCTGGACCTTCGGCATGCGCGACATGCCACCGACCAGCACCACTTCGCCGATCTCGGCGGCGGTGAGGCCGGCATCCTTCAGCGCCTTGCGGCAGGGCTCGACGGTCTTCTGGACGAGGTCGTCAACCAGCGCTTCGAACTTGGCGCGGGTGAGCCTCATCGTCAGATGCTTCGGGCCGGTCTGGTCCGCGGTGATGAAGGGCAGGTTGATCTCGGTCTGCGTCGTCGACGACAGCTCGATCTTGGCCTTTTCAGCGGCTTCCTTCAGGCGCTGCAACGCGAGCTTGTCGTTGCGCAGGTTGATGCCCTGCTCCTTCTGGAACTCGTCAGCGAGATAGCCGACCAGGCGCATGTCGAAGTCTTCGCCGCCGAGGAAGGTGTCGCCGTTGGTCGACTTCACCTCGAACACGCCGTCGCCGATTTCGAGAATCGAGACGTCGAACGTGCCGCCGCCGAGGTCGTACACGGCGATCGTACCGGCCTTGGTCTTGTCCAGACCATAAGCGAGCGCAGCCGCGGTCGGCTCGTTGATGATGCGCAGCACTTCAAGGCCCGCGATCTTGCCGGCGTCCTTGGTCGCCTGGCGCTGGGCGTCGTTGAAGTAGGCGGGAACGGTGATGACGGCCTGGTCGACCTTCTGGCCGAGATGAGCTTCCGCGGTCTCCTTCATCTTCTGCAAGATGAAGGCAGAGACCTGCGAGGGCGAGTAGGTCTGGCCGTCGGCCTCGACCCAGGCGTCGCCGTTGGAAGCCTTCACGATCTTGTACGGAACGAGCTTCTTGTCCTTCTCGACCATCGGGTCGTCGTAGCGGCGGCCAATCAGGCGCTTCACTGCGAAGAAGGTGCGCTCGGGATTGGTGACGGCCTGGCGCTTGGCAGGCTGGCCGACGAGGCGCTCACCGTCGTCGGTCACGGCGACGATCGAAGGCGTCGTGCGCATGCCTTCGGAATTCTCGATGACTTTGGCGTTCTTGCCATCCATTACGGCGACGCACGAATTCGTGGTACCGAGGTCGATCCCGATGACCTTTCCCATGGTCCTGATATCCTTGTTTTTGCGGCAGGCTGGCTGGGCCCAGAAGGCACCCGAACCGAAACCCCCTAAGATCAAACATTCGCGATATTGCGATGGTTGACGCTCATATAGGAGGGGGGGAGGGGCCCGCAAGGAGAGAACGCAAGTTTCGGCCGTGAAAACATCGGGTTTGGGAGCATCATATCCGGGCTGAACCGCCCTTGCGGGTGAGGAATTATTAACAGGTTCAGATATCAGTCAGCCCCCGCCACCATGAACCGCGCGCCCTGTTACCGGCGAGGCAAACCCGCTAAAAGGCGGGTGCCGGAGAGCCGCCATCGAGGCTGCGCCGCGCGACAAAGCGGCCCGGTGGCCGACCATCGAACGGCCTCAATGTGAACCAATCAGAGTGCCCATGAAGCTGACCCGCCCCCTCGCTGCGCTCGCCCTCCTCGTCGCCTCCGCACTTCCGGCTCTGGCTGCCGACGCCGTTTTCCCGCCTGGCTTGCGCCTCGGCATGGTGCCGTTGGTCGGCCTCAGCACGGCCAAGACGTTTCCGGGCTTCCAGAGCGAGGACGGCAACGTCAAGGTGCTGATCACCGAGCTGCCGCCGGCGGCTTATGGCGAGGTCGTGAGCGCCTTCAATTCCAATCCGGCCGGAACCAACGGCGTCAAGCAGGATAAGATCGAGACGCCTGCGGGCCTGGCCTATTTCACCACCGAGAGCGGCAAGGCCGGCGAAACCCCCGTGAGGCGCTATTCGATGATCGTGCCGGGCGCCGGCTTCTCCGGCTATGTCGCGGTGCAGATTCCGGAGAATGCGATCAAGATCTACACCGACGAGGCGGTGCGGCAGATGTTTGCGAGCGTCGCCACCCGCAAGCAGGTCTCGGCCGACGAGCAGCTCGCGCTGATGCCGTTCAAGATCACCGATCTCGCCGAATTCAAGGACGTCCGCACGCTGGCGCCGGGCTCGAGCATCATCCTGGCCGACGGCGACGAGGGCACAGGCTATGAATCGAAGCCGTTCATGATCCTTGGCGTGATCGGCGCCACCCCGCAGCAGGCCGATGACCGCGCCCGCTTCGCCCAGGAGGCGGCGCTGCAGATTCCTGGCGTGCGCGAGTCGCGCGTCACCATGTCCGAGCCGCTTCGCATCAACGGCCAGCAGGGTTTCGAGACCCGGATCGACGGTGTCAGCGGCAAGGACAAGACGGCGGTGACCGTGGTGCAGTGGATCCGCTTCAGCAGCGCTGGCGCTTCGCTGCGCATCATCGCCAGCGCCCCGCGCGACCAGTGGCCGGCCGCCTTCACCCGCTTCCGCGCGGTACGCGACGGCATCCAGCCGAAGGGCTGAAAGGCCTATGCGCTGACCACATCCGGCTGCATTTTCGGGCTTCTGTTCGTACACGAGCGGAACTAGGCTCTCCTCCGTTCAATCTGGAGGGAGGCGGACCATGCTGGATCGGCGACACATCTTGACGGCGCTTGCAACGACGGCGCTCGCGACCCTCGTGCCAAGCGCGCTCTTAGCAGCGGCATCGATCAAGCCGGACGATGCATCCGCGCTGCTCGTGATCGACGTGCAGAACTGCTTCCTGCCCGGCGGCAGCCTCGCCGTAAAGGAAGGCGAGCAGGTGGTGCCGGTCATCAACAAGATGGCCAAAGCGTTTTCGAACGTGGTGATGACACAGGACTGGCACACGCAAGGCCATGTTTCGTTTGCGTCGGCACACTCCGGCAAGAAGCCGTTCGAGACTGTCGATCTTCCCTACGGCAAGCAGGTGCTGTGGCCGGACCATTGCGTGCAGGGCACCGATGGCGCCGCGCTATCGAAGGACCTTGCGATCCCGCACGCCGAACTCATCATCCGCAAGGGTTTTCACAAGGACGTCGACAGCTATTCGGCCTTCCTCGAAGCCGACGGCAAGACCTCGACCGGCCTTGCCGGCTATCTGAAAGCGCGCAAGATCAAGCGCCTCTTCGTCGCGGGGCTGGCGACGGATTTCTGCGTCGCCTGGACCGCGCTCGACGCCCGCAAGGCGGGCTTCGAGGTCTATGTGGTGGAAGACGCCTGCCGCGGCATCGACAATCAGGGTTCGCTCGCAAAAGCCTGGGCCGACATGGCCAAGGCCGGCGTGAAGCGGATTCAGTCTGCGGATATCGCGGCGAGCGCGTAGGCGACGCTAGGAGCTGCAAGACCCTCATCCCGAGGAGCGCGCTTCTCCGCGCGCGTCTCCTCAACCATGGGGATTGAGAGCTACACCGGCTCGTTGCTGTTGGCGGCGGGCGCGGCCTTCGCGCCGCCCTTGGCGACACCGACCAAAGCGGGGCGCAGCACGCGCTCGCCGATGGTATAGCCGGCCTGCATCACCTGCACGACGGTGCCCGCGGGCACCGACGCATCGGGAACCTCAAACATCGCCTGCTGGAAGTTCGGGTCGAACTTCTGCCCCGAGGGGTCGAACTTCTTCACGCCGTGTTTTTCCAGCGCGTTGAGCAGCGAGCGCTCGGTCAGCTCGACGCCCTCGATCAGCGAAGCCAGGCCGGGATCGGCCGCCGCACGGGCATCGGCCGGAACGGCATCGAGCGCGCGCTGGAGGTTGTCGGCGATATCGAGCACGTCACGGGCAAAGCCGGTGACGCCGTAGAGCTTGGAGTCAGCGACCTCCTTGGCGGTGCGCTTGCGCAAATTTTCCATCTCGGCCAGCGTCCGCAGCATGCGGTCGCGCGCCTCGGCGGCTTCCTTCTGCAAAAGCTCGACCGAGCCGGGCTCGGGATCGTCCGGCATGATGTAGGGTTTTGACACCACGGGCTCGGGCGTCGCAGCGGCCGCGTCTTCGGGTTGCCGGTCTCGATCGGTCATCGGCTCTCTTCTCAAACGTCTCAGGGATTTTCTCGCCCGGATATCGTGCTTCGGGCGGCGAAAATCAAGCGCCCGTGATCGGCCCAGGCGCCGGTCAGCCCCCCAGGAGGCGGCTGACGATGCGGGCGGCGTAGTCCACGGTCGGGATCACACGGGCATAATTCAGCCGTGTCGGCCCGATTACGCCCAGAACGCCGACAATATGGCCGGCGGCATCCCGATAGGGCGAGATGATGGTGGAAGAGCCCGACAGCGAGAACAGCTTGTTCTCACTGCCGATGAAGATCCGCACGCCTTCCGCGGTCTCGGCCCGGCCGAGCAGGTCGATCACGCCGCGCTTGGTTTCGAGATCGTCGAACAGCAGGCGAACGCGCTCCAGATCCTCCAGCGCATGCAAATCTTCGAGCAAATTGGCGTGGCCGCGGACGATGAGCTGGCGGTCCTCGCTCTCGCCGCCGGACCAGCTGGCGATACCGGCGGAAATCACCTTTTGCGTGAGCTGATCGAGCTCGGCGCGGGCCTCTCCGAGTGCGGTCTCGAGCTCGAGCCGCGCCTCGGCCAGGGTCCGGCCGCGGATCCGCGCGTTGAGGAAATTGCCGGCCTCGGTGAGTGCCGAGGAGGGAACCCCGAGCGGCAGCACCAGCACGCGGTTTTCAACCTGGCCATCCTCGCCGACCAGGATCACCAGCGCCTTCTCCGGTTCCAGGCGGACGAATTCGATGTGTTTGAGCCGCGCATTGGATTTTGGCGTCAGCACCACCGCGGCGGCGCGCGTGAGGCCGGAGAGCCGCGTCAGCGCCTCCTCCAGCGCGGCCTCGACTGATTGCGCCTGCCCGACGGAGGTGAGCTGGCTCTGGATCGCCTGCCGCTCGGCCTCGGTGAGGTCGCCGACCTGCATCAGGGCATCGACGAAGAAGCGCAGGCCGAGTTCCGTCGGCAGCCGGCCGGCGGAGGTATGCGGGGCATAGATCAGGCCGAGCTGTTCCAGATCGGCCATGACGTTGCGGACCGAGGCCGGCGACAGCGGCATGGCGATCAGGCGCGAAATATTGCGCGAGCCCACCGGCTCCCCGGTCGCGAGATAGCTTTCGACAATTTGACGAAAGATGTCGCGGGAACGCTCGTTGAGCTGGGCGAGACCCGCGCGCGGCGCGATCAGATGGATCGGATCGTGATGGGCCACAGACGGTAACTCCTCTCGGATGCACGTAATTTGTCTATCCCGGGCGCTTCTGACAAGCGTGGCGTTCGCGGATCGAAAATCGGGGGTGAAGCGGATCGAAAATCGGGGGTGAATAAGGTCTCGATCTTCCCCCTTGCCGCCCACCCTCGCCCCACCTACAAGCACCGCGAACAGCCCTTTTTCGAGAGTTTTGGAGGATTTCCCATGCGGCCAAGCCGCCGTGCGCCCGACGAATTGCGCCCCGTGACGCTGGAGCGCGGCGTGGTCAAATATGCGGAAGGCTCGTGCCTGGTAAAATTCGGCGACACCCATGTGCTGGTCACCGCCACGCTGGAAGACCGTCTGCCACCATGGCTGAAGGGCCAGGGCCGCGGCTGGGTCACCGCCGAATACGGCATGCTGCCGCGCGCGACCTCGGAACGCACCCGCCGCGAGGCCTCCGCTGGAAAGCAGAGCGGCCGCACCGTGGAAATTCAGCGCCTGATCGGCCGTGCGCTTCGCACCATCATCAATCTCGAAGCGCTGGGTGAGCGCCAGATCACGGTCGATTGCGACGTGCTCCAGGCCGATGGCGGCACCCGCACGGCCTCGATCACCGGTGCCTGGGTCGCGCTTGCCGATTGCGTCAACTGGATGAAGGCGCGCAACATGGTCAAGGCCAACGTGTTGCGCGACAACGTCGCCGCGATCTCCTGCGGCATCTACAAAGGCACGCCCGTGCTCGACCTCGACTATGCCGAGGATTCGGAAGCCGACACCGACGCCAATTTCGTCATGACGGGCGATGGCCGCATCATCGAAGTCCAGGGCACTGCGGAACGCGAGCCGTTCACGGAAGCCGAGTTGCTGGCGCTGATGGCGCTGGCGCGCAAGGGCGTCGCGCGTCTCGTGGACTTGCAGAAACTAGCGGTAGCGTAGTCAATAAGCCGATGCATCGCCGAATCACCGGAAAGCTCGTCATCGCGACCCAGAATCCCGGCAAGCTCGCCGAGATGAAGGAGCTGCTCGCGCCTTACGGCATCGAGGCGGTGTCGGCCGGCGAGCTCGGCCTCCCTGAGCCGGAAGAAACCGGCAACGATTTCCGCAGCAATGCCGCGATCAAGGCGATCGCGGCAGCCCAAGCGACGAAGCTTCCGTCTTTCGCCGATGATTCCGGCATCGTGGTCGACGCGCTCGATGGCGCGCCGGGCATCTACTCAGCGCGCTGGGCCGGTCCGAGCAAGGATTTTGCCGCGGCGATGGCGCAGATCGAACGGCTGTTGCAGGAGCGCGGCGCGACCACGCCCGACAAGCGCAAGGCGCACTTCGTTTCCGCGCTCTGCGTCGCATGGCCCGACGATCATCTCGAAGAGGTCGAGGCGCGGGTCGACGGCACGCTGGTGTGGCCGCCGCGCGGCACCGCTGGCTTCGGCTACGACCCGATGTTCTTGCCCGACGGCCACGGCCGCACCTTCGGCGAGATGGAGAGCATCGAGAAGCACGGCCTGCCGCCGCTCGGTCTTGGTCTGTCGCATCGTGCCCGCGCCTTCGTGAAACTGGCGGAGATCTGCCTTGAACCGCGCTAAGGAAGCCTTCGGCGTCTACGTGCACTGGCCGTTCTGCCTGTCCAAGTGCCCCTATTGCGACTTCAACAGCCATGTCCGCCACGTTGCGATCGACGAAGCGCGTTTTGCGGCAGCATTCGCCCGCGAGATCGAAACGACCGCGCAACGTTCGCCCGGTCGCGAAGTCACCTCGATCTTTCTCGGCGGCGGCACGCCATCGCTGATGCAGCCTGCGACCGTCGGCGCTGTGCTCGACGCCATCGGCAAGCACTGGGCTGTGGCGAAAGACGTCGAAGTCACGCTGGAGGCAAACCCGACCAGCGTCGAAGCCACGCGCTTTGCCGGTTATCGTGCCGCCGGCGTCAACCGCGTCTCGCTCGGCGTGCAGGCGCTCGACGATGCCTCGCTTAAATCGCTCGGCCGCATGCACAGCGCGCGCGAGGCACTCGATGCCGTCGCCATCGCGCGCCGCTCGTTCGATCGTTATTCGTTCGACCTGATCTACGCCCGTCCCGACCAGACGCCGGCGATGTGGGCCGACGAACTGCGTCTCGCGATCGATGAAGCGGCCGAGCACCTGTCGCTCTATCAATTGACGATCGAAGAAGGCACGCCGTTCTTTGGCCTGCATCAGGCCGGCAAGCTGAAGACGCCGGATGAAGCGATCGCACGCGCGCTCTACGACGTCACGCAGGAGACCTGCGACAAGCTCGGCCTGCCCGCCTACGAGATCTCAAATCATGCGCGGCCGGGCGCCGAGTGCCGGCACAATCTGGTCTACTGGCGCGGCGAGGAATATGCCGGCGTCGGCCCCGGCGCTCATGGCCGGCTCGACATCGACGGTATCAGGCACGCCACCGCCACCGAGAAGCGCCCCGAAGCCTGGCTGATGCGGGTCGAGACCAACGGCCACGGCATTGTCACCGACGATCTCCTCAACAGCGAAGAGCGCTCCGACGAATTCCTGCTGATGGGATTGCGCCTTGCAGAAGGCATCGACCCCGAGCGCTACAGGGCTCTCTCCGGCCGCTCGCTCGATCCCAAGCGCATCTCGCTGCTGCGCGAAGAAGGCGCGATCACGGTGGATGCAACGGGGCGTCTGCGCGTCACCAGCAGCGGATTCCCGGTGCTGGACGCGGTGGTTGCGGATCTGGCGGCGTAGTGAGTTCTCGTAAGGTGGATTACGCCTCGGCTAACCTACCAACTTCGTCCAGCGTGCGCGGAAGTATGGTCGGTTAGGCCTTCGGTTGGGGTTATGTCGCGCGGTGGCTTGTGCGGCTTCGGCTCCATCTTGAGGATCCGCTTCAAGACCTCGTCCCGAGACGGATTGTCCTGATTCCCTGCTTCTTATCCGTCAAGGTACGGCCTCCCCTTGGGGAAAAGCGGGACGGACACAGGAATCCTTGCCATTAGCGTGGACTCCGGAACAGCGACGCCCCACCATTGACCCTGCGATTCGGATCCATCCGATTCACAACGTGCAGGGGAGCCGGTCTTCCGCCAAGTCGACCCGGCTCTCCCCACTGGCGATCCCTGACCTAGGGGACCATCTGATCAAAGGCCGTCCGGTTTCCACCCCGGGCGGTCTTTGTGTTTTCAGCAGGGGCTCGAATCACGGGCTTCAGCCTGACTGAAATCACGTACACACTACGCACAGTAGGATTCCTCCTACAAGACGCATGAGGACACACAGTCCTCAAACAACGGGGACAAAACTAACGCGCCGGCCTGTCACGCGGTTCAAAAATACCGCACGCAAACCTGGTACGTTACGCCCCAAAACTCTTCGGCGAGCCCGCGACGGCCACGCCGCCGCCGGTCGTCACCTTCATCACCGCAAGCCCGCGCTCGTTCGTCCCATCGGCGCGGAAGCGGAACAGGCCGTCGATGCCGGCAAAGCCGGAGGGATTGGTGAGCACGTCCGACGAGAAGCGCGTCGTGCCTTGCGTGCGCGCCAGCGCGGCGACGAGGGCGACCGCGTCATAGGCGAGCGTTGCGGTACGCACCGGCTCGGCGCCGTATTTGGTGCGATAGCGGCCAGAGAAGGCGCGGAAGCCGGCCGGGTCCGGCGCGGCGTAGAGGCCGCCTTGCAAGCTTGGGCTGGCATAGACGCGCGGACCGTCCCACAGGCCGGTGCCGAGCAGCTGGATATTGCGCAGATTTGCACCCGCCGCGGTCATCGCATCGGCGACTGCGACGACGGCGTCGCCGTCATCGGCGATGAACAACGCATCGGCGCTGCCGAGTTGCTGCGCCACGGTCCGGGCCGGCGTCGCGCGATCGGCGCCGTATTTCTCGAACGCGACGATGCGCCCGCCGCGGCGCGGCACTGCCGCCTTCACCGCGGCCTCGACCACATTGCCATAGGCATTGTCTGGCACGAGTACGGCGACGGCGCGCTTTCCGATGCCGGCAGAATATTCGACGATGCGGTTGACGTCGGATTCCGGCAGGAAACTCAGCAGATAAACGCCGCGGCCGGCGATGCTGGAGTCGGTCGAGAACGCGATCACCGAGATGCCGCGCGTGCGCGCGATCTGGGCCACCGCAGGCACGGACTGCGCGAACAGCGGTCCCAGGATGATCTCGGCGCCCTCGTCGACCGCCTGCTGCGCGCTCGCCTGCGCGCCCTGCGGGCTGCCATTGTCGTCCTTGATCAGGAGCTGGATGTTGGGATTCTGGAACTCGGCCAGCGCCATCTCGGCGGCGTTGCGCATCGACTGCGCGGCAAGACCCGCATTGCCGGCCGCCGAGAGCGGCAGGATCACGGCGACCTTCACCCCGCCGGTGCCGGCGGTCGTTGCCTGTTGCGGCGGGCCTGCCGGCTGGGCAGGAGGCGGGGAGGAACTGCTGAACGGACTGGAGAACTGGCTCAGGCTCTGCTGGACGCCGGCGCAGGCCGACAGCAGCGGCGTGCCGAGCAACAGGCCGAGCGCGCTCCGCCGGGTCGCCCCTGATATCAGGGGCCCCTGAACGGGAGACTCCTCCGAAAAGGAAGATCTGGGATCACGCGGGCCCGTCATAGCAGCTTCTCTTCTGACCGACCGTCGCCAGCCGGTCACGACATTGTTTCCACGACACAAGCCGTGGATTCAGGCATATTGTCGGCAAATAGTTAACTCAAACAAAAGGATAATGACCGCTTAACGCGGCTCAACCTTAAAGTCCTGGCTAGCTGTCCACCACCGCCACCCAGCATCAAGGCGGCGTTTCCGCCGTGAATATGGCGCTGACGCTTCATTCCCTCTGGAATGTGATGCCGGATGGATCACATTCCAGTCCTTCCTCGCCCCTCACCCAAGCGATCTTTTTCCGAGGACTGGTTCCCAGCCCCGGGGATCATGCCTAAGTTCGATTCATTATGCGCGCAAAGCCATCCCCGATAAATACACCTGAGACTGCGGATCCCGCCTCGCGCGGTTTCTCCATCGACGCCCATCGTCTTGCTGCGCCGAAGGCCGCGCCGGGCCTGCATTTGGTTGCGACCCCCATCGGCAATCTCGGCGACATCACGCTGCGGGCGCTGCAGACCCTCGCCGGGGTCGATGTCATCGCCTGCGAGGACACCCGCATCACGCGGCGTCTGACCGAGCGCTACGCCATTGCGGCGCAGCTCAAGCAATATCACGAGCACAACGCCGAAGCGGCCCGTCCAAGAATCCTGGAGGCGCTGGGGCAGGGCGGCTCCATCGCGCTGGTGTCGGACGCCGGCACGCCGCTGATCTCGGATCCCGGCTTCAAGCTGGTGCGGGAGGTCTGCGCCGCCGGCCACGCGGTCTACGCGCTGCCCGGCCCGTCCTCGGTGCTGGCGGCGCTGTCGGTCGCCGCGCTGCCGACCGACCGCTTCTTCTTCGAGGGCTTCTTGCCGTCGAAATCGGCCGCGCGACGATCGCGCCTGGCCGAACTCGCGCGCATCGATGCGACGCTGGTGATGTTCGACTCCGGCAACCGCGTGCAGGATACGCTCGCGGAGCTCGCCGAGATCATGGGGACCCGCGAAGCCGCGATCTGCCGCGAGCTGACCAAACTGCACGAGGAGATTTCGCGCGCGACGCTGCAGGAGCTGGCGCACGACGCCGACACGCTGGAGACGCGCGGCGAATTCGTGCTGGTGATCGCTCCGCCTGCGCCGGATGCCGAGATGCTGACATCGGATGCGCTCGACGACGTCCTGCGCGAGCAGCTTGCCGCGTACAGCGTCAAGGATGCGGTGGCGCACGCGGTCGCGCTCTCGGGCCGGCCGCGCCGCGAGGTTTATGCCCGCGCGCTCGCGCTTGCCAAAGACCTGCGGGGCGGCGATGGCGAAGAATGAGGTCCCGGCGGAACCGAAGGTCGCCTCGCCCGAGCGCGTCGCCGCGTTCCGCACCGGCATCTCCGCGGAAAGCCGTGCCGCAGCCTATCTCATGGCCAAGGGCTACCGCATCCTCGCCAAACGCTACCGCACACCGCATGGCGAGATCGACATCGTGGCGCGCCGCCGCGATTTGATCGCCTTCGTCGAGGTCAAGGCGCGCGCGACGCTGGACGACGCCGCCTTCGCCGTGACGCCGCGCCAGCAGCAGCGCATCATCAATGCCGCGCAAGGCTGGCTCGTCGCGCATCCCGAGCATGCGGAATTTGAAATGCGATTCGACGCCATGCTGATTGCGCCGCGGTCACTTCCACGCCATGTGTTGGCGGCATTCGACGCCTCGACCTGAAAGGCAGAACATGAAACTGAACGTCGCCGTCCAGATGGATCCCATCGCCCGCATCAACATCAAGGGCGATTCCACCTTTGCGCTGCTGCTGGAGGCGCAGAAGCGCGGCCACGGCCTGTCCTATTACACGCCCGACAAGCTCTCGATGGTCGGCGAGGAGATCGTCGCTCCCGTCCAGCTGCTCACCGTGCGCGACGAGCCCGGCAATCACTTCACCCTGGGCGAGCCCCGGCGCGAGGCGCTCAACGGCTTTGACGTGGTGCTGCTGCGCCAGGACCCGCCGTTCGACCTCGCCTACATCACCTCGACCCACCTTCTCGAACGCATCCATCCGAAGACACTCGTCGTCAACGATCCCGCCTCGGTGCGCAATGCGCCAGAAAAGCTGCTCGTGATGAACTTTCCGCAGCTGATGCCGCCGACGCTGATCTCGCGCGACCTGGACGAGATCAACGCTTTTCGCGACAAGAACGGCGCCGTCGTCATGAAGCCGCTGCACGGCCACGGCGGCGCGGCGGTATTCCGCGTGATGCCCCAGGACATGAATTTCGGGTCGCTGTTCGACATGTTCTCGGTGACCTTCAGGGAGCCCTGGGTGATCCAGCAGTTCATCCCCGAGGTGAAGCACGGCGACAAGCGCATCATCCTGATCAACGGCGAGTTCGCCGGCGCGGTGAACCGCGTCCCGGCCGCAGACGACCTCCGCTCCAACATGGTGCGCGGCGGCGCAGCGCAGGAGACCGAGCTCACGCCGCGCGAGCGCGAGATCTGCGCCACCGTCGGCCCGGCGCTACGCGAGCGCGGGCTGTTGTTCGTCGGCATCGACGTCATCAACGGCAACCTCACCGAGATCAACGTGACATCGCCAACCGGCATTCGCGCGATTGCAAATCTCGGCGGCCCTGACGTTGCGACAAAACTCTGGGACGTCATCGAGCAGAAGCGGGCGAAGTAGGCACCGGTGCGTAGCCCGGAGTGAAGAAAAATCCGGGCTACGCACCGCGCACGCTGCTCCGCGCGCACATCACTAACCACCCATTCACCATGACGCCGCGCGCATCATTCGAACGCGTGGGCCGCTGCGTGAAACTACGGAGCCGGTGGCCGACCGACTAACGCGACGTTCACCATCTGCCGAAAGACCGCAGCGCCGCCCGCGCTCACATTCGGCCTCGCAACACCCCTTATACTTTTACTGCCTACTCATCGACGTCGGGGAACCCGCCAGGTGCGGTTCGAGTGCCCCGCGTAAGAGTAGAGGCGTATGAACACCGCACGCATTGTCGTTCTCGTCATCGCGCTGGGCGCCGGCGGCGTCGCTGCGTATCTGGCGAGCGGCTATGAGAACAGGCCCGCGCCCGCTCTCCCCGTCGCCGAGAAGCTGCCGACGGTCGAGGTCCTGGTCGCCAAGAACGACATCCAGCTCGGCCAGGCCGTGAAGCCCGATGACCTGCAATGGCAGGTCTGGCCGGCGGTGACCGCGAGCAGCGCCTTCATCCGCCGCGACAACAGGCCCGAGGCGCAGACCCAGATCGCAGGTTCGATCGCGCGCGTGCCGTTGATGCAAGGCGAGCCGATCCGCGAGCAGAAGCTGGTCAAGGCCGAGGGCTCCGGCTTCATGGCCGCGATCCTGCCGTCGGGCATGCGCGCCGTCTCCACCGAACTCTCAGCCGAGACCGGCGCCGGCGGCTTCATCCTGCCGAATGACCGCGTCGACGTCGTGCTGACCCGCCGCCTGAAGAATCCCGACGGCGCGAACAACAGCAACGGCCCGACCGGCGGTAACGACCTCGTCCTGTCCGAGGTCATCCTGACCAATATCCGCGTGCTCGCGATCGACCAGGCGCCGAAAGAAAAGGACGGCCAGAACGCCGTCGTCGGCAAGACCGTCACGCTCGAGCTCAGGCCCGACCAGGTCGCCACGCTATCGGCCGCGCGTCAGAGCGGCACGCTGTCGCTCGCGCTGCGCAGCATCGTCGATGCCAACTCGGTCGACGGCACGCCCGAGGACCAGGCGATCAAGCGTCCCGGCGGGATCAACGTCATTCGCTACGGCGTGCAGGCGCGGCAACTGACGTCACAGAAGTGATGGGGACATGATGAACTACGGGGATGATCGGACCGGCATGCGCATTCGGGGGAATCGTGCGCGCTCGTTCTGGACGGGGACGATGCTGATCCTGGGGCTCTTCGCAGCCCCCGATATCGTCAGCGCCGCAGATGCGCCGGTCGGCGACCAGGCGCCGATGCAGGCACCGGATCTCGATGTAGCATCGGTCGCGACGATCGCGCCGGCGAGGACGCGCTTCCTGTCGCTCGGCGTCGGCAAATCCGCCGTCATCGACCTGCCGCGCGAGGTCAAGGACGTGCTGGTGGCCGACCCCAAGATCGCCAATGCGGTGATCCGCTCGGCCCAACGCGCCTATATCATCGGCGCACAGGTCGGCCAGACCAACGTCGTGTTCTTCGGCGCCGACGGCCAGCAGGTCGCCGCCTATGACATCGCGGTGAAGCGCGACCTCAACGGCATGCGTGCGGCGCTGCGTCAGTCGCTGCCGGGCGTGCAGATCGAAGGCGTCGGCGACAGCGTGATGCTGACCGGCTCGGTGTCGAGCCCGGTCGAGGCCCAGCAGGCCGGCGACGTCGCCGCGAAGCTGGTCGGCAACTCTGAGAAGGTCGTCAACAACATCGTCGTGCGCGGCCGCGACCAGGTGATGCTCAAGGTCGTCGTCGGCGAAGTGCGCCGCGATATCGTCAAGCAGCTGGGCGTCGATCTCAGCGCCAGCCTGAACGCCGGCACCGCGGTCGTCAACTTCAACAATTCCAACCCGTTCTCGGTCAGCGGCGGACCGATCGTCAGCAACAACGGATTAGGCGTAGCCGGTCTCACCAAGGGCGTCGCGACCGTCAGCGCCACGATGCGGGCGATGGAAAGCGCCGGTGTCATGCGCACGCTCGCCGAGCCGAGCCTGACCGCGATCTCCGGCGAATCCGCCACCTTCATCGCCGGCGGCGAATTCCCGATTCCGTCGGGCTATGCCTGCGATCCGGTCACCCACGTCTGTACCACCCAGATCACCTACAAGAAGTTCGGCATCTCCCTGAACTTCACCCCGGTCGTGCTCAGCGAGGGCCGAATCAGCCTGCGCGTGATGACTGAGGTGTCCGAGCTGTCGAGCCAGAGCGCCATCACGGTCACCCAGGCGCTGTCCTCCTCCTCGACCAACTCGATCACCATCCCCTCGATCCAGACCCGCCGCGCCGAAACGACGCTGGAAATTCCCTCGGGCGGCTCGATGGCGATGGCCGGCCTGATCCAGCAGCAGACCAAACAGGCGATCAACGGCCTGCCCGGCGTCGACCAGGTGCCGATCCTCGGCGCGCTGTTCCGCAGCCAGGACTTCGTCAACAACGAGACCGAGCTGATGGTGATCGTGACGCCCTATGTGGTGCGCGCGGTGGCCCAGAAGGAATTGTCGCGGCCCGACGACGGCTTCGCGCCGGCGTCTGACGCCCAGACGGCGCTGCTCGGCCGCATGAACCGCCTCTATGGCATCGCGCGCCGCGTCGATCCGATGGCGGGCACGCCCGACGATTTCGGTTTCATCATCGACTGATGACGAACGGACGGCTTGGGGAACGAGGCGAGGGACGGGCAAGAGGGGATGAAGCGATGACGAAAACCATGGCCGATCGACGTCGCAAATTGAGCGTCGCGCTGGCACTGACGGGACTCTCCGTCATGCTGGGCGCCTGCAACACCACCGGCGAGACCGTCACCCAGACGGTGCCGACCGACTATCGCCAGCGTCACCCGATCGCGGTGCAGGAAGCCAAGAAGTCGATCGTGATCTTCGTCGGCAAGGCTCGCGGCGGCCTCTCGGCCGCACAGCGCTCGGACGTCTCCGGCGTTGCCCGGGACTGGGGCCGCGAAGGCACGGGCTCGGTTGTCGTCGACGTCCCCGTCGACGCCGCGAATTCGCGCGCGGCGGCAGCGACCTATCACGAAATTCGCTCCGTGCTCGCATCCGGCGGCGTACCCGCGCGTGCGATCGTCCAGCATCCTTATCGGCCCGAGGATCCCGGACTGCTGCCCACCATCCGCCTGAGCTATTCCCGGATCGCCGCGGTCGCCGGCCCCTGCGGGCTGTGGCCCGAAGACGTTGGCCCCAGCATCCTCGATCCCGGCTACAACGAGAACCGGCCCTACTTCAATCTGGGCTGCGCCACACAGCGCAATCTCGCGGCGATGATCGACAATCCGGCCGACCTCGAGCAGCCGCGGTCCGAGACGCCGGTCTATACCGCACGGCGCGACATCGCCTTCGAGCGCTATCGCAAGGGCACGCCGATCGCGACCGCCAATCCAGAGGCCGACAAGGCCAAACTCAGCGACACAGGCAGATGACAAGCGTCCACGACGAAGAAGCGGACGATCCGCAGCATCCCGAGGAACACATTGCGCCGGTTCCTCGCATCTCCGTGCAGGCCTTTTGCGAGACCGCGCAGACGCTCGCCGCGATGACCGCGGCCGGGCAGGATCGCCGTCTTGCCAAGGCACATCTCACCGCCAAGGACGGTGGCCTCGCCGCGGCCATCGAAGTCTATGAAACGATGCCGACGCCGAACGTCATCGTGATCGAATCCGACGGCACGCGTGACATCCTCGAAGGGCTCGACGACCTCGCCGGCGTCTGCGATCCCGGCACCCGTGTGGTCGTGATCGGCAATCCCAACGACACCGCGCCCTATCGCGAGCTGGTCCGCCGCGGCGTCAACGACTATGTGGTGGGACCGGTCGAAACGCTCGACGTCGTCCGCTCGATCTGCAGCCTGTTCTCGGCGTCCGAAACCATCATCACCGGCCGCGTCATCGCGGTGGTCGGCGCCAAGGGTGGCGTCGGCGCCTCCACCGTCGCGCACAATGTGGCCTGGACCATCGCCCGCGACCTCGCGCTCGACTCCGTCGTGATCGATCTCGACCTTGCCTTCGGCACCGCGGGTCTCGACTACAACCAGGACCCGATGCAGGGCATCGCCAACGCGGTGCTGTCGCAGGACCGGCCGGACACGGCGCTGATGGAGCGCCTGCTCGCCAAATGCACCGAGCGGCTCAGCCTGCTCGCCGCGCCCGTAACGCTCGACCGCGTCTACGATTTCGGCGCGGAGGCCTTCGACGCGGTGTTCGACACGCTGCGCATGACCACGCCCTGCATCGTGCTCGACGTTCCCCATCAATGGTCGGGCTGGACGCGGCGTGCGCTGGTCAACGCGGACGACATCGTGATCGTGGCCGAGCCCGATCTTGCGAACCTGCGCAACACCAAGAACATGCTGAACGTGTTGAAGGCGGCGCGGCCGAACGACCGGCCGCCGCTCTACTGCATCAACCAGGTCGGCATGCCGAAGCGGGCGGAGATCGAGGTCAAGGCATTCGCCAAGACCATGGAGAGCCAGCCGATCGCGGTGATCCCGTTCGATTCCAAGCTGTTCTCGACCGCGGCCAACAACGGCCAGATGATTGCGGAGGTCTCCAAAAGCCACCGCACCACAGAGCTGTTCCAGAACATGGCGAACCGCCTCGCCGGGCGCGGCGAGGTGAAGAAGCCGAAGCGCTCGCTGCTCGGACCGCTCCTGAAGAAGCTGAAGGGCAGGTCGGGGCGCGGGTCGGCCCCGCATCGCAAGGCGTCGTAAGCGCAAGCGCGCTTTCGCGCGAAGTGGATACCGGTTCGCGTCAAGCAAACGCGGCAAGACCAGGCAGTCGGCGGGTTACTTGTCCGCCCGCTGCTGCTTCTTCGCCAGCAACTGCCGCAGCGCTGTGACCTTTTCCGCCGCCTGATCCGGCGGCAGATCGGCCTTCACGATGGCTTCGGCTTCGGCCTGCTTTCCTTCCAGCCCTACCACCAGCGCGAGGTTGGCGCGCACGCGGGAATCGGCGGGGTTGCGCGAATTCGCGCGGCGCAGCGTTTCCTCGGCCCGCGGCAGATTGTTCTGGAGCATGTAGGACAGTCCGAGATTGGACAGCACCGACGGCTCTTCGGGCACGATCTTCAAGGCGGTGGCGTAATATTGCTGCGCCTCCTCGCTGCGCCCGAGTTGATCGAGCGCGGCGCCCTGCGCCGACAGGATGCGCCAGTCTGGATCTTCAGGCGAATGCGCGCGACCGAGGACGTCGAACGCCTGCTGGAAATTGCCGCTGTCGGCGAGCGCGCGGCCATAGCCGGCGAGCACCGCCTTGTTGGTGGAATGTGCGAGCACGGCCTGCTCCAGCACCGCAAGCGCCTGCGCGCGCTGGCCGGTCTGGCGCAGCGCCTTGCCGTATTCGAGTGCGACGTTGGGATCGCCAGGCTTGGCGCGATAGCGCTCACGCAGCGCGTCCATGTCCGGCTTCACGTCCGGCTTGGCGTCGAGCCTGCCGGCCGTTTCCGACTTTCCGCCGAGGGCGCCGGTGATGTCCTCGATGCCTGTGGTCTGACAGCCGCCGAGGGCCAGGATCAGAAGCGCGGAAAACAGAAATCTCGCCGGAGGAGAGGCAACGGACAAACGCTTGGACATACTCTGATCACTCGGCGACTGATCAGAGATGCTTACCGATTAACGCTAAAGTCCCGTTAAGGAAGCGCGCTTCTGTCTATTGTTTGAGCATGATCTTTTCGGAAAACCGCTTCACACTTTTCCGGATCATGCTCGCCTAGTCAGTGAATTCAGCGCCGAACTCGCAGCCGATGCGCCAGCGCAGGCGGCACTGGCGGGAATAGTCGGGCGCGAAGATGATGGTGAATTGCGGCGGCACCTCCAGAAACTCGGCCACCACTTTCACGCCGCCATCCGAAATATCCGTGATCGTGCAATCCCTCGGCAGCGAGCCCGAGCCAAAGTGAATCTTGGCGAGCCGAGTGCAGCCCCGACGTTCGCTTCTCCGGCGATTTGCAAGCATTTGAATTGTTCACCCGTTAGACCACGGCCCATCCCGCAGCCTTAGGAGTAGCGGACATTCGTTGGAATGTGCTGAGGAGAGCCGCGCGCATTCGAGGCGTAGTGTCCTGGTCGTGTTTACGGTTGGTTAGGGCCTTCGAGCTCCCCTCAACCTGTTCCCGTATTGTTCTTGCAAGACCCGCCCCGCTCTGCTACCCCTAATTGTGCAAGAGGGCAGGCTGGTTCGGGCATGGTTCAGCGGGTTTCTACCGTCGCCTTTGAGGGGATCGAGGCCCGCGCGGTCGACGTGCAGGTGCAGGTCGCGCCGGGTCTGCCGGCCTTCGCGATCGTAGGTCTCCCGGACAAGGCGGTGTCGGAGGCCCGCGAGCGGGTCCGCTCGGCGCTGATCGCCTCGGGCCTGGCGCTGCCGGCGCGGCGGATCACCGTCAATCTCGCGCCCGCCGATCTGCCCAAGGAGGGCAGCCATTACGACCTGCCGATCGCGCTCGGGCTGATGGGGGCGATCGGCGCGATCCCCCCTGATGCGCTGACCGGCTTCACCGTTCTGGGCGAGCTCGGCCTCGACGGATCGATCGCGCCGGTGGCCGGTGTTCTTCCCGCCGCGATCGGCGCCAATGTGCGCGAGGAGGGACTGATCTGTCCGGCGGCTTGCGGCTCCGAAGCGGCGTGGGCGAGCCCGGACATCCAGATCATCGCCGCAAGTTCACTCATTCAGATCGCCAACCACTTCAAAGGGACGCAGGTGCTGTCGCGGCCGGTGCCGAAGGTGCACGAAGCCGCCGCCTCGCTGCTCGACCTGCGCGACATCAAGGGCCAGGAGAGCGCCAAGCGGGCGCTGGAGATCGCGGCCGCCGGCGGGCATCACCTGCTCATGATCGGCGCCCCCGGCGCCGGCAAATCGATGCTCGCGGCGCGCCTGCCCTCGATCCTGCCACCGCTCTCCCCCGGCGAACTGCTGGAGGTCTCGATGATCGCCTCCGTCGCCGGCGAGATCGAGGGCGGTGCGCTGACGGCGCGGCGTCCGTTCCGCTCGCCGCATCATTCCGCCAGCATGGCCGCGCTCACCGGCGGCGGCATGCGCGCAAGGCCCGGCGAGATCTCGCTCGCGCATCAGGGCGTGCTGTTCCTCGACGAGCTGCCCGAATTCGATCCGCGTGTGCTGGATTCGCTGCGGCAGCCGCTGGAGAACGGCGAGGTCTCGGTGTCCCGCGCCAATCACCGCGTCACCTACCCTGCGCGCTTCATGCTGATCGCGGCGATGAATCCCTGCCGCTGCGGCAATGCGTTCGAGCCCGGCTATGCCTGCAAGCGCGGCCGCATCGATCGCTGCACGGGCGACTATCAGGCCCGCATCTCGGGACCACTGATGGACCGCATCGACCTGCGCATCGAGGTTCCCGCAGTGACCGCGGCCGATTTGATCCTGCCGCCGCCCGCGGAGGGTTCGGCCGAGGTCGCCGCGCGCGTCGCGGCGGCACGCGACATCCAGCTTGCGCGCTACGCGGACGCGGGGCTGCCGAAGGTCCGCACCAATGCCGAAGCGCCGGCCTCGGTGCTGGAGGAGATCGCCAAGCCGGACGCGCAGGGCCAAAAACTGCTGCGCGACGCCGCCGAGACCATGCGGCTGTCGGCGCGCGGCTATCACCGCGTGCTGCGGGTGGCGCGCACGCTCGCGGACCTCGACGGCGCCGACAAGATCGGCCGGCTGCACCTCGCCGAGGCGCTGTCCTACCGCGCACTCGCGGAGGATGTGCGCCAGATGGCGTGATGTGAACGCGCATCAACCCGGCGGTAACGAGTTTCCTTTACGCTCTGCAAACCATAAGGCCCATCAGATCCCGCCACGAGTTCCCCGGGGCCCGGCGAGTAGCGTGTCATGTTGCGTTTCAAGATCCTGGCCTCGGTCGTTCCCCTGCTCGCGGCTGCGGTGTTTGCCCGCAGCGAGATCGGATCGGTCTCGCATCCCTGCATCGCCTTGGGCGAAACCTCGGTCGAGCTGACGTCGCTGTTCTGGACCGCCGGCTTGCACGTCGCCTTCACCGATGATCCCGCCCTGGCCACGGTGCGGGTTCAGATCACCGAGGATGCGGATGCGGCAGACTTCGCCGTCGTCGACGACGGCCTCGGTTCGGAATCGGAGACCTGCCAGGCCAATCCTTCGACCCGCCTGATCTCGATTGCGGCGCAGCCCGTCGATGGCGGCCAGGTGATCTATCTCTCCACCGAGGGGCCGGCGGATTACCGCGTCTATGTGCGCTCGAAGACGTTCTCGCAGCGCGAGGCGGCGGCGCTGATCGTAGGCGCCCACGGCGGCCACCGCCATCTCCAGGCCGCTTCGCTTTGAGCCGCCTCGCTCTGAGCCGTTAATGCTTCGTCAACCCTGTTTGGAGGCGGCCGCAAGACCTCAAACTGTTCGCAAGGTCGGCGGGACATCGTCGTTTACAGCGAGCACAGGGTTTTAAGAAAACAGTCGGGTCGGTGGCGATGGGTCGGACGTTCCGGATCAAGGTGCGCATGCGCCGCTTCAGGCGGCAGTACCCCAAAATCGCCTTCGCGATCCGCTCCTTCATGATCTTCTCGGCGACCTTCGGTGGCGCCTATGGCTTTGTCTCCGGCAGCCGGTCGGAGAATTCCGGCTACGATCCCAACGCGTTTGCGATCGGCGCCAGCTTCCTGTTCGCGCTCTCCTGCCTCGGCCTTGCCACGCTCAGCATGCGCCTGCGCTTCGTCAACAAGCGGATGCGTGCGCTGGCCGCCCACAACGAAGCGCTGATCGACCGCAATTGGGAGCTGAAGGAAGCGGAAGAACGCGCCCGCAGCCTGTTCGAACAGCAGGGCGATCTGATCGTGCTGCGCGACACAAGCGGCCGCATCACCTTCGCCAATGAAGCCTATTGCGCGCTCGCGGTGCAGGCGCGTGGCGCGCTGGTCGGCACGCGCTTTGATTTCGACGTGCTGGAGCAGGGTGACAGCGCCCGCGAGAGCAACGGCACGCGCATTCACGACCAGAAGATCGCAACCCCGCTCGGCGCGCGCTGGATTGCCTGGCGCGAAGGCTATGTCCGCCTCGACGCCGGCCAGCCCGCCGAATTGCAGAGTGTCGGACGCGATGTCACCGACCGCACCGAGACGGAGCGTGCGCTGTCCGACGCCCGCGACCAGGCCGACGCCGCCAACCGCGCCAAATCGCGCTTCCTCGCCATGGCCTCGCACGAGATCCGCACGCCGCTCAACGGCATCATCGGCATGGGCGGCCTGCTGCTCGACACCACGCTGACGCCGGAGCAGACGACCTACGCCAAGGCCGTGAAAACCTCCGGCGAAGCGCTGATGGCGCTGATCGAGGAGTTGCTCGACTATTCCAAGATCGAAGCCGGCAAGCTCGATCTCGAGCAGCGTCCCTTCGCGCTGTCGGCCCTGATCGAGGACATCACCGAGCTGCTCGCGCCGCGCGCGCAGGCAAAGAGCCTCGAGATCGCCGCCTATGTCGACGAGCGCCTGCCGCTCGAAGTGGTCGGCGACGCCGCGCGGCTGCGCCAGGTTCTGCTCAACCTTGCCGGCAATGCCATCAAGTTCACTGCGAGTGGCGGCGTTGCGCTGATCGTCGAGCCCGGCATCTGGCCGAACGAGATCAGTTTTCTGGTGCGCGACACCGGCGTCGGCATCGCACCGGAAGCGCAACAGCGCATCTTCCGCGAATTCGAGCAAGCCGACGAGCGCATCGCGCGCACCTATGGCGGCACCGGCCTCGGCCTCGCCATCAGCGAGCGCATCGTCAAGCGCATGGGCGGCCGCATCACGCTCACGAGCGAGCCGGGCAACGGCTCAACCTTCGAGGTCGCGATTCCGCTCGCGCCATCACACGCCGGCGCGGAACCGAAGGCGTTCCTGAGCCCTGATCTTGCCGGCAAGTCGATCCTGCTGATCGCCGACGGTATCGAGGCCTCGCTGATCGCGCGGCGGCTGGAGCGCTGGGGTGGCCAGACCTGCATGGTGACGGACGCGGCGGTGGCGGAAGCGCTGCTGCCGGAACGCTCATGGCATTCGGTGCTGATCGATCGTGCGCTTGGCGCCGCCATCACTGACCGCCTCGGCGAAGCCGCACGCAGGCATGCGATGCAACGCATCGTGCTGCTGACATCGGGCTCGCGCCACGAGAAAGTTTCGCCGGCCTTCACCGGCTTCCTGGTCAAGCCGCTTCGCGCGGCCTCACTCGCTGCACGCCTCGCGCTGACCCCGGAGGTCGCCTCGCCCGATCTCGCGCCGGAGCCACCGGCCCAATCCACCGGCGCAGTACCGGCGAAAGGCCTGTCGATTCTCGTCGCCGAGGACAATGAGATCAACGCGCTGCTGATGCGCTCGCTGCTGACGAAACTCGGCCACCGCGTCGTCATCGCCGTCCATGGCGAGGCCGCGCTGGAATCCTGGCTCGGCGCGTCATCGGCCGGTACGCCCTATGATCTCGTGCTGATGGACATCCAGATGCCGCAGCTCGACGGCATCGAAACGACAAAACGCATCCGTGCGCATGAGGCGGCCAAAGGCGGCCACCACACGCCGATCCTCGCACTCACCGCCAACACGCTGGTGGAAGATCGCTACGCCTGTTTCGAAGCGGGCATGAACGGGTTTCTGATCAAGCCGCTCGATCGCGAGAAGCTGGAGGAGGCGCTGGCCGGACTGGCGGCGGCGCGGCATCTGGTGATCTGACCTGGAATTTCATGGGAACCTGATCGGCCGGTAATCGATAATTGAAATCGACCGCGTCGCGCGTCACCATCCTCCGGGGCATTTGCAACGGAGGATGTCGCGCATGAAGGTGCTTTGCCGCCTCGCCGTCATATCCCTTCTCTGTGGTTCCACCCAAGCCAACGCGGCCGACACGCCGGACTTGATCGCCTCGCTCAAGCAAGGCGGCTACGTGCTGGTGTTTCGGCACACCGCTACCGACGACAGCCAAAAGGATGTCTACCCTTTCAACTTCGACGACATGAGCGCCCAGCGTCAGCTCAGTGAAAAGGGCCGGGACATGGCGCGCCAGATCGGGACGTCGATCAGGGAACTCGCGATCCCGATCGGCGATGTCTACACTAGCCGGCTGAACCGCGCGATCGAGGCGGGCAAGCTGATCTCCGGCCGCGAGGTCAAGCTGGTCGAAGCATTGACGGACAGCAGCAACGCCAGCGCATCGGGAATGGCAAACCCGACCGGTGCAAATGCAAAGGCCGGACAGGCCGTACGCCAGCTCGTCGATGCGGCTCCGCAGGCCGGCACCAACACGTTCCTCGTTACGCACAAGACCAACATCGCCGATGCCTTCGGCAAGGACGCCGGCGACGTGCAGGAAGGCGAAGCCTTCGCCTACCGGGCAAGTACCACCGGTGCGGCGGCTTTCGTGGGGCGCATCAAGCCTGCCGATTGGACCGCGAAGGCAGGCAAGTGACGGCTGGAGCAAGAGCGACATACCGCCGGAGCACCATGTGGGTGGCCGGGCGAGGCATTATCCGCGAGATTCTGCGATTAGACGCGGCCCACGATGTTTCCCAGGCCACTCAAACGCGTCGTTGGAGGCCGGCACCCTGACCGCTCAGCGATCGTCCCAATCGCCACACGGGCACCGCAAGGACAGCTCCCCAAAGGATGCTGTTTCCAAGAACTGCTGCCCACTGTAGCGCGGCCGATAATCCCTTGGTCTGGACGTGAGAGACGGGCCAAAAGAGCGTGTCTGTCAGTGCCCTGGCCAGACTTTCGGCTTGGCTGATATTGCCAGCCGAGTCGAAGCGTCCGATCGCCAGGGAATGACTGATGAGAAGAGTGCTCAACGCCAACAAGAGATGAGCCGTTGCCAGAAATGCGGCGGTCGGGAGGTATCTTGGACGCTTCATTCCGACTTCCAACGCCATGATTGATCGCGCTGCAGGACGAAGCTACAGCCGCCTGAGCGCCACGCTCGCCACCGTGTGGTCGGCGCCCTTCTTCAGGATCAGCGTCGCCCGGGGGCGGGTCGGCAGGATGTTGTCCTCGAGATTGGCGAGGTTGGTACGCTCCCAGATCGCGATCGCTGTGGCGGTGGCTTCCTCGTCCGACAACAGCGCGTAGCGGTTGAAGTAGGATTTCGGATTGGTGAACGCGGTGTCGCGCAGCGACAGGAAGCGCCGGATGTACCACTGTCGCAGCGCGGCTTCGTCGGCATCGATATAGACCGAGAAATCGAAGAAGTCGGAGACCACGGGCACGGCTTTGCCGTCGCGCGGCAGCTTGCCTGTTTGCAGCACGTTGACGCCCTCGACGATCAGGATGTCGGGCTGGTCGATCTCGGCCCACTCGTTCGGCACGATGTCGTAAGTCAAATGCGAATAGACCGGCGCGCGCACGTGGCGGCGGCCGGCCTTGATGTCGGAGAGGAAGCTGAGCAGCAGCGGCAGGTCGTAGCTCTCCGGAAAACCCTTCTTCTGCATGATGCCCTGCCGCTCGAGCACGGCGTTGGGATACAGAAATCCGTCGGTGGTGATCAGCTCGACCTTGGGACGCGGCGACCAGCGCGCCAGCAGCGCCTGAAGCACGCGGGCCGTGGTGGATTTTCCAACCGCGACCGAGCCGGCGACGCCGATGATGTAGGGCACCTTGCGGTCGCGGATGTTGAGGAACTGGCGCTCCGCGTAATAGAGCCGCTGCATGGCATCGACATAGATCGACAGCAGGCGCGACAGTGGCAGGTAGATGTCCTCGACCTCCTGCAAGTCCAGTCGATCGTGCAGCGAGCGCAGGCGATCGAACTCGCCCGGCTCCAGGGTCATCGGCGTGTCGTCGCGCAGCCGCGCCCATTGCTCGCGCGTATAGACGCGGTACGGATTATACTGCTGCTCGGGTGCGCGAATATCCATGACGCGATCTTTCCACCTCGGCTAGTTGCCGCCCTTGCGCGACGCCTTCTCTTCCAACCCTGACATCGAAGTCCGCTTGTCCAATGCGGCTTCGACCTCTTCCAGCTTTACGCCGCGGACCTTGAGCAGCACAAGGAAATGGTAGAGCAGATCGGCGCCTTCGGCGATCAGATGCGCGCGATCGTTTTCGACTGCTGCGATTACGGTTTCGACTGCTTCCTCACCGAACTTCTTGGCGCAATGTTCGGCGCCCTTGTCGAGGAGCTTGCGGGTATAGGACGCCTCGCCATCCGCTGCCGCGCGGGCGTCGATGGTCTCGGCCAGATCGTGGATCGTGAAACGCGGCATACAAAATACCCGGAAAACGCGCCTTGGCCGATTGCCCTGGCCGGTTATCTGACGGGACAAGCCGGTCCCGCCAATCGTGTAGCATTTTTATGGACGGGAGTCGTCAGGCATCGAGGCGCATGGCCAGCCCGCCCCGGGCCATGTGCTCCTTGGCTTCGCGGATGGTGAATTCCCCGAAGTGGAAGATCGAGGCAGCCAGCACGGCGGTGGCGTGGCCGTTGCGAATACCGTCGACGAGGTGGTCGAGATTGCCGACACCGCCCGAGGCGATCACGGGAACGGGAATGCTGTCGGCAATCGCGCGGGTCAGCGGGATGTCGAAACCCTGCCTTGTGCCGTCGCGGTCCATCGAGGTGAGCAGGATTTCACCAGCGCCGAGCGAGACCACCTCCTGGGCATATTCGATGGCGTCGATGCCGGTCGAGTTGCGGCCGCCATGGGTGAAGATCTCCCAGCGCTCTCCGCCACCGGCGCGCTTGACCCGCTTGGCGTCGATCGCGACCACCACGCACTGCCCGCCGAATTTCTCGGCGGCTTCCTTGACGAACTCACGCCGCGACACCGCGGCGCTGTTGATCGAGACCTTGTCGGCGCCGGCACGCAGAAGCGTCTTGATATCGTTGACCTCACGCACGCCGCCGCCGACGGTCACGGGCATGAAGCAGGCTTCGGCGGTGCGCCGGACCACGTCCAGCATGATGCCGCGGTTCTCATGGGTCGCGGTGATGTCGAGAAAAGTGAGCTCGTCGGCGCCCGCGGCGTCATAGGCGATCGCCGCTTCGACGGGGTCGCCGGCATCGCGCAGGTCAACGAAGTTGACGCCCTTGACGACGCGGCCGTCCTTGACGTCGAGGCAGGGGATCACGCGCACCTTGAACATGTGTCAGCTCCTAGGCGGCGCGCGCGTCGCGGATCAATGTGAGGGCGGCTGCCGGTTCGAGGCGGCCATCGTAAAGCGCGCGGCCGGCAATCGCACCGGCGAGCTTTTTCGCGCGCGGCGTCAGCATCGCCTTGACGTCCTCGATCGAGGCGAGGCCGCCGGAGGCGATCACGGGGATAGAGATCGCATCCGCGAGCGCAATGGTGGCATCGAGATTCAGGCCCTTGAGCAGGCCGTCGCGGGCGATGTCGGTGAAGATGATGGCGGCGACGCCGGCATCCTCGAAACGCTGCGCGATCTCGAGAACCGTCACCTGCGAGGTCTCGGCCCAGCCTTCGACCGCGACCTTGCCGTCACGTGCATCGAGGCCGACCGCGACGCGGCCGGGGAATTTTTTTGCGGCAGCCTTCACCAATTCAGGATCGCGCACCGCGGCGGTGCCGATGATGACCCGGGTGATGCCCTTTTCGAGCCAGGCTTCGACAGTCGCGAGATCGCGAATGCCGCCACCGAGCTGCACCGGAATCCTGATCGTCTTCAGCATCGCCTCGACCGCCTCGGCATTCACCGGCCTGCCGGCAAACGCACCGTCGAGATCGACAACGTGGAGATACTCAAAGCCTTGCGCAACAAAGCTCTCGGCCTGCGCGGCGGGATTGAGGTTGAATATGGTCGCACGCGCCATGTCGCCTTGCTCGAGGCGCACGCATTGGCCGTTCTTGAGGTCGATCGCGGGGAAGAGAATCACGGTTTCCATCGCAAGAAGTTCGAGATCAGGGCCAGACCAAAGCGCTGGCTCTTCTCGGGGTGAAACTGGGTGCCGATGGCCGTATCCTTTGCGACGATCGCGGTGACAGGCCCGCCGTAATCGGCGCGCGCGAGCACGTCCGCCTCGTTGGCGGCATTGAGGTGATAGGAGTGCACGAAATAGGCGTGCTGGCCTTTGGGCCCGAGCGGCAGCTTGTTCAGCACCGGATGCTCGCGCAGCACATCGAGCGTGTTCCAGCCCATGTGCGGGATCTTCAGGCTTTCGTCGCGCGGCGTGATCTTCTCGACGTCGCCGCCGACCCAGTTCAGCCCTGGCGTGATGACATGTTCCTTGCCGCGGGTGGCGAACAGCTGCATGCCGACGCAGATGCCGAGCATCGGCCGCGCCTTGACACGCACTGCCTCGGTGATCGCCTCGACCATGCCGTTGACCGCATCGAGCCCGCGCCGGCAATCGGCGAAGGCGCCGACGCCCGGCAGCACCAGACGATCGGCGCTGTAGGCCTGGTCCGGATCGCTTGTGACGAAGACCTTTTGCGGGTTCTCCATGCTGCGCGCAGCGCGCTCGAACGCCTTGGCGGCGGAATGCAAATTGCCGGAACCGTAATCGATGATGGCGACACTCATCTTGACCCTCCCGGTTCCGGAAACAAACCAATGATGCCGCCCGCCGGCATCGGTGGCGGGCTTGAGAATTGCTGCCCCGGCACGTTGCGGGTCGGCGGCGGGCCACCGCGATCGACGGCCCATTGATCGTTGACGATGCCGCGCTGCTTCTGGCTCCAGCGCTCGAAGAAGCGGCGCTCGGCGGTGTCCTCGTCGTCGGAAATCACCACGTCGAGCTGCCGCCATTTACCGCGCGACAGCGTCCAGCGGCGCAGGCTGGAGGCCTCGAAACCCATCAGCAGCGCGACGATGATGTCGGCGAAGAAGATCGAGCTGCGTCCGATTCCGAGGCTGGACAGCCCGGCGTTGAACGCGGCGACGAAGATCACCCAGCCGATCAGCGCCAGCCACAGCCGATTCCACAGCAGCCAGAGCGGGCCGAAAATCATCGCCCAGAAATGGAAGCCGTCGCGTACGAAGACGAACTTCTCGGTCGCGCGCAGATCGGCTCCGGCAGGAGAGGGAGCATGAACTGTGTAGACAGGCATGGTGATGCCCCGTTCTCTAATTTCAGTGATACCGCAAGCGGCGCGTGCCGCCGGCCCGAGATGTCAGCCGCCGAGCGAGCCCTTGGTGGACGGGATTTCGCCCACCGTCTTCGGGTCGATCGCAACCGCCGTCCGCAGCGCCCGCGCCAGACCCTTGAAGCAGGATTCGGCGATATGGTGGCTGTTATCGCCATATAGGGTCTCGACGTGGAGAGTCACGCCGGCGTTCATGGCGAAGGCCTGGAACCACTCGCGCACCAGCTCGGTGTCGAACTCGCCGATCTTGTGGCGGGGAAAGTCGACCTTGAACACCAGGACCGGGCGGCCCGAGATGTCGATGACCACGCGCGACAGCGTCTCGTCCATGGGCATATGCACGCCGGCATAGCGGGTGATGCCCGCCATGTTGCCGAGCGCCTGCTTGATGGCCTGGCCGAGCGCGATGCCGGTGTCTTCGGTGGTATGGTGATAATCAATGTGCAGATCGCCCACCGCCTTGACCGTGAGGTCGATGCGGGAATGGCGGGCGAGGAGATCGAGCATATGGTCGAAAAAGCCGATGCCGGTCGCGATATTGGATACGCCGGTGCCATCGAGGTTCACTGATACCTCGATGTCGGTTTCCTTGGTCTTGCGCTTGATCGTCGCGGTGCGCATGGAAAATCGGTTTCCATTCTGGTTTTGAGCCGAAAACGCCGGTCTTTTAACAGCCAAATGACACCTTCGCTACTGCGGGAACGGCTGGCCGGGCTGCTACTTCTGCCTATGGTGAGCGAAATCGGGCCCGGAGCGGCCCGTTGTGCCGCGGCTCCTGACCGCCTAAATCAGCCCGGACAACGAGGTTCATTCATGCAGGACTCCCCAAACAGCTCGCCGGGCTGGCACGGCACCACGATTTTGACCGTCCGCAAGGGCGGCACGGTGGTGGTCGGTGGCGACGGCCAGGTCTCGATCGGCCAGACCGTGATCAAGTCCAATGCCAAAAAGGTCCGAAAGCTCGGCAAGGGCGACGTCATCGGCGGCTTTGCCGGTGCCACCGCCGACGCCTTCACGCTCTTTGAGCGCCTGGAAGCCAAACTCGAGCAATATCCGGGGCAATTGACCCGGGCCGCCGTCGAGCTCGCCAAGGACTGGCGTACCGATCGTTATTTGCGGCGGCTGGAGGCCATGATGATCGTGGCCGACAAGGACGTCTCTTTGGTCCTGACCGGCACCGGCGATGTGCTGGAGCCCGAGGCCGGCGTGATGGCGATCGGCTCCGGCGGCAATTACGCGCTGGCGGCGGCCCGAGCCCTGCTCGACACCGACAAGGACGCCGAGACCATCGTCCGCCGTTCCCTCGACATCGCCGCCGACATCTGCGTCTACACCAACCGCAACGTCACCATCGAAGCCCTGTCGGCCGGCTAGGGTCCAGGTTTCGACGTCAAAACTGAGCTCCGCGTCATTGCGAGCGAAGCGGCGAAGCGAAGCAATGCCTTACTTCCGATGATCCTCCGTTGCTGATGATGCGCAATTCATGACGCTCGCGATTTCCGAGAAAGCCAAGACGGCGATCCCGCCGACCTACTGGGTCGGCATCGCGCTGCTATTGCTGGCGCTGCAGGCCTCGATCCTGTTTGCGATGGGGCGGGTGCCGATCTGCACCTGCGGCTATGTCAAGCTATGGCATGGCGTGGTGAACAGCTCGGAGAATTCGCAGCACATCGCCGACTGGTACGCCTTCTCGCATGTCCTGCACGGCTTCCTGTTCTACGGATTGACCTGGCTGCTGTTCGTGCGCCTGCCGTCGCCGCAACTCTCATGGCCCGCCCGGCTGATCATCGCGATGCTGATCGAAGGTACCTGGGAAATCGTCGAGAATTCGCCGTTCATCATCGAGCGCTACCGCGCCGGCACGATCTCGCTGGACTATTTCGGCGACAGCATTGTCAATTCGATCTCGGACACGCTGTCCATGATGCTGGGCTTCCTCGCCGCGCGCCTGCTGCCTGTCCCAGTGACCGTCCTGCTGGGGCTCGCCTTCGAAATCATGCTCGCGCTGCATATTCGCGACAATCTGACGCTCAATATCCTGATGCTGATCCATCCGATCGAGGCCGTGAAACAATGGCAATCGGGTCCGCCGATCATCTGACGACAAAAAAGCGGCTTGTCCCGCCCCGCATCTGACCCTAGCTAAGGTCCCATGACAGACTTTTCTCCCCGTGAAATCGTTTCTGAACTCGACCGTTTCATCGTCGGCCAGGCCGATGCCAAGCGAGCCGTCTCGATCGCGCTGCGTAACCGCTGGCGGCGGCAGCAACTGGAAGGCTCCTTGCGCGAAGAGGTACTGCCGAAAAATATCTTGATGATCGGCCCGACCGGCGTCGGCAAGACCGAGATCGCGCGGCGGCTCGCCAAGCTGGCGAACGCACCATTCCTGAAGGTCGAGGCGACGAAATTCACCGAGGTCGGCTATGTCGGCCGCGACGTCGAGCAGATCGTGCGCGACCTCGTCGAGGTCGCGATTGCCCAGGTCCGCGAGCGCAAGCGCAAAGACGTGCAGGCACGCGCGCAACTTGCCGCCGAGGAGCGCGTGCTGGACGCGCTGGTCGGCGCCAATGCCAGCGCGGCAACGCGGGACTCTTTCCGCAAAAAGCTGCGGGCGGGCGAGCTCAACGACAAGGAAATCGAGATCGAGACGCAAGGCGGCGGCAGCGGCTTTCCGATGTTCGAGATCCCGGGCATGCCCGGCGCCCAAATGGGCGCGGTTTCGATCGGCGACATTTTCGGCAAGCTCGGGGGACGCAGCAAGACGCGACGGCTGACGGTGGGGAGCTCGCACGAGATCCTCGTCAACGAGGAGTCCGACAAGCTGCTCGACAGCGATCAGTTGACGCAGGAGGCGATCAGCGCGGTCGAGAACAACGGCATCGTGTTTCTCGACGAGATCGACAAGATCTGCGCACGCGAAGGTCGCGCCGGCGGCGACGTGTCGCGCGAGGGCGTGCAGCGCGATCTGTTGCCTTTGATCGAGGGCACGACCGTTTCGACCAAGCACGGCGCGGTGAAGACCGACCACATCCTGTTCATCGCCTCCGGCGCCTTCCACGTCGCAAAACCGTCCGACCTCCTGCCGGAACTGCAGGGCCGCCTGCCGATCCGCGTCGAGCTGCAGGCACTGACCCGCGACGACATGCGCCGCATCCTGACCGAGCCCGAGGCTTCGCTGATCAAGCAATATGTCGCGCTGATGCAGACCGAGGGCGTCACGCTCGACATCACCGACGACGCCATCGACGCGCTCGCGGACGTCGCGGTGGCGGTGAATTCCACCGTCGAAAACATCGGCGCGCGGCGGCTCCAGACCGTGATGGAGCGGGTGCTGGACGAGATCTCCTTCACCGCTCCCGACCGCAGCGGCGAGACCGTCAAGATCGACGCGGATTTCGTACAGACGCACGTCGGCGACCTCGCCAAGAACGCGGATCTGAGCCGGTTCATTTTGTAATTTCGGGCGGTCGCGCTATCAGTTACCGCGTGACCGCACGCATCATGCAAAACCCCTGGCGCCTTCTGCTCGCGATCAACGCTGCGGTCATCGTCGGCGTCTCCGTTCACAAGATCCAGCTGCCGCCTTACGTCCCCTACATCCACCTTCTGGTCGATTACCATTTCGGCTTCGTCAAGCGCGCGCTGATCGGGGCGGTCGTCGCGCTGTTCACGGACAAGGTGCCGGTATGGCTGGTGTTCGCGCTCGGCGGCGTGACGTGGCTGGTGACGCTCGCCCTTTATGCAAGACTGTTCCAGAAGACGTTCGGCTTCACCGCAAAGACGCTGCCGCTGTTCGTCTTCATCGCGGGCTCGCCGTTCTTCCTCAAGAACTTCATGCACACGCTTGGCCACTTCGACATCTATGGCTGCGCGCTGGCGATCATCCTGCTGCTGGTGCCGGCGGGCTCACTGCTGTTCGTGGCTTTGGCCGCGCTGTTCTCGATCATCCTGGTGCTGGTCCACCACATCCATCTCCTGATGTATGTGCCGACCATCATCGCCATCGTGGTGATCAGGCACTATCTGACGCACGGCTGCGATCGCACCAACGTCGCGTTCGGCATGATTGCGTTGCTTATCGTCTCCACGCTGTTCTTGGCCGCCCAGTTTTTGGGAACGATGCCGATCCCGGAAGCGGATTTCGTGGCGTATCTGAAAACCCGGATGGCCGATCAGTCGCGGACCGAGCTGCTGCGATTCGCCTACATCTGGTACCAGCCGCTGGCGCAGGAGATTTCCGACACCTGGGGCCGCCTGCCCCACAACATCCTGGGCGTGCCCGTATTCGCGCTGCTGATCTGGCTGCATACGCCGCTGTGGCGCTATTTTGCGAACCTGATCGGCGCGCTCGCAAACGATACGCACCGCCGTCTCGTGGTCGCTGCGCTCGCCGGCGTCAGCCTCGCCTATCTCGTGATGTTCGCGATGGTGTTCGACTATTCGCGCTGGATCTCGAACTGGGGGGTCTGCATGTTCCTGATCCTGCACGCGGTGAAGATGCTGCCCGCCGCACGCGAGACGCCGCCGATTCCGTCAGAAGATCAAAAGACCAATATTTTCGGCCTGATCATCACGCTGATCCCCCGCGTCGGGATCGTGCGGCCATTCTAAAATCTCGCCCGGCGAATCCGCACGTAGAGCGCGCCCTCGCCGCCATGGCCGATACCGGCTTCCTCAAAGCCGACCACAAAAGCCCGGAATTCCGGCAGGCTCAGCCATTCCGGCACCTGGCGGCGCAGCACGCCGCTTTCGCCGCCGCTTCGCCCCTTGCCGGTGATGACGAGCACGAAGGTCAGGCCGTCATGGTGGGCGCGGTGCAGGAATCCGGTCAGCGCGCGATGGGCGCGCAGCTGGGTCATGCCGTGCAGATCGAGGCGGGCCTCGATCTCGCTGCGCCCGCGCGAGAGTTTCGTTCGCTCACGCTTCCCAAGCGGCGCCAGCGGCGGAATGGCCGGTTTTGCGACGCGCAGCGCCGGGACGGCAGCGATCGGACGCGGCGATGGCGCAGGCCGCGCGGCAGGCGCGGCGGGTGAAGGCTCCGTGCGCGGCGCAGCTTGCGCCTTCGCCGCGCGATGCTTCCTCAGCGGCTTGACCTGGTTTGCGATCGTATCCCACAGCGCGCGTTCTTCCTCGCTCAGCGCGCGACGGCGCGGCGAGGGACGAGGCTCCGGCACGGGCGGACGGGACGATCGCTTCATTGCTGCCGATGGGGATGATTTTTCACCGGCCGCCGCGGCTCGCGAACAGGCTCTATCAGCGGGCGCGGTGCCGGCAGCGGGACCGGGTTGGCGACGGCGACCGTCTCACCTTTGCCTTGTGTCACGGCTGCGGCCGGAGCCGCCGTCTTGGTCGGATCCTTGGTCGGATCCTTGCTCGGATCCTTAGCGGAATCCTTCGCAGGCTCGGTTTGCGGAAACAGCTTTGCGATCTTCTCCGAGGGCCGTGGGTCCGGCACCGGCAGCCGCGCGCCGCGCACTGTGGGATCGAGGCTCTTCGGCACCAGCATCACGAAATGCATGGCATGGCGCAGCCGCCCGGAGACCCGGCCGGCCTCCTGGCCTGCGCCGAAATAGAGATCGGCCCGCGCGGGTCCGATGATGGCCGAGCCGGTGTCCTGCGCGATCATCAAGCGATGGAACGGCGTCTTCGCGCGTTCGGAATCGATCGGCAGCTCACCCTCGATGAAGAACGGGGTACCGTAGACGTGCAGCGATTTGTCGACCGCGATCGAGCGGCCGGCCGTCAGCGGAATACCTTGCGCGCCGACCGCCTCGTCCTTGTCGGACAGATTGACCTCGCGGAAGAAGATGTAGGAACGGTTCTGGCGCCGCAGTTCCCTGGCGCCGTCAGGGGTCTGCGCCATCCACTCCCTGATCTTCTGCATCGACATCTCTTCCTTCGGAATGATGCCGCGCTCGATCAGGATGCGACCGACCGCCGTATAGGGATAGCCGTTATAGGCGTCGTAGTTGAGCCGGACCGTGCCGCCGTCGTCGAACTTGATCCGCGCCGAGCCCTGGATCTGGGCGAACAGCAGATCGGTCGGGTCCTTCAGCCAGGCAATCTCGAGTCCGCGGCCGGCGATCTTGCCGTCCTCGATCTCGCTGCGGTCATAATAGGGCACGAGCTTGCGGCGGCCGATCTTGCGATACACCGGGCCCTTGTTGGGCAGGCTGACCGAATCCTGCTTGTAGCCGCGCACGAACAGGTTCGAGGGTCGGCGATAGACCGGGATGTTGTAGACATCGGTCTGCGTGCGCGATCCCTCCAGCACCGGCTCGTAATAGCCGGTGACGAAACCATCGGGCTCCCCGAGGCGGGAGATGCGCAGCGGCGCGAAATTCTCCTCGAAGAAGGTTTTGGCTTTCGCGTCGTCAGCAAGCTCAAGAGATTTCGCTGCCCGGCAGGGTTCGCTCAGCGAAGCCCCCAAAGCCTTCGGCTCGGGAGCGCCGGTCTGCGCGCTGATCGGGCGGCAGCTCGCGCGAAACGTCTTATAGGCGGCGAGATGAGCGTCGTCGCTCCAGCCCTTTACGTCGGCCCAGGCCAGCGGCAGATATTGGGCGCCAGGGATTTCGAATGGCAGGGGAAGCTGCGGATACGGCAAGGCCCGCGGCGGCGCGGCGGGCAATTCCGGGAGATGATGGTGATGGCTGCGATAGTGGCGCCGCGCCGCCTCGGCGCCGAGCGAAAACGACGATAGCGCGACGACAGCTGCGCAAAGCGCCGTCGCGCTGGTCTTCAGGAAAGCCTTAATTCGCGCTTCCGGTGCCAACCAGCTTCCAGTTCGGATCGCGAGAGGTGATGTCGCGGGCGAAAGTCCAGATGTCGGTGATGTCGGCGACGGTATCGGCGCTGCCGTCGACGATGTTGCCGGCCTTGTCCCGGGTCGCCGAGATCATCTGCGAGACGAAGCGGATCGTGAGCTGGGCGGTACGGTCGCGCAGCTCGGCGCCGACGAGCTCGGCCTTGTCGATCGAGACGAAGCGCGTCTCGGTCTTCTGCTCGTTCTTCTCGCGCTCCTTGATGGCGGCATCGAAGCTGTCATAGACCTCCGACGACAACAGGTCGCGTAGCGCGCGGCGGTCGCCATTGGCAAAGGCCAGCACGATCATCTCATAGGCGCCGCGGGCGCCGGAGATGAAATGGCGTGGATCGAAGGTGGAATCCTTTTCGACGATGCCGTCCAGGCCCTGCGCCAGCACGGTGCCGGGCTCGGTCAGGCCCTTCCAGCGGTCGGAAGGCGGGGCCGGCTCGGCCGTCGGCGCCAACGGGGCCTGGTCGATGACCTTGCCCGGCATGGTCACGACGTTCTTGTCCTGGGCACCCTGGAGCGCGTTACGGTCGAACGGCGGCCGTTCGTTGCCGGTGCGCTGCCCCAGCACACTGCGCAGCCTCAGAAAGATGAAGACCGCCAGCGCCAGGAAGATGATGGTGTAGATGTCCACGTCGTATTCGCTTTCTAGTCTTCTGTAGATAAGGAGCCGTCCCGAATGGGTCGTTGCCGGGAAAATCGATCCGGCCAGTAGACCGTTCCACACGGAAACGGCAAGTCTACGTCACCATTTTAGGTCCGCGCGTCAGGTCCGTGGGATGTAGGCACGAAACCTGGCCCGGCCAATGGCGCCTTTTGGCACAGCACTGAGTGTAGCGCGTTTTATGCTTAAGGGGAAACCCGATCCTGCCCGGAAATCGCGCATCTTCAATCGTTTAAGGCGCGACTTGGCTGGATCGGCGGGGGTGAACGACACCGCTGTGGGCGCGGCCTGAATTCCCCATCCGGGACCGTTCGTCCTTGTGGAACGAGGTAGCCCTATGTTAGCCAACCGCCGCGAAATTCAGCCCAATCGGGTAAGGAGACACTCTTATGACCAACGGTAACGGCACCCCTCCCGAGGCGGCCCAGGCTCCCCAGCTCAACGTGCTGGCGCAATATACCAAGGATCTCTCGTTCGAAAATCCGAACGCGCCCAGCTCGCTCCAGCAGCAGAGCCAGCCGCCCCAGATCAACATCCAGATCAATGTCAGCGCCAACAACCTCAGCGAACAGGAGTTCGAGGTGACCCTGTCGGTCGAGGGCAAGGCCGAGACCGCCGGCAAGATCATGTTTTCGTTCGAGCTCGCCTATGCCGGCGTGTTCCGGATCTCCAATGTGCCGAAGGACAATCTGCATCCGCTGGTCATGATCGAATGCCCGCGCCTGCTGTTCCCGTTCGCCCGTGAGATCATCGCGACCGCCGTGCGCGACGGCGGGTTCCCGCCCCTGATGCTGGATCCGGTCGACTTCGTCGGTCTCTATCGTCAGAACATGGAGCGGCAAATGGCCGCTCCGCCGGCCGGTCAGGCCTAACCGGCCGAAGCGGCGGCTGGAGCGGGCAAGAACTCGTTCCAGATCGCCTTGTCGCCGAGGGTCGCGATGAAGGCCCGGTGGGCCTCGCGCTCGGCGTCTGAAATCCGCGGCGTGAGCGGCACCGGCCGCTGCCGCCGCGGCGCATCGGCAGCACCATTGACGCGCATCTCCTCGGCTTCCGAAGCCAGAAGCAGCTGCGATTGCCGCGCCCCGACCAGATCGACATAAACTTCCGCAAGCAACTCGGCGTCGAGCAACGCGCCGTGCTTGGTTCGGCGTGAATTGTCGATCGCATAGCGCGAGCAGAGATCGTCGAGCCGGTTCGACACGCCGGGATGCTTGCGCCGCGCCAGCAGCAGCGTATCGACCAGCCGCTCACGCGGGATCGCCGCGCGCTTGATCCGGTCCAACTCGGCGTTGATGAAACTGATGTCGAACGAGGCGTTGTGGATCACCAGCGGCGCGTCGCCGATGAACTCCAGAAACTCGTCGACGACCTCGTGAAACAGCTGCTTCGTCGCCAGAAACTCGGCCGACAGCCCGTGCACGGCAAAGGCTTCCGCCGGCATGTCCCTTTCGGGATTGATGTAGACGTGGAAACTCTGCCCCGTCGGCATGCGATTGAACATCTCGACGCAGCCGATTTCGACCAGGCGATCTCCACGCAGCGGATCGAGGCCGGTGGTTTCGGTGTCGAGAACGATTTCGCGCATGATTCAGCAAGCCGTGTAAGGCGGCGAATCAGGCTCGCCGCTGCGGCATCTTAACGACCTCGGCGAGGATGTGCGCGATTTGGGCGCGCACCGGTTCGAGTCCGTGTGAGGTATCCACCACGAAATCGGCACGCTTGCGCTTTTCCGCGTCGGGCGTCTGCTTGGCGATAATGGCGTCGAGCTTGGCCTCGTCCATCGTGCCGCGCGCCAGTACCCGCTCGCGCTGGAGTTCCGGAGACGTCGTCACGACGACCACGGCATCGACCCGCGTCTCGCCGCCCGTCTCGAACAGCAGCGGAATGTCCAGCACCACGACCGGCGCGTCAGCGGCGTCGGCGAAGAATTTGTTTCGGGAAGCGCCGAGCATCGGATGGACGATCTTCTCGAGCTGCTTGATGGCGGCGGGATCGTGCACCACACGCGCCGACAGTTTCGGCCGATCGACCTTGCCGTTCGCGGTGGTGCCGGGGAAGGCGGCCTCGATCGCGGGCGCAGCTTCGCCCTCATAGAGCTGATGCACGGCCGCATCGGCATCGTAGACAGGGACGCCGGCCTCCTCGAATAATTTCGCGGTGGTGGATTTGCCCATCCCGATCGAGCCGGTCAGTCCCAGGATTCGCATCAGTGCCCAGCCATATCTGCCATTCACACCGCAACTAGCCGCTCGCGCCGCAGGAACGCAAGCAGCGGCAGCAGCGGCAGGCCGAGAATGGTGAAGTGGTCGCCCTCGATACGCTCGAACAAATGGATACCCAGGCTTTCGAGCTGGTAGCCGCCGACGCTGGTGGCGACTGCATCGCCGGCGACGTCGAGATAGGCCGAAAGCTCAGCCTCGGTCATTTGCCGCATGGACAGGCGGGCGACCGAGACGTCCTCGAAGATGATCTCGCCATCGCGTGCTATCGCCACGGCGGAATTCAACTCATGGCACTTGCCGGAGAGATCGCGCAATTGCGCCAGCGCCTGGGAGCGGCCCGCAGGCTTGTTGAACAGGCGATCGCCAAGGGCCAGCGTTTGATCCGCACCGATGACGGTGCTTCCTGCATGATTGGCCGAGACTGCCGTGGCCTTTTCGCGCGCCAGCAGCAGGGCGATCTCGCCCGGACTCGAAAGCCCCGAGGCAGCCTGGATACCGCGCTCGTCGATATCAGCCGTGATCGCCTTGAACTCGAGCCCGGCATTGGCCAGCAGCATCTTTCGCGCGCTGCTCTGCGAGGCCAGGATCAACGAAGATTTGCCGAGCCACAGACCCATCGCAAAATTATTCCCAAGACTATTCAGAAGGCCGGTTACGCTGGCGGTCGCTATAGAGCTTCATGATCGCCGCGGCGGTTTCCTCGATCGAGCGCCGCGTGACGTCGAGCAGCGGCCAATCGTGCTTGGCGCTCAGCTTGCGGGCGAATGCGACCTCCTCCGCGACTGACTGCCTGTCGATATAGGTGTCACTGCTGGAATCGGCGCCCATCGAGAGCAGGCGGTTCTGGCGCACTTGAATCAAGCGTTCCGGCGTCGCATGCAAGCTCACGACCAGCGGTCGCGTTAACGTTTCCAATTGCAAGGGAACCGGAATGCCCGGAACCAGCGGCACGTTGGCAGTGCGGATGCCGCGATTGGCAAGGTAGATCGACGTCGGAGTCTTGGAGGTGCGGGAGACACCGACAAGCACCACGTCCGCGTCGTCGAGCCCTTCGACATGCTGACCGTCATCATGGATCATGGTGTAGTTCAGCGCGTCGATGCGCTTGAAGTATTCGGCATTGAGCACGTGCTGGGCGCCGACCCGGCCGGTCGTGGCAGCTCCGAGATACGCCTCGAACAATTGCATCACCGGGCCGATGATCGACAGGCTCGGAACATTGATCCCCTTGCACTTGTCCTCGAGCCTGGAAACCAGGTCCTTCTCAAGCAGCGTGAACAGCACGATTCCCGGCGCTTCCTCGATCTCGTCGAGCACACGATCGAGCTGTTTCTGGCTGCGCACCAGCGGATAGACATGCTCGACCGGGGTAACGTTGGCGTACTGGGCGGCAACGGCGCGTGCGACCGTGATCAGCGTCTCACCGGTGGAGTCGGAGACGAGGTGCAGATGGAAATAATTGTTCGAGGTCGGCACAAAAGCTCTTTGTATGAAGGCGGTGTGGTTTGTGGATTTCTGTGGAGCTTAACCGCTCGGAAAGGGATGTGCGACAGCAGGGGCGGGATAACCGCTAACTTTCTTCACACCACTGCCCCTGAGAACAAGTTCGACGCCCTGCCGAAAGGGAAACGGGATTGGGCCGATAACCCCCTTGATAAGCTGCCGACAGAAACGCGCAAGCCTTTGAAGCTGGTCGACTTATCGAAAGCGACCAGAGCGATCGGGTATATGTTGATGGATGTGAATAAGCGCGTGGCAACGGGCGGACTGAATTGTGTGAGTCCAATTCACCGTCACATAGACTCAAACCTTAAGAATCTAAGATTCTTATTGGAGAAGGGCGCTACGGACGGATAAGTGTGCAGGCAAGACCTTAACGGGTTCTTACTATCCCCAGTTCCCTTGCCTCGGCAGAAATCCGGACGCAGAAAAATGTTCGAAGACGTCTATCTCTGGATCAAGGCGCTGCATGTGATCGCCGTCATCTCCTGGATGGCGGGCATGCTCTATCTGCCACGGCTGTTCGTCTATCACTGCGAGGCCGAGATCGGCTCGAAACAGTCGGAAACGTTCAAGATCATGGAGCGTCGGCTGTTCAAGGCGATCATCAACCCTGCCATGATCGTCACCTGGCTCGCCGGGCTCTATCTCGCCTGGGCCGGTCACTGGTTCACCTTCGGCTGGCTGCACGTAAAACTGGCACTGGTCCTGGCGATGTCCGCGGTCCACGGCTTTTTTTCGCGATGGTTGAAGGATTTCGCCACGGACCGGCGCCCACGAAGCCAGAAATTCTATCGGATTATCAACGAGGTACCAACTGCTCTGATGATTTTGATCGTCATCATGGTGATCGTGAAGCCGTTCTAGGCAAGGATCGTGAACGATCGCTCAGCGCTTCGGCTTGCGGAGTGTGAGCCGATTTTCTATATTAGCGATATCCCACCCAACGCAGGCGGATGTGGTCGTGTCTGAGCTTTTCAAAAGCCGGACACCCCATCAGGTTTGAAGCCTCACCGGCGCTCTCCTTGCCAGACCTGCGGACCTTACATTCTCGCGTCCGCATTTCAGAGCCTCCTCGCACCCCCTCCCCAGGTTACCCCACAGGACCACCCCAATGCGGGAAATTAAACTCCAGGACCTCAAGTCGAAGACGCCGGCCGAGCTCGTCTCGTTCGCGGAAGAGAACGGGGTCGAGAATGCCAGCACCATGCGCAAGCAGGAGCTGCTGTTTGCCATCCTCAAGCAGCTTGCGATCGCCGAGACCGACATCGTCGGCGAAGGCGTCGTCGAGGTTCTCTCCGACGGCTTCGGCTTCCTGCGCTCGCCCGATGCGAATTATCTGCCGGGCCCGGACGACATCTACGTTTCGCCGTCGCAGATCCGCCGTTTTGGCCTGCGCACCGGCGACACCATCGAAGGCCACATCCGCAGCCCGAAAGAGGGCGAGCGCTACTTCGCGCTGCTGAAGGTCAACACGCTCAATTTCGAGGACCCGGAAAAGGCCAAGCACAAGGTCAATTTCGACAACCTCACGCCGCTGTTTCCGAATCAGCGTTTCCGCATGGAAATCGACGATCCGACGCGGAAAGACCTGTCTGCAAGGGTGATCGACATCGTCGCGCCGATCGGCAAGGGCCAGCGCGCGCTGATCGTCGCGCCACCGCGCACCGGTAAAACCGTGCTGATGCAGAACATCGCGCATTCGATCGCGCATAATCATCCTGAGTGCTATCTGATCGTGCTCTTGATCGACGAACGTCCGGAAGAAGTCACGGACATGCAGCGCTCGGTGAAGGGCGAGGTCGTCTCCTCGACCTTCGACGAGCCGGCGGTGCGCCACGTCCAGGTCGCCGAGATGGTGATCGAGAAGGCCAAGCGGCTGGTCGAGCATGGCCGCGATGTCGTGATCCTGCTCGATTCGATCACGCGCCTCGGCCGCGCCTACAACACCGTGGTGCCGTCATCCGGCAAGGTGCTGACCGGCGGTGTCGACGCCAACGCGCTGCAGCGGCCGAAGCGCTTCTTCGGTGCCGCCCGCAACATCGAGGAGGGCGGCTCGCTGACGATCATCGCGACCGCGCTGGTCGATACCGGCAGCCGCATGGACGAAGTCATCTTCGAAGAGTTCAAGGGCACCGGTAACTCCGAGCTGATCCTCGACCGCAAGGTCTCGGACAAGCGGACCTTCCCGGCGATCGACATTTCGCGCTCCGGCACCCGCAAGGAAGAGCTGATCACCGATTCGGTGGTTCTGAAGAAGATGTACGTGCTCCGGCGCATCCTGAACCCGATGGGTACGATGGATGGCATCGACTTCCTGCTCGACAAGCTGCGCTCGACCAAGAGCAATTCCGAGTTCTTCGACTCGATGAATACCTGAGCCAGGGTGCAGCGTGGAAATCAGAGGGCGCCTCCGGGCGCCCTTTTCTATTGTGCGGCTTTGTTGCAGCGAAGGTGCAGCATGGTCGGGCATTTTCGGCTTAACCAGATTTATCATAAGTCGCTGATATTGTTATGAAATAATAGAATTCTGGAATGCCATTTTAGCTGGCGGCTTAATCGGCGGCGAGCAATTTTGCAGCAAACCTCGTCCCAGACATATTGCATCGCAATATGGATTTTGCTGCGGGAATTGGGGCAGCAAAGCAACGCGATCCCTCGCCCCGCAACGGATGTTTGCCTTTTCCCCATCAGCCGGACAAATAGGCCATGCATCCGCGAGACCAGACCATCTTTGCATTGTCGTCCGGCCGCCCGCCGAGCGCGCTCGCGGTGGTGCGTGTCTCCGGGCCCGGCGCCAGCCTGGCGCTGACAACGTTGGCAGGTAAACTGACGATGCCGCGGCAGGCCAGCCGCCGGCTGCTTCGTGACGGCGCGGGCCAGCCGATCGACGACGCGGTGGTGCTGTGGTTCCCGGGGCCGGCCAGCGCGACCGGCGAGGACGTCGCCGAATTTCACGTCCATGGCGGCCGCGCGGTGCTGGCTGCACTCCTCGCCGCTATTTCCGTAATTCCGAATATGCGCGCCGCCGAGCCCGGCGAGTTCACGCGGCGCGCGTTCGAGAACGGCAAGCTCGATCTGACCGAGGCGGAAGGCCTCGACGATCTCATTCATGCCGACACCGACCGCCAGCGCCGCCAGGCGCTACGGCAGTTGCAGGGTCTCCTCGGTAATCGCGCGCGTGACTGGCGTGAGCGCATCATCGAGGCCTCGGCCTTGATCGAGGCCGGCATCGATTTCTCCGACGAGGGCGATGTGCCCGCCGAGTTGAGGGCGCCTGCGGTCAAGGCGATCGAGGCTCTGCACGGCGAAATCGCAGAAGTCCTTGCGGCACAGGGACAAGCTGAACGGCTGCGCGACGGTCTGGTGGTTGCGATTGCGGGCGAGCCGAATGTCGGCAAGTCGACACTCATCAACCAGCTCGCGCGCCGCGACGTCGCGATCGTCTCGCCGCATGCCGGCACCACGCGTGATGTGATCGAAGTGCAGCTCGATCTCGACAGCTATCCCGTCACGGTGATCGACACCGCCGGCATTCGCGAGACCGATGATCCGGTCGAGCAGGAGGGTGTCCGCCGGGCGCGAGCGCGGGCCGAAGACGCCGACCTCGTGTTGTGGCTGGTGGAGGGTGGCAGCGCTGTCGATCCGGACGCGATGGGGTCGCTGGGGAAGTCCGGCAGCGGGAGCAGTCCCTCCAGCGGCTCGGTCTGGATCGTGCGCAACAAGATCGATCTCAGCGGAGACAAGGACGCCGGGCCGCGCGGCGGGTTCGGAATCTCAGCGAGCCGGGGGGACGGCATTCCCGAGCTGGTCGATGCCCTCGTGAAATTCGCCGCTGACTTCTTCGGAACGACCGAGGGCGCCTTGGTGACCCGGGCCCGCCAGCGGGATCTGCTGCGCCGGGCGTCGGACAGCTTGCGCCGGAGTCTGGAGCTTGTAGAAGAGGGCGAGGAGCTTGCCGCCGAAGAACTGCGTGCTGCCGCCTATGCCTTGGGCCGGCTGTTGGGTCGGGTGGACGTCGAGGACGTCCTCGGGGCGATTTTCCAGAAATTCTGTATCGGAAAGTAGGGCTAGTTCTTCATTGTAGGACTAGATTGTAGGACCAGCTCTTGTTCCACTCTTTGGACTTTGGCTGAGGAAGAGTGGAGTTCCATGTGTTTCACGTGAAACATTGGCTCTTTGACTCGTTTTGCTTCGTGAAAAACAGGAGGCGGAACAAGGCACTGTCTACTGTGCATGGGGTTGTTTTCACGAACAGCGTTCTGGCCTCGAAGTTCCGTTTCACGTGAAACAGCATCCTCATTCAGTTTCCACTTCCGGCTTCCCGGCCTCTGGGATACAAGTCCGCCTATGCGAACAGAGCGAGAGAGCTTCGACGTCATCGTGATTGGCGGCGGTCATGCCGGCTGTGAGGCCGCGGCTGCTTCTGCCCGCATGGGCGCAGCGACCGCTCTGGTGACGCATCGATTCTCCACGGTCGGTGCGATGTCCTGCAATCCCGCCATCGGCGGTCTCGGCAAGGGCCATCTGGTTCGTGAGGTCGATGCCCTTGATGGTCTGATGGGCCGCGTCGGCGATGCCGGCGGAATCCAGTTCCGTGTTCTCAACCGCCGCAAGGGACCGGCTGTCCGTGGACCGCGCGCGCAGGCGGACCGAAAGCTCTATGCCGCCGCGATGCAGACGGCGATCCGGGAGACCGAGGGTCTTTCCGTTGTCGAGGGCGAGGCGGACGAGCTGATCGTGATCGAGGGCCGCGTGACCGGCTTGCGTCTAGCGGATGGGCGCGAACTTCGGGCAGGGGCCGTGGTCGTCACCACCGGCACCTTCCTCCGCGGCCTGATCCATCTCGGTGAGAAGAACTGGCCGGCCGGCCGGGTTGGCGAGCCTCCTGCGATCGGCCTTTCGACCTCCTTTGAGCGAGCCGGGTTCACCCTTGGACGGCTCAAGACGGGGACTCCGCCGCGTCTGGATGGTACGACGATCGACTGGTCTGCCGTCGAGATGCAGCCGGGCGACGAGCCTCCGGAGCCGTTTTCGGTGATGACCGAGCGGATCACCACGCCGCAGATCCAGTGCGGGATCACCCGGACCACGTCCGCGACCCACGAGGTGATCCGGGCCAATGTGCATCGTTCCCCGATGTACTCCGGCCAGATCAAGAGCTCCGGACCGCGCTATTGCCCCTCGATCGAGGACAAGATCGTTCGCTTCGGCGATCGCGACGGTCACCAGATCTTCCTGGAGCCGGAAGGTCTCGACGATAGCACTGTCTATCCCAACGGCATCTCGACTTCGCTGCCGGAGGAGGTCCAGCTCGCCATCCTCGCAACCATTCCCGGCCTGGAGCGGGTGAAGATGGTCCGGCCGGGCTATGCCATCGAATACGACCACGTCGATCCCCGGGAGCTCGATCCGACCCTCCAGACCAAGCGTCTTCGCGGTCTATTCCTGGCCGGGCAGATCAACGGCACGACCGGCTACGAGGAAGCCGCCGGCCAGGGCATCGTGGCCGGGCTGAATGCGGCGCTGGCCGCCAGCGGCGCCGAACTGACGGTGTTCGATCGTGCCGATGGCTATCTCGGTGTGATGATCGACGACCTCGTCACCCGCGGCATCAGCGAACCCTATCGGATGTTCACCTCAAGGGCCGAGTACCGGCTGACGCTGCGCGCCGACAATGCCGATCAGCGTCTGACCGAGAAGGGTATCGCCTTGGGCTGCGTTGGCAGCGCCCGGACGCTGCATCATCGGGCCAAGATGGACGCCCTGAATGCGGCACGAGTGCTATCGAAGTCACTGACGATCACCCCGAACGAAGCCATCAAGCACGGGCTGTCCCTGAACCGGGATGGCCAGCGTCGATCGGCCTTCGAGCTGATGGCGTATGCCGACATCGGCTGGAGCCAGGTCCGCGCAATCTGGCCGGAGCTCTCTGCCATTGATCCCGTCATTGCCGCCCATCTCGAGATCGATGCCAAGTACGATGTCTATCTGGAGCGCCAGAGCGCGGACGTCGAAGCCTTCAGGCGGGATGAGGGGATGGTGCTGTCGGACGTCGATTACCAGCAGGTCCCCGGTCTTTCCAATGAGGTCCGGGCCAAGCTGGAGAAGACGCGGCCGTTCACCGTCGGCCAGGCCGGCCGGATCGACGGCATGACTCCGGCGGCGCTCGGCATCCTCGCGGCCTATCTTCGCCGTGAGGCGCGGAAGGCTTCCAAAGCAATCGCATAGGCGTTTCACGTGAAACAACGCGGGCCGGGCGGCGGCAGATCGTCATCAGGAAAACCCTCGGCGGGCGAGGGCACTGGTCTTCGCTCCGAACCGGCGCCGATCAGGCCGAAGCTCGACAAGGCCAGCGCCAACGATCAGTCGCTGGACTCCATCGTCGCTGCCGACAAGATCGCGGCGCTCAAGCTCGCGCCCGTTTCACATGAAACGGAAGCCCGGCTCGATCGCTACATCGCACTGCTCCGGGAATGGCAAGCCAAGACCAACCTCGTCGCGCCCTCGACGTTGCCGCATCTCTGGACCCGGCACATCGCCGACTCGCTTCAGCTCGTGGCGCTCGCGCCGTCGGCCAAACGCTGGGCCGACCTCGGCAGCGGCGGCGGTTTTCCTGGGGTCGTCCTCGCCTGCGCCATGGCGGGGACCGCCGAGGCGAGCGTCCATCTGGTCGAGCGAACCGCCAAGAAGGCGGCCTTCCTGCGCGAAGCTATTCGCGTCACGACATCTCCGGGAGTCGTACATCTCGCCGAGATCGGGGATAATGTGGATAGAATCACCGGCCCGGTCGATTGCGTCACCGCGCGTGCGCTGGCTCCGCTACACCAGCTCATCGGCTTTGCGGAGCCGCTGATGCGCCAGGGCGCAAAAGCGTTGTTTCTCAAGGGTCAAGATGTAGAGTCTGAATTGACCGAAGCCACTAAATATTGGAATATTCAGCCGCAGCTCCACCAAAGCCGGACAGGTGACGGTTGGATCGTCGAGCTGGCTTCCGCCGAACGGCGCGGGTGAGGCGTTCAGGGGTCGAGTGGGGAATTTGCGATGAGCGTGATTGACGAACCGCAGCAGGAACAGACCGCCGTCCCCCAGGGCCATCCGCGCATCCTGGCGCTGGCGAATCAGAAGGGCGGCGTGGGAAAGACAACCACGGCGATCAATCTCGGCACGGCGCTCGCGGCGATTGGCGAGCGCGTCCTGATCGTCGATCTCGATCCGCAGGGCAACGCCTCGACCGGCCTCGGCATCGATCGCCGCAACCGCTCCTGCTCGACCTATGACGTTCTGGTGGGCGAGGCGAGCTTGCGAGAAGCGGTGGTGTCGACTGCCGTGCCGCGGCTGCATATCGCGCCCTCGACCATGGATCTCTCCGGCCTCGAGCTCGAGCTCGGCACCACGCCCGGTCGTGCCTACAAGCTGCGTGACGCGATCAGCACGCTCAACAACAACGTCTCGCCCGACGCCGATTACACCTACGTGCTGATCGACTGTCCACCCTCGCTCAACTTGATCACTGTGAACGCGATGGCGGCTTCCGACGCGATCCTGGTGCCGCTGCAGTGCGAGTTCTTCGCGCTCGAAGGTCTGTCGCAATTGCTGCAGACGGTGGAGCAGGTGCGCTCGACGCTCAATCCGAACCTGTCGATCCACGGCATCGTGCTGACCATGTTCGACTCGCGCAACAACCTCTCGAACCAGGTCGTTGCCGACGTCCGGCAGTTCATGGGCGAAAAGGTCTACAAGACCATGATCCCGCGCAACGTGCGCATCTCGGAGGCGCCGTCCTACGGCAAGCCGGTGTTGGTCTACGATCTCAAATGCGTCGGCAGCGAAGCTTACTTGCGGCTCGCCACCGAAGTGATCCAGCGCGAGCGCGAGCTGCGGACGACGCATTGAGGTGCGCTAATTCGTAGGATGGGTAGAGCGCAGCGAAACCCATCATCGAACGCGCCAACAGCGATGGGTTTCGCTTCGCTCTACCCATCCTACAAGTTTCGAGAATTCAGTTCTGGAGTGCTGCACCGTGAATCCAAGGGAGCTGACAATGGCCGATGAAGCGCGTTCGCGATTGGGCCGGGGTCTTGCGAGTCTGATCGGGGACGTCGGCGGCGAGGCTCAGCATGTCGACCGCCCGCGCGCGCAGCGCAAGGTGCCGATCGAATTCATCAAACCCAATCCGCGCAACCCGCGCCGCGCTTTTTCGGAGGCCGAGCTCAAGGAGCTCTCTGACTCCATCAAGCAGCATGGCGTGATCCAGCCGATCGTGGTGCGTCCGGTGAAGGGCGGGCAGGACCGCTTCGAGATCATCGCGGGCGAACGGCGTTGGCGTGCCTCGCAGATGGCCGGCCTGCACGAAGTGCCGATCGTCCCCGTCGACATCAGCGACAGCGATGCGCTGGAGTTCGCGATCGTCGAGAACGTGCAGCGCGAAGACCTCAACCCGATGGAAGAAGCGCTCGGATATCACGCGCTCGCCAACGAGTTCAAACGCAGCCAGGACGACATCGCCAAAGTCGTCGGCAAGAGCCGCAGCCACATCGCCAACATGATGCGGCTGACGAAGCTGCCCGACGAGGTGCAAGCCTTGATCACGAGCGGCGAGCTGACCGCAGGTCACGCCCGTGCGCTGATCGGCGTGCCCGATCCGCTCGCGGCTGCCAAGCGCATCGTCGAAGAGGGCCTCAACGTCCGCCAGACCGAGGCGCTGGCGCACGAAGAGGGCGTGCCGGAACGCAAGCCGCAGAAGGCGCGCACGGGGGCGAAGGAAAAGGACCCCGACACGGTCGACCTGGAGAAGCGCGTCAGCGACGCGCTCGGCCTCAAGGTCACGGTGAGCCACCGCGACCCCGGCGGCTCGGTCCAGATCAATTATCGCAATCTCGACCAGCTCGACGAGGTAATGCGGCGGCTGGCGAAGGGCGCGCTGTAGGCCGTCATTCGTACTCTCTTACCCTCACCCTGAGGAGCTGCGAAGCAGCGTCTCGAAGGGCAAGGGCCCGGGCCTTCATCCTTCGAGACGCGCGCAAGAGCGCGCTCCTCAGGATGAGGAATTAACGCCCATCCACACGTCATTGCGAGCGCAGCAAAGCAATCCAGAATCTTTCTGCGGAGAGACTCTGGATTGCTTCGTCGCTTGCGCTCCTCGCAATGACGAGGGGAGAGAGAGACACTCTCGCAATGACGCGCGGAGAGAACGGAAGTTCAGCCCCGCCGCTTCGCGTTCGCGGCGATCGACATCAGCGTGCGCTGGGCGATGGCGGCGGCGAGGGTGGATTGCTTGCGGGTGTCGAGCGCAGCGGTCGCGAGCTGCTCGATGATGGCGGCGAGCCGCGCCACGCTGAAATTGCGCAGCGCGGTTTCGACCGCGGGCTTTCGTGAAAAATGCAGGCGCGGATAGCCGCCGTCGAGCACCGCGGAAGCGGGCGTGCCGTCGGCGATTGCGAGCGCCGATTTGTGCAGCCACGCCGCCTGACGCAGCGCCGCAGAGATGATCACGCCTGGATAGGTGCCGGCGATCATGGCTTTGGCGAACTCGTTCTCGACGATCTCGGGCCGGCCGGCGAAGGCGCCGTCGACGATCGGATCGAGTTTCAGCTCCGACGCATCGGCGACGACGGCCATCACGTCGTCCAGCGTGATCTCGCCCTTGCCATGGGCATAGAGGGTGAGCTTGCGCAGCTCGTTGCGCGAGGCCTGGCGGTCGCCGCCGAGGAACGACATCAGCGCCGCGCGGGCGTCCTGCGCGATGCGCAGATTGGCGATGCGGAGCTCGTCTTCCATCAGCTTGGCCAGGTCGCGCTCGGTGTCGGGATAGCAGGCCATCGCGACGGCCGTCTTGGCACGCTCGCAGGCCTTGCGCAGTGGCGATTCCGGACGCAGCTCGCCGGCCTCGATCACGATGCGGCAATCCTTCACGCCCATCTCCGCCAGCGTGTCGATGCCGCTGGCAAAGCTTCGCGAGCCGGCGCGGATGCGGATGGCGCGGCGGCCGCCGAACAGCGGCACCGTCATCGCTTCGTCCACGAGCCGGGACGGCTCGGCGGAGAGCTCGTCGCCATCGAGCTTGACCAGCGAGAAGGGATCGTTGGGATCGTCGACAGCCGAGGCGATCAGCGCATCGGCGCGTTCGCGCACGAGGCCGGCATCGGGACCATAGAGCAGGATGATCGGACGGCCCGCATCGGGGCGGGCGAGAAAGGCGTCGATCTCTTTTCCGCGCAGCGCGACCATGTTGCCTGAGGTTCGTCGTTCCGGGTGCCCCGGAATGACGGGATGAATTAAGTGCCCGCGGTGAAGAACGAGGCGAGGCGCGTCGTGATGTTCTCGGCGATCTCGTTGGCGGCGCGATCCTCGGCATCACGTACCGCGCGGTTGCGGCTGAAGCGCTGATAGGAGCCGGGCATGTCGTAGGACACGCGCGAGAACGTGGTGCCGGTCATCACCGACTTCCCGCTGACGACCTCGATCAAATTGTACTGGGCGTCGAGGCCGTAGTTTTCGCTGCTCGGCAGGCCGGTATTGGCATCGACGATCAGCGACGACTTGCTGCTTGAGAAGCGGATCTCAAGGCGGTGGGTCGGCGGCATGCCGGTGGCGGTGCCATAGAGCTTAAAGGCCAGCGCGTTGCGGACCTCGACGCCGACGCGCGCCTCGCGGGAGGCATTCGCCTTGGCGATCGGGGGCAGATCGACCCCCATCAGCTTCTCGCGCAGGCCGGGGGTGCCGTCGGTGCGCTCGGCATACATCGGCTGGAAGCAGCCGGCCGTCAGGGCCGCCAGGGCGGCGACCGCCAGCAAGCGGGCTGCGATGCGGATCCTAGCCGACAACATTCACGATCCTCTTGGGGACGATAATCACCTTGCGGACGGGCTTGCCGTCCAGAGCCAGTTTTACCGCATCGAGGGCCAAAACGGCAGCCTCGATTTCCGGATTCTCGGCCGCTGTTGCAACTGTGACCTCGCCCCGCTTCTTGCCGTTGACCTGGACCACCAGGGTCACGCTGTCTTCAATCAGCAAATCGCGTTCGATTTGGGGCCAATTGGCCTCGGAAACCAGCCCGCTGTGGCCCAGAACCTGCCAACACTCCTCGGCCAGGTGCGGCATCATCGGGGAGAACAGCTGGACCAGGATCTGGCTGGCCTCCCGGATCGCCCAGACGAGGTCGGGGGTGGGCTGGCCGGGGCGCTGCAATACTTCCGAAAACGTATTGGCGAACTCGCGGATATGGGCGAGGCAGACGTTGAAGTGCAGCCGCTCGATTCCGGTGGTGACCTTGTCCAACGCGCCATGGGCGGCCTTGCGCAAGGCGGTGGCGTCCGGGCCGAAGCTGGCCGGGCGAGCCGTCGGCGCGGTCTTGCCCAGTTTCATGGAGTCGTTCACCAGCCGCCACAGCCGCTGCAGGAAGCGCGAGGCGCCCTGGACGCGCTCGTCGCTCCAGATCACGTCGCGGTCAGGCGGGGAATCCGACAGCATGAACCAGCGGGCGACGTCGGCGCCGTAGGTCTCGATGATGTCGTCGGGGTCGACCGTGTTCTTCTTCGACTTCGACATCTTCTCGATCGGGCCGATCTGGATGTCTTCGCCTGAGGTCAGCAGCGTCGCGCGGCGGCCGTTGGCGCCGGTCTCGACCTTGACCTCGACCGGTTGCACATAGGTGCCGTCGGCCTTCTGATAGGTCTCGTGCACCACCATGCCCTGCGTGAACATGCCGGCGAACGGCTCGTCCAGCGCAATGTGCCCGGTCGCCTTCATCGCACGCGTGAAGAAGCGGCTGTAGAGCAGATGCAGGATCGCGTGCTCGACGCCGCCGATATATTGGTCGACCGGCAGCATCCGGTTGGCGACCTCTGGAGTCGTCGGCGCGTTCTCGTTCCAGGGATCGGTGAAGCGCGCAAAGTACCAGGACGAATCCACGAAGGTGTCCATGGTGTCGGTTTCGCGTTGCGCCTTGCCGCCGCATTGCGGGCAGGTCACGTGCTTCCAGGTCGGATGATGATCGAGCGCGTTGCCGGGTTTGTCGAAGGTCGCATCATCAGGCAGTATGACGGGCAGGTCGGCGTCCGGCACCGGCACCACATCGCATTTGGGGCAGTGGATGATCGGAATCGGGCAACCCCAATAGCGCTGGCGCGAAATGCCCCAGTCACGCAGGCGGAAGTTCACCTGGCGCTCGCCGACCGGCGCGTTGCCGCGCAGCTCGGTTTCGAGACGCTTCGCCACGTCTTCCTTGGCCTGATCGATGGTCATGCCGTCGAGGAAGCGCGAATTGATCATGCGGCCGTCACCGTCATAGGCGGTGTCGGTGATGACGAACGATTTCGGATCCTGGTCCTCGGGGCACACCACCGGAATGTTGCCGAGACTGTACTTGTTGACGAAGTCGAGGTCGCGCTGGTCATGCGCGGGGCAGCCGAAGATGGCGCCGGTGCCGTATTCCATCAGCACGAAGTTGGCGACATAGACCGGCAGCTTCCAGGACGGATCGAACGGGTGGACCGCACGGATGCCGGTGTCAAAGCCCTGCTTCTCAGCGGTGTCGATGACTTCCTGCGCGGTGCCGATCTTCTTGATCTCGGCAATGAACTCGGCAAGTTTCGGATTCTTCGCCGCGGCGGCCTGCGCCAGCGGATGATCGGCCGAGATCGCCATGAATTTTGCGCCGAACAACGTGTCCGGGCGCGTCGTGAAAATCTTCAGCTCGCTCTCGCCGGCCGGCGTCGTCGCCGCATCGAGCGCGAAGCGGATCAACAGGCCTTCCGACCGGCCGATCCAGTTGCGCTGCATCAGCCGCACCTTGTCGGGCCAGCGGTCCAGCGTATCCAGTGCCGACAGCAGCTCCTGCGAGTACTTCGTGATCTTGAAGACCCACTGGCTCATTTCCCGTTGTTCGACAACGGCACCCGAACGCCAGCCTTTGCCGTCGATCACCTGCTCGTTGGCGAGCACGGTCATGTCGACGGGGTCCCAGTTCACCTTGCGCTTTTCGCGCTCGGCGAGGCCTTCGCGCAGGAAGTCCAGAAACATCTTCTGCTGGTGCTTGTAGTAACTGGGATCGCAGGTCGCGATCTCGCGGCTCCAGTCCAGCGACAGCCCGATCGAGCGGAGCTGCTTCTTCATCGCGGCGATGTTGTCGTAAGTCCAGGCCTTCGGCGCGACCTTGCGCTCGATGGCGGCGTTCTCGGCCGGCAGGCCGAAGGCGTCCCAGCCCATCGGATGCAGCACGTTGAAACCCTTGGCGCGCATGAAGCGGGCCAGCACGTCGCCGAGCGTGTAATTGCGGACATGGCCGATATGGATGCGCCCCGACGGGTAGGGGAACATCTCCAGCACATAGTATTTCGGCCGCGAATCGTCGTTCTTGGAGACGAAGATTGCCTGTTGGTCCCAGGCGGCTTGCCAGCGCGGTTCGGAGTCGCGGGCGTTATAGCGTTCGGAGGTCATGGAATCGTTTGGGTTTTCGTGGGTTCGGCCGTCTAAAGACGGCGGACTAGGCCATAGAAGTCCTCAAGGGGTCAATGGGTTGCCGCAATTTGGGAACCTTCGGCGCTGCACCGCATAACTACTGAGGCCGCGTTGGGGTGTGATTAAGGGGTCGATGCCAGTTTGCGACCGACCAGAACTCTCAAGACTTGTGATGGACGCCAGCTTCGACGATCCCGATTACGACTATGCCGCGTCCATTGCCGGACGGGCGATGCGGAGCATGGCCGAACAGCGGATCCCTGCAACGCCGACCAATTTCGCCGTCTGGTTCCAATATTTCGCGGGAAGCCATGACGATCTGCGCAACGCGATCGATCTCCTGATCGACCACAATCGACCCTTCGACGTCAGGACCAATCAGGATCTTTTCGAGACCTACGTCGCGCCCCAGGTGAGCGCCATCGTCGTCGACACGTCCGAGCGGCTCCACACCCTTATGGGCGCGGCGAAGGATTTTCTCGCGACTGCGATTGCCGACAATCACTCCCAGATGCAAGCGATCAACGAGGTCGCCGACCAGGGCAACGCCGGTGTCGACCCCAAAGCGCTGGTTGCCCAGCTCATGAACGAGTTGGGCCGCGCGGCCACCCGCGCGACGCGGCTCGAGGCGGGCTTTGCGGAAAAGACCCGCGAGCTCGACGTGATCCGCGACTCTCTCTCCAAATCCGAGGAGCGTGCCCGGACCGATACACTCACAGGCCTTGCAAACCGGCGGGCGCTCGATGGATTCCTGCGCAAGGTGCAGGCGACTGCGGATTGGGGCGAGCCGTTCAGCGTGCTGATGCTCGACATCGACCACTTCAAGACCTTCAACGACAGTTTCGGCCACGGCGTCGGCGACCAGGTGCTGCGCCTGATGGCAAAGGTGTTGCGCGAAAAGGTCCGCGAGCAGGATCTATCGGCGCGCTACGGCGGCGAGGAGCTGATCGCGGTGCTGCCGGATGCCGATCTGGCCGCCTGCGCCGAGGTCGCTGAGCGAATCAGGCGAGCAATCGCGGAATCCAGGATCACCCGTCGCTCGACCGGCGAGGTCCTGCCTGACATCACGGTTTCGATCGGCGTGGCGCAGTATCGGATCGGCGAGGCAACCGCCGACCTCATCGAGCGCTGCGACCGCGCGCTCTATCTTGCGAAGAACGGCGGCCGCAATCGTGTGGTGACGGAGATCGAGCTCGATCGCGCCGCGGCCGCGGGTTAACCCTCAACCGGCCATCATCATTTCCGCCGCGCCGTTGTCGATCACGGTGATGCCGTGCTCGACGACGTTGTTGCGGCCGCGGTGTTTGGCGGCGTAGAGCGCGGCGTCGGCGGCTTCGATCAGATCGCCGGGGCGCAGACTCTCGTTTGGCTTTGCCGCGGCAACACCGATCGAGACGGTGACGATCATGTGGGCGGAAGTGATGTGCGGTAGGCACAGCTTCAATACGGCCGCGCGGGCCTGCTCGCCGATTTCGACGGCGCGCGCCACGTCGGTGTTCGGCAGCAACAGGCAGAATTCCTCGCCGCCATAGCGGGCCGCGAAGCCCATCGTGTCGGCGGCGATGCCGGACAGCGACTCGCCGAGCCTGGTCAGGCAAGAATCGCCTTCGAGATGACCATAGGTGTCGTTGAACAGTTTGAAATGGTCGACGTCGATCATCAAAAGCGCGAGTTCGCTGCCATATTGCTGCGCGCGCATCCATTCGAAGTCGAGCCGGCTCTGGAAGCCGCGGCGGTTGGCGAGCCCCGACAACATGTCGATCGAGGCCATCACCGTGAGCCGGTCGTTGCTCGCCATCAGCTCGCGTTCGCGCTGGCTCAGCTGCGCGGCCATCGCATTGAACGCGCGGGCCAGCGGCACGAACTCGGCCGGCAGACGATTGCGCGCAGCGCGCGCCGACAGATCGCCCTCGCCAAGGCGCTTGGCCATATCGGCCAGCATCTCGATCGGCTTGATCACCAGCTTTTCGGCGGCGATCAGCGCGCCGAGCAGGACGAACACGACGACGAAAGCGAGCTGGAGATAAGCAGTGCGGATGTCGCGGCTCACGGCCGCAGACACCTTGTCCTCGTCGATGCTGGCGATCAGGCGGGCATTGGTGCCGGCGATGCGGATATAACTGACCGCGCGGCGGGAGCCGTCGGCGGCGAGGAAAGACAATGCGCCCTCGTCCTGGTCCGACCGCAGCGCCTTGTCGGCGATCGCGGACATCAGCGGCATGTTGTCGAGCGGACGGCCGACCGCGCTGTGCTGGTCGGCCGGTGCCGCCAGCACGGTGCCGGCGCTGTCGACCAGGACGGCGGTGATGCCGGCGCGGCCACCCAGATTGCTCATGACCTTCGACATCCAGTCGAGGTTGACGGTGGCAAGCACGACGGCATCCGTGACGCCGCTGAAGGCAGACACCGGGTAAACCGCCATCACGGTCGGCGCCAGCACCGGCCGCGACAGGATGAAGTCGCTCAGCACGAAGCGGCCGGTTTCCTGTGCCTGCTGGAAGTAGGGCCGGTCACTGAGATCGAGGCCGACATACATGTTGTTGGTGGCGCACTGGATGCGGCCGTCCTGGCCGGCGATCAAAAGCGTGCGGATCCATGGAAGATTCGACGGCAGGCTCGCGCGCAGCACGTCACAGCTCTTGCTGATGCCGCCGGCGGAGGCGCGGATGAAGGCTTCAGATTTCAGGATGGTCTCGACTGACGAGATCACCTCGCGCTGGGCGTCGGCGCTGTGCCTTGCGACGGTGGTGAATTCAGCTGCGGCCTGCGCGATCTGCTTCGTGCGCGTGTTTTCGAGCGAACGGATGCGCTCGAACATCAAGGGCGCCACCAGAATTACCGCGAGCAACGCAAGCCGCGCCCGGATTCCGAGAACCTGCTTGAGTTTCGCTCGTTTGCGGTTGAAACTGACGTTTGCCATCTTCGCTGCCCACCCCGCGGCCAAGGTAAAGCGAAGGGTTCAAAAACTCTTTCTTGAACTCGGTAAAATTAGAACTAGCTCCGCAACAACCAGTACCCATGCGACATCATGACTGAAGCCAACGCCGCGCCGGTAACCGGCCATTCACCAAACGCGCTCGCCGCGGTCGAAGCCGAAATCGCGCGCGCCTGCGCGGATGCGCGGCGCGAACGTGCCTCCGTGACGCTGATCGCGGTCTCGAAAACTTTCGCAGCAGATGCAATTACCCCGGTCATCGACGCCGGACAGCGCGTATTCGGTGAGAATCGCGTGCAGGAGGCCAAGGGCAAATGGCCCGCGTTAATTTCTGTTTACTCCGATATTGCGCTGCATCTGATCGGGCCGCTGCAATCCAACAAGGCGAAAGAGGCCGTGGCGCTGTTCGATGCCATCCATTCGGTCGACCGCCCGAGCATTTGCCAAGCGTTAGCCAAGGAAATCGAATCTCAGGACAAGCACCCGGAACTGTTCGTCCAGATCAATATCGGCGAGGAGCCGCAGAAGGCCGGCATTGCCCCCGGGGAGGCCGACGCCTTCATCGCGAGCTGCCGCGACACCTACGGGCTGACGATCTCCGGGTTGATGTGCATCCCGCCGGTGGACGAGCCGCCGGCGGCGCATTTCGCGCTGACCGCCAAGATCGCCGCGCGCAATGGATTGAACAAGCTCTCGATGGGCATGAGCGCGGATTTTGCGACCGCCATCATGCTCGGCGCCACGCATGTGCGGGTGGGAAGCGCGATCTTCGGGCACCGGTAATTTCGCCGGGGGCGCGTAGCGCCTACGCGAATCCCACCGACACCTTTCCCAGCACCCCAAAATCCACCGCAAAATGATCGCCGGCCTGGAGCGGCAGCGGCGGATGGCACGTGCCCGTGGTCACCACCTCCCCTGCCCGCAAGGTGATGCCGAGGCCACGCAGCTCGTTGGCCAGCCAGACCAGGGCGATTCGGGGGTCGCCGAGCACGTTCTTGCCGTGGCCGAGATAGCGCTCGCCGCGTAGCGTGATCTGCGGCCGCTCCTCGACGAGATCCATGGCGCGCCAGTTCGTAGTGGTCGCCGCACCCAGCACGAACAGATGCGCGCAGGCATTGTCGGCGATGAGCTGCGCCTCGCCGGCGCCTGCGAAATCGGCAAAGCGCGAATCGGGAATCTCGATTGCAGGATGCAAGCCGTCCACGGCGGCCAGCATCTCGTCGACAGTGTACGCCGCCGCGCGCGGCGGCAGATCGCGTCCCATGCGGAAAGCGAACTCAGGCTCGCCGACGCGCATCGCGTTGCCCTTCATCGCAGCCGTGCCGCCATCGGCGATCACGGTGTCGCTCATGATGCGACCGGCCAGCGGTCCCGCGACATTGATGTGCTTTTGTCCGGACGCGCTTGTCGCTGCGATCTTCCAGCCGAACAATGTCCCGCTGAGCGCAGCCTGCACGGCGTAGCCCTCAGCGCGGCCCTGTGGCCGCAACCGTGGCTCCAGCGCGTCAAGCTTGGTGCCGTCGCGCCAATGTTGAACGAGGACGCGCGATGTGGCGGCGATCTGATCCCTGTCGAGCATGTATCCTCACCCGATGATGATTTTTGTTTTTGGTCCCAGCCGCCGCAGCAACTGTCGCATCGCCGCTTTGGTCATCGCGACGCAGCCTGCGGTCGGGCCGAAATTGTCGCGGGCCAGATGCAAGAACACTGCGCTGCCGCGGCCGGCGATGCGCGGCCTCGTGTTGTGGTCGATTTCGATGATGAAGTCATAGAGATGATCGGTCCGCTTGAGCCGGTCGCCGCCCTGCCCCTCGCCGAGCCGGATTCCCTGATTGTAATGACGGTCCCCGGGATCCTCGCACCAGGCGTCCGTGTCGCCGATGCTCCTCGCCGGCAAGAAAGTCTGCGGGCGGCTGTGCCGGTCGCCCCGCCACCACAAGCGCCTGGGACGGAAGCTGCCCCTCGGGGTGCCGCCATCGCCCTCGCGCTTGTTGGCCAGAATGCCGCCCCGCCCCAGCGCAACCGGAATCGTCAGCGCCCCCGCGGTCAGCCAGCCCCGGCATGGATTCCCCGCCGCAGGCTTAACGCGGATCGCGGATAATGGTCCGGCGCCTCGGTTCATGGTGTAACTAGCTGAAGCAGCTTTGTTTTTCATGTGAACGTGCAATGTCGAATTCATTACAGGACATTCATCGAAGCGCCCTGCTATTCTGGGTTAGAGTGGTTCTGGCTTGTGAATCGGTAACAGCCCACTACTTCAACACGAACAACAATAATAACAGCGACCCCTAAACTTCCCTCTCGGCTGGGTGCAGCATGGATGCGCGCCGCGCCGGACCCCAAAAGGATGACCCCCTATGGCCAATGCCCGCAAGATCCTGATCGTGGATGACGATACCGATCTGCGCGATACGTTGGTGGAGCAATTATCGCTGCACGAGGAATTTGAAGCCTCCGCCGTCGATACCGGCGCCAAGGGCGCGAGCGCCGCGAAGGCCAATGCTCCCGATCTCGTTCTGATGGATGTTGGCCTGCCCGACACCGATGGCCGTGAAGTGGTCCGTTCCTTACGCAAGGGCGGGTTCAAGGCTCCGATCATCATGCTCACCGGGCATGACACCGATTCCGACACGATTTTGGGGCTGGAATCCGGCGCCAACGATTATGTCGCAAAACCCTTCCGCTTCGCGGTTCTGTTGGCTCGTATCCGCGCCCAACTCCGCCAGCACGAAGCCAGCGAGGACGCGGTGTTCTCGGTCGGCCCCTATTCTTTCCGGCCCGGCTCCAAGATGCTGACCGCCGCCAATGCACGCAAGGTCCGGCTGACGGAGAAGGAAACCGCCATCCTCCGCTTCCTCTACCGGGCCGGCCAGATGCCGGTCTCGCGCGAGACCCTGCTCCAGGAGGTCTGGGGCTACAATTCCGGCGTCACCACCCACACGCTGGAAACCCACATCTACCGCCTTCGCCAGAAGATCGAGAAGGACGCCGCTAACCCCGAGATCCTGGTCACGGAAGCCGGTGGCTACAAGCTGGTGCCGTGATACGCTTCAGGGGCGTGCGAATCGTTTTAGATCGCGTGCCTTTGAGCCTCGGACCTGAATGTCAATCGACGACGATGTAGTGCTTCTCGAGCGTGTCCCGACACTGCGCCTGTTGGGAGACGCTTCGTTGCGCATGCTGGCGATCGGCTCCGAGCAGCGTGACTTCGTCCGCGGCGACGTCCTGTTCAATCTCGGCGACGATGCCGATGCCGGCTTCGTGGTCCAGCGCGGCGCCTTCCGGGTCGACGACGGTGCCGGCGCGGAGATGATCGCAGGTCCCGGTGCTCTGATCGGCGAGCTGGCGCTGGTGGTACCGATGAAGCGTCCGTCGAGCGCGATCGCACTGGAGCACGCCACCGTCATCCGCGTCGCGCGCAGCCTGTTTCAGCGCGTGCTCGAAAGCGACCCTGCCGCCGCCGTCCGCCTTCGCGACGAATTCGCGGTTCGCTCCAGCCAGATCGCCAGCGATATCCTGATGGCGGGCGCGAAGCTGACGTCGTAGTCCTGAGAAGCATCCGTAGCCCGGATTTCGCTGCGCTCCATAAGGGCTGCAAGATCACACCTCCAGCGTCACCGTGACCGGCACATGGTCCGACGGCCGCTCCCAGCTCCGCGCATCGCGAAGAATCTTGAAATCGCTGACCGTATCCTTCAGCGCGCGCGAGACCCAGATGTGGTCGAGCCTGCGGCCACGGTCGCCGACGGTCCAGTCCGCGGAGCGATAGCTCCACCAGGTATAGACTTTCTCCGACATCGGAATGCGCTCGCGGGCGACGTCAACCCACTCGCCGGCGACGAGCGCGGCTTGCAGCTTCTCGGTTTCGACTGGCGTGTGCGAAACCACTTTCAGAAGCTGCTTGTGCGACCAGACGTCGTTCTCATGCGGGGCGACGTTGAGATCGCCGACCAGGATGTGGCGATCCTCGCCGCGCGGATGCAGCGGCTCGCACGCCTTCATCTCGTCGAGAAAGCGGAGCTTGTGATCGAATTTCTCGTTCAGCGCGGGATCGGGAATGTCACCGCCGGCCGGCACGTAGAAATTATGCACCACCAGGGGCTTTGCGATCCCGGCCTTCTCTCCGAACGACACCGAGATGTGGCGTGAATCCACCTTGTCGCAGAAGGTGCGGATGTCCTTCGACTCGAATGGAATCCTCGAGACGATGGCGACGCCGTGATAGCCCTTCTGCCCGTTCAGCGCGACGTGCTCATAGCCGAGCCGCTTGAAGCGCTTCAACGGAAAAGCGTCATCGATGCACTTGGTTTCCTGGAGACACAGCACGTCCGGTCGCGCGCTCTTGAGAAATTTCGCGACCAGATCGATGCGCAGCCGCACCGAATTGATGTTCCAGGTTGTCAGGGAAAAACGCATGAGATTGATCTAACAAACTCCATCCGTCCTGGCCGGGCTTGACCCGGCCATCCACGCCTTTTTGTAGGTCCAGAACGTGGATGCCCGGGACAAGCCCGGGCATGACGATCGTCGGAGCAGCGAGTAGGTCTCAGCCCGGCGCGGGGCCGTAATTGGTGAAGTCGATCTTGAACATGCCGGGATCGAGCTTCTTGCTCGTGTCGAGATTGTAGACCGCGATCGTGGTGTCGTAGCCCTGCGGGTCGGTGACGGTCCATTGCTTGAGCTGGCCGTCCTTGGCGCCGAACATCAGCATCAGGCGGCTGGTGCCGACCAGCGCCTGCTTCTCCTCGATGGTGACGCTGACGAAGACGTCGTCGGCCGAGACGTTGACGACGTTGGTGTCCTTCATCAGGTCGATGCGGTCGGACAGCAGGAACCGCAGCGGCGTCTGCGACAGCGGATAGACGTCCTGTGTCGCGAGCTTGCGGTCGCGCACCACCAGCGACGATCCGTCGGCGACGATGTCGATCGGGCTCGGCGCGTCATATTCGAAGCGCACCTTGCCCGGCTTCTGGATGTAGAAGTCGCCTTGCGTCTTGCTGCCGTCGGGACCGACCTGAACGAAATTCCCAACCAGCGTCGACAACGACGACAGGTAGGCGCTGACTTTGGCGGCCTGGGCCTTCTGATTGGCATCGAAGGTCTGGAAGATGCTGCTCGGCACGTTGCGGCGCGGATCCGGAATCACCGGATTCGGCGGCGTCTGGGTCGCGCCGGTGATCGACGGGCCCCCGGCGGTGGCACCGCCATCGCGGCCCTTCGGCGCGGGCTTCGGCACGGGAACGGTCTGCGCGAATGACGTCGCGGTCACCATCGCGGCGGTGACGAGAAGCACGCCGGCCATGCGCGCGCTTCGCGCAGCGACGATGGCAGCGAATCGAATGTCCGGATGTCTGATCAACGCGTCGTCCTGTGTGGCTGGGCGCCCTTTTAGCGTGATTTCGGCCAAAAGCAGATAACGTTTTTGCGTGAAATGGTCGTCTGAGGCGGCTCGCCTCACATATGGCTGTCTTCTTCCTCGACCAGAATCTCGCGCTTGCCGGCGTGGTTGGCGGGTCCGACGATGCCTTCCAGTTCCATGCGCTCCATCAGCGATGCGGCGCGGTTATAGCCGATTTGCAGGCGGCGCTGGATGTAGCTGGTCGAGGCCTTGCGGTCGCGTTTGACGATGGCAACGGCCTGCGAGAACAGATCGCCGCCGCCGTCCGCACCCATGCCGGAGGCGTCGAACACCGCGCCATCCTCGCCCTCGGTGGGCTCTTCGGCGGTAACGGCTTCGAGATATTCCGGCTGTCCCTGCGTCTTGAGGTGGCGCACGACCTTCTCGACTTCCTCGTCCGACGCGAAAGGTCCGTGCACGCGGCTGATGCGACCGCCGCCGGCCATGTAGAGCATGTCGCCCTGGCCGAGCAGCTGCTCGGCGCCCATCTCGCCCAAAATGGTGCGGCTGTCGATCTTGGACGTCACCTGGAAGGCGATGCGGGTCGGGAAGTTCGCCTTGATGGTGCCGGTGATGACGTCGACCGACGGCCGCTGCGTCGCGAGGATCACGTGCAGGCCGGCGGCGCGCGCCATCTGCGCGAGGCGCTGCACCGCGCCTTCGATGTCCTTGCCGGCAACCATCATCAGATCGGCCATTTCGTCGACGATGATGACGATGTAGGGCAGCGGGTCGAGCGAGAGTTTCTCTTCCTCGTAGATCGCCTTGCCGGTCTCCTTGTCGAAGCCGGTGTGCACCGTGCGGGTGGGCTCTTCGCCCTTGGCCTTCAATTCGAGCAGGCGCGTGTTGTAGCCGTCGATGTTGCGCACACCGAGCTTGGCCATGTTCTTGTAGCGCTCTTCCATCTCGCGCACGGCCCATTTCAGCGCGACCACCGCCTTCTTCGGGTCGGTCACGACCGGCGTGAGCAGGTGTGGAATGCCGTCATAGACGGAGAGCTCGAGCATCTTCGGATCGACCATGATCAGTCGGCACTGGTCCGGGCGCAGCCGATAGACCAGGCTGAGGATCATGGTGTTGATGGCGACCGACTTGCCCGAGCCGGTAGTGCCGGCGATCAGCATGTGCGGTGTGCGTGCGAGGTCGATGATGACGGGGTCGCCGCCAATGGTCTTGCCGAGGCAGAGCGGCAGCTTCGCGACCGTGTCGATGGTTTCCTTGGCCACCAGCAGCTCGCGCAAATAGACTTTTTCGCGATGCGCGTTCGGCAGCTCGATACCGATGGCATTGCGGCCCGGCACGACGGCGACACGCGCCGACAGCGCACTCATCGAACGGGCGATGTCGTCGGCCAAGCCGATCACGCGCGACGACTTGATGCCCGGCGCCGGCTCCAGTTCGTACAGCGTGACGACGGGACCCGGATTGGCTTTCGCGATGTCGCCGCGCACGCCGAAATCCTGCAGCACGCCTTCGAGTGCGCGCGAATTGGCTTCCAGCTCGGCCTTGCTGAGAGGCTGGCGATCGCCGGCCTTGGGGGCGGCCAGTACGGACACGGACGGAAGCTCGAACTTGTCGGAGGATTTCCTGGAAGCGGCCTTCGGCGCAGCCTTTTTGCGCGGGGCGCGCGCGGCCGGCTCCTCCTCTTCTTCCTCCTCGTCCTCTTCTTCGTGATCGTCCTCGCGGTGCTCGTCTTCGGACTGCGGCGAGATCGGCGGCGCGGCGCGGCCGCCACCGAGATTCGGCTCATGGCGGCTGAACGCAACGGCCTTGGTCTTCGGTCCGCTCGAGACCAGCGAGCGATAGGCGGCGCCGAGCAGCCAGATCAGCCGCGCCTTCGTGCTCATCAATGCGTGGAACAGCCAGCCCAGCGACACCGAACCGCGATCGCTGTCCTCGTCCTGGTCGAGCGGCTTGTCGTCATCCTCGATCTCCGCGAGCTCGTCGTCATGCTCGCGCGCGCCGAGGCCGCAGGCGATCAGGAAGGTCGCCGCCATCGCGGCGAACAGGATCGTGCCCAGCACCATGCGATAGATCGTGCCCGGCGGTCCGAAAATCACCGCGGGCGCGCGCACCAGGGCATCGCCGACCACGCCGCCGAGGCCGGTCGGCAGCGGCCAGGCGCCGCCATGCGGCCAGCAGCTGACGAAGCCTGCCGCGATCACCGTGCAGAGAATCCAGGAGCCGAGCCGCAGCGCCTCGCGGTCGAACGGACGATGGGTCAGCATGCGCCAGCCCCAGACCGCGACGGTCAGGACCAGCATGATCGCGCCGAGCCCGAGGATCTGCATCGCAAGGTCGGCGCCGATTGCGCCGCCATAGCCGAGAATGTTGCGGATCGGCCGCGACGTCGCGTGGCTGAGGCTCGGATCCTGCACCGACCAGGTCATCATCGCCGCCGAGGCGACGCCCGACAAGGTGATCAGGCCGAGACCGCTGAGCTCGCGCACACGCCGCGCCAGCCCCTCGCGGATCGAGGGCGGCAGATGGCCGACCAAGGGAATGACACGTTCGATTGCCGACATGCTCATGGGCCCCGCCTAACCCAGAGTCTCGACCAGACGGTGCAGAGCCTGCGCCGTGGTCTCGCCATCCTGCACCAGTGCGAGGCGAATGTAGCCTGCCCCGGGATTGAAGCCGTCGGGCTGGAGCCGCGCCAGATAGCTGCCGGGCACCACGCGCACGCCTGCTTCCGTGAAGAGTTTTAGACACACAGACACGTCGTCGCCGATTTCGGACGTGTTGAGCCAGACGCAGAAGCCGGCATCGGGCCTGCGATAATCGTAACGATTGCCGATGATCTGGTCGGCGAGATCGAACTTGATCCGGTAGAGCCTGCGATTCTCCTCGACATGCGCCTCGTCGCCGTAAGCAACTGTCGCGACATGCTGGAGCGGAACCGGCACCTGCGGCGCCGCAATGTTGCGCAGCTCGAGGAACATGCCGATGAACTTTTTGTCGCCGGCGGCAAAACCGACGCGCATGCCCGGCAGGTTGGAGCGCTTCGATAGCGACTGGAACGCAACCACGCGGGTGAAGTCGGGGCCGGCGCATTCCAGCGCACTGCCGGGCGCCTCGAGGGTGTAGATTTCCGAATAGCACTCGTCGCTGAGGATCACGAAGCCGTAGCGATCGGCGAGGCTCTTCAGGCGCGTGAAATAATCGCGCGACGCGACCGAGCCCTGCGGATTGGCGGGTGACGCCAGATAGAACGCCACCGTGCGCGCCAGCGTCGCCTCGTCGATCGCGTCGAGATCGGGCAGAAAACCGTTCTCGACCGTGGTCGGCAGAAAGATTGGCTCGCAAGCGGCGGCGCCGGCGCCGGCGCCATAGACCGGATAGAACGGGTTCGGCATCAGGATGGCGGGTTTGCCGGGACGCGGGCCGACATAGCGCGCGGCCGCGATCGCGGCGAGGAACAGCCCCTCGCGGCTGCCATTGAGGACGAGAATCTCGCTCTCGGGGTCGAGCGGCCGCGGCAGCTTGAAGCGCGACGACAGCCAAGCGCTCGCTGCCTTGCGGAACGGGTCGGTGCCCTTGTTCGCGGGGTAGCGGCCGAAATCGGCGATGTGCTTGGCCAGCACCGGGCCGACGAAGTCCGGCACCGGATGCTGCGGTTCGCCGACCGCAAGCGAAATCAAGGGCTTGCCGGGTTGATGCGGCGCCAGCAGCTCGTTCAGCCGGACGAAGGGCGAGCGTTCGGTATCGGAGCTTCCACCGGCCTGCGGCGCGCGGGATGAAGCGGTCATAGCCATTCTGGGCGCCAGCACTCTCGGAACAGCCGGTCGCATGGATACGCCGGCGGGGAAGCGGTTCAGTTCACCATAGATAGGGCGAGGTTAAGACGCGATTAACCATCGGTCGCCGCCTCCGTCCAGGGCAGGAATAATGCGGCCGGATAACAACGAGATGCATGGCCGCGCTGGCGCGGACCGCGGCAAGCAACCGATGCGCCGGACCTCTCAGCGACCCCGCCGGCGCCTAATGACCCGGCAGCTTCTCGAATGTCGCCATGCCCGCGGGGATCGCGTGAAACTCCTGCTTGTCGCAGGTGTAGATCGCCATCTGCGGATGGAACTGTTTTGGCTCGTCCAGCGTACCGACCTTCACGATCGTCGCCGGCAGTCCCGGCACTTTCGTCACCAGATGCGTGCCGCATTCGGCGCAGAATTCGCGCGTGACGGCGCGCTCGAGGTCCTTGCGCGTGAACTGCTTGGGCTGCCCGGTGATGTAGCTGAAGCCGGCCGCCGGCATCGCGATGAAGGTGTTGGGCGCGCCGCCCGAGATGTACTGGCACTCGCGGCAATGACACTGGGCCTGCATCATCGGGTCGCCCTCGGCGACATAGCGCACTTCGCCGCAATAGCATCTGCCTTCCAAACGCATGACGACCTCCCGATTGTTGTTTCTTGTGGTCGATATTTCTGCGCCGGCTGCCTGGAATGGCAATCTTTTTCTTTCGCCTGGACGGACCAAGACAGACCGCCTGCAGCCGGTTCGTGCACTATCTCTTGGCAAGTCCGCAGCCGTTGAATCCCCGGCCGCGCCAGCACCCGCTGCTCATGCACTCGGCTTCCAGCCGTGGACAAGCGGTTGAAGCGCAATCCGCGCGGCCGCCCATACTGACGCATGCCGTGGCGCACCTGCTTCGCATGAACGAACAGCTCATGCCACTTCCGGTCTGCCGCGGTTGCCCTGCTCCGGCCTGATCTGGCGGCAGCACGGCCGTCTTGTCCTCGCGCTTGGGCGCCCGCTTCGAATCAGGTTGGCCCGGACTTGCAGCGGGGCTCTGTGTCGTCAGCTTGGAGAGTTCCATCCGACACGGTCGGCTGGTCTCGGTGCGGACGCCGGCGCCGGTGGTTCCTTTCAGCTCGAGTGCGAGCTTGTACTGATAGGGCGCGCCGGCGGTGCGGCGCAGCGGATCATTCTCGCCAATCAGCCCGCTGACGGTGACCGTCGCGCTGCCGTCCGCTTCGATCTTCCCGTCATAGATTGTCGCACCGGGCTTGCCCTCTTCCCCCGAGAGAGTGTGCAGCACGCCATCCTTGACGCGCAGCGCATACTGGAAATAGGCGTCGGGAAATGGAGGCTTGTTGTCGCAAGTCTCCTTCGCGATCCAGGTTCCATCGAACGCGGTTACGTGCTTGGCGGCGTCCGCTGGTTTCGCCAAGGTCTCGATGCGTGATTTCGCCAGATCTGCGAAGGCGCAGGCCGGGAATCGTACGAGGTGATCCTTGAATGCCGCGAGCGTTCCCAGCGCTTCCGCGCTGCGCCAATGGTCTCCGGCCTCCGCGCAAGGATCGACCTGGGGCGTCGCAGGCGACAACGCCGCCGTCTCGGGCTTGCCGTTCAGGTAGAACTCGCCGAAGAACGACAGCGACAGCTCCGGCACTTGCGAGCCTTTGGAGCGCTGGTAGACGCCGGCGCTGATCGTCTGAAATACCGTGTTGACGTTGCCCTTGTCGCCGATGTGCTCCAGGAACGCGCTGGTATACGGGCTGTTGCGGCCGCTGCCGTCGTCGGCGGTCCGGCCGGCCTGTGTTGCATAGGAAATGATGGTGCCCTCGGGACTTTCCATCTTGGCGAGGCCGCGTGAGACGGTGACGCCGCGGCCCTGTCCGACGTTTCGCCGCAACTCGTCGGCAAATGGATTGTCGCGGCAGGCGTCGAGTACAAGGATCCGCAGGTTTTTTGCCTGCTGCAGATCCGCCAAAATTTCATCGGCGCGCACCAGGCGCCGCAGGTCGACCTCATCGCGGACGACGGCATCGACCGGCACCAGATAGTTGACGCCGGCGAACTGCAAGGCGTGCCCGCTGTAATAGAACAGGGCCACGTCGGCGCCGCGGGCCTCGCGCGCGAAGCGAAGAACGGTCTCCTGCATGGCGGCCTGATCGAGATCGGTCGCGATGAGAGGATCGAATCCCGATCGCTTCAGGGCCGCTCCAACGTCGGCTGCATCATTGGTCGGATTGGGCAGCGCGGGAACGTTCCTGTAGGCGCTGTTTCCGATCACCAGCGCGACCCGCTTATCGGCCTGGGCTTCCAAAACGGACAGGACGAGCAGCCATGAACACAATGCAAGGCGAATGAACAGGCGCATGAGATAAGCCCCAATCCGCCCATGATATTCCTCAACGCCGATACAAAGCAATTTGTGCGGGCCTCCGCGAGGACAAAAAGAAAGGGGCTCCAACTTGCGCTGGAGCCCCTCAACGGTCGGGATATTGCCGGGTATGTGCCCCGAACCGTAGTTGTGGGCGCGGCCCCCCGAGGAGGCCGCGCCCGGGAGGAGACTTACATGTTGTAAGCGCGCTCGGTGTGCTCGGTGATGTCGAGGCCTTCCCGCTCGCTCTCGACATTGGCGCGGAGGCCAACGATCACATCGACGACCTTGTAGAGGATCGCCGAACCGATGCCCGACCACACCAGCGTGGTGCCGACGGCCTTGAGCTGGGCGATCATCTGTACTGCGAAGTCGTAGTCGGCCACCTTCGGCGGGATCGCGGTGTAGTCCATGATCCCGGCGCCGCCGAGAGCAGGATTGACCAGGATGCCGGTGCCGAGGGCGCCGACGATGCCGCCGACGCAGTGCACGCCGAACACGTCGAGCGAGTCATCGTAGCCGAGCGCGTTCTTTACGACGGTGCAGAAGAACAGGCAGACCACGCCGACCACGAGGCCGAGGACGATCGCACCCATCACGCCGGAGAAGCCGGCGGCAGGCGTGACGGCCACGAGACCCGCGACAGCGCCGGAGATGACGCCGAGCACCGACGGGTGACCCTTGATGATCCACTCCGCGAACATCCACGACAGCGCGGCGGCTGCAGTAGCGACGAAGGAGTTGGTCATGGCGAGGGCTGCGCCGCCGTTGGCTTCGAGGTTGGAGCCGGCGTTGAAGCCGAACCAGCCGACCCAGAGCAGCGAGGCGCCGATCATCGACATGGTCAGCGAGTGCGGGGCCATCAGCTCCTTGCCGTAACCGACGCGCTTGCCGATCAGCAGAGCGCCGACGAGCCCTGCGATGCCGGCGTTGATGTGCACCACGGTGCCGCCTGCGAAGTCGATCGCGCCCGCCTTGAAGATCCAGCCGGCGTCGGCGTTGATCTCGTCGAGCTTGGCCTGCGCCGCGGTCTTGGCCGCCGCGTCAGTGGCAGCAGCGAGCGCCTTGGCTGCGTCCTGGATCATGTCCGGGCCGGGCCAGTACCAGACCATGTGCGCGATCGGGAAGTAGATCAGCGTCACCCAGAGCGGGATGAAGAGCGCGATCGCAGCGAACCTCATGCGCTCGGCGAAGGCGCCGACGATCAGGGCGGGCGTGATCGCCGCGAAGGTCATCTGGAAGCACATATAGATGAGCTCCGAGATGTTGGCGTCGACCGAGAAGGTCGCAGCCTTCGAATCGGTGGTGACGCCCATCATGAAGGCCTTGGAGAAGCCGCCGATGAAGTCGGAGCCGCCGGTGAAGGTGAGGCTGTAGCCGTACACAGCCCAGATCACGGTGACGACGCAGACGGTGTAGAACACCTGCATCAGGACGGAGAGCATGTTCTTGGAGCGGACGAGGCCGCCGTAGAACAGCGCGAGGCCGGGGATCGTCATCAACAGCACGAGCACTGTCGATGTCAGCATCCAGGCGTTGTCTCCCTTGTTGACCGTTGGCTCGGCGTAGGCTGCGGTCGCAGCGAACATGCCGACTGCGAGAGCCGCCAATCCCGCGCCGTAGGGACGCTTAAACGTCATTGTATTCACTCCTGATTGGTAAAGGTTGAGCGCGAAATCAGAGGGCCGCTGCATCGGCCTCGCCGGTGCGGATCCGAACCGCATGGTCGAGATTGATGACGAAGATCTTGCCGTCGCCGATCTGTCCGGTTTTCGCGGCGGACGTGATGGCATCGATGGTCTTGTCGACCTGGTCGGAGGCGACAGCGACCTCGATCTTGATCTTGGGCAGGAAGCTCACGGCATATTCGGCGCCGCGATAGATTTCCGTATGACCCTTCTGGCGGCCATACCCCTTGACTTCCGTCACCGTGAGACCGTGAACGCCGATGGCGGTCAGGGCGTCACGGACTTCTTCCAGCTTGAATGGCTTGATAATCGCCATAACAATTTTCATGGGTACTATCCCCGCTTGGCCCGGTCCGGACATGGCCGGGCGTTTCTCGACTGGTTCGCCACGAGGGAGAAAGTTCACTACGCGGGCACAGCCAGGACCCATAGAATCAAATGCCGTGCCAGATCGGGCGCGTTGGCTAACGGACTATGAAAACGGGTGTTTTCGCGTTTGGCGCGTATCGCGCTGCAGTGCGCTATTACGTCGCGCTCAATACCTGATCATGCCTGATTAAAATAAAGGCACGACAGACTGCCGACACAATGGTGCTCACGCGTCGGGCAGCAGAAAGGTAATTTAGTAAGGCAGGCGCCTGTTGCAGGGTTTCTCCTGCTGCCAAATATCGGGCCCCTCGCAATTGTGCTCACGGGAAACGCAACCGGCCAACCAGCTTGGGCGGGTCGAGGCTTGCCGGACGGTGCCGGCAGAGACCATCAGGCGGCGTCGCGCTCTGCAAAAACCCTATCGATCAGTCCCCAGTCGACCGCCTGCTGTGCGGTCATGAAGTGGTCGCGGTCCAGGGTGCGTTCCACGTCCTGCTCAGGGCGCCCGCAATGCTGCGCATAGAGCCGGATGATGCGCCGCTTGGTTTCCTGCATTTCGGTGGCATGGATCAGGATGTCGGACGCCTGGCCCTGAAAGCCGCCGAGCGGCTGATGCACGTGGAGGCTTGCATTGGGCAGCGCGGCGCGGTGACCGGGTTCGCCGGCCATCAGCAGGAACGAGCCCATGGAGCGCGCGGTGCCCATGCACAGCGTGTGGACCGGCGCCTTGATGAACTGCATGGTGTCGTACATCGCGAGGCCGCTGGTGACCACGCCGCCATAGGAATTGATGTAGAGATTGATCGGCTTGTTCGGATTCTCCGCCTCCAGAAACAAGAGCTGCGCGCAGACCAGTCCGGACATCGCGTCATTGACCTCGCCGTTGAGGAAGATGATGCGCTCGCGCAGGAGCCGCGAATAGATGTCGAAGGATCGCTCGCCGCGGGCGGATTGTTCGACGACCATAGGGACGAGCTGAAGCATGTCGCGCATCGGCGACCTCCATTTCTGCAGGTGATGAAGTCTTTTTGCCGCTAGGCCGCGCGCATCAGACAGCAATTGGTATTTGCGGCCTGCGGCAGCTTTACGCGATCCTCGCAGGCTTGCTGGATGATGCGAACGCGGGTGCCACCGGCTTCGTTCGGTTCGATCCGGAAGATGACGTGGCTTTCGCGAAACGGCGGTTCGGAATCGCGAAGCCGGTAGCGCACCTCTTCGCCCACGATCGATGATTCAGGCTCGGCGCCCACAAGGTCGGAATGGGGTAGCCAGCGCTCGCGCAGGGCCGGAATGGTCACAGCGCGCCAGACCTTGGCCGGCGGCGCATCGAATTCATATTCGAGCACGAGCGCTGCGTCGGAGGGATCAGGCTTCACGGCGTCACTCATTGATCCATATCCTTCAAGAGATCGGCGAGGGCATCCATGCGTTTCGGCCAATAGGCGCGGTAGCGCGCAAGCCAGGCCCCGATAGCGACGATTCCTTCGGGATCGACTTCGTAATTCACAAAGCGGCCCTGCCGCTGTTCGCGCACCAAGCCTGCCCCGCGCAGCACCGCAAGATGCTGTGACATCGCCGGTTGGCTGATCTCCAATCCATCGCGCAAAGCGCTCGCATTCAGGCTTCCGCCGGCAAGCTTCTCAAAGACCTTGCGGCGGGTCGGGTCGGCCAGCGCCTTGAAGATATCGGCTTCGATCATGGCAACACATAAGCATACGCTTATGTATTGCGCAAGCCCCCGATTACTGCAGCGCCTCGCCGTGCTGCGAAATGTCCAGTCCTTCGAGCTCGTGCTCGCGGGATACGCGCAAGGGCACGAAAAGGCTGACCAGCTTGAGCAGGACAAAGCTCACACCCGCCGACCAGACGAAGGTGACGGCGACCCCACCGAGCTGGATCAGTAGCTGTTGCGGATGGCCTTCTAACAGGCCGGCGGTGCCGCCGATCGCGCTGGTTGCGAACACGCCGGCCAGCAGGGTGCCGGTCATCCCGCCGATGCCGTGGACGCCGAACACGTCGAGCGAATCGTCATAGTCGAAGCGGTGCTTCAGCCAGGTGCAGGCCCAGTAGCAGACGAGGCCTGCGATCACGCCGATGACGATACCGTGCCAGGGCGCCACGAATCCCGAAGCCGGCGTGATGGTGCCGAGGCCGGCTACCGCGCCTGAGATCATGCCGAGCACGGAAGGCTTGCGCCGCGTCGACCATTCGATCGCGGCCCAGGTCAGCGCGCCGGAGCAGGCTGCGAGATGGGTCGCGATGATCGCCAGCACCGCGCGCGAATTGGCCGCGCCTGCCGAGCCGCCGTTGAAGCCGAACCAGCCGACCCACAACAGGCCGGTGCCCATCACCGCAAGCGACAGATCGAACGGCGAAAGATTTTCGGTGCCGTAGCCATGGCGGCGTCCCATCACCTTCGCGGCGACGAGGCCAGCGGTGCCGGCCGACAGATGCACCACGAGGCCGCCGGCGAAATCCAGCACGCCCATGCCGGCGAGGAAGCCGCCGCCCCAGACCCAATGCGCCAGCGGAATGTAGACGAAGATGAACCAGGCGACGGAGAACAGCAGATAGGCGGAGAACCGCATCCGGTCGGCAACCGCGCCCGCGACCAGCGCCACCGTGATGATCGCAAACGTCATCTGGTACAGCATGAACAGCGCTTCCGGGATCGTCTTCGCCGCCGGGTTGACGCTGTCCATGGTCATGCCGGCGAGGAACCAGCGGTCGAGCGTGCCGATCCACGGACCGTCGCCGACGAAGCACAGCGAATAGCCGAACGCGACCCAGAGAATGGAGATGATCGTCACCGCGGCGAGGCTTTGCGCCATGGTGGCGAGCACGTTCTTCTTGCGCACCATGCCGGAATAGAACAGCGCGAGCCCCGGGATCGTCATCATCAGCACCAGCGCGGTGGCGACGATCATCCAGGCGGTGTCGGCTGTGTTGATCTCGGAGCCTGCGGCGCGCGCCGGCGAAGCCATGATCGACACAAACCCGATCGGCGCGGCCATAGCAGCCGCGCGGCGCAACAATCCCGCCATGTCGATTTCCCCCAGCATAGTGATTGCGTCGCACGCTGCGGCGTCGTTGCCCGGTGCAATCTAGATAAGAGTTAGTCCCTGTCTCACCGCACTTCACCCCTCATCCTGAGGAGCCCGCGACAAGCGGGCGTCTCGAAGGACGGCCGCGGGCGAGTGCCGGGCCTTCATGGTTTGCCCGGCGATGCAAAGCATCGTCCGGAAACGCGTTCCGCGCTCCTCACCCTGAGGGTCTTCAGAGCGCGTCGGTGTCGGTTTCGCCGGTGCGGATGCGGATCGCGTGATCGATCGGCGTGACGAAGATCTTGCCGTCGCCGATCTGGCCGGTGCGCGCCGTCGCGGTGATCACGGCGACGGCCTTCTCGGCGATATCGGAGGCCACCGCGATCTCGATCCGGAGCTTGGGCAGGAAGTTCACGACATATTCGGCGCCGCGATAGATTTCGGTGTGGCCCTTCTGACGGCCATAGCCCTTCACCTCGGTCACGGTCATGCCGTGAACGCCGATCGCCGTCAGGGCCTGACGGACCTCATCGAGCTTGAAGGGTTTGATGATCGCGACGACGAGTTTCATGGTCAGGCCTATTCCCCGGGGATGCGCCGCGCCGTATGTCCCCGGCGCTGCGTCAATCTGGCATCTTTCCGGGCAAATGGCATAAAAAACTTGCAGATTGAAGCGGAAAAACGTGGAGCCATGTGAACGGCCGCCTCTGTACAGGGCAGCCGTTCATCCTCCACAATGCGTTTTTGGCATGGATGCGGTGAACCCAAGCGTCCCGGCCTGTACATAAGTATGTTTGAGGGGGGACGCATCATGGCGAATTGGTTCTACGCATCCGAGGGCAAGCAGCAGGGGCCCTATCCGGAAGGGCAATTCCGCGACCTCGTCGCCCAGGGAATTGTGCGCCCGGATACGCTGGTGTGGTCGGAGGGCATGGCCGGCTGGCAGAAGGCCGCCGAAATCCCCGGCCTGATCGGCGACGGCGGCGGTGCGCCCCCGATGATGCCGGCCGGTGGACCGCCGATGATGGGCTCCGGCGGTTATGCTGGCGGTGGCGGCGGAGGATCGCTGGCGGTCGATTTCGGCATCCTCGAGTTCACCTGGCGCAGCATCGTGATGCTGATCGGCATGTGCTTCATCATCCCGGTGCCGTGGGTGTTCGTCTGGTACACGAAATGGATCGTGTCCTGCGTGCAGGTCCCCGGACGGCCCAATCTCAGCTTCACCGGCAATGCGATGGCGCTGGTGCCCTGGTATTTCGGATTCATCGTTCTGGCGATCGTGATCGGCTACATCGGCGTCCCGTTGCTGAGCAATTTGATATTCATCGCCCAGATCGTTCTCTACTGGCTCCTGATCAAATGGATGGTCGCGAACCTCGCCTCCAACGGGCAGCCGCTCGGCCTGAGCTTCACCGGCACGGTCTGGGCCTATGTCGGCTGGAGCCTGCTGTTTGCGATCTCCATCATCACCATCATCGGCTGGGCCTGGGTCGCCGCGGCTCAGATGCGCTGGTTCTGCCGCAGCATCGAAGGCACTCGGCGCGAGATCGTCTTCAACGGCAGCGGTCTCGGGATTCTCTGGCGGGGCATCGTGGCCGCATTCCTGTGCGGCTTCATCATCCCGATCCCCTGGGTGTATCGCTGGATCATGAACTGGTTCGCGTCGGAGACTGCCTTGGCTCCGCGAGGATCGCTCCGGGCATGACCTCGAGAGCCATAGGCGCGATCAATCGCGCTTATGCCTCTGGGGTTTTCCGTTCGCGCACGGAGCCTTCCTGCGCGACGGAGGCGACCAGCGTGCCATCGGGCTTGAAGATCGAGCCCCGGGTCAACCCGCGGCCGCCTCGCGCGTTCGGCGAGTCCTGTGCGTAGAGCAGCCATTCGTCCGCTCGGAACGGACGGTGAAACCACATCGCGTGGTCGAGGCTCGCGGGCATCATGCGCTTGTCGAACAGGGTGCGGCCGTAGCGTGCCATGATCGCGTCGAGCAGCGAAAAGTCCGACGCATAGGCCAGCGCGCACATGTGCAGCGCCGGATCGTCCGGCAGCGTCGCTGCGGTCTTGATCCAGACATGGATGCGGCCGTCCTCGATCTTCTGTCCGAAATAGCGGCCGAGCTCGACCGGGCGCAGCTCGATCGGACGGTCGGATTCATAGTAGCGGCGGATGAACTCCGGCATCTCCTTGAACATCGGCTGCTTCGCCACCTCCTCCGCGGTCAGCTTTTCCGGCGGCGGCACGTCGGGCATCTTGTCCTGATGGTCGAACGCGCTCTCCTCCTCGGCATGGAACGACACCATGACCGAGAAGATCGCGTTGCCGTGCTGGATCGCGGTGACGCGGCGCGTCGAGTAGCTCTTGCCGTCGCGCAGGCGCTCGACCTGGTAGATGATCGGGATCTGCGGATCGCCCGGCAGGATGAAATAGCAGTGCAGCGAATGCGGCAGCCGGCCCTCCACGGTGCGGCAGGCCGCAACCATCGCCTGTCCGATCACCTGGCCGCCGAACACCCGCTGCCAGCTGGTCTTGGGGCTGTTGCCGCGGAACAAATTCACCTCGAGCTGTTCGAGGTCGAGGATCGAAATGAGGTCGATCAGGCTTTTGGACATGGTGGTGCTTTCAAAATGCCTCGCCATTCCGGGTTGGTGCTTGTGCGCGCCCCGGAATGACAGCTCGGGCCGTTCCGCCCTTGTTTCACCGCACTGTTTCGCCCACCTCAAGTCTGCTAGCAAGACCAGGATTTGGCCGGGAATTGGGTATGTCAGTACAGGGTAGCATTGTCATCGGTGGCGGCGCGTTTGCGGGCCTTGCGCTGGCCCTGGCGCTGCGCCAGGGCCTCGGCCCCGAGATCCCCGTCATCGTCGCCGACCCCGCGCTCTCCACGCGTCCGAGCCGAGACCCGCGCGCGACCGCGATCGTGGCCGCCTGCCGCCGCCTGTTCGAGGCGATCGGCGCCTGGGACGACGTCAGGGGCGAGGCGCAGCCGATCCTCGACATGGTCGTTACCGATTCAAAACTGGAAGACGCCACCCGTCCGGCGTTCCTCAACTTTGCCGGCGACGTCGCGCCGGGCGAGCCGTTCGCGCATATGGTCGAGAACCGCCGCCTGATCGATGCGCTGGTGGTGCGCGCCGAGGCCGAGGGCATCGATCTCCGCGCGACCACCGTGTCGTCTTACGACGCGCGTTCCGAGGGCATCGACGTGACGCTCGGTGACGGCAGTGTCGTTGCGGCGAGCCTCCTGGTTGCGGCCGACGGTGCGAAGTCGAAACTGCGCGAGCGCGCCGGCATCGCCACCCATGGCTGGGAATATGACCAGTCCGGCATCGTCGTCACCGTCGGGCATGAGCGCGATCACGAGGGCCGCGCCGAAGAGCATTTTCTGCCCGCTGGTCCGTTCGCGATCCTGCCGCTATCGGGCAAGCGCTCCTCGCTGGTGTGGACCGAGCGCCGCAGCGAAGCCGCGCGCATCATTGGCTTGAGCGACGAGGAATTTCACGGCGAGCTCGAGCGACGCTTCGGCCTGCATCTCGGCGAGGTGAAGGCGCTCGACAAGCCGCGTGCGTTCCCGCTGTCCTATTTCGTCGCGCGCTCCTTCATCGCCCAGCGTCTCGCGCTGGTCGGAGATTCCGCCCACGTCATCCACCCGATCGCGGGCCAGGGTCTCAACATGGGGCTGAAGGACGTCGCCGCGCTGGCCGAGGTCGTGGTCGATGCCGCGCGCCTCGGCATGGATATCGGCGGCGCCGACGTGCTCGAACGTTACCAGCGCTGGCGGCGCTTCGACACCATGGCGATGGGCGTTGCCACCAACTCGCTGAACTTCCTGTTCTCCAACCAGTCGACGCTGCTGCGCACGGTGCGCGACATCGGCCTCGGCCTCGTCGACCGCGCCCCGCCGCTGAAGAACCTCTTCATCCGCCAGGCCGCGGGTTTGACCGGTGAGATACCGCGGTTGTTGAAGGGCGAGGCGTTGTAGGATTTTCGTAGCTCCATCCGGCTATATAAAACCCTCAATCGATCTTCCGCGCCTCTTCAGGCAGCATGATTGGGATGCCGTCGCGGATTGGATAAGCGAGCTTGGCGCTGCGCGAGATCAGCTCCTGCTTTGCAGAATCGAACTCCAGCGGGCCCTTGGTCAGCGGGCAGACCAGAATCTCCAGCAATTTGGGATCGACGCTGGGTTCGGGGCGTTCGGTGGGCGCGTTCATTTTTGTCTCCGACGATCGGTTGCCTCTAGCACAGAAAACCGCGGCCGCCCATTGCGGTCCGCTAGGCCGATACCATCCGCAGGATCTCGTCGAGCAGGCCCTGGAGTCGTGCCGCCGGCACCGGCGTGCCCGACAAGGCAAAACCGAGAAAGGTCCAGTACAGAACCAGCGCCCGCGCCTGCGCTGTCGCGGGCGCAAGCCCCCGCTTCGAGAGCAGCGTCTCGATATAGTCCAGTCTGCGCCGGTCGATTGCGCGCACCGCCGATTGTGCCGCCGCATCGAAGGCCGCCCAGTTCCGCACCGCGCGCTCGAGGTCGAGCCGCGCGCCAAACGTCCTGCGCAGCAGCGCTTTCAGCGGCTCGTCACTGGCGGCTTCGACATCGGCGATGATCTGCTCGGCCGCGATCTCGCGCCAGCGCTTCAGGACAGTGGCGTGGAACGCGCCGAGATCGGCGAAATGCCAGTAGAAGCTGCCGCGCGAGACGCCCATGGCCTTGGCAAGCGGATCTGCCTTCAGGGCCGTGAAGCCGCTTTTAGCCAGCGCCTTCAGTCCCTCCTTGATCCAGTCGTCGGCAGAGAGCTGTTCGGTCATGTCGGGTTCCCCGGAGTTCGACCATACACTAGTGTATTGACAGGCAGCAGGCCAGCACTTATCTATCCATACATAGCTGTATGGATGAAGCCTTAGGGAGCCCCTGACCATGCGTGACCTCTTGCTCCAGTGCGCCGGCGTCCTGACCATTGTCGTCGCGCTCATCCATGGCATCCTCGGCGAGGCCAGGGTCTTTGCCCGCGCCCGCATCGAGCCGGAACGGCTCCGGACCCTGATCCGCCTGGTCTGGCAGGCCTCGACCGTCGCCTGGATCGGCGGCGGTGTGCTCCTGATCGCGGCGCCCTGGATGGAATCGGAGCCGGCGCGCCACTGGATCGTCGTCACCATGGCCGGTGTGTTCGGCTTCTCTGCCTTCGCCAACGCATGGGCCACGCGCGGCCGGCATTTCGGCTGGATGGCGCTCAGCACCGTCGTCGTCATCGCGGTTGCCGGCTACTGAGTACCAAAACGAGAAGTCACGCGTTACAGCGGAGAGCGGCGCCATGGAAAATCGTGTTCGCCTGACCATTGACGACGGTGTGGTTCATGTCCGGCTGAATCGTCCGGACAAGATGAACGCGCTCGATCCGGCGATGTTCGAGGCGATCATCGAGGCAGGTAGCAAACTTGCAAAACGCAGCGACGTCCACGCTGTCGTCCTCTCCGGCGAAGGCCGCGCCTTCTGCGCGGGGCTCGATCTGGACCGGCTTCTGGCCACGACGACCGGCGAGTCGTTGATCCCCTCGGTCGATCTGACGCGCCGAACCCACGGTCTGGCGAACTATGCCCAGCACCTCGTGTGGCTCTGGCGCGAGCTGCCCGTGCCTGTGCTGGCCGCAGTCCACGGCGTCGCCTTCGGCGGCGGCTTCCAACTCGCGCTCGGCGCCGATCTCCGCTATCTCGCGCCCGACACGAAGCTCGCAATCATCGAGGCGAAATGGGGGTTGGTGCCGGATATGGGTGGCACGCAACTCATGCGCCGTCTCGCGCGCGAGGATGTCGTGCGCGAATTGACCTACACCGGCCGGGTGTTCTCGGCGCAGGATGCGCTTGCCTATGGCTTTGCCACGAAGCTCGCCGCCGATCCCGTGAGGGCTGCGCTGGCAATCGCGCACGAGATTGCAGGCCGGAGCCCCGATGCGGTCCGCGCCGCCAAGCGGCTGCTCAATCTGGCCGCGACCTGCGACGTGGCCACCGGTCTCGCTGCCGAAACGGCCGAGCAGGCGGCACTGCTCGGTTCCGCCAATCACGTCGAGGCGGTCACAAGCAATCTCGAAAACCGCACGCCGCGATGGTGTCACCCATGAGCGCAACATGAACGAACTTTGAAGCATGGCTCTGACACTCGTCACCGGCGGAACCGGCCATCTTGGCCGGGATATCGTCGATCGCCTCGTTCGGGACGGACATCGGGTCCGGGTTTTCGCGCGATCGCCTGCCGTGCGACCGGACGTCGAATGGGCAACCGGCGATCTCGCCACCGGCGCCGGGCTGCGGGAAGCTCTGCATGGTGTCGATACGGTCATCAACGCGGCGACCTGCTCGCCGATCGCGCGGCGCGGCGGTGTGCGGCCCGTGGACTTCTTCAGATCGCCCTCCGCCGTGGATGTCGAGGGAACGGAGCGGTTGCTGTCGCTATGCCGGGAGGCGTCGGTGCGGCACTTCCTGCACGTCTCGATCGTCGGCCTCGAAGAGGCGACCCTGCCCTACGCGCGGGTCAAGCTGGCCGGCGAGCGGCTGGTGCGTGCGTCGACCCCGTCCTGGTCCGTGGTTCGCGCAATGCCGTTCTACTATTTGGTCGACAAGTTCCTCTCGCGCCTCGCCTGGCTTCCGCTCTGGCCGGTGCCGACCACGACGTTCGATCCGGTCGACGCTTCCGATGTGGCCGCTCATGTCGTGACTTGCGCGTTCGACGGGCTGAGCGGCGAGCGCACGGAGATCGGCGGCTCCGAAGCGCTCGATCTCGTTACCTTCGCCCGCCAATATCAGGATGCGAGGAAACTGCATCGAAGGATCCTGCCGATCGGCCTTTCGGATGCGAAGGCCCGGGGCATGGGTATTGTCGTCAGCCGCGGCGTGGGTGGACGTCTCTCGTGGTCGGATTGGCTGCGCGCAAACCGTGAGACGTAAGGCCGCAGTAGTCCGGCAAATGCGTGCTGCATACGGAGAGAACTGATCTTTTTCGGATCGTTAGAATAACTCTAAAGCCTGTCGACGCTGAACCGGATTGACTTCATCATGTGCTTTGCTTCCTTCGGTCCCGCTTCGCGGCTTCGCGTAGCGCACACGACAGAAGAGGAGACGTTCGTGAAGGTCATTCGTGTTGTTGCCATTGCATTGACGATCGGGATTGGCGCGGGATCGGCGGCCATGGCTGACGGTTTCAAGGACTGCACCAAGCTCGACAAGGCGTCGTGGAAGCCGGCGAGCGAAGCCGAAGCCAAGGCCAAGGCGCTCGGCTACGAGGTGCGGCGCTCCAAGATCGAAGGCTCCTGCTACGAGGTCTACGGCGTCAAGGAAGGCAAGCTTTACGAACTGTTCTACAGCCCCGAAGATCTCAGCCTCAAGCACACGATTGCGAAGTAGACGCGCGAGATAGTCTGCGCGAATGGTCTGCGCAAAGTTACGCCTGAGGGTGGCCCTCGCTTGATTGAAGAACCGGTACCGGAAGCGCGCGGGGTGTCCAACCGGACCCCCGCGGATCGAACCGCTTCGCGGACACTCGCGGTCTGGGATGTCCCGCTGCGCCTCTGGCACTGGGCGCTCGCGGCTTGCGTTCTGGCCGCCTGGTTCACGCCCACCGTCTATGACGGACTTCACCGCATCGTCGGCTATGCGGTGCTCGGGCTTCTCGCCTTCCGTCTGGTCTGGGGTTTTTGGGGAAGCCGCTATTCGCGCTTCCGCATGGCCGGCGTCAGGCTTCGGGCCGCGCCGCGCTATCTCTGGAATCTGCGCCGCGGCATCACCGGCCGCTATATCGGGCTCAATCCCGGCGGCACGTTGATGCTGGTGGCGCTGCTGGCCTCACTCGCGGTCTCGACGATATCAGGCGCGATGTCGGTGACCGTGACCTTCTTCGGCGTCTGGTGGGTCGAGGACACCCATCATTATTCATCGGACGCGGTCATCGTCCTGGTCGTGCTGCACGTCTTGGGCGTGCTGCTGATGGGCCTTCTTCAGCGCGAGAACCTGATCCGCGCGATGATCACGGGACGCAAGCGCATCCGCGGTCACCTCTAAATGTCCGTTGCGGATCTCGGCAGAGGTTGTTCGCGGTCTGATGGCGCTACATCCTCCGCGCAAACGCTCGGCAAATCGAATTGCATCGATAGCGTTAACCTGCCGCTAAGCATGCAATCAGGAGTTGCACCAAATTAACGGGAAGAACGTTTAGCCCATCCACCATCGGCGATATCGGACGACGGAGGCGATTTCGATGTTCCGCGTTTTTACCTGCCTCACGGCAGAGCATGATTGGCGCCTTGTCATGCTCGCCGGTCTGGTTTGCTTCGCCGCAAGTATTGTAGCCGTCAGCATTTTTCATCGGGCGATCGCGTCGCGAGCTTGGACCCGGCTGATGTGGATTGCGATCGCCGGCGCGGCCATCGGTTATGGAATCTGGGCAACGCATTTTGTTGCAATGCTCGCCTACGAGCCCGGAGGCTCAACCGGTTACGGCATCGCTCTGACAGCTCTGTCGCTCGCCGCGGCGATGATCCTGACGTCATGCGGTTTTGGCGTTGCCGTCAGCAATTCCGGCCCGTGGCGCGCGGCTGCCGGCGGCGGAATTATCGGCGCCGGTATTGCGAGCATGCACTATCTCGGCATGTGGGCCCTCGAAGTGCCTGGCCGCGTGAGCTGGTCGCCGGAGCTGGTGCTCGTCTCCATCGCCCTCGGCATGGTCCTGGGCTACGCCGCCCTTGCGGTTGCGCTGGGCAGCAAGAACAAGTGGGGGACCTTCGTCGCGGCGCTGCTGCTGACTCTCGCCATCGTGTCGCATCATTTCACGGCTATGGGGGCCGTGCAGATCATCCCAGACCCGACGCTGGCAAGCGATACCTTGTCGCTTTCTCCCGGCTTCCTCGCCGTGGCAATTGCGGGTGTGGCTCTGTCAGTACTCGGGATGAGCTTTATCGGCGTGCTGGCGGATCGCCGCCTTGCGACCAGAACCAGCAGATTCGAGGAAATCATCAGTGAGCTTTCGCTCGCCAGGCAACAGGTGGAAGATTCGCAAAAGCAAATCCAGGACCAGAAAATCAGGCTGGACACGGCCATCAACAACATGGTCGAGGGCCTTTGCATGTTCGATGCGGAGAAGCGGCTTGTCGTCTGCAACGAGCGTTATGCCCTGCTCTATCGGCTGCCGCCGGAGCTACTGAGGGCGGGGACATCGCACACCGACATCATCAGGCATCGCATCGTGAAGGGAGTCCTCAAGGGCGACCCCAGCGAGGACGCTGCCGAGCAATTCATCTCGAAGCTGGCCGCGTTGCCTTTCGATGCTGTCTCGAGCAGAATCGACGAGTTTGCGGATGGTCGGCTGATCTGCGTGACGCGACAGCCAATGGCCGGTGGCGGATGGGTGGCTACGCATCTCGACGTCACCGAGCAACGCCGGTCCGAGGCGAAGATCACTCATATGGCGCAACACGATGCGCTGACCGATCTGCCAAATCGCGTGCTGCTCAGAGAGCGGATGGAGCATGCCATTGCGGTTACGCGCAACGGCGGCGTCGATCTAGCCGTGCTCATACTTGACCTCGATCGCTTCAAGGAAGTCAACGACACCCTTGGACATCCGACGGGCGATTCCCTGCTGCGCGCCGTTGCTGCGCGTCTGCGCGAATGCACCACGGAAACTGCGTTGATCGCTCGACTGGGCGGCGACGAGTTCGCGGTGATCGACTACGTGACCAGCCCAGCCGTGGAAGCCGCCGCCCTCGCCGAGAACATCAGAAAAGCGCTTTGCGAACCGTTCGATCTCGGCGATCACCGGGTCACGGTGGGCACCAGCATCGGCATTGCCATCGCGCCGCGTGATGGCAACGATTCCGACGTGATCATGAAGAGTGCGGATCTCGCTCTCTACTCCGCCAAGAGTGGCGGACGTGGTGCATTCCGCTTCTTCGAGCCGGAACTCGACGAGCTCATGCATGCGCGACGCAACCTGGAGCGCGACATGCGGGCTGCGATTGCCGGCCATCAATTCGAGCTCCACTACCAGCCGTTCGTCAGCTCCGCGACCGGCAAAATCAGCGGCTTCGAGGCCTTGCTACGCTGGCATCACCCACAGCACGGTCTGGTCATGCCGAACGAATTCATCCCGCTTGCGGAGGAGACCGGCTTGATCGTGCCGCTGGGAGAATGGGTCCTGAGAACCGCCTGTGCGGAAGCGGCCAAATGGCCTGCGCATGTCAGGATCGGGATCAATCTGTCTCCCGCTCAATTCAGGAGCAAGGAGCTTGTTGCGGTCGTCATCGGCGCGCTGGCGAGTTCGGGAGTCGCGTCGCACCGACTCGAGCTCGAGGTCACCGAGACGGCGATCATGCATGACAGCGAAGCTGTTTTTGCAGTGCTCGGACAATTGCGCGAACTCGGCGTGCGGATCGCCCTGGACGATTTCGGCACCGGCTATTCATCACTGAGCTTTCTGCAAAGATTCCCGTTCGACAAGATCAAGATCGACCGCAGTTTCGTCAACGAATTATCCAGCGCGAGGGCAGAGGCGCACCATCTCGCGCGAGCAGTGGTTCGTTTCGCAATCAGCCTCGGTAAGGTGACGACCGCCGAGGGCGTCGGAACGAAGGAGCAGCTGGATATCCTCCGTGAGGAGGGGTGCGTCGAGACGCAAGGCTACTATTTCAGCCGGCCGATGCCTGCATCCGACATCGCCAGAATGATGCGAGGTGCCGGAGCGGCCGTCCGCGCTGCCTGAGCGTCCAGGCCCTCACTGCAGCGGCGGATCGCCGCTGGTGCGCTTCTTGGCGAGATCCATCTCGGTGACGGCGATCAGGATTTCGGCGCGGGTCTTCAAGTCAGGCGCTTCCAGCATCGCTTGCTTCTCGGCCACGCCATAGGGCGACATCATCGCCAGCGCGTTGACGAGCGCCTCATTGGGGGCGGTCTCGACGCCCTCCCAATCGACCTTGAGGTTGTTGGCCTTCAAAAAGTCCGCCAGCACCGTCAGCAGCGCCTCGCGATCGACCTCGTCCTCGCCCATGCGCGGCGTGAAATCGTCGACGAAGGCGAAGAAGTCGACCTTGCACTGCCGGTAGGCGGTGAGCACTTCGAGCTCCTCGAGCACCCTGAAGCGCGAGACGCCGGTCAGCTCGAGAATGTAGCGGCCGTCGCCGGATTCGGCGAGCTGGGTGATGCGGCCGACACAGCCGACGCTGAACAGCGCCGGCCTGTCGGAGTTCTTCCGCGAGTGCGCGATGTCGGGCTGGATCATCCCGATCAGGCGATGGCCGTCGCGGAAGGCGTCGTCGATCATCGCGAGGTAGCGCGGCTCGAAGATGTTGAGTGGCATCTGCCCGCGCGGCAGCAGCAGCGCGCCCGGCAGCGGAAACACCGGAAGGATCTCCGGAAGGTCGGCGGGCCCGCGATATTCGATATTGATCGGCATCTGCCCGGTCCCCTGGCCTTGCCTGCTCGCCTTAGGAAAACAGGATGATCGACAAGCGCTTGCGTCCCTCGACGGTTGCATCATCCGTGCCGCCCCAGGCCTCGAAGAACTGCACCAGCTGCTTGCGGGCGCCGTCGTCGTTCCATTTGCGGTCGTGCTTGATGATCGCGAGTAGTTGCTCGGTGGCGGCGGCGCGGTTGCCTTGCGCGTTGAGCGCGGTCGCGAGGTCGAATCGCGCCTGATGATCGAGCGGGTTTGCGGCGACTTTCTGTTCCAGCTCGGCGACCGGCCCGAGCGATTGCGCCTGCTCGGCGAGATCGATCGCGGTCTGCACGGCTTTCACCGCGGGATCGTTGCGCTTGGATTCCGGCACCATGGCCAGCGTCTGCTTGGCCTGCTCCATCGCGCCGGAGGTGGCGTAGCATTTCGCAAGTCCGGCAAGGGCCGCGATGTTGGTCGATTCGTGCTCCAGCACTTCCGCGTAGATCTGGGCGGCCGCAGCGGCATCGCCCTCGGCGAGCACGGCCTCGGCCTCTTGGAGGATTTCCGCGACATTCGGCTCACCCGGGGCGGTCACGCCCTTGGTCAGCTTCTCGATGAAGGCGTTGAGCTGGCTCTCCGGCACCGCGCCCATGAAGCCGTCGGCCGGCTGGCCGTTGACGAAGGCGATCACCGCCGGAATCGACTGGATGCCCATCTGGCCCGGGATCGCCGGGTGCTGGTCGATGTTCATCTTGACCAGCTTGACCTTGCCCTTGGCGGCCTTGACGGCCTTTTCCAGCAAGGGCGTAAGCTGCTTGCAGGGGCCGCACCATTCCGCCCAGAAGTCGATCAGCACCGGCTGGTGCTTCGATTCCTCGATGACGTCCTTCACGAAGGTCTGGGTGGTCGTGTCCTTGATCAGATCGGTCGCAGCCGGGCCCGCCGCTCCGTTACCCTGTTCGATGATCGTCACGGGATCCCCTCGTCTGTATCTGGAATGGCGGGTCTTTAGCACGCCGCCAATTCATATGCTTCGCTGTCCGCCCTAAAATTGGGCCGGGGCGGCCGAATTTCAATCCGTGCGCGACGATTCGGCGGTTGCGGGGCGTTTTTGGCCGATTTGGCCGGGTTTGGGTCCATATGGGCCGTCCAATGCGAATCTATGCCGCGCGTAGCTGTTGCATTCGGCGTCCGGTTTTGGCATACGACAGCCGTTGCCGGTCGCCTTACGCGGCCGACACAGGATGCGGGTGTAGCTCAGTGGTAGAGCACGACCTTGCCAAGGTCGGGGTCGAGGGTTCGAGCCCCTTCGCCCGCTCCAATTTTTCCCAAAGCATCCAGCCGAGCCGGACGGGGTCGTGGTTTCCCACGCCGGTGGCGGCTGTATTGGGCCTCGAATGACAGTTCTGGTCACAGGCAGCGCCGGCCATCTCGGGGAGGCCCTTCTCCGCACGCTCCGCGGGCGCGGATCGCTTGTGCGCGGGGTCGATCTGAAACCGTCGCCCTTCACCGATGCCGTCGGCTCGATCGTCGATTCTGATTTCGTGCGAGGCCAGATGGCCGGCGTTACCGCCGTGATCCACACTGCGACGCTGCACAAGCCGCATGTGGCAACCCACAGCAAGCAGGATTTCATCGACACCAACGTCACTGGCACGCTCAATCTGCTCGAAGCGGCGGTGGCCGCCGGCGTGCGCAGCTTTGTCTTCACCAGCACAACCAGCGCGTTCGGCTCGCAGCTTCGGCCCGACGCCGGCCAAGCCGCTGTGTGGGTCACCGAGGACCTGCCGGCGGTGCCCAAGAACATCTACGGCACGACCAAGCTGATGGCCGAAACTCTCTGCGAGCTGTTCTGTCGCGAGCGCGGCCTGCCGGTCCTGGTCTTGAGGACCTCGCGCTTCTTCCCCGAAGACGATGACGATCCTGCAATGCGATCAGCTTACACGCTGGAGAACGCGCAAGCCAACGAGCTGCTCTATCGCCGGCTGGATATCGCGGACGCGGCGAACGCCCATCTGCTCGCCGGCGAGCGTGCGCCGAAGATCGGGTTTGCCCGCTACATCGTGTCGGCCACGAGCCCGTTCGAGCAGCGCCATCTGGCAGCACTTGCGCGCGATGCGGCCAATGTCGTTCGCGAGCTCTATCCGGATTGTGCGGAGCTCTATGCGGCGCGCGGCTGGCGGCTGTTCCCCGAGATCGACCGGGTCTATGTCAACGACCGCGCGAGGCGCGAGCTGGGCTGGCGGCCCGAATTCGACTTCGCCCATGTCCTGAACTGCCTTCGCGATGGCCGCGATTTTCGCAGCACGCTGGCGCGCGATGTGGGGTCGAAAGGCTATCACGAGACGATTTTCGGCGATGGTCCCTACCCCGCCGCCCCGTAGTCGCCGCTTTTGCCAATTTGCCCGATGCATCAAATGCCTGTCCGGAGTCACCGGGAGCAAAATGGCCTCCGCCGTTCTACTGTGCATGGGGTTGTTTTCGCGTTTTTTGTTCCCGACCGTCGTGCTGCCTGCAAATTGGCCATGCGCTGCCTCGATTCCGCGTTGCAGCGAGACCGTTGCCGCTGTCGTGCTCGGGCCGAGAACATCCGTCTCAATTTTTATCGAGGGCAATTGCGGCGCATGCGGCGCGCTTCTCACTGCTCGCAGATGTGCTAACCTTTTTGCGTCTGTCCTCTCGACAGACTCAAAACTTCGCCTCTCGACTAGCCATAATAAAATAACGTGCAGCCCTGACGGCTGCCTTAGGGAGTGACGCGATGACATCGATGTTCCATCGATCCGTGTTGGCGCTTGCGGCCGTGGCCCTTCTTGCGGGGACCAGCGCTGGCTACGCGCAGGACAAGAACAAGCCGCTGAAGAAATACGAATCCGGCACCAAGGAGTTCTGGACCCATCCGCCGGATGACTGGTTCCTCGGCGACGAGACCGAGGCGCAGAAGGGCCTGGCGCCGCCGTCGGGTCCGCCGACCGGCGCGTCGGAGGCCGAGCTCGCCAATATCGTCAAGAAGGTCAAGCTGCCGGCGGGCTTCAAGATGGAGGTCTACGCGTCCGGTGTGCTGGCCGCGCGGCAGATGGCCTGGGGTGACAAGGGCACGCTGTTCGTCGGCTCGTTCGGCCTCGGCAACGTCTATGCGATCAAGGACAACAACGGCAAGAAGGAGGTCAAGACCATCCTGAAGGGGCTGAACATGCCCACTGGTCTGGCCTTCAAGGACGGCGCGCTTTACGTCATCGCGGTCGACAAGCTGATCCGCTACGACGATGCCGAAGCCAAGATGGATAATCTCGGCGAGGGCAAGGTCGTCTATGACGATATGCCGTCCTATGCCGCGCACGGCTGGAAATACATCGCGGTCGACAAGGAAGGCTGGTTCTACATTCCGTTCGGACCGCCCTTCAACATCGGCGTGCCCCCAACCAGCGTCGCGCAAATCCGCCGCGTCGATCCCAAGACCGGCAATGCCGAAGTCTATGCGCTCGGCGTCCGCAACTCGGTCGGCGGCGACGTCGATCCGCGTACCGGCAAGTACTGGTTCACCGAGAACGCGCGTGACTGGGTCAGCGATGATCTACCCAGCGACAAGCTGAACATGATCTCGAAGATGGGCGAGCACTTTGGCTATCCCTATTGCCATCAGGGTGACCTGCCCGATCCGAAGTTCGCGATGGGCCACAAATGCTCCGAGTTCACGCCGCCGGTGCTGAACCTCGGCGCTCACGTCGCTCCGCTCGGCATGAAGTTCTATACCGGCGATCAATTTCCGCCTGAGTACAAGAACAACATCCTCATCGCCGAGCACGGCTCCTGGAATCGTCACAAGTACCAGGGCGGCCGCATCATGCGCGTGATCGTCGGACCCGACGGCAAGAATGCCAAGCAGGAGGTGTTTGCTTCCGGCTGGATCGAGGGCGACCAGGGCTATCTCGGCCGTCCCGACGACATCATCCTCGCCAAGGACGGCTCGATCCTCGTCGCCGACGATTGGGCCGGCGCGATCTACCGCATCAGCTACAGCAAGAAGTAGCGTACAAGGACGCGAGGCTGCGGGGCCGAGGGGCACCGCAGCCTTTCTCGTTTTCAATTTCGCACGCTGTGGTTCCGAATCTGCGCGCTGCCTGCGTACAAGTCTGGAACCCAAAACCACGAACGAGGGTTATCGAGTCCGGGTTCGTCCTCAGGCGCGCTCCGGGAATGACGAACTCGTCAAAGCGGAATCTTCAATCATGCGCCGGCAGGTCATCTCGCTCGCTATCAACGCGCTCGCGCTCACAGCGCTCGCATTCGTCCCGGCCCAGGCCGCCGACAACGCCGCGATCAAGGAGAAGGCCGCCGTCTGCTCCGGCTGTCACGGCGAGAACGGCATCTCGCAGACCGAGAATATCCCCTCGCTCGCCGGCCAGCCCGATCAATTTCTGCAATGGCAGCTCGTGTTCTTCCGCGCTGGTTCGCGCAAGAACGACCAGATGCAGCCCATCGCGGAGGAAATCACCAACGAGGACGTCCGCAATTTCGGTGCTTATTTCGCGCAAATGACGCCGCCAAAGGGCGAGGAAGACAAAGACCCGGACCTGTCGAAAAAGGGCGCGCAAGTTGCCGTCGGCCGCCGCTGCGCCTCATGCCATACCGATAGCTTTGCCGGCACCAAGGCCGTCGCGCGACTCGCGGGTCAGCGCGAGGAATATCTGGTCAAGGCGCTGCGCGACTACAAGACCAACCAGCGCGTCGGCGGCGGCGGTGCCGCGATGGCCGATGTCGCCTATCACATGAGCGACGAGGAGATCACGGCCGTCTCGCACTATCTCGCGTATTTCAAGTAGCGCGAGGCTGCTGCCTACCCCGCCCGCTGCTTCTCATACGCTTTCAAATGCGTGTACGCGATGCGCAGCTTCGGCACCGGCACCTTGGCGGCATCGGCGCGCGCGATGAGGTCGCCGATGACGTGATCGGCCTCGACCGGCAGGCCAGCCTTGACGTCCCGGAACATCGACGCCGTCATCGGCGAACCCTCGGTGGTGAGGTTACCCTTCACGCGCTCGAAGAACGGACCGCCCGGCGTGTAGCCTGAGGCGGTGGCGATCGCGCTGGTCTCGTCCAGCATGCCGAGCAAAAAGTCCCTGCCGCCGGGGGCGGCGAGAATGTTGCCGACGGAGGTGCGCATCAGGCTGGTGGACGCCGCCAGCGAGGAGAGGAACACCCACTTCTCCCACATGTCCTGCATGATGTTCTGGCTGGCCGTGGCACCATTGATGCCGCCCTTGAAGGCCTCGTCGATCGCCTTGACGCGATCCGACAGCTTTCCGTCGCGCTCGCCGTAATTGATCGACTGCATCGGCTGGAGCTGCACCACCTCGCGCTTCTCGTTGAGCGTCGCGGCGATGGCGCAGAGGCCGCCGAGCACGCGCTCCTTGCCGAACTTGCCGTCGAGGATATCGAGATGCTTCATGCCGTTGAGCATCGGAATGATCGCCGTGTCGGGCCCGACCGCCGCCGCGAACGACTTGATGGCGTCGTCGAGATCGAACGCCTTGCAGCTCAACAGCACCACGTCGAACTTGTCCTTGAGCTTGTCGGCCTCGACCCGCGGCGGGTCCTTCAGCGTCACGTCGCCATTCGGGCTCTTGATGACGAGGCCGGCGCTCGCGAGCTCGCTGGCGCGCCGCGGCCGGACCAGGAAGGTGACGTCGCGGCCGGCCTGCAACAGCCTGCCACCAAAATAGCCGCCGATGGCGCCGGCACCGACCACGAGGATATGCATGGGATTGTCCTTGTTGTTGCTCTTGCGGTTGTGCTTGCAATAGTTCTTGCAGTTGTTCTTGGCGATCTATTTATAGTCGTGATTGCGAGCGAAGCGAAGCAATCCAGAATGCTGCCGCGATCACATTCTGTCGCTGGAGAATGAGCGGGCTACTTTCCCGACACCATCTCCTCGACCTCGCGCAGCTGCTCCTTGCCGAAGAACATCTCGTCGCCGACGAAGAAGGTCGGCGAGCCGAACGCGCCGCGCGCGACGGCCTCCTCGGTGTTCTTGATCAGCCTGCCCTTCACTTCGGGCTCTTGCGCGCGGGCGAACAGCTTTTGGGCGTCGAGACCGGAAGACGCCAGCGCCTTCGCCGCGATTTCAGGATCGTCCATTTTCTTCGGCTCGCGCCACATGTGATGGAAGGCGGCCGCGACATAGGTCTCGAACACGCCTTCGAGCTGCGCCGCGATCGCTGCGCGCATCAGGTTCAACGTGTTGACGGGGAAGAAGGGATTCATGACATAGGGTTGAACCTGGAAGCGCTTGACGAAGCGCTCGGTCTCGACCGTGTGGAATTCGCGCTTGTTCTTGATGCCGGCGAGCGTCTCGGCCGGCGACTTGTTGTTGGTCGACTTGAAGATGCCACCGAGCAGGATCGGCACGTACTCGAACTTGACACCGATGCGCTGCTCGATCGCCGGAATCGCGAGATGACTGAGATAGGCGTTCGGACTGCCGAAATCGAACAGGAATTGCGGGGCTGTGCGGGTCAAAATCGTTCTCCCTGACGTCGGTTTTTCACATTGTGGCGCAGCGCGCGCCACGGGTCCACCGTTTAATGACGGTCGTAATCTCTTGATGATGTCGTCAGATCAGACGCCGGATCGTTCGCTTGCGCCACACCAGAAGGTAATAGCCCATCTGCAAAAGGAACATGGCGCAAAACACGATTGGATAGGCGGCCCACACACCTTGTAGGCCGATCGTGCGGCTCAGGATCACCGCAGATGGCAGCTCGATTGCGACGATGGCGACGATCGAGAGCAGCATCGGCGTCAGCGCCACGCCGGCAGCACGCATCGCGCCTGAAAACACGGTCGCAAGGCCAAACGGCACCGAGCTCCACAACGCAATCTGGAGCAAGCTCTTCGCGAGATCGAGCACGATGTCGTCAGTGATGAAGACACCGAGCACGGCGCGCGGCGCGAGATAGATCAGCGCCACCAGCCCGCCCGTCAGGACGATGTTGAACATGAGGCCGGTGCGTACGATGCCATCGAGCCGCGTTCTGTCGCCGCGGCCAACCGCCTGCGCGCCGAGGATCGAGACCGCGATCGAAATCGATATCGCCGTGAACTGCGTATAGCCCATCACCTGGTTGACCGCGCCATAGGCGGCGGCGGCGTCGGACCCATAGGTGTTGACGAGGCCGAGCAGCACCAGCTCGGCGATCGCCATCACCACCATGCCGATCGCGCTCGGCAGTCCGATGCCGAGGATTTGTCCCAGCACCACACGATTGAGCCGGAGATGACGCAGCAGTGCAGCGTCCGGTGCCAACGGATGTTTCTTCCGCAGCAAATAGGCGGCCAGCGCGATCAGCGTCAGCGCGTTGGCGATCGCCGCCGCCCAGGCCGGGCTGGTGATTCCGACCGCCGGCAATCCGAGCGATCCGTGGATCAGCATCGGCGTCAGGATCAAGCCGATCGCGGTCGACAACGCCAGCGCCAGCAGCGGCGTCAGCGCATCGCCGACGCCGCGGATCATCGCTGTCATCAGCAGGAAGACGAAGCCGAGCGGCATGGTGAACAGCATGACACGGGCATACGCGCTGGCCTGGTCGAGAATGTCCGCGGGGGTCGCAAGCGTCATCATCAATTGCCGGCTGAAGATCCCGCCGATCAGCGCAATCGAAATCGACAGCAACAGGCCGACCGCGAGCGTGGTGCCCACGACAATCTTGATCCGACCCTGCTCGCTCGCGCCATGGGCCTGGCCGATCAGGACCGTGGCGCCGGTGCTCAGCCCCATGACGAAACCGAACAGGAAGAATAGTACCGGGAAGAACACCGACACCGACGCGAGCGCGTCGACGCCGATCATTTGGCCGATATAGACGTTGCTGACGGTGCCGAACAGCGATTGCAGCGCATTGCTCAGCATCAACGGTGCGAGGAAGCGCAGGAACGTCGTCCAGAGCGGTTTGGAGGCGGACATGGATGTGTCTTTCATCAGAGCATGCGAAGCCGTTGCCGCGCAATGCGCGGCTCGACCGTTGATGGGCTTGTGAGTAAAGGCGCGCCTAGGCGCGGTCGCTATAGGCGAGCTTGACGATGTGATCGCGGATGTCAGTGGGCCAGTCTGCGATCAGTCCGGTGAAGCGCCGCCGGTCGTCCGCGAACAGAGCGCGCGAAGCTTCCTCGAACTGCGGCAGATTGCCGGCCATGGTCGACATGAAGTGATAGGCCGCATCGCGCGCCTGACGTTCGCGGTCCTTGTCGCCGCTCGCGCGGCGCGCTTCGTCGACGAGCTTTCGCAGCGCGACCGAGGCGCCGCCGGCTTGCGCGTTGAGCCACTCCCAGTGCCGCGGCAGCAACGTGATCTCCCGCGCGACCACGCCGAGCTTCGGCCGGCCGCGGCCACGCGGTTCGCTCGACGGTGTCGTCTCCTCAACTGGAGGCGGGACCAGCTTTGCCAGCCGCGCCAACACCTCGCGATCCCCGCCGCGCAGATCGAAGTCGATTGATCGGCCCGTGTCGTCCTCGAAGATGATGATGGGCTCGTCCGGCAATGGGGCGATCCGCTTGACGACCAGCGCGACCTCTCCTGCCGGTCCCGACGCCAGTCGGCGCGGGCCTTGGAATGCGGTGAAAATCCTCTGCATCGAGATCACTGCCAAATTGACGACATTGGGCAGTTTAATACCCGGGTAAATTCGCGGCGTCAATATACCCGGGTGAAAATATCCGACGGGATGGCTCGACATTGCGTTCCCGGGCTGGCACGTACGCGGCCGACCGACCACGCCTAGCCCCCGGGGACCACGCGATGCTGACCGTTCACCACCTCAACAATTCCCGTTCGCAGCGGGTGCTGTGGCTGCTCGAGGAGTTGGGCGTGCCTTACGAGATCGTGCGCTATCAGCGCCAGCCCGACATGCGCGCGCCGAAGGAGCTGCGCGCCATCCATCCGCTCGGCAAGTCGCCCGTCATCACCGACAACGGCAACACCGTCGCCGAATCAGGCGCGATCATCGAATATCTCATCGCCACCTACGGCAACGGCCGGCTGGTCCCACCGCCGAACACGCCCGAGCGGCTGCGCTTCACGTATTGGCTGCACTATGCCGAAGGCTCGGCGATGCAGCCGCTGCTGTTAAAACTGCTGTTCACGCTGATGCCGAAGCGCGCGCCGGCGCTGCTGCGCCCCCTGGTACGCAAAGTCTCGAACCAGGCGCTCACCGCGCTCGTCAATCCGCAGCTCAAGCAGCACATGGATTACTGGGAAGGCGAGCTCGGCAAGAGCGAGTGGTTCGCCGGCAGCGAGTTCACCGCGGCCGACATCCAGATGAGCTTTCCGCTCGAGGCAGCCCAGGCGCGTGGCGGGCTCGAGCTCGGCCATCCCAAGGCGATGGCGTTTCTGGAGCGCATTCACGCGCGGCCGGCGTACAACCGTGCGCTTGAGAAGGGCGGGCCGTATCAGGTGGGGCGGTAAGTTTCCTCGCCGCCCCGGGACGACGGTGCCCGTTAGTCCGCGTGCAATATCCGCCCGCGGGTCTCCGGCAGCGCGAAGGCGGCGATGAAGAACAGCGCGTAGGCCACCACTGCAAACATAGCGATCGCGTTCGCGAGTGACGTCGTCGCCGAGAGCGAGCCGACGAGGAACGGAAACAGCGCGCCGATGCCGCGGCCGAAATTGTAGCAAAAACCCTGGCCCGAGCCGCGCAGCCGCGTTGGATAAAGTTCGGTCAGGAACGCGCCGATCCCCGAGAAATAACCCGAGGCGAAGAAGCCGAGCGGGAAGCCGAGCACCCACAGGATTTCGTTGGTCAGGGGCAGCTGCGTGTAGAGCAGCACCACCGCCATCGCGCCGATCGAGAAGATCAGGAACAGATTGCGCCGTCCGATCCGGTCGGCGAGCCAGGCGCCGACGAGATAGCCGATGAAGGATCCGATGATCAGCGTCGATAGGTAGCCGGTCGAGCCGACGATCGAGAGGTGCCGCTCCTTGGTCAGGAATTGCGGCACCCAGAACGTAACGGCGTAATAGCCGCCCTGGCAGCCCGTCGCCATCAGCGACGCCAGGATCGTGGTTTTCAGGATCGGGCCGGAGAAGATTTCCCAGAGCGCCGGACGATTGCCACTCGCGGCCTGTTTGGCGCGGGCTTCGGCCGCGACCTCGGGCTCGGTGACGGAGCGGCGGATGTAGAACACCAGCAGCGCCGGCAGCGCGCCGATCACGAACATCCAGCGCCATGCCGTCTCCGGCGGCAAAGCCGAGAACAGGATCGCCTGCGACAGCACCGCGAGGCCCCAGCCGACCGCCCAGCCTGATTGCACCGAGCCGACCGCGCGCCCGCGATATTGCGGCCGGATCGCTTCACCCATCAGCACGGCGCCCGCCGCCCACTCGCCGCCGAAGCCGAGGCCCAGCACCGCGCGCGCGATCAGGAGCTGTTCGAAATTTTGCACGACCGCGCAGACCAGCGAGAACACCGAGAACCAGATGATGGTGATCTGGAGCGTCCTGACCCGGCCGATATGGTCGGAGAGATAACCGCCGAGCCAGCCGCCGATCGCGGACGCCAGTAGCGTCACGGTGCCGGCAAGGCCGGCCGATCCCGCATCGACCTTCCACAGCGCGATGATGGTGCCGATCACCAGCGGGTAGATCATGAAGTCCATGCCGTCCAGCGCCCAGCCTGCCGCGCAAGCCCAGAATGTCCGGCGCTCCGGTGCGTTCATGTCGCGATAGAAGGCAAGAAGGCTGGTGTCTTCGATCTCGGCGCGTTCGATGCGCTCGGTCGGATCGGTCGTGGTCATGAGCGTCTCCCCGGCAATTCCCTTATGCGGGCGGTGGTAGCACGCGCGGTGGCTTGCGCAAGCACGAGCAGGCCTTCGCGCTATGCCGGGACAGAGCTACTGCCCCGCGGCTTCCGCGCCTCGCGTGCGTGGATCGGGTGCGCCAAGCGGCCCGTTGGCGGTCACCGCGATCGAGTTCGCCGATGTCTGCCCCATCGGCTCGACGATGAGGTGATCCATCGCCTTCAGCTCGAGCAGGACATTGTCGGGAAAGCCGCTCTCGATCCGAACCTCGTCTGGCAGCCATTGGTGATGCAGCCGCGGTGCGGCCACGGCAGCCGCAACGTCCATCTTGTAATCGAGGACGTTGACGATCACCTGGAGCACGGTCGAGATGATGCGGCTGCCACCGGGCGAGCCCGTCACCAGCACCGGCTTGCCGTCCTTCAGAACGATAGTCGGCGACATCGACGACAGCGGCCGCTTGCCGGGCCCGGGCAAATTGGCCTCGAAGCCGACGAGGCCGTAGGCATTGGAAGCGCCGACAGCTGCGGTGAAATCGTCGAGCTCGTTGTTGAGCAGCACGCCCGTGCCGTCGGCGACGAGGCCAAGGCCGTAGCTGAAGTTCAGCGTATAGGTGTTGCTGACGGCGTTGCCGCTGCCGTCGACGACGGAAAAATGCGTGGTGTTGCTGCCCTCGTGCGGCGAGGTGGCGGTGGAAACGAGCTGCTTCGACGGCGTGGCGCGATCGGCGGAGATGGTTGCCCGCAGCTTGGCGGCGTAGTCCTTGGCGATGAGCGTCCCGATCGGTGCGTTGACGAAGGCGGGATCGCCCAGGTAGCGCGCACGGTCTGCATAGGCGCGCTTCATGGCCTCGATCAGCAGATGCAGCGAGGCCGGAGATCCTTGCTTCAAATCGGCGAGCTGGAAGCCTTCGAGGATGTTGAGCGTCTCCACCAGCACCACGCCGCCGGACGACGGCAACGGCATCGACACGATGTCATAGCCGCGATAGGTGCCGCGCACCGGTGCGCGGATCACCGCCTGATAGGATTTCAAATCGGCCGGCGTCATGATGCCGCCCGCGTCGCTCACGGCCTTGGCGAGTTTTTCCGCGACCGGACCTTCATAGAAACCGCGCGGACCCTGTGCGGCGACGGCCGACAGGGTTTCGGCGAGATCGCTCTGCACCAGCCTGTCGCCTTCGCCGAGTGGCGTGCCATCAGGCCGCGAGAAGATTTTGGCTGACGTGGGCCAGCGCGCCAGGCGCCGGTGCCAGCCCGGCAGTGTGTCGGCAATGTCGTCGCTGACGACGAAGCCGTCGCGGGCGATCGCGATCGCGGGCTCGAGCAATTGCGCCAGCGTGAACTGGCCCGAGCCATATTTTTCCAGGGCCAGCGCAAGTCCCGCGACGGTGCCGGGCACGCCGACGCCGAGCGCGGAATCCCGCGACTTCGCCGCATCGGGCTTGCCGTCGGCGCCGAGGAAGATCTGCGGCGTGGTCGCAGCCGGCGCAGTCTCTCGATAGTCGATGGTGATGTCTTCGTTGCGCTCGGCGGAATGAATCACCATGAAGCCGCCGCCGCCGATATTGCCGGCGCGCGGATAGGTCACCGCCATGGCAAAGCCGGTCGCGACCGCGGCATCGACGGCATTGCCGCCGCGCCGCAGGATGTCCGCGCCGACCTGCGCCGAGATTTTCTCCTGCGCCACCACCATCCCATGCTCGGCGGGAACGGCGTGCACCGTGTCGAGCGCGGGCGGCACATAAGCTCGCCGCGCATCCTGCGCGGTCGCGGTTGGAAGGCTGAACGCCAGAGTGGCAACGAAGGCGAAAAATGCTCGCCGTGTCGAAAAAGACGACATCATCAAATTTCCGCAGCGGCCTTCGGCCAGTTCACACGCGCCGCCGCAATGCTATACGGTTTGACCCAAGAGAAGCAAAACTGTTCGTGATGAGGTCTGGACGATGACGACGATTACCTCGGATGCGCGCGTCAAGGCGGAGCGGACCTTTCCGCCGCGCGCCGCCGTCGTCAGCTGGATCTTCTTCGATTGGGCCGCGCAGCCTTATTTCACGTTGATCACGACCTTCGTGTTCGCACCCTATTTTGCCACCGCCATTGCGCCGAATCCCGCTACCGGCCAATCGCTGTGGGGCTTTGCGATGGCTGCCGCGGGCCTCGCGATTGCGCTGATGTCGCCGCTGCTAGGCGCCATTGCCGATGCTTCGGGCCGCAGGAAGCCATGGATCGCTGGCTTCGGCGCAGTGCTGGTGCTGGCATCCTGCACGCTGTGGATCGGAAAGCCCGGCGATCCCTCCATCATTCCGCCGCTGCTCACCGCGGTCGCGCTCGCCAGCGTCGGCGCGGAATTCGCCACCCTCTTCAACAACGCGATGATGCCAACCCTGGTCCCGCCGGAGCGGCTCGGCCGGCTCTCCGGCACCGGCTGGGCGACAGGTTATATCGGCGGCATCGTCAGCCTGATCATCGTGCTCGGTTTGCTCGCCGCCAATCCCGAGACCGGCCGCACGCTGCTCGGGCTCACGCCTTTGTTCGGGCTCGATCCCGCCAGCCATCAGGGCGACCGCGCCGCCGGACCGTTGACCGGACTTTGGTTCATCATTTTCGTGACGCCGATGTTCCTGTTTACGCCGGACTATCCGGCGAAGCGCCCGGTGCGCGAGGCGCTGCACGAAGGCCTGTCGGAGCTGAAGCAATCGATCAAGGGACTGCCGCAGCGGAAATCGCTCGCGGCGTTTCTGCTCGCCAACATGATCTACACCGACGGTCTGGTGTCGCTGTTTGCCTTCGGCGGCATTTATGCCGCCGGTACGTTCGGCTGGCACACGATCCAGATCGGCACCTTCGGCATCATGCTCGCGATCGCCGGCGCGTTTGGCGCATGGCTTGGCGGCAAGCTGGACGATCGCATCGGGCCGAAGCGTGTGATCGCCGGCAGCATGCTGGTCCTGCTGCTGGCGGTGGCGGCGATCCTGCTGGTCGACAAGGATTCGATCTTCTTCATCAAGGTCGCACCGCCCGCGCCTGGCGGTGCATTGTTCGCCGCTGCGGCCGAACGCGCTTATCTGGTGCTGGGCTGCCTGATCGGTGCAGCCGGTGGTCCGCTGCAAGCCGCCTCACGCACGCTCCTGATCCGCCTCGCGCCGAAGGACCGCATCGCGCAGTATTTCGGTCTGTTCGCACTGACGGGGAAAGTGACGTCCTTCATCGGCCCGCTCCTGATCGGCGTGATCACCGCGGTGACGGCGAGCCAGAAGGCCGGCATGGCCGTGCTGGTGGTGTTCTTCGTCGCGGGGCTGGGACTGTTGATGCGGGTGCGGGAGTAGCCGCACTACCGCAATTCCATCCCGTCATTGCGAGGAGCGAAGCGACGAAGCAATCCAGACTTTCTCTGCGGAAAGATTCTGGATTGCTTCGCTGCGCTCGCAATGACGAAGTCGGTGGAGTCGTCGCAACTCTTGCAGCCCGCACGCCAGTCAATCAGTGCCTGAAGTGCCGTGTCCCCGTGAACACCATGGCGATGCCGTGCTCGTCGGCGGCCTTGATCACTTCGTCGTCGCGCATGGAGCCGCCGGGCTGCACCACGGCGGTGGCGCCGGCCTCGATGCAGGCGAGCATGCCGTCGGCGAACGGGAAGAACGCATCCGACGCCACCACCGAGCCCTTGGTGAGCGGCTCGGCGAGCTTCAGCTCGGCCGCCGCATCCTGGGCCTTGCGCGCCGCGATCCGCGCTGAATCCACGCGGCTCATCTGGCCGGCGCCGATGCCGACGGTGGCGAGATCCTTGGCGTAGATGATGGTGTTGGACTTGACGTGCTTCGCCACCCGAAACGCGAACTTCAGGTCGCGCATCTCCGCATCATCAGGCGCACGCTTGGTCACGACCTTGAAAATCATGTCGTCGACCACCGCATTGTCGCGGCTCTGCACGAGAAGGCCGCCCGCCACCGTCTTGGCGGTGAGGCCGGGCGCGCGCGGATCGGGCAGGCTGCCGGCGAGCAGAAGGCGAAGGTTCTTGCGCGCGCCGATGATGGCGATCGCCTCCTCGCTGGCGTCAGGCGCGATGATCACCTCGGTGAAGATCTTTGTAATCTCCCGCGCGGTATCAGCGTCGAGTGCGCGGTTCATCGCGATGATGCCGCCGAAGGCCGAGGTTGAGTCGCAGGCCAGCGCCTTGCGATAGGCACTGACGAGGTCGGAGCCCTCAGCGACGCCGCAGGGGTTGGCATGCTTGACGATGACGCAGGCCGCGGTGCGCCTGGCGTCGAACTCGCCGATGCATTCATAGGCCGCATCGGTGTCGTTGATGTTGTTGTAGGAGAGCTCCTTGCCCTGGAGCTGCCGCGCGGTCGAGACTCCCGGCCGCTTGTCGGGCGTCGCATAGAACGCCGCGGTCTGGTGCGGGTTCTCGCCATAGCGCAGCGACTGGATCAGCTTTCCGCCGAAGGCGCGGAAATCGGGTGCGTCGATTTCGAGCTGACGTGCGAACCAATTCGAGATCGCGGCATCATACGCGCCCGTGCGCGCGTAAGCCTTGGCGGCAAGGCGCCGGCGCAGCTTCAGCGTGGTTGCGCCTTTGTTGGCGGCGAGCTCGTCGAGCACGGCCTTGTAGTCCTCCGCCTCGACCACGACGGCGACGTCGTCATGGTTCTTCGCGGCGGCGCGGATCATCGCGGGGCCGCCGATATCGATGTTCTCGATGCAATCCTCAAAGCCCGCGCCTTTGTCGACGGTCGCCTCGAACGGATAGAGATTGACGACCAGGAGATCGATCGGTGCGATGCCGTGCGCCTTCATCGCTTCCGCATGGTCCTTGTTGTCGCGGATCGCGAGCAGGCCGCCATGCACCTTCGGATGCAGCGTCTTGACGCGGCCGTCCATCATCTCGGGGAAGCCGGTCAGCTCGGAGACGTCCTTCACCTTGAGGCCGGCCGCGGCGATCGCCTTGGAGGTGCCGCCGGTCGAGACCAGCTCGACATCATGCGCGGCAAGCGCCTTTGCGAAGTCGATCAGGCCGGTCTTGTCGGAAACGGAAAGAAGTGCGCGGGTGACGCGGCGGGGCTGGTCAGTCATGAGCAAGATCCTCTGTCTGAAGGAGTAATGCCCAGGCGCGCGGCAGCTATGTCCCACGCTTCCCGATGGTGCTCCATCCAAGGTCGCCAGTCGCGCGAGCGAGGGCTCGATAGCAGTTTTCGGTCGCTTTCACAACGATCAGATGGGGCCGGATCGCGGGCGTTTACAGCGGAAGTTCCGGCTCCCGCCGCGCGTTTCTGCGGGCATTGGTGATCGCCGGCGAGGCGGTGGAGCGCACGAAACTCCAGCGGATCGAGGGCGCCTGCCGCGCATCCTGGCGGATCACGATCTGCGCGGTGCGGCGCGGGCCGTCATTGCCGGCCAGGAACACGCTGTCCTCGAGATCAACCTTGTCGTCCAATGCCTCGAAGGTCCAGACGTCGCGGTTCGGCAGCACCAGCATGACGCCGCGGGCATCGGACAGCCGGCTCGCCTTCACCGCCGCGTGCAGATGGAAGCGCAGCGCGAAATCGGCATCCGCGCCCTTGAAGCGTCCGCCCTGCGGCGGCGATAGCGTGTCCTCACCGTCGATGCGCGCGCCGTCATTGGCGATCATCAGCACGCGGCGGTGGATCGCGCCGAACTTGGCGAGATAGCCATCATGCGACGTCGTCAGCAGCGTGCCGTTCTGCACGATTTCGCGATAGCTCTCGACCTCGACGGGGCCGCTGGTGACGGGCGCGCCATGCAAGAGCCGCTTCATCGCCGACATCTCCACGAACTGGCATGACGAGGTGTCGTGATAGGTCAGCGTCGAATGCGCTGCCGTGCCGCGTGCGAACGGCCGCCAATTGTCGCGGCCCGTGGTCGGCATGCCGCAATTGGTGACGATGCGGCTGATGCCGGAGGACAGTTCGAACGACAGGCAGCCGGCATGGGCGTCATGGCTGACGCCGGCCTGCGGCGGCGGGCCGGTGTCGATGATCACGGTGGTCTGTCCGGCATCGAGGCGCTGGAAACCGGTATGCGGCATGTTCGCCATCGGCGCGCCGTGGGTGTCGTCATAGGCAAGCAGCGTCGCGAGCAGGTCCGAGGGTGTCGCACTCATGCCGTTGAACAGCGCGAAATTGCCGTCGCCGTGGCGAAAGAAGCGCAGCATCGGCATCATGCGGTCGATCGCGTTGAGCAGCGCCGGCGGCGGCGCGATGTTGCGTGCGGCAAAGGTCTGCCGCAGCGGCAACAGGTCGATCAAGAGCTCGATCAGCGCACCCGGGTTGCGCGAGATATGTCCGCCGTCGGGCAGGATCTGCCGCTGCAATTCATCCGAGAGCTTCTTCGAGACGCTGCGGATGTGACTTGCCTGGTTGGCGAGGCACAGCGCCGCATAGCACAGCGCGATCAGCACCTGGAGTTTTGGCACCCCGTCGGGGATGTTGACCATGGTGTAGCGCAGGAAGCGGATCTCGCGCGCCAGCGCGCGCAGATAGCGGCGGTAGAATTTGTTGTCGGTGTCGTTGAGCACCAGCGGCGCCTGCGACAGCAGCGAGATCACGCGTCGCGCCAGCACGTCGGCGCGTCGCGCGACGGCACGGCGCTTGCCGCCGGGGTTGGCGATCCAGTCCTCTATCAGCGCGCGCGCATTCGCGCGTGTCAACGCGGTGTCGGCGGCGCGCAAATGGCGCAACCAGCCGAAGCCGAGCAGCGCGACCTCCCAATCCTCCGACGGCGGCTCGAGATCGAAGATCGAGCGGCCGTGGCAATTGACGATCTTGCCGGCGAAGACGAAGCGGCCGGCATAGATCTCGGCGGCGCGGGTCGCATCCGCGGTGCGCAGGTCATGCGGCGCGATGATCAGCCGGTCGGAGCGGCCGGGCCAGACCCGCGACAGGGCGACGGAACCACCGCTCGCGCGCGCGAGCACATTCCGCGCGAAGCGGTTCATCACCAGCGTCGAGATACGTCTGCGTTGAGCGACCGACACGCCTTGCCTTGATGGGGAGAGGATTCCGACGAATCCTTCTTAATCCCAAAATCGGGCGGCCGACACCACCTTGAACGATGCGAATCAGCGCCGTGGTCGCAAAATCCACTGCAAAATCAGGATTTAACGAGCCGAGCCGCAAAAAATCCGTCGAGCCCGCCGAGCTTGGGATCGGCGTTCGGCAGATGGCTGGGCAGGGTGCGCAAATCGCCCTCGGCGGTGATGATCTCGCTGAGCCCCGACACCTCGGACGCATCGACCGGGACGCGGCGAATCGCAGGCTCTGCGGCCAGTAGCGTGGCGATCGCATGCTCGCCCTCTTCGGGTTCCAGCGAGCAGGTGCAGTAGACCAGCGTTCCGCCGGGCTTGAGCAGCGAGACCGTTTTTTGCAGCAACCGCTGCTGGAGTGTGGTCATCGCGGGGATGTCGGATTCCTGCCGGAGCCAGGACACATCGGGATGGCGTCGGATCGTGCCGGTCGAGGTGCAGGGCGCATCGATCAGGATGCCGTCGAAGCCATCGGCCGGACCCGCCCATTCCACGGCGTCGGCGACGACGGTCTCGGCCTGGAGCGACAACCGCGTCAGATTCTCGCGCAGCCGCGCCACCCGGGCGGGCGAGCGGTCGATGGCCGTGACATGCGCGCCGGCCTGCGCCAGCTGCGCGGTCTTGCCGCCGGGAGCGGCGCAGAGATCGGCGATGGATTTGCCGGCGATGTCGCCGAACAGCCGGGCCGGCAGCGCGGCGGCGGCGTCCTGCACCCACCATTGTCCTTCGGCGAAGCCGGGAAGCATGGTCACCGCGCCGTGCAGCACCGTACGCACCGATCCAGTCGGCAGCACCTCGCCATGTAGCCGGCTCGCCCATTGCGCGGCGTCCGACTTCACGGTCAGATCCAGCGAAGGATCGTGGCTGAGCGCGAGCGCCATGTCCCTTGCGACTGTCTCGCCGTAATGCGCGCTCCAGCGCGCGAGCATCCAGGGCGGCAAATCCAGCGACTGCGCGGCAACCTCTTCCATCAGCGCCTTGCCCTCGCGGGCGCAACGGCGCAGCACGGCGTTGACGAGGCCGGCATAGCGGGCGGCCCGGCGGTCGGACTGCACGAGGCGAACGGAGAGATCGACGGCGGCGTGATCGGGCACGTCCATCCAGAGGATCTGGGCGGCGCCGATCAGCAGCGCGCTCTGCGCGCGCGGCGCATCGGAGGGGATGCCCTTGTCGAGCAGGCGGGACATCACGTGGCCGAGCGTGCCGAGCCGGCGCAGCACGGTGGCGACCAGGCGCCGCATCAGCGCGCGATCGCGGTCGGGAAGCGTCTTCAGTCCGGGATGGGCGCCGCTGCCGTCGAGCTGCTCGTCAAGTGTGCGGTGCTTCTGCAGCACGCCGTCGACGATGTCGGCAGCAATCCGCCGCGCGGCAAGACCAGGCACTTCGGATGGAGGGGCAAAACGTTGAGATGGCATGCGGAAGCAAGGTTCTCAGCAAGCGGCAGTTCCGCCGCAATGGGCGCATGCCTTGAGGACGCGATCTCTGACACGCGAATATGCCAAATGTAAGAATCGCTTCCGGGTTTTTCGACCCTTTCGGAGCAATTTCAGGAATGCGTTATTGGGCGTCGCGCCGCGGATCGTCCTGCGCTAGAAATTCGACGATGAGTGACCGGCCTCACGTTTCCGACCGCAAGCCGCTATCGCCGGCGGCCCAGCGAGCGCTGGCCGAAGCCGAAGCGCGCCGGCAGGCTGCGGCGGTGGCGCATGCCGAAGCTGCGCCGAAAGAGGTGCAGGGACCAAAGGGACCCGAGCCCACCCGGTACGGTGATTGGGAACGAAAAGGCATCGCCTCGGACTTTTGAGGCGCGTTTCACGCACACTTGCCGGTGCAGCCGACTCAGCCCTAGCGTGCGCGAATGCCGCGCTTCGATCCCAGCCATCAGTATCGACCCTCATTCCGCGGCTCGCCGTTCGGCCGTCGTTTCTCCGGATTGTTGCCGTGGATGTTCGTGGTCGGCGTCGCGCTGGCGGCTGTGCTCATCTTCAGGCACGGGACGAACTGGACGGTCCCGCACCCGGATGGCGGCGGCACGCGGGACGCCGAGATCGTGCTCCAGCAGGGCGGCCATCCCGATCGTCGCGAGTCGGTCGACGTCGTTCGCACCATTGACGGTGACACCTTTCTCGCGCGTTTTCGTCAGCGCGACGGCCGCGATCTCGTCGTGCGCGTTCGCTTGCGCGGCATCGACGCACCCGAGATGAAAGCATCCTGCCAGGAGGAACTGGACAAGGCCGAAGCCGCGGCCCGCGCATTGCGCGATCTGCTCGGCCAGGGCGGCGTGACGATCACCAATCTTGGCCCTGACAAATATGGTCGGGTTCTCGCCGACGTCGCGACCAGGCGAACCGCCAACGTTTCGGCGGTGTTGCTCGCCGGCGGTTACGCACGGAGCTACAATGGCGGCCATCGCGACGGCTGGTGCGCGCACGGTTGGCGCTTCTGGTAACAAGAAAGCCGCGTCAACGGACGCGGCTCTTGTTGTCGGGATCTCGTCCCGGGGATCAGCGCGTCACGACCACCGTGGTGCCGACCGAGACGCGGCTGTAGAGATCGGTGATGTCGTCGTTGAGCATGCGGATGCAGCCATAGGAGACGAAGCCGCCGACCGAGCCCGGCACGTTGGTGCCGTGGATCGCGTATTCCCCGCCGGACAGCGTCATCGCCGCGACGCCCATCGGATTGCGCGGCGAGCCGCCCGGAATGACGTCAGGGATGCTCGGCTTGTCGCGCTTCACCTCGGCAGGCGGCGACCAGGCCGGATTGCGGTACTTGCCGTCGATGCGGGTGGTGCCGGCCCACTGCTTGCCGGACTTGCCGACGCCCACCGGATAGCGCACGGCGTGGCCGTTATCGAGGACGAGATAGAGCCGACGCTCGTTGGTTTTGACCACGATGGTGCCCGGCGAATAGTCGGCCAGGTGCGTCCCCACCATTTCCGGCCGGGCCTGCGCCGCGGTCGACATCACGACCACCGCTCCGATGGTGGCAGCCAGCGCCACTGCAATCCTGATCGACATCGATTTTCCCCTTGACCCGAACCAATCGTCCAAAATGACGCACAACCGGCAATCGCCGACCCGCCAAGTCCTCGTTAGGGGGCATTCTTAACCGCGCCTGTTAACCGGATGGTTTCCACGCACGGCCGCCAAGGGCCAGCCAGCAGGGGGAACAAAGGAAATGTTCGAAACAAAGTAAATGACTTGAAAACAACACTCAGCCGGAAACATGCGGGCGCGCGGGCACGCGCCCCGACGAACGCGTGAGCGTGTGAACCGCTGTTGTTTGGGGGCGCTAACGCGGAGATGCGGTCTCGTGTCCCGGACGCGGCGCAGCGCGAAGCGGTGCGACGCAGAGCCGGGACCCAGAAAGCCACAGAGTCCGCTGTTGCATGGACCCCGGCTCTGCAGCGCACCGCTAACTGGACGATGCTTCGCATCGCCAGGGCTGCGCAGCGTCCGGGGCACGAGAGACCCTGGCTCAGACCGACTTCTTGTTCTGCCGGTTCTTGACGAGATCGTCGACCACCGCGGGATCGGCCAAGGTCGAGGTATCGCCGAGGCTGCCGGGTTCGTCCTCGGCGATCTTGCGCAGGATGCGGCGCATGATCTTGCCGGAGCGGGTCTTGGGCAGGCCGGGCGCGAACTGGATCTGGTCGGGCGAGGCGATCGGGCCGATCTCCTTGCGCACCCAGGTGACAAGCTCCTTGCGCAAATCCTCGGTCGGCTCGACGCCGGCCATCAGGGTCACATAGGCGTAGATGCCCTGGCCCTTGATGTCGTGCGGGAAGCCGACGACGGCGGCCTCCGACACCTTCTCATGCGCGACCAACGCGCTCTCGACTTCGGCCGTGCCCATGCGATGGCCGGAGACGTTGATGACGTCATCGACGCGGCCGGTGATCCAGTAATAACCGTCAGCATCGCGTCGGCAGCCGTCGCCGGTGAAGTACTTGCCCTTGTAGGTCGAGAAATAGGTCTGCTCGAAGCGGGCGTGGTCGCCATAGACCGTGCGCATCTGGCCCGGCCATGATCGCGTCAGGCACAGATTGCCTGACGTCTCGCCGTCCAGCACCTTGCCGTCGGCGTCGACGATCTCAGGCACCACGCCGAAGAACGGCTGCGTCGCCGAGCCCGGCTTCAGCTTGGTCGCGCCCGGCAGCGGTGTGATCAAAATGCCGCCTGTCTCGGTCTGCCACCAGGTGTCGACGATCGGGCAGCGGTCGTCACCGACGACGCGGTGATACCACTCCCAGGCTTCCGGATTGATTGGCTCACCGACCGAGCCCAGCAGGCGCAAGCTGGCGCGCGAGGTCTTCTTCACGGGCTCGTCGCCGAACTGCATCAGCGCGCGGATCGCGGTCGGCGCGGTGTAGAAGATGTTGACCTTGTGCTTGTCGATGACGTTCCAGAATCGCGAATTATCCGGGTAATTCGGCACGCCTTCGAACATCAGCGTGGTCGCGCCGTTGGCGAGCGGTCCGTACAGAATGTAGCTGTGGCCGGTCACCCAGCCGACGTCGGCGGTGCACCAGTAGATGTCGCCGTCGTGATAGTCGAAGACGTATTGATGCGTCATCGCGGCGAACAGGAGATAGCCGGCGGAGGTGTGCAGCACGCCCTTCGGCTGGCCGGTCGAGCCCGACGTATAGAGGATGAACAGCGGATCTTCGGCGTGCATGTGCTCGACCCGGCATTCCGTCGTCACCATCGCGGCAGCCTCGTGATACCAGAGGTCGCGCGTCGGGTTCATGTCGACCTTGCCGCCGGTGCGCTTGACCACGACGACCCAGTCGACGCCGTCTGACTTGGCGAGCGCCGCGTCCACATTGGCCTTCAGCGGCACCCTCTTGCCGCCGCGCAGGCCCTCGTCGGCGGTGATAATCACCTTGGACTGGCAGTCGTTGATGCGCTGGGCGAGGCTGTCGGGCGAGAAGCCGGCGAACACCACGGAGTGAACCGCGCCGATCCGCGCGCAGGCCAGCATCGCGTAGGCCGCTTCCGGAATCATCGGCAGGTAGATGGTGACGCGATCGCCCTTCTTGACGTTGCGGGTGCGCAGGATGTTGGCCATCCGGCAGACCTCGTCGTGCAGCTCCTTGTAGGTGATGTGCTTGGACTGCGAGGGATCGTCGCCTTCCCAGATGATCGCGGTCTGGTTGGCGCGGGTGTGGAGATGCCGGTCGATGCAGTTATGGGCGACGTTGAGGACGCCGTCCTCGAACCATTTGATCGAGATGTTGCCGGGCGCGAAGGAGACGTTCTCGATCTTCGTCGGCGCGTGCATCCAGTCGACGCGCTTGGCCTGCTCGGCCCAGAAGGCGTTCGGGTCCGAGATCGAGCGGGCGTACATGTCCTTGTACTTGGCCTGGTCGATCCAGGCGCGCTTCGCCCATTCCGCGGGGACGTCGTAGATCTTCTCGGACATGTTTCCCTCCCTCCACATACGGCAAGCCGAGCACGGGCCACTGGCGAGCCGGCTTGATCGTTGAGCTGATTATGCGTCGGGCTAACCGGACCCGACAAGGTGCACAAGCTGGACCTTCGGCGAGCGCCCGGCCAGGCGAAGGATCAAGGCCATCGGGCCGGACTGTCGCAGATCTGGAACAGGCCGGGGCGGCTTTCGGGCCTTTGCCCAAACCCTCGGAACAGGCCGCCGCAGAGCCCCATGCATTCGCCAGAGGTATTTAGAAACCGCACCTCACTGATTCGGGACTCGCAATGCCGTTCGGAACACCCTAAGTGGCTAACCCGGGTCCAACGAGACCCTTGGAACAAAGATCAGAATAGCGGCATTGACCGATAACAGACAGGGCTAAGGCTTAAGACTATGATGGATCAGCAGAATTTCGGGACGATACGGCCCGCTTCAGCCGATCCTGCAGCCGTTGCGCTGGCCAAAGCACTCGGACAATGGCCGAAACCGGCAGGTTCCGCCCGTCTTAGCCCGAAAAAAGCGTTCGACACGGCGCCTGCTGCAACGGTCGAGGCGCTCGCCAAGGAACTGGGCCTGCGGCTCGGCGACCAGAACGAGCTGAAGATCCGGCGCATCAAGCGCGGCAAGGGCTATTCCTTCGTCCGTCCCAATGGCGCGCATATCCGCGATGCCCGCACCATCCGCCGGCTGCATTCCATGGCGGTGCCACCGGCCTATCGCGAGGTGCGCTACTCGGCCGATCCGAGCTCGCATCTCCAAGCGGTGGGACGCGATGCCGCGGGCCGGCTGCAATATCGCTATCACGCCGATTGGGAGAAGGTCCGCGAGCAACGCAAGGCGCATCGGCTGGAGAAACTCGTCGGCGCGCTGCCAAAGATCCGGCGCAAGGTTTCGGCGTTCCTGTCGGGCGAGGAGCCGACGCGCGAGTTCGCGCTCTCGGCCGTGATCGAACTGATTGCGCGCACCGCGATCCGCCCCGGCAACGAATCCTACGCCCGCCTCAACGGCACCCGCGGCGCCACCACGCTGCTGAAGTCCAACGTCACGCTAGAAGACGATTGCTTCGTGCTGACCTTCAAGGCGAAGGGCGGCAAGGCGGTGCGGAAAGAGTGTGATGCTTCCAAGCTGGTGCGTGCCATCGGCATTTTGCAGGACGTTCCCGGCAAGCGCATGTTCCAGTATCGCGATGCCTACGACGTCGTGCGCGCGGTGAACACCACGCAGGTGAACGCGTTCCTGCGCGAGATCGCCGGCATCAAGATCTCGCTGAAGGATTTTCGTACGCTGATGGCGTCCGCCGTCGTCGTGGAATCGCTGTCGCGGATCACCCCGGCGACCAGTCAGCACGGCCGCAAGAAGCAGGTGCTGGAAGCGATCCGCGCCGCCGCCGACCAGCTCTCCAATACGCCGGCGATCTGCCGCAAGAGCTATGTGCATGACACCATCGTCACCGCGTTCGAGGACGGCATCCTCGAGCGCTTCGCCGCGACCATGAAGGGCCAGCGTTCGCAGGCCAGGCGCGAGCAACTCTTGCAGCAGGTGGTGGCGACCGCGGCGGTCTGACCTTCTCCCGTCGCTACGCCTTGTTGGAAACACCCCTGTCGGGACCGGGATCGCTGCCTGCGGCCGCGGTCGTGAGCCGTTCCAGATAATGCGTCCATCCCGTCGCGTGGGCGGCAGCCTGTTCCTCGGTCGGCAGTCCGCTATGGGTCATGCGCAGCAGCGTGCCGCCGTCGCGTTCGATCAGGTCGATCTCGATCAGGCTCGAGCCGGGCGGCACTTCCTGGCCGCTCTCCCATCCAAAAGTGTAGGCGAGACGATGCACCGGCACGACTTCGCGGAACGCGCCGCGGGCGACGCTGCCGCGCGGGCCGATGCCTTTGAGCAGATACAGCCCGCCGGGATGCGGCTCCGTGGTCGCGTCTGAGCCCATCCAGCTCAAAATCTTCTCGGGGTCGGTCAGGTAAGCGAAAACGGTGGCGCGTGGGGCCGCGATCTGGGTCTCGCGTCGCACTATGAACGGCTCGGTCATCGGCGATCATCCCTGGGCTGACACTGGGACATGGCGGCGCTCGCGCGGCCCGTCAAGGATTGCCCGTGACAAAGACGGCCTGCCTTCGTCATGATCGGACCATGCACCTCTCGCCGACGCTCGCCTGGCTTGTCGATGCCGCCGCCGATAGCGCCGGGGCCGACCGCCTGCTCACGGAACTCGGCGCACATCTGGTCGCTGACGGCGTGCCGCTTGCGGCAGGCAGCCTGACGCTGGAGGTGCCACATCCGCTGATCGCGAAGCGGACCTGGTTGTGGCGCGCGGAGAGCGGCCGGGTGATCGAAGCGCTTGGCTTCGCACCAAGCGGCCTCGCGCCCGACACGCCCAACGATGCCGGCCGCCGCTGGCTGCGCGACATCGCGGACGGTGAGGTGCACGAAGACGCGGTCGGACCGCCCGATGGGCCTTTGCTCGGCTGGATCGGGCCGCGTCCGTTCACCGCGGACGAGATCGAGCAATTGCGCCAGGCTGCGCGCTTTGCTGCGACGCCCCTTGCGGTGCTTGCCGCGCGTGCAACGTTGCGCGCGACGTTGGATGCTTATCTTGGCAAGCGCAGTGCGGAGCGGGTACTGGCGGCACCCCTGCGCCGCGATCTCGGCGAGACCATACAGGCCGCGCTGCTCTATGCCGATCTGCGCAACTTCACGCTCCTGTCGGAAGCCACGCCGCCTGCCGACGTCATCGCGGCGCTCGATGCCTGGTTCGATCGGATTGCCGGCGCGGTTCACGCCTTCGGCGGCGAGGTGCTGAAATTCATCGGCGACGGTGTGCTGGCGATCTTTCCGGTGGTCGAGGCGTCCCCGCGCCACGCCTGCGATGCGGCTCTGCGCGCCGCGAGCGCAGCCGAAGCCGGGATGACGTATCTCAACGCGGAACGCCGCGCCCAAGGTCTGCCGCCGCTCGCGTTCGGCGCGGCGCTGCATCTCGGCGGGATGCTCTGGGGCAATATCGGCGCCGCCAACCGGCTCGATTTCACGGCGATCGGTCCCGCCGTCAATCTCGCCAGCCGGCTCGAAGGATTGTGCAAGCCGCTCGGCAGAACCGTGCTGGTGTCGGGCGCGGTCGCCGCCGAGACGGACATGCCTCTGATCGCGCTTGGATCGCATTCGCTACGCGGCATCGCTGCGCCATGTGAGGTGTTTGCGTTGCCGGAGACGCAAGCTCGGATATCGTAGCGCTGATGGAGCAAAGCTAATCCCGGATCGGACTACACACCTGCAATTGCAGCAACTACATCCCACCCATCTTGCAGACGAGCTTCCATTCCTCGGCCGTCACCGGCTGCACCGAGAGGCGCGAATACTTCACCAGGGCCATGTCGGCGAGTTTCTTCTCGGCCTTGATCGTGGCCATCGTTACCGGCGTCTTCAAGGGTTTGTCGGCCTTGATGTCGACGCAGACGAATTTTGCGGTCTTGTCGGTCGGATCGGGATAGGCTTCCTTGATGATCTCCGCGATGCCGACGATCTCCTTGCCCTCGTTGGAATGATAGAAGAACGCCTTGTCGCCCTTCTTCATGTTCACGAGGTTTATGCGCGCGGTGTAATTGCGCACGCCGGTCCAGGCTTCGCCCTTGGCGCCCTTCGCCACCTGCTGGTCCCAGGACCACACCGACGGTTCGGATTTCACCAGCCAGTAGTTCATCGCAAACTCACCTCATTGTTGTTGGACCGGGATCCCTGCGGTTCGCTGCTAGGCTAAACAGCGCGCACAGGTCGTTAAGTGCAACCTGCGACGCGGTAGAGGCCGCCGTCATTCCTCAGCCTTGAACGGCCTTGTCAGCAGCCCTTCGATCGCGGCGTCAATCGTCAACCGGCCATCCAGGATGGCAGCCACTGCCTGGGAGACCGGCATGTCGACGTGCCGCGCGGCCGCGAGCTCGACCAGCACGGGCGCAGTGAATGCACCTTCCGCAAGCTTGCCCGCCGGCGCCGCCTCTCCGCGACCGAGCGCTATCCCGAGCGCGAAATTGCGCGATTGCGCGGTCGAACAGCTCAGGAGCAGGTCGCCGAGACCGGAGAGGCCGGAGAGCGTTTCCGTGCGCGCGCCACAGGCGCGGCCGAGCCGCGCCAGCTCGCTGAAGCCGCGCGTGGTCAGTGCGGCGAGCGCGGAGGCGCCGAGCTTGCGGCCGACCACGATGCCGGCGGCAATCGCCAGCACGTTCTTGGCCGCGCCGCCGATCTCGACGCCGCGGACATCCGTTGTGTGATAGGGCCGGAAGGTCGCCGAGCCCAGCGCCTGCACGAGGCTGCTGGCCAGCGCTTCTTCCACCGCCGCCAGCGTTACCGCAGTCGGCAGGCCGCGCGCGACGTCGTCGGCAAAGCTTGGGCCCGACAGGATCGCCGGCTGCGCGTGAGGCGCGGCCTCCGCGATCACGTCGGTCATGAATTTGTGCGTGCCGTGCTCGATGCCCTTGGCGCAGGCGACGATCGGCACCGGCTTTGCGAGGTGCGAAGCCAGCATGTTGACCGCGCCGCGCAGATGCTGCGCCGGCGTCGCGATCAGCAGCATGTCCGCGCGCGCCGCCATGGTGAGATCGCTCGTGACGATGATCTCCGGCGCGATCCGTACGCCGGGCAGCCGCGGATTGTCGCGGCTCGATGCGATTCGTATTGCGTGCTCGGCATTGCGAGCCCAGAGCGTCACGTTTCGTCCGGCTCGCGCAGCCACAGTCGCGAGCGCCGTGCCCCAGGCGCCTGCACCGATCACCGCGACGGATCGGAACGCTGTCATTGCTAGTATCCCGCCCGCGTTTTGCCGTACCCAGCCGGTGCCGTCGCGTTCGCGTCGAGCGACCAGCGCGCGCGGGGCTGCGCTTCCATCGTGTCGGTCATGCCGAGCGCGAGACGTTCGGCGCCGGCCCAGGCGATCATCGCGCCGTTGTCGGTGCAGAGTGCGGGCGGTGGCATGATCAGTTGCGTTCCGGCTTTCCTCGCAACGTCATGCAGGGCGCCGCGGATAGCCTGGTTGGCGGCGACACCGCCGGCCGCCACCAGCGCACGCGGCGCGCCGAACTGCTCGCGGAAAAGTTTGAGACCGACGCTCAACCGGTCCGCGGTGGAGTCGAGCACGGCAGCCTGAAAACTCGCGCAGAGATCGCTGACGTCCTGCGGCGTGATCTCAGCTAGCCGGCTCGCTTCGTTGCGCACCGCCGTCTTCAATCCCGACAACGAGAAATTGGCGTCGGGGCGTCCTTGCATCGGCCGCGGAAACGCAAATCGCCCCGGATCGCCGCTTGTTGCCGCGCGTTCGACCTGCGGGCCGCCCGGATAGGGCAGGCCCAGCATCTTCGCGACCTTGTCGAAGGCCTCGCCGATCGCGTCGTCCACGGTGGTGCCGAGCCGCACATACTGGCCGACGCCGGTGACCGCAACGATCTGGGTATGGCCGCCCGAGGCGAGGAACAGGCAATAGGGAAATTCGAGTGCATCGGTGAGGCGCGGCGTCAGCGCATGCGCTTCGAGGTGGTTCACCGCGACCAGCGGCGTGGCGTGGACCATCGCGATCGCCTTCGCGGTGGTGAGACCGACGATGACGCCGCCGATCAATCCGGGGCCCGCGGCGGCCGCGACACCGTTGAGCTGGGTGAAGTCGATGCCGGCCTCCTGCATGGCGCGGTCGATGATGCCGTCGAGCAGGTCGACATGGGCGCGTGCGGCGATCTCCGGCACGACGCCGCCGAAACGGGCATGCTCCTCGACCTGCGACCGCACGATATTGGACAGGATCTTGCCGCTGCCGTCAGGCGTGCGCTCGATCACGGCCGCGGCGGTCTCGTCGCAGGTGGTTTCTATGCCCAGTACCAGCATTGGCGAATTGGTATCCAATCTGCGCCCTTCTCACCCCTTGCGCTCATCCGCAAAGCAGAGTTCTGGTACGTCCGGTAGCATTCCGGGGTCGGCTTGCGCAATCGCCACGCGCAGCTCTCCTCGTGAATGCGTCACCGCCACGTGCCCGGAACCAAGCGATGTCCATTCTTGTCACACGGCCGCATCCCGACAATGTGGCGACAGCGGAAAATCTGCGCGCGCGGGGTCATGTGGTGCTGCTTGCGCCGGTGCTCAAGTTCGAGCCGGTCGCCTTTCATGACGAGAGTGAGACGGGCTACAGCGCCGTCATCGTCACGTCGGCCAATGCGATCCGTGCCGTCGCACCGCAATTGCCGGATCTTGGCCTCCTTCCGCTGCCGCTGTTTGCGGTCGGCGAGCACACCGCTGCCGCGGCGCGCGATGCAGGCTTTGCCGAGGTGGTGGTCGCCGGCGGCGATGCCGCGGCTTTGCGCGACAAGGTGATGGAGAGCGCGCGCAACAAGCGGCTGAAGAAAAAGAGCACGCTGCTTTATCTCGCGGGCGCGGATCTGTCGCGCGACCTCAGCGATGAGCTGGGCGCCGAAGGATTTAGCATCGTCACGCAGACGACCTATCGCATGGTCCCGGTCAAGCTGTTGCCGCGCGATGTCTGTGAGGGCTTTGCCGCCCATGGGATCGAGGCGGTGCTGCATTACTCCCGGCGCAGCGCGCGGGCTTTCCTGGAGGCCGCGCGGGGTGAAGGTGTCGAAATCTCGGCTCTGGCGATCCCGCAATGCTGCCTGTCCGAGACGGTCGCAGGCATATTGCGCGAGGCCGGTGCCTCGCAGGTTCTGGTGGCCGCGACGCCGGACGAAAATGCCTTATTTGACTCCTTGGAGCGTGCTTTGCGCACCCGTTTGGCGTAAGAGGTCGGGCCGAATCCCACGCAATCGGGTTCGTTTAGGGCATGTAAGTGTGAGGAACCGTCACGATGGCCGACGACAAGCCTGAAGACGCAGGATTGGCTCCCGAGTCCAGCCGTGCCAAGCGCACCCCGCCCACCATCGACCTCGAGGCAACCGAAATCTCCACCCAGCCGCAGGAGGTGGCGGGCCAGCCGCAGGCTGCGGCGACCGAACAGGCCGCGCAGGAGCAAGCCAAATCTGAAGAGGTCAAGCCCGAAGAGGCCAAGTCCGAAGCCGCCAAGTTCGACGAAGCTAATGCCGAGCCGCAGCCCGAACCTGCCGAGGAGCGGTCTTCCGTTGCGTCCGCGTCCGTATCGCCATCGATTTCACCTTGGGTTATCGCTCCGTTCTCGGGCGCGGTCGCAGCCGCAATTGTGATCGCCGTCGGCTGGATGCTGGGCTGGCCTGCGGTGCAGGCACCGCCGGCCGCTCCGCAAGTGACGGGCGCAACGGTCGATGCGCTGAGCGGGCGCGTTGCCGCGGTCGAAGCCAAGGCGGGCAAGCCTGCCGCCGATCCGGCCATGCTGGCGCGGATCGATGCGCTGGAGAAATCCGCAACCGGCCTGCGCAGCGATATCGCCAATCTGCGCGCGCAGTCCGACAAGACCGCGGGCGCCCTGAACGACGCGAAATCGGCGCCGCCCCCTGCCGCGCCCGATCTTGCCGCTCTCAACGACCGCCTCGCGCAGCTCGAGCGTGCCACCAAGACCGAACGTGCCGAACTCGCGCAGCAGGGCGAGAAGATTGCCGACGCGAGGACGATGGACGACAAGCCGCTGCGCCATGTGGTCGCGGCGGCCCTGCTCGACGTCGCCGTTCGCCACGGCGACGCTTACGAATCGCAGCTCGCCGCGGCGCGGTCACTTGCGGCAAAGCCCGATATGCTGAAGCCGCTCGACACCTTTGCACCGTCCGGCATTCCGACGCCGGTCGCGCTGAGCCGCGAGCTCCTCAATATCGTGCCAAAACTGTCGCCGCCGCCGGAAACCCCGGCCAGCAGCGCAGGCATCGTCGAGCGCCTTCAGGCGGGGGCGTCAAAACTCGTTCGCATCGAACGTACCGACGGGATCGGCAGCGATCGCGGCGCTATCGTCTCGAGGGTGACGGCCGCAGCGCTTCGCAACGATTTCGTGGAAGCTCGGCGCGAGGTGAAGACGCTGCCGGAGGCCGACCGCGCACCGGCGCAGGCCTGGCTCGACAAGGCCGATGCCCGCGACGCCGCGCTCGCGGCGTCCCGCAAATTCGCCGACGATGCCATGGCGGATCTCGTCAAGCCCGGTCAATAAAGATTCGCGCAATAATCCGCGCGTATAGGGATCGTCATGCTTCGCATCGTCCTCTTCCTTGTCCTGATCGCGCTGGCGGCGGCCGGCGCGGCCTGGGTCGCCGACCAGCCCGGCGATCTCGTCCTGACCGCAGGCGCGTTCCGCGCCACAACGACGTTGCCCAGGTTCGTGTTCTTGCTCGGCCTCTTTGCCGCGGCAGTCGTGCTGGTCTGGAGTCTCCTGACGATGATCTGGCGCGCGCCGGGGCGTCTGCGCCGCCGTCGTCACGAGAAGCGTCACGCCCGCGGCCGTCACGCCATCACCCACGGCCTGCTCGCGATCGGCCATGGCGACACCGCGCTTGCTCGTCGCCACGCCGACACCGCGCGGCGGCTGGCCGCGAACGACCCGCTCGCACTTCTCTTGCATGCGCAATCCGCGCAGCTCGAAGGCAATCGCGACGAAGCCCAGCGCGTCTTCCGTGCCATGGCCGAGCGCGAGGACACGCGCCTGCTCGGCTTGCGCGGCCTGTTCATCGAGGCGCAGCGCGCCGACGATGCGGTCGGCGCGGTGATGATCGCCGAGGAAGCGATCAAGCTGTCGCCGTCCTCGACCTGGGCCTCGCATGCGGTGCTCGGCTTCCGCTGCGCGCGCGGTGACTGGAGCGGCGCGCTCGCGATCCTCGATTCGAATCTGTCCGCGGGCCTGATCGACAAGCAGGCCTATCGCCGCCAGCGCGGCGTGCTGCTCGCCGCACGCGCGCTGGAATTGGAGACGATGGACCGCGATGTCGCGCGCGGGAGCGTGATGGAGGCGATCAAGCTCGCGCCGACCCTGGTGCCGGCCGCAGTGCTTGCCGCAAAATTCGAGAGCGAGGCGCATCAGGTGCGCCGCGCCATGAAGCTGGTGGAAGCCGCCTGGCTCGCCAATCCGCATCCCGACCTCGCGGATGCCTATGCGCATGTGAAGCTCGGCGATTCCGCACGGCAGCGCCTGCAGCGGGTCGAGACGCTTGCCGCCAAGATTCCTGTCGATAAGGCTGGTTATGCCGAGGGCCAGCTCGCGATCGCGCGCGCCGCGATCGATGCGTCCGAGTTTGCCCGTGCGCGCGAGGTGCTGGCGCCTTACATCAACGATCCGACCCAGCGCGTGGCGCTGCTGATGGCCGAGATCGAGCGCACCGAGCACGGTGACGGCGGCCGTGCCCGCGCCTGGACCTTGCGCGCGGTGCGCGCCCGCCACGATCCGGCCTGGACCGCGGACGGCTATGTCAGCGAGCGCTGGCGTCCGGTTTCCCCGGTCACCGGCCGCCTTGACGCGTTCCAGTGGCAAACGCCGGTCGCGAGTCTTCCTTCCGGCAAGGGCGACACGATCGAATCCTCGGCCTTCGAGGAAGCCATGCTGGCGGCCCCGCCGCCGAAGCGGGTGACGGCGGCCCCGAGCGAAAGCCCGGCGGAACCGCCGGTAACGGCGCCGGATCCGTTGCCTGCCGCACAGGACAATTCGCCCCCCGAAGTCAAAGAGGCCGCCAACGAAGAGCCGGTCGTCGCGCCCGCCGAGCCGGTTAAGCCGGATCCCGAGATCGCCGAATCATCCCCGGCGGCAGCAACGCCGGTGTTCCGGACCCGCGCCGACCTCGGCAAGCCGACACCAGCGCCTATTCCCGCCGTCATCCCGATCATCCGCGCCCCGGATGATCCCGGGATCGACGACGAGGGTCCGAGCGATGAATTTACGGAACAAATCGGCACGGCCAAGGTCCAGGCCGGCGGCTGGCGCGGATTCTGGTCCCGCTGGGGCGGGTGAGCGGCATTTCGAAGCCGGCTCCACCTTGCCAATTCGGGCCATGCCCGATATCACGATCGCGCGTATCGGGACCGGCATTGCCGTGTTCCGGCGGGGTTCGCCGCAATAGCTCAGTTGGTAGAGCACGTCATTCGTAATGACGGGGTCGGGGGTTCGAATCCCTCTTGCGGCACCAGCGCCTCAGTGTCCAGTCCGGAGACATCGGTAACAGGTCGTACCTAAGACATGGGTGACAACCTCGTGCCGAACGGGTTGTCGAGGGGTTGCAGGGTTTTCTGCTCCAGGTCGAAATATCCCAAATCATAGTGCATGAAGCTGGCGAGCCAAATGCCGTCGTCGACCTCCTTGATGCCGAGTTTCTGGCCGGCCAGCATGAGTGATCGTGATCACATAACCTCGCGATCGGCTCCCATAGTGTCCAGCTCACGCCAAACACGGGGAGAATTCATATGCGCAAGATCATTCTGGTAGCCGCCGCCATGGTGCTGGCCTCCGCATCTGCCCAGGCCGGCGGCCCGCGCGGCTTGTCACTGGCCTCGACCAACGAACAGGCTTCGGCTCCGCAAACGACGGCGACAACGAGCGCGCCGACGCAGGTGAGCGAAGCAGCGCCAGCCGCCGAAGCTCCGAAATATCTCGATCGCCCGCCCGCGATTTCGCTCACGGCCCCTGCTGCGACCGCGCCGACCACGACGATGGCGACGTCAGCACCCGCGGCGATCCAACCCGCCGCGAAGGCGGACAAGCCGAAGCACAAGCGCAGCTGGACCGAAGGTCGCATCATCGGCGAGCTGCATCGCCACGGCATCTATTGGTAAGGTGTCTTTGGTCCCAAAAGCATATGGCCGGGACTAGCCCGGCCATGACGCAAGAGTTTTTGATCTGATCGGGCGCGTTACTGCGAAACCGTCTGCACCACGTTTCCGATCGGACGCGCGCTCGAGGTCGGTACCTTCAGGTCCTTCAGCAGCGCCTCGTCATATTCCGGCAGCGTCTGGAAGGTCGTCTTCGCCTTGATCTGCACGATTTTGTAGCCGCCGGCCTTGAGCCGTGCGAGCAGCGTCGGCAGTGCCTCGCCGGTGTGCTTCTGAAAGTCGTGCATCAGGACGATGCCCTTGCCGAGCTTGTCGAGCTTGGTCATCACCGTCTCGACGATCTTCTCGGGGGTAGCGCCCTTCCTGAAGTCAAAAGAATCGAGATCTGTCGACCACATCGCGACGTTGCGGGTGCCGAGATAGCTCACCATTGCCGGATTATGCTGAAGCTGCGGGAAGCGGAAGAACGGCGCAGGGTTGGTGCCGAGCGCGAGCTTCACCGCGCTGAACCCCTTCTCGATCTCGTCCTTGGCCTGCTGCTCCGTCAACTTCTTGCTGTTGAGATTGAGGTGCGACCAGGTGTGTGTGCCGACCGTGTGGCCCTGGGCCAGCACCTGGCGCAGGATTTCCGGATGGTAGGTCGCGTGCTTGCCGACCGAGAAGAACAGGCCCTTGGTGCATTCATCCGCAAGCGCCTTCAGCACCGCGGGCGTGTTGACCGGCCAGGGACTGTCGTCGAAGGTCAGCACGACCTCCTTGTCGGTGAGGAAGTCGAACTGCTTGAAGGTTTCGAAGCCGAAGCCCGGACCGCCGGTGGTGTCGATCTCGACCACGCGGGACACGCCCAGTGCATTCGGATTTGCGCAGGTCGATTTCTGCTGCACCGGCATGGCCGGGGCTGGCGCCGGAGCGGGTAACGCCGGCTTGCCGGCGATCGCTGCAGTGGTCTCGACGTCATCCCTGGCGGCGAGCTTTGCCGGTGCCGGCAGTTGATCGGCGGCACGGGCTGCAATTGTCTTGGGAGCGGCCTGATCGGCGCGCGAGGAATAATAAAACCAACCGCCGGCGGCAATCACGACCGCTGCAACTACACTGGCCAGCATCAGGCCCAACGCATTACGCATCGCTACTCTTTCCAATTACGCAACCAAATCTGCGGAATTTCCCGCTCGCCGATCCATTAATGCGAAGGATCGGTTAACGTGACACCAACACGACAGCGGATCCGAAGGAATTTCAGCGGGGTGCGCCAAAGTGACCGATGTCACAGAGCGGGGGCCGCCCGTGACCGTCATCACAGTCGAAACTGTTTTGCTGGAGCATCGTCGTTCCCATCAACAACGGGCCCGGTTCCGCGGTGCCAATGGGAGCTTCAAATGACCATCTCGCTGAACACCAAGTCCTTGAGTAGCAAGATCCGCGACACCAGCCTGGCTCTGGGCTTTGCCGCCATCGTCTCGATCGCCGCAACCGGCTCGAGCTTCGCCTTCTCGTCCGAAGCGCAGCAGCAGTGCACCAGCGATGCCTTCCGCCTGTGCTCGTCGGAAATCCCCAACATCCCGAAGATCACGGCGTGCATGATGAAGCATCGTTCGGATCTGAGCGTCGGTTGCCGCGCGGTGATGGACAAGGATCTCGCCAAGGGTGGCGCGTCACGCAAGGTCGCTGACGCCCAGGACGGTTAGTAAGAGACGGTCAGTAACAGCAACGGTAACGATCGTTGCGTCGGTTAGCTCCCCTCGCGATGTGCCCCGGCGTCAAGCCGGGGCCACGCGGCGGCGCATACAGTCTGCGAATAAAGCCGTTGCGACCAGGAGATCGTCGCACTAGCTTCGCCCGCACGTTCTTCCGGGTAAGAGGCATTGCGCGATGACCAGATTTCTTTTCATTGTTTGTTTGATTGTGTGCGCATCGGGCGCGTCCGCGCAACAGCAGCCCGGACACGACGCCTGCGCACGCGACGTCACGCGCTTCTGCCGTCCGGTGATGAACAACGGCGATGGCGCCGTGCTCGCTTGCTTGAAGCAGAACCGTACCCGACTCAGCAAAGGCTGCGAGAAGGTGCTGACGGACCACGGGCAGTAGGACGCGGGGTCGGATTGCGAAAAACCTACGTGCTGCTCCCCGCCGCGGTCGCGACCACCGGTAGCACCTCTGTGCTGGCGCGATCCGGCGTGTCTTCTTTCCAGCGCACCGAGCCGAACGGGCGCTCCAGCATGCGGCGGATCCGCACCGGATCGGGGCCGATATGGAAGGCGATCGCCTCCTGATGCCGCGCGCGTTCGGACTGGGTCGAGCGGTTGCGCTGGCGCAGATAGTCGAGCCAGGTCGGACAGTGATAACGCTCGGTCCACAATTCGGGATCGGCGATGTCGCGCGCGATCGACCAGCCATAGGCGCCGTTGCGCTGCCTGGAGAGTTGCACGTCCTGCATCACGTTGTGAAAAGCGCGCGCGTTCTCCTGGCTGACCCGATATTCGATCTCGACCACCAGCGGCCCGCTGCGCGCCGTGAGCGACAGTTTGACTTCCGGATCGGCCAGCACATCGGCGTCTTCGTTGCGGGCACCGACGCGCGGCATCGTGAGCCAGATCCCGAGCACCGGCGAGATCAGCATCAGGCCGGCGGCCGTCAGCAGCGCAACCTCGACACCGGCATAGTCGGTGAGATGGCCCCAGCCCCAGGCACCGATCGCGATGCCGCCGGAAATCGAGGCCTGGAACGCCGCGAGCGAGCGGCCGGCGACCCAGCGCGGCGCCGAGAGCTGCACGCCGATATTGAACAGCGCGACGGCGGCCATCCAGACTGCGCCTGCGAGCACCAGCGCAGCCGCGGTCAGCACCGGCTCGGTGCTGACCGCGAGCGCGGCCATCGCAAACGCCATCGAGATGGTGCAGGCGCGGATCGCGGCTTCGCCGCTCATGCGCTTGCGCAATTCGTGGATGTTGAGCGCACCGACCACTGCGCCCATGCCGAAGGCGCCCAGCATGATGCCGTAGGTCTGCGCGCCGCCATGCAGCAGGTCGCGCGCGACCAGCGGCATCAGCGCCATGATGGCGCCGCCAATCAGGCCCATCACCAGCGTGCGCAGCAGCACGATCTTGATCGGCGGCGCATTAGTGATGTAGCGGAAGCCCGACACCATGGCACGGTTGAGCTTCTCCCGCGGAAGACGCGAGGGCTCGTTGTTGCGCCGCCAGAGCAGCAGCACCACCAGCAGCGGCAGATAGAGGATCGCGTTACACGCAAACGCCGCCACCGAGCCGAGCGCGGCGACGATGACACCGCCAACCGCAGGGCCGAAGCTGCGCGCGATGTTGTAGCTGATGCCGTTCAGCGCCACGGCCGAAGGTAGTGCATCGGGCGGCACCTGCTCGCTGACCGAGGACTGCCAGGCCGGACCGAACAGCGCGTTGCCGCTGCCGACCACGAAGCAGAAAGCGAGCAGCGTTTCCGGGGAGATGAGATTGAACCCGGCCAGGATCGTGAGCGCGGTCGCGCCAGTCAGCGCGATCACGAGCGCGATCAGGGTGACGATACGGCGGTCATACATGTCGGCGATGGCACCGGCCGGCATCGAGATCAGCATGATCGGCAGCATCAGCGCGGTCTGCACCAGCGCCACCTTGTCCGCCGAGGCCGCCATCTGCGTCATCGCCCAGGCGGCGCCCACGCCCTGGATCAGCAGGCCGAGATTGGAGAGCAGGCTGGCGAGCCAGATGCGCCGGAACACGGTGTAACGTAGCGGCGCGGTGATGCCGTCTGCGGCAATTCTCTGACGGTTCGTCTGCTCGGTCATATCCCCTTCCAGGAGGTCTGGCAGAAGTGGCTTCAGCGATTCCGGTATGTTCAGTGATGCCCGCGAAAGTCCTTCGCTGTCCAGTGGTTAGGCCGGTATAAGCGGTGCAAAGAGATGGTTTTGCCGGGGAGGAACACATGAAGCTGTCGCGACGGATGATCTTGCAAGGTGCGGGCAGCCTGCCTTTCGCAATTGCGAGCTTGCGGGCGGGCGCGTTGGCCCAACCCGCCCCCGCCGCGCCGGGCGAGGTGCCGCCGATCCTGTTCGTCCATGGCAATGGCGACTACGACGCGCTCTGGATGACCACGATGTGGCGGATGGAATCCAACGGCATTGCGCGTGACCGCATGCAGGCAATCAATTTCACCGATCCCAATGCACGAAGCGACGACAAGGTCGAGCAAGCGGGCCGCTCCTCGACCGAGGACCAGCGCCGCGAGCTCGCCGCCGCCATCGTTGAATTGAAGCGTCGCACCGGTGCATCCCGCGTGGCGCTGGTCGGCAGCTCGCGCGGCGGCTATGCGATCCGTAACGTGATCAAGAACGGCGGTGCCGGCGATGTCAGCCATGCCGTGCTGTGCGGCACGCCCAATCACGGCGTGTTCGCGACCGACGACCAGCTCAACAGCGAGTTCAACGGCCGCGGCGCATTCCTGCGCGGCCTGAACGATGGCAAGAGCGAGGTGACGCCGGGTGTTGCCTTTCTCACCTTGCGCAGCGACGGCATGGACAAATACGCGCAGGCCGATGGCCGCTTTATCGGCAAGCCGGGCACGCCAACTGGCGTCACCGTTGAAGGTCCAGAGTTGACGGGGGCTACCAATCTCGTGCTCGGCGCGCTTGATCATCGCGAGGTGGCGTTTCACCCCCGGGCTTTCCGCGAGATCTACAAATTCATCGCGGGACGTGAGCCCGCGCGCATCGCGATCGTGCCGGAGCAGAGCGTGAAGCTGGGCGGACTGGTGACGGGCACGCCGGGCGGCGCGCCGACCAATCGGCCGGTGGCGGGCGCAACCGTTGATGTCTTTCGCGTCGATCCTGAAACCGGTGAGCGCAAGGGCAATGCCGTGCACAGCGCGAAGACCGGCGCCGACGGCCGCTGGGGCCCGGCGCAGGTCGAGCCTTCCTGGTCGCTCGAGTTCGTCCTGACATCGCCGGATGCGCCGACAACGCACATCTACCGCTCACCCTTCCCCCGCTCGTCAGAAATGGTGCATCTGCGCGCCGCGCGCCCGCTCGGGCCCGCGGACAAGGACGCCGCGGCTGTCGTCATCCTGTCGCGTCCGCGCGGTTACTTCGGCTTGCCGCGCGACGTGGTGCTGCTCGACGGCAAGGGCCCGGCCGACGTCAAATCGGGCGTGCCCACGGATTCGACAGCAACACTGCGCCTTCCGGCCGGCGACGTCGGGCGTAGCATCGGGGCTCAATTCAACGAAGAACGAATTGTGGCACGCGCCTGGCCTGCCTCCAAGAACAGGATTGCGATTGCCGAGCTGACTTACTAGCTATTTGCCTGCGTCACCTCCGCGGGAGAGAGCCATGAATATCGCCAGCGTGCGTCGGCCCATCGTCCCTCCGACCTCGCCGCGTGCGCCCGACGATATGTCGTTCCTCGGCCGGCTTGCGGTGATCAAGCGGAACATGATCGCGACCTGGGGACAGCGGGCCTATGAGGAAGACGTCATCAAGGGCCGTTTCGTCTTCCGCAACAGTTTCATCCTGAACCAGCCGGATGCGATCCGGCACGTTCTGCTCAGCAATTACGAGAATTATTCGCGCACCCCGGCGGGCATCCGCATGCTGCGTCCCGTGCTCGGGGAAGGTCTTCTGATTGCCGAAGGCCATGCGTGGACGCATCAGCGCCGCACCCTCGCGCCGGCGTTCACGCCGCGCGCGACGGCAAACCTCGTCCCGCCCATGACGGCGGTGCTCGACGAGACTATTGTGAAGCTGGATGCACGCACGAGCGAGCCGGTCGATCTGCGCGAGATCATGCAGCGCATGACGCTGGAGATCGCCGGACGCACCATGTTCTCGTTCGGCATGGACCGGCACGGCCCGACCTTGCGCAACTTCGTCATGGAGTACGGAGCACGGCTCGGGCGGCCGTACTTGCTCGACATGGTGCTGCCGCTGTCCTGGCCGAGCCCGATGGATTTTGCCCGCGCCCGTTTCCGCAAGCGCTGGACTGAATTCGTCGCAATGCTGATCGCCGAGCGGCGTGAGATGGGCAAGAAGGACGGCGCGCCGCCGCGCGACCTGTTCGACCTCATGGACGAGGCGCGCGATCCTGAAACCGGCAAGGGCTTTTCCGACGAGCAACTTGTCGACGAAGTCGCGACCATGATCCTCGCGGGTCACGAGACCACGGCGACGGCACTGTTCTGGGCGCTCTATTTGCTCGCGCTCGATCCGGACACACAGGAGGAGGTCGCCTCCGAGACCCGTGGCGAGCACCTCGACAGCATGGCCGACATCGATCGCCAGAAGTTTACCCGCGCGGTGATCGAGGAGACCATGCGGCTTTACCCGCCGGCCTTCCTGATCGCCCGAGCTGCGCGCGAGAACGACAACGCGGCCGGCGTCGAGATCGGCAAGGGCGACATCATCATGATCGCGCCGTGGCTGCTGCACCGGCACGAGAAGCTGTGGGATCAGCCGAATGCGTTCATTCCCAAGCGCTTCATGGCGAAAGAAGCGCCCGACCGCTTCGCCTATTTGCCGTTCGGCGCGGGGCCGCGCGTCTGCATCGGCGCTCCGTTTGCGCAAGCCGAATCCGTGCTGGCGCTGGGCCGGCTGATCGGCGCGTTCCGTGTCGAGCTTGCAGATACGGCAAATCCCGTGATCCCGCTCGGCGTCGTCACGACCCAGCCGGACCGTTCACCCCTGTTCCGCATTACGCGTCGGTGAGAGGCGCTCGCCTCGCCGATGGCGTGATCCAACACAGATAGAGTTGCGCCATGAGCGATATCCAGGCCCAGTTTTCCGTTCTGAAGCAGACCGCCGATGCGAAGGTGGTCGACGCGATTGCGCGCCTCATCGAGGACGGCGAGGATCACGAGCTCAACCGCGTCAATGTCCTCGACTTCTCTAGGGAGCACAGCCTCGATGAAGAGCGCGTGATCTCGGCGTTCCTGCATTCGGCACGGCTCGGCCTGTTCGATCTCGGCTGGAACGTGCTCTGCCCGGGCTGCGGCGGCGTGCTGGGGGCGCATTCGACCCTGAAGGCGCTCAAGCCGGATGAGTATCACTGTGCGCTTTGCGCCTGCGGCTACAAGACCTCCGTCGACGATCAGGTCGAGGTCTCCTTCACCGTGAACTCGCGTGTCCGGCGCATTGCGGCGCATGATCCTGATACGCTTCCGGTGTGGGAGTATTTCAAGCAGGTGTTCTGGAGTTCGGGCGTCGACTTCAACAAGGAATCGTTCGCGACGCTCGCCAACGAGGTGACATTGGATACAATGGAGCTCTCGTCCGGCGAGAGGGCGACCATGTCGCTGCAACTGCCGAACGACTTCATCATCATCTTCGAGCCGGTGACGCACGCAGCCCATTTCATCGACGTGCAGGGCGAGCCGACCAAGGACCGTCAGCAGTTCGCCATCATGTACAACAAGGTGCAGGCGCCGACGGGAACCACGACCCTGCGGCCGGGCCCGCTACGGCTGTCGCTGGAGAATCAGGCCGGCGTGCGTGTGCTGCCGTCGGTGTTCATCGCGGCCGAGGCGCTCCATCATCTCATCGGCAAGCGCAAGCCGTTCCTGACTGCCAAGCGGATGCTGTCGAACCAGACCTTTCGCGATGTGTTCAAGGCGGACAATCTCAGTCTCGACCAGCGGCTCCAGATCACCTCGCTCACCTTCCTGTTCACGGATTTGAAGGGCTCGACCGCGCTCTACGAGCGTGTCGGCGATCTGGCCGCGTTCGATCTCGTGCGCGCGCATTTCCATGCGCTGCTCGAGATCATCTCCTCGGAGAGAGGCGCGGTGGTGAAAACCATCGGCGACGCCGTGATGGCGACCTTCGTCCGACCCGAGCATGCGATCGTCGCCGGCCTGCGGATGCGCGCAGCCATGGACGAGCTCAACAAGAAGCGCGGCACTGGCGACCTCATCGTCAAGATCGGCATCCATGAAGGCCCGTGCCTTGCGGTGATGCTCAACGAGCGGCAGGATTATTTCGGCCAGACCGTCAACATCGCCGCCCGCGTGCAGAGCCTGTCGACCGCACAAGAGATTCACATCACGGGGCCGGTGCTGGATGCGCCCGCGGTTGCCGAGCTGCTCCAGCAGCGTGCGATCAAGCCGATCCAGAAACAGGCGGCCCTGCGCGGCATCGCCGACAAGATGGTGGTGTACGAGATACCGTGAGGGGCGGATCACGCTCACCAAAGTCTTGCAATGACGGAGGTGGAACAGATTGCCGAAACGTAATCAGCGTGCGTAACTGACGCACGTTGCGCCGGTTGAGTTTCCCACTCATATAAGGCTGATAGCGGCCGCGCTCCCGCGGCTTCATCGATTTCGGTAGGACCTTATGCTCGACGGCCTGCGCCAATTCATCGCCGACATTGTTGCTCCTCATGCCCAGGACCGCGCATTCGGTGACGGTGATTACCGGCTGGCGGCGACCGCGCTGCTGGTTCATGTGGTCTCGCTCGACGGTCAGCCGACGGCTGCCGAGCAGAGCAAGTTGCACAGCCTGATCGAAAGCCATTTCGGGCTCGATCGCGGCACTGCCGATCGTCTGATCGCGGATGCGACGGAGGTCGAGGGCGAGGCGGTCGACCTCTATCACTTCACCAGCGTCATGATGCGCTCGCTCGACGAAGAGGGCCGCAGGCGCATCGTCCAGATGATGTGGGAGCTGGTCTATGCCGATGGCCAGGTTACTGAATTTGAGGACAATGTCGTCTGGCGCGCCTCTGACCTGCTCGGGATTTCCCAGCGCGACCGGATCGACCTGAAGCACGCGGTCGCAGACCGCGCCGGCGGCCCAGTCAAGGACAACGCGGTCGGTGGGTGATCTGTGCCAACACCGCGAATTGGCGGTTGTACAGACCACATGACGAAACTTTAATGTAGCCTCTGGGCTGCCTGGGTTCCGGATTCCCCTGTAAATCCATGGTTTTCCTGCTTCCCCGTTTCCCGCTCAAGTGGCTATGCGGCGGGCGCCGCTTGCCTGTCGCGCACGGCCCATGCTCTCGTTCCAGCATTGCAGGCCAAAAAACTTCAATTCAAGAGACTTCGATCGTGACTGAGCGGGTAACGTTGATCACCGGTGCCTCGGCGGGCATCGGCACGGAGCTGGCGCGTGTGTTCGCCGCGAACGGACACCGTCTTGCGCTGACGGCGCGACGGGCGGACCGGCTCGTGGCGCTCGCGAACGAGCTCGCCGCCAAGGGCGGCAAGAAGCCGATCGTGATCGCCTGCGATCTCGAGGACGCGGATGCCGGCGAGAAGATCGCCGCCGCACTCGCTGCCGAAGGCGTCGAGCTCGATCATCTCGTCAACAATGCCGGCTTCGGCGTATTCGGTGACGCAATCGAGCGCGACCGCGTCGAGCAGCTCGGCATCGTGGATGTCAACGTCCGCGCGCTGACGGATCTGTCGCTGCGCTTTGCCGATCAGCTCATCAGGAACAAGGGTGGTCTTCTCAATGTCGGATCGGTCGCCGGTTTTCTGCCCGGCCCCGGCATGGCCGTCTACTACGCGTCCAAGGCCTATGTGATTTCCTTCACCGAGGCCCTTCGGGCGGAGCTTGCACCGCACGGCGTCCGCGTCACCGTACTTTGCCCGGGGCCGGTGCCCACCGAATTCCAGGCGCGCGCCGGCGTTGGGTCGGGACATGACACGGCCCTTCTCAATGTTTCTGCCGCCGACGTTGCACAGCAGGCCTATCGCGGCCTGATGGCCAACAAACGGGCAGTGCTTCCCGGCCTGGGCATCAAGATTGTGCCGTTCGCGCTGCGTTTCTTCCCGCGCGGCTTCATCCTGTCCGCCACCAGCCGGTTCCAGAGGCAAAGGCAGTAAAGGGAGCTCCGAGTCCGTCGTGGCCCGGAGCTTGCTTCAATATCGGGCGTGTGTGCGCAAACTCACACGAAATTAACGATCGCTTAGTTATGCTGGCGCTCTGAACCGATAGCACTCGCAGAGACCATGTCGTTCCGGACGAACAGGTTTGGTGACGCAGAAGTGGTGCCCTTCCCCAGAAGGACGCCACACGTCGCCGCCTCCGAAACCCGGTTGCCGGTTCTGATGATCCTGCATCAAGAGTCCTCGACGCCGGGCCGCGTCGGCAATGCGCTGCGCGCGCTCGGCCATCGCCTCGACATCCGTCGTCCCCGCTTCGGCGATCCCCTGCCCGAGACACTCGACCAGCACGCCGGCGCCGTGGTCTTCGGCGGCCCGATGAGCGCCAATGATCCCGACGACTACATTCGCCGCGAGATCGACTGGATCGAAATTCCGCTCCGCGAACAGCGGCCATTCCTTGGCATCTGCCTCGGCGCGCAAATGCTCGCGAAGCAGTTAGGGGCCCGCGTCGCGCCGCATGCGGATGCCCTGACCCAGATCGGCTATTACCCAATCCGCCCGACAGAAGCGGGACACCGGCTCTGCCCGAATTGGCCGGCGCGGGTCTATCATTGGCATCGCGAAGGCTTCGAGTTGCCGGTCGGCGCTGAATTGCTTGCGGAAGGCGATGATTTTCCGGTGCAGGCGTTTGGCGTCGGCAACGCGTTCGGCGTGCAGTTTCACCCTGACGTGACCTACGCGATGATGCATTGCTGGACCACGCGCGGCTATGACGGCCTCAGCGCGCCCGGCGCGCGGCAGCGGCATCACCATTTCGCGGACCGTGCCGTCTACGATGCCGCCGAACGCGCCTGGCTCGATCACTTCATCGACGGCTGGCTGACGCGCCGGCCGATGCTGGCGCAAGCCGCCGAGTGATCGCGCCTTCTCAGGTCCTTGGCGCAAGCCCTTGTCTCATCCCTTTATATGCTAGGCTTGCCGCCAACGAGCGCGTGTGAAACTGCGCCGGCAAACAAAGGGAGAGCGCCATGGCCTATGAACACATTCTCTATGAGGTCAGCGACAAGGTCGCGACCATCACGCTCAATCGGCCCGACCGCATGAATGCGTGGACGCCCATCATGGAACGCGACGTGCGCCATGCGATGGAAGCATCGAGCGCGGATGAAAATGTCCGCGTCATTGTGCTCACCGGCGCGGGACGGGCCTTCTGCGCTGGTGCCGACATGGATGCACTGAAGGGGCTTGACCCCAATGACGTCAGGCGAGCGTCGAACCTGCCGCCCTTCGACATGAACCGGCGGCCCGACTGGCAGACGCGCTATGGCTTCTATCCGTCGATCGGGAAGCCCGTGATCGCCATGCTCAACGGGGCGACCGCCGGCATCGGCCTCGTCCACGCGCTCTATTGCGACCTGCGCTTTGCCGCCGACAACACCGTGTTCACCACCGCCTTCGCGCGGCGCGGTCTGATTGCCGAGCATGGCATCAGCTGGATGCTGCCGCGCATCGTCGGTCATGCCAACGCGATGGATATGTTGCTCTCGGCGAGGCGCGTGGGGAGCGACGAGGCATTGCGGATCGGTTTGGTGAACCGGCTCTGCCCGCCGGAAAAGCTCCGCGAGGAGACCTATGCCTATGCACGCGATCTCGCCGATTTCGTCTCGCCGAGCGCGATGGCCGTGATCAAGCGGCAGCTCTACGAGGTGCCGTTCCAGACGCTGGCGGAAGCGACGATCGAGGCCAATCGGGAAATGATGGTGGCGCTGAACGGCAGCGATTTCAGGGAGGGTGTGGCGAGCTTTATGGAGAAGCGGCCGCCAAGGTTTACGGGGAAGTAGGGGAGAATTTCGGATGGAGGCCGCCGTCGCCCCTTCGAGCTATGGTGCGGCAGCCTTCGCCACGAAGCGGCTTGCCGAGCCGAAGCAGGCGCAGCCTGCGAAGGCTGGTGGAGCCAGGCGGGATCGAACCGCCGACCTCGTCATTGCGAACGACGCGCTCTCCCAGCTGAGCTATGGCCCCTTTGCTGGCCGCTCTGGTCAATGCGGCCGACAACCGGGCGCCATTTAAGTCCCCGGCAAGGTCAAGTCAAGGACGGGTGCAACCCGGTTTTAGCCATCCCGGCACCGACTTCCCTTGTTTGGTTCGGGGGGAACCGATATCTAGCAGTCTTCCTCCCCTGCGAGCTCCCCATCAGATGCGTGCTATTCTCGAAATCATTCTGCTGATCTTGGACCTGTACGTCTGGCTCTTGATCGCCTCAGCCATCTTGTCGTGGCTCATCGCGTTCAACGTCGTGAATACGCGCAATCAATTGGTCGCAGCAATTGCCGAATTTCTGTACCGAATCACCGAGCCTCTGCTGGCGCCGATCCGGTCGATCATGCCAAATCTGGGCGGCCTCGATATTTCGCCCATTATCCTGATCTTGCTGATCTATCTGATCGAGAAGTTGATCGTTTACAACGTTATGCCTCTCGTCATCGGATATTGATGGAACCTTGGCGTTACGGAGCCGCAGGAATCAGCATCGCGCTGCGGGTGACGCCGCGCGGTGGCCGCGACGAGATCGACGGCATCGAGCAGCTGGCCGATGGCCGCAGCGTGCTCAAGGTGCGGGTGCGCGCCATCGCAGATGGCGGCGAGGCTAACAAGGCCGTTCTGGTGCTGCTGGCGAAATCGCTTGCCGTGCCCAAGGCCAGCGTAAAGCTCCTGTCGGGAGCGACCTCCCGGCTGAAGCAGATCGCGGTCGACGGCGATCCGGCGCGGCTCGGCGAAGCTCTGCGCCAGCTCGCATCAGCCAAATCGACAGACTGAGGAAAGAGGCATGACCGCCAAGATCATCGACGGAAAAGTCATCGCCGCAGAACTGCGTGCGCGCGTCGCGGACGAGGTCGCCCGCGTCAAGCGCGAGCACAATCTGGTGCCGGGCCTTGCTGTGGTCCTGGTCGGAAGCGATCCGGCGAGCGAGGTCTATGTCCGCTCGAAACACACCCAGACCCAGGCTGCCGGCATGGCGTCGTTCGAGCACAAGCTGGCGGCCGACGTCTCGCAAGCAGATCTCCTGGCGCTGGTCGCAAAACTCAACCGCGATCCCGCCGTGCACGGCATTCTGGTGCAACTGCCGCTGCCCAAGGGCCTCAACACCGAGACCGTCGTCAATGCCATCGATCCCGCCAAGGATGTCGATGGGCTGCATCCGAACAATGCCGGCCGCCTCGCCAGCGGTTTCGAGGCGCTGTCGCCCTGCACGCCACTCGGCTGCATTATTTTGACCAAGAGCGTGCATGCTTCGCTCGAAGGCATGAACGCCATCGTGATCGGCCGCTCCAACCTCGTCGGCCGCCCACTGGTGCAGCTGTTGCTGAACGAGAACGCCACGGTGACCATCGCACATTCGCGCTCGCGCGACCTGCCCGGGCTCGTGAAGCGCGCCGACCTCGTCTACGCCGCGGTCGGAAAGGCCGAGATGGTGCGCGGCGACTGGCTGAAGCCGGGCGCGACCGTAATCGACGTCGGCATCAACCGGATCCCGAAGGACGACGGCAAGACGCGTCTCGTCGGCGATGTTGCCTACCAGGAAGCGCTCGCAGTGGCTGGCGCCGTTACGCCGGTGCCGGGCGGCGTCGGTCAGATGACGGTCGCGTGCCTGCTGGTGAATACGCTGCGCGCCGCCTGCGCGATCGCGGGTCTGCCGAAGCCGGCGGTGTAACTCAAATTCTCGCGTCCCGCCGCAGCGCCGCGTGCAACGATGCGGTGCTGCGCTGGGACAGGACAGCTCAGGCCTTCTTCTTCTCGCGATCAATGCCTTCGAGGATCAGCTTGTGCGCATCCTCGGGGCCGCCCCAGCGCAGGATCTTCACCCACTTGCCGGGTTCGAGATCCTTGTAGTGCTCGAAGAAGTGCTGGATCTGCTGGAGCGTAATGTCCGGCAGGTCGGAATACGACTTCACCTTGTCGTAGCGCTGCGTCAGCTTCGAGGACGGCACCGCCAAAATCTTCTCGTCGCCGCCGGCTTCGTCTTCCATGAACAGCACGCCGACCGGGCGCACGCTCATGACGGCGCCGGGGATGATGGCGCGGGTGTTGATGATCAGGACGTCGCAGGGGTCGCCGTCATCGGACAGCGTGTGCGGGATGAAGCCGTAGTTACCGGGGTAACGCATCGGCGTGTAGAGGAAGCGGTCGACCACCAGCGTGCCGGCTTCCTTGTCCATCTCGTATTTGATCGGCTCACCGCCCACAGGGACTTCGATGATGACGTTGACGTCCTGTGGTACGTTTTTCCCGATCGAGACCGCATCGATACGCATTCAAGGCTCCGTTGTTGCCGAGGTTAAATCGCACCCGGCAGCGATTTTGGCGCTGTCATACGCGGGCTTGCCCCGCTGATCCATCGCGTTTTTGTGAAATAATGAATCCAGCGATCACCGGCTCAAAAGGCAGCGGTATCGACGGAAGGGAAGCGCTGCCGGCTGGACTTCAGCAGCTCAATTGGTCCAAGCGAAGGCAACCTTGTCGAGCGACTTCGGCCCGAAACGCTCCGACGAGCGCGCCACCATGCGGCCGCCCAAGGCACGGTAGAACTCGGTGGCCGGATCGTTGTCCGAGAGTGCCCACACCACCATGCTCTTCAGGCCGCTCTGCATCAGGTCGCGGCGGGCCGCGGTGAACAGGCGGCGGCCGAAGCCCAGGCCTTGGAATTCGGGACGCAGATAGAGCTCATAGACCTCGCCGTCGAAATGCAGGCTGCGGGCGCGGTTGCGACCGTAATTGGCATAGCCCGCGATCTTGTCGCCGAACACCAGCACGCTGACGCGGCTGCCCTTGCGGATCGCGCTGTCCCACCATTGCGGACCGCGGCGGTTGATCAGCTTTTCCAGCTCGGCGCCGGGAATGATGCCCTGATAGGCGGAGCGCCAGGCTTCGTCATGGGTGGACGCCACCGCGGTTGCATCTGCGGCTTTGGCCGGCCGGACCTCGATCAGGGTTGTGCTCATGGACGCAATCAAACCAAGTCGCCGCGCCAACGGCAAGACCTATCGTTAATTATGGGTTAACCTGTGGACTTTCTGCATCAGTATTTTCACCATGTTGTACCGAAAAAAGACAAGGCGCCGATTCGAATGGCACCGGAGTGCCGTGCGTCGGTGCAAAACTGCTTTGCGGCAACGAATGAACGGCAATGGCAACGCAGAAAGTCTGCCGATATTGATTCGTTCCTATTAGTGTGACGGTCGCTGTTCTCGCCTCCGGCAATTCATGCGGCTCCTCAACACCCTCGTGCTTCTGCCTCTCCTGGCCCTGCTGACTGCGCCGCCTCTGTGCGCCCAGGTCACGTTTGGCTCGTCCGGAGCGGAGGGTGATCCATTTCGCCGGCAGCAATGGCGCGTGCCATCGCCGGATACCGACATCGCCGCGCATGCTCTGCTGTTTCGCCCGCCAGGTGCCGGTCCGTTCCGGCTTGCGGTGATCGCGCATGCCTCGACGCAAAATGGCTTGCGGCGCGCGCAAATGCCACAGCCGGAATACCGCGCGCTCACCGCATTCCTCATCGCGCGCGGCTTCGCCGTGCTGGTGCCGGAACGGCTCGGCCATGGCGCGACCGGCGGCCGCTATGTCGAGGACCAGGGCGGCTGTGACGAGGCGGATTATGCGCGCTCGGGCCGCGCAACGGCCGACGCAATCTCACTCGCGCTGGAGGATTTGCGAAAGCAAGATTTTATCCGCAAGGACGCCGCGATCGTGATCGGCCATTCCGCCGGCGGTTGGGGCGCGCTGGCGCTCGCGAATGCCGATCCGAAAGCGATCTCCGCCATCATCGCCTTTGCGCCGGGACGCGGCGGCCATGCCAATGACGAGCCGAACCGGATCTGCGCGCCGCAGACGCTTCTCGCGGCAGCGGCTGAATTCGGCAAGGCCGCGCGCATCCCCGTCACGTGGCTCGTTGCCACCAATGACAGCTATTTTGCACCGGCATTCTCGAAAATGTTGGTCGACGCATTTCGCGGCAGCGGCGGCAAGGTCGATTTCCGCACCCTGCCGGCCGCCGGCGGCGAGGGCCATTGGATGATCGAAAGCGAAGCAGGCGTCAAAGCCGCGAGTGCCGAACTCGATCGCGCACTGAAGCCGGTGGCTGGCAAAAAGCCATGATGCTGTATTTCCTGGTCGCGCTCCCGATGCTGGATAATCGCTGATGCCAAAATGGCCCGACGACGACGTGATCCTGTTCGACGGCGTCTGCATCTTCTGCTCGCGCTGGGTGCGGTTCGTAGCCGCGCGCGACAAGGCGAAGCTATTTCGCTTCACGCCGATCCAGTCGGACTATGGCACCCGGCTCGCGCGCACGTTCGGCATCGATCCGGATGATCCCGATACCAATGCCGTGGTTCATGGCGGCGAGATATTCATGAAATCGGACGCTGCGCTGACGGTGCTGTCGCAACTTCCCGGCTGGGGCTGGGTGCGTGCATTGTTCGTGGTGCCAAAGCCGTTGCGGAATGCGGTTTACGGCCTCGTCGCGCGGAATCGCTATCGCATCTTCGGCAAGTACGACGCCTGCTTCGTACCTGATGCGGATTTGCGAGCGCGGGTGATTGAGTGATTTTGATTGTGCGGTGAATCTGCCATCGGTCTATAAGAAGCCAAGCTTCGGGAGCGACAAGTCCAAGGAATGTCGAAGGTAATTCTCACAACGAAAGTAACTCCCGGGTACAAAGACCTGCCTGAGGTCCGCTACCATTTTCCTCGTACCTATCTCAATCAGGTTCGGCAGGCGCTCGGCGATTATGCTCTTTATTACGAGCCCAGGCGCACGACAGTAGAGTTGTCAAGTTTCGGTGGGCGGCAATCGTACTTCGGAATCGCTCGCGTAGTGGATCTCATCGAAGACAAGGACAAAGCAGATCATTATTACGCCCTCGTAGACGACTATCTGGACTTCGATCGACCGGTGCCTTTCACCGAAGGCGGCCACTACTACGAAAGCGCTTTGAGAAAGTCAGATGGAAGTACCAACAAGGGCGCCTTCGGCCGTGCTGTTCGGCTGATCCCTGATGCTGAGTTTGATCAGATTTGGAAGGCCGGGTTCGCGCCGATTCTTGGCGAAGAGACGCTGCGCCATCAGCCGCGTCAGTTCGAAATATCAGAGCCGACTGTTCCCTTTGAGCGCCCGATCATCGAGATGACAATCTCGCGGCCATTTCGCGAGAGGTCATTCATGTACAACGTTCGTGCTGCGTACGAGAATCGATGCGCGATGACGGGACTTCGACTTATCAATGGAGGCGGTCGCCCTGAGGTTCAGGCGGCGCACATTCAGCCCGTCGCAGAGAAAGGACCGGATTCGGTTCGCAACGGGTTAGCGCTTTCCGGCACCGTACACTGGATGTTTGACCGGGGTCTCATCTCGATAGGAGATGATTACAAAATCCTAACTGCGGAAAATCACGTTCCAGACGATGCCGTGCGGCTCCTCAATAAAAGCCGTACGATTAATCTCCCAAACGACCTCGCTTTCTACCCGAACGCACTCTTTCTGAAATTTCATAGAGACAAGATATTTAAGGGCTAGCGCTTCCCAAGTGCCGCCAACACCTCTTGCGCCGCGCGCTCCCCTGAGTCCCTCGCGCCATGCGCCGTCGTGAAGAAGTTCGGCGACGTCGCTTCTCCCGCAAAGAACAACCGCCCATCTACCGGCGCGGCCAGCACGGCGCGGTCGCCGGAGTGGCCCGGCAGCGCGTGCGAATATGAGCCTCTCGCGAAGGGATCGTGGGCCCAGCGGGACTCGTAGAGCGGCTTCAGCTTTTGCCTGATGTCGTTGCCGAGAAAACCTGCGATTTCGTCGATGCTTTGCGCGGCGATAGCGCCTTCGCCGGCGTCTTCCAGCTCGCGGGCAAAGCTGCCGCCGAAAAAGCCTTCGATGCAGGGCTGGCCGAACGGGCGGATGTGGTACGTGCCCATGTCGGTGCGCATGGTGGCGCCGCGCAGGTTTCCTTCCCTGGGGAAGGCCTCGGCATCACTAAGCGCCAGCGTCACCTTGTCATCGACACCGAGCGGCAGGCCGGCCGCGGCATCGACCTTGGCGGGGAGCCGCGGGCGAAAGCGGATCGCCTCGTTGGCGATGAGATTGGTCGGCACGGTGACGATCACCTTGTCCGCGATCAGCGCGCCCTGGGATGTCTCGATGCGGATGCGCTGGCCGGAATGATCGATCAGCGTGACGTTGCAGTTCAGCGCCACCGGGCAAGGCGCGCCATAGGCCGCGATCAGGGTCCCATATCCGGCCCGCACGCGCCAATTGAAGTAGGTGTCCTCGTAGGCTTCCATGTCCAGGAGCGAGACCTGATCGAGCTCGCACCCGTTCACATAGGTCGAGACCGCGTCGATCATGGGATTCCAGCGGTTGCCGGGTTCGAGATAGCGGGAGGCGGGAGCATCCTCGCCTGCTTCCGCAGCTTCGGAGGCGCGATCGTAGAACTGATCGATCGCGCGCACGAAATCCTGGCGCAGAATTTCCGGAAACGCGTCGCCAAAGGCGCGATCGCTCCAGGGCGGCAGGTCGTTATTGAGTTCGAAATTGAGCTGCCGAGCGATCGGAACGAAGGAGTTCTTGTCGGCAGAGTGCAGCCAGCCGCAGCCGACGTCGAAGGTGACTTCGGGCGAGGCCTGTACGGTCCAGGCGCGGCCGCCGAGCCTGTTACGCGCCTCCAGCACAATCACGGAAAGGCCTGAGCCTGCCAGCGCATGCGCCGCGCCGAGGCCGGCGGCGCCCGCGCCGATGATCGCGACGTCGACTGAGGAGGGAAGGGACATAGCGGTCAATTTCATCGTCATGCCCGGGCTCGTCCCGGGCATCCACGTCATTGACACCAGTATCGAAGACGTCAATGGCCGGGACAAGCCCGGCCATGATGCATTCGTCGTGTGTCTGAGTGGCTCTTACGCCACCGCTTCCTTGGACTTTTCCGCGCGCTTGCGTTCGTTGGCGTCGAGGTGCCGCTTGCGCAGACGGATCGACTTCGGCGTGATCTCGACCAGCTCGTCGTCCTCGATATAGGCCAGCGCCTTTTCCAGGGTCATCCGGATCGGCGGCGTCAGGCGCACCGCTTCGTCCTTCGAGGTGGTTCGGATGTTGGTGAGCTGCTTGCCCTTGAGAATGTTGATCTCGAGGTCGTTCTCGCGGGTATGCTCGCCGACGATCATGCCCTTGTAGACCTTCCAGCCTGGCTCGATCATCATCGGACCACGATCTTCCAGCTTGAACATGGCGTAAGCCACCGCTTCGCCCTGATCGTTGGAGATCAGGACGCCGTTGCGGCGGCCCTGGATCTCGCCCTTGTAGGGCGCGTAGCCGTGGAACAGACGGTTCATGATCGCGGTGCCGCGCGTGTCGGTGAGCAGTTCGCCCTGATAGCCGATCAGGCCGCGGGTCGGCGCGTAGAACACCAGCCGGAGGCGGTTGCCGCCGGACGGCTTCATCTCGACCAGCTCGGACTTGCGCTCGCTCATCTTCTGCACGACGACGCCGGAATGCTCCTCGTCGACGTCGATGACGACTTCCTCAATCGGCTCCAGGGTGGCGCCGGTGGACTCGTCCTTCTGCAGCACGACGCGCGGACGCGACACCGAAAGCTCGAAGCCTTCGCGGCGCATGGTCTCGATCAGGATCGCGAGCTGCAATTCGCCGCGGCCCGAGACTTCCATCGCGTCCTTGTCGGAGGCTTCGACGACCCGCAGCGCAACGTTGCCTTCGGACTCGCGCAGCAGGCGGTCGCGGATCATGCGGCTGGTCACCTTGTCGCCTTCGGTGCCGGCGAGCGGCGAGTTGTTGACGATGAAGGACATCGACACGGTCGGCGGGTCGATCGGCTGCGCCACGAGCGGGGTCTCGACCGACGGATCGCAGAAGGTGTCGGCGACAGTGCCCTTGGTCAGGCCGGCGATCGCGACGATGTCGCCTGCATCGGCTTCTTCGAGCGGGGTGCGCTCGATGCCGCGGAAGGCGAGGATCTTGGTGATGCGGCCCTGCTCGATCATCTTGCCGTCGGCGCCCAGCACCTTCACGGCTTGGTTCGGCTTGATCGAGCCCGAGGTGATGCGGCCGGTGATGATGCGGCCGAGATAGGGGTTGGCTTCGAGAATGGTGCCGATCATGCGGAACGGGCCTTCCTCGACGGTCGGCGGCGCGACATGGCGCACGATCAGGTCGAACAGCGGCTGCATGCCGGCTTCGTGCGACCCATCCGGACTCTCGGCCATCCAGCCTTGCTTGGCCGACCCGTAGAGGATGGGGAAGTCGAGCTGTTCCTCGCTGGCGTCGAGCGCCGCGAACAGGTCGAACACCTCGTTGATGACTTCGGTCGCCCGCGCGTCGGGACGGTCAACCTTGTTGATGACGACGATCGGCTTCAGACCGACCTTGAGCGCCTTGGAGACCACGAACTTGGTCTGCGGCAGCGGGCCTTCGGCGGCGTCCACCAGCACCAGCGCGCCGTCCACCATGTTGAGGATGCGCTCGACCTCACCGCCGAAATCGGCGTGGCCGGGAGTGTCGACGATGTTGATGCGCGTGTCCTTCCACTGCACCGAGGCCGCCTTCGCCAGAATGGTGATGCCGCGCTCGCGCTCCAGATCGTTGGAGTCCATGGCGCGCTCGGTCACCTTCTGGTTCTCGCGGTAGGTGCCGGATTGCTGGAGGAGACGGTCGACGAGCGTTGTCTTGCCGTGGTCGACGTGGGCGATGATAGCGATGTTGCGAAGGTTCATGAGTGAGCTTCTTTGCGGTCGGACAATGGGTTAAGCGCGATCTCGCCGGTCAGACCGGGACCTGTTCTCGAAACAACGCTGAAAGTCTGGAAACGGGGCGCTTTCCGCCCAAAAAGGAAACCCGGTCTCTGCGACCGAGTACCCTGTGCGTTGCGGCGCAATATATGCAAAAACCGCCAAAAAACAATGTGTTCTTTGGCGGTTGGTTGATTGAATTTTGTCCGGGAATCCCCGGGGGTTATGGGGCAGGCCGGGAGAGAACTCTTCGATCGCCAGCCGTGCCCGGACGTTACCGGCTGCTTGGGGAAAGGCGACTTTGACCAGTTCGTAGCTTCTCCGACATTGCGAACCTCGACTCGGGCCCAACCGGATGGCGGTTAGCGTCCAGGGTTCCGCGATGCCCGCCGCCGCGGTTCGACCGGGATCATCGTGAACCACGATCCATAGGCATACGCCGATGTATTCTTGACAAATCCATAGGTAGCACCCTATGGATAATGATGAGCCAAACACAGGCGACTGAGCTCTTTCGAGTTTTGTCCGATCCTACCAGACGGGGCCTGTTCGAGCGGCTTTCGCGAGAGGGAGACCTGACCGTGAGCGCCCTAACCGCTGGCGCCCATGTCTCGCAGCCTTCGGTATCGGAACATCTCAAAGCCTTGCGCTCGGCCGGATTGGTCACGGACGAGCGTCATGGTCGGCAGGTGTTCTATCGCGCCCAGCCCGATGGTCTCGCGCCTCTTATCGATTGGCTTGGGCACTACGAAGGTTTCTGGCGCGAGCGCTTCAATCAAATGGAAAATTTACTGAGGGAGATGGATCAGTGACCGAAGCTGTCGCCCTGCGCTCATTGATTGTTGAGCGCACGCTGCCTTACCAACCCGACAAGGTGTGGCGTGTACTGACGCGGCCAGCTCTCATTGACCGATGGTTGATGAAGAACGACTTCGAGCTTCGCGTCGGCCACCATTTTAATTTTCGCGCTCAGCCCATCTACGGATGGAATGGCGTTACGGACTGCGAAGTTCTGGAAATCGTTCCGAACGAGCGGCTGGTCTACAGTTGGAACGCATCCGGCGAACAGGCCAAAGGCGGCCTCAAAACCATCGTGACCTGGACATTGACAGCAGTCGGCGGCGGCACAGCCGTTCGGATGGAGCAATCTGGCTTCCGGCCGGAAGACGAAGGCGGCTATCGCGCTATGGGCGGCGGTTGGCCAGGCATGCTGGCCAAAATGGAAGAGGTTGGATCCGACTTTTAGCAAACTGCTCGCGGGCATTATCGGATCGTATTTCAATTCTTCCCGCTCAACAGTTCTGGCATGGGTTCGCGGTCTTATTGAGCCAAGCTTCGGCGCGCGTATCAGCGTTTGGACCTCATGCCGAGTTGAGGTTCGCCCTCCTCGGTCGGATAGACCCCGCGCAGCACCTCCTCGAAGTGCATCTTCACGGCCTCGTTGCACATGCAGGCGCGCAGGCGGAGGCCCTCGCGGTTGCGGACCAGGATCGATCCGCGCCGTGTGTCGAGCACGCCTTCCGCCTTGAACGACTGGAGCACGCGGCTGGCATAGCTGCGGCCGACGCCGAGCAACGTCGCGAGTTGTTCGTGCGTCAGCGGCACGCTGCTCGCGTCGCCGGTCCGCTCCATCGCCGCCAGCATCCATTTGGCGGTGCGCTGCTCGATCGAGTGAATGGCGTTGCAGGCGGTGGACTGGAAGATCTGCGCCAGCATGCAATCGGCATAGCGAGCGAAGACATGGCGCAACGACGGCGAGCGCTGCTTGGCGGCCTCCAGCTTGCTGACATGAATTCGCGCAAACGGCCCGCCGAATTTCACGCAGATCCGGGTATAGGCCGGCAGATAGCCCTCGCTGACGATGCCGCCGACCGCGCCTTCGCGGCCGACCAGAATGGTCTCGACATCGCGGCCGTCCTCATTGGGAACCACAAAGGTCGCAAGCGCCGGCCCGCATGGAAAATGGACCACTTGGACGTCGTCGCCGGGGTTGTAGAGCAGTTCATTCGCCGTGGCGTTTTCGACCATGACGTGTGGTGCAAGCAGGGCGAAATCGGCCTGGCTCAGGCGCCGCAGCAGATTGTTGGTCGGCCGGCTGTCGATCTCGGTGGCGTTGCTGGTGCGCGCGTCCATCTTAAACTCCCATCCGCCTCCACATTAGCGAGTTCCGGCCAGGTCCTGTGTGCACAAGTGGACAGACCTAACAACTGCGATGTGGTGGGTTTCGTTCCGGGAACCCTCCGGCGCGCTGGGCGCAGGCGTCGTGACGCGGCTGTCCTGATCAGAGAAACCTCATGCTCCAAGTTGTGGCGATGGCACCCGCTCTTTCCGATGGTTCAGACTGTCCTGCCGATGTGCTGATCGTCGAGGACGATCCGATCATCGCAATCGACTTCGAGGATCGCCTGCTCGGATTTGGCGTGAAGAGCGTGCGCACGGTGGGATCGGTGGCGCAGGCGCTGGCCGCGATCGCGGCGCGGGCTCCCGATTTTGCGCTGCTCGACGTCGAGCTGAGCCGCGAGAAGAGCTTTGCGGTCGCCGAGCGGCTGGCGGCCCTGCAAATTCCCTTTGTCTTTGTCACCGGTTACGACGTTGAAGCACGGATCGCGCCCGATTTCGTCAAGCGGCCGCGTCTGCAAAAGCCATGCTCGAGCGAGGCGCTGGAGATCGCGCTGCGGTCGCGTGGCGCCTGAAGCTGGTCAAGCCGGTTTAGGATCAAGCGTGGTCGACCACAGCGCGACGTCGGCGCGGTCGCGCAAGGTCACCGTCATCTGGCCGGACCCGCCGTCGATCTTGACGTGACCGAAGAACTGCATGCCGGTGGACGGCGGCAGGTTCTGGTTGTCCTTGCCCGGCGCCTTGACGAAGCGCACCTCCGGCCCAAAAGTGTTATCGAGTTCGTTCGGACCGAACGTGCCCGCATGCAGCGGCCCCGAGACGAATTCCCAGAACGGCTCGAACTCCTGGAATTGCGCCTTGTTCGGATCGTAATAATGCGCGGCGGCGTAGTGCACGTCCGCGGTCAGCCACACGGTGTTCTTGATCGGCGCCATCTTGATGAAGCGCAGGATGTCGGCGATCTCGAATTCGCGGCCGCGCACCGGGCCGTCACCCTGCGCAAACGCCTCGGAGCCGCCCTTCGGCGTGTCTGACACGACGAGGCTGAGCGGCATGTCAGAGGCGATCACCTTCCAGGTCGCGCGCGAATTTAGGAGGCCGCGCTTGAGCCAGGTCATCTGGTCCGGGCCGAGGAAGTAGCTGGCCGGGCCGTAAGCGGTCTCGAGGTTGGGGCCGTTCGGGCCGCGATAGCTGCGTTCGTCGATCACAAACAATTCGAGATGCGGGCCGTAGGAGATCTGGCGATAGACCCGGCCGGGCTCGACGATGCTCTCGCGCATCGGATACATCTCGTGGAAGGCGCGGCCTGCGCGCGCCGCGAGCAGCGTGACGTCGCGCTCCTTGTAGGTCGCCGGCAGCTCCTTCGACAGCGACCAATTGTTGGTCACCTCATGGTCGTCCCACTGCACGAAGATCGGCACTTCGGCGTTGAAGGCGCGAACGTTATCGTCGGTGAAATTGTATTTGTGCGCGGCGCGGTACTCGTCCAGCGTCTCGGCGACCTTGGCCTTCTCGGGGATCGTAACGTTCTTCCAGATCTTGCCGTCGGCGAGCTTTACCTCGGACTGGATAGGACCGTCGGCATAGATGGTATCGCCGGAGTGCAGAAAGAAATCCGGACGGTGCTTGCGCATCGCCGAGAAGGTGAACATGCCGCCGTCGTCGGGATTGATGCCCCAGCCTTGTCCTGCGACGTCGCCGCCCCAGACGAAGCTGACGTCGCGGCGGTCGGCGGGCGCGGTGCGGAAGCGGCCGGTCACCGGCTCGCTTTCCACCGCGGTGTGCGAAAGGTCGCGGAAGCGGACGCGATAAAAGATGTCCTGCCCGCCCGGCAGGTTTTCGATCAGCATCTTTGCGGTGAAGTCGCTCTCGGGCAGCGCCGCGATCGGCGGCAGCGCGCGGGCATCCCTGAACGACTCCGTCGTCGCCACCTCGACCAGCATCTGCGAGGGACGGTCGGCGCGCGCCCAGACCACGCCACCGTCGACGGTGACGTCGCCAGACTGCACGCCATGGGTCACAGCCGGCCGGTCGGCCGCGCGGGAAAGATGCGGCATTGCGACCGCGCCAAGCGCGCCGGCACTGGTCGTGAGGAAACGGCGGCGTGAAAATTTGATGTTCATGGGACGGTCTCGATATCGCGTGACGCGACCGCCCAAGGCGGCCGCTACGGTGAAGTCCGACGCTATATCGAGACAATGTGACGCAGCGATTACGCGCTGCCGGCGGCCCTGAACTGCGCGCCCGCACGTTGCAGGTTCTGCGGCAGGCTGAACAGCACAGCCTTACGATCGGCGACGGCCGCATGGAACTGGTCGAGCGCGATGTTGAAGGCGGTGAGCGCGGCTTCTTCGACCGCGCCGTGATCGAAGCAGCGCAGCGTATTGCGCAGGATGTCGTCGGCCTCGGTCTGCATCTGGTCGAGGTCTTCGGTCGTCTCGCTCTTGCGTGCCGCCGCGATCATGTCGAGCAGGCGTTCACGCTGATGGTTGTTGTTGTCGCGCTCGTCCTTCTTCAAATAGCCCGCAAACCAGGCGCCGATCGAGCCCATGGCCGAGAGCGCCATCAGGGTCCACCAGATGTAATCGCTGTATTTGTCGAGGAAGGTCTTTTCCTCGCCGTCGACGAAGGCGGCCGCGCCGGGATGCACCGGGATCACCGCATCCTTGTCGGTGTCGGGCGTTTCGATCTTCGCCGCCAGCGGGAATTCAGTCACCAGTTGCTGGCGCACGGCAAAAAGCTGGCGCGTGAACGCGGCGATGTTGGTTTCGGATACGCCTTTGCGCGCCACGATGTGGTGCGAAAAGCTGATCGTCTTGACCTCGTCATCGGGGCGAACGGGTGAGCCGCCATAGGTGCCGGCCGGAATCTCCGAGGCTTCATAAACCGGATGGTTCTGCGCGATCGCATCCGCGGAATCGATCGCGAGGAAGACCGGCGTGCCGCCCTCCCTGGCAGTGGCGGCGATCGCGTCCGACGTAATCTTGCTGTTGACAGGGCCGGCCGCGAGATAGGCATCGGCCTTCTGGGCCTTGATCGCCTCGGCGGCTTCGTTGGCGGGGAACTGTATGACCTCGACCTTGGCAGGATCGACGCCGTATTGCTGGAGGATCACCTTGAGCAGATTGACGTTAGCCTGGGTGCGGCCGATCACCCCGACCCGATGGCCGGCGAGCTGCGCGATCTTGGTGATCTTCGCGCCCTTCTTCTTGCCCTTGCCGGGCACGGTCCACAGCACCACGACGTTCTTGCGCAGGGTCGCGACCGCTTGCGCGTTCTTCGGCACGTCGACGTCGCCGCGCACGATGGCGAGATCAACCTTGCTTTCCGCGAGCGCCTCGGCGCTGGCTGTGGCGCCGTCGGTCTGGATCGGCCGAAGCCGCACCTGACTCTTGTTCTGAGTGAAGGCCTGCGTCAGCGCCTGCACGACCTTGAGGTCATCGCTGTTGGCGGGACCGACCGCGATCTTCAGCGTCACCGGCCGCATCGCGAAATAATAGCCGCCGGCAAGCGCGCCCACGATCGCAAGCACGAGTGCCAGAGACACGAGCGCCGTCTTCCGCGCCGCTGATCGCGGCGAAGGCGGGGTGGGCGCTTCGGCCAGGTCCAATCCCCCGGTCATCGATCTCCCGAACGGTCGCTTGAGGTTCAGTTTCATCTTGGCCGGCGATTTACACCCGCAAGTGTAGCAAATTTCCTGTCCGGCGGGGTTACATCTCCGTCATGGTTAGCGGACGGCACAAATCCCGTATGAACCCGGGGCGCCAGCACGGTGTTAGGGTAAAGTTCCCCTGAAGGACGGAGGCGACGATGGCAGAACGGCTCGAGGCGGAGGCGCGCAGACAGGCGCTGGGCGGACTCCCTGGCTGGACCGTGGTTCAAGGACGCGACGCGATCGGGAAGACCTTTGTCTTCAAGGATTTCAACGAGGCGTTCGGCTTTATGGCACGCGTCGCGCTGGTCGCCGAAAAGATGGACCACCACCCCGAATGGCGCAACGTCTACAAGACGGTGGAGGTGGTGCTGGCGACCCATGATGCCGGCGGCGTCACCGCGCTCGACATCGAGCTCGCCAAGGCGATGAACGCCATCGCCAAGCTGACACCAGGCTGACGTCTTGCGAGGCGCTGCCGCGTCCCCATCTTGTGATCAGTACGCGATGCGGCGATCTGCCGCTCTGACGCCACCCTTGGCTGAAATGGAGTTTGTCGACCATGGCTGCCGAACACAGCGTTGGTTTCGAGCCGGCCGACCGGCTCGCGGAAGATCGCGAGAGCGTGCGCCGCCGCTTCTGGCGCAAGCTGAAGCGTGTCGCCGCGCAACTGCCATTCGCAGAGGATCTGCTCGCCGCCTATTACTGCGCCTTCGACCGGCAGACGCCGCGCCATATCCAGGCGTCGCTGCTCGGGGCGATCGCCTATTTCATCCTGCCGTTCGACTTCGTTCCCGACGTGATGCCGATCCTCGGCTTCACCGATGACGCCGCCGTGCTCGCCACCGCGATCCGCATGGTCGCCAGCCACATCACGAGCGAGCATCGCGAAGCCGCCCGCGCCGCACTGAAGCGCGGGGTGGATGAGGTGGAGGCGATCTAGGAGCCTTGTCGTAGCGTTCGCCACAAGCACGCTGTCATTCCCCGCGAAGGCGGGGAATCCAGTACGCCGCGACCGTGCGGTTCAATCATTGCCGCGTCCGGGTACTGGATCGCCCGGTCATCAAGCCGGGCGATGACGACTGAGTGTGTGGATACGAGCGCTCGCTACTTCTTCTCCGGCCCAGCTTGCGCCCGCGCCTTCTCCGCGTCCCACGCCTGGAATTGCTTGAATAGCGTCTCCCTGTCCGCGTCGGAGACTTTCGCAGCCGTGGAGCTCTGCTTCAAAAAGGCCTCGAAGCGCTTCTGCGTCACTGGCTCGACGCCGTGTTTGTCGAGCCATTGCTGCGCCACCGGCAATCGGCTCCAGCCGGACAGCGGTGCCGCGAGCGAAACCTCCCTCCATTTGGGATGGAAAGGCGGGTTCTGGAGCGCAGGGAATTTCGTGAAGAATGCGTCCACGAACAGCGCGAGCTTGCGGTAGCGCTCGGTGTTGGGCGCCCAATTATAGGCCGCGAGCACCGCCGGCACCGCGATCGTGTCGACGCTTTCGCCCTCCTTGATCAGGTTCGGATAGTCCTTTGCAGTCAGCGTCGCCGGCAGATAGTCGTTCTGGAGCGGCTTAGCATAGTCGACCTTCGCAAGATGGAAGCGGCCGTCATTGCCGAACGTCGAGACCGATTTGTACGGCTTGCCGCCGACCACGATGACGGCGTCGATCTCGCCGGCCTTCAGCTTTTCCATCGCGATGCGCTGCTCGACATAGACGAATTTTGCCTTGATCCCGAGCCGTTCGAACACGGTGAGCGCGGTGACGAAGGTGCCGCCGTTCGGCAGATCGACGCCGACAGTCTTGCCTTCGAGGTCTTTGAGCGTCGCAACCGATTTCGGTGCGATCACCTGCATCTCCTCGTTGTAGAGTTTTGTCACATAGGTGAACTGCCGCTTGATGTCCTTGGCAAAACCCTTGCGCTCGAGATAGTCGAGCGTGTCGGCCCGCACGACGCCGAGATCGACGCCTTGCAGGAACAGGATGTCGGCGACGCTCTGTACCGAGCCACGGCCGACGATCGGCAGCACGCGAATCTTGTTGCCGTCGTCGAGCACGGAGGCGAGATCGGCGCCGAACTGCACATAGGTGCCGCCGATCGTGCCTGTTATCAGCGTGACGGTGTTGGCGTTCAGCGCCTGCTTGGTCGAGCTCGAGCCGAACTGGAAGATGGCTTTCAAACTGTCCGATACTTTCGCCGGATCGTATTCGGTCTGCTCGGCGCGGGCGGTGAAGGCACAGATCGTCATGATGGCGGCAAGCGCCATTCGCAAAGTGTTACGCATGATGTCCCCTGAAGAGTTCTAGTTCTGAAACCGGGCGAGGCGCTGGCGTGCCTCCGCAGATCCGAGCGATGCAGCTCGCTGGTACCAGTCACGTGCGACCGATGCGTCGGCAATGACGCTCCGCGCGTCGCTGGCGCCAAGCACCGCGGGGTCATAGCTCTGTGCGAGCAGAAGCGCGGCCGTTGCATCCCCAGCATTGGCCGCGCGTTCGAGCAGCAAACGCGCCGATGTGATGTCGCCGATGCCGATCAGGCTCCTTGCGCGCGTCATCAGCCCCGCCAGCGTCTCGGCATCGAGTGCCCTGACGGGCTCGGGTGGTGGAAGCTGCGCCACGAGCGGCGCCGGTGCCGGCACGGGACCTTGGGTTTGCAGCGCGATCTGATAGGCGGTCGCGATCGCTTCGCGGCTTGGCATCGACGGTGCAGGGAGGGCCTGCGGGTCGGCGCTCGCCAGCATCGGGTTGGTTACGCGGGCGGGATCCTTCAGCGGGGTCTGCCGGGCGGCCGGCGGACCGACCGGTGTCGCAATTTGCTGCGGGGCTGCGTCGGTCGAGCCTCCGGCATCGCCGGCCAGCAGCCGGCGAAGGTCGGACTGAAACAACGTGACCGGGATCGCGAGGGTGGACGCCACCAGAATGGCGGCCAGAACGCGCGAGACCATCCTCGTTCTGGGACGCAAACCCGGTGGCGCGTACTCCAATGGGTCCGGTGCCCCGAGCGGATCGGACAGGAACAGCGGCATTGGATCGTCTGAAATATCGGCCCGTGCGGCGCGCGCACGGATGTAGGACCTGGCAGGCGGATGTGACGCAGATTGATCGGAGTCGAACGCCCCCGACTCCTTGGACGGACGGTATGCCGTCGTCTCCATGGTGTGATGCTCCCCATTATTACGCAACGCAGGGGCCTTCCCGGCTCCAGTCTTCTTGTTGTTGTCCAGAAGCGCCCCGCAAACTGGAACCGGTAAATCGCCGTCCGATTCAGCCCAAAAAACGACGGCGGTTTGCGCGAATTGGGAAACATTTGGGTTTGATTACGGCGAGGCGGGGGAATGCACCGCAATTTTGGCGGTGATGGTTGACGGCATTTTCACCATGGAGCGCGCACGAAAAAACCGGCGCAGCTTCAGCAGCGCCGGCTTTCGCGCGATGACGGTTGCGCATGGGGGCGACTGCGTCGCCCTGACCTCACGGATGCAAGATCACCTTGCCCATGGCCTGGCGTCCCGCGAGCACCTTCAGCGCGTCGGCAGTCTGTGCCAGCGGGAAGACGCGGTCGACATGCGAGGAGATTTTTCCTTCCGCCGTCCACTTCACGAGCTTCTCGAGATTGGCGCGGTTCTTTTCCGGGTTGAGGCGCGTCCATGCGCCCCAGAACACACCGCGGATGTCGCAGCCCTTCAGCAGTGCGAGGTTCAGTGGCATCTTCGGAATGTCGCCGGCTGCGAAGCCGATCACCAGGAAGCGGCCTTCCCAGGCGATCGAGCGCAACGCCTGCTCGGCATAGGTGCCACCAACCGGATCGAAGATGATGTCGACGCCCTTGCCGCCGGTGAGTTTTCGCAAGCCTTCCTTCAAATCTTCCTTGCCGTAGTTCAGCGTCAGCTCGGCGCCATGCGCTTTCGCGAATTCGAGCTTCTCGTCCGACGAGGCGCAGGCGATCACCTTCAGGCCCATCAGCTTGCCGAGCTCGCAGGCGGCAAGGCCGGTGCCCCCGGCGGCGCCCAGCACTGCGAGCGTCTCGCCCGGCTTCGGGCTCGCACGATCTTCCAGCGCATGCAGCGCGGTGCCGTAGATGATGATGATGCCAGCCGCGCGGTCATAGTCGAGATTGTCGGGAATCTTCACGATCGATGCCGCCGGCAGCGCGATCTTTTCGCGCGCGCCGTTGTGGCCGCAGGAGGCGACGACGCGGTCGCCGACCTTCACGTCGGTCACGCCGGGACCGACGCTCTCGATCACGCCCGCGACTTCGGCGGCCGGCGAGAACGGGAACGGCGGCTTGATCTGGTACTTGCCCTGGATCATCAGGATGTCGAAGAAGTTCAGCGCCGCCGCCTTGATCGCGATCACGGCTTCGCCGGGACCTGCCACCGGATCCGGCACGTCGGCCAGAACGAGATCGTCGGGCTGGCAATATTGCGAGCAGAGGATGGCTTTCATGGCGGCACCTTGGGCGTTTCGAGTGGAATTACAGTTTGCCCGTTTCTGCCGGATTTAGGCACGGGCGACAATCCGGTTTCTTTGTAGAATCTGCGCGCCGGCCTATCCTCCAGTCATTGTGAGCAATCCAGGCTATTTCCGCGGTACGGTTTCCGGATGGCTTGCCTTCGCTCGCAACGACGAAATAACAAGAAGGATTCAAAGGATGTTTGAAACGAGCCTGCTTAGGGACAAGCGCATCCTCGTCACCGGTGGTGGCTCGGGTCTCGGCGCGGCGATGGGGCGCCGCTTCCTTGCGCTCGGTGCGGAGCTCGTGATCTGCGGTCGCAAGCTCGATCGGCTGGAAGCGACGGCGAGCTCGATGCGCGAAGAGACCGGCGGCAAGATCACCACCGTGGCCTGCGATATCCGCGACGGCGCCGCCGTCGAGAACATGATGGATGCCATCTGGCGCGAGGCGCCGCTCGATATTCTCGTCAACAATGCCGCTGCGACCTTCATCGCGCAGAGTGAGCATCTGTCGTTCCGTGCAGCGGATGCGGTCCTCGCGCCGACGCTGCATGGCGCGATGTATTGCACGCTTGCCGCGGGCAAGCGCTGGATCGATGGCAAGCATGGCGGCGTCGTGCTCTCGATTCTCTCGACATCGGCCATCACCGGCCGCGCCTTCACCGTGCCGTCGGCGATGGCGAAGTCGGCGGTGCTGGCGATGACCAAGAGTCTTGCGGTCGAGTGGGGCCCGAAGGGCATCCGCACCGTCGCGATCGCGCCGGGACCGTTCCCGACCGCTGGTGCCTCAGGGCAGCTTCGTCCCGAGGGCCGCGACGAAGGGTGGGCCGCGCGCAACCCGATGGGGCGCGCCGGCGAGCACAGCGAGCTTGCCGACCTCGCCAGCTTTCTGGTCTCCGATCGTGCCGGCTACATCAACGGCGAGATGGTGGTGATCGACGGTGGCGCGCATTTGCGCAGCTCCGGCGCCGAGGATTTGTTGCGCTGGACCGATGCGCAATGGACGGAGCAGCGTGCGGCGCGATCCAGGGCCTAGTCACCGCGACCTTCGCTAACTGCCTTCCCAAATTGGACTTTTCCGGCTATCCCTGCCGCGGGGACAACGCGCGGCCGGGCCATCTTCCAGTCACAATATTGAGGGAACCACTCCAGCATGTGGCGGGTGCTGATTTTAGCTCTAATGACTGGCGTGGCAGCCGGTGGAATCACCGATTCCGCGCGGGCGCAGACGGCGCAACCGGCGCCCAAAACTGCACCGAAGGAGACCGCGCCGAAATTGGCTGCGCCGGCGGCCCATACGACCGGAAAGACGGCTGCAAAGCCCGAGAGCAAGCCGATGGCCCCTCCCGCGGCGGTTGCGGGCGGCGCCGAGCCAACCCTGATCGGCCAGTTCGGCACCTGGGGCGCCTATTCGGCCGCGCCCAACGGCAAAAAGGTCTGCTTCGCGCTGGCCAAGCCGTCGTCGTCGAAGACCAACCCGCCGAATCGGCCGCGCGATCCAGCCTATGCCTTCGTCTCCACCCGCCCGGCGGAGAAGGTCAACAACGAAGTCTCGGTCATGATCGGCTACGCGCTGAAGCCGGGCTCCGAATCCTCGGTCGAAGTCGGTGGCGGCGCTTTCGCCATGTACTCGCAGGGCGACGGTCTCTGGATCAAGAACGCGGCCGAGGAAGAGCGGATGGTCGAGGCCATGCGCAAATCCGCCGATCTCGTGGTCAAGGGCGTCTCAGCCAAGGGAACCGAGACAACCGACACCTTCTCGCTGAAGGGCCTCGCGCAGGCGCTTGACCGGATTTCGCAGGATTGCAGGCGTTAAGGCTGCGGGCGGTATCACGGTCGCAATCGGCGGTTCCGGTTGCTATATAGGGGCTATTCCCAAGGTACAGCCGTCATGGCCGGGCTTGTCCCGGCCATCCACGCGCTGGCTACGGGCGGATAAAGAACGTGGATGCCCGGGACAAGCCCGGCCATGACGAGACAGCAGCAATCTCAGGCAACCGATGACCGAGCCGCACAACGCAACACTGGTGGAGAAGACTCCGCTCGAAACCTATGTGCCGCCGGCGAGGCCCTCGCTCGTCGGTCTGTCGCGCACCGAGCTTGCCGATTGCCTTGGCGAGATCGGCGTCGCGCCGGCGCAGCGCAAGATGCGCGTGCAGCAGCTGTGGCATTGGCTCTATTTCCGCGGCGCCCGGAGCTTCGACGATATGACGTCGATCTCGAAGGGCATTCGGACCGATCTCGCCGAGCGCTTTACCGTCGACCGGCCCGAAGTCGTGGCGGAGCAGGTCTCCAACGACGGCACCCGCAAATGGCTGCTTCGGCTGCCGAGCGGCGACAATGTCGAGCGGGCGCATGAAGTCGAGTGCGTCTACATCCCCGAAACCGATCGCGGCACGCTGTGTGTGTCCTCCCAGGTCGGCTGCACGCTGAATTGCTCCTTCTGCCACACCGGCACGCAGCGGCTGGTGCGCAATCTCACCGCCGGCGAGATCGTGGGACAGGTGATGGTCGCGCGGGATCGTCTGAATGACTGGGCCGATCGCGAGGACGGCACGCGTCGTGTCACCAACATCGTGATGATGGGCATGGGCGAGCCGCTCTACAATTTCGAGGCGGTGCGCGATGCACTGCTCATCGTCGGCGACAATGAAGGCATCGGCATCTCCCGCCGCCGCATCACGCTGTCGACCTCGGGCGTGGTGCCGAACATCGTGCGTGCCGGTGACGAGATCGGCGTGATGCTCGCGATCTCGCTGCATGCGGTGCGTGACGAGCTGCGCAACGAGCTCGTGCCGCTCAATCGCAAATATCCGATCGCCGAGCTGCTGCAAGCCTGCCGCGATTATCCCGGCGCGTCCAACGCGCGCCGCATCACCTTCGAATATGTGATGCTCAAGGGCGTCAACGATTCGCTCGACGATGCGAAGCTGCTGGTGAAATTGCTCAAAGGCGTTCACGCCAAGATCAATCTGATCCCGTTCAATCCCTGGCCCGGCACGGCCTATGAATGTTCGGATTGGGACCAGATCGAAAAGTTCTCCGAATACATCTTCAACGCCGGCTATTCCTCGCCGGTGCGCACTCCGCGCGGCCGCGATATTCTCGCCGCTTGCGGCCAGCTCAAGTCGGAAACTGAAAAGCTCTCGGTGCGCGAACGCCAGACGCTGCGCGCCATGGCGATGACGGATTGACCTGATCATGCTCGCGCTCTCGCCTCCTCGTCATTGCGAGCGAAGCGAAGCAATCCAGAATGTCACCGCGGAAGCAGTCTGGATTGCTTCGTCGCACCAGCGCAAAATTGCTTCGCAATTTTGTCGCGGGCTCCTCGCAATGACGGTGGTTTTGGCGTCATGTCCCTGATCGGCCGCCTCATCGTCATTTTCATCGGCTTTCTCGCCGCCTGTTTCGTCGGCGGGATGATCGTCGTCGTCGCGCTGCTGTTTCCGGAATTTGCCGATCTTGGCGCCGGCCCCGTCGATCAGGGCGCGATCGACATCCTGCTCGGCTTCGGCTTCATCTTCGTCTCGGGCTTTGCGCTGGTGCCGGCGGCGGTGATCGTCGCGATCACCGAAGCGCTCTACATCCGAAGCGCGCTTGCCTACGCCGGCGGCGGTGGCATCGTCGGGCTCGCCTGCTATCTCGGCCTGATCCCCTTTCACCCCGATACGTTGCAGTTCGAGGGCGTGGTGCGGCGGCATCTGGAGATCATGACCGGTGCCGGTATTGTCGCCGGAATCGTCTATTGGCTGATCGCCGGCCGCAACGCCGGTGCCTGGCGTAATCCGCCGCCCCCGCGCACGCCGCCTCCGCCGCTGCCGGCGAATTCAAGGCCGGATTCGCGCTGACTTTCCTGGCTTCCCTCGGGGTTTCCATCCCCGCCCCACTCCGCTAAACCGCGCGCCATGAACCGGACCGGACTCTTCATCGCCCTGGCGCTGTGGCTCGTGATCGGCGTCGTTTTCGGCGTCTATCCCGAGCTCGATCTCAAGCTTGCTGCGCTGTTCTTCGACCCTGACACCAAGACGTTTCCGCTCAAGCTGAACGGCTGGGCCGGCTTCGCGCGCGATGCCGCGATGTGGGTCTCCTGGGCGTTCGTGCTGCCTCCGTTGATCGCGCTTGTGGTCAAGATGGTCCGTCCCGACCGCCCGCTGATGGTATCGGGGCGCGCGATCGTCTTCCTGCTGGTCACGATCATCCTGTCGGCCGGCATCCTGACCAATCTCACCTTCAAGACCTATTGGGGTCGGCCGCGCCCGGTGGTGGTGACGCAGTTTGCCGGCGACCAGCAATTCGTGCCGTGGTGGGATCCGCGCGGCGGCTGCGCGCGCAACTGCTCGTTCTTCTCGGGCGAGGGCGCGACCGCGTTCTGGACGCTGGCGCCGGCGGCACTGGCGCCGCCGGCGTGGCGGCCGCTCGCTTATGCCGGAGCGGTGGTGTTCGGCCTCGTGACCAGCGGGCTGCGGATGGCCTTCGGCGGCCACTTCTTCACCGATGTCTCGATCGCCGGCCTCGTGACCTTCGTCGTGATCTGGTTTGCCTTCGCGCTGATCTACCGCTGGCCGCGGACCCGGTTCTCGGACGCGGCGGTCGATGCCGCCTTGACCCGGCTGAACTGGCCCGCCTACAGGCTTCGTCAGCGCCTGTTCGGCCGCAAGACGGGCGCCGAGCCCTCAGTTTGAGCCATTAAATGGGTGCCGAGACCCGCGAAATTTGATAATCGCGCGGTCAACCCGTGAAACGACATCAGCCCTTCGAGACCGATTGGAAGCCCCATGACCACGATCCTGAAAAGCCTGCCCAAGGGTGAGAAAGTCGGTATCGCTTTTTCGGGCGGCCTCGACACCAGCGCGGCGCTGCTCTGGATGAAGCAGAAGGGCGCGCGCTGCTACGCCTATACCGCCAATCTCGGCCAGCCGGATGAAGCCGACTACAACGAGATCCCGCGCAAGGCGATGGAGTTCGGCGCCGAGAAAGCGGTGCTGGTCGATTGCCGCACGCAGCTCGTCCACGAAGGCATCGCCGCGATCCAGTCCGGCGCCTTCCACATCTCGACCGGCGGCATCACCTATTTCAACACCACGCCGCTCGGCCGCGCCGTCACCGGCACGATGCTGGTCGCGGCGATGAAGGAAGACGGCGTCAACATCTGGGGCGACGGCTCGACCTTCAAGGGCAACGACATCGAGCGCTTCTACCGCTACGGCCTTCTGACCAATCCGGGCCTGCGCATCTACAAGCCCTGGCTCGACCAGCAGTTCATCGACGAGCTCGGCGGCCGCGCCGAGATGTCGGCCTTCATGGCGGCGCAGGGCTTTGCCTACAAGATGAGCGCCGAGAAGGCGTACTCGACCGACAGCAATCTGCTCGGCGCCACGCATGAGGCCAAGGATCTCGAAAGCCTCGACAGCGGCATCAAGATCGTCAACCCGATCATGGGCGTGCCGTTCTGGCGCGACGACTGCAACGTCAAGGCCGAGAAGGTCGTGGTGCGTTTCGAGGAAGGTCAGCCGGTTGCGCTGAACGGCCAGACCTTCAGCGATCCCGTCGCGCTGTTCCTCGAAGCCAACGCGATCGGCGGCCGCCACGGCCTCGGCATGAGCGACCAGATCGAGAACCGCATCATCGAAGCCAAGAGCCGCGGCATCTATGAAGCGCCGGGCATGGCGCTGCTGCACATCGCCTATGAGCGCCTCGTCACCGGTATCCACAACGAGGACACCATCGAACAATATCGCATCAGCGGCATGCGTCTCGGCCGCCTGCTCTATCAGGGTCGCTGGTTCGATTCGCAGGCCCTGATGCTGCGCGAGACCGCGCAGCGCTGGGTCGCGCGCGCCGTCACCGGCGAGGTGGCGCTCGAGCTGCGCCGCGGCAACGACTATTCGATCCTCAACACCGAGAGCCCCAACCTCACCTATGCGCCGGAGCGGCTCAGCATGGAGAAGGTGGAGGACGCGGCGTTTACACCGGCCGACCGCATCGGTCAGCTCACCATGCGTAACCTCGACATCAACGATACCCGCGCCAAGCTGAAGCTTTACAGCGACACGGGTCTGCTCTCGGGCAGCGAAGGCTCGCAGATCTTCCGGCTGGAGAACGACAAGGGTTAGCCGGAACAGGGATTGCGATTTCGTTCGTCATTGCGAGCGAAGCGAAGCAATCCAGAATCTTTCCGCGGCGGCAGTCTGGATTGCGTCGTCGCTTCGCTCCTCGCAATGACGAAAAAAATGGCCGGGATCGCTCCCGGCCATTTTGCATTTGTGTGTCGCCTCAGCGCGGCGGCGCAGTGCCGGGCGGGGGCGGCGGCAGTGAGGCCTGGCCGCCGTTGAGCAATGGCGTGATGTTGCGGACGGTGACGCGCCGGTTGATCGCGCTCGGCTCTTGCGTCTGCTCCTTCAGGTACTGCTCGCCGTAGCCCTGCGACGTCAGGTTCTCAGCCGGCACACTGAATTGCTGGGTCAGCAATTCGGCCGCGGATTGCGCACGGCGGTCCGACAATGACAGATTGTCGACGTCGTTGCCGACCGCGTCGGTGTGACCTTCGATCAGGAAGACCACGCGCGGGTTGGCCTGGATAGCGCGGTTGAGACCGTCGGCGATCGCTTGCAGCTTCTCCGCCTGGTCCGGTGGGATGGTCCACGATCCTGTCTCGAAGTTGATCGTGTTGACGTCGATGCTCGGCATTTGCATGCGAACATTGGGGCTGTAGCGGATCTCGTCGAGCGTGTAGCGGCGATCGATCCGCTGCACCGGCGGTGCCACCATGGTCTGGTAGATCACGTCCGGCGACGCCTCCTCGGCGTCGACGATGTAGCGATCGTAGGGAATGTTGACCACCGGAGGCGGCGCGTCGACGTAGAAGCCGCCGACCGACCGCGGATCGCGGTAGCTGTTGTCGATGATGATGATCTCGCGCCCGGCTGGGTCCCTGCGGATTCGACGCAGCAATCGACCGTCCTGACCCACCACGGTGATGATCTCGCTGCCGTCGGGACGGATCACCACGGTGCGGTTATCGCCGCCGACAGTGTCGGTGCGGATGTCGCGGGCGCCATAGCGGAAGCGATAGAGATCGTTGCCGCGGACGTATGTCTGCCCACCCGGATCTCGAACGATGATGCGGTCCGGCTCGGTGTAAACGGTGCGGCCGCCTTCGACGGATTCGCGGCGCTGGTTGCGGTAGTCGGCGATGGTGGCGCCGATCACAGCACCGGCGACGACACCTGCACCGATCGCGATCGGCGTCAGATCACGCTGTGGCGGACGCGGCGGTGGAGGCAGGGGTGTGGTCGTCGTGGGCGCGGCGCGGAAGGCCGGCGCAACCGTCGGCGGAGCGTATTGCGCCCTGTTGGGCGGTGGGGTTGCGGCCGCCGAGCCGGGGACGGTGCTCGGTGCTGCGGCCCCGGGGGGAGGCGTCGGCCGGGGTG
>NZ_JADPKY010000095.1 GCF_023074185.1 Bradyrhizobium sp. 132 | reverse complement strand
GTTGGGGGACCGCATGGGGCGGGGGATCAAAGGCTGGGGCAAGGTTACGAGGTCCGGACTCCTAGGCACTCCGGACCTCGGGACTTTCTGGATTGAACGCGATTTCGCGCCGCCGGCCTCATGAGCCGCGCGGCGCGATTTCGTTTTGGGCAGCTGCACGGTCAGACCTTGCCGATCAGTTCGGCACATTCCGTTCGAGATCTTCCAGCCACGCCGCCGCGCTGGAATCCGACGGCGCGCGCCAGTCGCCGCGCGGCGACAACGAGCCGCCTGCCGAGACCTTCGGCCCATTCGGCATCGCCGATCGCTTGAACTGGCTGAAGGCAAAGAAGCGGCGCAGGAACACCTCCAGCCAGCGGCGGATCTCCTTGAGATCATAGGCCTTGCGCTTATCGGTCGGAAATGCCGGCGGCCATTCGCCCTCAGCGACGTCCTTCCATGCCTGCAGCGCCATGAAGGCGATCTTGGACGGCCGCATGCCAAAGCGCAGCGTGTAGAACAGGTTGAAATCCTGGAGCTCGTAGGGACCGACGGAGGCTTCCGTGCTCTGTGCCTTCTCGCCGGGCTGGACCGGAACCAGCTCGGGCGAGATCTCGCCCGACAGGATCGAGGCAAGCGTCCGGTTGACGTCGTCGCTGAACTGTTTTGAGGCGATCACCCAGCGGATCAGGTGCTGGATCAGCGTCTTCGGCACCCCGGCGTTGACGTTATAATGCGCCATCTGGTCGCCGACGCCGTAGGTGCACCAGCCCAGCGCGAGCTCCGAGAGATCGCCGGTGCCGATCACGATGCCGCCGTGATGGTTGGCGAGCCGGAACAAATAGTCCGTACGCAGGCCCGCCTGCACGTTCTCGAAGGTGATGTCGTAGACCTTCTCGCCCTTGCCGAAGGGATGGCCGATGTCCTTCAGCATCTGCGTCGCCGTGGTGCGGATGTCGAGTTCCTGCCAACTCGTCTGCAACGCCTTCATCAGCGCCAGCGCATTGGTCTTGCTCTCGCTGCCCGTGGCAAAACCCGGCATGGTGTAGGCAAGGATGTTCTCGCGCGGCAGGCCAAGGAGATCGACGGCCTTGGCGGCGACGATCAGCGCATGGGTCGAATCGAGCCCGCCCGATACGCCGATGACGACGCGCTTGGTGCCGGTGGCGCGCATGCGCTGGACGAGGCCGGCGACCTGAATGTTGTAGGCCTCATAGCAGTCCTGCTCGAGCAGGCTCTCGTCGCTCGGCACGAACGGAAAGCGCTCGATCTTGCGCAAGAAGCCGATGTCGGCGGCCGGCGGCTTCAGGGCAAAGGTGATCCTTCGGTAGAAACCTTCGCGCTGGCGGCGATTGTCGTCGAACGTCCCCATCGAGGCACGCTCCTGCCTGAGCAGGTCGAGATCGACGTCGGCCAACGTGATCTGGCCGCCCTGGCGGAACCGCTCGCCCTCAGCCAGCAGCACGCCGTTCTCGTAGATCGAGGTCTGGCCGTCCCAGGCGAGATCCGTGGTCGATTCCCCTGCCCCCGCGGCGGAATAAACGTAGGCCGCGAGGCAGCGCGTCGAAGTGGATTGGCACAGCAACGCGCGCGAACGGGCACGGCCGATCGTGATCGGACTGCCCGAGAGATTGACAAGAACGCTTGCGCCCGCAAGCGCGAGCTCGGAGGCCGGCGTCACCGGGATCCACATGTCCTCGCAGATCTCGACACCGATCGTCAGGGCCGGGACGTCCTCGGCCGCGAACAGGAGATCGACGCCGAACGGGGCATGCAGCCCGCCAAACGCGATCGTCTCGCCGACAATGCCGGCGCCGGAGGCGAAATGCCGCCCCTCATAGAATTCGCGATAAGTCGGCAGGTAGCTCTTGGGCACGACGCCGAGGACGTTGCCGCGATGGATGACGACCGCGCAATTGTAGATGCGATGGCCAAAGCGCAGCGGCGCGCCGACGATCAGCGCGGTCATCAGCGCCGAGGAGGCCTGGACGATCGCGGCAAGTCCGCGCTCGACCGCATCGAGCAGCGGATCCTGCTTGACCAGGTCTTCGATCGCATAGCCGGACAGGCACAGCTCGGGAAATACGGCAACCGCCACCGACTGCTCGTGGCAGTCCTGCGCGGCCGCCATGATGGCCTTTGCGTTGGCCGAGGGATCCGCCACATGCGAGGTGGTGACGCAGGCCGCCACGCGCGCAAATCCGTGGGCATAGATCGAGTGGAAACTCATCGAGCTCAGCACTTTCAATTCAATCTCTCTGCGGCCGGCCGCAGCCGTCAGCTCCGGACCATATGTAACCCATCGAGCCGGTCCCGTGCAGGCCATCCGCCTTCATGCATAACGGACTTGCAGGCTCGTCCGCCCGGTGCCTGGCGAAGTCAGGCGCTACGGGCCAGCACCCCGGACAGATCGCCGCGCAGCCACTCGGCGATCTGCGGCCAGGCATGGGCGTGGGTTCGCGCGCCCATGAACAGGCCGAGATGGTTGCTGGGTTCGGAGGCCGTCGCAATGAAGGCCGGTGGCGTGCCGAGCAAACCGGCGGTGGCGAGCGCCTGCGCGGCCGGCACGACGTCGTCATCGAGCCCGGCCAGCAGGAAGACCGGCGCCTTGACGTGCTTCAGATCAATCACGCGGCCGAGCGCCGTGAATTGCCCGTTCGCGATCCGGTTCTCCCGGAAAATCCGGTTGACGATCTCGAGATAATAAGCGCCGGGCAGATTGAGCGTCTCGGCGTTCCAGCGCTCGAACCGCGCGAGCAGCGTTGCGCTCCCCTCAGCCGCAAGGTCCACCTGCAACGCCGCGGCGATGTCGTCGCGGGTTGGCGCCTTGGACCAGACACGCAGCATCTCCTCGCCGCTGACATTACCGCCGCCCCGTGCGACGAGCTGGTCATAGACCATTTCGGGAGCGTCGCGGGCGAGCTGCGACAGCCTGGACTCGATCGAGAGGTCGACCGGCGCGCCGACCAGGACCAGCCGCCGCACCTTGGCGGGAAAGCGCGCCGCGTAGAGCAGCGAGAGCCAGCCGCCCTGGCACAGGCCGACGAGATCGACCGGCGCGCCGATCTCGTCGATGGCGACGTTGAGATCACCGAGATAGCTGTCTATCGAGAGATAGCGCATATGAGGTGCGGACGAGCGCCAGTCGGTGAGATAGATCCGGTCGATGCCGCCGTTTTGCAGGGACTGAACCACGCTGTGGCCGGGTGCGAAGTCGGCAATCAGGGCCCGGTGCAGCGCGTAGGGCGCGCAAACCAGCGCCGGCTGGCCGGATCGCGTCCGCGTGCAATCGCGCAAGCGCATGGTCGCGAGCTCCAGCGCGACGGAGTTGGCCGTGGTCCACGGCAGGCTGCTGTCGGCCTGCTCCGGCGGATCGCGCTCAAGCCATCCGAACCAGGCGTTCATGGCGAGCTGAGCCGCTGCGAACGGCCACAGCACCGGGTCACCCGGGACCTGCCCCGGTGCGCGCAGCTGTTTGCCGGTCTTCTCCGCCATGGCTACGTCACCGTTTTCACAGGAATGCCTCGAGGCCGATGACCGGAATGCCGCGCTCCCGAAAACTCTGATGGGTCGCGCCCATCGAGCCGTCGAGATCGATGCCACAGCAGGCGTCCTCGATGACGGCGACATCGAACCCCGCCTCGCGGGCATCCTCCGCCGAAAAGCGGACGCAGAAGTCGAGCGCGAGGCCGGCGACGAAGACGGTGTTCAACTCGCGTTCGCGCAAATATCCGAGCAGCCCGGTCGGTGTTTTCTTGTCGTTCTCGAACAGCGCCGAATAGGAATCGATGCCGCGCCGAAACCCCTTCCGCACCACCAGATTTGCGCGGGTGACGTCGAGATCGCGATGAAATTCGGCGCCCGCGGTGCCCTGCACGCAATGGCTCGGCCACCGCACCTGGGCGCCGTAGTCAAGCGCGATAGTCTGAAACGGCTGCCTGCCCGCATGGTTCGAGGCAAAGGAGACATGATCCCGGGGATGCCAGTCCTGGGTCAGCACCACATTGGCGAATTTTTGGGCGATTCGATTGATGGCGGGCACCACCTTCTCGCCGCCGGGAACGGCGAGCGCCCCGCCGGTGCAGAAATCGTTCTGCACGTCGATCACCAGCAGCACGTCGCGGTCGGAAATCTTCATCGCAAGGTCCATTTCAAGCCGTCCCGCGCGACCGGCGCCGAACGCTCCTCCAATGTCGATCTTCCCGGCAACCACCGCAAGGTGCGGCGATCTGCGCGAATGGCCGCCGTCATTCCCAAGAGATGCAACGGTTTGGCCTCGAGCGTGTTGACTAGATCCACCCGAGGACGGATTCTGAAAGCCGTTCGCATCTTGCGATCCGATAGAACGGAGGAAGAGGTTCCCGCAGCCGGCAAGGGCGCGGCAGCCATATGCACATGAGCATCGGCAAGACAGGACCGATTCTTCTCGCCGATATCGGCGGCACCAATGCGCGCTTCGCGCTCAGTCAGGGCAATCAGACCGGACCGATCGACTATGTGAAGGTGGCAGACTTCCCGACCGTCAGGGAAGCCATTGTCGATGTCCTCGGGCGCCGGTCCGGCGGCGAACCGCCCCAAAGGGCCGTGTTGGCCGTGGCGGGTCCGGTGACCAACAATCGCTGCGTCATGACCAACAGCCCGTGGGTCATCGACGGCAACGAGCTCCAGCCGGCCCTTGGCTTCGGCAGCGTTCACGTTCTCAACGATTTCGAGGTGGTGGCCTGGTCTCTGCCTGCCCTGCAGCCCGCCGACCTGATCCCGCTCGGCGGACAGGATGGCCTTCCCGGAGAGCCGTTGCTGGTGGTCGGACCTGGAACCGGCTTTGGCGTCTCCTGCCTGGTCGAGCGCCATGGCGCACGGCTGGCCGTCGTCACCGAAGCCGGCCACGCGACCCTGCCGGCGGAGAACGAGCACGAGGAACGCGTGATCGCGTCCATGCGCCGACGCCTCGGCCATGTCTCCATCGAGCGCGGCGCACTGTCCGGCTCCGGCCTGCAAAGCCTCTACGAAGCGCTGTCCGAAGTTGAAGGCGCTCAGGTGCCGCATCGCGATGCTGCCGCCATTACCAAGGCGGCCCTGGAAGGCAGTTGCGAACTCAGCCGCGCGACCCTGGGGATGTTTTGCGCCATTCTCGGCTCAGTCGCCGGCAATCTCGCAGTGACCTTCGGCGCCCGTGGCGGTGTCTATATCGCCGGCGGAATCGTGCCGCGTTTTCCGGATTTCCTTGCAGCTTCCGCGTTCCGGGCGCGCTTCGAAGCCAAGGGGCGCTTCCAGGACTATCTACGCAACATCCCGACCAGGCTGGTCACGAAGCCTGACGCGAGTTTCGTCGGCCTGAAGATGTTTGCCGAGCACAACCAGCCTTAAGATCTCATACGAGTTCCAGTAATTCACAGCTCATTGCACCGAACGCGCGGTTCCATGCGGGATGGTGCTTGCGTGCATGTTTCGGATCAGAAACAATTCGGCGTTGTGTGTGGCGTAGTTGCGGGGGCGTGACATGCGTAAGCAGGATTTTGGTTTCGACTATCACCGCTATCACCGCCTGCTGATCGAGGCGGACGACGACGGCAAGCGGCTGGCCCTGATCGAGCTTTTGATCGAGGAAAAGGCGCGGGATCGGCTTGCTGCCCAGCGGGCTTCCGATCGCGCGGCCATGACAGCCCACACCATCGCCACGGTGCTGAAGAACGGGCGCCACTGAGGCGTGATCTCGTTACGGCGCGCGCAAACACGGGACCGATTGCGATTCCGTTAACGATGCATCGAAAGCTCGCGTCAAACTTTTTGCTCTAAGGCTTCCCTCACCTGATGCAATTCAGGGGCAACAAAGGGGGGAATGAACATGAGCATGATTTCGATCGCCGCGATGCCGGCCACCATCGAAACGCGTTTGACCGATTCTTCTTTCACGACCATCTTGCTGTTCTGCTGCACAGGCCTCGTCGCCTCGTTCGGCCTGATGGCGCGCGGCATCGATCTTGGCGCCGGCCTGATGTGAGACCGCGACGAATTCCGTCGCAAAATGGCCGCCCCTGATGGGCGGCTATTTTCGTTGGCGATCTCAGCGCGGCGTTTTCGCCGTCGCTCAGCGCGGCGTCTTCGCTCCCGCTTCCGGAAACATCGAATCGATCATCGCCTTGAGCTGATCGATCCCAATCGGCTTGCGCAGGATCGGCCGACGCCGGAGCAAGGACGGCAGCAGTTCCGGCCCGTAGCCCGTGGCAAACAGAAACGGCTTCCCGCGGCGCTCGATCAGGTCGGCCACGGGATCGACGTAGACGCCCTTGAGGTTGATGTCGAGAATCGCCAGATCGTACTGCGCGGTCATGGCGTAAGCGCTGGCATCCCGGACATTGTCGGCTTCCGCGACGACGTGGTGGCCGAGTTCCTCCACCATGTCCGCCATCATCATCCGGATCAACGCCTCGTCTTCGACCAGGAAAACGGAGAGTGCGTCCGCCATTTAAACCCCGCAATCAGCTTACGAAGCTAAGCATAACCGAATTGCGGAGAGGATTCACGAATTCGTGGCGGGCGCCGTTAATTCAGGCGCGCCCGATCCGATTCAACTTGATCAATCCAATCCTCGTTCGTGGCTAAGGTGCACCATCTCCTGTATGAAGACCTGCTTCTGCTTGTCATCGAGGCTCGAGTAGAGTGGCTCGGCAGCGTCGGCGACGTTGCGCTGGTCGGCAGCGCGATCGATCAGGAACTGCGACTCGTTGCGCATCTGCTCGATGATGTCGTCCGGCGGATCCCGCTTGGCCCGGGTAACCCGCAGGTTGAGCCGCTCCGCACCATTGTGCCCCAGGTAGTGCATGGCGCTCGAGAAGCCGAACCAGTGCTTCTCCTGATCGGGCGTGAGGTTCAGTTCCGTCTTGATCCGCTCGATATAGGAATCACTGTTGGCAACGATTTGCTCGGCGGTCTGTTGCGGCGCGCCGGTCTGGGTGAGGACGGGGACGTCCTTATTGTCCTGCGGCGCATTCTTGGCTTCCTTGCTCGCCTTGGCGCCCTTGCCCGCCTTGCCGCTCTTGGCATCCTTGTCCTTGCCGGCGCCGGGCTGCTTAGAGTCCTTGCTGGCGTCCTTGTTAGAATCCTTGGCGGCCGGCGGCGCCTGATTGCCGTTATTGTTGTTGACGCCGAGCACGCCGGTGAAGACGCCGACCACGCCGCCGATCGCACCGCCCAGCACGCCCCCGACGGGGCCCGCTGCCTTGTTGCCGGCCGCGGCCCCATCCTGAACGCCTTTGACCAGGCCTTGTGCATTCGCGACCGCGGCTGCGCCGAGCAGCAACACGAAAACGGTCCCCAGCGCGAACCATCGTCGCAGGTAAAGCCGCGCGGGCGGCGCCGGGTTTTTCATTCTGGTCTCCATGGTCGATCTGATTGGCCTGTCGGGGTGGAAGCCACCCGCCAGTTGCAACTCTATCGTTTTCACCGCTTCGAGGTCTAGGCGCCGACAAATGCTATCCACGCCCGAAAAGTGTTTGGCGCGAGGCGCTTATGCAGGCTCGTTGGAAACTGCGGCGTAATTGCGCACATGTCGCTGCGGCGGGGCGGCGCAAAGTGTGCGTCGCAAAACGACCGACCGCGGTTCATGGCCGGCGCGCGACACCGGAGGTAATCCCGCCTTCCCGGGACACAACGTTAGTTCTAGGCGCGAGCCGTTCGGTTTTCTCGACAGACGCGATCAATCATGATCTGATCGCGCTACCAATTTGCAAGAACGTTCAACAAGAAACTCCCAACAAGAAAATCAAAAGCAAAACTCGGAAGAAGAGTTCAGAGGAAACACCAGAACAATAAAACACCCAAGCGAGGAAACGAGATGTCACGCAAGACACTGACGCGACGTCAATTTGTGGCTGCCACTGCAATGTCCTCTGCGGCGCTGATCACCGCGCCCTATGTCCGAGGCGCTTACGCCGCCGGCAAGCTCTCGATCGGCTTCTGGGACCACTGGGTGCCCGGCGCCAACGATGCCTCCACCGCCCTCGTCAAGGAATGGGGCGAGAAGGAGAAGGTCGAAGTCTCGATCGACTACATCACCAGCAACAACAAGAAGATCGAGTTGACCGCGGCGGCCGAAGCCCAGGCCAAGTCCGGTCACGACATTCTCCAGATGCCGAGCTGGTGGCCACACGCCTATTCGGAGAATCTCGAGCCGCTCAACGACGTCATGGAGCCGCTCATCAAGCAGAACGGCGAGGTGAACGGCACCGTCAAATATCTCGGGCAGTCGGGCGGAAAATGGCTGGCAGTGCCCGCGACACCGGGAAGCCAGATCAAGGGCCCCTGCTCCCGCATAGACCTGATGAAGAAGCACGCGGGCATCGACGTGCAAGAGATGTATCCGGCCGGCAGTCCGCCAAAAGCGGACAACTGGACCATGGAGACGTTCCTGAAGGCGGCCGAGGCCTGCCACAAGGCCGGCTTCCCCTTCGGCATCGGTCTCGGCGAGACCACCGATAGCGTCGACACCGCGGGCGCGATCTTCCAGTCATTCGGCGCCGAGTTGGTCAACGCCAAGGGCGATATCACCGTCAAGACCGACGCGGTGCGGCAGGCGCTCGAATTCTACAAGAAGCTGATCGCCGTCCTGCCCACCGACGCACCGTCTTGGGATGATGCGTCCAACAACAAATGGCTGATCTCGGGCCGCGGGGCGATGATCCTGAATCCGCCGAGTGCCTGGGCGGTCGCCAAGCGCGACGCACCGCAAGTCGCCGAACAGTGCTGGACGCACGGCTTCCCGTCCGGTCCGAAGGGACGTTTTGCGCCCTTCCTGCCCTACTTCTGGGGCGTCTGGGCCTTTGGCAAGAACAAGGAAGCGGCCAAGAGCTTGCTCGTTCACCTGTCCTCGCCAGCGGCGATCGAGAAGTTCGTCGCGGCGAGCGGCGGGTACGATCTCCCGGCCTACGCGAACATGACGAAGTTCAAGACCTGGGCCGAGGAAGGGCCGCCGAAGGGCACGCTGTTCCACTATCCGGATCCCTACAAGCAGCAGACGATGTCGATCGCAGCGTCTCCAGCGCCGCCGAAAATCGCCCAGCAGATCTACTTCCAGGCGACGCTGACCAAGATGGCGCTGCGCTTTGCGCAAGGAGAGAAGTTGGAAACGGCGCTCGCCTGGGCGGAGGGTGAGTGCGAGGGCTTCATGCGGACCTGAGACGGGTATGTACCATGGGGGTTCACGCTTCGCGCGTGAGCCGCCGAGGCACCCCTCGCTCGATCCGCTTGCCGAATGAAGCCGACGGCAGCGCCGGCTTCGCCATTCCACATGTCCTGCTACATGTCCTACAAAGAGGCTAACGTCATGGCCGATGTCGTCGTTGAGCAAGGCCGTCTCGCTCGTGCTGCGAGCCCGCGCAAACGGACGAGCCTGCGCAATGCAATGGGACGGAAATCGACCGTAGCGTTCTTCCTGACGCTGCCGCTGATCCTCCTGATCGCCCTGCTCGTGCTCTATCCCGCCTTCTATTCGGTCTACCTGGCGACGCTGAACAAGGCGATGACGAAGTTCGTCGGCCTCAGCAATTTCACCTTCCTGTTCAAACGCGAAACGTTCTGGATGGTGGTGAGACAGTCTTGCATTTTTGCGATTACCGCCGTGGTCTTCAAGGCTCTGATCGGCTTCATCGTCGCGCATTTCGTCCACAACATTCCGGGCAAAAAGCAACGTAAATGGCGCGGCATGCTGCTGGTGCCCTGGGTGATCCCGCCGGCGATGAGCACGCTGGCATGGCTGTGGTTGTTCGACCCCTCCTACAGCGCCTTCAACTATACCCTCTCGTTCTTCGGCATCGGTCCGATCCCGTGGCTCGGTGACACCTTCTGGGCGCGTTTCTCCGTCATCCTCGTCAACGTCTGGTATGGCGCACCGTTCTTCCTGATCATGTACCTGGCCGCGCTGAAATCCGTACCTGACCAGCTCTACGAAGCCGCAGCGATCGACGGCGCCAATTGGTGGCAGAAGATCTGGCACATCACCTTGCCGATGATGCGCAACATCATCGCCATCACCACGCTGTTCTCGCTGATCGTCACTTTCGCCAATTTCGACATCGTACGTATCCTCACCTCCGGCGGTCCGCTGGACCGGACGCATCTGTTCGCCACCTGGGCATTCCAGGTCGGCATCCAGAGCAGCGACATTCCGCTTGGCGCCTGCGTCTCGCTGTTCATGGTGCCGATCCTCGCCGTCGCAGCGGTCTTCATCCTGCGCGATGTCAACAAACGTGGGAACGAAGCCTGATGAGCACGCTCGCGATCGACAAGACCGGACCGACGCGTAAGGTCAAGCTGCGAAGCATGAGCCGCGACCGCACCTGGGCGCTGCGCTGGTCCTACTTCTTCCTGGTGCTGTTTGCGATCTTCTTCCTGATCCCGCCGGTCTATATGCTGATCACCTCGCTCAAGAGCAGCGCGGAGATCTCGGCCGCCACCAATCCGTGGTGGGTCTTTCATCCGACTCTGTCGAACTATGTCGAGCTGTTGACCTCGAACCAGTTTCTGCGGTTCTTCTGGAATTCGTCGATGATTTCGATCGTGGTCGTGATCGTGACGATGCTGATCAGCATTCCGGCGGCGTTTGCATTGGCGCGGATGAAGTTCTGGGGCTCGGCGACGCTCGCGACCGGCGTCTTTCTCACCTATTTGATCCCGGACAGCCTCCTGTTCATTCCCTTGTTCAAGATGCTCGCGGTGGTCCAGGACTTCACCGGCATCACTCTGCTCAACCGCTGGTACGTGCTTGTCTTCATCTATCCGACCCTGACCGTGCCGTTCTGCACCTGGATCATGATCGGTTATTTCGCCTCGATCCCGAAGGAGTTGGACGAGGCTGCCCTCATCGACGGCGCCTCCTGGCTCCAGACCCTGACGCGGATTTTCATCCCGGTAGCCCTGCCCGGCCTGATCGCCGCGACCATCTTTGCCTTCACCGTGTCCTGGGCGCAGTTCCTCTATCCCCTGGTGTTCACGACATCCATCGACCAGCTCGTGCTGCCGGTCGGTATCACCACCACACTGATCAAGGGCGACGTCTTCAACTGGGGACAGATCATGACCGGCGCGCTGCTCGGCGCAGCCCCGCCGCTGGTCATCTACGCCTTCCTGATGGACTATTACATTGCCGGCCTGACCGCCGGCGCGACGAAGGGTTGATGTCTTATGGCTGAGGTTGCGTTGCGGAAGGTGATCAAGCGTTACGACGACGTCGAGGCAGTGCGCGGCATCGATCTCGATATCGCCGACCATGAGTTCATCGTGCTGGTGGGACCATCGGGCTGCGGCAAGTCGACGACGCTGCGCATGATCGCAGGACTTGAAGACATCACCGACGGCGACATCATGATCGGCGGCGACGTCGTCAACGACGTGCCGCCGAAGGACCGCGACATCGCGATGGTGTTCCAGAACTACGCGCTCTACCCGCACATGACGGTCGCGGAAAACATGTCGTTCGGGCTGCGCCTGAAGCACTATCCCAAGGCCGAGATCAAGGCGCGGGTGACGGAAGCCGCCCGCCTCCTCGACATCACCGACCTGATCGACCGCAAGCCGAAGCAGCTCTCCGGCGGCCAGCGCCAGCGCGTCGCCATGGGGCGGGCCATCGTGCGCAACCCAAAAGTCTTCCTGTTCGACGAGCCGCTGTCCAATCTCGACGCCAAGCTGCGCGTGCAGATGCGGATCGAGATCAAGAAGGTGCACCAGAAGGTGCGCACCACGACGGTCTACGTCACCCACGACCAGGTCGAGGCCATGACGCTGGCCGATCGCGTCGTGGTGATGAACAAAGGGCGGATCGAGCAGATCGGCACCCCGAACGAGCTCTACCACAAGCCTGCGACGCGCTTCGTCGCCGGCTTCATCGGCTCGCCGGCGATGAACTTCCTCCCGTGCCGGCTGGAGGATGCCGGCGGCGCGCTCCAGATCCGCCTGACCGACCGCATCGCCTTCGCGCTGCCGCCGGCCCGTGCCACGCGCTACAACGCATTGCCGCGCACCGACAAGCTCCTGCTCGGCATCCGGCCTGAGCATCTCACCGAGTCGCATGCGCATCTTGGGCCGGGCGTCGAAACCTTCGACACCGTGCTCGACGTCACCGAGCCGATGGGCATGGAGACCCTGGTCTATTTCGGGCTCGAGGGTACGCCCGTCTGCGGCCGCGTCGATCCCAATGCCGGCGCTGCAGATGGGGCTCCCATGCGTTTGGCGATGGACCTCAACAATATGCACCTGCTAAACGAAGAGACCGGCGTCGTGTTGTGACGCCGGTTTTGGAAACGCGAGCAGGCGGGGAGCGATGTCGACCAACAAGAAGAAGATTTTCGTTACACAAACTTTGTCGCAAGGCGCGCGCACCCTCCTCACCCAGCGAGATGACATCGAACTCATCGAGTTTCCGAACCTGATCTCCGCCAAGGACTTCGAGGCCTTGCTGAAGAACCATGCGCCGGTCCATGGCGTGGCGCTTGGTGCCACCGCCTTCGGCGAGACCGAACTCGAAGCGTCGAAGGATATGAAAGTGGTGACGCGGATCGGCGTCGGCTACGATGCCGTCGACGTTCCCGCCCTCTCCCGCCGCAAGGTGCCGCTGATGGTCGCGGGCAGCGCGAACTCGCCCTCGGTCGCAGAGCAGGCGTTGTTCATGATGCTGACGCTGGCAAAACGCGCGCAGGAGATGCACGCCTGCGTCAAGGACGGCAAATGGGCCGACCGGCTCGGCATGCTGCCATTCGATCTCTACGGCAAGACGGTGCTGATCATTGGCTTCGGTCGCATCGGCACCCGCACTGCCAAGCGCTGCCTGGCGATGGACATGAGTGTGCAGGTCTATGATCCCTACAAGCCCGCCGCAGATATCAAGGCAGCAGGCTGCGAGCCGGTCGCCGATCTCGATGCCGCGCTGCCTCACGCCGATTTCGTCACCATCCACTGCCCGAAGACGCGGGAAACGCTCGGCCTGTTCGATGCGGCGCGGATCGGCCGGATGAAGCCGAAATCCTATCTCATCAACACCGCGCGCGGGGGCATCGTGAAGGAGACGGCGCTATACGAGGCGCTGGTCTCGGGCAAGCTCGCCGGTGCCGGCATCGACGTGTTCGAGGTCGAGCCGCCGCCGGTCAGCAACGCGCTGTTCGCGCTGCCCAACGTCATCATGGCCCCGCATGTCGCCGGCGTCACGGTGGAGGCGGTGAGCCGCATGAGCGAGCAGACCGCGCGCAACATCCTGAGTGTGCTGGACGGCGATCCCATCCGGCAGAACATCATCAATCAGGACGTCTTAGACGGGTGATGTTCGATACAGACCAAAGCCTTACGCGCCGGGATGAGGTGTCACGGCACGTCGTATGTACGAAAGGCTTGTGCAAATCCCACCCGACGGATTGTTGTGCAAAGCTCTGCGTGCCAGCATCGCGAGTATAATCCGAACTTGGTAGTTTTCATGAACGATGACTTCAAAAATCTTGTTACCGGCCTGTATGACTTGTTGGTTCCGATCACTGACACGGAGCTACGGAAACGGGCAGTAAAGTCGGCGCTGATGATGCTTGGCGAAGACGCTAGCTTCGTTGAGCGGAGGTCGACTGGCGGCGTGAGCGGCGGCGGAGCAACTGCAGATCATCACGATAGCGAGGATCACGGTCCGCTTAACGCCAAGGCTCGCACATGGATGAGGCAGAACAAGGTGTCTGAGGATCAACTCGGAGACGTGTTCCACGTCGATGGCGAGGCGGTTGATATCATCGCTCATACGATCCCCGGCGAAAGTCTGAGCGATCGCGTTGTGAATACCTACGTGCTGATTGGTCTTCGTGAACTTATTCGCGCTGGCGAGCCAAAATTCGACGACGAGACTGCGAGGGCTGAGTGCGAGCGGTTTGGCACTCACGGCAAGACTAATCATGCGAGGTATGCCAAGTCCGGCGGAAATTTACTTGCGGGTTCGGCAAAGAACGGCTGGACGCTGACTGCGCCGGGATTGAAGGCGGGGGCTGAGCTTGTGAAAAAGCTCGCCAGCAGCGAGTGAGCCTCAGCCCCGACAAGCTACTAGCGGCAATTCCTGCTGGGCTGCGCGACCCGTTGATCGAAGAATATCGGGTCATCGCCTCGAACTACGCAGAGCATCGTTGGGGGCCGGCTGAACTCACAGGCGGGCGCTTCAGCGAGGTCGTCTACACCATCCTCGACGGAGAAGTCTCAGGCTCTTTCGCGGCTGCACCATCCAAGCCCTCGAATATGCGGAACGCTTGCCTCGATCTTGAAAAGAAGCCGAACACAGGCAAGCCGGGCGATCGCAGCATCCGTGTGCTGATTCCTCGTACATTGCTAACTCTCTACGAAGTACGGAACAATCGCAATGTTGGGCATGTCGGTGGCGACGTCGATCCGAGTATGATGGACGCTACTGTCGTGCTTTCCCTCGCAAGCTGGGTGCTCGCTGAGCTAATCCGCATCTACCATGCTGTGACGACTGCGGAGGCACAGGAGGCAGTTGATGCGGTGTCCGAGCGCAAACTACCGCTAGTCTGGTCGCTGGGAGATAACCTCAAGCGCGTTCTCGATACATCGCTAACAGCCCCAGACCAAACCTTATTGATCCTCCATCAAAGCGTCGCTTGGGTAAACGAGCCCGATTTGTTCAAATCGGTAGAATATAGTAGCGCGGCAAATTATCGCGGCAAGGTGCTGGCAAAGCTTCATAAGAGCCGGATGATCGAATACGACAAAGCCGGCAATCGAGCCCGTATCTCGCCGAAAGGCAGCGCGTATGTTGAGAAAAGCATCGTCGCGCCGCGCATGGGCTGGAAGTGATGATATCTTGCAAGGACCACTATCGCGCGTTCAGGCCGATAAATTTTGGCTCGGGGGATCCAAGCCGGTCCTAGCGCGCTCTGAACGGCGGTGGTGCTGATGCCAAGCGTACGGCCGATCCGAAGCACGCCATACCTGCTGTCCCTAGAGAGCGGATACTCTTCGCCTGTTGGAGGCGCGGTTGTGCCGAGTGCTTGATGCGGTTACAGATCGCAACCGAGGGACTGTAGCTTATTGGGAACGAGTTCTTGCAGACTGCGGCCACGTGGCCCCCGCCCGCCTTTGGAACGCCAGAATGCGTCCCATTTTGGTGCAGATCGAGCCCTCACTCAGCCTTAATCAAACCCGCGTAATAGGTCCGGCCGCGGCGGCAGTGGGACAGACTTACCGGCCGCGTCGAGCTGGAGGATGAACCCTTGTCAGAGATCGACCCGACCGACCACACGCTGGCGACCATCGCCAGCATTTTGGAGCACCCCGAGCCCGTCCTCGTCGTGCGCGAGACCGAGACCGTGACCGTAACAGAAATGGTGGTTGCTGGTGAGCATGTGGTCGCCGACGAGCACCCGATGGTCGATGAGCATCCGGTGCTCGAGGAGCAGCCGCTGGTGCCGGAGCACACCGATGCCGACGGCTACAGCAAGGTCGGTCCGGGGCCGATGGTGGCGATCCGTCTGAAATGGACGGTCCATCGCGGCGACGACAGCCAGTTCTACGTCCACGAAACCATCGGGGAGCAGTCTGTGCCCGTGATCAGCGGCCCGATGACCAGCGAGGCTGCCGTGCATTTCGTCGACGTGCACGAGGACGAGGCACATCGGCGCTTCGAAGAGCTGCGCAGCGAGATCGCCGGCCGCAGCTCGCTCGCCGACTACGAGCGCAAGGGCGAAGCCTAGGCTTATCGTCGTCCGAGATAATCCTTCTTCACGAGCTCGACACCTGCGTGCCGCAAGAGGTCATAGGTCGTCGTCACGTGAAAGAAGAACTGCGGGACGCTGAAGGTCAGCAGCAGCGTCCGCCCGGTGAACGGCAGCTCGGTGCCGTTTTTCAACCTGAAGAAGACATTCCGTTCCGCCGCGGCATCGATCTCCGCGCGCGGCAGGCTTTCGATGAACTCGATTGACGTGGCAATGCGGGCCTGAAGCCCGGCCATGTCGTGCTCCAGCACCGGCAGCGTCACCGGCTCGCGCTCGGCCAGCAAGGCCGAAGCGACCGCGGCATGGCGGCAGGCCTCGCCGATCTGCTGCGCCAGATCGTACATGTCTGGTGACATGCGCATGCCGAGCAGGACCGCCGGATTGAACTTCCGGGTTTCGGCATAGGCAACGCCCTTGTCGAGCAGTGCGGACAGGTTGCGCAGGTAAGGCACGAAGACGCCGACCGAGGCGTCATACATCGAGATCGTCACTTCAAATCCCTTCCAATTCCGCCTCGCCAGCGATGGGCATCTGGTCTAAATCCAAGCCTCAAGAGCTGCACAATGACAGCTCGGGCACGGGTGGAAAAGAGATGATCGTTCGGATGACCATTCGAATTTTGGCGGCTTTGGCCGTGGTCCTGCTGGCAAACATTTCGGCTCACGCACAGCAGGCGACGCCCTCCCGCCTCGACGAGATCGTCAAGCGCGGCACTTTGCGCGTCGGCATGACCGGCGATTACAAGCCCTTCACCTACCTCGACAAGACAACGCAGCAGTTCAGCGGCTTCGACGTCGATATGGCCGAGGCGCTCGGCAAGGCGCTCGGCGTCAAGGTTGAATTCGTGCCGACGGCCTGGCCAAAGCTGATGAAGGATTTCGAGGCCGACCAGTTCGACATCGCCATGGGCGGCATCTCGGTCACGCTCGACCGGCAGAAGAAGGGCTTTTTCTCCACGGCCATCATGCGCGAGGGCAAGACGCCGATCGCGCGTTGCGCCGATATCGGCAAATATCAGAGCATCATCGACATCGACAAGAAGGGCACCCGCGTGATCGTCAATCCCGGCGGCACCAACGAGCGCTTCGCGCGTGCCAACATCAAGGACGCCGACATCACCGTCTTCCCCGACAACACCGTGATCTTCGACGAGATCGCCAAGGGCAATGCCGACCTGATGATGACGGACGCCTCCGAGACGCGCTACCAGCAGAAGCAGCATTCTGGCGTGCTCTGCGCGGTGCATCCCGAAAAGCCGTTCGATTTCTCCGAGAAAGCCTATTGGCTCCAGCGCGACATGGCGCTGAAGGCGTTTGTCGACCAATGGCTGCACATCGCCATGGAGGACGGCAGCTACAAGAAGATCTACGCCGCCTGGTTCGACTAGGGCGCGTCCTCCTGTCGCTTGCCTCGGCCAAACTTTGGACCGGCTCCGGTGTTATTGAACCCGGAACAGCCGGAGCACGACTCATACGGTGACAGTGACCTAGATCACTTTTTGCGATCGAACCGAGGCGTAAGCGTCGGTGCGGGGACCACCTGTTTCAGGAGACGGAAATGAGGAAGCTGTTGGCCACGGCCGCATTCCTTTTGGCGAGCACCGCTGCGCAGGCGCAGTACACCTTCGACTATGGCGGGCGCACCATCCGCATCGATCCCGACCGCGGCACCGTGCAAATCCCCGGCGTCTATGACAACACCGGCCAGGGCAAGGCAAAGAAGACCAAGACCGATGCCAAGGGGGCTCCTAAAGCGGACCCGCAGGCACCGCAGCAAGCCAAGACCGACCCGCAGCCGCCGGCCAATCCGGCGCCGGTACCCCCGCCTGTCGTAGCACCTCCGGCGGCCGAGCAGGCCCGTGTCCAGGCTCCCGTGGTCGTGGCGCCTCCTGCCCCTCCGGCCACCACGGCTAACAATGTTCCGGCCGAAGACGCGCTTGTGCCGCCGCCTCAGCCGGCCCCGAGCGCCGCCCCAACGGTGGCCGCAGTACCGCCCGCACCGCCTCCACCGCCAGCCCCGACGGTCGCAGCCGCGCCTCCGGCTCCGCCTCCCGTCCCGGCGCCTTCGCCTGCCCCCGTTCAGTCGGCTGCCGTCGCGCCGCCGGCTCCCGCGGCCGCGCCCACGCGCGATCTCAATTCACCGCTCGGCGTCTGGTTCACCGAGGAGAAGGAAGGCAAGATCCGGATCGAGCAGTGCGGCAACAATCTCTGCGGCTATTCGGTCGATTCGAAATCGAACCAGAACGGCGAGCAGGTTCTGATCAACATGAAACCCGGCAAGGATCAGAACAAGGACCAGAAATGGTCCGGCCGCATCCTCGATCCGAACTCCGGCTCGACCTACGATTCAACCATCGCGCTGAAGGGCACCGATCGGCTGCGCGTGCAGGGCTGCGCCTTCGGCGGCATGTTCTGCGGCGGCCAGACCTGGACGCGTGCGAACTGACGTCGAGACGACACTCTGACCGAGACAAAGGGACCCGCAACGCGGGCCCCTTTGCTTTTGTCCGCCAAGTCGTTTGCGACGTGCGCGACGTCACAGAGCCGGTCGCGCGCGTGACAGCCCTCACATCGCCGGTTCCGCGTCCATGTCACGATCCCCGCATGATCAAACCTAGGGGCGTGTCATGAACGGATTTCGCAAGGCTCTCTTCGCCACAATCATTGTCATCGCGTTGCCCGCCGCGCAGGCCAGCGCCAGCACTTTCGACGCCGCATGGAATGTCCGTATCTCATCGTCGAGTGAGACCTGCGGTAACGGCTCGACCGTCTCGATCGGCATCAACAATGGTCAGATCGCGTCGAGCAGCGCCGCAGTGACGGCGTCCGGCCGCGTCGCGGATGCCGGCAGCATCAATGTCACCTTGAGCACCGGCATCAAGCGCGCCGTCGGCTTTGGCCGGCTCAGCGGCACCTCAGGCTCCGGCACCTGGCGCGGCACTATGTGCACGGGCACGTGGACGGCGGAAAGGATGTAAAGTGCCGTGTCCCGGACGAGCAGCGACACATCGCGGTACGCGATGCGGCTGGTCCCGGGGCACGAGAGTTAGCCGACCGCCGCCCCATATTCCGCGTCGGTCACCGGCTCCAGCCAGGTCGAGAACACGCCGTCGAGCGCTTCCTGCATGGCGATGTGGGTCATGCCGTTGGTCGGCGTGGCGCCGTGCCAGTGCAGCTCGCCCGGCGGAATCCAGACGGTGTCGCCGGGGCGGATCTCCCTGACGGGGCCGCCCTTGGACTGGACCCGGCCGACTCCCGAAATCACGTAGAGCGTCTGCCCGAGCGGATGGTGATGCCAGTTGGTGCGCGCACCCGGCTCGAACGACACGCGCGAGCAGTTCAGCCGCGCCGGCGCGGGCGCCATGATCACGGGGTCCTGAAGGACCGTGCCGGTGAAGTGTTCCTTGGGCGCACGGCGGGTCGGCCGCGTGCCTGCGACAGTGATCTCCATGGGGTAACCTCGCTTGCTGTCTGTTACTTTTTGCTTGCGGCGTAGCGCGCCTTGGTCTCGGCGTTCATGGGATAGAGGCCCGGGAGCACCGCGCCGTTGTTCACCTCGTTGACGATCCAGGCTTCCATCCGCTCCTGCTCGACACTCTCATTGAGCACGTGTTCGAGCATCGCCTGCGGGATCAGCACGCAGCCGTCCTGGTCTGCGACCACAATGTCGTTCGGGAATACCGCAACGCCGCCGCAGCCGATCGGCTCGCCCCAGCCGACGAAGGTCAGGCCGGCAACCGACGGCGGCGCGGCATAGCCGTCGCACCAGACCGGCAGATTGGTGCCGAGCACGCCCTCGACGTCACGCACGACGCCGTCGGTGACGAGTGCGGTGACGCCGCGCTTCATCATGCGCGCGCACAGGATGTCGCCGAAGATGCCGGCATCGGTGATCCCCATGGCGTCGACGACGGCGATGCAGCCCTCCGGCATTGCTTCGATCGCGGTCCGGGTCGAGATCGGCGACGACCAGGACTCCGGCGTCGCCAGATCCTCGCGCGCCGGCACGAAGCGCAGCGTGAAGGCCGGTCCCACCAGGCGCGGCAGACCCGGGCGCAGCGGACGCGCGCCGCGCATCCAGATGTTGCGCAGGCCCTTCTTCAGCAGGACCGTGGTGATGGTGGCAGTGGTGATGCCGGCGAGGGTCTTGCGGGCTTCGGGGGACAGCGACATGGAAACAGACGAGCTCCGGATGGGCGGGAAAGAACGCGCGCATCTTGCGGGGTGCGGGCCTTGCGTCAAGGGCCAAGAGGATACCAATCATGCAGGGCCGCAGCGCAGTTATGCGTCGCGATAACAAGGCTTTATCGCCTCCCCCTGCATTAATTTATTGGACTTGCGGGCGCATTTACGCGAAGCAGGAACGAGCGGAGCTCAAGGCCGAGCCCGCGTATCTCCAGAAGCCCGATTTCGACAGCCCATGTCCGCGACGCTTCCCCCGCCCCGCCTTCTGCCCAGTGGCGACAGCGCCGTCACGGTCGAGTTCAGCCGTACCATCGACGACGCCGCTAACCAGCGCGTGCTGGCACTCGACAAGGCGCTCGCAGCAAGCCCCATCGACGGCGTCACCGAGTCCGTGCCGACCTATCGCTCGCTGCTGGTGCACTACGACCCCGGCAAGATCGGCTTTGACGCACTCGGCGACAAGCTGCTCGCGCTCGCCAGCCAACCGTTGCCGCCGGCCACCAATGCGCGCCGCTGGCGCATTCCCGTCGCCTATGGCGGCGAGCACGGCATTGACCTCGAGGATGTCGCGAAGGCGCTGAACACCACGCCCGACGACATCGTCGCCCGCCACGTCGCCGGCGACTATAAGGTTGCCATGATCGGCTTCACGCCGGGCTGGTCCTATCTCAGCGGCCTCGACAAATCCCTGCAGATGTCGCGGCGACAGAATCCGCGGCTGCTGACGCCTGCCGGCACGATCTCGATCGGCGGCATCCAGGCCGGAATCCAGTGCCTGGCTGCGCCCAGCGGCTGGCACCTGCTTGGCCGCACGCCGGTGCGGACCTATCAGCTCCACCGCAATCCGACCTTCCTCACCGAACCCGGCGATCGCGTGACGTTTTTCGCAATCGACCATAAGACGTTCGAGGAACAGGATCGCGCCGCCGAGGCCGGCGAGATCATTGCCGAGCAGGTGGTCGCATGAGCCGGCTTGTGATCGCCAGCATCGGGCCTGCAAGCTCCGTCCAGGATGGCGGACGCCACGGAGCGCAACGCTATGGCCTGACGGTCAGCGGAGCGATGGACCGCCTGTCGCTCGCGGCAGCGAACACGCTTGTCGACAGCGAACCGTTCGCCGCCGTTATCGAGGTAGGCCCGTTCGGCGCCTCGTTCGCCGCCCGCGACGGCGCCGTGCGCGTCGCAATTTCAGGCGCGCCGCGCAATGCGGACATCGCCGGCAGTCCGGTCGCCATGGACACATCGGTGACGCTGAAAGACGGCGAGACGCTGACGCTGGGTTTTGCTCGCAGCGGTGCGTTCACCTATCTGGCGATCGAAGGCGGGATCAGGGGCGAGCCGGTATTTGGCAGTCTCGCGGTCAACGCCCGCGCCGGCCTCGGCAGCCCCTACCCGCGCCCGCTCCAGGCCGGTGACGAATTATCTGTCAGCGCCGCAAGCGGTGCGCCGGAGTTGCGCATCGAACTGCCGAAGCCATCGAGCGGTCCGATCCGCGTCCTGCTGGGACCGCAGGACGACGAGTTCGACGACGCCAACAAGGCGCTGTTCCTCGACAGCGAGTGGAAGATCTCGGCGACCTCCGATCGCATGGGCTACCGGCTCGAAGGCCCCGCGATCAAGCATCTGCACGGCCACAACATCGTCTCCGACGGCACGGTCAACGGCAGCATCCAGGTGCCCGGCAACGGCGCGCCGATCGCGCTGATGATGGACCGCGGCACCTCCGGCGGCTACCCGAAGATCGCAACCGTGATCACGGCTGATGTCGGCCGCCTCGCACAGACCTCCGCAGGAACGGCGTTCCGCTTCGAGGCGGTCAGCATGGCCGAGGCGCAGGATGAGGCGAAGAAATTCGCGCAAACCATCCGCAGCCTGCCCGATCGCCTGCGCTCTGCCGACACCGCCGCGCTCAACATCGAAGCGCTCAGCGATGCCAACGTCGCGGGCTATGCTGTAAGTGCTGTCGACGCCGGGACCTGGCAGGTCGCGGCCGAGCCGTAAACGACAAGAAGACCAGAGACGGAGAGCTACCCATGAAGACGATCGATCTCAATTGCGATCTCGGCGAAGGTTTTGGCGCGTGGGAGATGGGCAACGACGCTGCGATGATCGAACTGGCGAGCTCGGTCAACGTCGCCTGCGGCTTCCACGCCGGCGACCCCGACATCATGCGCCGGACAGTCGAGCTTGCGAAGGTGCGCGGCGTCTCGGTCGGCGCACATCCCGGCTATCGCGACCTGCACGGTTTTGGCCGGCATCCGATCGCGGGGCTAAAAGCCTCCGAGATCGAGAACCTCGTCGCCTACCAGATCGGCGCGTTGCAGGCGATCGCAACGGCCGCCGGCCACAAGGTGACGCATGTGAAGGCGCATGGCGCGCTCTCCAACGTCGCCTGCGAGGACGACATGACCGCGAAGGCGATCGCAGACGGCATCAAGGCGGTCGATCCCGGCCTGATTTTCGTCGTGCTCGCCAACTCGAAGTTGGTGAAGGCCGGCGAAGACGCCAATCTGCCGATGGTGCACGAGGTATTCGCCGATCGCGCCTATGAGGACGACGGCAACCTCGTCTCGCGCAAGAAGCCTGGCGCGGTGCTGCACGACGCCAAGGCCATCGCCGATCGCGTGGTGCGCATGGTGCAGGATGGCGCGGTGGTCTCGGTGACAGGCAAGGTCATCAAGATGCGCACCGACACGGTCTGCATCCACGGCGATACGCCGGGAGCAGTCGACATCGCGCGCGGCCTGCGTCAGGCCTTGAAGGATGCGGGAATCGAAGTGGCGCCGTTCAAGCGCGGGGCGTGATCAGAACGGGTGTACCGAGAGCGTGCCGAACACGATGGCCGCGATGACGGCGAAGGCGCTGTACATCGCAGCATGATGCATGCTCGCCGCGGTCCGCCGCGAGAGCGAGCGCGCGTAGAAGTGCAGCCTGGCTTCCGCCGATAGTTCGCGCATGGTCGATCTCCAACGCCGCATTTGCGGGATTATGAAGGATCAATCCGGGTGGTGGGCAAGACACCCGCGGAAATAGCGATGCGGGTTCTCCTAAGAAGCCCAATCGAAGATGCAAATTCTCCTCGCGGGCGGGTTCCGAGCATCTTATTCGTTAAAGTCCGAGGCGATCGGAACCGACCGGCCCGCCTGTGCTCCTTGCCGCGCCTTAGTACACGTCAGCCTGGAAGCGGCCGGTCTTCTTGAGCTCGGCGACAAAACTGACGGCTTCGTCGGTCGAACGCGCTCCGAATTGGGCGACGATGTCGACCAGTGCGCGCTCGACGTCCTTGGCCATGCGCTTGGCATCGCCGCAGATGTAGAGATGCGCGCCCTCGGCAAGCCACGTCCACAACTCGCGGCCGACCTCGCGCATGCGGTCCTGCACGTAGAACTTCTTCTCGCCGTCGCGCGACCAGGCGAGCGACATGCGCGTGAGCAGACCGGAGGTCTTCATCGCGTTGAGCTCCTCCTGGTAGAAGAAGTCGCAATCGCTGCGCTGATGGCCAAAGAACAACCAGTTCTTGCCGGGCGCACCGGTCGCCTTGCGATCGAACAGGAAGGCGCGGAACGGCGCTATGCCGGTGCCGGGACCGATCATGATGACCGGCGTCTTCGGATCCTGCGGCAAGCCGAAGCCGTGCGCCTTTTGCACATAGACCTTGAGCTTCTCGCCCTCGCCGATGCGCTCGCCGAGGAAGGTCGAGGCGACACCGATGCGCTTGCGTTTGCCGATCACGTAACGCACGGAGTCCACCGTCAGCGACAGCTTCCCGGGCGTTGCATTGTGCGACGAGGAGATCGAATAGAGCCGCGGCTGGAGTGGCTCCAGCGCCTCGACGAAGGCCTCGGGGTGCGGACGCGTGCCCGAAAACTTCTGCAGCGCCGCCATGACGTCGAGCGTAGCGGCATCGCCGTCGGGATCCTCGCCCTGCGCCAGCGCCCGCGCCTTCTCGCGTTGCGCGCCCCCGGTGATGAAGGAAAGCAGCTCGAACAGCGTGTCGGGCGCCGGCGACAACGAGACGTCGTCGATCAGCACCTCGCGCAACGTCTTGCCATTGACCTTCGTGGTGTGAGAGGCGCCGAGCAACGCGATGATCTGGTCGACGAGGCCGACCTCGTTGCGCGCAAACACGCCAAAGCTGTCGCCGACGGTATAGTCGAGCTTGCTCTCGGAGAGATCGAACTCGACGTGATAGGTTTCCTTCTCCGACTTTCCCTTGTTGAGAAGACGACGAGACAGGAAGGTCGCCGCAACAGGGTTGTCGCGTGAGCGGCCGGGCTCGGCGATCGTCACGGTCACGGCGGGGGCTGCCACCGCGTCTTGCTTGTCGGACGCCTTGGCCATCGGCGTCTTGTCCAGCTCTTCGTACAGCGACTTCAGCATCCGCGCGGTTTCCTTGCCGCCGGGGACGCAAAGGTTGAGCCGCGCTTCACTGCGGCCCGCGATCGCCTCCGAATAGTCGTGGCAATTGTAGCCGCACTGGCCGCAATCCTGCTGCGCCATCGCCGCCATCATCTTGCGGCGCACGGGACGGCCCTCGGCGAGTTTCATCCGATCCGCGATCGGCATGGTCTGGTCATGCCACGGAGATTCGCCGTCGTCGCCGTCACCGGCTGCGCCTTGCAACACGGCGGCGCCCTGCTCGGCCGACAGCGGCGCTGCTGCATCGGGCGACAGAAGCCCGGCAAAGAAGCCGTTCAGCCAGGAGCGTTGCGCGTCGGAGAACGGAGCGCTCGTGGGAATGATGTCGAGTTTCGGCGGAGGGCTGATCTGGTTCATGAAGACATCTCGGCATCGGCAAGCTTGCGCAGCGTCTCGCCGTCGTGGCGGCGCGCAAAGGACAGGAACGTTTCGTCGGGAGACGAGCGATGGGCGATATAGGCCTTGAGCAGCCCTTCGATCGTCTTCGGTGCGTCTTCGGCCTTGAGGTCGTGATAGATCTCCTGCCCGACGTCGGCATCGGGGCCAAACCCGCCGCCGGTGAAGAGATGATAGCCCTCGACCGTGTCCTCCTCGTTCACCGGCACGCGTGCTCCGATCAGGCCGATGTCGCTGATGTAATGCTGCGCGCAGGAATGGTGGCAGCCGGTGACGTGGATGTTGACCGGCTTGTCCATCTCAACGCGCGGCTCGCACCAGTCGCCGATCTCGGCGGCGTGGCGCTTGGTATTCGCCGCGGCAAAGCGGCAGCCGGCATTGCCGGTGCAGGCGATCAGGCCGGCGCGGATGTGCGAGGCTTCGACCGCGAGCCCGATCTGCTTGATCGCCGCGACGGCGAGCTCGACATTCTCGTCGCGCACCCCTGATATCAGCAGGTTCTGCCAAACCGTCAGGCGGATATCGCCGTCACCGAGGTCCTGCGCCACCTTGGCGAGGCTCCGCATCTGATCGCAGCTGATCTTGCCGAGCGGCAGCGACACGCCGATCCAGTTCAAACCGCCCTGCTTCTGCTTGTGTACGCCGATATGCGCCATGCGGTCCGCGGCCGGCCGCGGGAGAAACGCCTCTTCCGGCACGCGCGTAAACGGCTTCTTCAGCCGCTCCTCGACCAGCTTGAGAAAGCCGTCATGGCCCATGGCATCGAGCACGTATTTCAGCCGCGCCTTGTTGCGGTTGGTGCGGTCGCCGTGCTCGATGAATATGCGCACGATGGTGTCGGCAACGGCCGTGGCTTCTTCAGGCTTGACGACGATGCCGGAATATTTGGCGAAATCCTTATGCCCGGTGATGCCGCCAAGGCCGAGGCGGAACCAGACTCCGGGCTCGACGCCGAAACCGTCCTTCACTTCAAAGGCCGTGAATGCGATGTCGTTGGTCTCCTCGAGCACGGCGATCCTGCCGGCACCGTCGAAGGCGACGTTGAACTTGCGCGGCAAGCCGTACAGCGAGCGATCGTTCAGGATGTGGTAGTGCCACTCGCGCGCATAAGGCCGCGTATCGATCAGCTCCTGCGGATCGATGCCCGCCGTCGGTGTCCCCGTCACATTGCGGATGTTGTCGGCGCCTGAGCCGCGCGAGCACAGGCCGAGGTCCTGAACGCCCTCGATCAGCTTCACGGCGTTCTTCGGCGGGATTTCGCGAAGCTGGAGATTGGCGCGCGTCGTGACGTGGCTGTAGGGCCCGCACGTTTCATCGGCGAGATCGGCAAGGCCGGACAGCTGCCAGTGCTTCATGATGCCGTTCGGAATCCGCAAACGGCACATGTAGGAGTCCTGCGTCGGCGCGACGTAGAAGATGCCGTAATAGCGCCAGCGGAAATTGTCTGCCGGGTGTGGCGGCGTATTGTCGAGCGCCTGCTGGCGGAGACGCGGATAAGCATCGAAGGGATGCTCGTCGCGCTTGATCTTCTCCTGGTCGGCGAGCTTCTTGCCCGCGGCGATGACCTTGTCCTGCGCCTTGATGTGCACGGCATCGGGGCCGCTCGGTTCGGGGCTCGCCTTGCCGGCGCCGCCGAGACCGCGGCCGGCCCGGCTGATCTGCAAACCGCTCGTGAAGCCTTCGAGATAGCGTTTCTGGTCGTCGGTAAAGTCGACTGAGACGGTGTCGATTTTCATGGTCAGTAACGAAGCTCCTGCGGCCACCTGGGTGTCGACGGAAAGTGCACGACCCGCGAGGAACTCGGCTGGCTCGAGAGCCGGCTCTGCACCCAACGGTCCGATCAGCTTCGTTGCTGCGGGACTGGCTCAGCAGGCACCTGTGACAGGCTGGCCGCACTGCAACATTCAAGTTGCGTGCCAGCTTTGATGAAATGAAATTTGGTGCAATATCAGATGATTAGGCGCGCCCTGGGGAACCCCCGGCCCTGGAATTCATGAAATTCGAGCAGTCGGCCTAAAATTTAGACGCTGACCTCCAACGCCCAAAAACAATGCAACCGCGAATCAGGCCTTCCAGCGGCCCACCTCGAAGGCCGCAAGATGCCCCCGAATATCCGCGGCATCAAAAGCGGGGCCGGCAAATGCGCCGAATGCCGCGGGGGCTTGGGTAGACGGCCGTTGGCCGAGGGCGCCGTCGTAGAGGTCGGGCCTGAACACCGCCATCGCTGTCTTGACGCCGTCCGAACTCAACGCCGTCTGTCCCCAGCGCACCATCTGCGCATAGAGCCAGGCGGCCTGGACCGGATCGGGGCGCCCTGCCTCTTCGCGTCCCACCAGAAGGTAGCTGCCACTCTCGCGAAAGGTGCCGTCCGGCGAAATCTTGAGGCGTCCCGTGAGGGTGCGCTGGATGACTTCGGCATCGACGCCTATCCGCTCGGGCTGCGCCAGGATCCGCGCCGCTTCGGTTCGGTTTTCCGGATGCTCGATGAACTCGGCCGCCTTCACCGCGGCGCGCACGAGGCTAGCGACCACGTCGGGATGCTTGTCGGCCCAGACCTGGCGAACTGCCAGCACCTTCTCCGCCGCGTGGGCGAGGATGTCGGAGACGAAATGCAGGATATGGCCGATGCCGAGATCGACCGCGATCGAATTCCAGGGCGCGCCGACGCAGAACGCATCGACGTGGCCGTTGGCAAGACTGTCGACCATGTAGGGCGGCGGCAGCACTACGAGGCGCACATCCTCGTCGGGATCGACGCCGGCCGCCGCCATCCAGAACCGCAATTGGTAATTGTGGGTGGAGAACGGGAAGGTCATGCCGAAGGTCAACGGATCGGCCCCCGCCTTGCGCCGTTTGGCGACGACGCGTGCCAACGCTTTTGCCGTAGCGAGCGGATCGAAGCGATCGCCGTCGATCTCCTCCATCAGCGCCGCATGAAGCGCCGGCGACACCGTGATCGCGTTGCCGTTGATGCCGAGATTGAAGGGCGCCGCGATCGGCACCTTGACGTGACCGAGCCCGAGCGAGGATGCGATTGCGACCGGCGCCAAGAGATGCGCGGCATCGAACAGGCCGATATTGAGTTTGTCGCGGACGTTGGACCAGGAGACCTCGCGCACCAGCTCGACCTCAAGCCCTTCGGCCGCGGCGAAGCCCTTGTCGACGGCAATGATCAGCGCTGCGGCATCGACCAGCGGAATGAACCCGATGCGGAGAGGAGCGGTCATTTCAGCATCTCCGACGCGGTGATGATCGACTGCGCGATCTCGCCGATTTTCTTCTTCTCGCGCATCGCAGTGGAGCGCAGCAGCACATAGGCCTCGTCCTCGGTGAGGCCCTTCACCTTCATCAGGATGCCCTTGGCCTTTTCGATGATCTTACGATCCTCGAGCTGCGACTTGGTGCGCTCCAGCTCCTCCTGGAGTTTTGCGAAAGCATTGAAGCGGGACACGCAAAGGTCGAGGATCGGCTTGATGCGTTCCTTCTTCAACCCGTCGACGATGTAGGCGGAGACCCCCGCTTCCACGGACGCCTGGATCGAGGATGAATCGCTCTGATCCACGAACATCGCGATCGGCCGCTTCACGGCGCGGCTGACCTGGAACATCGCCTCCAGCACGTCGCGGCTGGGATTTTCGAGATCAATCACGATGATGTCGGGGTCGACCGCATAAATACGGGCGAGCAGGCTCTGCATTTCACGGATATGGACGATCTGCGTGAATCCGGCCTCCCGCAACCCTTCTTCGAGGATCGCAGCCCGGATCGGGCTTTCGTCGACGATCACGATTTTGGGTGACTGTTCGGCGCTCATAGCTCACTCACGGCGGGTGATTCACCCATAGCACGCCGGAGGGCCCTGCAAAGGGTTGTAATTATGGGCAATTGGGACTAGCTCAGGCCCGTCAATCAGGCAGATTTGGATATGGATCAGACGGCTGCGCCCAAGGTCAGCTTCGTGTCGCTCGGGTGTCCCAAGGCTTTGGTGGATTCCGAGCGTATCATCACGCGCCTGCGCGCCGAGGGCTACGAGCTCGCCCGCAAGCATGACGGGGCCGACATCGTCATCGTTAACACCTGTGGCTTCCTCGACAGCGCCAAGCAGGAATCGCTCTCGGCGATCGGCGAGGCCATGGCCGAGAACGGCAAGGTAATCGTGACGGGTTGCATGGGCGCCGAACCCGAGCAGATCGAGCAGGCCTATCCCGGTGTGCTCTCCATCACCGGCCCGCAGCAATATGAGAGCGTGCTCGACGCCGTGCACCGCGCACTGCCACCGGCGCACAATGCGCATCTCGATCTGGTGCCGCCGCAGGGCATCAAGCTGACGCCGCGCCACTACGCGTATCTGAAGATCTCCGAGGGCTGCAACAACCGCTGCACCTTCTGCATCATTCCGAAGCTGCGCGGCGATCTCGTCTCTCGTCCGGCCAATGACGTGCTGCGCGAGGCCGAACGCCTGGTCAGTGCCGGCGTGAAAGAGCTGCTGGTGATCTCGCAGGACACCTCGGCCTATGGCGTCGATCTGAAATATGCCGAGAGCCCGTGGAAGGATCGCCAGGTCCGCGCCAGATTCCTCGATCTCGCGCGCGAGCTCGGCGAATTCGGCGCCTGGGTTCGGCTGCAATATGTCTATCCCTATCCGCATGTCGACGAGGTCATTGCCTTGATGAATGAGGGCAAGGTGCTGCCCTATCTCGACATCCCGTTCCAGCATGCAAGCCCCGAGGTGCTGAAGGCGATGAAGCGCCCGGCTGCGCAGGACAAGACGCTGGCGCGGATCAAGCGCTGGCGCGAAGAGTGCCCCGATCTCGCCCTGCGCTCGACCTTCATCGTCGGCTTCCCCGGCGAGACCGATGCCGATTTCGCCTATCTGCTCGACTGGCTCGACGAGGCCGAGATTGATCGGCTCGGCTGCTTCAAGTACGAGCCGGTCGCAGGCGCAACGTCGAACGCGATCGGGAATCCTATTGCGGAAGAGATCAAGCAGGAGCGCTACAACGCGCTGATGGCCCGCCAGCAGAAAATCTCTGCGCGCAGGCTGAAGCGCAAGGTCGGCACGCGCCAGCAGATCATCATCGATGAGGTCGGTCCGACTGTTTCGAAAGGCCGCTCCAAGGCCGATGCGCCCGAGATCGACGGCGCGGTTTACCTGTCGAGCCGCCGCCCCTTGCGCGTTGGCGAGATCGTCACCGCGAAGATCGAGCGCGCCGACCAATACGACCTGCACGGCAGCGTCGCGGGGTTCTGACGGCGCTTCGTCACGCCAACCATTTCGGCACCCAGCGCTCCGGCCGCGGTGCGCGCGCAAGATCAGCCTGCGCCTCGGACAGCTTCGCAGGCTCGCCGTCGATGCTCGGGCGCACATCGTATTCGAAGTTCGGCATGACCCGGCCGTCGGCATAGAGTCCAAATTTCATGGCGTGCCACAGCCCGAGCTCGGGCTGCGCGCGGCGCATCTCCTCCCGCAGATCGCGCAGCAGGGATTCAATCGAGCCGGCTTCCTCGAACGGCTGCGGCCCGCGCGTCAGGACGCGCGCCTCGTATTGTTTGCCGACGATCGCGATCTCGAAGTTCGTCTTGTGCCAGGGTTTCTTGTCCCTAGGCAGATGCGCGGCGAGGCGCCAGCCGAGCTCGGCCATCAAGCGATGATTGGCCCAGTAGTCTTCGCGATCCCGGCTCCATTTTTCCACGAAGCCGCGAAAGTCGGGCAGCTCCGACGAATTGTCATCGGGCGCCGCCGCCTCCCCGGTCGGCCGTCCGGCGAGCCACTGCGCGAGTTCGACCGTCTGGCATTCGACCTCGTCATGCGGCAGCAGATCGTGCCACGCCTTGTCGAATTGCTGCGATGTCAGTTTTGCGAGCAGGCCATCGAGGCTCGGCGCCAGCAGCTCGTGGTTGCCCTCGGAGCCAAGCCCCACGATCGGCGGATTGTCGCGGTCAAGACCCGCGCCATACCAGCCGCCGACGGCCGAGCCATCCGGCAGCCGCATGAACAGCGAAAACCTGTCGCGCAAGGGACTGCCGTCGAAGATCGGCGCCTGATCGGAAAACTGGCCTTGCAGCGAGAAGCCGCCGACGCTGCCCCAGGGGCGCCCCTTCAGCCAGCCGGCGAAGTCGACCAAAAGGGATGGTGCCTCGATGCCCGGCGGAAACGCGCCGCGAATGCTGTCGAGGTCGATCGGGTAAGGCGTGTCGGACAAGGCTTTAAAACTATCTGGTTGGTCCCGCCCCTCTTGGTCTGAACCGTCATGCGTACGGTTCGAACCAATTCGCGTTGGTCGATCACAAACGCGCTAGAGACGTGATAGTTTCTAGGCGCACGATCGATAAAATTCAATCGTGCGAGTGACATCCGGCGCATCGTGCCGCGCGCAACCGCATACGAGTTGCGCCTCTTCGTCACCCGCGACGTCACAACCGCCACACGCCGAGCAAGCCACGGATCTGACCTGCCCCATGCACGCTGGGCGGGTGATCTGTAAAACGCGCGCTTGACAAGCCCCGCCATTCGCCTGTATTGCCGCGCCCCATGATCAACGCTCGGACCCATCAGCGCATCGAAATGCTCCGCCGTCGCTTCCGCGACGATGAGAGGGTGCGCCATGTCCGACGACGCCGCTGAACCACTGAATTCAGCCCAGTTTTCGAGAAGGCCGCACCCGCAAGGTGCGGCCTTTTTGCATTTCGCGCGCCTTTTTCACCCGCCTCCAGAGGAGTTCGACATGACCACGCATCCGTATGACGCGCTGATGGACATCACCGCTCGGCCCAAGGCCGTGTTCGTCCGCGGCGCCGGCTCCTACCTCTGGGACGACAGCCGCAAGCGCTATCTCGATTTTGTGCAGGGCTGGGCCGTCAACTGCCTCGGCCACTCCCCGCCCGCGATCGCCGACGCGCTCGCCGCGCAAGCCAAGCGGCTGTTGACGCCGAGCCCGGCCTTCTACAACGAGCCCAGCCTGAAGCTCGCGCAGGCGCTGGTCGCAAACAGTGCGTTCGACCAGGTGTTCTTCGCCAATTCCGGCGCGGAAGCCAACGAGGGCGCGATCAAGCTCGCGCGCAAATATGGCAGCCTGCACAGAGGCGGCGCGTTCGAGATCATCAGCTTCGAGGGTGGCTTCCACGGCCGGACGCTGGCGACGATGTCGGCCTCGGGCAAGAAGGCCTTTGAGCCACTGTTCGAGCCGAAGGTCGCCGGCTTCAAGAAGGCGAAGCTCAACGACATCGCTTCGATCGAAAAGCTGATCAACGACAACACCGTCGCTGTGATGCTCGAGCCGATCCAGGGCGAGTCCGGCGTGTGGCCTGCGACCGATCAGCTCTTGCAGGAGTTGCGCGCGCTTACCGACGCGCACGGTCTCCTGCTGATCTTCGACGAGATCCAGACCGGCATGGGCCGGACCGGCAAGCTCTTCCACTACGAGCATACGGGCATCGCGCCCGACATCATGAGTCTCGGCAAGGGCATCGGCGGTGGCGTGCCGCTCGCAGCCCTGCTCGCGACCGAACGCGCGGCCTGCTTCGAGCACGGTGATCAGGGCGGCACATTCAACGGCAACCCTATCATGTGCGCGGCAGGACTTGCGGTGCTCGACGAGGTCAGCAAGCCGGACTTCCTCAAGGCGGTCACCGAGACAGGCTTGCTGCTCGAAAGCGAATTGCAAAAGGTCTCGGTCCGGCATGGCCTCGGCGAGGTGCGCGGCCGCGGCCTGTTGCTCGCGCTCGACCTCAAGCTGCCGATCGCACCCGGCATCGTCGCCCAGGCGTTCGAGGCCGGCGTGCTCCTCAACGCGCCGCAGGTCGACACGCTGCGCTTCATGCCGGCGCTGAACGTCACGCGGGCCGAGATCGCCGAGATGATCGACTGCCTCGATGCGATTTTGATCAGGGCCGGCGCGGCACGGCGGGTGGCGTAAGGCCTGCCTCGTGCCCCCGAACGCAGCGCAGCGCACCTTCGCGGTGCGCTGCAGAGCCGGGGCCCATCCCTCCGCAGCGTTCCGCGTCGCCTTCTGGGTCCCGGCTCTGCGCAGCAGCGTAAGAACGCTGCAGCGCGTCCGGGACACGGGAGCGGATGACGACGGAAGAACTACGGCTTCAAGATCGACGCGCCCGTGGTCTTGCGGCTTTCGAGATCGATATGCGCCTTGGCGGCGTCCTTGAGCGCGTAGGCGTGGTTGATCGGCACGTGCAGCTTGCCATTGATGACGGCGGCGAACAGCGTGTCGGCGCCTTCCAGCAACTCCTTGCGGGTGCCGACATAGTCGTTGAGCTTCGGCCTCGTCGCAAACAGCGAGCCATGTGCGTTGAGTTCGGCGATCGAAAACGGCGGCACCGGGCCTGAGGCATTGCCGAAGGAGACGAACATGCCGCGCGGCTTGAGGCAGGATAGCGAGCCCGGGAAGGTCGCTTTGCCGACGCCGTCATAGACGACGTCGCAGCCCTCATTGCGGCTGATTTGTTTGACGCGCGCGACGAAGTCTTCCTCGTTGTAGAGGATGACGTGGTCGCAGCCATTGGCCTCGGCAAGCTCGGCCTTTTCGCGCGAGCCGACGGTGCCGATGACGTGGGCGCCCATTGCCCTCGCCCATTGGCAGGCGAGCAGGCCGATGCCGCCGGCCGCGGCATGGATCAGCACGCGATGATGCGGCTCGACCTTGAAGGTCTTGTGCAGGAGATACCAGACGGTCAGCCCCTTCAGCATCAGCACGGCGCCCTGCTCGTGGGTGATGTGGTCGGGTAGCTTGACCAGTTTCTCCCAAGGGATATTGCGCTCGCCGGTATAGGCGCCAAGGTTGTAGTAGTAGGCGACGCGGTCGCCGGGATGAAAATTGGTCACGCCCGACCCGACAGCGACGACTTCGCCCGAGGCCTCGTTGCCGGCGATGAAAGGCAGCCCGGGCGCCTTGTACAGGCCGGTGCGGTAATAGACGTCGATGAAGTTGAGGCCGACCGCATGCTGGCGGATGCGCACCTCGCCCGGGCCGGGCGCCGGAACATCGACGCTCTCATAGACCAGGACCTCGGGGCCTCCGACCTTGTGGACACGGACGGCTTTGGTCATCGCCTGACCTCCTCTTCTCGCAGGCCAGCGAAAGGCATCGCGCCCGCCTTGTCAACTCGACACCGGCTGGAATGGCTAGACCGACGGCTTGCCGGTTTTCCTGCGGTTGCGCTTCGCCAGCACGTTGAAGAATTCGACCGCCGCCGAGAACGCGATTGCGAAATAGATGTAGCCGCGCGGGATGTGGAACTGGAATCCGTCCGCCACCAGCGCGACACCGATCAGTACCAGGAACGCCAGCGCCAGCATTTTCGTGGTCGGATGCTCCGCGACGAATCGCGACACCGGCCCGGATGAAATGTACATGATCAGGCAGGCGATCACGACGGCCGCGATCATGATCTCGATGTCCTGCGCCATGCCGATCGCCGTGATGATCGAGTCCAGCGAGAACACGATGTCGATGATCACGATCTGAACGATCACGTCGATGATCACGATCTGAACGATCACCCAGAAGAAAGCGTTACGAGGGGAGTTCTCGTCGCCCTCGCCGTCATCGGCTTCGACCTCGCCATGAATCTCGTGCGTTGCCTTCGCGATCAGGAACAAGCCGCCGCCGATCAGGATGAGGTCGCGCCAGGAGAAGCCGTAACCCGAAAACGAAAACACCGGCGCGGTCAGGCCGATCAGCCAGACCAGCAGGCTGAGCAGGATGATGCGGAAGATCAGTGCCAGCGCGAGCCCGATCTGGCGGGCGCGGTGCGCCTGATTCTCGGGGATGCGCGAGACGATTACCGACAGGAAGATGACGTTGTCGATGCCGAGCACGATCTCGAGCGACGTCAAGGTGAGGAGCGCGGCCCAGGCTTCGGGGCTTGTCAACAGGTGCATCATGCCAAGGATCTTGTCAGCCGTATCAATGCGTCGCTGAAGCTGATCCAGAGCGCGATCGCGCAGAGCGCGACAGTCACGCCGGTGCCGACGCGAAAGTCCATCTGCAGCGTGTAGAGGGAGAGCAGAGCCCAGATTGCGATCAGCGACATCGTCAGCCAGCGCAGCCGCACGACACGCACCGGATGCAGCACGTGGAACGGCACGAAGGTCAGCACCACCAGGCTTGCTACCAGCAGCGTCGACAGCAGCGGCGGCCAGTGCAGCAGGAACAGATAAAACGCCGCCGCATTCCACAGCGCCGGAAAACCGCGAAAATGATTGTCGTCGGCCTTCATGCGCAGATCGGCGAAATAGAGTGCGCTGGTGACGATGATGGCGACACCTAGCAAGGGTGCAGCGACCGGCAGCAGCAAGCCGCTGGCCACGATCGCATAGGCCGGCACGAACACGTAGGTGACGAAATCGACCACGAGATCGAGCACGTCGCCCGACCAGTTCGGCTGCACGTCCTTGACGTTGAGCCGGCGTGCGATCGGCCCGTCGATCGCGTCGATGATGAGGGCGACGCCCAGCCATTGAAACATCGCCGCCCAGTGCTCGCGCACGGCCTCGAGCATTGCCAGCAGCGCGATCGCCGCACCGAACGCGGTGAAGATGTGCACAGAGAAGGCGGCGGCGCGGATCGCGGGCCTGGGCTTCAGGGAATCCTCTTGGCTGTCCATGGCTTCTGCTATCAGAATGACACCGGTTTGCACATAAGCCATTGCGGCGCCCGGTCGCACAATTCGTCATAAAATCAGGGAAATATGAGTGGGCTTGAATTTGCCGTGGGGCGTGTCAAATGTCGTTCCATGACAGATGCATCGACACTCTTTGACGCGGCCGTGATCGGCGGCGGACCGGCGGGACTTAGCGCGGCCATCGCACTGGCGCAGGCGGGCGCACGGACCGCGCTGGTGGCGCGGCGCGTGCCCTATGCCGACAACCGCACCACCGCCCTGCTCGGTGCTTCCGTCGATCTCCTGGAAACGCTCGATGTCTGGTGGCGCTGCAAGGACAAGGCGGCATCTCTCGAAATCATGCGGCTCGTCGACGACACGGGCCGGCTGTTCCGCGCGCCGGAGGTCCGGTTCTCCTGTCACGAAATCGGCCTCGATGCCTTCGGCTACAACATCGACAACCACTCGCTGATGCTGGCGCTGGAAGCGCGCGCGGCCGAGTTGCCCGGTCTCGTCCGTTTCGATGACGAGGCCGAAACCGTTGTCATCGAAGCCGACGACGTCGCGATCCGCACCGCCGCCGCGCAATTCCTCTCTGCCCGTCTCGTGGTGGGCGCCGACGGCCGCCATTCGCTCTGCCGCGAAGCCTCCGGCATCACGGTGACGCGGCGCGAGCTGACCCAGACGGCGCTGACCTTCAACGTCGGCCACGCGCGCCCGCATCGCAACGTCTCGACCGAGTTCCACACGCCGCAAGGCCCTTGCGTGTTCGTGCCCCTGCCCGGCGACCGCTCCAGCGTCGTCTGGGTCTCGGCGCCTGCGGACGCCGAACGGCTTCGCGGCCTGGGCGACGCGGAGCTGTCCGCCGCGATCGAGAAGCAATCGCATTCCATTTTAGGCCGCATGACGGTGGAGCCCGGGCGCAACCTGTTCCCGCTGGCAATCGAACGCCCCAAATCCTTCGGCCGCGACCGCATCGCGCTGGTCGGTGAAGCCGCCCATGTGGTTCCCCCGATCGGCGCCCAAGGTCTCAATCTCGGCCTGCGAGATGCCGCCGACATTGCCAGGCTCGCAGGCGACGCCATCGCATCGAGTCAGGATCCCGGCGCAGCCGACGTGCTCAAACGCTACGACCGGGCCCGGCGTCCGGACATTCTGAGTCGGACCTTTGCGATCGACATCGCCAACCGCTCCCTGCTCAACGATTTCCTCCCGCTCCAGCCGGTCCGCGCGGTCGGCATGCACCTGCTCGGCGCGTTCGGCCCGCTCCGGCGTTTTGCGATGCGCGAGGGCCTGACGCCGACGTGGCGGCGCTAAGGTTTAAGGAAACGCCAGCCGGCCGGTCTGGATCGCCCACATCACGCTGGTCAGCGTGACCACGGACGCAAACGTTCCGAGCAGCACCGCCACGGAGGCAGATTCGATCCAGGCGTCGTTCTGCCGGGCGATGACGAACACGTTCAGCGCCGGCGGCAGCGACGCCATCAGCACGGCGGTCGCGGCCCAGGGCTGCGCGAACGGACCGAACGCCAACATCAGGCCGAAAGCTGCGAGCGGATGGATCAGGAGCTTGACCGCGATCACGCCCGGCACTTCCCAGGGCACGCGGTCGAATGGGCGGAGCGCCACTGTCACGCCGAGCACGAACAGCGCGGTCGGGGCGGCTGCGTTCTGGAGGAAGGTGATGGTGCGGTCGAGCGCGACCGGCATCTCGATATGGAGCGATGCGAAGGCCGCGCCGAAGCAGGCCGACATGATCAGCGGGTTGAGCACGATCTGCTTCAACACGACGCCGAAGGCGTGCACGATCGAGGGATGGTCGCGGTCGGAGAGCTCGATCAGCAACGGCACGATCGTGAACAGGAAGATGCTGTCGCAGCAGAAAATCAGCGCGGTCGGCGCTGACGCCTTGGTTCCGAGCACGGCGAGCGCCAGCCCCGGCCCCATGTAGCCGATATTGCCGTAGCCGCCGGAGAGCCCGGCGAGCGTCGCCTCGCGCAGCGTCAGGCGGCCGAGAAATTTGCCGACGACCAGCGCCAGGGTGAATGCCGCAACCGTCGACAGCGTGGTCGCGATCAGGAACGGCGGGTTGTTCAATTCCGAGAACGGCGTCTTCGACATGATCGCAAACAGCAGCGCCGGCAGCGACACATAGAGCAGGAAGAAGTTCATCCAGGCGAGGCCCGATTCCGGCAGGGATTTGACCTTGCCGCAGGCGAATCCAACGAAGATCAAGCCGAAATAAGGTAGAGCGAGATTGAGGATATCGACCATTGATGAAGTGTTTTCTGAGGACATGGGGGCTATCTGCCCCGTAAGCGCGGGTTAATTCCAGATCAGGGCACTAGCATCGGCCACAATCCTGGTCTATCGACGGGGAATGATTAAAGCGCGGACCGCCAAATTCCAGATCGGACAGGTCGTGCGCCACCGGATCTTCTCGTTCCGGGGCGTGATCTTCGACATCGATCCGGAATTCAACAACACTGAGGAGTGGTGGCTGTCGATTCCCGAGGAGGTGCGGCCCCACAAGGACCAGCCGTTCTATCACTTGCTCGCCGAAAACGCGGAATCGGAATACGTCGCCTACGTCTCCGAACAGAACCTGGTGCCGGACGATTCCGGCGAGCCGGTCCGGCATTCCCAGGTCACCGAGATCTTCATCAAGGACAAGGCCGGCGGCTATCGTCCGCGGAACCCGTCGCTGAACTGATCTTCGCTCGGACACATCTTCGCTCAGACAATATGGGTCAGAAAAAAGGCGCTCGAACCGAGCGCCTTTTTCATGTCCGGGATTGGGTCCCGATTACTTCTGGGCGGTCGGAGGTGCGCCGGGCGCGCCACCTTGCTGCTCGAGCTTCTTGCGCTGCTCGTCAGCCTTCTTCTGAAGCTCTTCCTGAAGCTTCTTCTGAGTTTCCTCGAAGACCTTCGGATCGGTCGGCGGACCGTCATAGGCCTTCTGGAATTCGCCGGCGAGCGGCAGCGGCAGGGTCAGCGGCGCGCCGTTGGCATTGATCGCCTGAACAACGAGGTTCTGGCCCTTCTTCATGTTGTTGATGAACTCGGGCGTGGCCTCGTAGTCGGACATGCAGCCGTTCTGGAAGCAGATCACATACGGGCTCTGCAACGGCGGATTGTTGTCCACGATGATGCGGGTGCCGTGCACCAGCTGCATGCCGAGCGGCAGCGTCACGCGCAGGATCTTCTTCGGCTCGCCTTCCGGCTCGATGATGACGGCCGCGATGACCGGCTGGCCCGACTCGATACGGCCGTCCTTGCCGGTGAAGCAAACTTGCTTGGCATTGGCGTCCTGGCCCTTGAGGCAGAACTTGGTCCAGGGGGCGTAGATCAGCTGGATCTGCTGATCCGCCGGCTGGGCCGCGCCCTGCTGCGCCGGAGCGCCCTGAGCGGGCGGCTGCTGGGCAGGTGCCTGAGCGGCCGGCGCCGGGGCCTTTGGGGCAGCCTTCGGAGCGGCTTTCGGGGCTGCCTTGGGCGCGGGTGCGCCCGGAGCCGGGGCCTGAGCCTCGGCGGCAAACGGGACGGCCAACGCCGTCGCCGTCAACAAGGCGAGAAGTCGCCCGCGCGGCCGGACGGACGCGGCCAAGTAACGGAAATTCATTGCGGAAAACCCTTTCTGAACGGGAAGTGCCCGAACCGCTTCGACGCACCGAACATGGCCGCCTTGGGCGCGGCTCTGTCCCCGTCAAATGAGGCGGACACGTGACGGGCTCGGCGCTCTTGCGCGATTGCGTGCCTTCTTAACGTGGCCGACGAAAAGATCAATGCCGACAAGCGTCTTTGACCGCGCCCTGACGTGCGTCCCCGGGAAATTCCCTGTGATAGGATTCAGGCCCCGCCAGTCCTCGAATCAACGTGTGCAGATGTTCATGTTCCAGCGCCTTATGGAGGGCCGTCTTGAAGGTCTGTGCGTCCGCCTCTGCGTCCTGGCTTTCGCCTTGGGGCTGCCGTTCGCCTTGGGATTCCCGGCAAGCGGCGCAGGGGCCGAGGAAGCCCACGCCATTGCCATGCACGGCGAGCCGGCGATGCCTGCCGATTTCACCCACATGCCCTACGTCAATCCTGATGCCCCCAAGGGTGGCCGGCTGACCTGGGGCGTTCTCGGCACCTTCGACAGCCTCAATCCCTTCATCGTCAAGGGACTGGCCGTGCAGCAGATGCGGAACTACGTGGTCGAGAGCCTGCTCGCGCGCGGCAATGACGAGCCGTTCACGCTCTACGGCCTGCTCGCCAGATCGGTCGAGACCGACGACGAGCGGAGCTTTGTCACGTTCCACATCGATCCCCGGGCCCGCTTCTCCGACGGCAAGCCGCTGCGCGCCGAGGACGTGCTGTTCTCTTGGCAGCTGCTGCGCGACCACGGCCGCCCCAACCACCGGCAATATTACAGCAAGATCGCAAGTGCCGAGGCACCAGATCCTCTCACCGTGCGCTTCGATCTCGCGGGGGCCAACGACCGCGAACTGCCGCTGATCCTCGGCCTGATGCCGATCCTGCCGAAGCATGCGGTCGATGTCGCGGCATTCGAGGAGACGACGCTGACGGGCCCGGTCGGCTCCGGCCCCTATCGCGTCACCGCCGTGAAGCCCGGCGCCAGCGTGACGCTCACCCGCAATCCCGATTATTGGGGCCGCGACCTCGCCATCAATCGCGGGCTCTATAATTTCGACGAGATCAGGCTCGACTATTTTCGCGAGGCCAACGGCCAGTTCGAAGCGTTCAAACGCGGCCTCTATGATTTCCGCATTGAGCACGAGCCGTTGCGCTGGCACAACGGCTACGATTTTCCCGCGGCGAAAAGCGGCGAAGTGATCCGCGACACCATCAAGCCGGGCGTGCCGCAACCTTCCGAATTTCTGGTGTTCAACACGAGGCGTCCCGTCTTCGCCGACATACGGGTGCGCCAGGCGCTGACGCTGCTGTTCGATTTCGAGCTGGTCAACCGCAACTACTTCTTCAACCTCTACTCGCGCGTCGCCGGCTATTTTGCCGGCTCGGACCTCTCGGCGTATGGCAAGCCTGCGGATGCGCGTGAGCGGGAGCTGCTCAAGCCGTTCGCTGCGCAGATCCCGCCAGACGTCCTGGACGGCAGCTACCGCCTGCCGGTGACCGACGGCTCCGGGCGCGACCGGACGACGCTGCGCGCGGCCCTGAAGCTGCTGTCGGAGGCCGGCTACGATCTCGACGGCACGCTGCTTCGCAATCGCGCGACCAAGGCGCCCTTCACCTTCGAGATTCTGGTCACGACCCGCGACCAGGAGCGCATCGCGCTTGCCTTCCAACGGGACCTCAAGCGCGCCGGCATCGAGCCGAGCGTGCGCTCGGTCGATCCCGTCCAGTTCGACCAGCGCCGGCTCTCTTACGAATTCGACATGATCCAGAATCGCTGGGACCAGTCGTTGTCGCCCGGCAACGAGCAATATTTCTACTGGGGGAGCGCTGCCGCCGACAATCCGGGCACCCGCAACTACATGGGTGCCAGGGATCCCGCGGTCGATGCCATGATCGCGGCGCTGCTGGAGGCCCGTGAACATACGGATTTCGCATCGGCGGTGCGGGCGCTCGATCGCGCTTTGATCTCCGGTTTCTATACAATCCCCCTGTTTAACGTATCCGAGCAATGGATCGCGCGCTGGAATCGGATAGAACGGCCAAAGGCCACATCGCTGTCCGGCTACCTGCCGGAGACGTGGTGGTCGAAGGGGCAGCCGCAAGCTGATCAAGCAAAGTGACGCCGTGAACCAGCCAACCGTATCGCCGACGCTCGACACGCTGTTTCAGCGCACGCTGACGCGGCAGCCGCATGCGCTCGCTCTGCTCGACCCCCTGAACAAGTTCCGGGTGACCGGGCACCAGCCGCGGCGTATGAGCTATGCCGAGGCTGACACGGCCATCGAGGCGCTGTCGGCCTATTTCGTCGAATCGGGCCTGCCGGCCAATTCCGTCGTCGCGATCCAGTTGCCGAATACGGTCGAGTTCGTGCTCACGGTGCTAGCCGCCCATCGCGCCGGCCTGGTCGTCGCCGTGCTGCCGCTGCTCTGGCGCCATGCCGAACTGACCGCCGCCCTGAACCGCACCGCGGCGCGCGCCATCGTCACCATGAGCACGGTCGACGGCGTCAGCTATGCCGATCTCGCAATGCATGCGGCCGCCGAAGCCTTCTCGATCCGCCATGTCTGCGGTTTCGGCACCGACCTGCCCGAAGGCATGGCCTCGCTCGACGATGTACTGGCCCGCCCGCCCGGCATCGCGCGCACCGTGATCCAGGATGGCCGCAAGGCGGCGATGATCTCCTTCGACGTTACCGCGGAAGGCTTTCGTCCGGTGCCGCGCCCGCATTTCAGCCTGATCGCCGCCGGGCTCGCGATGTCGCTAGAAGCCGACATCAAGCAGGGCGCGACCGTGATGGCGGCATTCACGCCGATGTCGTTTGCCGGCCTCGCCTCCTCGCTTGCGGTGTGGCTGCTGTGCGGCGGCGCGCTGGCGCTGCATCATCCGTTCGAGCATGACGTGCTGGAGCAGCAGATCAACGAGCACGAATGCGACGTGCTGATCGCGCCGGCGCAGTTTGCCCAGCGGCTCGGCGATTCCGATATGCCGGCGCGGATGCCCACCTTGCGCAATGTCATCGGCCTGTGGCGCGCCCCCGAGCAGGTGGCGGCGAGCGAGGCCTGGATCGCGGCGCATGCGCCGTTCACGGACGTCTATCTGTTCGGCGAGGCCGGATTGTTCGGCGCTCGGCGTGGCGAGGACGGCATGCCGGTGCCGGTGATGCCGGGACCGCACGGTGCGCCGCGCGAGCAGTCGGGCTCGTCGATCGCCGGCGAGATTTTGCTGACGCCGAAAGGCACGCTCGGCCTGCGCGGCCCGATGGTGCCGATCGCGGCGTACGCCCCGCCGCCGCCGGTCGGCGACACACTGATCGCGCAGCCCCCACGCGACTATGTCGACACCGGCTATGCCGCGCGGCTCGACCGCCCCAGCGGGGCGATCTGCATCACCGCGCCGCCCTCCGGCATCATGGCCGTCGGCGGCTACCGCTTCCTCTCCAACGACCTGCAGGAATGGGCGCGCCGACTCGGCCAGGGCGCCCTCCTCACCGCGCTGCCCGACCGGCTCTCCGGTCACCGGCTGGCGGGCCGGGCCCAGGACAATGCCCGCGCCCGCGAGGCGCTCAACGAACTCGGGCTTAACCCCCTGATGGTCGAAGCTTTTCGCGACCGTTCCGGGCCGGTCTAGGCGCAGTTTCGACTAATCCATTGACGCTGCATTAAGGCGGGCGGACTAGATTGCGCAGCATCGATTGCATGATCAGAGTTGCTCGATGTCCCAGGCCGGCCCGATCCTGTTTGTGTCCAACGTCGAGCGGCCGGCCTTCATTGCAACGCTGGACGAGGCGCGATTCTTCCCCGTGGTCGACACCGGCTGGGCCGGCGCGGTGCGCGCGGTCGAAGAGCTGCAGCCGGCGGTGGTTCTCGCCGCGATGCATGCCGGGCACGAGCCGCATCTGGCGCCGCTCGCCAGGGAGATCGCGGAGCAATCGCCTTACCTTCCCTTCGTGGCCCTGGACGCGGCGGGCGCGCTCCCGCACAACGCCCTGCCCTTCTCATCGCGCGGCGGCCATTCCGACCGCCTGATCGCGCGGCTTCGCGCCGCGCTGCGCATTCGCACACTTCATGCCACGGTGTTGCGCCGGCTGCCGGAAGTGAAAGTCGCGCTGCCGGAGGCCGACCCCGCACGTGATGCCACGGTGCTCCTGATCGGCCGCGGCGCGGCTTACCCTGCGCTCTCTGTCGCGCTCGGCGAGCGCGTCGGGGTCGTCGGCGCGCTCTCGATCGAGGCCGCGGCCAAACATCTCAACACCCGCGACCTCGACGGCGTCGTGCTGGCCGAGGGTTTTACGGCCCGCGTGACGGATGCCTTCCTCACGGTGCTCGCCGAGGATACCCGGTTCCGCAGCCTGCCCGTGATCCTGACTGCGCACCAGCTGACGCAGACTTACGATCTGCCCAATCTCGAGCTGATCCCGGGCGACCCAGCGAAAGTCGCCGCCAACGCGCTGCCCTTGATCCGCCAGCACGCGATGGAAGCGCAACTGAGCCGCACGCTGCGCTCGATCGATGCCGGCGGCTGGCTCGACCCGCGCAGCGGCCTGCTCACGGTGGAAGCTTTTGCCCGCGATTTCGCCAAGGCGGTCGAGCAGACGCTGGCCCGCGGCGGCGGCCTCTCGGTCGCGCGCTTCGCCTTCGACCCCGGCAATTCCCGCGCCCAGCTCGATGCCGCCCGCATTCTCAGCCGCCTGATGCGGCAGATGGATTTTGGCGCGGCACAGAAGGACGGCTCGGTCATCGTCGCGTTCGCCGAAACCGACTTCCGCACCGCCCACATGATCGCCCGCCGCCTCTCCGCGGTGATGCGGCACACGTCGAACGGCAAGCACGAGATGCGCAGCGATCCCGTGGTCTCGGTGGACTCGCTGTCGCCGTCGGATACGGCAAGGTCGCTGCTCGGGCGGCTGTCCGCCGACGCGTCCCGCGCGGCGTCGTAGCACATGAGCAGCGTGTTCGCTGATCTCATGCCCTTTTTGAAGTTCGCCGTAGAGCTCGGGCTGTTCAGGCCATCATGAGCTTGATCTGACCGTCTTCAAAGCTTCCCATCGCGAGAGCGTCGCGAGCCATCTTGTCGATGGCTGGCCAATTCGCGAGAAGATATCTCTGTGCCTGCAATTTCGTCGGGAAGGTGGTTTGCAAAATGCAGCTCTGTCGAGCGTTCCCATTCGCGATCTGAAAGGATACGGCTTGGGGGCCTTCAATGGTCTCTTGTTCGGTGGGTTCGGGAAGCTTGCGCATACTGCTCCTGCGTAGAATTTTTCGAATGAATTCGCTTGATATCTGCGGGTTCAGCGAACCGGCGGAATGACCACATCTAGTCGACGCAGGCGGTCCCAGTGGCGATCGTCTTGGCCTTCGCCAGGCGCTTCGGCCTATGCTCGAGGCGGGGCTGCGTGTTGCGGACGGCCTCGGTCAGCATCTGGCGGAGCTCAGCCTTCGTCATGGGAGCTTGCCGCGCGCTCGACTTCTGCCAGTTTGCCATGCCCCTTATATGGGGATGCTCGCGCTAAACGCCACTATTCGCCCCGGAGTATGATCGGGCCCCTCTGCATACGGGGTCATAAAAAACCCGCGGCCGGTGAACCGGTCGCGGGTCGTAAGAACCAGAGGCTCTGCCAGTACATCCGTGGTCAAAGCGACATAGCACTAATCGCGCAGCTTACACAGCGCGCAGATCCTCAGCAGCAGACTTGCCGGTCCGGCGGTCTGCAACGACTTCAAAAGAAACCTTCTGCCCCTCGTTGAGGGTGTTCATGCCGGCGCGTTCAACGGCGCTGATGTGAACGAAGACATCCTGGCTGCCCTCGTCCGGCTGAATAAATCCGAAGCCCTTTTGGCTGTTAAACCACTTCACAGTTCCCGTCGTCATGGGGGTCGTCCTTTAAGATAGATAAGCGTTTGGCCGCGCTCAGAAGCGCGGTCTGTGTCGTCGAGATCTGGAGGGAGAGTCGTCAGTCAGGCGCGCTTTTCAGCGGCGAGGCCAAGTCGTTCGGCCGAAACTCGATAAAATGAACGTAACTACGGTTCGGTCATTCCGCAAGTGGGCACACGTCGCTATTTTTGATCAGGGTGCGGAGCATCGTTTCGCGCTACGCCGCCTCCGGAAACGCCACAGGCCCTACGCCGCCTTCTTGCTGTGCGCGAGCTGCGCCAGCTGCCGCATGATCTCCGTGGTGCCGGCGAGACGCTCCTCCGGCGTTTCCCAATCCTGCAGGAACACCACCTTCATGTCGGGCCGCACCTTCGCGGCCTGGCCGTGGCTGCGGATGAACGTCACCAGGCGATCGGGATGGGCAAAGGAATTGTCGCGGAAGGCGATGACGGCGCCCTTCGGGCCGGCATCGATCTTCCCGACATTGGCCTGGCGGCAGAATGCCTTGATCGCGGCGACCTTGAACAGATAGCGCACCTCGTCCGGCAGCACGCCGAAACGATCGCGCATCTCGGCGCCAAAGTTCTCGATCTCCTCCTCGCTGTCGAGATCGGCGAGGCGCCGGTAGAGCGACAACCGCACCGAGAGATCGCCGACATAATCCTCCGGAATGAGCACGGGCATGCCGATCGTGATCGAGGGCGACCAGCGGTCGGCCGCGGGCTCGGAGACGCCGGCCTTGAGATTGACGATCGCCTCCTCGAGCATCGACTGGTAGAGTTCGAAGCCGACTTCCTTGATGTGGCCGGACTGCTGCTCGCCCAGGATATTGCCGGCGCCGCGGATATCAAGGTCGTGCGAGGCGAGCTGGAAGCCCGCGCCTAGCGTCTCCAGCGATTGCAGCACGGTGAGGCGACGCTCGGCCTGCGCGGTGATCTTCTGCTGCGCCGGCAGCGTGAACAGCGCATACGCCCGCAGCTTGGAGCGGCCGACCCGGCCGCGGAGCTGATAGAGCTGGGCCAGGCCGAACATGTCGGCGCGATGCACGATCAGCGTGTTGGCATTGGGGATGTCGAGGCCGGATTCCACGATCGTGGTCGACAGCAGGATGTCGAACTTGCCGTCGTAGAACGCGGTCATGATGTCCTCGATCACGGCGGGCGGCATCTGCCCGTGCGCGACCGCGACCTTCATCTCCGGCACGTTCTTGTCGAGGAAATCCTTGACCTCGGCGAGGTCGTCGATGCGCGGCACCACGTAGAACGCCTGGCCTCCGCGATAGCGTTCGCGCAGCAGCGCCTCGCGGATCATCAAGGGATCGTGCGGGGCGACGAAGGTGCGCACCGCGAGACGGTCGACCGGGGGCGAGGCGATGATCGAGAGCTCGCGCACGCCAGTCAGCGCCAATTGGAGCGTACGCGGGATCGGCGTCGCCGAGAGCGTCAGCACGTGCACCTCGGAGCGGAGTGCTTTCAGCCGTTCCTTGTGGGTGACGCCGAAGTGCTGTTCCTCGTCGACGATCAGCAGGCCGAGGTCGCGGAACTTGATCGATTTGCTGAGCAGCGCATGGGTGCCGACGACGATGTCGACCGAGCCGTCGGTGAGACCGTTCTTGACCAGATTGAGCTGCTTGGTCGGTACCAGCCGCGAGGCCTGCGCGACCTGCACCGGAAAACCCTTGAAACGCTCGATGAACGTCTTGTGGTGCTGGCGAGCCAGCAGCGTGGTCGGCACCACGACCGCGACCTGCTTGCCCTCGAGCGCCACCGCGAAGGCGGCGCGCAGCGCCACCTCGGTCTTGCCGAAGCCGACGTCGCCGCAGATCAGCCGGTCCATGGGACGGCCGAGCTCGAGGTCCTTCAGCGTGGACTCGATCGCGCCAAGCTGGTCCTCGGTCTCGTCATAGGGGAAGCGCGCGCAGAATTCGTCATAGAGGCCTGGCTGCACCGGCAGCTTTGGCGCCTCGTGCAGATGCCGCTCCGCGGCGATCTTGATCAGCTCGCCCGCGATCTCGCGGATGCGGTTCTTCAGTTTTGCTTTTCGGGTCTGCCAGCCGGAGCCGCCCAGGCGATCGAGCTCGACCGTGGTCTGGTCGGAGCCGTAGCGCGACAACAGCTCGATGTTCTCGACCGGCAGGAACAGCTTTGTCTCGGCGGCATAATGCAGCTCGAGGCAGTCATGCGGCGCGCCGGCGACGTCGAGCGTCTGCAGGCCGATGAAGCGGCCGATGCCGTGATCGACGTGGACGACGATGTCGCCGGCGGCAAGGCTCGTCACCTCCGAGATGAAATTGTCGAGCTTGCGGCTCGCCTTGCGCGGCCGGACCAGGCGGTCGCCTAAAATGTCCTGCTCGCTGATCAGCGCGATCTCGTCGGTCTCGAAACCGCTTTCGAGGCCGAGCACAGCGAGCATGGTCTCGTTGCGCGGGGTCGCCTGCACCGTGCGCCAGCTGTTGACGCTGGTGGTGTGGGTCAGCTTGTGGTCGCGCAGCATCGAAATCATGCGGTCGCGCGAGCCTTCGCTCCACAGCGCGATCACGACCTTCTTGCGCTGGGCGTGCAGCGCCATCACGTGACTGACGACGGATTCGAACACATTGACGGTGGTGTCGTTGCGTTCGGGCGCGAAGTCGCGGCCCTTACGCGCACCGGCATCGACGACACTCGTACCATCGGCCGGAACCGAGAACTGCGTCAGCCGCACCAGCGGCATATCGCCTTCGCGCCTGGTCCATTCCTCGTCGGTCAAATAGAGCCTGTCAGGCGGCAGCGGCTTGTAGATGGCGCCGCCGCCCGGATGCTCCATCGCATCGCGGCGGGCCTGGTAATAGTCGAGGATCTGCTTGAAGCGCTCGCGGACGGCGTCCTCGGCCTGCGGCTCGATCGCGACGGCCGCGCCTTGCAGATAGTCGAACAGCGTGTCCATCCGGTCCTGGAACAGCGGCAGCCAGTGCTCCATGCCGGGATGGCGGCGGCCCTCGCTGACGGCCTCGTACAGCGCATCGTCGCGCTCGGGCGCGCCGAATTCGGCGACATAGCCCATGCGGAAGCGGCGGATGGTGTCGGTGACCAACTGGAATTCGGAGATCGGAACGAGGTCGAGCGCGCGCATGTCCAGCAGCGTGCGCTGGGTCTCGGCGTCGAAGGTGCGGATCGATTCCAGGCTGTCGCCGAAGAAGTCGAAACGCACGGGCTGGTCGAGACCGGCCGGAAACAGGTCCAAAATGCCGCCGCGCACGGCGTATTCGCCGGGTTCGCGCACGGTCGAGGAGCGGTTGTAGCCGTTGTGCTCGAGCCAGGCGATGATGGTGTTCATCGGCACGACGTTGCCGGGCGCGACGGACAGCGCCTGCGCCGCGACGAGATCGCGCGAGGGCACGCGCTGCACGGCGGCATTCACCGTAGTCAGCACAATCAGCGGCTTGTCGCTGCCGGTCAGGGACGCCAGCCGTGCCAGCGTGGTCAGGCGCTGGGCGAGGACGCCACCATGCGGCGAGACGCGGTCATAGGGCTGGCAGTCCCAGGCCGGGAAGGTCAGCACCGGCAGGTCGGGCGCGAAGAATTGGAGCGCGCGTTCGAGCTGCTGCATCCGCGGCCCGTCGCGGCAGATCACCGCGAGACTGACGGCCGGCTTCTTCGGCCGTGCCGCGATGGCGCGCGCGAGATCGGAGACGACGAGACCCTCGGCGCCCTCGGCGACATTGGCAAGCGTCAGCGCGCGGCCGGGCGTGAGCAGCTCGGCCGGAGATTTCATCCCCTGCTTCATACGTCGCTGTCCGCGATCGGGTAGGCCTTGATGCGGGCAAACAGCGCGCCGGTGACATCAGCCGGCAGCACCTTGTCGCCGATAATGGCGGCATAGAGATCGGGATCGTTGACCTCGAGCAGGATCTCGAGCTGCGTCAGTTCGTCATCGGACAGATTGCCGATCTCGGCATCCGCGAAGCGGCCGAGAATAAGGTCCATCTCGCGCGTGCCGCGGTGCCAGCAGCGGAACAGAAGCCGCTTGCGGCGGTCGTCCAGGCCGTTGCTCGATCGTGTCGTGCCCGTCATGTCTTTATTCCAGTCAAACGCCGAAAGCCCGGACGTGCCGGGCGGGGGTGGTATAACCACTCGGACCGTCCATGTCAGCCCTCGATTTATCATGGCCCGCTGCCCGCGCAGGGATGCGAAAAAAGACGTGGATGCCTTACATAAAGCCGGGCATGACGGGTCGAAACGATCCTAGATTCGCCTGATGCGCCCCAGCCTGCTCAATCCGCTGTTTGCCCCCGTGACCAGCCTGCCCGGCGTCGGTCCGAAGCAGGACAAGCTGCTGCAGTACCTGCTCAGCCGCAACGAGACGCCGCGGCTGGTCGATCTGTTGCTGCATTTGCCGAGCCAGGTCATCGACCGCCGCGCGCGGCCGAAGGTTCGCGACGCCGTTCAGGGAACCATGGTGACGCTGGAGGTCACCGTCGACCGCCACCGCCCGCCCCCGCCCCGCAATGCGCGCGCGCCCTACCTCGTCTACGCCAGCGACGACACGGGCGACGTCGTGCTGACCTTCTTCCGAGCCAAGCCAGGCTATGTCGAAAAGCTGCTGCCGGTGGGCGAGAAGCGCTACGTCTCGGGCACGCTGCAGATGTATGACGGCATCCCGCAGATCGTGCATCCCGACCGGGTGCTGGACGAGGAGGCGGTTTCAAAACTCACGGGCATCGATCCGGTCTATCCGCTGACGGAAGGGCTGGCGCTCGGCTCGCTGCGCCGCGCGGTCGCGCAGGCCCTGCAGAAGCTGCCGGCGCTGCCGGAATGGATCAGCCCCGAGGTGCTGCGCCGCTGCAGCTTCCCGCCGATCGCTGAGGCGCTCACCCGCGTGCACCAGCCGGTCGAACTCACCGACATTCTGCCCGACCAGCCGTTCTGGTCGCGCCTCGCCTTCGACGAACTCCTGGCCGGGCAACTCGCGCTCGCCCTGATTCGCGCGCAATTGCGCCGCCCGGCCGGCGTCCGCAATGCCGGCGACGGGCACCTCCGCAACAAGATCATCGATGCCCTGCCCTATGCGCTGACAATCTCCCAGCGCGATGCCGCGGCGGCCATCGCCGAGGATCTGCAACAACCGGTGCGCATGCTGCGCCTGCTGCAGGGCGACGTCGGCTCGGGCAAGACCGTGGTCGCGCTGCTGGCCGCCGCCGCCGTCACGGAGGTCGGCAAGCAAGCGGCGCTAATGGCGCCGACCGAAATTTTGGCGCGCCAGCACATCAAGACCATCGCCCCGCTCGCCGAGCGCGCGGGAATGCGGGTCGCGATCCTCACCGGCCGCGAAAAGGGCAAGGAGCGGCGGGAGCTGCTGGCACAACTCGAAGCCGGCGAGATCGACCTGCTGGTCGGCACCCACGCGTTGATCCAGGACGATGTGATCTTCAACGACCTCGCGCTTGCCATCGTCGACGAGCAGCATCGTTTTGGCGTGCGCGAGCGGCTGGCGCTGACGTCAAAGGGCGCAGCCGTCGACGTGCTGGTGCTGAGCGCCACGCCGATCCCGCGCACGCTGGTGCTGACCTATTTCGGCGACATGGACATCAGCGAATTGCGCGAAAAGCCGGCCGGCCGCCAGCCGATCGAAACCCGCACCATATCGATGAGCCGTATCGAGGAGGTCACCGATAGCATCGGCCGCGCGCTTCTATCAGGCAAACTGGTCTACTGGATCTGCCCACTGGTCGAGGAGTCCGAGGCCGAGGGCACTGAGCACCTGACCAATGCGACCAAGCGTTTCGAAAGCCTGCAAAAGCGGTTTGGCGACCGCGTCGGCCTCGTCCACGGCCAGATGAAGGGTACCGAGAAGGACCGCGTGATGGGCCAATTCGCCGCCCACGAGATCGGCCTGCTGGTCGCGACCACCGTCGTCGAGGTTGGCGTCGACGTGCCGGCGGCGACGATCATGGTCATCGAAAACGCCGAACGCTTTGGCCTCGCCCAGCTCCATCAATTGCGCGGCCGTATCGGCCGCGGCTCGGAGGCCTCGACCTGTCTCCTGCTCTACTCCGAGCCGCTTGGCGAGATGTCGAAGGCGCGGCTGAAAGTGATCCGCGAGACCACTGACGGTTTTCGGATCGCCGAGGAGGATTTGAAGCTGCGCGGCGAAGGCGACGTGCTTGGCGTGCGCCAGAGCGGCCTGCCTGGCTACCGCATCGCCCGCCCGGAGGTGCACGGCCAGCTCATCACGCAGGCCCGCGACGAGGCGTTGCGCATCCTGAAGGACGATCCCAAGCTGAAGGGCGAGCGCGGCGAGGAACTGCGATGCCTGCTGTATCTCTACGAGCGGGACGAGGCGATTCCGTTGATCGGAGCGGGTTAGCTGGCCGCTCTCTGCCGCCCAACCTCATAGGCCGCCACATGCGCGCGCGCTAAATTCAATAGCGGCGTATCGATACCCCGCGCACGGGCCCGGTTGGCCATATCGCCAAGGATATGTTCCGCCTCCGTCGCGGAGCCGCGCTCGATGTCCCGCAGCATCGACGCCTTGAGCGGAGAGTTCGCCGTTGTGAAGAGATTCCGATCGAACTCGATGAACGGCGCTCGTGGCTCAAAACCTGAGGCCGTCGCCACGGCACAGCATTCCGCGAACAGGCGGAAAATGGACTCCTCGCCCTTCGGCACGGTCAGAATGTCTCCGATGCTTGCCCGCATCAGGCAGGTGATACCGGCGAGCGTGCTCAGCTGGACGAATTTCTCCCACATGTCCTGTATGATCGATTCGCTGGCGCGCACGTCGATACCAGGGATATCGAGTAGTGACTGCAGCGCGAGCACGCGCTCACTGAACGATCCCTCGATCTCACCGAATACGATGGTCTGATTGGCCATGAACTGAACGACACGACCATCCGCATCGAGCCCGGCACTGACGTTCGCGAGCCCGCCGAGGACGTGCGCGGCGCCGAACCGCGCAGTCAGGGCGTCGATATGCTTCAACCCGTTGAGGATCGGCAAAATCATCGTGTTGGCGCCAACGGCCGGCGCAAACTCGCTCATCGCGTCATCGAGCGAATAGGATTTTACGCCGACGAGCACGACGTCAAAGGGGTCCTTGAGATCGTTTGCGAGGACCAGCTTCGGCTGTACGGCAAAGTCGCCGTGCGGGCTCACGATCCTCAATCCATCGCGCCGCAATTGCTCCGCCCGCCCGGACCGCACCAGGAAGGTCACGTCAGCGCCCGCTCGGACCAGGCAAGCTCCGTAATAGCCTCCGAGCGCTCCCGCGCCGATCACCAGCACTCTCATTCGAACTCCCGCGTGAAATCACATGTCGTGCTTCGCGCATTCAGCCATCGCCCACTTGGCAGGGCAAGCAGATTTCGCTTCAGCCCAGGCCCGCTTCAGTGCGGCGTTGACCTTCTCCCGAATGTGCCAGCAAAAACCTGCCGTGCTCGGCTTCGGTCGCCTCGTTGGCGGGGAACATGCACTCGAGCCGTAATTCCTCTGCAGTGACCGTCTGCGGCGTTCCGACCGTCGTGATCAAGGAGAAATAGTCCAGCGTCACACCGTCCTTGACGAAGGACAGCGGGATCATCGGCATCGCATCGGAGGCCGAGGGCGCACGCCATTCCGGCTTCACCCCGGGGTATCGCGACAGCTCCTCCAGCAGCGCCTTCGTCCTGATATCGACGACGTGCCCGACCGCCTCGCGATACACCCGTGCGAGCAATCCGCGGGCGGTCTGCGGCCAGTTCGCGATGAAGGGACGCATGCCGTCCGGATCGAACATGAGATGCAGCAGGTTCCGCGGCGCCGGTCTCGCCGACATGTCGATGAAGCAGTTGAACAGCTCAGGGGCGGCATCGTTGGTCATCACCACGTTCCAATACCGGTCCATGACGATGGCGGGAAACGGCTCGTGCTGACGCAGCATGCGTCGCAGAGCATGGTTGATGCTCGTCATCGCCGGCGTGTCGAGCGCTGGATCAGCATAGGACGGCGCGTAGCCGGCGGCCAGCAGCAGCTCGTTTCGCTCGCGCAGCGGAACGTCGAGGGCTTGGGCAAGATCGAGCAGCATCTGGCGGCTCGGAACGCTGCGGCCGCTCTCGACGAAGCTGATGTGCTTCTGCGAAACGCCGGCGTCGAAGGACAGGTCGAGCTGTGTCTTGCCGCGAATGTCCCGCCATTGACGCAGCAGCGCGCCCGCGGAACTGGCGCGTGTCTTCAGGGCGCTGGCCGTCGCTTTCATGGTTTGTCGGTCCTTCCCGTCGATCTGCGGTATCGTCAACACCCATGGGCGGCGGCACGTCGGTATACCCGAGGCGCCGCCGCCGCTAGCAGCAGGTTCGAGGCGATCAACCGAAAGCGACCGGCCCCACGGCGCCGACCCAGTGCCGTACCTTGGTATCGTCCGTCTCGTCCATGTAGAAGAAGTGCGTCATCGTGGGATGCACCGCCTTCATCGAGGGATCATCGGGTGTCATGTCGACGACACCGCGAAACACCTTCAGGGAGCCTGCATCCCAATATTCGGTGACGTGATGCAGCGCGGTGAAGCCGCTGTCGATGAAGGCCTTCAGATTGGCGCGGATCGCTTCCCGCCCCTTCCAATCGGCGACGCCGAGATTGCAGACGGCATCTTCCGCAAAACAGTCGAAACCTCGTCCGAAGGTCTTGTCGTCGATCTCCTTCCACATGTCGAGCAGCCATTCCGGCGGCTCCTTTCGCGTAAATACGACTTGCATCTCTCTCTCCTCATGCACCGACACACGCGCGACAGAAGGCTTGATAGGATGCTTCCTGTTGGGTGAATGATGTGGAGAGTAGTCAAGCTGCGAATTGGCTCAATTACATCCGAGGTAATAAAGCGGGTTCAGAAGCCGTCCTCTTTCCCAGAGCCCGACTTTATGGAACCCTGCGGCAATGCGCCGGATCATCGTCGTTGGCAGCCAGGGTAGCGGAAAGACGAGCCTCTCCCGGAATCTCGGGCAAAGGCTTGGGCTGTCCGTGATCCATCTCGACGTGCTCTACTGGCGGCCGGGCTGGAAGCCATCCGACAAAACGAGCTTTCGAACGCGCGTCACTGACGCGATCGCGGGCGATGCGTGGGTTGTCGACGGCAGCTTCTCGGGACTTGCCTTCGATCTCACGCTCGCGCGCGCCGATACACTGGTCGTCATCGACCGCCCGCGCTGGCTCTGCCAGTGGCGCATTCTCCTGCGCTCCGCCTTCGATCGCGACACAACACGGCCTGACCTCCCAGAGGAGTGCCCCGAACAATTCGACTGGAAACTGATGCGCGAGACTTGGCGCTACGACACCGAGCGCGCGCCTGTCATCGAGGCCGAACGTGCGCAGTATGGCGCTGACGTCCCGGTCGTGCGCTTGAGGCGCGATCGGGACATCCAAGATTTTCTGGATTCGGTGCACGGCAAATGATCGACGGCCGTAATGTGAGACCGGACGATCAGGCTTTCTTCTGCGCGATACGCGCGGCGAATGCCTTCATCAAGTCGGCATCCGCCGCCTCGCCTTTCGCGTCCTCGGCGAGATGCTCGAACCAGCGCGCAAAGCCCTCGTAAATCCGGCTGGCCGGATGATCGGGTCCGAGGAAACCGGAAATCTCCCGCATCTCCGCGACCCAGCGATAGGCCTTCGGGATCATATCCGGCAGCGCGACTTCGAGCCGGGCAAGGACCGCGGGTTGGCTCATTGCGAGCTCGTCACGCAGCGCATCGGCCGCGCCCGCTTTCGTTGCCGCGACCACCATCGCCGCGCCGATGCCGGCGAGTCCCTTGACGATGCCGGCATAGGACATTTTCAAAGCCGAGGCTGCGCCGACCGGGCCCTCGACGATCCGCACGTCGAGCCCAAGGTCTTTGAGAACAGCGACGTCGCCGGCATGCTCGCCGGACATGTAGAAGGCCGGGCTCTTGCCGCCGGGCTGCGGCGGGAATCCGATGATGCCGGCATCGACGAATGGCGCCTGTGCCGAGCCGATGATCTCCTCGATCCTCATCACGGTATCGACGTTGACGGCGTTGCAATCGACCACGACCGGTTTCTTCTCGCGCCGGACGATCAGTCCCGCCAGCAGCTCGGCGAGCGCCACAGCTTCGCCCGGCGGCACGATCGAAAGGATAATGTCGGCGTCGGCGATCTCATCGTCCTCGGCGCCGATCATGCCGGCATCCGCCGCGCGCTTGCGCGTCGCCTCGCTCCGCCCTTTCAACGACGTCAGCACGCGCGCACCGTGCTCGCCAAGGCGGCGGGCCACAGCGCTGCCCATGGCACCGGGCGCGAGGATCGCAATGGTCTTTGACGTCGTTTTGGACATCATGCACTCCAGATCGAATCCGAGCGACGCGCTCAGTTCAACCGGAGACTAGCAGAGGACGCGGACGCCCGCGTCACCGGCGGCCATCCCTGGGAGGAATGGCTCTACTCCACCTTCGCAGGCTGGGCCTGGAGCGCCGAGGCGTTGGCAATGCGCGCGGCGTTCGCCATGCCCGCGAGCGCGGCGGCCTTCTTCGGGTCGGGCGTAGAGCCCGGCTGCACCACGCCAGCCGACATAATCAGGGTCGCGGCATCCTCGGTGCTCATGTCGACCTCGACGATCTTGCTCTTGGGGACGTAGAAGAAGAAGCCGGTGGTTGGGTTCGGCGAGCACGGCAGGAACACCGAGACGTGCTCCTCCTGACCCGGCAGGCTGCGAGAGACGTCCTCGTTCGGCGATTGCGAGATCAGCACGATCGACCACATGCCCGGCGAGGGAAACTCGACCAGGCCGACTTTGCGGAAGCTCGAGCCCTTGCCCGAGAACAGCGTCTCGAATACCTGCTTCAGGCCGCGGTAGATGGCGCGCACCGCCGGGATCCGGCCAAGGAAGGTCTCGCCGACATCGACCAGGGTCCGGCCGATGAGATTGGCCGCGAGGAAGCCGACCAGAGTCAGCGTGAAGAATGCGACAATCAGTCCCCAGCCGGGGATGACATACGGCATGTAGGTTTCAGGCCGATAGGCCAGCGGCACGAACGGCCGCACCACGCCATCAACCCAGGTGACGAACCACCAAACCAGATAAAAGGTGATCGCAACCGGTCCCGTCACCACGAGGCCGGTGAGGAAATAATTGCGGAAACGGCCCATCAGGCCGGTATGCGGTTCCGGCGCGGGATCAAGCGGCGCAGGCGCGTCGTCGCGGGGGGTCATTCGGGTTCCAGGTCGGTCGCAGTACACAAGCTAGGGTCTTCTAGCAGGTTTTGGAAGACCACGAAGCGACCGACCGATATCCCCTGTGCCTATTATCCCTTGTGCCTATTCCACGGTTGCCTATTCCACGGTCACCGATTTCGCGAGGTTGCGCGGCTGGTCGACGTCCGTGCCCATGACGACAGCCGTGTGATAGGCGAGCAGTTGCACGGGAACGGCATAAACCATCGGCGTAAAGGCTGCCGCCATATCAGGCATCACAATGGTGACGAGGGACTCGACGGTCGCCTCTTCCGCGCCTTTGGCGTCGGTCATCAGGATGATGTTGCCGCCGCGGGCGGCGACCTCCTGCATGTTTGAAACCGTCTTCTCGAACACGCGGTCGTAAGGCGCGATGACGACGACCGGCATGGTCTCGTCGATCAGCGCGATCGGGCCGTGCTTGAGCTCGCCGGCGGCATAGCCCTCGGCGTGAATATAGGAAATCTCCTTCAGCTTCAGCGCGCCTTCGAGCGCGAGCGGGAAGCTGGTGCCGCGGCCGAGATAGAGCACGTCACGCGATTTGGCGATCTCGCGTGCGAGCTTCTCGATCTGGGGCTCGGTGGTGAGGGCATCCGTCATCAAACGCGGGATCTCGACGAGGCCATGGACCAGCTTGGTCTCGTCCTCGTCGGACAGCTCGCCGCGGGCCTTTCCAGCCGCGATCGCAAGATTTGCCAGCACCATGAGCTGGCAGGTGAAGGCCTTGGTCGAGGCCACACCGATCTCGGGCCCGGCGAGCGTTGGCAGCACGGTCTCGCTCTCGCGCGCGATGGTCGAGGTCGGCACGTTGACGACGGCAACCGTGTGCACGCCCTCGGCCTTGGCGTAGCGCAGCGCGGCCAACGTGTCGGCGGTCTCGCCCGATTGCGAGATGAAGATGGCGAGATCGCCCTTGCGCAAGGGCGCCTCGCGATAGCGGAATTCGGAGGCGACATCGACCTCGACCGGCACGCGCGAGAAGCGCTCGAACCAGTATTTTGCGACGAAGCCGGCGTAGCTCGCGGTGCCGCACGCCGTGATGTTGATGCGCTGGATGTCCTTGAAGTCGAACGGCAGCTTGACCGGCAACGACACGCGCTCGGTCGCCATGTCGACATAGCGCGCCAGCGTGTGGCCGACCACTTCAGGCTGCTCGTGGATCTCCTTGGCCATGAAGTGGCGGTAATTGGCCTTGTCGACCAGCGACGTCGAGGCCGCGTGCCTGATCTTGTCGCGCTGGACGGCATGGCCGTCCTTGTCGAAAATATCAGCGCTGTTGCGGGTCAGCACGACCCAGTCGCCATCCTCGAGATAGCTGATCGTATCGGTGAACGGGCCGAGCGCGATAGCGTCGGAGCCCAGATACATCTCGCCGTCGCCATAGCCGATGGCAAGCGGCGGGCCGTTGCGAGCGCCGATCATGAGGTCGTTGTCGCCGGCGAAGATGAAGCCGAGCGCGAAGGCGCCGCGCAGCCGCGCCAGTGCCAGCTTTACCGCCTCGACCGGCTTGTTGCCACGCGTGAGCAGATCGTCGACCAGATGCAGCACGATCTCGGTATCGGTCTCGGTGTGGAACACCGCGCCGTTCTTCTCGAGTTCCTGGCGCAGCTCGCGAAAATTCTCGATGATGCCGTTGTGGACGACAGCGACGCGCTCGGTCGCATGCGGATGGGCGTTGTTCACGGTCGGCTTGCCGTGGGTGGCCCAGCGGGTATGACCGATGCCGGTCGTGCCCTTCAGAGGCTCCGCTTCGAGCCGCTTCTCCAGATTCTTCAACTTGCCCTCGGCGCGGCGGCGCTCGAGGTGTTTGCCTTCGAGCGTGGCGACGCCCGCGGAATCGTAGCCGCGATATTCAAGACGTTTGAGCGAATCCACCAGTTGCTCTGCAACCGGTTCGCGCCCGAGAATGCCGACAATCCCGCACATGCGGCTCACTATCCCCCAAATCGTCGAAAAATCGCCTAAACGATACGCTCGGTTTTTAGCGAAGTTCCTAAGCAACCAGATACTCAATATTTATTGCTGATTGAGACAGCGCCTCGTCACGCCTGCTTCGACTGCGTCGAATTGGCCGGCGTTAAACCGCGTCCATTAACTTCTTGTCAACAAATTTGGCCAACGATTTCCCCTCCGGGAGATAAGGCCATGAAAGGCTCGTCCGACCGCAAAGGTCTGTCATCGACATTCGTGCACGCCAGCGAGACCACAGGCACGCACCTTGCGCATTGGCCACCGCCCCAGCGCGCCATGGAGCGAGGCAAGGAAAGTAAGCCTGTCCTCACCACGCAGGCCACCGGCGAACCGGCAAAGCGCGCCAGGCCGCGCGGCTGGCGCTTGAAGCGAGCGATGTTCTCGGATGTCGCCGACGACGACTAGCGGTGCGCCTTACCATCCCAGCACCACGGCAAACACTCGGCCCTCGGCCGCTCATTTTTCCGGCTTCTTGCTGCGCGTCTTGATCTCGCGGTAGCGCGCAGCGCCGCCTTCCCTAATAGTCTGCGGGCTGCGCTCCAGTGCCATGGCATCGTCCGGCACGTCGCGCGTGATCACCGAGCCCGAGCCGATATAGGCGCGATTGCCGATCGTCACCGGCGCGACCAGCGAGGAGTTGGTGCCGACGAAGGCACCCTGCCCGATCACCGTCTTGTGCTTCTTGAAGCCGTCGTAGTTGCAGGTGATGGTGCCGGCGCCGATGTTGGAATTGGCACCGATGGTGGCATCGCCAATATAGGAGAGATGGTTGACCTTGACGCCGGCCTCCAGGGTCGCGGCTTTGGTCTCCACGAAATTGCCGATGCGCGCGCCGTCGCCGAGCGAGGTGCCGGGGCGCAGCCGCGCATAGGGGCCGATCGAAACGTTCCTGCCGAGCGTGGTCTGCACGATATGCGAGAACGAGTGGATCACCGTGCCGTCGGCGATCGACACGCCGGGACCGATCACCACGAACGGCTCGATGGTGACGTCCTTGCCGAACACCGTGTCGGCCGCGAGAAAGACGGTCTCGGGCCCGATCAGCGTCACCCCGGCTTCCATCGCAGCCTTGCGCAGCCGTGCCTGCATCACGCTTTCGGCCTCGGCGAGCTGCGCCTTGGTGTTGATGCCGCGCACTTCGTCCTCGCTGGTTTCGATCACCACGGCATCCCATCCCTGTTCGCTGACAATGCCGACCGCGTCGGTCAGATAATATTCGCCCTTGGAATTCGCATTGCCGATCTTGTCGAGGATCGCCAGCGCGCGGCGTCCGTCGATCGCCATCACGCCGGCGTTGCACAGATCGATCTTGCGCTCCTCTGCGCCGGCATCGGCCTGCTCGCGGATCGCGACCAGGCGGTCGCCCTCGACGATGAGGCGGCCATAGCCGGTGGGATCGGCGGCGCGAAAGCCGAGCGCGGCGATCGCCGCGTCCTTGGCGAGCGGCGCGCGCAGCCGCGCGAAGGTCTCGGCCGAGATCAGCGGCGTGTCGCCGAACGCGATCAGCAGATCGTCGACACCCCGCACAATGGCATCACGCGCCGCCAGCACTGCATGCGCGGTGCCGAGCCGTTCGCCTTGCACGAAGGTGAGCGCGTCGGGGCGGATGCGCTTTGCTTCGTCCGCCACCGCCTGATGGTCGGGTCCGATCACGACCGCGAGCGAGGTGCCGGTTCCCTCGGGTGCGGCGGCGAGCACGTGGGCGAGCAGGCTCTGGTGCGCGACCGGATGCAGCACTTTCGGCAGGCTCGATCGCATGCGCGTGCCTTCGCCGGCGGCGAGCACGATCGTGAGGCTGGAACGGGCGGTCATCGAAAATCCTGTCAGATACGGCCGAATCAGTTGGCGGCGGCAGGTCGATGCCGTCATGAGCTATCGCCTTGCTACCCCCGCAATCGCCCGGAATTCAAGTGCGACAAGGTTTTCCTGTTAATGTTCCCTGATTGATTCGGGGAAGCCGGACAGGGCTGGGCGCTTAAACGTACATGGCAAAGGATTCCGACCCACTGGCGGATGCCTTCGGCACCAAGGAGACCGGCGGGCTGTTCTCCGGACTTGTGGCCGAGGAGAGTTCGTTCGATCGCAGCATGATGTGGCGGCTGGGCTCGTGGGGCGTGGCGGCCGTCAGCGCCGTGGTGATTGCCGTGTTCGCCAACCAGGCCCAGCTCGGCTGGCGGCGCGACCAGGTTGCGTCGGCCGATCTCGCGCACCAGGCCGACCGGCTCCAGATGCTGACCAAGGAGAGCCAGAACGAGGCCCGCCGCCTCGCCTCTGCCATCGAGACACTGAACACCGATCGCGACCGGCTCTATTCGCGCGTCACCGTGCTGGAGCAAGGGCTCGATTCTGTCACCGGCGCCATCGCCAGGCAGACGACCACGCCGCCGCAGGCGTCCGCTGCGAAGCCGCAGGACGCGCCAGCTTTGGTCGGGCCGCCGGCGCCCAGCGTCGCGCCGGTCGCATCGACACCAGCACCAGTCAGCGACAAGCCGCGCACCGAAGTTGCCAAGGACGCGCCGAAAGACAGCGCAAAGGAGCCGTCGGGCCCGCCGACGCAGAGCGCGGCCGCCGCCTCGCTCCTGTCGCACGCGCCGCTGACGACCTCGACACCGCCGATGCTTCCGCTGGTGCCGTCCAAGTCGATCATGGCGCCGCCCGATCCGGCCGCATCAAAACTGGTGCAGCCCGAGGGAACTGAGAAGGCTGCCGAGAAGAAGCCCGACCCGGCGCCCGCTCCGATCGAAGTCGCTGCTGTGGCAGCGAAGCCGCCGGAGGCCGCCGAGAGCGAGGCTCCTGCGATTGCGGTCCAGCAGACGCGCTTTGCGATTGATCTCGGTGGCGCGAACTCGGTCGACGGCCTGCGTGCACTCTGGCGCGGGCTGAGCAAATCCAATCCGGAGATCGCGGCGCTGCGGCCGATCATCATGATCAAGGAAGGCAACACCGGCCTCGGCATGCAGCTTCGCTTGGGAGCCGGCCCGCTGATCAACGCCGCCGCAGCAGCCAAGCTCTGCGCAGGCCTCGCCGAAAACGACCGCCACTGCGAGACCACCGTGTTCGACGGCCAGCGGCTGTCAATGCGCGGCGGGCAGGAAAAGGGACAAGAGAAGACTCAGGATCGAGTTCAAGAGAAGAACTCCGACAAGACCCAGGACTCGGTGCCGCAAGCCGACACCGCCTCGGCGCCCGCGCCCGCCGCCAAACCGGACAAGCGCCGCCACAGCTATTCCTCAAAACGCTCCTCGAAGCGAGAGGAGCCCGCGCCTGCTCCTGCGGCTCCGCAGCCAGCCGCACAGGCGAAGCCGGAGACGGCGCCGGCGTCAGCGGGATCGATGTTGTCGTCGTTCTTCAGGCGATAAGCCTTGTGGACTGCGGCAGGCGTCAATAATCGCCGTCAGTGGAAAATCGTTGCGTCATGCTCCGCTACCTGAGCGTGGATGACTTGCACACCGCCACAATGGCGCGCAGTTGCGCCACGATAGGCAGAAACTTCCACCTGCCCTGTTGCCCCCTCCCTTCATCCCGACCATATTGCGGCCATGACAAAAAAGCCCTTCCGCCTCACGCCCTACCAGGTGCAGTTCCTGATCGTCGTCGGCTTCGCCTCCGTCGGCTATGCCCTCTACTTGCGCTATCTCGGCATCGAGTTCTCGACCGTCGGGCTCGCCTGCGACGCCGGACTTCAGACGCTGATCTGCAAGGCGCGCTCGGTCTCGACTGTGCTGTTCAAGAATTCGGTGTTCGGCATCGTCGCGCTGGTGGTAGCGACGCTGAATCTGATGCGGCCGTCGATCGTGCTGCTGACCGTCGGCATCATCGCCGCCGGCCTCGGCATCGTGCTCTACAATGTCGTGCTGTCGGGCCTGGCGATCGGCCTGTTCATTCTTGGATTTGCTCGGCCCGCGCCCGCCACATCGTGAGCGCGAACAACAAATAGATCGCACAGGTCCACAGCGACTGCCAGTTGTCGCGGCTCTCGTTGACGAGCACGTACGCGGCCGACAGCGTCAGCACGCCCGCGAATACCGATTCCGCGATCGGACGCTGGCCGATCTGCGGCCGGTTCAGCATCAACAGCGCGAACGGCACCACCGCCATCGTCAGCGAGGCGTAGGGGAAATCCTTGTAGCGCGGATCGAACACGAAGCCGAGCGCGGTCTGCGCCGCGATCACCGCAGTCACCGCCAGCGTGAGGCCCAGCACGGCGGTGAGCTTCGACCATTTCCGGCCCTCGCGCGGGCCCAGCAGATCGAGAAAGGTCGGAAGACTGCGGCCGATCACCATCGCCTGCGCGCAGAAGATCGGCGACAGGATGCCGGCCGCGAGCAGCGCGCCCCACAGCAGCCAGCCGCCGATGCCGTAGCTCTCATAGTACATCTTGTCGGCGCCGATCCCGAGCAGGATGCCCGCTGAGGTCGCCGAGATCGCCACACCGAGCCAGGCCGAGAAGCGCGGCGTCCAGGGCCTGCGCCGCAACGTCAGGCCGGCGACCGCGAACACCAGCACGCAGAGGCCCATGCCCGCGCCCATGTACCATTTCCAGTACGGGAAATTGCTGATCGGCTCGCCAGGCGGGTATTTGAGGCTGCGGTGCACCGAGTCATAGAGCCCCCAATAGCCGCCGACAGTGCCCTCCAGCTTGCGCTTCCACGGCTGGTCGTAGGACTCGATCAGATTGACGCGGAATTTCTGCGCTTTCGCGAGGGTCAAAATCTCGGAGACGACGCGCGCCTGGTTGGTGCGCGACGGCAGCGCGCCTTCGCGCATGCGCCCCTCGCTCGGCCAGCCGGTTTCGCCGATCAATATCTCCTTGCCGGGAAACGCGACTGCCATGCGCTCGCGGATCGCCTCGACATGGGCGGCGGCGAATTTCGCCTTGACCGGGAAATCCTCCCAATAGGGCAGGATGTGGATCGTGACGAAGTCGACGGCGTCATAGACCTCGCGGTTCTTCAGCCAGAACTCCCAGACGTCGGCATAGGTGACGGGCACGCTGACTTGCGCCTTCACCGAGCGGATGATGGAGACGAGGTCCGCGGTCGTCATCTCGCCACGCAGCAGCACCTCGTTGCCGACGATGATGCTGGTGATGATGCCGGGGAAATCCTTGGAAAGGCGGACGGCGAGCGCGGCCTGCTCAAAATTCTTGGTGCGGTTGCTGGAGAGCCAGATCCCCTGCAGCAACTTCAGCCCGCCGATCCTGGCGGCGATCGCCGGCACCTGGTCGAGGCCGTTCTCCATCGAGTAGGTGCGGACACAGTCGGTGATCTCCTTGAGCTGGCGCAGGTCCTGCTCGATCTGATCGGCCTCGATATGGGTCCATGCGTTCAGCGGCGACTGCTCGCCGCGGAACGGCGCGTAGGAAACGCACTGAACCTTGTCGGCGGGATCGATCGGGGCGCGCGCGAGCGTGATCGGCGTGGCAAGCCACCACCACACGGCAGCAATCGCACCCAGTGAAACGAGCAGAAGCGCCAGTGGCGTACGAAGAGAAATCAGTTCCGTCCTCCCGCGAAGGGCCGTCGATTACCTGCTCGCACGCCATCTGCCAAGGGGGTGGCTCCGGTATGGATCGATCCCTCCCCTGAGGAATTTACCTGCGGCCGTTCGACAGAGGTCTAGGATCGTGACTTTGCTGGACAAAATTTGAAATTCAGGCCATGGAATCGAAAGGACTTTTCCGCCGCATTGGAGACCCATTTGGACGCCATCACCGGCGCGTCCGCGAGGTCCTGGCGCGGACGGTCAGTGAATATATTGGGGAATTCATGCGGCAACGGGTGTTCGAGTTACGAAATGCGGTCCTGCGGCAGTTCGCCGCCACCTTGGCCGTTACTTCCCTTCTCGTCATGGTCGGTCTCGGTGGCGCCTCCGCCCAGAGCGGCACGCCCGCCCCGGACCAGAGCAAGTCAGCCGCCCAGCCCGCCGACGCCGCCAAGGATGCCGCCCAGAACCAGCGTCGCACCGACGAGTTCGCCGAAGCAGCCCAGGTCATCAGCGGCCCGGCCGGCAACCCCGAATGCGTCTGGCTCGGCCGGCGCGTGATACGGCTGATGTGGCGGGACGACCTCGATACCGCATTCCGCCATCTCGACCTCTACGACCGCTTCGGCTGCCCTGGCGGCCACATCCAGGCCGCCTTCCGCTGCCTGACCCGCTTTGGCGGCCAGATCGATCCCAAGGTCGCCGAGACCCTGGACAGCCGTGTCCACGCTTGCTGGATCAACCCGGCCTCCCAGCCGCAGCAGGCGGCGGCCGCCGCGGCCTCGCAGCCCGCCGCGCCGACATCAGGCAATGCGCAACCGCAGCCGGCCGCGAGCCCCTCGCCGGCGGCAAGCCCGTCACCGGCGCCCTCGAAATAGCCGCGATTGTTTCAGCCTCCGTTCAGGAACGATCGGCGATAGAAGCAATTGGCACTGCTGCATATTCCGAAATTTGCCACGCCCTCATACGGTCATGAGGCCATGACAGTTGTGAAACCGCGCGGCAGAGGTATGCTCCATTTGCCGCGGACTTGGTCGGATCTCGGGGTCGGATCCGCTTCCCTGCCCCCTCAGCCCCTTTTGGTTTAGCCGCGATGCGGGTTGTCGCCGCCGTTCTGTTGCTTGTGTCCGCGCTTCACGCCGGCCTCTGGGGAGTCTTGCGCGACAAGGAACCTGCGCCGGACTTTAGGGGCCTGTTACCCAGCCTGTCTTATACGCCGTTCGAACCGGGACATGCTGTCGACAACAACGTCGACCCCGACAAGATTCGTGCCGATCTGAAAAAGCTCTCGACCCTCACGCGTGCCATCCGCTCTTACTCCGCGACGGAAGGCAACGAGTTGGTGCCGCCGATTGCCGCCGAGTTCGGGCTCAAGGTCACGGTCGGCGCCTGGATCGGCAAGGACCCGGACCGCAACGAGCGCGAAATCAAGGCGGCCATTGAGCTCGCCCGCAAGAACAGCAACGTGAATGGCGTCGTGGTCGGCAACGAGGTGATCTACCGCGGCGAGCAGAAGGTCGAAGACCTCATCGAGATGATCAAGAAGGTCAAGGGCGCGGTCCGCGTGCCCGTGACGACCGGTGAGATCTGGAACATCTGGCGCGACAACCCCGACCTGGGCTCCAATGTCGATTTCATCGCCGCCCACGTGCTGCCTTACTGGGAAAATTTCCGCTCGGACCAGGCGGTCGACCAGGCCGTCGACCGCTACAATTTGTTGCGTAACCTGTTCCCCGGCAAGCGCATCGTGATCGCCGAGTTCGGCTGGCCGAGCGCGGGCTACAATCTGCGCAATGCCGACCCCGGTCCGTTCCAGCAGGCACTGACCTTGCGCAACTTCGTCAGCCGCGCCGATGCCATCGGCATGGAATACAACATCGTCGAAGCCATCGATCAGCCCTGGAAATATTTCGAAGGCGGCGTCGGTCCGTACTGGGGCATCCTCAACGCCAGCCGCGAGCCGAAATTCGCCTGGACCGGCCCGGTGGAGAATCCCGACTATTGGAAGTCGATGGGTATAGCGCTCCTGGTCGGTGTCCTGTTGTCGCTGCCGATCCTGCGGCTGGAACAGCCGACGGCGAAGCAGGCGTTCCTGCTGTCGGCTGCCGCCAATGGCGTCGGCGCCTGGGCCGCCACCGTGTTCGCGTTCTGGAACGGGCACTATTTCATTTTCGGCTCGGCCTTCGCACTGACGCTGGGCATGATCCTGCTTGTTCCCCTCGTCCTCATTGCGATGGCGCGCATCGACGAGATCGCCGCCGTCGCGTTCGGCCGGCCACCGCAGCGGCTGCTCACGAAGGGCAAGCCGGTCGAGAACGTTCCCGAGAATTACTTTCCAAAAGTCTCGATCCACATCCCCGCTTATTTCGAGCCCGTCGAGATGCTCAAGCAGACGCTCGATGCACTGTCGCGGCTGAACTATCCGAACTACGAATGCGTCGTCATCATCAACAACACGCCGGACCCGGCCTTCTGGCAGCCGATCCAGGACCATTGCCGCACGCTCGGTGAACGCTTCAAGTTCATCAACGCGGAGAAGGTGCAGGGTTTCAAGGCCGGCGCGCTGCGCATCGCGATGGACCGCACCGCCGTCGATGCCGAGATCATCGGCATCCTCGATGCCGACTACGTCGTCGATCCCGACTGGTTAAAGGACCTCGTGCCCGCCTTCGCCGACCCGCGCGTCGGTCTGGTGCAGGCGCCGCAGGAACATCGCGACGGCGATCTGTCGATCATGCACTACCTCATGAACGGCGAGTATGCCGGCTTCTTCGACATCGGCATGGTCCAGCGCAACGAGACCAACGCCATCATCGTGCACGGCACGATGTGCCTGATCCGCCGCGCCGCGATGGACATGGCCGGCGGCTGGTCGAGCGATACGATCTGCGAGGACTCGGATCTCGGCCTTGCGATCCAGCAGCTCGGCTGGACCACGCACTACACGAACCACCGCTACGGTCAGGGCCTGCTCCCCGACACCTACGAGGCCTTCAAGAAGCAACGCCATCGCTGGGCGTATGGCGGCCTCCAGATCGTCAAGAAGCACTGGCGGAACTTCCTGCCCGGAAAGAGTCGGCTGACGGCTGACCAGAAGCGCGAATATGGTCTCGGCTGGCTGAACTGGCTTGGGGCCGAAAGCCTCGGCGTGGTCGTGGCGCTGCTCAACCTCATCTGGGTGCCGATCGTGGCCTTCGCCGACATCGCCATCCCCGACAAGATTTTGACGCTGCCGATCATCGGCGCCTTCATCGTCTCGCTCGCGCACTTTTTGTCGATGTACCGTGCGCGCGTCGCGATCAAGCCCGGCCAGATGCTGGGCGCCATGATCGCGGCAATGAGCGTGCAATGGACGGTGTCGCGCGCGGTCGCGCAAGGACTGATCACCGAGCACATCGCGTTCGCGCGCACCTCCAAGGGTGGCCTGTCCCGGATGTCGATAGAGTTCCAGGCGTTCTGGGAGGCCGTGATCGGCGCCCTGCTCCTGATCGGCGCCGGCGTGCTGGTCGCCTCCAACAGCTATCGCCAGATCACCGAGATCTACATCTTCGCGGGCGTGCTGGTGCTGCAGAGCCTGCCGTTCCTGGCAGCGGTCGCCATCGCCATCCTCGAGCTCAGCCGCATCAACTCGTTCCAGTTCTGGCGCGACAGCGCGATCCGCACCGCCGAGCTGATCGGGCTCCGCCCCGTCGCGCTGCCGACCCCCGCCGGCACGCCGCAGCCGTTGCCGAACGAGGTCCGGCGCGAAGCGAACTGACGGCGAGACGACCTCGCGGCGCGGGCGAGGCCCTCGGCCGGTAAGCCATCCTCGCTCTTCGGCGTGGATGACTGTCCGCCAATCAAGGTGAAAATTCCCGACTTAAACCACGGAAACGGCGAGCAAATCCCGACTTCTGCCGCGGGTTTTGGCAGCCACCCCTGCTATTGACCTCCGCGCCCCATCCCCCTACACAGCGCGGGCCGAAAGCATGATCCGGAGAACAGCCGGTTTTCCCCGCGACGCAAGTAGAGCGTAGCAGCAAGACATGCTTCTCGAATGTCCGAACACGATGGCGATCTCTTTGAAGCCATCAGCGGCCATGGGAGCGCGTAGCTCAGCCGGTAGAGCACGTGACTTTTAATCACGGGGTCCTGGGTTCGAGCCCCAGCGCGCTCACCAAGCAAAATCAATAGGTTGCGGCAAATCTCGGATCGACTGAAAAAGCCTTGTGTCTGCACTGTGTCTGCAAACGCGTTGCCAGCTTTGATGTCCAGAATCGCGGCGCGGTAGTTGCCCGCCATGAACTCGAGCCCCGCCCTCTCCTCCGGCATAGCGGCGCCGGCCGCCAACTCCAGGCAGATGCGCTCCATGCGCGCGAGCTCGTCGATGTCGTGCTGATGCCGCCCCATGGCGGCGATCAGACTCCGGCCACGGGGAAAAAGCAATCGGCGACGCGCCGGTGACGCCTAGGACCTTTAAAGTGCCGCGCGCGTTGAGGGAGGTTGTGATCGGGGCGACCACGAACCCGGGAGTTTCGGGTTATGAGCAATATCCTGCTGGTGTTCGGCGCGCTGCTCGTTTTCGGCGGCATCTTGTGTATGGCGCGCACTGCTATTTGGTGGGGATCGCTCAGCCGCCCACGTTCTTCCGGACCGGTTCCCGACACTCTCGAGCCCTCAAGGCGCGGCGTGCGATTCCTGGGGCTTGGCGCAAACTGGCCGGGCATTCTACTTATGGCAATCGGTGCAGTTCTGTTGTTGTCGGGTGCGAGTTTCTAACCTTCGGCGCGCTCGCTCGCTGATGCGCCTCTCGAATTTTACCATCATACGTCAGTCCGGGGGTCGCAGGAATTTGCGCAAACGAGGCCTCATAGGCGTCTCGCACCAATGGATCTTCCATCACCCACTGCATACGTTGGGTTTGTGCCTTCGCTAATTTCCCAACGAGCCGCGCGATAGCCATATGCGGCGCGACCTCTTCCGGGAGTGTCGCCACCATTTTGTCGACAGCGGCGGCGATCTCTTTCGCGGCCCGGTCGACCGCTCCGTCGTATTTCATTTTCGCCTCTTGAGATTCGCGTCAGATTGAAGTGGTACCGGCGCCGAAGCAAGCGCCGCTACCTGTGAATTACCGGAATTTCAGCCGCCGGCGGTGCGTCATCAGCCGCTGCCGGTCGCGCTTTCGGTGCATTCGGCGCCGGCGCTTCATTGGTCACGCGCCGCTAGGATGCGCTTGATCTTGGCCGTCACAATGGCCTGATCCTCGGGTGAGAGTTGAGCATATCTCGCTCCGATCTGCTCGGCGGTCGGCATCTGCGTCTCTCGACCGCGGCGCTCGTCGACCATCTTCTTGAGGCCGATCAGACAGCCGCCAAGCATCCAGTCGAAGCTGATGCGGTGACGCTGGCAGTAGTCGGCAACGGCTTCTGACAGAGTCCGGCCAACCCTGGGCGGCGCATCGAGCCTCCACTCGACCGCCAGCCATTGCAGGCGCCTGTTGATGTTGCGCGGGCTGCTGGCGCCGTCCGTGCTCAGTCGCCCGATGGGGCTTTCCCTGCGCTTGCTGAGCCGTCTGGCGGTGTTGCGGCGTCGGGTGACCGTCCGGCCGGTGGACTCCTTCTTTGCTTTCGCCATAGCTCAGCCCTCCGCCGATCGGACGGACTGCACCGCGGCGAGCGCGGCGCTCAGCTTGGCTTCCGCCCTGGTGAGCTGGTCGTCGCGGGCTGCGGCATGCTCGCGATCCCGCAGGATCTGCTGGCGGATCCCGTTCAGCTTGGTCGCCGCCTTCCGGGTGTCGCGGCGCACATCGCGGATCAGGTCCGCCTCTGACGAGGCCACGATCAGGTCATAGCTGCGAAACACGAAGGTGTGCATGTTCGCGCGCGGCCTGGCCCGGCCGTTACCGAACGAGATGTTGTGCAGTTCGCCGATGTTCGATGCAGGAAGCATGCGCGGGAACGTGAGGATGTTGCTCATGCCATCGCCCCTTGCTGCCAGTCCTGCGAACCAACCTGCTCGAGCAAGCCGTCAAGATCGCCGATGCCGGATTCGGCGGGATCCTGCTCGAGATCGCTCCGATCACCGGCTGCCCATCGCGTTTGGTCGGTGTGATGCTCTCCGAGGCTGCCGAGGGATGGCTCCTGGTCCGGATCAGGTTCGGTACGGTCGAGGAAGGCCAGCAGCCGTTCAATCTCGTCCTGCGCCTCCCTGCGGAGTCGCCCCAGCGCCTGGAAGAACTGCTCGGAGGAAATTGTAGGTTCGACGGTAAAGCTCACCAGCGGACTCCGCGGGCCGTTCTACGGTGAGTTTCATGGTGGTGGTGCTCAAGGTTTGGCTTCTAAGGGCCGCTTGCCGTGACGGACGGCAAAGCCGGGGTCCTTGAGGACTCGCGGCGTAGCCTTTGGGGTTTCCCCTTGGACATCAGCCGCAGGCTTGGCGGCCCTCGGCATTGCTACGCCACCCCGGCCGTGATACGTCACAGCCAGGTCAGCGCACCCGCCAAGGTGCAGCCATCGCGCTAAAAGCCCGCCAAGGCTCGTCGCGCAGGTCGATCCCGCTGCCAAGCGGCATCGCCTTCTCAAGGTCCAGGTTCTAAGGCCCACGGACACCCCATCATGATTTGGTGAATTTTGTCTATCCCCTTTCGGGGCGCCTTGGCGCGCTTCTTGCCATAGAGACCTCCCAAGCATGGAGGCGTGCACCGATGGCACAACGAGCTCGTATTCTCAGACGCCCAAGGCCCAGTTTGAAGCATATCGCGCGCGAGCTGGTCAGATTGCTGGACGCGATGGACGAGCTTGAAGACCTGAAACAAAGGGTCCAGGTCGCCGAGGCCGCGCGGGTCCTGCATTAGGGCGCCGGAAAGTCCGTTGTCGCGTTAAGACAGTCTCCCGCGCGGTTGCTGGCCGCGTTAGTCCCAAAGGCCCCGGGTGACAATGTCGCCTCGTGTCCCGCTTCCGTTGTCGAACAGGGACTCATCCAAAGACACCAGCGGGCTATCGCCGAACTTGGCGTACTTGGTCGGGAACATCTTGTTGTGCGAGGCCACGTAGGATTTGACGCGGGCTCTAACGTCTTCACGCCTCAAGGCTCCGGTCAGCAGATCCTCGAAGATCGCGCTGACAACATCGTCCTTATCGGGGAAGGTCGCTGGCAGCATGGCGCGGATAGAATAGTAATCGTTGCTCTGCTCACGCTTCGCTTCATTGCGGACTCGCAGCCATCGCGTGCGAAGTGCGCGCGATCGAGAATCTTCGATGATCTTGACAGCGAGCATATCGATTTCATGGTCCTCTCGTCGGAGCCGTAAAAACGTTCGGTGTGACATGATGTACCCGGTAAGGCCGGCTGAAGTGAAGCTGCCTATCCGAGCGTTTTTCTTGAGCAATTCGCGCACTCGATCTGCGCTTTGTGGCAGCATCGAGTTGCCATGCACCGCGCGTTCTCGCTCGCAAATTTTGCATTCGCGGCGCGGATCGTTTGCAGCTTTTCGGAGGCGAGTGTTCTCAGGTGTGAATGGATGACCCCGGCTGCAATGCGTCTTGTCACGCTTTCCGGCCGATTTGCGAAGTTCAGCGGCCTTCGCGTTGGCTGCGATTAAAGGCCGCGCTTCCGCGGCATAGTCTGGATGGGTTTGAAGATAGGCTTCCAATCGCGCTGGAGTTATCGCGAACATTCTCGGCGTCTTCCCGACGCGCAAGCCCTCCATCATCCGGGTCGCAGTCTCGTCAGTGATCCTGTACAGCGTCGCTCCCATGCTCGCCTCCACAAAGCGCAAGATTGCGCCAGCGCAGGCCGCTCCTGAGTCGCGGCCGGTCCGAGGTCGAAGGTGCCAATCCACTATTTTACAACCTGGGGAAAACTGTCTCTAGGTCAGTCGGCCTGCATTTTTCGAATCGCCTATGCGTGCTCGCTGCCTCACCATGTTCTGGTTGTGGGGATGCGCGTGAGCCAGTTTTTGTCCGTGCTGCTGCTGGGGACTGCGTTGACGCTGACCCTATGCTTCGGTGTCGCGGCATGGCGCCAGTCCGCGGGCAGAGACGTCGACATCACTGCCACTATTCCTCATCAGGAAAACGGCTGGCGAGCTAGGCCGACCAACTGATGCTGGCGCTGCCGAAGCTGAGTCGCGGCGGGTCAAAGGATCTGGCCGAGTCGATCCCGGTTGTTTCGACCCCTTACTGTTTCTCAGGAAATGGTGCGCTGTGGTAGAACCCCAGCACGAGAAGAATCGTCTTAAGCGTCGGGATTAAGGTTGTCCGATGAACTCAACTAACCTTCCTGGTTTGACACCGATTGCGCTATTGGCACTCTCAACAACTCTCATTGGCCTGATCAGCATCGGTCTGCCACTTACCTTCGCAGCCGAACCTCCCAAGCTGACGGATTGGCTCGGCTTTGCCGGCAACCTGATCAGCGGAATGATAACGCTTGGTGCTGCGTTCGCCGCCTGGGTTGCCGTACAGTCACAGCTTGCTGAGCAACGCGCTATTTCCGATCGGCAAAGTGCGATCCAGAGCTACGGCGTTTTGCATGATCTCGCTTCTGTTTTGGAAAACGAAATTCGGCTATCGCTTAAATTAAACCAGATTGCGCGATCAACGACGATCATTGACGAGTTGCGGCAGGCGCAACCAATTAGTCCGTTAGCCGCCACAACCATCGCGCCTATGTTGGAGAACGCAAGGAAAGACCTTGTGGCAACGACAGCGGAGTGGGAAATTGCGGACACGAAGCGCTGGCAATTCCAATCAGCGCATGAGGAGAGGATGGCTTTTGAACAATCGATCATCGAATTGACCGGACTCCTCACGCGACACATTGCGACACTCGATATAGCGCTGCGGCGTCCAGGAGGAACCAAAGACCCTCAAAAACTCATTGACGGCGTCACATTTTCCAGTAGCGCAAACGATGTGCACCAAAGACGACAAGCATATACGACCAAAATCAATTCGGAGATCGCCCGGCTTCTTCCGAAACTGGCGCGCCTGCGCAAAGAGGGCGACTTATGAATCGGCTAAGATCTGATCCGGCTCTGCAATCGTCCTGGTAGACCATGTCGAAGCCTCAGAAGCGCTGTGTCTTTTGCGACGGCACGCCTGCTACCAAAGGACATATTTGGCCAGAATGGTTGGATACGTACTTGCCGCCGAAAGCTAGTCACCACGTCGAAACCGTCGGAGAAATACTAACTTTCAAATACGAAGGAGCTAGACCGGCGCGGAGGGAGAAGATCCGGCAGGGACACTCAGGATCCAGAAAGCCGCGCAATACTTGCTTGATGTGCAATACGGGGTGGATGAGTCGGCTCGAACAAGCCAACATCTACACTTTGTCCCGTCTAGTGACGGGAAAGCCTTGTCTCTTAACTCCGTTTGATCAGTGGCTCCTCGCGTCCCTTTTCTGCCTGATCACGATCCCCCTCGAATTTACTGACCTTGAAATGTGCCACGAGAGGATCGTTCAACCCTCCTCCGTTTGATACATGGCGCATCTGGATCGCCCAATACATCGGAACGAACCCAGAGGATCACTGGAGTAGGCACTTCGGTCTGCAAATGGTTTCATCTCCAAACGAGGCGCCTCGACCGCATAAATGCAATACGCAAGTCACTACCATGGTGATCGGAAAATTGTGCTTTCACGCGGTCAGCAGTAGCGTGATGAAGGTCCCGCTGGGCTACGACGGTGTCGACATTCGTCAAATCTGGCCCGCTAGCAATTTTGACATTGATAGCCGGCTGCTACCAGCTTTGGACGAAGCCGACGTCATTCATCTTCATGAAGCCCTCCCAGCATCTCTAAAAGCGGTCACACCACCCCGACCTCTGGATACACCAGCCGCCGATTAAACCCGCCCATGTCGCGAACGTGCAGCGTACGGAAGATCCTGAGTGTCAGCTGCCCGGCGCTACGCATCCCGCCGGCGTGGTTCACGAGCTACGCTTCTCAGGTCCAGGCGCCCCGCCATCCGGTGTTGTGCCTCACCGCGGCAAGATTGCACCACTCCCTTAGGAAACCGACTGCGGCGTCGGATGTGCAGGCATTGGCTCTATCTTGACGGCCAGCGACAAGAGCGACCGGGGGCCAATCGAAAACGGGTGTGAAATCAGACATTTAGATGAGGTTGGTGGTCATGCACGCTCTTGGGAAAAAACCGCTGATGATTGCGGTACTCGCTCCCTATGGCCTCAAGCCGCTGACATTGCAGAAAAATCGGTGCGCAGTTTTGATGACGTGAGGCGCGACAGGCAAATTTGACTGTTGCAGACCTGTAACCGCACGCCCAATCAATAGGTTGGCGTGGTTCAGCGGTTTTTCGCCCGGTGCTGCGTCAATGCCCATCACCTTTCACGATCGCCACCACCTAGCAGTCTGCTGAAAAACCTTGAAATGGAGAATTTTCATTTTTCCGCCGGTCGTTTTTGGAGCGGCGCGGTAGAGTTGGATGTAATTTCTAGCTTGTTATTGAGTGTGCCCCGGCGCGGGGTGGCTATGCGGCGAGCAGTTTGGGAATTCGGATCAGGTTATAGGCGATCAGATTAAGCAGGAAGTCGGCGGCGACGCGAGCGATGCCCCGATGTTTGGTCTTGCGCATGGTGCCATGCTGCTTGCCCCATCCGAAAATGCACTCGACCATCGCCCGGCGCGATTGCGACATGCCGTATCCCGGATGCCGCGTGGTTCGTTCGTCGATCGCGCTGTTACGGTTCTTGCCGGTTTTGGTGATGGCCTGGTTCTGTGTCACATGCGGCGTCACGCCGATGGCGCGAAGGTTGGCGACATGATCGGCCGTATCGTATGCCTTGTCCTCACCAGCCGTGATGCGGCGACCTGCGGCTTTGCGTCTCGCCTTCAGCATGACCTCCGCAGCCCGGCGTTCGGCGGTGCCATTGGCATGCGTGACCCTGCCGGCCACCGCCAGCCCATGCCGGTTCTCCATGGTGGCGTGGCCCATATAGCAAAGCTTGGCC
>NZ_JADPKY010000148.1 GCF_023074185.1 Bradyrhizobium sp. 132 | reverse complement strand
ACCGTCATGAACAAGGTCGTGCCATGCTGCTGGCTCAGCCGCCGCAAGCCCCGCGTCAGATCCGCATCGATCACGACCGCCACACCGGCCCCGGCAAACGACTGCTGTGCCGGCCGCGGCCGGTCGGTCCGCAAGGCCAGACGGGCCGGTGCGCCCGACAGGTTGCTGCGCCAATACTCCGCCTGGATCGAGAGCCGCTCGCCCGACAGCCACTGCCGTTGCCAGGCGGCATAGTCCGGATACTGGATCGCAAGCGGCGGCAGCGGGTCCTCTTGTCCAGCCACAAACGTGCGGTACAGGTGACTGAGCTCACGCGCCAATACGCCGATCGACCAACCGTCGGAGACAATGTGATGCTGGGTCAGCAGGAAGACGTGCTCATCATCCGACATCCGGATCAGACACGCCCGGATCAGCGGGCCGCGCGCAAGATCGAAGGGCGTGCGTGCCTCTTCATAGCACAGATCCAACCGCGCCGCCTCGGCTTCCGGCCTGTCGCGAAGATCGCGCTCCACAACCGGCAGCCCCGCACCCGGCGGCAGAACTTCAACCCAGGGCTTGCCCTCCGGCGCGACAAAGACACTCCGCAGCGCCTCATGACGCGCCAACAACCGGTCGAGGCTGCGCTGCCATGCGGTGCGGTCGAGCTCACCCCGCAACCGCCATGCCAGCAGCATGTGATAGCTCCTGCCGCCCTCATCCAGCTGCGCCAAAAACCACAGCCGCTCCTGCGCAAAGGACAGCGCAAGCGGCTCTTCGCGCGACACAGCCACAATGGCCGGCAGCTCTTGTGGACCGGAGCGGCTCAACTCATCCACGAGGCTCGCGGCCAGATCGGCCAGCACCGGTTTCGCAAACAGCGTGCTCAGCGGCAGGGCGACGCCAACAACCTGCGAGACCCGGCTCAACAACCGCACCGCGAGCAGCGAGTGGCCGCCCAGTTCGAAGAAGTTGTCGTGCCGGCCGACACGTTCCAGGCCCAGAAGCTCGGCCCAGATCTGCGCCAGCGCGATCTCGATCTCGCCCCGCGGCGCCTCATAG
>NZ_JADPKY010000185.1 GCF_023074185.1 Bradyrhizobium sp. 132 | reverse complement strand
CGCGAAGCATGGCAAGCTCGGGCCAATGAGTGATTTGCCCGATGAGCTGCCGAGCGATCCCGCCGAATTGCGCGCCTTTGCCGCGGCTCTTCTGGATCGCTGCGCCAGGCTCGAGCGGTTGCTCAAGCTTGCAAAAGATGCGCAGTTCGGTCGATCCTCGGAAAAGCTGGATGCTGATCAGCTGCAGCTTGTTCTGGAGGACATCGAAGAGGCGGTCGCAGCTCTCGAAGCAGCCGAGGATCGGGTCAATCCCAGAACCTCCGAGAAGAGATCGGCGGAGCGTAGAACCAACCGTGGTCAGCTTCCGGAGCATTTGCCGCGCGTCGTCGAGACCCTGATGCCCGCTGCAACCTGCTGTCCGTCCTGCAAAGGCGATCTCTTTGAGATCGGCCACGATGAGAGCCAGAGGCTGGACGTCGTGCCGGCGCAGTATCGCGTCATCGTCACCCGCCGGCCCAAGCTGGCCTGCCGCGCCTGTCATGGCGTCGTCCTCCAGCACGCCGCGCCCGAGCGACTGATCAGGGGAGGATTGCCTACCGAGCGACTGGTCGCGCATGTGATCGACGCCAAGTATCATTGGCATTTGCCGCTTTACCGCCAGGCGCAGATGCTGGCGACGCACGGTATCGCCATCGACCGTTCCACGCTCGCCTTCTGGGTCGGCTATGCCGCCCAGGAATTGAAGCCCTTGTGGCATCGTCTGCGCCAGCTTCTGCTCGCCTCCTCGAAGCTCTGTGTCGATGAGACCCCGGCACCGGTCCTGGATCCGGGACGCGGCAGGACGAAAACCGGCTACTTCTGGGCGCTGTCACGCGATGACAGGCCTTGGGCCGGACCTGATCCGCCTGGGGTGGTCTATGCCTATGCACCGGGCCGCGGCGCCGTTCATGGCTTGCGGCTGCTTGAGGGCTATCGCGGCATCATCCACTGCGACGGCTATCAGCTTACAAGACCATGACCCGAGAGACGCGTGCGGACGCCCTGTCCGGGACGCTCGCCTTCTGCTGGTCGCATCTGCGGCGCCAGTTTGTGAAGATCGAG